>NZ_JAUOEK010000136.1 GCF_030540835.1 Flavivirga aquimarina | reverse complement strand
CAGATTATTACAGTCGTGCCTACTTCATAATGACGGTGGTTTGAATTATTGATTTAGCAGATTGTGACGTCGCTGAAAAGCGCCTCACAATGAACGGTATGTCCGAATGTTTGAGATCCCGCCCAAATTGGTGGGATTATCCCGATAGTTCCTAAAATCCGCAAGATTATTCAATAAAAATGCCGCAAAGATTGTTTTACCAATACTTTGCGGCTTGTGCTTTTTCACCTAAATTGGTGTTTCCACAAAAAGACACAAGATGAAAGTATTGAATTCTTCTCAGATAAAC
>NZ_JAUOEK010000135.1 GCF_030540835.1 Flavivirga aquimarina | reverse complement strand
AGAGCTACAAAAAATGCAATTAATTTATACAACGAAATAAGATTACACTTATCTTTAGATTATAAAACACCTAATATGGTATATAAATTATCAGCGTAAAAATCAATTTTAACCTGTAGCCATATTTTAGGACAAGACATTAAACAAGATCAAATGAAATATATTTTAACCATAATGATAATTTGGTTCACTGGAACTAATAGCTTTTCTCAAGGGAGCTGGAATATAGGTTATATTGAGATTGATTCTCTTAATTCAGATTATCTAAATACTCAAATAAAACTGGACTTTAAGCACGATTGGTTGGAAATGAAAAAACCAGAAAAAAGAAAGATTCGACATTATGTATCACCTAAAGACACGGCATATTTATTGATAGATAATTACAAGACAGTTTTAATTGAGAGAAGAACAATTTATGTGGATCATGGCTCATTTAATGACCAATTTCTCGAAATAGAGAATTACAATAAAGAGTTGAGTAGGAGAATTTATGACACCAAAATCATTCAATTGGAAGAAGACAGAATTAAGGTTCGAGTTGTAATTAAAAATTATAAAACCGTAGAATTCTAGATTGACAAAGACAAGTTAGATGGAATAATGATAAAGAAATAAAAAAACAAACATAAAGGTTAGACACTAATTTAGTGTAAAGTCTAATCTTTAACTTGTGTAAACAATGTTCCTTAACGAACATATGAAAAAAACTCGCAGAAATAATCAAAAGAGGAATCGATTTTCGATTTTATTCCCGATTTTGACAATTGTCGGAATCGGAATTATTATTGCTTTTGTGACCAACTACGAGCCGAATTGGAGTTATAATTGGAGTGGAATTCGCACGGAAATAAAAGACTCTATCAAAGTTTCAGAGTTACGAGGAATTACAAGTGGAATTGGTGGAATGGGAATTTCAACAAAAAGCGAAGTTTACAGAAGACGATGGATTATGAGAAACGCAACGGAATCTGAACTTTTAAAACTGACTGAATATCCAAATGGAACTGTAAAGGCAATTGCATATGAGGGACTTTTAAGAAAAAAAGAATTTACTAATAGAACTAATTTAACTTTGAGAGCAATCCAAGACACGACCTATCTTGTGGATTATCAATCTGGTTGTATTGGATGGAATAGAGAAATTGGAGAATATTTAATTCAAGATGTTTTAATGATTGACGACCAAATTCCACCATTTCCACCTGAAATGCAAACTGAATTTGGACTCACCAAAATTGATAAAGAAAAAATATTATCGGAATACAAAAAACGTCCGAAAAGAGAATATTAAAAATACTGTAACTAACAACGGCTCCTATGAAAAGCACTAGCCAATCCCGATAGCTATTGGTACTTCAAAGTTACTATTTTCTTTTTGATATAACTTGCTCAGCATCCTATTTTTGACCGATTCCTGACCGTCACCAGCATTTGTATGATTATAAGTTATAATAACCTGCCTACTTGCTATAAAAATGTGATACTAAATAGATATTAATTAGTTCTCCTCTTTTCTTCTGTTAATTTAATAATTCAAAGTAAAGGTAACCGTTAGGTACAAAAGAAGTCCCTGTTTTTATCATATTCTTTCACAGAGCAATAAAGTACGTTTACATATTAAAGTTTTTAAATAGTTAGCATAACAGCAACTTTGTTTTGAATTAAAAAAACTAATATTTTGAAACGTATATTCATCTTGCCTTTATTATTGCTTTTTATAGTTGTATCAGTATCTGCTCAAAAAACACAATTAAAAGGAATTGTAATTGACAGTATTACACAAGAGACAATCCCTTTTGCTACTATAGCAATTTATAATAAAATTAAGTTAGTGGATGGTGTGTCTGCTGATGAAAATGGAAAATTTCAATTAAATACAAGTAAAGTTTTCACACATCTAGAAGTTAGTTTTATTGGTTATGAAACATTACGACTGATGTTATCAGAAACGGAAAATATAAATGAAATAATTATAGCATTAAAGCTTGACATTACTTCTCTAGAAGAAGTAATTATTAAGGGAAAAAGAACCACAACACAACTTAAAATAGATAGAAAAATTATTAATTTAGAAAGTGACATTCAACAATCTGGGGTCAATGCTTTAGAGGCATTTGATCAAATACCTGAAGTGCAAACTGATATAGGTGCAGGAACTGTGTCCTTACGGGGTAGTGATAATGTGCGTGTTTTGATTAATGGAAAGCCTTCTTCATTTAGTGCAACTGAATTATTACAACAAATTTCAGCTTCCTCCATTGATCATGTGGAAATTATAACTTCACCTTCAGCAAAACATAGAGCAGATGGAATTTCGGGTATTATTAACTTAATCTTAAAAAAAGAAAGAAACTCTGGTTTTAATTTAGGATTAAATACATCTATCGGCACAAGAAGGCATAGTTTAGGAATTAATGGAAACTATAATAATTCTTCAATAAACTTTCGAGTGAGTGCTTCAAAATCAAGCAATAAAGAAACTAATAATCAAACTATACATCGTCAATTTAGTAATGGAAATACTGAAAGTGTTTTTACACCATATGAGTTTGATGGAAGTATTTATAAAATTGCTTCAGGATTAGATTTCTATATTAAAGATAAGCATGAATTTTCTTTTGGTTTTGACTATACAGATGATTCACATAATTACGAAAACAAATCAACCTATTTTAATGTATCAGGTCGAGATAACTACGATTATTTGAGAGAGAATAGTCATTTTCATTATGTAACAATATTTAATGCAAATTATAGATTGAAATTTGATAACGTCCAACATTTTTTAGAATTTGACTATAATTTAAATAGTAGTAATAATAATTATCCAATAATGGATTATGAAGACGGCACATTCCTTTTTAATCAATTTTTGACAGAAGATTTTGTACTACAATCTTTAGCACTAGATTACATTTTCCCTATTAATGATAAACTAATTATTGAATCAGGAATATCTAGAAATACTCAAACATTAGAAAGCCAAAATCTGTTTTCTCCAGTAAATGATGCAACTACAAGAAATCAATTTGAATATGACGAATCCTTATTAGGATTATATGGATTATGTAAATTTTCATTGGGTGAAATAAATTTGCAAGCAGGATTACGTTATGAATATTTCAAATCAAATTCAGAAAGTAGGACTAATAATTTCAAAACATTACAAGAATTTTCAAACCTATTTCCATCTGTACATTTATCTTATCCAATCAATGACACTAATACAATAAATTTAGGGTATAGTAAACGTGTATCAAGGCCAAACTTTCATCATATTAATGCGTTTCAAATTGTGAATCCGCTTTATGTTTGGGAATTTAATCCAAATATAACACCCGAAATTAGTGACAATATTGAATTTACTTATCAAAAAAGTATTAAAGGATTCAATCTAGGAATTACAAGTTTTTATCGTCATAGAAAAAATGTAATATTATGGACAGAATTTTCAGAAAATAATTTACAAGTATTTCGTTATGAAAACTCAGGAACATTTAATTCTTATGGCGTTGAAACTACAGTAAGGTATAAATTAGCATCTTTTTGGAATTCTAGGCTTTCCGCCAACTATTATTTCACAAAAATAAACCAAAGCTCAGCTGTTACTTGGGATAGAACATACTCTTCTAGTATTCAGTTTAAAAATACATTTGATATTAGTGAAAACTTAACAGCTGATATGACTTATCTTTATACACCAAAACGCCAAAGTACATTTAATTATGTAGATGTTAGAAATAGATTAGATTTTGCAATAAGCGGACGATTTTTAAAAAATAAGCTTACTGCTAATTTTAGAATAGTAGATATTTTTAATAACAATGTTTTAAATAGAACCAGTAAAACTAGCAATCTGACCCAAAATACTAATTGGGATATACAGTCGCAAACCTTGAATTATTTATTTACTATAAAGTATAAATTATTTAAAAATAAAGAGCGCACAAGAAGTAGAAAGAATAGAAAATATAATGACACTCCAATTGATTAAGTAACATAAATATGTCAACTATAAAGTATAACGAGATGGGATTACTAACAAAATTTAAAGAAAAAGAACCCTTATTGCACGTTGGTTTCTGGATTATTTATTTGTTGTTTCCTTTTTTGAAATCTGTAGGTAAAGATACTCCCTATCATTTTTATAGTGAATTAAATGATTTGCTTTTTGCGATGATTGTATTTTATGTATCCTATCTAATATTTTTTCCCTCTAAAAAATATATATGGAATGTAGTTTTGTTGTTTATTCTCTTTTGCATTTTAGGTTATTTAAACTTGAACGTTCATAATTGGCTATTTAGCGGTACTCACGAGAAATCATTTTTGAGCTATTATGCGATAGGTTATATATCTACTTATACAGTTTTGTCCTTATTTGCCTTTGTGCTTTACTCTATAAAAGAATCATACAAAAAGCAAGCAGAGCTAGAAGAAGCTAATAGAAAGAAGCAGCAAGCAGAATTATCAGGACTAAAGTCTCAAATCAATCCGCATTTCTTGTTTAACACCTTGAACACTATTTATTCCAGCGCAATAAAGAAAGAGAATAAAACCGCCGAAATGATTTTGAAACTATCAGATAGTTTTAGATATGTTTTACATGAAGGTCAAAATGAGTACGTTTCATTAAAAAAAGAAATTACACATATAAAAGATTATATTAGTTTACAAGAAGAACGTCTTTCAAATAAATTAAATATTGAATTTTCGACAAGTATCGATAACTACGAGCAAGATATTTCGCCATTGCTACTAATTTCATTTGTAGAAAATGCATTTAAATATACAAGTCTTTTAAGAGGATCTCAACATCAAATAAAAATAAGGATTACATTAAAAGACAAGGTATTTGCTTTTTTGTGCGAAAACCCTTTTAATAGAAATGCTGAAGAAGAAATTGATGCCAATTGGAAAGAATGTGGTATAGGTATTGCCAATACTAAAAAGCGATTGAAATATTTATACCCAAACAATCATCAATTGCACATAGAAGAACTTAATAAGCTTTTTAAAGTAACACTCAATATACAATTATGATACGTTGCATAATTTTAGAAGATGAAAAACCAGCACAAGAAGTGTTGCAAAGTTATATTAATAAAATTCCTTTTCTAGATTGTATTGGCATCTATGAAAATGGATTGGATATTAAACAAGAACAATTACAACAAGTTGAACTTTTGTTTCTTGATGTTCAATTGCCAGAATTGAATGGATTATCCTATTTGAAAACAATTACTAATCCTCCAAAAGTTATTGTTACTACGGCATATTCCAATTATGCTCTCGAAGCTTTTGAGGAAGCCGTAGTAGACTATTTATTAAAACCTTTTTCTTTTGAACGCTTTTTTAAAGCCGTAAACAGAGTTAGAAACAATTTAATTCATCAAAAAAAGGAAATTGATAAGAACCTGTTTTTATATTCAGATAAAACCTTGTACAACATACATATTGATAATATCTTATTTTTAAAAGCAGAGGTTGATTATGTAAAAGTAATTACCGCAGAAAAAAGCATTTTAGTTTTAGATAGTTTGCGTAATTGGAATGAAAAACTACAAAACTTCAGATTTATACAGATACATCGTTCGTTTATTATCAATATTGACAAAATCACAAAAGTATACGGAAATCAAGTATTTATTGGTGACCAAGAAATTCCTATTGGTAAAACTTATAAGGAACTATTTATTAAAAAGATTAAATGACGGATAAATTTTGAAAACGAGGAGAACGAGAAAAAATACACTACAACACCGATAATCGTTGCACAAGACACTAAAAAACGCAAAAATTAACTCAAACGCTTCTTTTTTAAATTTTATTTAAAATACATAAAATGAAGTTGTTATGGTTCCTAGGTCTCAATTAAAGAGATAACATTATAATATGTTGTAGTAAATTCCCATAAAACCCTAAAGAAATTGTTATATTGGAGTGGGTATTATAGATATATAGTTAATATTAACTATACTGATATTACATACATTAGAACCGTAAAAGGATTTTGTTACTTAGCACTAATAACAGATATGTATTCTCGTAAAATAGTTTGATATGACCTTAGTAATAGCCTAGAATTAAAAGGTTGTGTGAGAGCTCTTAATAAGGCTATCTATCAAACCAAAGACATCAAAACGCTCATACATCACTCTGACAGAGGAATACAGTATTGCGGTAATGTATACACACAAATTCTTAAAAGAAAAAAGATTGGTATTAGCATGACCGAAGAAAACCACTGCTATGAAAATGCAATGGCAGAATGTGTAAACGGTATCCTTAAAGATGAATTTTATCTCGACCAGACCTTTGAAAATGTCGATCACGCAAAGAGAGCTGCAAAAAATGCAATTAATCTGTACAATGAAATAAGATTACACTTATCTTTAGATTATAAAACACCTAATATGGTATATAAATTATCAGCGTAAATCAATTTTAACCTGTAGCCATATTTCAGGACAAGACACAAATGAAAAAACAATTATTTACTTTAATAATTTTATTAGTCTCAAACTTAACTTTTGCACAGGAGAAACTTGAACCAACAATTCTAATACTTTCCCCAAATGAAACGAAATATGAGAAATCATTCAAGAGAGAAGTAGCGAAATACAACAATAGTATTATTAAAAACAATAATACTTCAGAGACAGAATCTTACCTTAAATCTGAAGATTTTTTATCACAATCTGAAAACATTCAAGAAATGATAAAAAGTGAAATGGAATTTGCTAAAAATATAGATTTTTTCAAAAATATAAGTTCCATTTCCGAGCAATTTTTAGCTTATCGTTTTTTTGAAAAATTCCCAAATCTATTAATTATTCTAAAAGACCAAAAAAGTGATGGTTCTTTAACTAATCTAAAAAGTATATCTGAAAACGAGAAATTTCAATATGTTCTTAATTTCTCAAAAATTGAGTTGTACAAAAAGGATAATGTTGGTTATGCTGAAATCAAAATTCAATTATTTGATGACATATCAAACTCAATAATATTAGACAAATCTTATATTGGAGACTGGAATAATCCTGGATTTGAGTTTGCGTGTACTAATGAATCAATTAATTGTACAATTAACAATGCTTTGTCTAAAGCATTGAACGATATTATTTACACAATTGCAATTAACAGTCCGACGTTAAAAAAAGAAAAACAATTAAGTCAAGAAAGATTAAATATTCTTTCAAATGAATATTTAAGAAAAGATTTTGATGAGCAATTTTTAAAAAACATTCTATCCAATAGAAATGGTAAACCTTTTCAATTATTGCTAAATGATGACAAAACAAAATTTGTAGCTTTTTTTATTGAGCAAGTTTCTTCTCAAGACTTAAAAGGTCTAACCGAAAACAAAAAAGATAAAAATGTAAAAATCATTTCACCAAATGATATTAAGGATAAAAAGTTTCTGGAAGAAATTCCAAGAACATATGCTTACATTATAAAAGCTGTTAAATATAATGACAAATGGTATTACGAAAAATCTAACGTTACTTATTTTCAAGCAAACTCAATAAATGTAGGAGAAGAACAATATTTTAATAATCTTCAACAATGGAATTTTTTTAAAGAAAATTCAACAGAATTAAATCCTGACTTTTGGGAAACTAACCTATTTGAAAAAATCCCTGATTTGAAAAAAGACCCAGATTGGGATAAATATGGAGAATCTATTTGGAAAACTGATGAAGTTAATAATCGAAATTATATTGGATTATACGAAATTGTAGCAGACTCTTTAAGGAAAGAAAAACAATCAAAAAACACTTCTTTTGAAGAACAACTAAACGAAAACATTTTTAAACCAACTTATGAAAGTTTAAAAAAAAATAATCCTAACAATTATTCAAAATTATCTGTTCACTCTTTAATATATCCAGAAAACAGAGATTTAGCAATTAATCCTGTATTAGTAACCGACAAGGAAGGAATAAAAAAACTTCAGTATTTTGTGGCTTTTAATGATTCCAAAAAATTATATGAATGGACTTATTTTGAACCTTTGGCTATTAAAAGTAATTTATTTGGAAGCGAAGTTGTTAACCAAATTGGTTCTCTAACCGAATGGAATTTTTCTGTTGACAATCTAAATGACGAAAAATTTTGGAATCAATATGTTTTACTAAAACAAGGAAATGATTATAAATATTTAAAGGAAATAAAAGAATAAAACCAGCTGCAACAACGTGCCCTATGATTAATTGCTATTACTTGCCTACTTACGGAAATTCTAGTAGATTTTCTATTCCGTTTGTATTTGCTAAATTAGGCGCTTAAAATATATAACAAACCATATAAACACGTTGTAAACATTAATCATGATAATAATGAATAAATACCTTTTTTTATTAGCATTACTTGTTTTCATATTTAGCAATGAAGCAAAAGCTCAAAATACTGATATGACATTAGGTATTAAAGTTGGTGCTAACTATTCATCTTATACACCAAAATTTATAATTTCTGGTTTAGAAGATATACGCTACGAGAGAAAAATTGGATTTTACTTAGGAGGCTTTGTGAATTTTGAAATATCATATGATTTCAGTATTCAATCTGAGCTTATTTTTGCTATACAAGGTTCGAAATTATTGAATGAAAATATTGAATTGATTGATATAAATGGCTTTATTTCTATAGTTGACTTTGAATCTAATATCAATGAATCCACAATTATAGTTCCTATTATTGCTCAATACTTCATCAATGAAGATTTTTATCTTGAAGGTGGTCCTCAATTTGGATACATAATAACCCGAAAAGAAAAAATAATTAAAGACCCATTTAAAGAATTTACAGGAACAGATGCAGAGTCTATAGATTTTGATTATGATAAATTTGATTTCGGACTTACTTTTGGTATTGGGTACAAACTTTCAGAAAAAATTGCTGTAAATACAAGATATTTTTTAGGCTTAATTGAAAGAAATAATACCATCAAATCATCCGTTTTTAATTTAGGAATAGAATATAAATTATAACTGTTTATAATAACAGTAATCGTAGCACAAGACACTAAAAAATGCAAAAATTAACTCAAAAGCTTCTTTTTAAGGAGCTTTATTTTTTAGAAGGTCTTATTTGAAGTGAGGAAATCCATTAACTCATTGAAAACTATCATTCACTCATTTAAAGTTTTAGAATAGAGAAACAAAGAATAGATTTGAAAATAAATCTAAACTGAATGAGAAAAACTGTATTTATATTCCTAATAATTGCTCTGAATCTGAACTTAAGTTTTTCACAAACTAAATCTGAAATTGGTTCATTGTTAAACGGAATTTCAGAAACGGAAAATTCTAAAGAAATTACGAAAACCGAACAAGCTAAAAAAATTATTGCTTTTGGGGAAAATTCTCTAACAACTCTTGCGGAATTTTTTACTGACTCAACTTTGACGAAAGTTAAATCTGAATGTCAAGAACGGAATTTAACAAAAGGAGAAATTGCTATTATTATTGCTGATCAAATTGAATTTATGCCATATCTAACATTAACTGGAATTCAGAATTGCCTTTTGACATTTTGTGAGAATAACCCAAATTTAGTGGAGTATTATTTTGATGCAATAAAGAGAGATGGAGTTGAAAACTTTCAAAAAAAATATATTGATTGGCTTAAAAGTGAGGAACACGAAAAATACATGCCTTTATTTGTCCGAAAATCAGAAAAAGAAATAGAAAAACAAGAAAAGAAAAAAGCTCGAAAAGAAAAGCGTAAAAAAAGACGAGCGAAAAGAGATAAATAAAAACGATTTGCCAGTACCGTATATTTAATTGCTTCATGTTTGCATACTCGGAAAATCTTCGCATTTTTTCTATCTTGGTACTTAACCTGAAAAAAAACCTGCGGATTTTCACGCAATAAATCATAGATAAGACCGTTAGCAAAAAAATGACTAAAACCCTAAAAATGAAATATAAATGGTTACTGCTTATGATTTTACTGTTTCAAACGATAAATAGTCAATCCCAAAAATTGGGAGATTTGAAAATTATTGATTCTAAGGTTTTAAAAGAAAAAAGGAATATAAAAGTTTTATTACCTAGCGATTATTCTACTGAAAATAAATATCCAGTAATCTACATCACTGATGCTAATTATAATTTTGAAATAGCATCGACATATTTAACTCAACTTATAAAGTTCAATGCTGTTCCTAAAACTATACTGGTAGGGATAACTCAAGAAAAGAGATGGGATGAACTTGATGTTTTTTGGAAAGAAAACGGTATTAAGTTCAAAGATTTTATTTTCAACGAACTCATACCATATATAAATACCGAATATTCAACATCAGGATTTAATGCTATAATTGGTCATTCTGATGGAGCGGAATACAACCACTTATTAATGCTGCAAGAAAACAATCCGTTTAGAGGCTTCATTAATATAAGTGAAAATTTAAATACCGATATTAGTAATGGTATTTCAGAATACTTTAAAGCATACAAAGGCAAGAAATTATTTTATTTTATTGCAAGTGGGAAATATGATAGTAAATATAGAATAGCTGCTGGTGAGGCAATAGAGAATTTTTATAAAAACTATAAAAACACAAATATTATTTTTCAAAATAAATTGTATGATGCTGACCATCAAAATCTTCTTTCAAAATCGTTAATAGATGGAATTTCTTATATTTTTCAAGATTATAGAAATTTATCTAACTACAATGGCTTTAAAGATTATGTAAAAAATTACAAAGGTGATGTTGAAAGTATTTATGGCTTTACACCAAATGAAAATAGGGTTGATGTTGACCACTTTTTTGTCAAAGCTCTTGATACTAAAAACCTAGAACTGTATGAATATATAGTAGAGTATTGTAGAGAAAATAAAATCTTTAACTTTTTAACATATGATAGGTCTTGGCACTATTATTATATGGGGCAACATTCCAAATCTATTCAATATTGGAATAAAACTATAGAAAACTTTGAAGGTACTTCTCCTCGTGTATTTTATTATAACTTCAAAAAGGCCATTGATTCATACTCGATTCTAAACAATCCAAAAGGAGCAATAGAGTTTTTGGAAAAATGTAAAAAAGTATTACCCGAATATATTCTTGAATTTGATTATTTTATTGCAAAAGTTTCTTATGAAAGAAATGTTGAAAAAAGGAAAGGTAAAAAAAGTTTAAAATATTGTTGGACGAATTATAAAGAGAACAGATACTTTAAAAAGGAGGATTTAGATAAATTAAAAATTAAATAAAACTGAGGTTAAATAAAAACTATTTCCGTCTTTCCAAGTTTGCTGGATTTCTACAAACTAGACAGCCCGCTAAATACGTGATAGAGAGCTCGTAAACTCCATCGGTTCTACCAATATTAGATGTATTTAAATCATAGGAAAAACCAAATCGTAACTGCTCGAATTCTAATCCAATAAAAGCATTAATAGAAGTTAATAGATGACTGTTTAAACTGTTTTTAGCAGGATTGGTAACTGCCATAGCACCCAACATAAATTTTTCGAGTTTAGCAGTGGCGCCTATATCTAATCTGTTATACTGACTCTGTTGCATATAATTAACAGAAAGGAGGATATCATTATAGTCAAAATAAGGAAATCTGTAATTGGCATGTATAGAATAAAAGATGTCTAGCGGAACATTACCATTTTCTACAAAAGAAATATTAGGTTTGTTTAAGTGTTTAATAGAAGCCCCCAACCATAAATCGGTATCATTTCGTGTGTTTTTTTTATCAAAAACAAAACCGGCGTTAAAATCAAAAAAGCCTATATTTCTGTTAGCATTCATAGCATACACGTCCGATGAAATTGGATTTATAGTCTCAGAATTAATATTGATTTGGTCTGCCAATACCAGATTACTAAAATTAAAAGATTTGGTACCAAAACCAAACTCTACAGCTGGTCTAAAATACCAATCGTTTGCTAGCTTTACATGGTATGAGTAATTAACATTACCTTGTAAGTGGTTGTAACTGGTGTTGTTTTCATGCTGATTTAAAATGCTAATACCAATGCCACCAATGTTTTCAAACCACGTGTTAAAAAAAGCATATTCGGTATCTATTCTCAAATTTAAACTAGGCCATTGTGTTCTATGGATTAAACCAAAATATGTAGCATCCTCAAAACCAGAAAAACCGGGATTCATAGTTTCCGGTACTAATTGGTATTGTGTAAAGATAGGGTCTTGGGCGTTTACTTTTAAAGAAAAGGAACTTATAATAATTAAAACTAATATTTTAATTTTCATCTATCTTAACTGTATTGGTTATTTAATTAATACTACAGGACCTTCTTTTGTAATGGTTTCTCCATAAAAAGTTTGGGCAGAAAATTTAAAGTAATAATTACCGTTTTCTGCATCTGCATCATTTACTTTACCATTCCAGCCATCAATATCATCTCCTTTTTCAGAATAAATTAAACTACCCCAGGTATCGTAAATATCTAAGACCATTTGGCTCAATCCTATAAACGCCGGATTAAAAAAGTCGTTCATATTATCATTGTTAGGAGTAAAAGCATTGGGCATTATAAGGCTGTATCCTTTTTCAACAGATAGTGTGATAGTTTTTTCATAAATACAACCAAAGGGGTAGGTTACAGTTTGTGTTACTATATAGTCTCCTTCCGTAATGTAAGTATGTATTGGGTTTTCTTCGCTAGAAAAATTGCCATCTCCAAAATCCCAAAGTATAGAAGTATAGTCACCTATAGCCGTATTTGTAAATTGGATGGGGTCTTTTTTTGAATATATACCAAAAGAGGTATAACCGATAGAGTTAAGTTCGAAACCAGCATCTCCAAGAACAGGAATATCTACATTGTGTGAAAAATTTGTAGTACATCCATGACTATCAATAACACTAATAATAGCTAAACCATCCTGATCTGTATTCATGATTTCATTATTGGCTCCGCTAACCGTTCCACTAGACCAGCTTATTTGATAAGGGGGGATACCTCCGGTAACCCTGGCAATAAAAGTTTGTTCTACATTTCGGGTTATACAATCAAAATCTGTAATAGTATCTACTTCTATGGTAAGCGGGTCAAACCTGTTAACCGTCCAGTTATTGGATATTTCGCACCCATTGGCATCTGTAACAACTACCGAATAGGTACCAGGAGGGATATTGTCTAAATCCTCAGTAGTAGTACCATTGGACCATGCATAACTTAGAGGAAGTGTCCCACCAGTTACCGTTAAATTAATAGCACCACTATTAGCATCGTTACAATCTAAAGCATCAGTGGTAACCGCAGAAAGCTCTAACGGATCTGGCTCTATAAAGGTAAAGGTCTCGGTTATAATACAAGGGGTTGCATCAGTAATGGTTACTGAGTAAGTTCCCGGAATCAAATTGTTTCGTTCTACACCAGCAGAAGCATCATCATCCCATACAAGCGTTACAGGGGTCATACCTCCAACCAGATTGAGAGCAATACTGGCATCATTTTCTCCATAACAGGAAATTTGTGTTACAATTGGAGTAATTGAAAACTCCGGAGCTTCATCAATAACTACGGTGGCTTGTTTTTCGCAATTGGTGTCATCGGTAATTGTAATAATATAAGTACCGGCAGATAAGTTGTTTTGATTAGAGCCTGAACCTAGATTGCTCCACTGAATTGTATAAGGAGGATTACCTCCAGAAATATTGTCAATAGTTATAGAGCCATTATTATCGCCATAACATTCAATTTCAGTCGTACTAAAATCTATAATAATTTCATCAGATTGATCCAAAACAACCTGTAATGTATCAGTACAACCGGATTTGTCAGTAACAATCAAATTATAGGTTCCGGCAAATAATCCCGATAGGTTTTGGAGGTTGCTTGTATATCCGTTTGGACCTGTCCATGAATATAAATAATCAAAAACTCCGGGTGACACTTCAATTTGTCTTCCTCCTATGGTGTTAATATTAATAACGCCGGTAGCTTCTCCGAAGCAAATAATATCAACTTGATTTACTAAACTAATATTCAATGCAGGAGGTTCAATAATTTGAAAATCTTCAATTATAGGTGTACAATTATTAGCATCGGTAACAGTAATCTGATAATCTCCCGGCCCCAGATTTGATAAGTCTTCTATATTAGAAAATGATAATCCATTTCGTGTCCAGCTATATGCATAAGGAGTGGTTCCTCCGGAAATATCTATACCAATCGTACCATCATCAGCACCAAAACAGGAAATAGTTTCGGGATCAAAAGAGGTAGCACTAAAAATTAGCTCATCAGGTTCTTGAATGGTCAATGTATCTGTAAACGGACAACCACCTTGATCATTTATAGTTATAGTATAATCGCCAGGTTCTAAACTGAAAATATCTTCATCTGAATTGGTATATCCATTAGGCCCTGTCCATGATATTTGATACGGATTTCCTGTAGAAAAAGGAATACCGCCGCTAATAGTTATTTCGATAGACCCCGTATTCGATAGGTAGCATCTGCTGTCTATTAGGTTGTTTATAATACTTATTGAAGGATTAACAGTAATAGTAATAGTGAAATCGTTACCAGTACAAATACCAGAAACAGGAGTAACCGTATAGGTAACAGTAGCCGGATTTGTTGTATTGTTTGTTAATGTCTGACTAATATTATTCTGAGGAGTAGTTTGGCTTGTAGCGCCGCTTATCGTACCTGCCGGGTTAATTACTGGAGTTGTCCAAGTATATTGTGTACCTGTAGGAACCGTATCCCCACCACTGGAATCTGGAATAATATTAAAGTTAACGCCACTACAAATAGTTAGTGGTATATCTGAAATATTCGGAGTTTGGTTAACGGTGAGTTCTGCAGTTTGCGATGTAATTTCAGTACAGCCACCACTAGAAAACGTAATGGTTGCGTAATAATAAAGGGTACCAATAGTTCCAGAAGGAGGACTGTAGGTAGAAGTCGTCTCTCCGGTTAAAACAGTGCCTGTTGTGTTATTGTTAACGGTGTTTGAGTACCATTGATAGGTGGGCGTTCCTACACCATTAGCATAAACAACAGATAGTGTGTTGAAAGTTTCACCAAAGCAAATCGTTTCAGATAAAGGATGGGATGTAAACGAGGGAGCCTGATTAATAATGACTTCCGAAGTATCACTAGTAATACTACATCCTGGATCTGGCTGTGTAATAATACAGTAATAATAAAGGGTGCCAACACTATTTGTAGGAGGTGTAAAAGTCGCATTTGTCGCTCCAGTTATTATAGTACCACCAGAATTGCTGTTGGTCGTATTGCTATACCATTGATAATTATATGTGGTTCCTGAACCACCTATAGCTGCTACTTGTAAGTTTTGCGGTACTGTGCCTTCGCATAAGGTTTGAGAGACTATAGGTTGGGTTGTCATTGTAGGATCGTTTACTACAATAACTTCGGAGGTGCTACTGGTTATTGGGCTACAACCACTTCCTCCCGGTGTTATAATAACGTAATAGTAATAATTTCCTGAGACTGTAAAAGTAGGAGGGGTGTAACTGGTATTGGTAGCCCCAGTAATAATAGTTCCTCCTGTATTAGAATTGGTCGTGTTGGAATACCATTGATATGTAATAGCTCCAGTACTTCCAGAATGTGTGACAGATAATGCCGTATTAACATCGCCTCCAACACAAATATTTTGACTGGTTATAGGGTCTGTATCAATTTGAATACCATTTACAATTTCAATCCGAGCTGTATCGGAGGTTATTTCATCACAACCAGAACCAGATGAAAAAGATACTACACAGTAATAAAAAGTGACTCCAACGGGATTATTTGGAGGTGTGTATGTTGCTGCCGTTTCACCTGTTATAATAGTTCCTGTTGTGTTATTGTTTGCAGTATTACTGTACCATTGATACGTTGGTGTTCCGGGACCATTTACGGCTACTGATAACTGATTTATTGGTCCGTTTAAACAAATAGTTTCCGATTGTGGCTGACTGGTAAAAGAAGGTGCAGGGTCTACTGTTATAACAAGGTTAACAGGATTCCCCGGGCAACTACCAACCGAGGGTGTTATTGTAAAAGTAACATCTTCCGATGTGCTGTTAGCATTAAAAATGGTCTGTACAGGAATTGTATTTGTATTGCCAGAAGCAATAAACCCTGTTACACCGGCAGGAGCAGAAGCTGTCCAATTATATGCTGTACCTGTTATATCTGATGTTAAAATAACTTGACTGGTATCTGTTCCAGAACAAATGGTCTGTGTTAAGTTTGTATTGGTTATTGTTGGAACTGGGTTAATTACAAAACTTTCTGTGTCTGTAGTAGTATCACAACTGCTTGTAACACTAAATGTAACCTGATAGTTGCCCGGGGTAGGGTAATTTATAGTACCAGGGTTTAAGGCAGTTGAACTGGCAGGAGAGCCTCCGGGGAAGCTCCAGCTATATGTTAAAGTTTCAGATGTCGGAGCGCAACTTACTACATTTACTACAGGGTCTATACTTGCCGAACCACAAAAATCTGTAATAGCGTTAATGGTAGTTGTAGGAGGTTGTTTTACAATAATATCTTGAGAGGTCGTGAAATTTCCACAAGAATTGGAGGCTCTTAAACTTATGGTGTATGTTCCAGGAGTATCAAAGTTAAAAGATGGATTTGTCGAGTTTTGATTGGTCCCATTTGTAAAATTCCAAATACCTGGTGTTGTACCACAATAATCTGGGGCATATGCAACTTGCCATAAATATGTTGGTGGTTCGCAGCTATCTGTTTCATCAGTTGTGTTTGTAATGTCAATATTTAATATGCTACAGCCATTATCTGTATTTGTTATAAAAGTTGGAGTAAGTGGTGGTTCAATACATATGTCTTGAGAGTAAGTTGTTTTTTCACAAATATTATTATCTGCAGTGAGGGTTACTGTATAAGTACCCGAATTTGAAAATGTGTGATTTACATTTTGATATCCATTCACTATAGTAGGAGTAGAGCCATCACCAAAATCCCATGTAAAAGTCATATCAGACGAACAGTTAAATCCAAAACCGGGATCTGTTGTATTTACAAATTCAACAGAAGTGTTTAAACATTCAGAATCTGGAGCTGTAAAACTTGCATTTGGGCT
The DNA here is from genome assembly GCF_030540835.1 of Flavivirga aquimarina. Classification (GTDB taxonomy): domain Bacteria; phylum Bacteroidota; class Bacteroidia; order Flavobacteriales; family Flavobacteriaceae; genus Flavivirga; species Flavivirga aquimarina. Next base: position 8,302 of record NZ_JAUOEK010000135.1, on the reverse strand, counting down.
TATTAGTATTAAAATATTTGGGAGGGTTGCAGGGTTAGGGTTGGGAGCACAAGCATTTCTTATCCAAAGTCTTACAGTAAATTCATCTGGGCAATTTGATGTTATATATGAATGGGGAGCTATAGGAAAAGGTAGTGAAGCAGAAGGGTTTGAAGCATTATAAAAAGAAGATGCTTCTAAGCCTGCTTGTGTATAAGAAATAGTTGTTCCATCGCCAAAGTCAATATCGTAAGTTGTATCAGAAGTATTAGTTCCCCAATTAGTAATTTCGAATTGTAAACTTGCAGTTGGAGCGCATAAATTTTGTGTATTTCCCGGACCAGATATGCCACCAGAAGGGTTTGTTGCATTTTTAACATAATAGGTAACTGTATTGGAACAACCATTACTGCCATTAGCTGTGATTTCCATTGCATAGGTTCCAAATCCTGAATAATTATGTGACAAAGGAAATGTAACATTGTTTTGTGTATTACCATCTCCCCAATCAATATCGTAAGAATCAATACATGAACTAGAGGAGGAACCATTGCCAACTTCAATTAAATACTCAGAACTTGCACTAGAGTTACCACAATTATTAAATGGTCCTGCTATACCTGGATTGGTATCGAAAAATGAAATGCTTGGTTGTTCTCGTATAGACACCGTTTGTGTATCTGAGGCAGATAAACCATTAATATCTGTAACAGTAAGTGTTACACTAAAATCTTGAGTACCACAGCCTGTGGCATCAAAAGTATAATTTGGGTTTTGTTCTGTGGATGTTTCCCCATCTCCAAAATTCCAAGTATAATTAAACCCGCCATCACCAGTAACGATAGAAGTGAAAGAGATAGTTTCTCCAGAGCATAAATTATTGGTAAAATTAAAGTCTACAGTAGGAGGTGGAGGTAATTCCGAAGTCACACTATTAGAATAATAAGAAAAGGGGAGAGTGTTTATTTGTTCTTTATTGTTTTCAAATTTGTTTAAGGAGAAAATAGTAACACTAATTGAAAGAATAAATAGTGATGTAAGAAAATTAATCTTACCCATGTGTTGTAATTTTGTTAATAGCTGAGACTAAAATAGATAAACTTTTTAATGAGGGACTATTTAGTATTATCATATGTCGATTTTTTCTACAAAATGCATAATTTATGGCATATAAAGCACTTCAATATAAAGTTGAGGTTGTTGTGTTTTAAAATATTCCACAAAATGCATAAAATATATATGTGAAACAGTGAATACTTAAATAAAAGAACTTTAGTCTTAAAATTAATACAGGTTCTTATATATTTACATTAAGAATTATAAAAATGAAAGCATTAGTAATTTCTGGAGGAGGTAGTAAAGGGGCATATGCCGGTGGCGTAGCGGAGTATTTAATACAAGAAGAAGGAAGAGATTATGATATGTTTTTAGGAACGTCTACAGGAAGTTTGCTAGTCCCACATTTAGCTGCAGGAAAGATTGATAAAATTAAAGAGGTATTCACAAATGTAAATCAGAACGATATTTTTAGTGTTAACCCTTTTGTACAACGAAAAAAAGGCAATAGAGAATTTGTTTCTATAGATTTTATAAATACGATATGGCAGTTTATAAAGATGAAACGTACTTTTGGAGAAAGTAAAGCATTGCGTCGTTATTTAAAACGACACTTCACACAGGATGAGTTTGATTTTATTAAGGAAGCTAAAGAAGATGTTGTAGTAACAGTATCAAATTTATCGAAGAACAGGGTAGAATATAAATCTATAAAAGATTTTGATTACGATGAGTTTTGTGATTGGGTTTGGATTTCCTGTAACTATATTCCATTTATGTCTTTAGTTAAAAGAAACGGCTTTGAGTATGCCGATGGAGGTTTAGGATGTGTTGTTCCTATTAGGGAAGCTATACTGCGTGGAGCTACAGAAGTTGATGCCGTTGTTTTAGAATCTGAGAATATGGAGTACAATAAAGTACTCGGTAAAAACCCGTTTTCTTTAATGATTAATTTGTTTAGTCATCTATTAGACCAGGTAGAGCGAAGTGACATTACTATAGGGAAATTAGCAGCAAAAAATAGAGATGTAGAACTTAACTTATATTATACACCTTCTAAGCTTATTGAAAATTCATTGATATTTAATAAAAAACTAATGACTTCGTGGTGGCAACAAGGGTATGATTACGCTAAAGAGAAATGTCGCGAAGCCCGTTCAAATGAGCTGCGTATTGATGATAGTTTACCATAAATCCGATACTTCTTCTTTAATAAAAGAAAGTGCAGCATCACTGGGTGAATGACGTTCCATCATTTCGGTTAATATGATTTCTCTTAACTTATTTGCCGAATCTGTTTTTTCGAGTAAATTGGCTTTTCTAATAAGTTGAATCGTGGCATTTTTTGCGGTAGTAATAATATTCCAACACTTATCGCTAATATATATTTGTTGCGATAGATTATGCTCGAATTCCTGTTCGATTGTATGTATAAGCAATGCTTCGTAATCATCTTTATTCGCAGATGAGGGAGTCGTTCTAATTAATAGTTTGGATGGCGTAATGCGCTCTAAAAACAAAGCCATTCTTTCATATGCCTGTAGACGTAAGGGCATGGCGGTTACCTGTAAATCTTTTTTTAATAAAAACCGTCTGCGACCATCTTCATTTTTAGTATGTTCTCTAAAAAAATAATATGCAATAACACCGGTTATTAATGATGGGATAGCGAATAAAAATAAATCTAAAATTCTTTGTGCATCCATAAACTGTTAGTCGATTTGGGTTTTATTATAAATTCCTCCCAAATATAAACAATCTTTTAAATCTTGCATGCTTTTAAATGGCACGGGTGTTTTTTTATACATATAAGTTCTACTTAATTCTTTTGAAAGGTTATGGTCGTCTACATTAATCTCGACATCATCCATTTTAAATTGACAAGGATGCTCATAACCTGCAGCATGTGTAATTTCCACCAGTTCTTTTTTGAAGGTTTTAAAGTATTGAGCTAAACGTTCCGATTTTAAAGTAGGGTCGATGCCATTTTGCAACCATTTGCTTTGTGTAGCGATACCACTTGGGCATCTGTTGGTATGGCAAATTTGAGCCTGAATACAACCAATACTCATCATGGCTTCGCGTGCTACATTAATACAATCTATTCCCATGGCAAACGCCATAGCTGCTTTAGCAGGGAATCCTAATTTTCCACTACCAATAAATACAATACGCTCAGATAAACCTTTATTTTTAAAAAGCTTGTATAAGTCACTAAATCCATAAACCCAAGGAAGAGATACATGATCTGCAAAACTTGGAGGTGCGGCACCAGTACCACCTTCGCCACCATCAACAGTAATAAAATCCGGTCCTTTTCCTGTTTTCACCATAATATCTGCGAGCTCATTCCATTGTTCCAATTTACCAATAGCTGCTTTAATACCAACAGGTAAGCCTGTAGCCTCAGCAATTTCTTCTATAAAATCTACCATTTCCGGAACGTTGGAGAATGCTTTGTGATTTGGTGGAGAAAGTACATCTTTCCCAACTTCAACTCCACGAATAGCAGCGATTTCCTTAGTGATTTTTGAACCCGGTAACACACCACCTTTTCCCGGTTTTGCTCCTTGAGACAGTTTTACTTCAATAGCTCTAATAAATGGGTTGTCTTCAACCAGTTTCTTCATTTTATCCATTGAAAATCCACCGTCCTTTGCGCGAACACCAAAATAACCAGTACCAAAATGGAATACAACATCACCACCATGGCTGTGATAAGGAGACAAACCGCCTTCACCTGTGTTATGGTATGCTCCGGCTATCTTTATTCCTTTGTTTAATGATTCTACTGCTTTAGCGGAAAGTGAACCGAAACTCATAGCAGATACATTGATAACTGATGCTGGACGATATGGTTTTTTACGTTTATTAAATGCGCCCATAACTTTAGCACAGGGTAAGAAGGTTTTATCAATACTATTTGGATGATCTTTATCTATTTTAAAAGGCATCATGGCATTATTAATAAAGACGTGCTGATGCTCATAAATATCTCTGTCGGTACCAAAACCTTCGTAATTATTTTCTTTTTTTGCCGAAGCATAAATCCAACCGCGTTCAATACGATTAAAAGGTAGTTCTTCTCTATTGTTGGCTACAAAATATTGACGCATTTCGGGACCAATACTTTCTAACCAATATCGTAAATGCCCAATTATAGGAAAGTTATGACTAATGGTATGGCTTTTTTGAATAAAAATATCGCGTATGGCTAACAAAACTAAACCAATTAAAATCCAACCCCACCACGAGATATTTGATAAAAATTCTAATACGTTATTCATTCTAATTATTTAAGTAATCAAAGGTTATTTGAGTGAATGCTTTTACTCCTAAAAGTAAACCTTTTTCGTTAATTAAAAAGTCTGGTGTATGATGAAGGGGAGGTTTAATAGCGTTTTCTGGTTTCCCTCCTAAATAAAAATAGAAACCTGGGATTTTTTCTTGAAAATATGAAAAATCTTCACCAATAGTTTCGGCTTTTATCTGGATAACATGGCCGTCTCCAGCTACTTTTTTAAGTGTTGGTAACATTTTAGAAACCAAGTCATGATTGTTGTAAGTAACCGCAGTGAAATTTTCAAATATAATAGAGGCTTCACCGCCATAAGCTTTTGCAATAGTTTCCACCATTTCTGTCATACGTTTTATGATATGAATTTTCATATTAGGATCTAAAGTCCTAAGCGTTCCTATTAATTCGGCACTTTCAGGTATAATATTAAAGCGAACACCACTAGTAATTTTTCCAACGCTAATAACAGCAGCTTCATTTATCAATTCAGTTTCACGGCTTATAATAGTTTGTAAACCATCAATGATTTTAGCCGAAATAAGAATTGGATCGACGCCCAACCAAGGTTCAGAGCCATGTGTTTGTTTACCTTTAACATTTATAGTAAAACGTTCTACAGCAGCCATAGCACCACCGGGTTTATAATGAATTTCACCAACGTTAACACCAGATCTGATATGCAAACCAAAAATAGCATCGACTTTGGGGTTTTCAAGAACACCTTCTTTTATCATAAGTTTAGAGCCACCTTCTTCTCCAGGAGGAGGACCTTCTTCGGCAGGTTGAAAAATGAATTTTACAGTGCCGTTAATTTTATCTTTATTCTTTGAAAGAATTTCAGCAACACCCATTAAAATAGCAGTATGTGTATCATGCCCACAAGCATGCATAACACCAGTTTCTGTATTTAGAAATGTTGTTTTTACTTCAGATTTAAATGGCAAGTCATTACGTTCGGTAACAGGTAAGGCGTCTATATCTGCACGTAGGGCAATAACTTTCCCCGGATTCTTTCCTTTTAATAAACCAACGACACCTGTATGCGCCACTCCGGTTTTAACTTCAATACCTAAAGATTTTAAATGCTTTGCTATTTTTTCTGCTGTTTTAAATTCTCTGTTTGACAACTCCGGATTTTGATGAAAATGATGCCTCCATTCAATAACTTTACTTTCAATGTCTATATACTGTTGCTCTAAATCATTTTGCCCTTGAGTAATAGTAGATATTCCAAAGAAAATAAATATTAAAAAAAAGTATTTCATAATGTTATTCAAATTTTGAAGCTTAAAGATATTCAAAAAGTAGAAGCAAGCTATAATTGTTTATAATTATTAATAAATCCCCTTAATTAAAAGCATAACAATGGTTATTTTCACATCTTAAAATAGAAATGAATTGGAAAAGTATTTAAGTCAGTTAAATGAAGCACAGTTAGAGCCTACAATTCAAATTGATGGCCCTATGATTGTTATTGCTGGAGCTGGTTCTGGAAAGACCCGTGTACTTACGTATCGTATTGCCTATATGATGAGTAAAGGAATAGATGCATTTAATATTTTATCGCTGACTTTTACTAATAAAGCGGCTCGCGAAATGAAAGAGCGTATTGCTACCATAGTTGGAGCAAGTGAAGCCAAGAATTTATGGATGGGTACGTTTCACTCGGTATTTGCCAAAATTTTACGAATAGAAGCAGATAGGTTAGGGTATCCTAGCAATTTTACTATATATGACACTCAAGATTCCGATAGGTTAATTGCATCTATTATTAAGGAAATGGGGCTTGATAAAGATATTTATAAGTATAAACAGGTACGTTCCAGAATTTCATCGTATAAAAACAGTTTGATTACAGTACGTGCCTATTTTCAAAATCCGGAGTTAAAAGAAGCAGATGCCATGGCTAGACGTCCCAGAATGGGTGATATTTATAAGGAATATGTAGAGCGTTGTTTTAAAGCTGGGGCTATGGATTTTGATGATCTGTTACTTAAAACGAATGAACTGTTAACGCGATTTCCCGAGGTTTTAGCAAAATATCAAAATCGTTTTAAATATATTTTAGTTGATGAGTATCAGGATACCAACCATTCACAATACCTAATTGTGAGAGCCTTATCCGATAAATTTCAGAATATATGTGTTGTAGGGGATGATGCGCAGAGTATTTATGCGTTTCGTGGTGCTAATATTAATAATATTTTGAATTTCCAGAAGGATTATGATGATGTGAAAGTATTTAGACTGGAGCAAAATTATCGGTCTACAAAAAATATTGTAAATGCGGCAAATTCTATTATTGATAAAAACCAGACAAAGTTAGATAAGATCGTTTGGACAGCGAATGATGAAGGCCCTAAAATAAAAGTCAATAGGTCTTTAACCGATGGAGATGAGGGGCGTTATGTAGCAAGTACTATTTTTGAAACCAAGATGCAAAATCAGTTAATGCATAGTGATTTTGCGATTTTATATAGAACCAACGCGCAATCGAGGTCTATTGAGGATGCTTTGCGTAAACGCGATATTCCTTATAGAATCTATGGAGGTTTATCGTTTTATCAACGTAAGGAGATTAAGGATGTCCTTTCCTATTTAAGATTGATAATTAATCCAGCTGATGAAGAAGCCTTAAAGCGTGTGATTAACTTTCCACCCAGAGGTATTGGTCAAACTACGGTTGATAAATTAATTGTTTCTGCAAATGGTTATAATCGTACCATGTTTGAGGTGATGAAGAACATTGATAAAGCAGATGTTAAAATTAACTCGGGTACTAAAACGAAACTTCAGGATTTTGTAACCTTGGTAGAAAGTTATCAAGTGCTAAACCAAACCGCAGATGTTTTTGAATTAGCAGAACATGTTACAAGAACGAGTGGACTAATAAAAGAATTCAATAAAGATGGTACGCCAGAAGGGGTTACCCGCATGGAAAATATTGAAGAACTTTTAAATGGTATGAAGGATTTTGTGGAAGGCCAAAAAGAGATTGCAGATACCACAGGGTCTTTAGCAGAGTTTTTAGAAGATGTTGCATTGGCAACCGATTTAGATGCCGATAAAGGCGATACAAATCATGTGGCGCTTATGACAATACATTTGGCTAAAGGTTTGGAATTTCCGTATGTATACATTGTTGGTTTGGAAGAAGATTTGTTTCCCAGTGCCATGAGTATGAATACACGTAGCGAACTAGAGGAGGAGCGAAGACTGTTTTACGTAGCGTTAACCCGTGCTGAGAAACAAGCGTATTTAACCTATGCGCTATCAAGATACCGTTGGGGAAAGCTAGTTGATTCTGAACCAAGTCGTTTTATAGAAGAAATTGACGAGCAATATTTAGAAATTTTAACGCCTATTGAGGAACGACGTTTTAACCCTATGCTGGATGCCGATATTTTTGGAGACGTTAAACAAGATGTAGAGCCCAATAAGATTCGTTATAAACCGGCTAAACAGCCTGTGCTTAAAAAAGGGGCGGCAAAAAAAGCGCCTGAAAAATTTCAAGTTACGACACCTAAAAAATTAAAGCCTGTTGTTAATACCAATGGAAATACTAATTTATTTGACAGTAAGTTAGTTGTTGGTAATATAGTGAAGCATCTTCGTTTTGGGACAGGCGAAGTTTTAAAAATTGAAGGTACCGGAGCAGATATTAAGGCGGAAATTAATTTTCAACATGGTGGAGTTAAAAAATTACTGTTACGTTTTGCTAAGTTGGAAGTTGTAGGTTAATCGAAAAGAATTCCTCGAGGCTCTGCCTCGGGGTTTCCGTTGAAATTGTCATTCCCGTGAATCCCGATAGCTCCTAAAATCCGCAAGATTATTCAATAAAAATGCCGCAAAGATTGTTTTACCAATACTTTGCGGCTTGTGCTTTTTCACCTAAATTGGTGTTTCCACAAAAAGACACAAGATGAAAGTATTGAATTCTTCTCAGATAAACGCCTTTGGCGGTATTAA
>NZ_JAUOEK010000130.1 GCF_030540835.1 Flavivirga aquimarina | reverse complement strand
GTATAATTGACGACCAATAAGATCATAAACACGAATAGTTTTAATATTTAAGCTATTATTTGTGTTAAACTGAACTTTATCATTATCCAAATCAATAATACTGAATTGATTTTCTTCTATAGAAACATCGTTTGTAGATATTGCAGCAGCAGATAATCCTGCTGAAAAATTAGCAGAAAAAGAGGCCGAATATGCAGATAAATTTGCTAATCCGTATAGAGCTGCAAGACGTGGATTTATTGATGAAGTTATTTTACCTAAAAACACACGAAGAA
>NZ_JAUOEK010000129.1 GCF_030540835.1 Flavivirga aquimarina | reverse complement strand
TAGAGGTATTTCGCTGGTTTCATTTTGACCTAAAAAGGTCAAAAACCGAAATTCTGTATTTAGATTCCCGTTTTCACGGGAATGACAATTTCAACGGAAACCCCGAGGCAGAGCCTCGAGGAATTCTTTTCGATTAAATGTTTTAAAAGTTATAGCTAACAGCTAATCTACCGTTGACTCCCTCTCCTGCTGAATTATAAGTTCTTGTTGTTGATGCCCATTGCGACCTAGGAGGTAAGAAAAATTTATTAAATAAATTATTTATACCCAATGAAATAGATATTTTTTCTGTTGCTTTATAACTGCTCGAAAAATTAACCAATGTATATCCTGTTACAGGCACTTCGGTATAACTATAAGTAAAAACACCTTCGTTTTCGTTTACATTGAATCGTTCTCTATCTCCAACATGTATCAACCTTAGTGAGGTTGATAGCTTTTTTAAAGGTCTAACATTTATATAAGCTGTTGTTTTTGCAGGAGAAATAACATCGCCACCTATATAAGTAAGGGTAGTCGCATCTTCAGGATCGTGTTCCAGGCCTTCTACATACGAATACGAAACGCCAAATTGTAAATGGTCATCTAAAAATGTAAAATCTGTCGAAACCTCTGCCCCATAAACACTTTGTGGTGACATGGACTGTACCAGTTGATCGGTATCTTCAATTCTAATAAGATTAAGTCCCAGATTAGAAGTACTATAGTAGCCGACTGCTTCAAATCTTACATGTTTAAATTTAGATAAGAAACCAAATTCATAATTATTAGTTTTTATAGCTTGTGGGTTAATATTATTAACATTTGTAGAAGTTCCACCTCTAACTACCCTTCCAATATCTGGGAGCGTGAACCCTTGGGAAAAGCTGGCATACGGAATAAATTCATCGTTTTTAATATACCTAATACCTACATTTAAAGATGTGTTGGAAAATTCTAACTCTCCTCCTTCAATATCAATGGGGTTGGTAAAATTATCATCTCTAGTTGGTGAAACTGGTAAAGTAGAAAAATCCTTAATGGTTACACTCATATCTTCGTAACGCAGGCCTGCTTTAAAAACCCAATCCTCTTTAAATTTAAATTTTGCCTGAACAAATGGCGCGATACTTAATAAATCTAAGTTTGGTGCCCAAATACGACCATCTAACAAACCTTGGTTGGTTTTGTCTTTTAATAAATCAAGCCCATAAGTAAATGATATTGTAAGAGGGAATTCTAAATTTAATTTAGTGTTTAAAATGGGTCTAAAACCTAATTTATCTGTATTTACAACTGTTTGTCCTCCCCCATCAAAATAGGTGGCATCATAAAAGAAAATATTTTTCCCCTTTTGATAATATAAATCTGCAGCAAACTTGGTAGTACCATTAAATATTTCACTTAATTCATATTTTAATTGTGCATTCGTAGTTGTAATTCCAGAGCCTACAGCTTCCTCCGATATTGGGTTTTCTGCTGTGGGCAAAATACCTATAGTTGGAGTGATTTTATAGTCACCAGAAGCGTTATATATCTCTAGCGCTCCTAACTGAGCTACATAAGGCGTTTCTTGACTAGACTTGTAATGGTTAAACATAACATCAACAGTCTGTTTATCATTAATCTCGTAGCCTATTTTTCCTAATACACTAAATATTTTGGTATTATCCAAACCATAAGTTGGAGATATTATGTCTCCATTACCATCATACTTAGTCCCCGTTTTTTCAAAACTTCCTGATATATAATACGAAACTTTATCTAAACCACCATTTAATGATTGCTGAACTCCCCAGCCAAAAGCGTCATCTGTTTTTGATAAATTACTTGTAGTCCATACATTAGAACTTCCTGTAATTGGAATGTTTTTATTTGCATTCTTTGTAATATAGTTTATAATACCGCCATCGCCACCATTACCGTAAATAGCAGCGGCTCCTTTTAGAACTTCAACTCTTGAAATGTCATTAGGCAGCACACTTTTTATATCAACCAGTCCATTACGTAAAGGTGTAGATTGTGGAATACCATCTACCATTACTAATGCTCTACGACCACGTAAGCTTTGTCCCCAACTTGAAAAAGTACCCGTGCTTGGAGCCAGCCCTGGTACAGCAAATTCCAAAATATCACTAATATTGGTCGTGTTAGTACCCAAGTTTTTTAATTCTTTTAAGCCTACAACTGTAATTGAAGCTGGAACTTCCGATAGTTTTTCTGAGGTTCTACCAGCTGATACTACGACTTCGTATAATTCAATGTCATTTGCTTCAAGTATGAAATCTACTTCTAGAGTTTCACCTCCCTTTATTATAATGCTTTTTTCTAATGTTTTATAAGTAATGTAAGAGGCAGATAGGATATATTCTCCTGTTTCTATGGCTTTAATAGAATAGTTCCCATTAATATCTGTCATAGTTCCTTTTTGTGTATTATTTAATATCACATTCGCGAATTCGACAGGTTTTCCCTCCGTATCAATTATTTTTCCTTTAATGTTGCCAGTTTGTCCAAAACCATAAACAAGGAAACATAATATGGTTATACTAGTACAAATTTTTTTCATAATTGTTATAATTGTTATTTTTAATTAGTCTAAATAAAAACAACAAAATTAGATTAATTGCTTAGAAATCCAATCTATTTTTCTATTAATTTTTAGGAAAAAAAAGAATAAATTAATTGAATATCATAACACACTGTTTTTCAACTATTCTATACATATGTTAATTTATATAGCTAGTTAAACAATTTTAAAAAAGAGGATATCTGAATAATTTCGAAATTATTCTTCTAGGTCGAAGAGGTCTCCATAGTGTTCTTCTATAATTAGGTAAGGATCATTAATATGTGTTACATGTCGGATATTAATTAAACTGGTTTTACTCATCATTCTTAACATTTGCCTTCTTTCACATTGTATAATTTTGCCGTTTTTTCTTTTTTGACCAGCAACAAACGAATTCCTTCCATGAGCACATAAATGATTATTAACAAAAATCATATCACCAGAATCAGGAATAAACTTATCATAAATCAAATTCTTAGCCTTATCCCAAAAACTTAATAAATTTTTCATGGCTTTTGGACTTTGCTCTACTTTCTCATTAAAAATTTGTTCTGCTGCATCAAATCTCATGAAAGGCCATTTTCTATTTCCGTATAAAATAGATGTTAGTTTACTATTAGTTTTTTCATTTTCAATAGTATAATTTCCATCTTTAGGGCATTTGTAAATTTCTTCGAACAATGCGTCCATGTCATTATCCATAGCCCCATGTGATCGTATTGAGTATAATGCAGAAGGCACTTCTTCTTCATTACGTAAATATAATAAGCTTATAAAATCTGCTTGGTTATATAAAAAGGCATCTTCTGTATGCACAAATAAATCTGTTTTAGATCCAGATCCAGTTTGAGAGTAATCCATATTTGCATCTGGTATTATGGCATGCATAATCCCTCCCCCTTTTCTTTGAACAAAATATTGTACAGGTTTAGAAGGAATTGCGCCATGTAGCAACGAACAAATAAATCCGTAGATATTTAATTTTTTATAGTCTGTATTCTGCCAATTTGGAGGTGTTGTCCCCAAGGCTTCTTGGTCAACATCTACTAACCCTCTAAAAACAATCGCTCCATATTGATTTTGTGAAAAATCCGTACTAAAATTATTTAAAAGCCTGGTAATACGTTCTGGGAGAAATTGAAAAGCATAAAGATGAATTTTAGAGATATAGTCAAAATCTTCATAACTATCGAAAGCTTGAGCAAGAAGACGTCCCACCCTCATAATAGTATTTTGCTCTTTGGGTGTAATTTCAATTATTAATGGTCCCATAGGAGGGGTATGTGCATTTGAATTGATTAATAATTCATCATGGTTTGTTTTGTTAATCTGGTTGTGAATTGAGTTCATGTTTTGGAGTTTAAAATGTGAATATCTTTTCAAAGATATTATTTTTATTTAGACTAAATAAAAATAATTACATAAATTTGTAAGAAATTAATCAGAAACCTTGTAAAATAATAACGTCGGATAAATACATTTTATTCAAAAAAATAACAATTAATAATTCATAAGAAATAACAAGTCCCAACCTATTTTAGGTCCTTCTAATTTTTTAATCTGGTTGTGAATTGTGCCCATGTTTTAGAGTTTAAAATATGAATGTATTTTCAAATATATTATTTTTATTTAGATTGAATAAAAATAATTATATAAATTTGTAGTAAAATAAATGAAAACACTGTAGAATAATAATGTCGGATAAATATACATTTTTATTTAAAAAAATAGCAGCTATTAATTCATGAGAAATAACAAGTCCTAGCCTACTTTATGTCCTTCTAATTTTTTAATCTGGTAGTGAATTGTGCTCATGTTTTAGAGTCTAAAATATAAATGTATTTTCAAATATATTATTTTTATTTAGACTGAATAAAAATAATTATATAAATTTGTGAGAAATTAATTGAAAACCCTGTAGAATAATAATGTCTGATAAATATACATTTTTATTTAAAAAAATAGTAGCTATTAATTCATGAGAAATAACAAGTCCCAGTCTACTTTATGTCCTTCTAATGAAAAGGAGCAAAATACAATAACAACTATTATTCGTAAGCGTAGAAGCATATTTGCAGATGCGTTTATTAAAAAAGAAATTCCTAAAAATACCCTTGAAGAAATATTAACGAATGCGACTTGGGCTCCCACTCATAAAATGACCGAACCTTGGCGGTTTATTGTTTTTAAAGAAAAATATTTAAAGAAACTGGGCTACTATATGTCCGAATATTATAAAGATTATTATGCCGAAAAACTATCTAAAGATGAAGCGGTTAAGAAACACCATTTTTTGTTAGAATACCCCTTAAATGCCGCTTGTGTTATTGGTCTTATTCTGGTACGAAATTCTAAAATAAACTTACCAGAATGGGAAGAAATTGCTGCCATTTCTTCGGCAGTACAAAATATGGCTTTAACATGCACAGCTCATAATTTGGGATCTTATTGGAGTACATCGCAAGGTGACATAGATTATGTAAAGACAATGGGACTTAAAGATAATGAAAAATCGTTGGGGCTCTTTTATATCGGTCATTTTGATCATGTAAACCATATCTCTAAAAAAAAGAGAACTGCACTATATAAAAAAGTTACTTGGTTAACCTAAAATCAATATTAAAACACTAAACATGAACAATCAAACACTCAAATCTACAACAGTTTTAGCTAAAAACCCACAGTATTTATATGATGATATTTTTCACGAAGATTCAAACGAGAACTATAAAAAAGCAATCCAAATTGCCAGAACATGTGTTTCTAATTTTTTAAAAGATAATAAAACTCCTTTTAGTGGTATAAAACCAGAAGCGTTACAATCCATTTTTAATACAATTGATTTTGATAAACCATTAGAGAGTTATGAAAGCCTTTTTGAAGAAGTAGAAACACTATATGTTAATCATGCAACGGCTTTTCACCTCCCTAATTATATAGCCCATTTAAATTGCCCAGTGGTTATCCCTGCTCTTGCTGCAGAAGTATTGATTAGTGCCATAAATTCATCTCAAGATACTTACGACCAGAGTGCGGGAGGTACATTCATGGAGCGTAAATTAATTTCTTGGACAGGAAACCAAGTAGGGTTTGGTACTGATTGTGATGGGGTTTTTAATGCTGGTGGATCCCAAAGTAATCTTATGGGGCTTTTACTGGCTCGTGATTATTACGCTATAAAATATTTAAAACATAATATAAAGATAGATGGAAACCCTCCAGAAGCGAAGCGGTTTAAAATTTTCGTTTCTGAAAAAGCACATTTTAGCAATCTCAAAAATTCTTCATTGATGGGATTAGGGGAACAAGCCATTATAAAAATAAAAACGGATGATCGCTTTAGAATGATTCCAGATTTACTAGAGAAAGCAATAGTAAAAGAACAAAAATCTGGAAATATTCCTATTGCCATAATTGGTACAGCTGGTACAACTGATTTTGGGAACTTAGATCCTCTATATGATTTAGGTAAAATTGCTAAGGCTTATAATTTATGGTATCATATTGATGCCGCATACGGGTGCGGATTATTGCTTACCAACAAATACAGACATCTTTTAAACGGAATAGAATCAGCAGATTCTGTGACTATAGATTATCATAAATCTTTTTTTCAACCTATAAGTAGTAGTGCATTTATTGTTAAAAATAAACTTCATCTTAATATCATTAAGCATCATGCAGATTACCTTAATCCCAAAGACCAGGATTATGATGAACTTCCTGCCCAAATCAATAAATCTATTATGCAGAGTACTCGTAGATTTGATGCTCTTAAACTCTGGTGTACACTACGTTTATTAGGTAGAGATAAGTTAGGTGAGTATACAGAAACGATTATTGAGACTGCTAAAAAAACCGCAGTGATGCTGGATACTGAGAATGATTTTGAATTATTATCTCATTCAGATTTAGGGGCATTGGTTTTTCGTTACCGTCCAGAAAGTAATAAAGCCCATAGCACTTGCATGATGAATCAACACATCAAGAAAACGATGTTCTTTTCGGGAGAGGTTTTGGTAGCTAGTACTAAAGTAAACGACGAGTTTTATCTCAAGTTTACAATACTTAATCCTATTACTACAATAAATCATACAAAAAATATAATAAAAACAATAAGAAGTTATGGGCAGGAGTATTTACAAGCTATCTAAAATACGTCAAGAAGCAGAAGAACTAAATTTTACTATACTTATTAATAATTGTTGTAGAGAGTTTAATAATAATACGTACTATTCTGGAATCCCAAAATATGATAAGGTGCTTTCTGAATATTTTGGAAAGACAGGGCATGATTTACATCTTAAGTTAGATTTCTTATCAGAAACCACAGAAGTTTATGTCCCACTACGTTATGTTTCAGAAAGTAAAAGGCATTTGTATCATTTCCCGGTAGTAGCTCGTAATTTGGAAACAGAGGAGCTAAAGGAAATCGATATTGATCGTTTTCTCGAGTTAGTTGTTTCTCATGCACGTTTTGAATATCCTAATGCAAGTGTAGATAGTATTAAAGATCGTTTACATAATAGTATTGATAATATAGAAGCGTATCTAAAACATTTTCAAGAAACAAAAAAGGAAGTTAATAAAGCAGAGATGTCATTTATTGAGTCCGAGCAATTATTAGCAGTAGGACATAGCACTCATCCTTTAACCAAAGGAAGGTCAGGGTTTTCTAATGAGGATCTTATTAATTACTCTCCAGAAACAGAAGGTAGGTTTCAGCTTCATTATTTTTTAATACATCACAACCATGTTACAGAAGAGAGCGTGGAAGAAAAACTATTTTCAGAGATATTAAAAGATGAACTGCGCAAGTATGCGATAGAAGATGAAAGTGTTATACAATTACTAAAGGAGAACCCGCAATGGAAAGTGGTTCCTGTTCACCCTTGGGAGGCTAATTTTTTACTAGTTCAACCTGATGTTAAGGAGATGCAATCAAATAAATTATTATATGATTTAGGAGCTTGGGGAGCTTTATATACTCCTACATCTTCTGTAAGAACAGTGTATAATGAAGAAAGTGATTGGATGTTTAAATTTTCACTACATGTAAAAATAACGAGTGCAGAACGCGTTAATTATTTACATGAATTGTATAGAGGCTATGATTTTTCTCGCTTATTAAAAACACCATGGGGAGAAAACTTGAAAAATGAATACCCTGATATTACTATAATTAGTGATCCTGGTTTTATCTCGGTGTCTTATAAAGGTAAAGTTATAGATGGGTTTAATACTTCGATACGGTATAACCCTTTTAAAGGAAGGAATGCCGATAAAAATATAGCAGTATTGGCTTCTATTTGTCAAGATGAGATATTAGGTGAACCAGCTAGAATTGTGAATATTATTGAAGAGGCTGCAAAACGAAAATCACTGCCTGTACAAGAAACTGCCATTGCATGGTTTCAGAAATATATCGCATTAATTTTACCTGCTACGATCAACCTTTTTAACAAGCATGGAGTCGCTTGTGAATTACATCAACAAAATGTATTGGTAGAATTTGATGAAGCGTTATTTCCATCAAGAATATACTTTAGAGATAATCAAGGATTTTTATTTAGAAAGAGCAAGGAAGAAGAACTGATTTCGATAGTACCAGATTTAGCAAAGCATAGCAAAGCGTTTATCCCAGATGATAGACTATTTAGCTTATTGTCTCACTACTTTATAATTAGTAATATCACAAGTCTTATTAATGTATTTGGATGTAATGGGTTAACCACAGAAAACCAGTTAATAGATATTGTATATACAGAAATTAATAAAGCTAAAGATACCAGTGGGTTTGTCGATTATGTTTTAAATAATAGATACTGGAAAGTAAAAGGAAACTTACTCACAGCGCTTACAAATATTGATGGAGGAGCAGCGCCTTCTTCAGTTGTTCAAGTAGATTATCCAAATATATTACACAATCATTTTTTATCGAAACAATTAATTTTTCCTGCTGGAAAAGAAACAATATACAGCCGTTATTTTCCAAAAGCAGATGTTACTATAAGTATCCGACCTATGGATCTTGATCGGGATTTAGAAATGTTGCACGAATGGTTTCATCGTGATCATGCTAAGAAAATATGGAAAATGGATTGGCCAATTCGTGAGTTAGAAGTGTATTACAGAACGATGATTGCTGGTAATGTGTTATGCAGTTACATAGGTGAGGCTAATGGGGAACCTACATGTAATTTTGAAGTGTATTGGACAACCAGAGATCAAGTAGGAGATTACTATGATGTATTGCCTACAGATTATGGAACCCATCAATTTATCGCACCAACAGATCCAAAGAAAAAATTTGTATCTCCGTTTACCCAGTGTATGGTCGATTACGTTTTTGCTCAACCAGAAGTGGGTAAAATGGTTGGAGAAGGAGCTGTAAACTCTTTGGCTTCTATGATGAATAAAACGCATGTAGGCTTTAAAATTGAAAAAGTTATTGAAATGCCTCATAAAAAAGCAAATTTAAACTTCTGTTATAGAGAATGGTATTGGGCAAAATTTCCACAAAATAAAAACATAGTAATAAGCCCTATACCAAAAGAAACATCTGAAAATTTAATATAAAATGAATAGTACCAAAATATATTCAGTTATTGGGGTTGGGATTGGCCCCTTTAATTTAGGATTAGCAGCATTAATAGATCCAATTGAAGAGCTATCAGCAATCTTTTTTGATCAAGTAGAAGCGTTTGATTGGCACCCAGGTTTAATGTTAGATTATGTAACCCTGCAAACACCTTTTTTGTGTGATTGTGTATCTATGGCAGACCCTACTAATCCTTATAGTTTTCTGAATTTTTTAAAACAAACAGGGCGGTTATATAAGTTTTTTATTAGAGAGAATTTTTATATTCTAAGAAAAGAGTACAACCTCTATTGCAAATGGGTGTCGCAACAATTATCTAGTTGTAAGTTTTCTCATAGGGTATCTTCTTTGGCATATAAAGATGGCGTTTATGAAGTAACGGTTCAGAACCTAAAAGAAAATAAGAGCGTTATTTATTATGCAGAAAATCTGGTTTTAGGAACAGGAACTAAACCAACTGTTCCGGAGTTTGTTAATGAAGACGTGAAAAATAACGTGTTTCATACATCAGACTATCTTTATAAAAAAGAAGAACTTCTAGAAAGCACTTCAGTTACAATCATTGGTTCAGGGCAAAGTTCGGCAGAAGTATTTTATGATCTTTTACAACAAAAACCAGACAACCTGAGATTGAAATGGTATACCAGACCAGATAGGTTGTTTCCAATGGAATACTCTAAACTAACTCTGGAATTAACATCACCAGATTTTGTTGATTACTTCTTCAATATGCCGTCAGATAAGCAGAAAGGGATGCTGTCCAGTCAATTTTCTCAGTTTAAGGGAATTAATTATGACCTTATTAATGAAATATATGATACGCTATATATGATGAGTGTAGGGGATAAAGAAGTTAATGTAAAAATACAACCTAATAGTCAATTAGATGATATAGAGAAGGATATTAACGGTTGCTATACATTACAGTTTACACAGGTAGAACAGGAAAGAAAATTCGAAGACACGAGCGAATATGTAGTCTTAGGAACAGGATATAAATACAGTGAACCAAAGTTCCTTCAAGGAATTAGTGAGCGCATTTCTCGCAAGGATAATGGGCAGTTTGATGTTAGTCGAAACTATAATATAGGAGCACATGCAAACGATATTTTTGTACAAAATGCAGAGATACATACTCATAGTCTTATATCTACTGATCTAGGTATGGGAGCATATCGTAATTCACACATTATTAATCAAATTGCTGGCAGAGAGGTGTATAAGATAGAAAAGCGTATTGCTTTTCAGGATTTTGGAGTTGAAGCTAAGAAGCATAATGTTAAGATATTAGAAGAAAAATGAAAATAGTTTTATTTAGTATACTCAATTTTTTCATAATGACTTGTTTTTCTCAGTCAGGTAGTATCAAGGGGCGGATTACTGATAAAGAAGGTCGATATATAGAAAATGCATCTGTTTTACTGGATGAAAATGAAGGTGTTATTACTGATTCTTTGGGATATATTTATTTTAAAGATATTGATAATGGTTCTCATACTTTAAAAGTTCATCATTTAAACTATATATATCAAGAAAAAAAGGTTGAGATTTTTAATGATTCAAAGACGGTTAATTTTACGCTTGTTAAAAATATGAATCATTTGAATGAAGTCGTTTTAACGTCTTTGGTTGAAACAAAAGATCAGAAGGCAAAGAATTCTGGTTATAAGGTTGATATTATAAAAACAAGTAGTTATAAAAACCAATCTGTTAACCTAACCGATATAATTAAGCAAAGTTCAGGTATTCTTATTAGAGAAACCGGAGGTTTGGGATCCAATTTTAAACTTTCCATAAACGGCTTGTCTGGAAACAAAATAAGGTTTTTTATAGATGGTATTCCTATGGAAAACTTTGGTTCATCATTAACCCTTAACAATTTTCCTGTTAACCTCATAAAAAAAGTAGAAATATACAAAGGAGTTGTTCCTATAGAATTAGGTGCAGATGCATTAGGAGGAGCTATAAACATAAGCACCGTTGATCTAAAAAAAACATATTTAGATGCCTCATATTCTTTTGGCTCCTTTAATACGCATAAGGCGTCTATTAATGGGCAGTATGCTCATGAAAAAGGTTTTTTTACAGCTTTTTCTTATTTCAATAATTATTCTGATAACAATTATAGAATGGATGATGTAAATGTTTATGACCTTGATTTGGGTAATTATGAACAAACTATTAGCACAAATAGATTTCACGATTTATATAAATCCTATATGTTTAATGTAAAGGCAGGGGTAACGGATAAAAAATATGCCGACAAGCTATACGTAGGGTACATAGGAGCTAAAAACAGAAAGAACTACCAGCACCCAGACAGTAACATTGAAACGGTATATGGCGATTTTCATTCTAGAAATGAAACAAATATAGTCTCCATTAATTATGAAAAAAGAATAGGAAATCTTAATCTAAAAGGCTTTGCAGTGAAAGGGGTAATTAACAATGCTACTATTGATACGTCCTCTGTTAGATATAATTGGAATGAAGATACTATTCTTAGAGATGAAAACTCCTTGAAGGGAGAAATTTTCGACAGAAAAAGATTTTCTATCATCACAGATAATATTATAAGAAGCAGCCTATCCTCTTCATATCGTATTGATAACTATAACGCTATAAAATTAAACATAAGCCAAAATTACTTGAAAAGAAAAGGTGAGGATAAGGTGGATGAATTTAATTATACATTTCAGAATCCAAACTACTTGCATAAATTTTATGGAGGCATTTCTTATGCTTATAAGAGCAATAATAATAAAATTAGAGCTTCGGTATTTGCAAAAAGATTTATGTATAAAGCAAATATAAAAATACAGCCCCAAAAAGAAGGAACACTTGTATCTAACGAACAAAACATTAACAAAACAGGCTACGGAGCAACATTTTCTTATAAAGCAACGAAAAATACCTTAATAAAAACATCTTTTGAAAATGCCTATAGACTACCCAATGATTATGAGATATTGGGAGATGGCGTGTTTGTAGAATATAACGAAAATTTAGAACCAGAAAAAAGCAACAACATTAATTTAGGTGTTTTAAATACTTCTAAATTGAAGGATATACGTATAAAATCTGAAGCAAATATTTTTTTAAGGTTTTCAGAAAATTTTATTCAACTAGGTGCTTCGGGTGGACCATATAGCCAATATGAAAACATCGATAATGTCAGGTCTCAAGGAATAGAAGCCAATATAGATTTAAGGGTAAATAAATATTTTGCCTTTAATGTTAATGCTACCTACCAGAAAATTATAGATAGAACAAAATTAAGGAATGGTTTACCTAATGAAAGTTATAATACTGAGGTTCCTAATATTCCTTATTTCTTTACAAATTCCAGAATAACAATTACCCCTCTTGATTTTCAAAATAAGAATGAACTATCCCTTTATTTAGATAGTAGATATACAAAAGATTTTTTTCTTACTTCAGAAAATTCAGGAGATATAAATACCAAGAGAATTATTCCTTCACAGTTTCTTAATGATGTAACCTTGGCATATTCGATGAAAAAAGGCATGTATAATCTGTCTCTTTCATGCTTAAATATTTTTGACACCAAAGCTTATGATAATTTTAATATACAAAAACCAGGAAGATCCTTTTTTGTGAAATTTAGGTTTTATCTACTAAACGGAAAATGAATAAAATAAGATCAAATAAATTACAAATAAATAAATCAAAAATGAACAAAATGAAAGCAAATTTTTTATTACTAACAACTTTAATAGGCATAATATTTTTATCATCATGCTCAAGCGATGATAACCCAACAACGCCACCTATTATTAATGAAGGAGCCTCAAAGCTTGTAATGCAACTTTATTTAAATCAAAGTAGTCCAAGTCAATCTTATATTATAAGCAAGGACAATATCGAGGATCTTATGACAGGAGAAATTTCTGCAGATCAACAAGGTATTGAAGAACCAGAAGGATACAGGTTTGGTGTTCCTGTAGGAAACAAAGCATTATTTTCTTTTGGATACGCCAGCAGTACGTTAAATGCCATTTCTTATATAAATAATGAAGGTATCATTGATACAGATGACAAACCATTTCTTTATGATAGAGTTTTTCAAAGATTTACTGTTTCTGAAGATGGTAGTACACTTTTAGCTATGGAAGTTCCAGCGGGAGCTGGATATGAACAAAGACAAATTTCTTTTGTAGACACAGAAGATGTTAGAGTTACAAAAAAAGTAAAAACAGATGTTTATAAATCAGAAGAAGAAGGTTTAGTAGCATTACCAACAGGTCTTTTAATTAGAGGAGATAAATTATTTGTTCCTTATCAGGTTCATGATGTAGGCGGGCAATGGCAAACTCTAAGACCCAATTCTGCATTAATGGCAGTTTACTCTTATCCAGATGTAGAAGAAAATCCTATTAAAATAATTGAGGATGATAGAACTTGTAACATAGGTGTAAATGCATCTACATCAACACTTATAAAAACTGAGGAAGATGATATATATTCCCTTTCTTGTGGAGCCGTAGGAGCAGGTTTTAATACTGAAGCCGTTACAAAACCTTCTGGAATATTGAGAATAAAAAATGGAGAAACAGATTTTGATGAAAGTTATTTCTTTAACATAGAAGAAAAAACGGGTGGAAAAATATTTGGTCTCTCTTATCTAGGTAATAACATGGCCATAGCTTCAATTATTAATAACCCTGAGGTTGGAGAAGCATGGTCTGCTTATAATACCATATACAACCAAACGCTTGTCATTATAGATTTGGTAGCACAAACCGTATCTAACATAGATGGAATTCCTTTATTTAAATCAGGGTATTTCCCAACAGGAGTGTTTGTTGAAGATGGAAAAGCATATCCTACGATAGTTGCAGAAAATGAAGTGGCTATTTATCAGATTGATATTGCCACAGGTACAGCGACTAAAGGAGCTATTGTAAAAGGAAAGGATCTTAGTGGGCTTACAAGACTAGACTTAGAACAATAATGAAAATTTAATTTTGAGAAGTCTGCAAGACGTATTCAAAATTGTAAGTTGAACTGCTTATGCCAGCAGGAAGGCTCATCCCTATTTTTAATGGGATCAAGGTTTAATACCTCGTCCTTTGAGACGATTCTTAATTATTGGATTCAGGGCTTATCCTGAGGTGTAATGCCTTTTATGTTGTAATACATAGCAAATTGAAAATGTCATATTGAGTGCGGTCGAAATACTATAAACAGCATGTTTTAAATGTTTTCGACCGAGCTCATACCGACATTAGGTATACTATTAATTTTGTTATGTACTTAATTTTATTTTATAAAAAATCATTCCCTTTTATGTATATATTTTAAGGTTTCAATTTTAAATTATATAGACATGATTACTTGTTATGGTGATTTCAATCCTTAATTAAAATACACAATGGGAATTAAAAAAAAAATTATGACTTTTATTTCACCCTCAGAATCTATTAAACATTTAGATAATAAAGTATGGTCTAAAATGAATAGACTACACTTAAAAAAAATCATTTCAGAATTTTCACATGAATGTTTATTAAAACCCAAGTTATTATCTACAGAAGATGATTGGGGATTATATCAACTTACACCTAACGACATTTCAATAGCGTACCATTTTAGAGCAAAAATCATGCATCTGGATCACTGGTTTATAGATGTTGATTCAATTAAAAAATATGATAAAGAAATAAGCAAACCTTTAGATTCCATAAAGTTTATTATCGAATTCAAAGATATTTTAGGATTTAGTGATGCTGTATTACCTATGTATCTGGAAGAAATTTCAAGTACGCTTTACGGTAGTTGTTATGTTTATTCATTGGGTGAGCCTAGTGCAAAGAAATTAACAGAAGCCGATTACCAAACCATAGAACATGCTATGATAGCAGGTCATCCCTGTTTTGTAGCGAATAATGGCCGTGTTGGTTTTGATGCAGATGATTATAGAAGATATGCTCCAGAATCTGCAGATCCTTTTTCATTGATATGGCTTGCTGGACATAAAAGCAATACGGAGTTTACTTCTGTAACTGGTTTAAATTATAAAGATATGATGTTAGAAGAACTTGGAGATGATTTACATGCATCCTACACGAGTATTTTAACTTCAAAAAAAATAAATCCAGAAGAATATATATTTTTTCCAGTTCATCCGTGGCAGTGGTATAATAAACTAGCCATTATTTTTGCTTCCGATATAGCAAATGATTTATTGATTTATTTAGGGTGTAGCTTAGATAAATATTTACCGCAACAATCTATTCGCACCTTTTTTAATATAAGTAGTCCTAATAAACGTTATGTTAAAACATCGTTGTCTATACTTAATATGGGGTTTACTAGAGGAATGTCCCCTTATTATATGCGAACAACTCCTTCTATAAATGAATGGGTAGAAAAAATAGTAATAGAAGATTCCTATCTACAAGCGTGTAACTTTATTATACTAAAAGAGGAAGCTACAGTAGGATATACTAATAGGTATTACCAAAATGCAACAGAGGCAGATAATGATTATAAAAAAATGTCATGTGCTCTTTGGAGAGAAAGTCCTATGAAAAAGATTAAGCCTAATCAAAAATTAATGACTATGGCCGCTCTATTACATATAGATATGTATGGAGAATCCCTTTTGTCTGAGCTTATAAAAGCATCTAAAATTAGTGTTACTGATTGGGTGAAAAAATATATATATAGCTATTTAAGTCCTTTACTGCATTGTTTTTATAAGTATGATATGCGCTTTATGCCGCATGGAGAGAATATCATATTAGTTTTAGAAGATCATGTTCCTGTAAATATTATACTAAAAGACATAGGGGAAGAAGTCGCTGTAAATAAAAAAGAGGGACTTCCCGAGTCTGTTAAACGAATTGGAAGGCAGGTGTCTGATGAATTAAGGATTCTTTCAATTTACACACAAATATTTGATTGCTTTTTTAGGTTTTTATCCCCCATTCTTGTAGAACATTGTGATTGTAAGGAAGATGATTTTTGGCACATAGCAGCAGATTGTATCCATACATATCAACAACAATTCCCTGAGTTTAAAGATAAGTATGATTCTTGTAATTTATTTGCTCCCGAAGTTATAAAAACGTGTTTAAATAGATTACAAATACGAAATAACAGAAAAATGATAAACACCTCTAATTCTCATAAAGAACAACAACTTTCAGGAGTTTTAAAAAATCCTTTGGCAAATTTTAAATAGTTATAGATTTATTATAAGCAAGAATTGTTATTAGTATTGAAGCATAAATTCATGCTACTAAATAAATTCAATTGTTCATTTAGTCTCGATGAAATTTTAAGAAGTCTGCAAGACATATTTAAAATTATAAGTTGAATCTGCCTATGCTGGCAGACAAGATCATTCTGGTTTTTAGCAGTATCAAGGCTTAATACCTCTGCCTCTTGGCAATTCTTATTATTGGGTCAAGGCTGTACAGAGCCATGAATGAATATCGTACAGGAATAACACTTCATTTCGGAGCAAAATCATTTGCGAAATGTGTAAAAAAACAACAAAATGAGTATTATACTACGTTTAAAAAATTATACAAATCTAATAAAAGGTGCATTTCTGGGCAAAGAGAAAAATTTACTAACAGGGAATATTAACCGTGCTATAGTAATACTTGCTATTCCAACAGCTTTAGAAATGTTAATGGAATCGTTATTTGTTTGCTTTAATTTATTTTTTGTAAGCAAATTAGGTACAAATGCCATATATATAGTAGGCATAACAGGGACTATAATTCAATTTGGATTTTCTATTGCCGTAGGGTTAGGTATAGCAGCTACTTCTATCATATCTAGGAGGATAGGAGAAAAGGAAAATAGAAAAGCAGGTTTAGCTACCATGCAAATACTTTATATTGGATTTGTAGCGTCTATTCTCTTAAGTCTTATTGGGGTTGTTTTTTATAAACAAATTTTGCTTCTGGTAGGACTTCCAGAAGAACTCCTCATAGAAGCTAAGTGGTTTACAAGGATTATGTTTATAAGTCTTATTTTTCTTATACTAAGAGTTTCTATAAACGGAATTTTAAGAGGCGCAGGAAATGCGGCCATAGCCATGCGAGCCATATTTATATCCAATATAATAAATATAGTTTTGAGTCCTATTTTAATTTTTGGCTGGGGTTTAATTCCCGAATTTGGTTTATTAGGCTTGGCTCTAGCTGCATTAATAGCTAGAATTTCAGGGTTATTATATCAATGTTGGGCCTTAATTAAAGGAAAAACAGTTATTATTATTGGTAAAAATGAATTAAAACTTTCCATAGATATAATAAAAAAGATATTTAAAATTGGCATGAATGGAACTTTACAATACCTGGTTCCTGCCTCTAGTTGGATATTAATGGCTAAAATTATTTCATATCTTGGAGCTGATGTCTTTGCAGGGTATATTATAGCACAACGCATAACTTATCTAGCAATTATGCCAGCCTGGGGAATAGGAAATGCAGCAGGTATATTAACGGGGCAAAACTTGGGAGCCAACCAATTTGACAGAGCAGAAAAATCTGTATGGAAAGCAGGTTTTTATAATGTGTGTTTTTTATGTTTTCTTACTTTGCTTTTAAACCTTAATGCAGAATCTATGGTACGTTTTTTCTCTAAAGACCCCGAAGTAATTAAAAATGGGATCTTATACCTCAATTATATTCTCATTGCCTATGTATTATTAGGCTACACTATGGTTATTTCCAGAGCTCTTAATGCAGCTGGTGATGTAAAGGCGGTTACTTTATTATATGTAATTATGTTTTATATCATACAAATCCCTTTAGCTTACTTATTAGGTATTAACTTAGATTATGGTTCTAAAGGTATTTTCATAGCAATTCTTATTTCAGAATTAATTTTATCAACCATGTGTATCATCGTTTTTAAAAGAGGTAAATGGAAACATATAAAAATATAAATTCTAAATTTTAAAAAAATGAATACAACCGAACAATTATATAAAGTAATAGCAAAAGCCTTGGATATTTCTACTGAAATTATAACGGATCAACTAGAATATCAAAGCATAGTAGAATGGGACTCTATGAGTCATTTAATACTTGTAGAAGCACTAGAAACAGCATATAACATAGAAATAGAAACAGAAGATATTTTAGAAATGAGTACGGTCGCAAAATTGAAAGACGTTTTGAAAAAAAAGAACATTGAAATGATATAAGAAAAAAAAGAACATTGAAATGATATAAGCTTGTAGATATAGGCTAAAATTAATCAGGTTTAAAAAAATTAAGAATAATGAGACTGTATGATTTAATACAACAAAACAAAAATCTAAGATTCATAGATACAGTATCTGGAAAATCTTCAATGGTTACTGAATTTCATAAATCAATAGCAATAGAAAATTCTCAGGGTTTGGGGTTTGTCTATAGTGATAATCAGATTGATTCAATAGAAGTGTTTTTGAATTTTTTAGAAAGTAATTTTACGATTTCTCTTTTAAATGCCCAATTAAATATTCAATTCAAACAAAGCCTGGAAGATATTTATCAACCTTATTATATTTATGACGCTTCTAGGACAGAGATTAAAGGATATAAAAAATGTTCCGTTTCAGAATCAATTACCTTATTTAAAAGGAAGACAAAACAGGAAAACCCTATTAATAAAGATATCAAACTATTGTTAAGTACATCTGGTACGACTGGGAACCCAAAATTTGTTAAACTATCTGACAATAATTTGGTTAAAAATGCCATGTCTATTTTAGACTATATGCCTATAAAAAGTGATGATGTTGTCCCTCTTAATATTCCCATTACATATGTTTACGGTCTATCTATTTTTACAACAAATTGTATAAAAGCCAATACCATTGTTTGTACAAATAAAGATATTTTACAAAAAGACTTTTGGGAAGATTTTAAAACATATAAATTTTCTACTCTTAGTGGCGTACCATATGCGTACGAAATGCTAAACAGAATTGGTTTCTTTAAAAAAGAACATGAATTTTTACAATACATGACACAAGCTGGAGGAAAACTTAGTAAAAAATTGATCTCAGTAATAATAGCGTATTCAAAAAAACATAAGATCCCTTTTTATACTCAGTACGGACAAACCGAAGCTGCTGGTCGCATCGCTTTTTTACACCCTAATGATCTCTTAAATAGAAAATACTCCATTGGCAAACCTATTAAAGGTGGTCGTTTTGAACTTAAAGAAGATACTAATGAATTGATATATTATGGAGAAAACGTTTTTGGAGGATATGCACAAGGATTAGATGATTTGGCTTCATTTAATACATCGAATAAGCTATTTACTGGTGATATTGCTAAAAAGGATGAGGACGGATATTATTACATAGTGGGAAGAATTAAGCGTATTATCAAATTATTTGGTACTAGAATTAATTTAGATGAAGTTGAATTAATTTTAAAAAATAATTTAGTAGGAGAAACCTTTATTTGTACAGGAATTGAAGACAAATATTTATCTATTGTCCATCTCAACAAAAAATTAACAGACGATTCTATTAAAAAAATTTTAAGAGAAAAGCTTAATCTTCATTCTAGTTCCATAATGATAAAATGTATAGACAAAATTCCTTTAACAGCTAATGGAAAAATCGATTATCAAAAAACTAGAGAACTCACAATCATCTAATGATGCTAAGTCCCTCAGTATTAACTAAAGTCGAAGCCTATTAAAGTTTACAAGTTTTAATGGGTTTCGACTTTGGTTTGTCTTAAGCACTCACCCAATATCATTAAGCACCCGCCTGCCAGACGAGCAGGTAGACGAAAGGTTCAATTTGACATACAAACTTAGTATTCTCATTTTCAATTAAATATATTATCAGTAAACCTAACCTGTGTTAAGATTCTGTTTTTCAATAAGTTAACAACAATCAGTATTAAATAAGTTTAAACTCGTTTAAAAAATATCCTACTTCAAATACTTTCACTTTTCAAGCACTATAAATCTTTGAAATTAGCTATCTTTATAGGGTGAAAAATTATCATAAATTTTAAAGAATTATGTCTCTCTTATATTCTAAAATAGAACCTTTATACAGTACTACTTCTCACAATCAAATCCGTTCATTTAAAAAAAGCATATAGATGGAAGATATGATTTTTTACGATAGATTGCAGTTTGCATTTACTATCACGTTCCACTATATATTTCCGCAATTAACTATGGGCTTGTCATTGATAATAGTCTATTTTAAAGGGAGATATTTAATTAATAAAGTTGAAAAATATAATAACATTGCCAAATTCTTAATGAAGATTTTTGCTATCAATTTTACTATGGGAGTCATTACCGGAATACCTATGGAGTTTCAGTTTGGAACCAATTGGGCCAAGTTTTCGGAACTCACAGGAAGTATTATAGGGCAAACTTTAGCTATGGAAGGTATGTTTTCCTTCTTTCTGGAATCTTCTTTTCTAGCACTCTTTATTTTTGGTGAAAAGCTCATGGGGCAAAAACTACACTTCCTAACCGGGTTTCTTGTCTTTCTGGGCTCTTGGGGAAGTGGTTGGTTTATTCTAGCTACCAATGCCTGGATGCAACATCCCGTAGGCTATGAGATATTGGATAATGGAAAATTTGTTTTAGAAAACTTTTCTGCCCTTTTTAGCAATCCCTGGCTGTTACCTGCCTTTCTGCATAATCAATTTGCTTCGGTAGTAACATCATCATTTGTTGTAGCAAGTATAGGTGCTTTTTATATCTTAAGAAATAAAAATTTAGAATACGGGAAACTGTTATTAAAAGTGGGTGTTGTTTTCGGATTAGTATCGAGTATACTCCTCGCCTTTCCAACGGGCGATTGGAACGCCAAAAATGTAGCAAAATATCAACCAGCATCCTTTGCTGCCATGGAAGGTATTTTTGAAACCGAAGAAGCCGGAGCCGAAATTGTTTTAATCGGTCAACCCAATATGGTGGAGAAAAAATTGGATAACAAAATTGCAGTACCAAACGTATTAAGTTTTTTAACCTATCAAAAATGGGATAAACAAATTCCTGGGATGGATAAATTTGAAAAAGAAGACCTCCCCGATAATATCCCAGCACTTTATTATTCATATCATATCATGGTGGGCTTGGGTACTATTTTTATTGGAGTGATGATGCTAGCCGGGTTCTTTTTATGGCGAAGAAAACTTTTTAATATGCAACCTTTACTTTGGGTTATCATGTTTTTAGTACCATTTCCTTATATCGCTAATATTACAGGGTGGTATGTTGCCGAACTTGGAAGACAACCCTATTTAGTCTACGGTTTATTAAGAACTACAGAAGGCATCTCCCCTACGGTTTCCTCAGGAAATACATTGTTCACATTACTTGGCTTTGTTGCTATTTACCTATTGCTTGGCTTATTGTTTTTAATATTGGTTGGTAAAACGATTCATCAAGGCCCTAACCCCCAAACACATTAAACTATGGAAATATTTTGGTTTATTATTATTGCAATAATTTTAGTCATATTCTTTGTACTGGATGGTTATGATTTCGGAGCGGGCATTATTCATTTATTTTTTGCTAAAACCGAAAAAGACAAAGAAGTAATTACTAAATCTGCCGGGTTATTCTGGGATTCTAACGAAGTATGGCTAGTAGCTGCTGGGGGTATGCTCTTTATGGCTTTTCCAACGTTTTACTCATCGGTTTTTAGTGGTTTTTATCTACCATTAATCATCGTGTTATGGCTTATTATATTCAGAGCGATTGGCTTAGAGTTTAGAGGGCAATTTAATTATCAAATGTGGAAAGATATCTGGGATAAGGCTTTTGGTGTTTCAAGCTTATTATTAGCGTTATTTTTTGGCATAGCCCTGGGTAATATTGTTAGAGGCGTTAATTTAGGTGGTGTCGAAAATGGTGTGTCAATTTACGAAGGACATTACTTTTTCCTGCCCTTATGGAGTTCCAATTTTAGCCCATTGAGTGAGTCACCTGGAGTCATTGACTGGTTTACAATTATTATCGGCATCATTACCATGGTAACTTTAGCTATTCACGGTGCCAATTGGGTGATTCTAAAAACGAATTCCTCTATAAATAATCAACTTAAAACAGTCATTTTCAGATTAAATATAGCTCTAGGCCTTTTAACCATATTCTCTATAATCGTGTGGCAGACTATCAACCCCAATTCTTTGGGTAATTTTACTCAGAAACCTTACTTGATAGTATTTCCTATAATTTATCTTTCAGGTTTAACTGGATTGTTTTTTATTAAAAAGTTTAAAAAAGAGGTTTATGGTTTTATATGTTCCACACTAATAATAATTGGAGGTATTACATCTTCCTTAGCTTCCATATTCCCAGTTATATTACCATCTAATAATTCGATTAATGAATCATTAACTATTTACAATACAGCCGCACCAGAGTATGGATTATCGGTTGCACTTAATTGGGGTATTATTGGTTTTATTCTTCTGGTTGTATATATGATTATTCAGAAAAGACTTATGGGCGGAAAAATCGACCACATGGATTATGGGCATTAATACACAAGGTTATGACGATTACATTAATTCCCTTAATAAGTATTGTATTTGGAATTATAGGCTCTAACCTCTCTGGATATATTTTAAAAAAATATACATTAGGTATAATAGGTAACACCATAGCCGGTGTTTTTGGTAGTGTTTTTTTAATTAAATCTTTTGGGCGATTGGGTTTTGATCCGAAAGCAATAGTTCAATCAGGAAATGTACATATCGGCTTATTAATTTTAAATCTTTTTGTTTCCTTTATAGGCGGTGCCATCGCAGTTGTATTAATCCACAAATTAAAAAAGAACATAAACCACTAAACTAAATCTTTGAATAATTAATAATGGAGTTACTTAAACATTGCATTTCTGGTACAATAAGTATAGATGATAAAGCTTTAGATACGATCACATCATTTTTTGAAATTAAACACATAAAAAAAGGTGAATTTTTTATAGAATCAGGGAAAATATGTTTGATAAACCTTATGAGGTTTTTGGAAACGAGGTATACTATAATGAAATTATTTATTACAGTCCAAATAACTTATTATTCCATAATCCTTTAACACTAAAGGACCATGCAATCTACAAAACCATTTATTATCAATATATAGATCACATAATTCATGGACACTTGTATAAATATTAACAGTATCAAGAGCTACATGAGGCCTTTTGTAAAGGTAAACATCTTCTTCTTTAACATTAGGATGGTTATTCCTTATATTTCTAACCCAAACCGCATTTATATCTTCTAATACATTTATTTTATGACTAGAGGATAGGCTCTTAACCGTAACCGGATCATAAGCATATTGAGCTCTATACGCTGAGACTTCATCAAATAAATCTACTGCAAGAGGTAATTCCTTATTAATTTCATCATCATATTTAGTTTTAGTTTTTTGGGCAAAAGCAATATCCCCTTTTGTAAATTGATAAGCATGAGTCGCTTCATGTACAAAACTAGCGGTATTGTTTTTAAAGTAATTTATTGATATGGCATTGTAAGTTGTGTCATAGGTTATATTAGCCATAGGGTGAATTTTAGAATCTAGGACTTTCAGTTTAAATCTACAAGGAGATAACTCAAGGGTATCTAAATATTTTAAAACTTTTTTTAGTTCATTTAATCTTTTATTCAATTTCTTTAGCTCTATTTCTTTCTTATTTTTTCTTTCTAACTCAAGATTACTTATTTTGCGCATAACATTTTTTCTATGCTTATTAAACTTAGCTTTACTAATACTATCAGTTATAATACCTTCTTTAATAAATAGTTCATAATCAAACTTCTTTGATTTTTCATCTTCAAAATTATTAAAAGCCAATACATTTAAATTCTCCATTACCTTTTCCTTTTCTTTAGTTGTCTTAAAAACAAAAGCTACTCCCAAAATAATGGTTATTACACTAAAAAGAATTAAGGTTTTCGGATTTGAATTTTTATTTTTTTCTGTTTTCATATCTTTCGTTATTTCACAATCAAAATGAACACCTTGAGTGGAATATTAGACTTAATAATTCCATACGATAAATAAACAGCTCTACCAGAAACTGACAACTTTCTATTAGAAAAAGAAAATAAAGTAGACTTGGATAATAATTTTTTCAATCAAATGTATTATGAAATAACAATCTATTAAGATTTCAAAAACATCAATAAAAATGATCGATATCGATCTAGAAATAAAACGTCAATAATTTGATTTTCAGATCAATAACAAATATCAACGATAAAAATTATCTTAAAAGGATTAAAACTTATCTTAGATGGATAAAACTTATATTAAACGGATTAAAACTTATCTCAAAAGGATTTTAGACGAAAAATATATCTGTATCATATTTTTTTGTTTAATAATCTTTAACCAAGGTCTTACTTGTACTAAACCCTATACTTCAATCAAATAATTAATGTTTATTCAAAAAACATAGCTTAAATCCAGAATTTTAAATAAGTTTGTATAATAAACTTTAGGGGTGTTCCTTTTTGGAACTGAGAGAGTCCCTTTGAACCTGATATGGTTAGCACCAACGAAGGAAAAAGTTAAAAATGCATCATTTGTGCATTTACATACTTCTTATTTAAGTACACATTATTTATAATAGCTGTACTTCTATTTCAAAGTATTCTGTCTCGACCATTTTAGTTTTATAGGTAAATCATTAAAAATGCATTATTTATGATTAAAATATCTGTAAACGAGACAGAATTAGAAGTTGAAGAAACCACCACCATTTCTAAACTACTTACTAAAATCAAATCGCCCTCAGAAGGCATCGCATTTGCTATTAACAATAACATTATAGCGAAAGAGCTATGGGATTCACATAGCTTCAACTCAAATGATCATGTTTTAATTATTCAAGCAACACAGGGAGGTTAATGCTATTCCAGTACTAAAAATATTTATGAAATGAAAACAAAAGACACAGCTCCAAAAGAAGGAAAAATTTCAAGAAATCCGTTTCCTAATTCAAAAAAAATCTATGTGCAAGGTGACATCTACCCTCACATACAAGTAGCCATGAGAGAAATATCTCTTAGTGATACTAAAGATTCAATGACTGGGAGATTAATACCAAACGAATCGGTAACTGTATACGATACTTCGGGACCATATACAGATCCAAATAAGGACATTGATATTCACAAAGGCATTGATCCTATTCGTAAACAATGGATTTTAGACCGTAATAACGTGGAGGAATTAGATCAATTTACATCTAAATATAGTAACGAACGTTTAAACGATGCATCATTAGATCACATGCGTTTTTCATTACTCAAAAAGCCATTGCGTGCTAAAGAAGGTGAAAATGTAACCCAATTACATTACGCTAAACAAGGTATCATTACACCAGAAATGGAATACATTGCCATTCGTGAAAATCAGCGCATTGACGAAATGACAGAAATTAGCAAACAGCATAAAGGAGAACATTTTGGTGCCTCTATTCCTGCTAAGATCACTGCTGAATTTGTACGTTCGGAAGTAGCCAGAGGTCGTGCAGTCATTCCATCAAACATTAATCATCCAGAAGCAGAACCCATGATTTTAGGAAGAAACTTCCTTGTAAAAATCAATGCCAATATTGGTAACTCAGCAGTAACATCTTCGATTGAAGAAGAAGTTGAAAAAGCCGTTTGGGCTTGTAGATGGGGTGCAGATAACATCATGGATTTATCTACAGGAGAAAATATTCACGAAACAAGAGAATGGATTATTAGAAACTCCCCAGTACCAGTAGGAACCGTTCCAATTTATCAGGCTTTAGAAAAAGTAAATGGCGTTGCAGAAGATCTAACCTGGGAAATTTTTAGAGATACGTTAATCGAGCAAGCCGAACAAGGTGTTGACTATTTCACAATTCATGCAGGTGTGTTATTAAGGTATGTGCCTATGACAGCTAAACGTGTTACAGGAATTGTATCTCGTGGTGGATCTATCATGGCTAAATGGTGTCTGGCACACCACAAAGAAAACTTCCTTTACACCCATTTCGAAGATATTTGCGGCATTCTAAAACAATATGATGTTGCCTTTTCATTAGGAGATGGATTACGCCCGGGATCTATTGCAGATGCAAACGATGAAGCACAATTTGCTGAATTGGAAACCTTAGGAGAACTAACTAAAATTGCACGCCAACAAGAAGTGCAATGCTTCATAGAAGGTCCGGGACATGTACCCATGCACATGATTAAAGAAAACATGGAAAAACAAATCGAGGTTTGTGATGAAGCACCTTTCTATACATTAGGACCTTTAACAACAGATATTGCTCCAGGCTACGATCATATTACCTCTGGAATTGGTGCAGCCATGATTGGCTGGTATGGATGCGCCATGCTCTGTTATGTAACCCCAAAAGAACATCTGGGATTACCAAACAAAGAAGATGTACGCACAGGGGTTGTTACTTACAAATTAGCAGCACATGCTGCCGATTTAGCAAAAGGACATCCGGGAGCACAACACAGGGACAATGCATTAAGTAAAGCTAGATTTGAATTCCGATGGGAAGACCAGTTTAATTTAGGACTCGACCCAGAATTAGCAAGAGAATATCATGATGAAACTTTACCTGCCGATGGTGCCAAAATAGCCCATTTCTGTTCTATGTGTGGGCCTAAATTTTGTTCTATGAAAATCTCTCAGGAAGTACGCAACTTTGCAGCAGAAAATGATATTGTAGATAATGAAGTCGTACAAAAAGGCATGGAAGAAAAGTCGAAAGAATTCAAAGAAAAAGGAAGCGAAGTATATTTATAAACCATGATTGTACTAATTGCTCCCGAACAAGATATTCGCAATGAAATTGCAATTCTAAATCAGCTTTTCGAAGCTGGTTTAGAATACTATCATTTAAGAAAACCAGAAAAAAATTATCAAGAACATTGTGACTATTTAAACCAAATAGATGTTAAATACCACAATCGCATTGTAGTGCATTATTTTCATGAGTTAATTAATACATACGATCTAAAAGGTATACATTTTCAAGAACAAAAAAGAATAGATAACATAGATAATCCCGGACAGTATTTTAAAGGGTTAAATATGTATGGAAAAACTATTAGTAGTTCGTTTCATGAACCCGATGTTTTGGCTAACTGTGAATTTGAATTTGACTATCATTTACTAAGTCCTGTTTTCTCTTCAATCTCAAAAACAGGCTACGAAGGCAGAGGTTTTGATGTAAACCATATCGACAAACGCATTATTGGAATGGGCGGTGTAACGACAGATAATTTGACCGAGTTTGACACATTAGGTTTTAATGGTGTAGGGGTTTTAGGAGGTGTTTGGAATAGTAATAAACCCATAGACGTTTTTAAAAAGATAAAGAATCATTTTGAGCGATAAATGAACAATAGAACATACATACTAACTATTGCCGGCCATGATCCTTCTGGAGGAGCTGGGCTAACATCAGATATCAAAACATTTGAAGCACATGGACTATATGGCTTGTCTGTTTGTACAGCCATCACCGTTCAAAACGATATCGATTTTAAACAATGCATCTGGACAAAAGCCGATGTAATTATTGCTCAAATTGAAACACTTTTTAAACGCTTTATTATAAACACTGTAAAAATTGGAATTGTAGAATCCTGGGAGGTATTACATCGTATTTTAAATACATTGCATGCATTGAATCCCGATATCAAAATTGTTTTAGACCCAATCATTAAAACAAGTACAGGTTTCGATTTTCACGAAACCGAAAGCCAAAATTTATTAGACGAGATATGGAAACAATGCTTTATTGTAACACCAAACTATGATGAAATACAAAGTCTATATCCTCAACTAAATATTGAAAATACCATTGAACATATATCATCTTTAACCAATATATACTTAAAAGGTGGGCATCGAACCGACAAAAAAGGTTGGGACGCATTATATCACAATACAATCGTTAAGGTAAACATACCTCCAAACACCGATAAAGTTTATGAAAAACATGGAAGCGGTTGCGTACTATCTGCTTCTCTGGCGAGTAATTTCGCTTTGAATATTGAATTAGAAGATGCCGCGAAAAATGCTAAACAGTACACAGAACAATTTTTGAATTCTGATAAAGGATTATTAGGAAAGCACAAATACAATACTGTTGACCAAACTCAAACAATTAATAGTTAAAATTATGATTCCGAAGTTACATTATATATCACAAGGAAATACAGGAAAAGAACACCTTGAAAACATCAGAAAAGCATGTACGTCGGGAACTGAATTAGTCCAATTACGCTTAAAGAACTTATCCGAAAAAAAGATCTTAAAAATTGCCGAGGAAGCCAGAGAAATTACAGCACATTACCAAACACGCCTAATCATAAACGATTATTATAAAATTGCAAAAAAAGTAAAAGCAGATGGGATCCATTTAGGAAAAAATGACACCTGCCCTACTATAGCAAAGAAACATTTGGAAACCTGGCAAATTATTGGAGGTACCGCTAACACACTTGAAGACTGTAAAACATTAATCGAAAAAAAAGTAAACTATATAGGTTTAGGGCCTTTTCGTTTTACAACCACCAAAGATAATTTAAGTCCGATTTTAGGAACAAACGGTTACCTCGCTATTCTTGAAGCATTACAAACAGAAACACCAATTATTGCTATTGGAGGCATTACCATAGAAGATATTCCAGACATCTTAAAAACAGGCGTTTATGGTATCGCTGTTTCGGGAGAGATCACCAAAAACTTTAATAAAATCAGTCAATTTAATAAACTGTTAAACAGTGCTTCACAGCAAGAACAGGTTTGGAATCCCAATCAAAATATATAACATGACAACAGATACACTTAAAATAGCCGACAAAACTTTTAAATCCAGATTATTTACAGGAACAGGGAAATTTAGTAGCGCCAATAAAATGAGAGAAGCCATCATAGCCTCAGAAAGTGAATTGGTTACTGTCGCTTTGAAACGTGTCGATTTAGAAAATGAATCAGACGATATGCTTGTTCATTTAAACGGGAATCAAATTAATTTACTTCCAAATACATCTGGAGTAAGAACAGCCAAAGAAGCTGTATTTGCTGCCGAATTGGCCAGAGAAGCACTTCAAACCAATTGGATAAAACTGGAAATACATCCAGATCCTAAATACTTACTCCCCGACCCTATTGAAACCTTAAAAGCTGCTGAAACATTGGTAAAACTCGGATTCGTCGTGATGCCTTACATTCATGCCGATCCTGTTTTATGTAAACGTTTGGAAGATGTTGGTGTACAATGCGTAATGCCTTTAGGCGCTCCTATAGGAAGTAATAAAGGCATTAAAACCCTTGAGTTTTTAGAAATCATTATCGAACAAAGCAACGTACCTGTAATAGTAGATGCGGGTATTGGCGCTCCGTCTCATGCGGCATTTGCAATGGAATTAGGTGCCGATGCCGTTTTAGTAAATACAGCCATTGCTGTATCCCAAAACCCAGTAGACATGGGCATTGCTTTTAAAATGGCTGTTGAAGCTGGTAGAATAGCATATAACGCAAAACTAGCACCTATTAAAAACCAAGCAGAAGCAAGCAGTCCACTCACCTCTTTTCTAAACGATTTAAATTAGTACAAACCATGTCTTTTAAAAATACATTTGAAAAATACGATTGGGATACCTTAGAAAAAGAGATTTACGAAGTGACCAGTCAAGATGTTGAAAAGGTATTTCTCAAAGAGAAAATTGATTTAGAAGACTTTAAAAAACTAATTTCTCCAGCAGCGACACCATTTATAGAACAAATGGCACAACGAAGTAATACCATTACAAAAAAACGTTTTGGGAATACCATCCAAATGTATATCCCCATGTATCTATCCAACGAATGCCAAAATATTTGTACCTATTGTGGGTTTAGTATGGATAATGGTATTAGAAGAAAAACCTTAAGTGATACCGAAATATTAAAAGAAGTCGAGCATATTAAAAAACTGGGATATAATCATATTCTTTTAGTAACAGGAGAAGCTAACAAAACTGTTGGCGTATCCTACTTAAAACATGCTATTGACTTAATCCGGTCTCAATTCTCAAATATCAGTATCGAAGTACAACCTTTAGACCAAGAGGAATATGAAACCTTAATTAGTGCTGGACTATATGCCGTTTTAGTATATCAAGAAACATATCATAAAGCCACCTATAAAACCCATCACCCAAAAGGTAGAAAGTCGAATTTCGATTACCGTTTAGACACACCGGATCGATTAGGTAAAGCAGGAATTCATAAAATTGGTCTAGGAGCTCTTTTCGGTCTAGAAGATTGGCGGGTAGATAGCTTTTATACAGCTTTACATTTAAAATATTTACAAAAAACATATTGGAAAACGAAATACTCCATCTCTTTCCCAAGGTTAAGACCACATCAAGGAGGTTTAGACCCAAAAGTAGAAATGACCGATACCGATTTGGTACAATTAATTTGCGCTTATAGATTATTAGATGAAGATGTAGAACTCTCACTATCTACCCGAGAAAGTGAAACCTTTAGAAATCATGGCATACACTTAGGTATTACATCCATTAGTGCCGAATCTAAAACAAATCCGGGAGGTTATAGTGTGGAACCAGAATCGCTTGAGCAATTTGAAATTTCAGATAATCGTACTACCAAACAAATTAAACAAATGATTCAATCTCAAGGTTATGAAGTGGTTTGGAAAGATTGGTTTAGTATATAACAAAAATTAATAATAACATATAAAAGACAGACACTTATTGCACTTATAGACCTCACTACCAATAAGATAAAAACTCAAGTCTGATTCGTATTTATGTGAAACAAAAAGGTATCATTCTATTCGTGTAAATTGTTAAAATCCCAAAAAACATATAGTTCATCCCTGTTTAAGCTTAAACCAAAACTTTTTTTTTACTAAACAGTTTTTGTTTGTATTCTTTGTTCATAATCGGACATTAATTAATGCGAATCTTGTTTAACAGTTCAAGACGTCAGTTAGTGAAATTCTGGAAGAATTTAGCACTTCGACTTACTTCAGATCCGCTCAGCACAGGGCGCTTAGTGGAACTGTCGATAAGCTTTTCTTGACGAAAATTTATTGGTTTTCGATACGATTTTTTGCAAAAATCATTCAAACTGACATAAATTTTCTTATCCAAGATTAACGTTTTTTTAAGTCAATCATAAAAGTAGTTTAAATGCTTTTTTAATGTTTTAACATAAAATTAAAAATAATTTAATAT
Source organism: Flavivirga aquimarina (assembly GCF_030540835.1). Lineage (GTDB taxonomy): Bacteria > Bacteroidota > Bacteroidia > Flavobacteriales > Flavobacteriaceae > Flavivirga > Flavivirga aquimarina. The sequence goes on along the minus strand of NZ_JAUOEK010000129.1, from coordinate 14,049 downwards.
TAAAGCAACTTAAAAACAATACAAAAATTGTAAGAGTTTAAACAGAAAAGAACATTCATTAAAACCTACAAGAAACACCCTCATAAACAACAAATAATCAACTTTTTAACTAATAAAAACATTCTAAAAAAACCTATAAAAACAATACCATTTTTTATTAAAAATAAGACTTTCCTATGTTAAGAAATCTGCATTTTTTTTCCAAAAAAAGTAAATAAAGCACAAGTTTAAAAAAACTATTGCATCTAAAAAGTATCTAACAAATAAACAATAGATAATATGAAATGTAACAGATTAAAAACAACTTTTTTTATAGGAATGGTATCATTCTTATTTACACTAAATGCAAATGCTCAATCTTCTGAAAGGGATCAACAAGACAAAAAACGCCCGAGTATTGATGAGTTATTTACTAAAATGGATGAAAACGAAGATGGTAAACTTTCTGAAAAAGAAGTTAAAGGCCCATTGAAAAAAGATTTTGCAAAAATCGATACAGATGAAGATGGTTTTATCACAAAAGAAGAATTAGAAAAAGCACCAAAACCAAAAGGTAAAAGGCCAGCAAAAGAAGAATAACAACTTTTTATAGATCGTACCCCAAATGCAACAAAACATTAAAAAAAATATAAATATGTTTTCTACTATTTCATTAGAAGAAATGAATAGCGTAGCATTAATGAAAAGAACAGATACCAAGTTTATAATTCATAAGTCTCTGTTGATTTCAATTTTAGAAAACATAAAAAATGATTATAAAGTGTTGGAAATAGATAATCATAGAATAATGACTTATTCTTCTCTATATTTTGATACTAATGATACTAAATTTTATAAAGACCATCATAACGGAAAAAATAATAGAACAAAAATTAGGATTAGGAAGTATGTAGAATCCAACCTTTGCTTTCTTGAAATAAAACAAAAAAACGGCAAAGGAGTAACGATGAAATCCAGAACATCTATAAATGATTTTGAAACAGATTTATCTAAAAACTCTATAGATTTCATTACTGCTTCTACTTTAAAAACATATGACCTGTCTCCTACTTTATGGAACGATTTTAACCGGATGACCTTAGTTAATATTGGTTTTAACGAAAGAGTCACTATAGATTTAAATATACATTACACAATGGGTAAAATCGAAAAGATGTACGATGATTTAGTAATAATAGAAGTAAAACAAGAATCCTTTAATAGAAATTCTCCTATTGTTAAAATTTTAAAATCGTTTCAACACCATCCATATAGCATTAGTAAATACTGTATTGGAATGGTTAATCTCTATACCGATTTAAAATATAATCGCTTCAAAGAAAAATTAAATAAAATAAATAAAATTACAAACTAAATTATGGAGTTTTTAGATATACCCCTTTTTGATGACGATTTTTATAAAATGCTGTTTCGTTTTATCATAAACATGGCATTTTTAACCATTATCATTCGATATTTATATTACAGTTCAGCAAAACGAAAAGATTATTTATTTACTTATTATATGATTAGTATAATAGTATTCTTTTTATGTTTTACCCTTAAAAAATATGAACTCGATGTAGGTATGGCATTAGGTCTTTTTGCCATTTTTGGTATTATTCGGTACCGTACAGATCCTGTTGCTATAAAAGAAATGACTTACCTATTTATAGTTATAGGCGTATCAGTAATTAACTCATTGGCAAATAAAAAAATGAGTTATTCAGAAATTATTCTTGGTAACATAATCGTAGTAATCTCCATAGCAATTATAGAACGTGTCTGGCTATTAAAACACGAAGTAACCAAGCAAATAGTGTACGAAAATATAGAAAACATTAAACCAGAAAACTATGAGCTTCTTAAAAAAGATTTAGAACACAGAACAGGAATAACAATAAACAAAGTGACTTTAGGCGACGTAGATTTTTTAAAAGATACTGCCATATTAACAATTTATTACTATAACGAGAAGTATTACTCAAAAAACGTTTAAACAGATCGATTTATGAAAGTTTTAAAAATTTGGCAACCACTATATTTAAAAATAATACTATTAACATTATTATTCACAAATACCGGTTATACTCAAACAGATGATACAAACGATCTGGCAAGTTGGAATACCATTGCTATAGAATATCAATTAAATAAAAAATGGAGCTTTAGTTTAGAAGAACAATTGCGATTAAAAAATAATGTTTCAGAAATTGACAACTATTTTACAGAGTTAAACGCTGAATACGAGATATTTAACAATTTCAAATTAGGAGGCGGACTGCGTTATATACGAAAAAATGATAACCAAGGTAATATACAAGGTTATGAAAACCACTTCAGGTTTAATTTTGATACCTCTTATAAACATGAAATAGCAGATTTCTCACTAAAATATCGATTACGCTATCAAAATAAAAACGAATTAGGAGTTTCCAATGCAGAAGGTGATTATGCAAATCAGCATTTGCGTTTTAAAACAGCAGTTGTTTATAACATTAAAAAATGGAAGCTAGATCCTAAATTTTCGGCAGAGTTATTTCATCATTTTGAAAAAGGCGAAGCCAGTGAATTCAATAAATACAGATTAACACTAGGAACAGAATATAAATTTAAAACCCTTGGGAAAATTGGTGTGTTTTATGGCTTTGAAAAAGAATTAAATGAAACTATACCTGAAACCACAAATATCATTGGTTTAAAATATACTTATAAATTTAAAAATAAATAATTATGGAAAAAATAATTTTTAAAATATCAATACTATTAAGTTTCATGCTTTTAACAACCTATACATTTATAGGGTGTTCTAATGATGATACAGTTACCGAAACAGAAGAAGGATCTGATGATGGTGATGATACCGAAGTTGTAATTGATGATACCGATTTTGTAGCTACAGATTGGACAGACGCAACACATAGTAAAGATGCAGATCCAGATTTTGACGAAGTATTCGATGATACCGCTGTAAAAAGAATTGATTTAGTTATTTCAGAAGATAACTGGGATGTTATGCTGGCAGATATGACTGAATTATATGGGGCTTTTGGTAGTCGAGGCAATAGTGGTTTTTCTGATGAAGATCCCGTTTTTGTTCCTACTTCCGTTTTTTATAATGGAATCGAATGGTATAAAGTAGGGGTTCGTTTTAAAGGAAACTCTAGTTTAGCAAGTTCATGGAGAGCTGGAATTTTAAAACTATCATTTAAATTGGATTTTGATGAATTCGAAGATGACTATCCACAAATAGACAATCAACGTTTTTATGGATTTAAAAAACTTAGTCTTAAAAATAATTACGACGATAAATCCATGCTAAGAGAAAAAGTAGCTGCCGATGTCTTTAAAAATGCTGGTTTAGCAGTATCACATACATCTTTTTATACCGTTTATGTAGATCATGGAGATGGCCCAATATATTTTGGATTATACACCTTAGTCGAAGAAGTAGACGATACCGTTATAGAGACCCAATTTTCTGATGATGACGGGAACTTGTATAAGCCAGATGGTGATGCCGCTTGTTTTGCTTCAGGTACTTTTGATGAAGACGAATACGTAAAGAAAACAAATGAAGATGAAGCTGATTTTTCTGACGTTCAAAGTTTACTTACCATTATAAATGATGATACCAGAACCAGTGCCCCAACAACTTGGAGAGCTAATTTAGATGCAGTGTTCGATACAGATGTATTTTTAAAATATTTAGCTGTAAATACAGTGATTCAAAATTGGGATACCTATGGAAGAATGACACATAATTATTTTCTATATAACAACCCAGGTACCAGTAAATTAACATGGATTCCATGGGATAATAATGAATCACTCCAAACTGGTAAACAAGGTGGATCTCTATCATTGAATTTTTCAGATTTAAACGAAGCACAATGGCCTTTAATTGGGTATATGTATGAAGATGATGTTTATAAAGCAAAATACGACACTTATGTACAAGAGGTCGTAGATGGAGCATTTAACGTTAGTACGATACAATCTACTTATGCAACCTATGCAGCATTAATAGAATCTTATGCAACTTCAGAAATTTCTGGGTATACATTTTTAAATTCAAGTTCAGACTTTCAATCAGCTGTAAATACACTCAATTCCCATGTTGTATCACGTGCTGCTGCTGTTAGTAGTTATTTGAATTAAATGATTAGTTAATCAATTAAAAGGCTTCATGTTACAAGTATCATGGAGTCTTTTTTCAATATACTTATTAGAGATCTTTTTGTGTATTATAAAAAAAATATAACAGCAACACAAGTTTTAAAAAAATAACACATCTAAATATAAAACACTAAAACAATTACTAACTGCTATAAACCAATTAATAATCATATTGTATTATGTACAGTAGCAGTTAGTCTTTATATAAAGTGACAGTAAATTGATTATGATTTTGGTTAATAGCTTGAAAGGCTTCATGGTGTAAATATCATGAAGCTTTTCTTCTTAATGAGCTCTTTAACAGTCTTTTGAGTGTTTTTTTAAAAAAAACCCACAAGTTTTTTTAATATATTACATCTAAATATAAAACATTAAAACAATTATTATGAAAAACTTATTAAAACTTAGCTCATTACTAGCAGTACTCGTATCAATTTTTATGGCCTGCTCAAGTGATAACGATTCAACAGACGATGATGATGATGAAGGTACAGCAACATTACATGCTGCCTTCGAAGCATTTAATACAGACGCAACAACCATTTATTTAGATGGGTCTAACGTAGTTATAGAGACTACCGGTTTACCAGACCATGAAACAGTTTATTGGGGAGAGGGCAACGCCCTTTATAGAGAAGAGCCTGGCGTTGCACTAACACCAAGTATCATGACCAGTAATAATAATGCTGTAACAATAACAGTAGATGCAACTCCCAATTTAACAGGAAATACTGTTTCTACACAAGTAAACACTATTGGTATAGCCGTTAGTGGTTCATCTCTATTTAACGACCAAGAAGGTAATGGTGCATTAGACGCTGCAGCTGCAAGCTTAGATTGGACAGGAGCTCATATAGGTCCTGGCGTGTATCACTATCACCTAGAACCAAAGGCTTTTTCAGATGATGATGATAACTTAGTAGGCATATTGTTAGATGGTGTTTTTCTTTACGGAAGAAAATGCAATTCTACAGGAACTTATCCAACAGATTTAGATGCTTCCGGAGGACATACATCTACAACACAATACACAGATGGTCAAGAAGAATATCATTACCATATCATTAATGAAATATATTCTACCACTGGGTCTTACTTAGCATTTGCAGGACCTTACCAAGGTTACTAAAAAAACTCCTTATGAAACCTTTTATATTAATATTGCTAGTGATTTCCTTTGCAAGTTGCAAGGAAACACTGGCAGAAAAAAACACAACCAAGGACTATACTGTTGAAGAAAAAACAAGAGTTATAGAAGATATCGAAGTATCTAAAAAAGAATTGATTCTTAATCAAATTGAAGGTAAATGGTATTATAAAAATCAACCCTATAATGGTTATTCAGTAAAATTTCATTCAAATGGTACTCTAGAAGAAAGACTCGGTTTTTTTAAAGGCAAAAGAGAAGGCGTTGCCAAAAGATGGTCTAAAAATGGCGTATTGCGCGTACAATCCTATTATAACCAAAATAAGTTAGTGGGTGTTTATAAAAGTTGGTGGGAAAATGGCACTTTGGGAGAAGAGTCCAACTATATAAATGGTCTAAAGCAAGGTATAGAAAAGCAATGGCATTCCAATGGGCAACTAGCTAAATTAAGGCATCTAAAAGATGGAAAAGAAAACGGTATGCAACAAGCTTGGTTAAAAAACGGAAAATTATATGTAAATTATGAAGCTAAAAACGGACGCATTTTTGGTTTAATGCGTTCTAACTTATGTTATCAACTAAAAGATGAAGTCGTTGTTAGAAGTCGTAAAAACTAATAGATTATTATTTATTTTTTTGCTTGCAATTTTTATAAGTTGTAAAAAAGAAATAAAAAAAGAACATATAAAAGTAGAAGAAACAAGTAGGGTAAAATATTTGCCTTATTATGATGATGAATCTTTTACGCCCCATTGGTTAGTACCTAATAGCAAAGAAGAAAAGGCGTTTCATAAAATCCCCGATTTTAAATTAATAAATCAGTTGGGAGATACAGTTACACAAAAAACCTTCGATAATAAAATATATATAGTAAACTTCTTTTTTACAAGCTGTCCCGGTATTTGTCCAAAAATGACTAACAATATGGTTAGCCTACAAGAAGAGTTTAAAGAAGATGCAGACATATTATTCCTATCACATTCGGTTACCCCAACTATAGATTCAGTTTCAGTACTTAAAAAGTATGCCGAAAGACATGGTGTTAATAATAATAAATGGCATATGGTAACAGGAAACAAAACAGACATCTATAATCTGGGAAGAAATCAATATTTCGTTGAAAACGATTTAGGTGTTCCTAAAGATGTGAATGATTTTTTACATACCGAAAATTTCTTACTCATAGATAACAGCAAACACATCCGAGGTATCTATAATGGATTAAACAGAGCCTCAATTGCACAATTAATTACAGATATTAAGGCTCTAAAATTAGAACACTAACAAAACTTCTTAAAAATTAAGACGAAAACTATTAAAGGTCTCGATAGTAACATATATACGCTCACCCCTATTTATACTAGTCATCATAACAAATAAAGAAGTTTCGACTTAAAGCTTGTCTTGAGCACCCCTCCAATGTCATTAAGCGACTACCTCCCATATTACAATATAGTATTATAATACGCTAACAACCTTATAGTACCTTTTTCGTTAAATATCTAAATTTGTAAGTAAGCAAATAAATTAAGATTATGATACATTGGGAAGGTGTTATGCCTGCAGTAACAACAAAATTTACAAGTAATGATGAGTTAGACCTTGTAACGTTCGAAAAAAACATCAATGCACAAATGGAGGCTGGTGTTCATGGAATAATCCTTGGAGGCACATTAGGCGAAGCAAGTACGCTTGTACAAGAAGAAAAGGAAATTCTAATAAAAAAGACACTTTTAATTACTGATGGAAAAATTCCAGTAATTATTAATATTGCCGAACAAAGTACCAAACAAGCTATTGCCGTTGCTAAACATGCCGAATCCGTTGGTGCCAATGGTTTAATGATTTTACCTCCAATGCGATATAAAGCAACAGATTTTGAAACCGTAACTTACTTTGCCGAAATAGCAAAAAACACGTCATTACCAATTATGATTTATAATAATCCGATAGATTATAAAATAGACGTAACTTTAGAAATGTTAGAAGATTTAATAAAATATGATAACATCCAAGCAGTAAAAGAATCTACCAGAGATATTACAAATGTCATCAGAATAAAAAACCGCTTTGGTGAACGTTTAAAAGTATTTACAGGCGTTGATACGCTTGGTTTAGAAAGCTTGGTTATAGGAGCAGATGGCTGGGTTGCAGGTTTGGTTTGTGCATATCCGGCAGAAACAGTCGCTATATATAAATTAGTAAAAGCAGGTAAAATTGAAGACGCTTTAAATATTTATCGTTGGTTTATGCCATTATTAGAACTAGATATTAGTCCTCAATTAGTTCAAAACATTAAATTAGCAGAAGTAGCAACAGGTATTGGTACCGAAAATGTTAGAGCTCCAAGGTTACCCTTGCAAGGTTTAGAAAGAGACCGTGTTTTAAACATTATAAACACAGCTATGAAAAACAGACCATCGTTACCAGATTATAAAAATTTATAAAAAATGATTACAGGCAAAAATTATATTGGAAATAAACTTAGTGCACAAGGTGACATTCAACATAAAACAATAAACCCTAAACTAAATAAAGAAAACCCAACACCTTTTTTTGAAGCAACTATTAAAGAAATTGATGAAGCTGTTCAACTAGCATCTGAAGCTTTTAAAAAATACAGAAAAGTATCTGGTGCCCAACGAGCAAATTTCTTAAATGCCATTGCAGATGAGATTTTAAATTTAGACCAAGAATTAATAGACATTTATACTATGGAAACTGGCCTACCCGAAGGTAGAGCAATTGGAGAACGAGGACGAACCATATTTCAATTACGTTCATTTGCCGAATTAGTTTCTAATGAAGATTGGAGAGAAAACACCATAGATGAAGCTATTCCTGATAGAAAACCATTACCTAAAAATGATCTTAGAAAAACTCTAATACCTTTAGGACCAGTCGTTGTATTTGGAGCAAGTAACTTCCCTTTAGCCTATTCAACCGCAGGCGGAGATACAGCAAGTGCATTAGCTTCAGGCTGTCCGGTCATTATAAAAGCACACGAAATGCATTCTGGCACATCAGAATTAGTTGCTTCAGCAATTATTAAAGCGGCAGAAAAAACAGGAATGCCAAATGGTGTTTTTTCAAACTTAATAGGACGAGGTAAAATTGTTGGAACAGCATTAGTGAATAATCCAAAAGTTAAAGCCGTAGGGTTTACAGGAAGTATAGCCGGAGGCAGGGCACTTTTTAATTTAGCATCGCAACGTGAAGAACCCATCCCTGTATTTGCAGAAATGGGAAGTATTAACCCTGTAATAATAACGCCAAAGGCCTTAAATAAAAGATCTGAAGAAATAGCCAGCACTTATGCTAATTCTATAACATTAGGAACAGGGCAATTTTGTACAAACCCTGGTTTAATATTAACCATCGATAGCGATAAAACAGTAAACTTCATTAACGATTTAGCAAAAAAAACCATTGCCATTGAACCACAATGTATGCTGCACCCCAATATTAAAAGTGGTTTCGATAAAAATAGCACAAATATTACAGCTCTAAGTGGTATTGAAGTTATAGGCAAAGCCCAAGACGAATTAAAAAATAATTATGCAGCATCACAAATAGTGAGTGTGTCTGGAGCAGACTTTTTAGCAAATCCTAAAATGCATCAAGAAGTTTTTGGTCCTTTTTCCTTAGTTGTTAAAAGTAAAAATGAAGATGAGTTAATTAAAATAATTAATAACTTAGAAGGTCAATTAACAGGAACTATAATAGCCGAAGAAGAAGAATATTCAGAGCTTGAAAACCTTGTAGACGCATTAGAAAATCGTGTTGGTAGAATTATTTTCAATGGTGTTCCAACCGGAGTAGAAGTTTGCCCTTCAATGCAACATGGTGGGCCTTACCCTGCCTCAACAGACTCTAGATTTACTGCCGTTGGAACCAATTCAATAAAAAGATGGGTAAGACCTATAAGTTACCAATCTTTCCCCAACACATTGTTACCTAAAGCCCTACAAAGGTAAATTTATTAAAATCTCTTGCAATAAATAGAAATGGATAAAAAAACGTTCTCTTGTATAGATGCGCATACTTGTGGTAACCCTGTTCGTGTTGTAGTAGGTGGCGCACCAACCCTTATAGGCAAAACTATGAAAGAAAAACGACAACATTTTCTTAAAGAATTCGATTGGATTCGTAAAGGATTGATGTTCGAACCCAGAGGGCATGATATGATGAGCGGAAGCATCTTATATCCACCTCACGATACCAAAAATGATATTGCAACTCTTTTTATAGAAACCTCTGGTTGCCTCCCAATGTGTGGACATGGAACCATAGGGACTATTACTGTAGCCATTGAAGAAGGAATAATTATACCCAAAAAGCACGGAGAAATAAAAATGGAAACTCCGGCCGGACTAGTAAAAATTAAATACAAACAAACTGGAGATAAAGTAGACTGGGTAAAATTAGTTAATGTTAAATCCTATTTAGCAGCTAAAAACTTAGTGGTTGATTGCCCCGAACTGGGCGACATTAATTTTGATGTAGCCTATGGCGGAAATTACTATGCCATAGTAGACCCTCAAAAAAACTTTAGTGGTATTGATAATTTCACAGCAAGCGACCTTATTAAATATTCGCAAACCGTTAGAGAACGTATAAACACCAAATATCCAAATATGTTTGTACATCCAGAAGATTCTACAATTAGAGACGTAAGTCATATGCTCTGGACCGGATCTCCTTTAGATCCTAAATCTTCAGGAAGAAATGCCGTTTTTTATGGCGACAAGGCAATAGACCGCTCTCCTTGTGGTACCGGAACCTCTGCCCGTATGGCTCAATTACATGCCAAAGGCAAATTAAAACTAGGTGAGACATACACTCATGAAAGCTTTATTGGAAGTAAATTTATCGGTAAAATAGAAACAGAAACAACATTAGCTGGCGAAAAAGCCATTATTCCCAGTATCCAGGGATGGGCTCAAGTTACAGGGTACAATAGAATTATTATTGACGATAACGATCCTTATGCTTATGGGTTTCAAGTATTATAAAGGCCTCAAATGTAAAGAGAAATTAAGATGAAAAAAGTGGTTATAATTGGAGGTGGAATTTCTGGATTATGCAGTGCTTACTACTTGCTAAAACAAGGATATGCAGTAACCGTTTTAGATAAAAGCGACATATCAACAGGTGCTTCATTCATTAACGCCGGTTATGTAATACCCAGTCATTTTATTCCATTAGCAGCCCCGGGTATTATGACGCAAGGTTTAAAATGGTTATTAAATAGCTCAAGTCCTTTTTACATTAAGCCCAGATTAGATTTCGATTTTTTTAAGTGGGCTATACGCTTTAAAAAATCGGCTACTGAATCTAATGTAGAAAGATCAATTCCCATATTGAAAGCGCTAAATTTAAAAAGCCAATATCTATATGAAAACATGCTTGCGTCCTTGGATTTTCATTTTCATTATGAAAAAAAAGGCCTATTAATGGCGTTTAGCAGTACTAAAATTCAGGAAGAAGAATATAAAATTGCCAAACGAGCCGTAGAAGAAGGCTTAGATCTTGCCTATCTTTCGAAATCTGAATTAATCAATATGGAACCTGTTTTTTCAGATCATGCTATTGGAGCGATACATTATAAATGTGATTCCCATACAACGCCTAATCATTTTATGAACCAAATGAAAACCTGGCTAAAATCTAAAGGTGTTGTTTTTGAAATAAATCAAAAAGTTGAAAAATTCACAGCTAACAAAAAACAAATCTCATCTGTAATAACCCAAAATTCGGTTTTTGAAGCTGATGAGTTTGTGCTTGCTGCCGGAAGCTGGACTTCAAGCTTAGCATCTTCATTAAACTTGAATATTCCCATACAAGGTGGCAAAGGGTATAGTTTAGATGTTTACAGACCTACAAGTATATCCATACCAACTTTATTATTAGAAGCCAAAGTTGCGGTAACACCTATGGAAAATTTCACTCGATTTGCAGGGACTATGGAGTTTTCGGGAAACAATACCATTATAAGAAAAAAACGCGTTGAAGCTATAGCAAGAGCAGCTAAAAACTATTATAAAGATGTAGAAATCAATCAAGAGGAAAAAAACAATGCCAAATCCGGGTTAAGACCTGTTTCTCCTGATGGTTTACCCTACATAGGTAGAACAAGTAAATACAATAACTTAACCATTGCATCTGGACATGCCATGATGGGTTGGAGCTTGGGTCCAATTACAGGAAAATTAGTAACTGAAACAATAAACAATCAAAAAACCTCGGTTGATTTAACACCCTTTTCTCCAGAAAGATTCAAATAATATATCTGATTTGACTATCGTTAAATAACTAGCCTAAACCCTACCGTACTCACTTCTTTTGATGACGTTCCTATCATAACAGTATAATCTCCGGCTTCAAGAGTTTTATCCATTTTTAAGCCTGTAAATTCCAGCATTTTTGGTGTAATAGTAAAATTTACTGTTTTAGTTTCTCCGGAACTCAATTCAATTTTTTCAAAACCTTTCAATTCCTTATCTGGCCTAACAACCGAACCTATATGATCTTTAATATACATTTGAACAACTTCTTTTGCTTTTACATGTCCTGTATTGGTAATATTAATACTTACTGTAATTTCAGTTTCTGGCGTTATTTCTGGATTAGATATTTTTAAATCAGAATAATTAAATGATGCATAGCTCAAACCATATCCAAATGGATAAAGCGGGCCATTCTCAATAAATAAATATCCTTTTTTATTATTTATTTCTTTAGCACTGTAATGAAATGGCAACTGCCCTATATTCTTAGGAATTGTAACTGGTGATTTTCCTGAAGGTGATACATCACCAAAAATTATTTTCGCCATAGAATTATCGCCAAATTCACTTAAATCCCAACCATCCAATATAGCATCAGCTTTATCTGATATGGTATTGATTGCCAATGTTCGTCTATGTTTTAAAACAACAATTGTAGGCTTTCCTAAAGCTTTAACTTTTGTAATTAATTCATCCTGTGGACCAAGAGGTTCTATAGTAGCCCTATCTCCTAAAGCACTACCAAAAAAAGCTTCTTTTGAAGTAAATTTATCACCTCCTAAAAAAAGAATAACTACATCCGATTTTTTTGCAATTCCAATTAACTTTTCAACCGCTTCATCATTATTAACTGTTAATTTTGGAATCCCTCTTTTTTCATTTGTAATTTTAAACCCTTTTTCAGAAACAAAGGAAATATTGTTTCCTGCAACCGCTTCAAATCCCGCTTTTGTATTATCGCTTACTAACGGACCTAATAAAGCTATTTTTTTATTAGTTTCCTTAGATAACGGTAAGGTTTCATTCTCGTTTTTTAATAAAATAATGGATTCTAAATCTGCTTCTTGAGCTAAATCTAATGAAGATTTTTTTCTAACATTTTCTTCAACGGTATTTAAATCAATATACGGATTATCAAAAAGCCCTAGAATAAACTTCGTTTTCAAAACTCGTTTCGCAGCTTTATCAATAAAAGCTTCTATTTCTGGGTTTTGTTGAATCATTTTTGGTAAATGCGCATAAGCATCTTCAGAATACAAATCAACATCAACACCAGCTTTTAACCCTATTAATGCCGCCTCTTCGTATGATTCTGCAACCTTCATAAAAGAAAACAAACGGGCAATATCATTTGCATCAGACACGACGTAGCCTTCAAAACCCCATTGATCTCTTAAAACACCTGTAAGAAGCGCTGGATTTCCATGACTGGCAATACCGTTTAAATCACCATGAGATGCCATAACCCCTAATGTTTTGGCCTCCTTAACAGCTGCTTCAAAGGGTGGGTAAATTTCATCAATTAAAGTTCTTGGTGATATTTCTATAGCCGCAAAGTTAGTCCCTCCTAAAACTTGTCCGTAACCTGCAAAATGCTTCGCTACAGCTCCAATATGAGTCCCATTCCCTAACCCTTTATAATCTCCTTGAACACCTTTTATAGCATGAGTAACCATTTGGGTTGTTAAATAAGTATCCTCTCCAAAAGCCTCACTCATTCTACCAAAACGGGGATCTCGAACTATATCTGCCTCTGGCGAATGGCACATGTGCATACCTCTTAAACGGGCTTCTCTTCCTACGACATCCCAAATACGTTTTACCAAATCTGTATTAAATGAAGCCGCAGATGTAATAGGCCTTCCAAATTTAGTACATCCTTCTGCATCAACACCATTATAAGATTCTGTTACAAATAATGCAGGAATACCCCATCGATTATTTTCTATAATATACTTTTGAAGTTCATTATTAAGCGTTGCTGCTTCTAACGGGCTATTATGCTCTGCTGGATTTTTAATCCCTGCGATCCCTAGTTTTAGTTTTTCTTTCACTTTATCGGATAAAGCTAAACGACCTTCTTTATCTGATTTTACTCCAATGTTAGCATGAAAAATTCGCAATTGGGCTACTTTTTCTTCTAAAGACAATAATGGTAATAAAGCATTTACACGCTCATCTACAGACAAGGAAGTATCCTTATAATCTTTTGGAATAGACTCGTTACAGGAAATAAACAAAATGCTTATTATAAAAAGGGAGCAAAATTTCTTCATTATTCTTAATTTATAAATTTCTCTAGACAAATTTGAATTAATAAAGAATTTCTTGAAACCAACTATCCTCGAGGCAGTCCCGATAGCTATCGGGACATAGAGGTATTTCGCTGGTTTCATTTTGACCTAAAAAGGTCAAAAACCGAAATTCTGTATTTAGATTCCCGTTTTCACGGGA
>NZ_JAUOEK010000127.1 GCF_030540835.1 Flavivirga aquimarina | reverse complement strand
TCGAAGGACTTGTTAGTTATTACCTTTAAAGCGTTTCGACTTTAGTTTATGCTGAGCATAGTCGAAGTACTCAACGTGACATATTAGATAAATTAAAATACTGAAAAACAATTAATTATAAAATAACGTCAATGGTAGTGATTTTGAGGCACGAAAAATTGTGTCGAGAACAAGAATTTCATCAAAATGCACAACGGATTATAAATACTCAATTAAATTATAAATATCATGAAACGTCGTCTTTTTTTAAAATTATCTGGAACAGGTGCCATGGCTATGTCGTTTACACCAGCTTGGGAATCTATAGATAATACCCCTTCCATGTATAGTTTTCCACAAATGATTGGAGAGGTAACTCAATCTTCGGCCATTTTACAAACGCGCCTTACCAGTCAAAATAAGATGCCTAAAAATGGTTTTGATTCACCAGAAGCTCTTTTAAGTTATGATATTAAGGGTACTTTAGGCACTGCCAAATTTGAAATCGCAGACAACCCGAAATTCACAAAATCGAAGGTTTCTCCATGGCTTCAAGCAATACCAGATCGAGATTTTATCATTAAATTTAAAATTGATGGGCTTAGTGCAGACACCGATTATTTTGTACGGATACATTACGGTGCAACCATATCAAAAACTCAAACGGGCCCCATAAGCAAATTTAGCACCTTGCAGACACCCGACTCGGAAAAACCGGTTTCCTTTGTGGTGACTTCTTGTTTGAATTTAGGCAAATTCTTTCTTGGAGGTGGTGCGCTTCGGGCAGGAAGTAAAAGTAAAGCCGCCGAGGGACAGGATCGAAAACTGGGATACCCTGCTTTGGCAGTTATGACAAAACTAAAACCTGCTTTTTGGGTTCAAACAGGTGATACGGTTTATTATGATTATCCTAATAAAGGCATTGCAAAAACTCAACCCGAATTACGCGCCAAATGGCATCGCCAGATGGCCATGCCTCGCATGCAACGGTTTTTAGAGCAAGTACCTGTATATTTTATGAAGGACGATCACGAATATCGGTACAATGATAGCGATAACGAAGAAAATGGTAAAGCGCCTTCACCTAGTCTGGCAAGAGCTACTTTTTTAGAACAAGCCCCAATAGCCGTGCCTGAAGATGAGAACCCAGTTTCATACCGCACCAGACAGGTGAACAAACACCTACAAATATGGATGCCTGAGGGTCGAGATTATAGAGATTCGAACACGATGCCCGATGGGCCACACAAATCTATTTGGGGTAAGGAACAGCTAAAATGGATTAAGCAGTCGTTACTTGCTAGTGAGGCGACCTTTAAAGTTTTTATTGTAGCATCTCCCCTTGTTGGACCCGATGATGCCTCTAAGCATGACAACCATGTTAGTTATGGTGGTTTTCAACAAGAACGTGATTCTTTTTTCTACTGGCTGAAGAAACATAATCTAGAAGATAATTTTTATATCATAACGGGGGATCGTCATTGGCAGTATCATTCCATTCATCCATCTGGTTTTGAGGAATTTGGAACGGGTTCTATAAACGGACAGAATTCAAGACCAGGCAGAAAACCTGGAGATCCAAAATCAACAGATCCTTTAGGTTTTATTAAACAACCTTATATACAGGAAAAGCCAACAGGAGGCTTTATAATGGTAAAGGTTGTACCCCCCGAAAATGGAAAAACAGCACAGCTTATTTTCGAGACAATAGATGAAGACGGAAACAGACTTAACGTCGCTGTGAAAAATGCAAAGTAGGATGCCTATAGGCATGTGCTTTCTTTGGAATTTTTCAATAAAAAAAATCCAAATAGATACTGCTACCTATTTAGATTCTATTATTTTATATTTCCAATTACTTGATGTTTTATATCCTTTTAGGATATTTGGAAATTTCATCCCAGCATAACCAAATGCTGTAGAAGGAATGATAAATAAAAATGCTGATGCATCTCCCGAAAAAGCATATAAAGTGATGCTTGTTATAGATAGGGCAGCACTACAATAATAAAGTAAAACACTGCTGCATATGGATATTATCAAAGGGTTTCTCTTTATTTTTTCAATTTCACTTAATTTGATTTCTTTATTCCCCAGAAGAATTGTTTGATCATCAATTATTTTAATCCTGCCAGAAACTTTTATGCCATCAAAGGTTTTTATTTTTATTCTTTTATTCTCTTTAATTGTTATTTGTTTCGCTCTTTGTTCATTAAAAACTTTGATACTTTTTTCTTGGGCAGCTATATTATTCAAGAAAAATAAACTCAAGAGCATAAAATATATTATTTTTTTTAGTCGCATTTGTACGGATTATTATTGCTATGAGCTGCTGTTGGAATAAACAATTTTTATTGAGAATGATCTTTTATTGAGAAATTCTGAAACTATGTTGATGGTATATCTATTTTTTCGATTAAAAATTTCAATTTAATCACTGTCTTTACTTAGACAAGTCTAGTATGACATGTAGAAATGACAACTCTGTTCTATTAGCAACTTTTGATTTTCATGGTCATTAATCCCACGATGGCGAATAATCGTCATCTTTGAATAATTCGCCAAGCCCTTTGAATTGTTTAAGCCGTAGTACTTCGTCTGCATCCATACCCAATGCTTCCATGATATTTGCAGAAGTCAACCCTTCGTCGGTTAATATTTTTACGACCTCGCTTATTTCTTCAATCTGATGCTTCCCTCGAGCCCTATTGTGCCGAATAGTAGCTATTATCCGTTCACTATTGGGTATGTTTAATATAACCACAGGTACTTTACGATTCAATCTGTCCCGCAACTCATCATTTCTTTTGATAAGGCTCCAACGGTGGTAACCATCTATCAAAAAATAGCCTTGTTCTTTTTTAGTTGAAACTACCAAGGGCAAAGTTATTCCATGGTCAAGCATAGAACGGAGCAATAACCGTTTTTCTGGGGCGGCCATTTTATTGGGATTATATGAATTTGGTAAAATACTATTTATGGGTATCCATACCACTTTCGAAATGGGTTCTCTATAACTATTGAACATGTCTAACACCTCGTTTATAAGCTCCTCCTTCTTTTCTTTACGAATGGCACGGGTTTTTTGAAGAATGTTTAAAATATCTTGTTCTATACTCTTATTCTTTTTCATTAAGCTGTTTTTTTTGTATACAAGGTTTCATAGGTTTTTTTAGTTGGGCTAAAACCTAAACTACGGCACCACCAATCGTTTTTAATGATACACTTACATATTCTTCTCCAAGATGGAATCTTTCCTTTATTTTCTAATTTTAAGTTCCCTTCATCTGGAATAAGCTCTAAAGAAAAACCATTGTTTTCCCACCATCTGAGAAAAGTTTTGATTTTTGATACATAATGATTTCTAGTTATTTTGGGCATTGATTCCAACAAAAGGTAGGTGTATTTTTTCCATGTTAAACCCTTTGGTAAGACCACCTTAATTCGGCCAAGGACAGCAGTCTTGCTGTAAACAGCTCCAAAATTAACGCCATGAACTCGCGCCACAATTTTGCTCCATGTTTCTGGCTCAATCTGATGATAATACTCCAAACTTTGTCGTTGGTCATCTCCATAGGGTTGGCAAATACGCATTTTATGAATGGATATTCCACATAAATAAAAATAATCGTAGAGCTTATTGTATTTTAATTTTTCCTTACCTACATAACGCCAAATATCTTCGGTTCGCCAATCATAGATAGGATAAGAGAATATCAGATTTTTTGAACCCTTGCTCGCCCAATTTTTTCCGTTCCAGCCATTGGTCGTTACCGAAAAAAATCTGTTTAAACTTTCATCAGACCGAATTCCTAATAAACAAGTGCATAGTTTTCCGTCTGAAAACCAATTGCCCCATTGAAATACAAAATCCTCAAATTCCATCCCAAAGCGGAAAAAAGGATAATAATCAACGTCTGATATTACCTGCGGATGTTGTGGCATAGGGCGAATCCATGCTTCCGATTGTCCTGGATCCCAGCAGCGCCAATGGGGTTGATAAACACTAACCGAATTCCTAAGGTTTAAGGGCAGACATACCCAATGCAAATTTATTTTCTCAGGGTTGTTAATAGCAATCTCTTCAATATGCTTTATTGTGGTATTATATTGCCCCTCCAAATCAACAAACAATACATCGAGCGGTAGCCGGTTCTCAGATTCGGCCACTTCCAAAGCCAAATGCAACATAACTGTACTATCCTTTCCGCCACTAAAAGCCAAATACAACTTTGGAAACGTATTAAAAATATCCAGTATACGGTTTTTGGCAGCGACATAGACATTTTCGTCCAAATAGTTTTTAGGCATTTTTAAAATTTATTAATTGTTTAAAAAGTTTTTAAGTTTTCTCTAAATGTTTATCTTAAAACCATCATATCTTCACTATTATATATTCAGTTTACATTATGATGGTTTTTATACCACACTGCCCTACTTAGCAAAAGGGTTGTGTGTAAATACACTTATTAATTTTGTTAACATTCAACACTCACCATGACATAGATACTACTATCGCACCATTTTCCTGTAAAAGCGGATTGTTAGTAATGAGTCCTTTTTTATATCCGTTAGAATCACCATAAAACTGGTTTTTTTGGTCTTCTCTGTAATCTGTCCATAATCTGGCACCTATGAGAATTTGAGGTTTGGAATAAAATTTTGACAACCTAATATCAAAACCTAAAACCCCACCAACAGCTGGAAAAGGACTTGTTTCTCTCCAAATTAAACCCAATCGAAACCCGTTATAATACCTAACCACATCGTTATTAAACAAATTAAAGTTAATACCTAGAGTCCCAATTAGATCTGTATAAGACACAATAAAACCGTTATAAGTTGAAGCCCCTATGGAAGCATACCCCCAATGCATAATTTTTTGAATTTCACCTCCTATTTGGAAACCATTATCAGTAATAGTAGGATCTATATACACACTTATTTGTGTGTAGTCTTTAGTTATAAATTGTGCATTAACATTAACTATTGAGCTAACTAATAATAGTCCTAATAGTATTTTTCTCATAATTCTTTAATTTATTTCTTTTAATCTTGTGTCTTATATTAAGTCTAATCGTTTTATTCCATCTTCATATTATTATTTAGTTACGTATTATGGGATATTAAGTTTATTAAGATTAATGCTATAGTTATGGCTAATATTACTGTGTATAAGGTTACCGTCATTATGAAAATATAGTCAACACTTTTCCTGCTTTTCATATTTTATTTCTTTGGTAGTTATTATCTATAGTTTCTGTTTTTTTATTTCTTAAATCCAGACTCTATTACCGCACAGTAAACCATTATTACCAATACGACACCTACTAATATTCGTAGTATTTCTATAATCATTTTTTGGAAATTTTAGTTAAGAAGGTTTTAATGCTTCTTTTTCACAATTTTAACAACCAATATTTCCAATGTCCTTGAATTAATTAGGATATGTTGTGATGTACTATACTTTTATTAAAAACCTCACGAATTTTTGGATCACCTCTTAGAATACTGTTACTGTAAAGAATAAAGCTTTGATTTTACGAATGAATAATAAATGCGATTATAAATAACACTGTAAACATGAATAGCATGACTACAAGAGCACATAATGCATAAAGCTTTTCTTTTTGGTATTTCATTATAAAGTTTTTTATGCTTTTTTCATGGTTATTGGTTATCCTCACATTAACATTAACTCTTTAGCCAAACATAAACCTCCTATAATAAGGATAGTTATGACTATAATATTTCTAATTGTTTTCATATTAAATAAAAGATTAATCTTATTCTTTTTTGTTTGCATTATGTTTTATTTTAGTTTCTAAAATCATACTTACTTATCTATTTATTTTTTTTAGCTTCCTCTTTTTTTAGATAATTCCAATGAATTGAATTTTTCAGGTTAAACAGTGGCACCGCATTTAAAATATCATGCCTATATTTATTTGCTATTACAGGCCGAATATTCAACCCATTAATATAAGCCCTGTTGCCCACTACTTTATTAACCTTATCTATATTGATAATAACAGACCTGTTTATCCTTAAAAAATTATCTGGTAAAATCTCCAACATGGATTGCAGTGTATCTCTTATCAAGTGTTTTTCGTCGCATAAATAAATGGTGACATAATTACGATCTACTTCTAAACATAACACCTCGTTTAAATTGAATTTGATTAATGAATAGCCCTCCTTTAAAAAAAAAGTCTCCTCGTTATACCTCAATCCATTTTTTCTTTCAGCAGTCAGACTTATAATACTATCTTTCGATTCTTCCAAAACATTATTATTTTTGCCATCATCCATGAGGTTATCAAAATCTACAAAGGGTCTAAAAAATATCCGGTATAAATCAATATCCAATTTGCCTTTTTGGGTTTCTATACTTTGGGAAATATTACTGTAAAAGGTTATCTTAAATTTATATTTATGAAATAAATGGTAGCACACCATATCATCTCTAAACATATCAAAAAAGAGATAATCAATTAGTATAAAATCATACCCTTTATTCTTTTCAGACAACCACAAATCTTCCCATTTAAAAAAGACTTCACGATTGTGCACCCCGCTTTTTTTTAAATCGCTTAATAACGAAATACAGTCTGACTTTTTTTTTGTTAAAATTGCTACTCTATCTTTCATTAAAGTTTTTTTTAAATACTTACTTCATCATTTTTAATAGCTATTTAACACGTTACTTTAACGATGTTTTGTTTTATTTCAAAGCAAATAGACGTGCCGTTAGTTGTGGTTTTCGTTTGGTTTTAACCGAAATTACCTTACCCAACTAAATAAATCCCTCTTTTTTATATCACGACACGCCATTTTAAGTGAATTGCTATTAATTAATTTGTTTGTAAAACTATCTCCATGATTTATTATAAAACATAGATAATAATCCATTTTTCATGGATAATTTATTCTCTATTTTATTTTTTAGAGTATTGACATTTAACTTTATTAAGCGTACTCCATCTATAATTTTCTCACCATTATAGATTTATTTAATGGTGTTAAATGCCAATAACTACTAATCTCAACCAAATAGAAAATCTTAAAACTTAATTATGCTGCAGTAATTATTATATATTACTTATTTTATTAGAGAGTTGTACTACTTCTTATTCATTACTGTAATATATGGGTGGTATATAGGCTGCTCATTAAAGTCCCCAAACCTTAATACACTATGATGATTTATCTTACTTATTCAACCTACTAAAATTTATAAATAAGATAAGGCAACCTATATTCTCTCAATTACCACCCAAATCTTTCTTTAAATATGAGGACTTATCCATATACTAGGACTGTCTTTATATTTATAAACACGCACGTAATTTATAGCTGGTGTTTTTTGACTATTATTATCATTATTTTTTTCATAGGCTCCTATGAGTGTTATCGTATCATTACCAGAAAAGCTTATATTATTAAACCTTGATAAATCATACCCCATAGTTTTGCCCCCTATATCTGTGCCTTTCTGTATCCAGGTATTAGTCTTATTTTTATAAGCACGCACATAAGCATATCTTACGCCTTTATCATTGTTCATATATCCTCCTATAGCAACGGTAGAACCATCATTAGACAAACTGATATTCCATCCTAAAAAATTACCTTTTGATTCTCCAACAATATCATCACCTATTTGTACCCAGTCTCCTAAAACATTCTTATATACACTTGCATAGCCTAGCGTGCTACCTCCTTGATGTGCTCCTATAGCCACTGTAGTTCCATCGTTAGACAAACTCACACTTGTCCCGAAATAATCTTTTACTGCTTTACCTTTTATATTTTCACCTATCTGTGTCCAAGCCCCTGAGATATTTTTGTAAACACGTACATGTCCTGAATTTTTACCATTACCGCTATTAAGAATAGCACCTATAGCCACTGTAGTACCATCATCGGATAAACTCACACTATAACCCGACCAATCTCCCGCCGCTTCACCGTCTATATCTGCTCCTACTTGTTTCCAAATTCCGGAATTGTTTTTGTAAATACGTACATGCCCCGAATCTGAACCATTACTACCATGGTTATATTTAGCCCCTATGGCTACAATAGCACCATCATTAGATAAGCTAACGCTGTAACCTGACCAATCTCCTTCTGCTTCACCATTAATATCTGCTCCTATTTGGCTCCAAACTCCAGAGTTATTTTTGTAAACACATACATGACCTGATTTTGAGCCGTTGTCTCGAACATTATAAGTTCCTATAGCCAAGGTTGTACCGTCATCAGATAAACTCACACTATAACTTGACAAATCAACCATGACCTCATCTGTATTAGCATTTATTTTAGCTTGACCATAACTAGTTAAACTTAACACCCCAAAAAGGAGTGGTTGTATCTTTCTCAATTGTATCAATTCTATTTTGCGTTAATTTTTAAGCGAAAATCCATTCTATTTAGCAACTCTTCTAAAAAAAGTGCTGAATTATGTTAAATTGGGGACTAAAAAACGGTTTCATGGGACTTAACAAAAATGTTTTAACATATGTATTTAACTCATTTTTGTTCATCATAAAATTTATTCTATATTTATTAGTGTGAAATTGAAGATTTTGCTGTTTTTTAATTTAACCATAGCAGTGCCATGATGAAGTCTAGAAGGCACTTGATTTATTATGCTTTCAATTCCCGTAACAACCTTCTAATGCATAATTCGTGTTAACCATAACAACACTATCTTAACAATAAAGAATTTCTTGAAACAAACTATCCTCAAAGCAGAGCCTCGACAAACTCAGCACA
Organism: Flavivirga aquimarina; assembly: GCF_030540835.1. GTDB lineage: Bacteria > Bacteroidota > Bacteroidia > Flavobacteriales > Flavobacteriaceae > Flavivirga > Flavivirga aquimarina. Next base: position 1,308 of record NZ_JAUOEK010000127.1, on the reverse strand, counting down.
AGTTTCACTCGTTTCTTTTCGGCAAGTTTAATGCATCACATTTTGATCTTAGAGTCTAAAGCTGCAAATTCTGTTATTTAGATTCTGGTTTTTCACTTCGGCAAATTCTGTGTAATATCTGGTAATAACAAGTTGTTTATTTCTAAACGCTGTGCTTGTTATACCTACACCTATTCTTCTTTATGGAAAATTATCCATGCGTAAGTTATAGATATCCATTCCAAGATCTTCCTGTTAGTAGCAAATTTGCATTGTAACAAAAACACTTAAAAACATGAAAACAAGAATACCTTTAAAAATAACAATCCTAGCATTTATTCTAGGATTTTCAATTAATCACTTTCTAAACCAAAAAACAGTAATATTATGAAACGTACAAAAAAAGAAACCATTGGATTATTGGTAACCATGAAAGCCAAATCTGGTAAAGAGCAAGATGTTAAAAATCTTCTACTTAGTGGATTAACGGTAGTAAATAACGAACCGCAAACAATATCATGGTTCGCCTTTCAGATAGACGAAAGTACTTTTGGTATCTATGACACGTTTGAAGTTGAAGCAGGTAGACAAGCCCATTTAACTGGAGAAGTTGCAAAAGCATTATTAGCTAATGCTGATGATTTACTAGAAAACTTTAATGCAAACGTGAATATTCAACTAGTTAATGTAATCGCTTCTAATCATAAAACGGGGTCACAAAACAAGGGCTTATTGGTTATTATGGAAGCTAAAGCAGGTAAATCTACAGATGTAGAAAATTTTCTTCAGGTAGGTAAGCAATTAGTAGAACATGAGCCAGAGACATTATCTTGGTATGCCATTAAGTTAGATGACACAAGGTATGCCATCTTTGATACTTTTACTAATGATACCGGAAGAGATGCTCATTTAACAGGAAAAGTAGCTGCGGCTCTTATGGAAAATGCACCTAATATTTTAAAAGGTTTTAAAGCTACTGCTATTCAAAAAATAGATATTCTGGCTTCTAAATAATAGCATTAACTATAGCTAAAAAGAGGGTTCTAAAAAGTGTCATTCAGAATGCAATGAAGAATCTTTTTAAATTTTAACCTTTTGGTTTTTATATAAATTAAGATTCTTCGCTTTGCTCTGGATGATAAAGTTAATTACTTTTAGACCCCCTCTTTTTAACTATAATTTAAAATTTTTTCTGATTATCCGTTTTGTGTCATAACAATGTTTTTTGGCGTCATGCTGAACTCGTTTCAGCATCCCATAACAGCTATAAACATTGATGATTTATGATGAGAACCTGAAACAAGTTCAGGTTGACAGTGGGCTTTATGA
>NZ_JAUOEK010000126.1 GCF_030540835.1 Flavivirga aquimarina | reverse complement strand
CGACCCAAAAACAATTGATCGTATTGGTAGAAGATTGCCTAGCCTGCATAAGTGGGGTGTGAACACCTGCCCCAAAAATGGCCGCCTAATAACATCGGGCAATACATGGCCTAAAAATATAAAAGAAACGAATGGTTTTTCTTTATAAACTCAATATCCCGATTGGAAAATGTCCTATAATATAGAAAATTGGCAAAATATACATACACTTGCGGATTTTAGGAGTTATCGGGACGGGACTCCTCAGAATGACCACCCAATCGTTTTTTTACAACCAAAAAAGGTTTCTGTTTTACTGAAAATAATATAATTATGTATTTTTTAAAATAA
>NZ_JAUOEK010000125.1 GCF_030540835.1 Flavivirga aquimarina | reverse complement strand
GTTTTTCAAGGTACGCCACTGTATAAGCGGAGGCACCATTGCCCTGAGTGCCTGACCCACTTGGCAGGAACAGCGATGAAGTGGAAGATGAATTTCTTGATACGGTAAGTAGGCTCGAGGCTTTTGAACCTATTGCTCAAGCTTCCCAGAACAATTGTGTAGAGGTTTCTGCACAGAGCGGTAAAGTAGAGGAAAACAGTATTGTTTTCCAGACTTGAGAACGGCAGGTGGTTCCATCCAAAGTCATTCTTAAGGATGTCAAATTGTTTTTCGGCATTACC
>NZ_JAUOEK010000124.1 GCF_030540835.1 Flavivirga aquimarina | reverse complement strand
ATTGTTGTAAATCCAACATATCTACAAAAGCATCAATGATGCGAACCAGACTTTCTTTGTCAACCATTTCTTCAAGGGAAGTCATCCGGATTTGATTACGATCCTGACCATGTATATGTTCCATAAGTATGATTTGTGTTTCTATACAAGATAAGAATTACTCAAACCATTAACAATCAGAATACAAAAAAAGTTAATGCACAGTCTGACGTTCTGGCTATGATTAGTACGGGAATTAAAAGTAGTGAACTTTCGATTAAGCACTTAGCCAAAACTTTTTA
>NZ_JAUOEK010000123.1 GCF_030540835.1 Flavivirga aquimarina | reverse complement strand
CGGGCAATGCATGGCCTAAAATATAAAAGAAACGAATGGTTTTTCTTTATAAACTCAATATCCCGATTGAAAAATGTCCTATAATATAGGAAACTGGCAAAATATACATACACTTGCGGATTTTAGGAGTTATCGGGACGACTTACCATTTTGAGTGCGCCTTACAGGCTTCTCAAAATGGAGTCTTCCTGCCACGCCAATGGAGTGGATTAACTAATCCCTCTGAGACAAGCATTTATCCATTTAAAATAAATTTTATCA
>NZ_JAUOEK010000036.1 GCF_030540835.1 Flavivirga aquimarina | reverse complement strand
TCCGCTTTCTCCATAATAGCCCTTGGTCATTGGGTATAGAAAGTCTAAATCCAATACCCCTTTTAAGCGTCTATAAAAGTTCTGCTCGGGAACGAGATCGCTCAATTGAAATTGTGCAAATAATTTCTCTTGATAATCTTTTCTTGCCTTGCATAATACAAGATACATATTTTCTATATATTTACATAAGGGTTGTGCAACAGGTACAAAATGTATAGTGCATAGCTACCCTGCGGGATAGCTACGACACCATACACGAGACGTTGGCAACCATAAGCACAGGTTTTCAGTAATACAAACACAACAGATAATGATGAATTTAAAATATATTTTTTTAGCAATTGTTTTAATTTTTAGTTTGAGTATTTCTGGCCAAGAAAAGGATAGAAATTACACTGAATTTAAGAGGATGACCCAAGTGATTAAAAATAATAAAAGGCCATCAAAAGAACTTATTTCTAAATACTCTGGATTTGTCAAAACTCCGAATGAGGGTGCCCCCACTTTCTTTAAGGAGGATATATCCAGGTTTTTATATATCAATGATTCAATTATAGGGATGATAATTCAAACTTCAACTGGAGTTAGCATGTCTGAATATGTAAAGTTTTTTAGTGTTAAACATCAAACATTATCTGGCCTTGAGTTGTCAGAGGGAAGTGATCACCCTCAAGATATACCAGAATATTCTTTTCAGGAATACAAAATTTTTGATAATAAATTAATAGAAACAAAACTGGTTTCTTGGATTTTGATAGACAATAGTTGTGTTGATAGTTATGGATCTTATAAAGAGGGATATGAATTTGGTGATTGTACAAGGAATGACATTGTTTATAAATATTATATAATACCAGATAATGGAATTGTAAAACAAATACAGTTAGATACCCTTAATAATCAAGTACGAAAATATGGATTTGCTTCTTCCAAATTATTAACAAAAGAAGATTTAAGTCAATACTCAAAAAAGGAATTACGATTAATTAGAAATGAGATTTTTGCAAATAAAGGATACATATTCAGATCAAAAGATTTAAAAGAATATTTTGATAGCCAAGGATGGTATTCCCCTTTATCGGACAATGCTAATGATAAGATAAACATAATTGAACGGAAAAATATTTCTTTAATTAAAAGTTTTGAGGATTATTAACGGTTGCCAACGTATAAATCCAAGCCGGGAGGAGTGCTAAATTGCAACGAAATACATATATTTAAAGGCTTTAACGAGTTGGTAGGTTTTGGCCATGAAAACCCGGCCAGATTTATACAAACCGTTGTATCTAACCCCTCATAGACTCCAAAAGAGTCTTTAGTACTATGGCTAACGAAGATGAGAAAAATGAGATAAAAAACAACTAATTTTAAATTGTTGATTTTGAACACAATAATTTTACGTTAGTCAGAATTTTCAAAAAATATCTTCACTATTAACAATAATCTTTCAAACATCACAATTTAAGTTTTGAAATTTACTTGATATATCAATTACATTTGATATTTTTGTTAGATATATTAAGTAGTTATGAGATTTAAAACACCAACCAGTACTGTCCTCTATTCTATCGAGGAAACGATAAAAGCCTACCGTAAATTAAGTCAGCAAAACATAACACAAGTTGTGCCTGACATAACTCTTGATCAAACATTAATTTTAATGATGATTAAGGAAAATGATAAAACGCAAACTGAAATTGCAGATTTGATTTTTAAAGACTATGCATCAATGACTAGGATTGTCAAATTAATGGAAAGGAAAGGATTTTTACTAAAATTAGTGGACAACCAAGACAAACGAAAAGTTAAATTAGAAATTACGGAAAAAGGTAAAAAAGTTATTAAAAAACTTAAACCGACGGTAAAAAAGAATAGAGAAACGGCATTACACGAAATTTCTGAAGAAGAACAAAGACAGCTATTCAATGTTTTAAAAAGAATCACTAAAAATTGTCAATAATGAAATTCAAAAATACTCTTGCAATAATATTAATTACGGCAACCCCTTTTTTATTTTTCGCTCAAAATAAGACAGATTACAGAAAAATTATTGATACACTGATAAATAAAACTACAAGGTATTATATTTTCCCCGAAGCGGCTAAAAGTCTTAAAAATGAATTATCAAACCTTCCTGAAAACGGATTTGCCGACTTATCCAAAAAACAGTTTGCTGATACCATTACTTCTATAATGGCTACCAAAGGTAAAGATAAGCATTTCGCACTTTTATATCGTCCCAATTTTTTAAAGAATGTAGACTCTAAAAAAGACCAACAAAAGCTATTTGATGAAATCAACAGACGTTGGAACTTCGGGTTCGAAACAGTCAAAAGGCTACCTGGAAATATCGGTTACATAGAATACACGGGCTTTGCTGAGCCAAATTCTTCCAAAGAAACATTAGCTGCTGCGATGAACTTCCTAGCCAACACCAACTCATTAATTTTAGATGTAAGAAATAACAGGGGGGGAGACGAAGGAATGCTGTTGCTTTTGTGTAGTTATTTTTTTGACAAAAAAGAAATACTAAGCAAAGTTTATTATAGATACAACAACAAAACCATCTTGAGTAAGACAAAGAAAAAGGTCTTAGGAAAAAAATATTTGAATAAGCCCGTTTACATACTAACAAATAAAAACTCATTTTCAGCAGCAGAATCCATCAGTTATCACTTACAAAACAGAGGTATTGCAACAATTGTAGGTGAAACAACATCAGGAGCAGCTAATCCTGTAGATATGTTTGTCATCAATAATGAATTCTTATTTTTCGTTCCTAATGGTAATGTAAGTGATATCAAAACAAATACGAATTGGGAGCATACTGGCGTGAAACCGAATTATCAAATACCAGAAATCAAAGCGTTAGAAAAAGCTCAAATTGTAGCCTTGGAAAATATTATAAAAAATAAAATTATTACTGAATTAACTACCGAGGAGATTAACCAACGGTTAGAAGATTTGCGTTACAAGATTAAAAACTACACACAACAAAGTTGTCCTATGAAAAGCACTAGCCAATTCTGATAGTTATCGGTACTTCAAAATTACTATTTTCTTTTTACTTAAACCACTTTTTCTTTTTGGTATAACTTGCTCAGCATCCTATTTGTGATCGACTTGTGACTGTCACCAGCATCTGTATGATTATAAGTTATAATAACCTGTCCACTTGCTATAAAAATGTGATACTAAATTAGATACTAATTAGTTCACCCACGTTGTTTTGTGATAGAGAGCGACGTTTAGGAATCTAAATTCAAAAAAAATAATTATACACTTTTGGAAATGTATACGTCGCAAATTTCCGATAGAGGAACTTCTAAAGCTTGACTTATTTTGAATAAAGTATGAATAGTAGCATTAGTCCTTCCTTGCTCAATTCTTGAAATATTCGTTGTATCAATTCGTGCCTCAATTTTACCGACCAAATCCACCTGCGTTAAACCTTTTTCGAGTCTAATTCTTTTTATGTTCTGACCTACAATTTTTAAAACTTCTGACTTTTTCACACTTGCCATATTTGACAAGTTTTATAAAAAAACAAGAAATAGATTTTTCAAAATTAGTTGATGATTGCTTTCTATCTACCTCAAGAATTCGCAGAATGTTTGGATAAGGGAGTTGAGATGCTGTTTTATATAGAAGAGGATACTTTTGATAGAAAAGATATTCAGAATGTTGTTTTTGCTTTAAAAAGAATTAGTGGCAGCTTGAGAAATTAAGAATAACTAAAGCTAACAATATGTAAAAAAAAACTATTTTTATTTCTTAATCGAAAGGTCAGTACTTATTTGCTTGCTTCTGATTTTCCTTCGGAAAACCACAGCTTACAAACCCGTACTTTCCTTACACGAAACGTCAGACTGTGCATTAACTTTTCTTGTATTCTGATTGTTAATGGTTTGAGTAATTCTTATCTTGTATAGGAACACAAATCATACTTATGGAACATATACATGGTCAGGATCGTAATCAAATCCGGATGACTTCCCTTGAAGAAATGGTTGACAAAGAAAGTCTG
>NZ_JAUOEK010000122.1 GCF_030540835.1 Flavivirga aquimarina | reverse complement strand
TTCTGTTAAAGGTTTTTTGGTCAACCTTATTTCGGGACTGACTGCTTATTGTTTCTTTCCTAAAAAGCCTTCTTTAAATATAACTCCAATTGAAACTAACCAACTTTGTTTATGGGCGGCTTAAACAAGATTCACGTTAATATAAATTGTATAGAATTTAAGTCTATGATTGTTTAACTAAACCATTATGGACTGGGAGTTCTTAGGTTCATTTTGACAGACTGAAAGTCTGTTTCATGAAATACCGAAATAAAAGAAAAAGAATAAACATTGTAAAACTGAATTCGTGTGAATTTGTGAAACCTGCCAGCCGACAAACTGGTTCGTGTCAATTTTTTTTAGAAGCTAAAAGCACTAAAGTACATAGTTTTAACTACAGTTTAAACCAATAAAAGAGCCGATTTCTAATTATATAGATCGGCTCTTTTGCTTAAAAAAACTAACTCAAATTTAATTCTATTTTACCACCCTGGATTCTGATCAAAATTAGGGTTTAGTGTTAATTCATTGGTAGGTAGAGGGAGTAAATAATCTCTATCTGGATCAAATCCAAAACCATTTCCACTTATAAAACCGAGATACGGATCAAGAAATCCATTTTCATCAACTGTTAAATTGGGAAATTCAGCTTCAATATCTGGTGTATAAGTAGTACCTTTTGGTCTTGTGCCAACAAAAATACTATGAGCTCTCCAACGCATCAGGTCATCTAGTCGGTTTCCTTCGCCAAACAATTCAACAGTGCGTTCTCTTCTAACTTCGTACAAATAGTCGGTTAATGTATATCCGTAATTTGGCCAATCAGGGTCCATTGCAATAGCACCTATGTTCAAGTGAGGCATACCTGCTCTGTCTCTTAACAAGTTGATAGTAATATCAACGTCTGCTTGGGTTAAGGTGCCTAATTCTGCTTTTGCCTCAGCATAGATTAAAAGCGCTTCAGCATATCTAAAAATAATAAAACCGATATCTCGAGTTCTCTGATTATTAAGCTCTGCAAATATTTCCTTAGACCGCCATTTTTCTATGGCTAAAGCGGTTGGACAACGCGTCATAAAGGGTACTGAAAATAATGTTACAGTACCATTTTCTGCCACAAAATCTAAATCTCCCGGAACCATTACCGATTGTGCTAATCTTGGATCACGATTTACCTCTAATTCAGCTAGAGTAGCATCACCCATAAAATTAGGACTCACAGATATAGGTAACCCATCTGAAGCTAAGTAATATTTAGTCATCTCACGTGACATCCCATGTGCATTTGGTTGATTCCATAACGAATTTTGAATATTGAGACCCAAATAATCATAATGTCTATATAACATTACTTCCGAATTAGTACTATAATCTGTTTGTATAAAAAGATTATAATAGGCTTCGTTAGGATCTCCTGTTGCAAGTGTATAATTTCCGGCATCCATAACACTTTTTGCAGCATCTTGGGCTTCTTGTAAAAAACCTGACCCATTAGTATCTCCTGCAAAATCTGTTCCTTGGTGGTATTTCTCCCAGGTTCCTGCATATAAAGCGACTCTGGCTTTAAACTGTGTTGCTACATCTCTATTTAATCTAGATGGGCCAACTTCAGACCCTTCTCTCATCATGGCGATTGCTGTATCAAGCTCATCAAGAATGAAATTAGCCACTTCAGTTCTGGAGCTACGGGCACCAAATAATATATCTGTATCTTCCAAGTTTAATACTTTCGTTATTATAGGAAGATCTCCATAATTCCTGAACAAAGTATAATAAAACCAAGCCCTAAAAAAATGACCTTCACCAATGTAATGATTAACAAGACCTTCAGGTTCTACACGACTCGCATTTTCAAGAAAAAAGTTTACACTACGGACATTTTCCCAATTCCAGCTTCCACCTGAAGCAGGAATATTAAGGGTGCCATCTAATCGTTCTGTAAATGAGCTGCCGAACCACTCACTGGATTCAATAACAATATCTGTTCCTATATCGGGAGAAGGCGCAGCACCAGAACCAGCCCAGCCAGGAAACGTATTATAAAGCTCATTTAAATACAGTTGTAGATCCCCTTCTGAAGTCCAAAAATCGGTATTTGAAATTTCATCCAGAGGGGTTCTTTCTAACACGTCTTTTTCACAGGAATTAAGCACAATTCCAATTGTAATTGTTGCGACTATATAATATATTTTTTTCATTTTAATATTTTTTAGAAATTAACATTTAGGCCTAATGAAAAAACTTGGCTTAATGGATATTGGTCTCCGATACGACCAGTTGCTCCATTGAATGCTTCGGGATCATATATCATTAAATCTGTAATTGTTATAAGATTTTCGCCCGAAACATAAATTCTAGCTTTCGAAATTTTTGCTTTTTTGGTTACGCTATTTGGAAGCGTATACCCCAACTGCACATTTTTAAGTCTTAGATAAGCACCATTTTGGAGGAATCTAGTGGTTGGAAAACGATAATTTTTATTGTTTTGTCCTATAAATTGAGAATAGGCATTTGGGAAATAGCCATTAGGATTAGCACCTAATGGACTAGTTTCATCACGCCAAAAATCCAAGTGTTCCGTATATACATTAGCGTGTAATGGTCCATTGGCGGGGCCTCTAAATGTCCCAAGCCCTGTGATGCTTAAATCTCGCTTTCCTATTCCTTGTATAAAAAATGACATATCAAATCCTTTATAGGAAGCGTTGCCACTAAAACCAAATTGATAGCGTGGTGTACTATTTCCGATCACTTTTCTGTCACCGGGGTTTGCTAAAGTGTTATCTCCAACACTAATAACATTGTCACCATTTTGATCTACATATCTTAAATCACCAGGAAACCAAGTACCATTATAGATATCCGATTGGTCATTTTGCCAACTTGCCACATCATCGGCAGATTGGAAGAGGCCATCTGTTTCTAAGCCCCATATTTCACCGATTGTTCTACCTGCATAATTTAGAGTTGTTAGAAGTGTAGGATTTGTAGGGAATTTTTTAATAGTAGCTTTATAATCAGACAAAACACCTGTAAAACCATAAGAAAAACCGCTCTCACTGTTTGTGTTTTGCCATGAAACCTCAATATCCCATCCTTTAGTTTCTATCTCTCCTGCATTAACTCTTGGAGGCAGTGCCCCTAAAACAGCTGATACTGCAAGTCCGCCTGTCTCTAAATCTGTTGTATTAGAACGGTACCAGTCAAACGTAATTCCTAATCTGTTATTAAGTGCTCTAAGGTCTATCCCTAAATCAAGTGTAGTTACTGTTTCCCAGGTTAAATCAATACTGCTAAGATCAGGTGCTCCAACTCCCCATAATCGTTCTCCGCCAAATAAATAATTAGATTGATTAACTGGTAGATTTGGAATATGTAAATAATTTGCAACATCCTGATTTCCAACAGAACCATAAGACCCTCTGATTTTTAAGAAGTTGATTTGATTTTTTAACGGATAAAAACTTTCTTTTGAAAGTACCCAACCAGCGGAGAACGATGGAAACGTTCCCCATCTATCACCGTCTTTAAATCTTGAAGAACCATCTCTCCTTATATTAAATTCAAGTAAATATTTTTCATCAAAATTATAACCAACCCTCCCAAAAAACCCTTGGGTAGACCAATGTCCTTTTTCAAACTGATCATTATTACTTACGCTAAAATTAGTTGTAATATCACCTACAGATGTACTAATAGATGGAATTCCATCTGTTAATAAATAATTAGATTGTACCTGTAAATTATTATAATCGAAAGTCTCCTGTTGGAATCCAGCCAAAACATGAAAATTATGCTTACCAATATTTTTAGTATACTCTGTTCGGATATTAGGTGACATATAAGTATTCGTATAAAGTTCGGACCAGTAACGTGTACGATCCTGAGCAGATGAGGTTATTATCGATCCGCCCAACCCATCAGGGATAGCGCTTTGAACCGTTGGGAATCTGGTTTGCTCACTATCATCATTTGTTCGGTAATTCAACTCTAGCGTTGTAACCCAATCTTTCACAGGTTCAAGAACTATTCTTGGGGAAAGTATGAGTTGTCGTTGTTTAGTAAGCGCTTTATGTAGTTCTTGTTCACCTATTCTTCCTGTCCAAACCTCTGTTCCTGGATAAAATGCTGGTTTGGTAGGTTTAAGTCTAGTCATAAGTAACATAACAAATGATCTGCCTAATGTAGGATGGGCTGGGTATTCTTGCTCTTGGTATCTATATTTTGTTAAAAGTGATACATCCATCCAAGGTGTTACTTTTGAGCTTATTTTCCCGTCAAGATTGTATCGGGTAAAATAGTCATCGGCTTGTTTTAATTGTCCTTCTTCATCATAATACCCGGCAGATAAATAATAAGATGTATTCTTAGTTCCACCACTTATATTAAGGTTGTGCTTTTTTCGGGAACTGGTTTTCTTAAAATATATCGATTCCCAATCTGTAGCTGCATGGGCATTAAGTCCATCTGGGCCAAGATTCCAAGTCAAGCCATTAGGAGGAGTTGGAAGTATTTCGGGAGCACTTCCCGGATTAGCCATGTTCTGAGTAATCCAATCCAGTTCAGTAGCATCGAAATATGGTCCTGCTCCAATATTTGCCCGCGCATGGTTCATAGTGTGAGCAAAAGACAATGCATCTGCATTTTCAGGCTGATTCAATAGCGTAGTAATGGCATAATTTGTAGAATAGGAAACTTTAACGCCATCGCCTTTTTTTCCATTCTTAGTGGTTATTAAAACCACTCCATAAGCTGCCCTTGCTCCATATATTGATGACGAAGCCACATCTTTTAATACAGAAATAGATTCAATATTATCAGGATCAATATCATTAATACCCATAGGGATATTATCAATTAAGACCAAGGGTTGGCTATTATTAGTTCCACCAAAATTCTGTAGTCCCCTAATATTAATATTCATTTCAGCTCCAGGTTCTCCTGTTGCATTTGATGTTGTGATCTGTAAGCCGGGGGAGGCGCCTTGTAAAGCCTGTTGAACATTGGCTACTGGTCGATCCTCAAACGTTTCACTTCCCACAATTGAAATAGCACCCGTTAAATTCGATTTTTTTTGTGCCCCATAGGCAACTACGACCACTTGGTCTAGGTCTGCTACGTCTTCTTCTAGGACAACCGAAATATTCTTTTGCCCATTAACAGATATCTCTTTGGTTTTATAACCAACGTAAGAGATTACCAAAATGGCATTTTCTCCAGTTATTTCAATGGAAAAGTTTCCATCAAAATCTGATTGTGCACCATTGACTGTCCCTTTTTCGATAATACTGGCACCAACCATTGGTCCGTCACTGGTAGTCACTGTTCCGGTAACTGTTTGAGCAGTTATGCATAAACTGCTAAACAGAAAGAACATGATAGCTCCATTAAGCTTTAACTCGCTTTTGAGTAGTTGTTTTAGTTCCATATTTTTTTGGATTAATTAGTTAACGTAGGTTATTCTGCTATCTGGGGAGAAAGGTCGTAATAATTATATTTTTTAAATATAGTTATTAATATAATATTAGAAAGGTATAAACTTATAATAATTAATCCAACTTTGCAATATTTTTATAATATAAAATATTAATAATCACAATTGTTTTTCGATAAATAAATGTTATTATGGTATTAATGTTGTATTTATTTTATAAAAACATCAATATTTGTTGTTTTTATTGATGAATACTCAATACTAAGATGGTAAATTTGTTTAAAAATGAGTATAATGAAATTGTAAATTAATTAGAAAACAGTATAATATTATTGTAAATATTGAATCCTTATTAATATTATATTATAAAATTATAATTGTTTTAAACTAAATCTTAAAAATAAAATAAGGAATAAGTTGTAATTGTTAACGCGTTAAAACTAATATCTACAAATAGAAATATTATTATTTTTTGTATTTGTAAATTATTTATTTGAAAATAAATAATTTACATGTTTAATTTGTTTTGAATTGCCTCTCAATACAATTTTTTTTATAAATTTTGATGCTCAAATTCTGTGAAATAAATATTTGATTTTAACTTTTTAATTTATAATTCTAAAGGGGTTTTCTATATTAAATGATTTGCCTTATAATAAAATCTATAAAAAGCTTGTATTAATACCAAAAGAGCCTCAGTTTTCTGGATTTTTAACTTACTAAGTTCTTGCTGTCAGTTTTTTTGAACAGGCTTTCTATTCCAAGAGGAAAAAACTTAGACAGTTCTATAGGGAGGCTTCTTTAAATAGCAGCGTGAGTTTGTTGTTGTAATAGTATATAATTGCTAAAAATGGAAGATAGCTTTTTATATGTTGTAAATGTAGATACTACAGGTGTTTATAAGAATAATAAATATTTATAATCGGACTTTTTCTTAAGCTCAATATATTGGATTATTTTGCCGTTAATGTTAGCTTAATCTTTTTCCAAGGATGTGGATAGGCACTAACATACAATTCTGGAATAAAATTTAAGTGGTCTTTGTTATAGCCCATAACAAAAACTTCAATATCTTTCCCTATCATGGTTTCATTTATGGGAATATAATAGGTGTAATTTTTATCTCTGCGAGCAGTCATAAACTCCCAAGTATTTGCGGGGAAAGAGGAAGCCCGGTCTGTGGCTCCAATATAATTTTCGCCTATTTTAGCAGAAACATAAGCGCTTTCTAAACCGTGTTTCCCGTTTAATGCAACACAAAGGTAGCTGCCCGAGGCTATTTCGTCTAATGAAATGGTGGATTTCCATACTTTTTTAGCTGTTTTACGACTAGGATGGGCAAATAAATTAGAAGCTCGCCATAGGGTACGATTTAATCTTTTACCATTGGTAACACCTTCAATTTCTACGATGTGTTGTGGGAAGTTTTTAAACCTTAAATAGCGTACCTCTTTATTTATATGTATCGTTATGTTTTTTGATGCAAGATAAGTGAGTTGTTCCCAGTTTTTTAGATTAGTTGAAACTTCAATAAAATTACCCTCTCCAACCAATAAAGGTTGTAGTGAAAATTCATTAGGAACAGTAATTTTTAGTTCATCTAGGTGTATAATGTTTCCTAAATCTAAGCGAAAACATCCGCCTTCAATACGCGGATCTAAGCGGTATTTTTTTGATGGCCAAAATCCGGTTTCTAAATTTCCATCAAATAAATTTTTATCCCAAACCCCTCTATTTACAAAGGCTTCTTGATTAAAGAAGGCATCACGGGCCGCTTTTACTTCTGGAATCTTAGTTTCACCAGATCGTTGTAAAGAGCGCACTTCAAGCGCATTGTTATCTGTTGCAAATATGGTAGATTCGTACAAAGCCTCAACATCTTCTGGAACCGATATTTCTTTAAATGAATTTAATTTACGATGGAAATTATGCTTTAAGGGTATTCCGGGAAAGCTTAGTTTTAATTTTTTTCCTTTTAATAACTTAGAAACTTCTTTGCCATTAATTTTTGCAGAAGCGTATAGGTTTTCATTCAGTAGTTTTATATCAGATATGGTTCCTGGCATTCCTAAAACTTCAATTTCAATAGGTTTTTCGGGGATGTTTTTTATGATTTGATAGTTGGTTCCGGTTAAAAGAGGTTCGTCATAGCTTTCGGTTGTTGCTAAAAATAAAGCAGATCTAAAAGGGAGCACTTCAACAGGTATTATGTCTCCTTTTTTAAACGAACCAATAAATTTTTCGGTAGGATGTAATTGTAATAATGTAATATCTTTATTAGGTTTTATTCCAATATCTTCATCTAATTTAAGTGAATACGTTGCAGATTCCCAATTTATGTTTCTTAGACTTATTAATTGGGTTTTTTCATCACCTCTTGTTACGGCATTTAAACCGTAGGTTTCTGGAAGCACTTTTCCGTTAATTAAAATATCGCTGTATTTTTTATGTAAATTATATATTCGAGCTAATTTTGAAAATTCACTATCGTTTAATAACCAGGGGTTACCATATATTTCTGGTGATAGTATTAACCCTCTATTAAAGGATTGTAAAATTAAATCGTCTTCCCAATAATCTAAGCACGACGAAATGCAAACACCATGATCTTCTGTTAATCGTTGTAAGCCGGGTACAAGATTACGTGATAATGCCGATGCTCTATGATGGGGTGCTGTTACATTATTGGTCATGTGAACGTCGATATAAGTTTCATGACCTTCCCATAAAAAAGTAGTGGCGTGGGGTTTTGCTTTGTTTAAACCCAGGCGGTGATTTAATAGAATTAGGTCTGGGCTATAAATACGACATGCTTTCATCATATTAATAAAGGCGTCTTCTTTTTCTGGTCGCAAAGGGCCACAAACAGCATCAAATTTAAAGAGCGCAAAATCATAGTCCTTACATAGCTTTACCATTTGTTCGGTACGTGCTTTTTCTGTTTCTGCTGTATCTCCAAACCCATCAGGTCCGCCCCAGACACCCAGGCGAATACCAAGAGATTTTGCTTGTTCGTAAATAGGGTCGAAACCTTCAGGGAATTGTTTTTTAAATCTATCGGAATAAATACTTCCATAAAAATTCTTCCCATCTATCGCACCGGCATCAAAAGCATAAATATCTAATTGCATACCATATTCGCTTTTAAGCCACCCAAAAAAATCCAGATTAATTTTGGTTTGTTCGGCTGTGGTGCCTTCATTGGTGTTGTTTATCCAACTAAAATATTGTGCTTTCGAAGGTGTACTTTCATTTGCCCCAGGAAACACTTTTTCCTGTGCCTTTAGAGGCCAAAGTGATATGAAAAGCATGGTTAAAAGAATAAACGTCTTAATTGAAAAATGTTTAAATATGTTATATCTCATTGGTTTTATTCTGTTATTTTTTTGATAAAGCTTAGTTATAAAATAACATACCGTAATGCATTGACTAAATTATAATTTCGGTAGTAAAAAAATAGTATAGGTACCCGCTTGTAGATTAAAACGTCCCGTTTCTAAACCTTCAATATTTTTAGATTCAAGTTCTATATCTTTCTTGTAGATTTTTATCTCTTGTGATGTGCTTATAGGCAACTTAACTTGTGCCATGCTTTTTTCTGGAATTACAAAGTCATATTTATAAGCCCCTGATGCTTCTCGTTTCCAATTGGATACAATAGTGCCGTATGGAGATTTATATTTAGTGTTAACAAAATCAAGTCCTTCGGGAGTAGATGGAGATAGAATAAATCTTTTAAAACCTGGATATTCAGAATTTGGTTGTATGCCACCAAGCCATCTGTAAAACCATTCAGATATAGATGCTAGCATAGGGTGGCAGTTAGAAAAAATGTTATCGCTTTCTTTCCAGGTTTCCCAAATGGTGGTTGCGCCCCTATCTATCATAAATCCCCATCCAGGGTATTCTGTGCTATTGGCAATGTTGTAAATTTTAGTTGGGGAAATATGTTTAGAAACGGTTTCTAGCATATATTTAGTGCCAAAAATCCCTGTATTTAAATGCCCGGAAGGACCGTTGTTTAATGCATTATGTAAAGAGTCTTTTGCTGCTTCTAATGCTTTGGCTGGGACTATGTTGTGATAAAGTAATGTGGAAAATAAGGTTTGTCGATTTATCTTTTCGGATATTGGTTTATCCCAAAACTCATTTTTTATGAGTTCTCTTAATTTGTTGGCAAGTGCTCGGTATTTACTTGCTTGTTCTTTGTCATTCATTACATTGGCAAATGTTTCCATGATCTCTGCACATTGAAGGTAATGTGCAGTTCCTGTTAACTCTAAAGGAACTGGTTCTTGAGAACCATGATCACTAAGCCCCGATTTTACTAGACCTTCAGGATGTATTCTACCAACCTTTTCCATCCATGCATTATCTAAATCATACAATTCTTTTATAATAGCTGTATCATTGTAATATAGATACATGTTATATTGTGTAGTAAGAAAAGCAGATTCCCAACTAATGCCACAATATTTAACACCTGTGTAAGGGGCGGTATCAACAAAAGTTGAATCATTCATGGCATCGACCCAGTCGTAAACAGTTTTACGGTAAAAGGTTTGCATGTCGTAATTATTGATATAAGATTCGCTGATAGCATTTAAATCACCGCCATATCCAAATTTTTCTCTGGCAGGGCAATCAGATTGTACACTTACAAGATTAGAGACAAATGTTCTTTTTGAGGCTTTTTGGATGGAATTTAGTAAATCTGAAGAACAATTGAAGCTATTATAGTCTTTAACATTAGTATTAAGAGCTAGTCCTACAATATCTTTAATTTCTGGTTTTTGTCTTAAACCAAGAATCTCCATATATCTGTACGTGTGATAAGTGAATTTTGGCTGAAATATGGATTCTGTATTATCTCCAATAATATAGCTGTCTGTTTGCCATGCAACTTCTGGAGCTCCAGGGCCTCCAATACCTTTTTTCTTTATTTGCCCTATTACAGTGGTCATAGGATTTAATGTGCCATTATCGTAGATCCGTTCGCCAAATCTAAAAACAATAGTGTCTCCTTTTTTTCCGAATAATTTAATATTGTAAGTTCCGGTAAGGTTAACCCCCATGTCTACAATATACCCTCCATTTTCTAATGAGTTGATTGATATGGGAGTTATTTTATCGGTAATTTGAACAGGAGGAAAAAATGACTTTTGCACTCTGCCACCTGGAGCTTCACAAATAATAGACTTTGACCACAGATCATCTTTAAAATTGGGTTTGTTCCAGTCCTTAATTTCTTGTTGTGCATTATATGCCACGCCTATATAAACACTGTTTTTTATAATAGGGCCATAGGAATATTTCCAGGTATCATTTGTGATGATTTCATCTCTATCGCCGTTTTTATATTTTAATACAAGTTTGGCTATAAAAGTTGGTTTATCAACCTTGGCAAGATCTACTCTCAAATTTCTTCTTCCCCATTTTTTGAGCGGTAACGGGTTGTAGAAACCGTTTCCTAAAGTAACACCTAAACAGTTTTTATCTTTGTTTATTTGAGAAGTGATATCGTATTCTGCAACATATACTCGTTTGCTATAATCTGTCCATGCAGGGTCTAGCATATTCTTACCAATGCGTTCGCCGTTAATGGTAGCTTCGTAATATCCAGCCGCAGTAATATAAAGAGTTGCTTTTTTAATATCGTTTTTAGAGCGAAACGTTTTTCTAAAAATAGGAGCAGGGTTATCTAAATAAAATAGAGAATCATGTTCTGGTAATTTTTTTTCATCAGTAATCCACAAAGCATCTTTTAAGTCTATGAAAGTTGGATCTAGGAATTCATCGGCAGAAAATTCCTTATTAAATGAATTAGAGAAAATGGTTTGATTGCCTATAGCTAGGTATAATGCAAAAGCTGTTAATGATATAAAAATAATAATTAATAAACGCTTCATTGTTTCCATAATGCTTTAAAGTTATACAATCTATTTAATTTTGAAATTAAAATTATTTCTGGTAAATAAAGGAATGTTTTCTAATGAAACTTTATAGTTTATAGATTGTCCGCCTTTATATGTTTTACCGGTAAGTGCATCTTTCCATTTAGAACCATTGGGTAAATAAATAGTTCTAGAGGTAGCATTTGCTTCTAATACTGGAGCTACAAGAATATCTGAGCCAAACATATACTGGTCTTCAATATTGTAGCAGGTTTTATCGTTTGGAAAATCATAAAAAATCGGGCGCATTACTGGGGTTCCTTTTTTAGAAGCTATATCCATGTGCTTTTGTATGTACGGGCGTAGTTCTTCACGTATATTTAGATAGCGCGACATTATTTTAAATGCTTTCTCTCCAAAGCTCCATACTTCGTTGGGTGAGCCTGTATTGGTTATTTGGCCTTCAAGTTTTATAATAGGTTTTCTAACTCCGTGAATTCTCATCACGGGAGAAAATGTTCCGTATTGAAACCAACGAATTAATAATTCTTTATATTCGTCTGAATCTGAGCTACCATAAAACCCTCCAATATCTGTATTCCACCAAGGAATTCCACATAACCCAATATTTAAACCGGCTTTTACTTGTTTTCTTAATGTTGGAAAATCTCCTTTAATATCGCCAGACCATAGCAATGTACCAAATTTTTGACTTCCAATCCACCCACTTCGTATAAGATTAATAATATCTGTTTGCCCATTTTCTTTCTGTCCTTCGTAGATGGCCTGAGCAAAATTATAAGGATAAATATTAGAAACTTCTAAACCATTGCCTCTGTAGTATCTTATGTTTTTGTATTCTAACGGTTCTATTTCTGGTTCTGCCTCATCCATCCAAAACATACGGACTCCTAAGTCGTAATAGTTTTCTTTGAGTTTAGCCCATAAAGCCTTTCTGGCTTTGGGGTAGGTAACATCAACAAACGTTAAATCATCATTAACCTTTAAGAATAGGTTATTTCCCAGTTCTGGGCGAATAGTAAAGTTACTTTGTTTAAATTCTTTGTAATTATCACTTTTTTCAGCTAAAGTTGGCCATACCGAAACTAATAATTTAATATTTAAACTATCTAGCTCTTTAATCATAGCTGCTGGATCTGGCCACAATTCGGGATTAAATTTCCAATCGCCAGTTGTTGGCCAATGATAAAAGTCTGCTACAATAACAGAAATTGGCAGGTCTCGTTTTTTGTATTCCCGAGCTACAGATAATAAGTCTTCTTGAGAATAATATCGCAATTTAGATTGCCAAAAACCAGTAGCAAACTCAGGCATTTTAGGTGATTTTCCGGTTAAATCACTATAATGCTCAACTAATTCAGCTGGATTTTCACCAGAGAAAATAACATAATCTATTTGTTTCGCATATTCAGCATAAAAACTAGTATGTGTTAAGGATAACTCAGCTCTTCCAATGGCAGGGTTATTCCATATAAAACCATACCCTTTACTAGACAGAAGAAAAGGAATTGAAATTTGAGTGTTTTTTTGTGCTAGTTCTAAAACGGTTCCTTTTAAGTCTAAACAATCATTTTGATACTGCCCCATACCATATAAATGCTCGTCTTTTTCTGCATCAAACGTTAATTTTATTTCAAAATGATCACTGCCTTTACTTTCAAATTGTCTGGCAAAGTGTAAATGGTGTGCGTGCGTTGCTTCCCGAAGCAGTACTTCGTTTTTGTTATTTAGATAAGTAATTCGTCCATTTTTTGCTTCTATCTCTGCTCTTATATGGCCATTGCTAACCGTTGCTTTCTTTTTGCTAATTGAAATTTCCAGCTGAAACTGTGGTTGGCGTAATAAGTTCCAATTTTCATCTGTTATTCTTAGACTTTTTGAACTTCTAAAACGAAGTGCATCTTTGCCAAAAGCATCAATCCAATAAAGTTCTCCTTCGTTTTCCCAAATTAATCTGTTTTCTAATTTGGTAAAAGGACCTTCTTTTTGAATCTGTGAAATGCCTGTAATAGGGTAGATAGATAGTAAAAATAGCGTTAGTAAAACTATTAGGTTATTTTTGAATAATTTCGTTTGTTTTTGTGAATTTATATGAATCATTATTTTATTCGTTGTTTTTAATTACTCTAGCATCTGCCCAGTTTCCAAATACTTTTTTTCCTGAAAAATCCAATAAGATAAAATCCAAGCCTTTTACATCTATATCGATTTCAATTTTTGATGCACCTTTTTTTATTTTACCACTATCGTAAATAACTCTCCCTCCAAATTTGTCTTCTACCATAACCTTAAATTGACCTGCGGTGTTTTTAGGAGCGTCTTTGTCTAAACTAACTACTGCTTTAAAACGATTAGCCTTCCCGTCAAGTTTATACATAAGCTGTGAATTACTTTTTACGCCTAATCCTTTTTTATATTTTTTTCCTTTAATTTTTATTGTTTTGCCATTATAGGTTTTATCTTTTTTTGGAGCACCTCCGTTTTTAAGCATATAATAGAGATCGCTAAGGTATGTCGTGCCACTTTTGGTTACAGTGTAATTTTCTTCTGGAATGGGTAAGGGGCCTTCAACAAGTTGCTGCCCTTTAGTTCCGATTTTAAGTAAAAGATGTTCGTGTTTCCCAAGGTTTTTGCCCGTAAAAGCACCATGATATATCCCTAAATCTTTTTGTAGCCACAAATCTCTTACCATTTGAGGCCCTTTTAAGCCTATTTGATTCCATTTTACAATAATATCGGTTTTGTTTTGTCCTTTATTAAGGATCAATACAGCTGTGGTTCCGTCGGATAAGGGTTTATTATATATTTCAATACTATCTTTATTAAAAACTCTATAGCCTTGATGCCCTCTTGGGTCTTGATTAATGGCAATAACTTCTGGAGCTAAAAGAATATCTTTAACGTCTTTTGACATAGATCGCAAATCATTTCCAGCCATTAAAGGTGCTGCTAAAATGCTCCAAAGGCTAAAATGAACTTTATCTTCATCAGTGGTATTTAAGTTTCCAACCTGCAGCATATCTGGATCATTCCAACTATCTGGGCCTGCAAATTGCCATAAACCGTTAAAAGCAGGGTGTATAGTGCCGTTACCTCCTGATGTTTCAGCACAATGATACACCGAACCTATTCTTGGGTAGATATCTCCCGAAGTTCTCCATAGTTCTCCATAATTTTTTCCTCCCCAAGCCCAGGCACCGTTTCCGAAGTCTGAAATACTTAAAACCATTGGTCTATTGGTATTTAATATAGCTTCATGGTAAATTGCAAAGTCTTCCGAAGACAATCTGTTATTTTTGGCTGCGTAACAAGCATCAAGTTTAATATAGTCTACGCCCCATTTGGCAAATGAGTTCATGTCTATTTGTTCATGCTCAAAACTTCCTGGTAATTTTTGACAGGTTAAATATCCTCTGCATTGGTAGATGCCATATTTTAAGCCCTTGCTGTGTATATAGTCTCCAACTGCCTTCATGCCATTGGGGAATTTGATGGAGTCTGCAACTAATTCTCCTTTTTTATTTCTTTCGGAAGCCATCCAAGCATCATCTAGAACAAGATATTTATAACCGGCATCTCGCATACCAGAACTAACCATAACATCTGCTATTTCTTTTATTTTTTTCTCATCAATATCTTTTTCAAAAGCGTTCCAGCTATTCCATCCCATCGGTGGAGTGGGAGTGAGATAATCACTATTGTAAGCAGGTACGGGTCTAATTTTTTGGTGTATATTTTTTGATGTATTCAATTCTATAATGCTTAACATGTTTTTAGCAATGGCTCTGCCTACCAAGAGATACGATTCGGCATTTCTATTCCAATGATACACTTGTTTGGAAGGTGAGTTTTCAATATCTCTCCAAAAATCACGAGTATCAATAGCTGCTACATTACCATTAAACTCTGTATGATTGGCTACTGCTAATTGTGCATTCATTAAAGAAAGTGCGCGTGGGTCTTTATCGTTCCAGCCTTTCATTCCGGTTGATGCAATTACAAACGGAAGATTAGGACTGCTTAAGTCTCGACGTACATCTTTTATTAAATGTATTAAGTTGGATTGATAAGCTGCATTGGCCTTTTTATTCACACGATCGTTCCAACCCTGATGCCACCCAAATCCAGCTATTTCATAACCTTCTCCTTTGTAGTCAGGAACATGTTTATGTAAACTATCTAAGACTTTATAAATAGTGGATAGCATCTGTACATAATAGTACCCTGTGTCTTTTGCTTTCGCAGGAATTTCATGATAGCCAGATGTGCTTACTGCACTAGGTGGACAAAAATCAACAGCGAGACTTTTTCCTCCCCAAGTTGTTTTAATAAGTAGTACTTTGTTTTTAAAATGGTCTCCAATAATATTTCCAAATTCAAGTTCGGGACCAATAGTAGTTGGGAAAGCCCCATAGCCAACAGTTAATTTTCCTGTTTTTACAACATTAAATTTATCGGTTGCATATATGTTAACATCGTTTCGCTTTTTCCAAGTACCATCATCATTTACTAAATGCTTATACGAATCTTTGTTTTTTACTACCCATTTTAGATTTCCTTTTTCGCCTTTTTCAATTTCACCATGCCCTTGCATGTTAGATTGCCCAGCCAGTATAAATACTTTAACAGGTTCTTGAGAAATGGTTTTGTTTGTAAATGAAAAAAGGATAAAAAAAACTATAAGCCTTATTTGATTTTTAACTTTTGATTGATTATTCACTTAGATCGGTAATTTAATTTTCTTCTTTAGTATAATACTTTATAAAATCGGCTCCTAATCTGGGTGTTTCGATAGGGAAATGGTGTCCTTTTAATGATTGTTTCCCTTCTGTACAGGTAACAATAGTTGCAATGCCTCCCAGCTCTAAATATTTATTAATTAGTGGGAATGTGTTTTCTTTTGGTGGTACTATGGAATCGGTGAGGCTTATCATGTGTAAAATGGGAACTTTAGCTTTTGCTAAAGCTTCAAGATTATCTATAGGATTATTTAAATATTGTTTTGCTTCAATATCAGATTCAAAACCATATGCTTCTTTTAAAATATTCCAGAATTTTGAAGACCCTTCACTTTTGCCAAAACCACCGGGCCAACTTTTAAAATCGCAAACTGGGGCTTCAGCATAAATACAGCTTACTCGTTCAGGGTGTGCTTTAGCCCAATTATAGATAAAAAGCCCGCCACGGCTAACACCTTCTAAAGCAACTTGCTTATTGAAATGATGTACTTTGGTAAGGTATTTGTAAAATTTATCCCAAGATTTTAGGGCTTTTGGGCTGCCAAATTTATTGTTGGTATTTATGTATGCTACATGGTAGCCTTCAGAAACTAAAATGCTGTCCATTTCCCAATGCCATCCCGGGAAACGTGCTCTCCATACCCAAGGTTTGCCAGTTGAAGCTTTATTTGGTTCTATAACGAATGCTTTAGTGTTATCGAATTCAAAATTATATTTATTAAATGTTTTCCATTTTGATTTTTTCCCGGGAAACGATTGATCTATTAAAACACCATTCTTTCCCGTTAGAGATTTATATACGATTTTTGCCATTTCACCAGCTCCTTTTCCATTAGGATGGATACGGTCTGGAAATAATTCATTTTTTCCAATAAGCGGATTGAAAAGATCGATGATTTGTAAATCCTGTTCTTGAGCAATTTTCTTTATTAAAGGGTTTATTTCTTGTGCTACTATTTGATCGCTTATTTTGGCTCCACTTTTAAAAACCGGGACTGCTAAACAAATGTAAATGGTAGGTTTAGATTTAAGGTTTTGAAAAGATTTTACAAGATTTATGTAATCGGTTTTAAATTCATCTTTATGTTCCCAGTTATAAGGTTTACTGTCATTAGTTCCTAGCTTTAGTATGACGATGTTTGGATTGTAAGCAAGTGCATTTTTATAAGCGCCTGTTTTTATATAGGGTAAATTTCCTTTTGATAAAACAGTACGACCGCTTACTCCAAAATTTTTAACTTCATAATGACCTCCTAATAAACGTGAAAGTTGAGCCGGATAAGCATTTGTTAAGCGATCTTTTATACCATGTCCAAAAGTTATACTGTTTCCTATACAGGCTACTTTTATTATTTCATTCTTTTGTGCGTTACTATGAGCAAACGCTAGTAGGAATAAAATTAGAAAAGCTATTTTGATTTGTTTCATTTGTATTTCTTGGGTATTTAGATTTGTTTTCTGGTGTGTTCTTTTGGAAATTTAGCATCAACGTCATCCCACCATTTTACAAGTTTTGAATAGAGTCGATTTCGTATTTCGGGAAGTTTGTCTGCCAGGTTGTTTTGTTCCCCTATATCATTTTTTAAGTTGTATAATTCCATTCGGTTGTCTAGTAAAAAAACAATGAGTTTGTAATCGCCTTCACGAATGGCACTACTTGGACCACCTTTTTGATTCGATTGATGCGGGTAATGAAAATAATTAACATCATGTAATTTGGTTGATTCGTTCTTTAAAAGTGGCATCATGCTTTTCCCATCTATGTGTAAATCTGGACGAAGTGGCTGTCCTGTCATTTCCAGAATTGTAGGATAGAAATCCATACTTGTAATAATATTATTAGAAACAGTTCCGGGTTTTATGTTTCCGGGCCATTTTATGATGGCTGGAACTCTAATACCTCCTTCATATAGCCAGCCTTTTCCGGTTCGAAGTGGTGTGTTGGCTGTAGGAACTCCTTCGGAAGTAGATAGTCCGCCATTGTCTGAGAAAAATATAACAACTGTATTGTCTGCAATATTTTTGTCTTTTAGTTTATTAAGTATTTTTCCAACTGCCATATCCATAGACTCCACCATTGCGGCATAAGTAGGATGATCTTGCGTCTTTCTAAAAGTAAATGGTTTTTCTTGATTGTTTTCCGTTCCAAAACGCTGTTCTTCACTTAATGCTAATGCTTCTTTTTTCTTTTTATACTTTTCAACTCTTTTTGCTGGAGCTTGAAAAGGAGCGTGTACAGTGTAAAGGGATAAATATAATAGGAAAGGGTTGTTAGTATTATTATCAATAAATTTTACAGCTTCATTAGCCAATCGATCGGTCATATATTCACCATCAGGGCCATTTTCTAAATTAGGGATGTTCCAAGGAGAGAAATATTTATTTTTTATATATAACCCACCTCTAAAATGTCCAGCAATATTAATATCAAACCCTTGCTTGTCTGGCCAGAAAGTACCTTCTCCGGCTTCATTATTGAGGTGCCATTTACCTAAAAATATGGTTTTGTAACCTGCTTGATTAAGAAGTTCTGGAAAAAGGATTTCTTCTAAAGGTAAATTACGAATATAATTTGGGTTTCCTCTTCCTCCAATATATTGAGTTAAATCAATTCTTGCCGGATTTTTACCCGTTAATATTGATGCTCTTGTTGGTGAGCAAATAGGCGATGCAGCATAAGCTTGAGTAAAACGAATGCCTTCGTTTGCTAATTGATCAATATTGGGTGTTTCGTAAAAAGAACTTCCGTTGGCGCCAATATCCATCCAACCTAAATCATCGACTAACACGAATACAATATTCGGCTTTTTATTTTGAGCGTAAATAGAATATTGAATCGCTGAAAAAAGAAAGCATATTAATAATTTATTTAGAAAATTAAATGTCATTATAAAACAGTTTTTAAAAAAATGAAATTCATTGTTAATTGTATATACTTTATGACGAATTTGAGGATGTGATACCCTATGCTAAAATATGATTGTTAATCATCTTGTAAAAAAATATATGTTTAAATTAATTTAAACTGTTTTTTAAGTTGAGCAGAAAGGGTGTTAATTGTTTGTATATTTTTAGAATCTTCAGCGATATTGCTATTTTCATCAGAGTCTGTAAAATGGTCGTATAATTCACGATCTAAAAATGTGCCTTTCTTTTTTAATTTTTTGTTCCAACTATACCATTCTATGTAGCGATATTGATCAGTTTTTATAGAATACCCCATCCGTTCCTGTTTGCGTTTTTTGAGAGGTCCAAATCGCCCTAAAAGATATTGGCTAAAAACGGCCGATTTCCATTCTTTTTCTGGGTTTTCTAATAAAGGAACAAAGCTTTTGCCTTGCAAATGGGATGGTACTGGTAAGCCAGCCATATCACATAAGCTAGGATAAATATCTATAAATTCCGTTAGAGCATTAGTCTTTGCTCCTTTTGCCTTTACCTTTGCCCCACTAATAATCATAGGTACATGAACATCAATATCGTAATTAGACATTTTGCCCCAACCATTATGTTCTCCTAATTTCCATCCATGGTCTCCCCATAAAACAATAATGGTGTTTTTTATTAAATCAAGTCTTTGTAACTCATTTATTAATCTGCCTATTTGTGCATCTGTATAAGAAACACTAGCATAGTAACCATGTTTAATTTCTTTTTGTCTTTCTTCGTTCCATGGTGATTCATGTGGTAATGTTAAATCATGATTGTCGTCATATGATCTTAGTTCTTGATCGCCATGTACAGCATAATCAGGGCTTTTATCTGGTATATATTGGTTGCTTGCCAGAGGAATAGAATCTCGATGATATAAATCCCAATATTTCTTGGGGGCATTAAAAGGGAGATGGGGTTTATAGTAGCCTACCGATAAGAAGAAAGGTGTTTTTTGAGCTGCTAATTTTTGTAATTTATTTATAGCATAAGTAGTTTGTGCACCATCATAATAAGCATCGTCATCAACATCTGCATTTTCAATAGAGTTTGCTTTTAAGTACCAATGCCCTAGAGGGTCAATCCTGTTTTTTCCTTGTGCTATTAATTTTTGTTTTTTGTTTTCTTGAATTTGCTTATTCAATTCTGTAGCATAAACGGCATCTGGATCAAAAGGGAATCCTTTTAAATGAGGTCTTTCTGTCCATGATATCGAATCTGGAATGTCATTATGAAATGTTTTTCCTAGGCCAATTGTAGTGTAGCCATTTTGCTTAAAATATTGAGGAAGTGTGACTATGTCGGGTACGTTGTTCCGGAATTTTGTAGTTAAATCCCAAACCTGTATAGAGTCAGGGCGCAAACCTGTTAGCAAGCTAGCTCTCGAAGGGTTGCATACGGCTTGCTGACAATAGGTTCTGTTAAATAGAACACCTTCTTTTGCTAGTTTGTCTATATTAGGTGTTTTAATATGCTTATTTCCATAACAACCTAATTCTGGACGTAAATCATCTACAGGTATAAAAAGGATATTTGGCAAAGAATGAATGACTTCTTTTTCTGTGTTATTACAAGAATAATTACAGAAAATATAAAAAATTATGATTACTGAAAAACGATACGTTTGTTTACCCATAAATTTAATCGAAAAGAATTCCTCGAGGATAGTTGGTTTCAAGAAATTCTTTATTTCATTATATGACATAATCTTTTTAAAATAATATTCAAAAGTAATTAAAAATTTATTAAACATTATTTTTATTTGATTTTTTATTACTTTTTTAATATTTTTTTTTCATTTTAATTGTCTTATTAATAATAAGTTACTGTTTATATAATAGTTTTATTAAATTATTAAGTTATTATTTTAATGTAATTTTAATATCTTTATTTTTTAATAAAGGTTAAAATAAACATAAGATGTAGGAAAACACGCAGATAATAAGTGTTTTCTTAATAATTTAAGAATAATTGTTTTAAGATAAGTTTTTATATATTTTACTTTTATATAGTATTATAAAAACCTCATTTTAATAGATAGAGAAAATATATATAGTATGATATTAAAAAAGCTGGCTATAAGAATATTACTAACTGCTGTAATAACTAGTTGTGTTGATGATAAAAAGGATTTACAATTAGTAAAAGATAAGCCTAATGTAATTCTTATTTATGCAGATGATTTAGGTCGAGGGTTGCTTTCTGTTGAAGGACAACAAATAATTAAAACACCTAATATAGACAAACTGGCAAGCGAGGGCATGCGTTTTGAAAATGCTTATGGAGCTATGTTTTGTGCTCCAGCAAGGGCTAGTCTTATTACTGGGTATCATGATGCGCATGGAGATCGTTGGAAAATTACAAGAGCAGGTCTTTATAGTCAAATATCAACAAATAAACTAACACAAGAAGAGATTGAATCCAAATTAATTGATAAAACTGGACCCATTCCAGAAGACGAAATATTTTTAGCTCAAGTGTTGAAAAAGTCTGGTTATACTACCGGAGAAATTGGAAAATTAGAATGGGGCTTTTCTACCTCTAATAGAGACATGAAGCGACATGGTTGGGATTATTATTATGGTTTTTTAGACCATGCAAGATGTCATGGGTTTTATCCACCGTTTCTTTTTGAAAACGGAAATATAAAAAACATAGAAGGTAACACGAGAATTGATTGTGGGAAAAGTGTAGAGAGGGAGACAGAAGAGACTTATAACAAAAGATGGGATATGGAAGGAAAAGTCCAGTATTCGCAAAATATCTTTTTAGATAAAATATTAGATTTTATTGAAAAAAATAAAGAAAAGCCATTTTTCCTTTATCACCCTACACAATTACCACATGGACCAGTTTCTATTCCTAAGGTTGATGATGAATTTATAAATGATAATAGGCTTACTCAAATAGAAAAAGAGTATGCATCTATGGTAAAAATGTTAGATGACCATGTAGGTGTTATTATGGAAAAATTAAAACAGCTGGGAATTGACGATAACACCATTGTTATTTTCACATCAGACAACGGTCATGAAATATATTATACACAAGAAGGAAGGGTCATGAAACCTGTTAGGAATATGCAAACAGGTGAGTTTTTTGATAATATTAATACTAAATATTATAGTGATTTGGGTGGGGATGTTTTTAATGGGAATGATGGTATGGCTGGTTTAAAAAGGACTAATTGGGAAGGTGGAGTTAGAGTGCCTTTAATTGTTCGTTGGCCGGAAAAGATTAAAGGAGGTGTAACATCTAACAGGTTAGTCGCAAATTATGATTTGATGACAACCTTAGCCGATTTAGTAGATTTTACATTGCCAAAAACTAAAGATGGAATTTCTTATCTATCGGAATTACTTGGTGAAAAAGACAAATCACATGACTATGTTGTTTACGCATCTTTTTTGGGGCCTGCACTAGTAACCAAGCAAGGTTGGAAATTGCGGTATTTTGCTAAGGATGATATTTTTCAATTATACTATTTGCCAGAAGATTATAAAGAACAAAATAACGTATTGGATCAAAATAAAGAAAAGGCCGAAGAATTAAAGAAAATTTTAATTGATGAATGTAATGGTGACTTGAGCAACGGCTGGTTTAGAGTAAAACGCGATGTGATATAAAAACAATTTTATAAGTAAGGTTTTATGATGTCAAAAGAGTCTAATTCTGATGAGTTTTTAATATATGAACTTCAAAAAGGAAGTGAAGGTGCTTTTGACTATATCTTTCGTAAGTACTATGAGGGTCTTTGTTTAAAAGCTAAATCTTATGTTTTTGATATGGGTATGGCACAAAGCCTTGTTCAAGATTGTTTTGTTAAACTATGGGTAAATCGATTAGAGATAAACAAAATTAATAATCTATCATCTTATTTGTCTTTTATGGTGCGTAATAGGTGTATCGATCATATTAGAAAAATGGAATCATTAAAAAAACTTCATTCAAACGTTATTTATGAGGAGGCAGAAGCTAATGTAGAGAGTTCAATATTATTTAATGAGTTTGAACAAAAGCTCATGCATAAAATTACGTTACTTCCAAAAAGAAGTAGATTAGCTTTTGAGTATAGTAGGTTTGATAACTTAACGTATGTCGAAATTGGTGAAAAAATGGATATTTCTATTAAGGCTGTAGAAGCGCTAATAACCCGTGCACTTAAAATACTTCGAAAAGATCTACAAGTCTACCTATCTATATTTTTACTATTTCTCTTTAGCTAATTATTGCCATTTAAACCCTCAAAAGGATTACTTCATTATATAAATTAACGCGAATCTTGGATAAGAAAATTTGTGTCAGTTTGAGTGATTTTTGCAAAAAATCGTATCGAAAACCTGTCTGCCGACAGGCTGACAAGTAAATTTTCGACTAAAAAAAGCTTCTCGATACAAAATTCTTTCAGAATTTCACTACCATTGACGTTATTTTATAATTAATTGTTTTTCAGTATTTTAATTTGTCTAATATGTCACGTTGAGTACTTCGACTATGCTCAGCATAAACTAAAGTCGAAACGCTTTAAAGGTAATAACTAACAAGTCCTTCGACTGCGCTCAGGAGGACAATGGAACTATCATTTCGACTACGTCATTGCTTACGC
>NZ_JAUOEK010000121.1 GCF_030540835.1 Flavivirga aquimarina | reverse complement strand
GAATTACTACCTCCTGTTGGCGTAAAGGTATAATCTATCGTTTGACCAAAAATATTAAATGGTAAAATGGAGTTGACATCTACGGCTTCGCTAAATGTAAAGGTTAATGAACTTGTATCTCCTAAAGTTCTAACAATCTGACCTGTTGAACCAAAAGAACCTCCCGTACCTATCCCAAGAGTAGGGGATCCGGTTAAGGTTAATGTAATATCATCTTTGGTCTCGGTGATATCATCACCACTACCTCCTGTAGCACTCTCAAAATCAAA
>NZ_JAUOEK010000117.1 GCF_030540835.1 Flavivirga aquimarina | reverse complement strand
GGAGAAGAAATTTACAGTCACTTTCTATAGAGAAGAGTATGAACGTAATAATGCACGAGTGAACAGCCCCAGAGGCAGCTATATGAAAGGCAAACGTCAAAGTACGGTCGAACCCGTATTTGGAACGCTTACGCAGTTTCTGGGCTTCGAAAAATAAATACATTGGGAATAAAACAGGCAAACAAAGTCATGCATCTATCCGCCATTGCTTATAACCTGAAAAAGTACCTGAAATTCACCCAAAAAAGGGTGAAAAGTGGAGCAGGGATGCTTGCTTTATTATTTTTAGTAAAAAATAGTGTGTAC
This sequence comes from Flavivirga aquimarina, assembly GCF_030540835.1. Lineage (GTDB taxonomy): Bacteria > Bacteroidota > Bacteroidia > Flavobacteriales > Flavobacteriaceae > Flavivirga > Flavivirga aquimarina. Next base: position 86,912 of record NZ_JAUOEK010000117.1, on the reverse strand, counting down.
AAGCTCGAAAAGTTGTTTTTAAGGAGCCTTAAAATAGCTAATTATAAAGCGATCTAAAAAAAGAAACTGCCTTAAAAGGCAGTTATAGAAGTCTGTTTTTTATAATTTATTGGCTTGTGCAACGGTTACCGTTGTTAGGCTACGTTATTTCATGTAACAAATTTATGTATTTCTTTCACGTATTTTTTTCTTTGATACCAATCGTTATAAACAAGTTCAAATTCATTTACTTTAAAAGTTCCAAATTCGTAATTAATATTTTCGTCTAAAAATTCTAATAATTTCCTTTTTTGACTTAATTCCTTTCTAAATCGCACAATCGTAGAGTGAGCTGTTTGTATTGAATACCTTTTGTCTAAACTTTGCTCTAAATTAGAGTTTTTAAATTCTTTTCTTAACCTGTCTCTAATTTCATTTAGTTCGTTATTATCCATAAATCCCTGAATCATAATTCCAGAAGTCGAGGCAGTAATTCCTCTAAAAGATATATTTAAATCTTTCTTTTCAATAAGACACTTTTTGGTCAATTCAATATATTTTTCTAAATCAATCGTACTTATATCAAATCCTTCATAACAAGAAATGATTGACATAACAGTAATATGGATATCAGAATTTGGATAAAAATATTGATTCGGTTCAATTTCCTTAATATCTTTAATAAACTTCTGTATTCTATTCTTTATTTCAGTTGGAGGTCTTATTAAAAGTGTTATTCCCAACCTATTGTCTTTGTTAGAATCTATTAAATTATCAATTTCGTAATTTTCGGAAGAGATTTTACTTATTGATTCATTATAAAGTTTTTTATAGTGACTTTCCAGATTCATTAATCAAAAAAATTCAAATTATTACGGATGTTTTTTTTAATGTAGCCTAACGTTTCGTGTAAGGAAAGTACGGGTTTGTAAGCTGTGATTTTCCGAAGGAAAATCAGAAGCAAGCAAATAAGTACAGACCTTTCGATTAAGAAATAAAAATAGTATTTTTTTTAGCACTTTGTTACCACACGTTTTTTAATTAAGTTTTTTATTTTCCAATATATCAAATCCAAAAAAGCCTTTTCTAGTCTCAAAGTCGACAGTATTATAGAAATTCATTTTATCAAAATCTTGTGCAAAGAAGACCAACTCTTTTTCTTTTCCCTTATAGTTTATAGTAAATACAGGTAATTTTTCTCCATAATGGTATTTTGTTCCACCACCTTGAATCCAAGTTCGGTCAATAATTTTAAAAGATTCCGTTTTTACAGTTTTGTCAGCTAAATAGTAGTTAGTAAGCATAAAAACTGAGCAAAAAATAAATCCAAAACCGATTATGTAATGCATAATAGAATAGAGGAAAAGTCCGAATCCACTATAATTATAGGTTGCTTTGTAATTTTTAAAGTCGATAATAAATGCAATAATGGCGATAATCAATATAATTCCGATTGGAATTACTAAATCAATAATAGTATTCCTATAGATTTTTATTTGCCAAACCATTAAAATCGCTCCAAGAAAGAAAATGGTCGGATAGAATATTTTTCGTTGTTTTTTCGTCATTCCTCAAATGTGTGGTAACGGCAGTCTGTCTCAAAACTAATTTTACTTCTCTGAGAATCTCATATTTGAGATTTTTCAAAGATACCTATCCGAATACCAAAACCAAAATAAGAGGTTTTGAGACAGTCTGACGGTCTCGTATAACCGTCAGTTACGGGTTAATATGCGTTATTTTTCGGTTTGGCACTGACGTTTGCAATTCCGAGTGGATTCGGACGTAGTCGAATCCGCCGTAATTGCGGTTATACATCTTTGTTAGCACCAGTTTTTATGCTTCTCCGTTTATCATTATTATTTTAAATTCCAATGTTTTTGAATTTATAACTCCTTGAAAATAACAATCTCCACCATCTCGAACATCATAAAATCTATTAGATTCTCTATCGTCTTTTTCATTAAAGAAGTTATCCTCTCCGCAAAAGAAATTTATGTAAATCAGTTTTGTGTCTGTTTTTTTGTCAAAAATTCCACCAAGTTGCATATTATATTCACATAGTTCTTTAAGTATTCTACTTTTTGGATTCGGTTTAGATTCTTTGTGTTTTAAAAGAGCTTTGTCCGCAATCTGAACGTCGCTTTGGTCAAGGTCAATTCTCACGTATCGTTCCGTTTCAAATTTTCCAGTTTCGATTTCGGCTTTATTCTGCCATTTATAAAATCCGATTTCGTGATTTTTGTCAACAATTTCGTATTTAGCCACACAATGTTCAGAACAAGAAAAGAACATTATTAAAAATCCGAATATTAAATGCTTTACGATGTTCATTTTTCAAATTGGTGCTAACGGACTTGTGTATGGAACGTAGCGTACAAAAAGACACTACATTTTCGGATTAACACAGAGCCGAATTTTTATATTTTGTTTTTAATTTTTCTCTATTTAAAAGCCAAATTAAAAATTTGGCGAACTTTATAAATATACACAAACCTTTCGGTTTAGCATTTATTAGCTATGTTTTATACACCGTGTTACCTACCGTTTTTTTAGTAAAAATCATAATAGTATTTCCATTCTTCAGTTTTTCTATTTTTCGCTAAAAATATGGTTCCACTATCAACTATATTTAAATTAGCTTTTTCATCAGAGGCTATTTGGATAGCAAATTCAAAATCTTCTCCAAAGTAAATTCCAGGTTGGCAAAAACTCGGATATCCTCCAATTTTGTGTCCATATTGATTTTCTGTGATATCATAATAGTCTTCAATGACTCCTGAGTTTTCTAAATCCAATATTTTATCTTCTTGCTCACTAGATAATCCACCACCATCCCAAACAGGATAATCTTCCTCAATAATTTCTGGTTTTAATGGAAAAGCCTTTAAAAAAGATTCAGTATTAGTTAATTCTTTTAATACTAATTTGTCGTCTTTTTTATATTCCCTAATCATCCAATTTTCCCCGTTTTCAGTTAAGTCAACAGGTAATTCACTTGAAATAAAAACAGTTAATGCTTTTGTGTTAGAAAAAATCTCTGGAATAAAAGGCAAGTTCTCAAAACAAAGTTGAAATAACGGAATCATTAATTCTCCGTTGTTATCTTTAGGTATTTCTTCATTCTCCTTAAATAAGTAAACTTTACCAATCCAACTTTCAGATTCTGAATTTGTTGGTCTAAATCCACCTGTTTTTAATTCAATTCCTCGTTTAACAATTTCTTTTTTGATTTCCTGTATTTCATTCATTGAATTCTGTTTCTTCTAATGGTAGGTAACGGTCTTGTATATGAAAAGTAGCGGATTTTACGCACTAATTTTTCGGATTATAACTGACCTTTAATTTATTCATTTTCTTTCGATTAAGCGTTGGCTTTTATAAATATTTATTTAAAATCGCCTGTTTCCTTTCTGCTATAGTTGAAATAACTTTTTTCGCTTTCTCTATTATTTTTTCTTGCTGTTCTAATTTCTTTATTATTGCTTTTTGATCTGAAATTGGTAGAACTGGAATTTTATAACTTTCATAAAACGAACTTGGAACTCTTCTGTGACCGCTTGATCCAGTCATATTTTGTTCTGCTTCTTTCCTCATAGTTTCTCGATTTAAAAACGCAAAAGCATATTCTTTTAATATTTTACTTTCATCAAATCTAAAAACGTGAAATTCAGAGCTTCCCATACCTAAATCATTTGTTAAACCTGTAGTAATAGCGCATTTTCCATTTTCCATACAAGGCGTGATTTTCGCAATAATGATATCATTTTCTTTGAAATATTTGTAACTGCCTTTTCTTAATTCTCCTAACTTTTTATCAACTTTATTGGATATAAATCCTTCATCACTAACTGATGCCATTTCAACAAATGATACAATTGTGTCATCATTTATGGTTTTTATTTCGGTTTTGGATGGATTGACTTTTGCTATTTCGCTTATCTTTTTTAGGTTATCTTTTGGGCTTTTTTCTATAATACCTTCAATTGATTCATTTGCTTTTTCAATTTGTTTTACTGCCTTTTCTTTTTCCTTGTCTATTGCTTGGGTTTCATTAACTATTTTTTGTTGAATGTCTTTTGGTGGTAGAGGTATTTTTATGTTTTTAATTTTTTCTTGTGATAGATTAGCTCTAGCAACACCAGTTCGCATTCCTAAAAACATTTCTATTTGGGTATTCAGAAATTCATAAGTATAAATATGATTAATAGTATTGTTAGGTAAAAGTGCACAAATAGCTTGGTTAGTAGAAGCTTCAAAAGTTAAATAACCGACTTGTCCAGCTGTAGCGCCATACATTGCGATTAGTACTGTGTTTTTTGGAAATAATTTAGCTGACGAATTATCTAACCCTTTTTTGGTAATAAAATTACTTGTGCTATTTATTGGGCCAACTTTGACTTCACCACTATTAATCCAAGGAATGGTACCGTTATCATAATATTCTTTCTTTGATGATAGTGGCGTACCACCTGATGATGTTTTATAAACACTTCCAATTTTTACTAATGGGAACTTTGTTTTATAATCTTGAATTATTTTTTTTGGTGTAAGTGAAAACTGCCGAGAAAAATCAACCCTTTTAAAATCTAATATGTTTGTTAATGAACTTAAGTTTATAAAGTCTTTTAAATTATCATCAATAACTAAAGGTTCATTATTAAATGACTGTTGGATTAAGTTATTAATTTTAGATTTATTATTTCTTGATTTTTCATCATATAATGGTGTTAAGTGAGTGCCATCAGTATCTAAATATAATTTAATTCCCTCATCTCCTTTTCTGCCACTCCATTCATAACCTAAAAAGATTTTGTTTGCTTTGCTGTCACTTGGTGCTTTTATAATCACTACCTCTGTTGCATTTTGACTTGCAAGTACAAAATAGTATAGCTTTTCTTTTTCAATTTTTGTTAGATATTTTAGGAACATTTCATCTAGTTCCTTTTGTCTATCCTCTTTAGACAATTTTTTAAAACTTGCTTGTTTCTTTTTGTTTTTGGTCGATGTTAATTTGTTGAAATCATCTTTGTATTCAACAAACATATCTACACTAAGTAGATTCTTATTTGGCTTTCCTTGAAGTAAAGTTTTGTAGTCTTCAAAATCGATATCAATATGTCCGCAATAGTTTTCTATGAAATGTTGGTCATCAAAAACTTTTTGTTTTTTTGAATCGTCCCCAAACCAAGCATTTACTCTGTTTTGATAATGAATAGCTTGTTCAGGTTCATTTCCTTTTCTTCTTAAAAATAAAGTAACTGTATTAGTTCCAGTTTTCCCAAAAGTACCCGCTCCAAATTCGGCTATTGCAATGACATCAAAATATTTTAAAAGTATTCCACGTGTTTCTACATACGTGCTATCTGTGTTCGATAAAATTGAAGATGGAACAATGATTGCACCAACACCATTAGGGCCTAACATTTGTTTTGCTCTTTCAATAAAAAAGCATTCTATTGAATTATTTGTTGGAATTTGTTTGCTCGAAAGTGTATCTAAAAGCGCATAATTTTTTTTACTTTCTTGGTCTATAGTACCAAGAAAACCTTTTACGCTATAAGGTGGATTTGCTACTAATATTTTATAGTCGTTGGCTTTAAACTTGTCTAATTTTGCTAAAGCATCTGCATAAGTAATATCAATATTATCCTGACCATACATAAAAGCAGAAACTTTGGCAACTTTAGATAATCGATATTCTTTTTCTATCCCGTGAATTGCTTTGTGATATTCTTCTAAACTAACCTCTTTGTTCTCTTCAATAAAAGGTCTCATTTGTGAAGCCAACTCATTTAAAAAATGCCCTGAACCACAAGCATAGTCAATTGCTTTAGGTATTTGTTGACTTTCATTTATTATTTGCTCTAAAGGAAGTGATTGAATAATAAATCTTGTTATTGGCATTGGCGTAAAAAACTGTCCTTCGGATTGTTTTACACCACCATCCAAAAAGTTTTCAAACATATCTCCCAAAAATTGATTTTTAGAAGAACTTGTAATTTTCGTGTCTTGAAAAAGACGTACAATATCAATTAAAACTTCTGCATTTTCATAAAACAATCGTTCATTGTGAACGTCAATAAATGCGAAGTCGTTATTGGTAAAGAATTTTAATTGTCTGAAATAGCTTTTAATTGTTTCTCGTGTAGCATCTGGGTCATTTTTAAATGCCCAAAATGCTTTGTCTATTTGTTGATTGTCTATATAGGTAACATCTTCTTTAAGGAAGATATTCATTCCAGTTTGATACAATTTTTGTAAACGGTCTTGAAGTTCAAAAGGTGTATCGTATGCAATTCCTTTCCAGTAAAATTGCAAGTCGTTTGGATTGTTTTTTTCATCAACAATTTTACATAAAAACAGATTAACTAATTTATCGAAAGCATTTTCTCGACCAGAAACATTGTACTTTCTTAAAATTGTTGCAAAAGTGTGATGTTTACTTTGTTTTGTTGTGCTATCGATTAAACTTAAGTCGTCAATTGTATATTTTTTCTTTCCAATATTATAGGCTTGGATATCTTTTTCAAAAAGTCCTTTTGTCGTATAATCTTTTTGATATGTATTTTTCCAAACTTTATGTAAGTCTTCTCGAACTTTAGCATCTTTAAAACTTTCTAGTTTTGGGTTGTCTTCTAAATATTGTTCGTTGTCTTGAAGTGTAATTAATCGATAATTTGGCTGTACTTTTCCATCAACTAAATCAGACGCGTAAAGACAAAGAAAAGAAGCATCTCTTTCTTGTTGTGCATATCCAAATAATTGACTTCCGTTTTCTAATGTTTCGTTCCAGTGTTTTGTAAATTCAGTTCCTGCATTTTTACATTCAATTATCAGTAAAGATTTTCCTTTGTTATCTTTTACTAAAATATCTGCTTTTCCACCACTTGCTCCGTGTCCAACTTTCCATTTAGGTTCTAATTCCAAATGTGCTGGGTTGTAGCCTTGTTCAAGTAGTCTGTTTACGCATTCGAGTACTACAAAATTTTCTTTTGAAGAAAAATTACAAGTTGTTTTATCGTTTATTTTAAATCCTTTGTTTTCAGGATAGGAAATAGCTTTTTTCTTAAAATCAACTTTAAGTAAACAATCAAAGGATTCAAATTTTTTAGTGAATAAATCTCCTTTAGATGAAAAACCAAGGTTTTCTAAAACTTCTTTTAAATTCTTTGTTGTTATCATTTATTTAAGTCAGTCCTTTCAATTAATAATTCTTTGACTTCTACATTCAAGATTTCCGCTATTTTGTATAAGTCTTCTAAACTTGGTTGTCTTTTATTTTGAGCGTATGAGTGAACCATATTGTAACTCTTTCCCAATTTTTCAGCTAACCAGATTTGTTTTATTCCTTTCTGTTCTAAAACCCTTTTTATTCGGTTCATTTTGAATTTTTTTAATTCAGTCAACTAATGTAACCAAGATTTTTCAGATACTCACTAAATGAGTATAAAAATTATCATTCAATATTAATCAGTGTAGGGGAAAGGCAAGCTCTTTTTATTTTTGAGGCACGAAAAAATAAAATGTGCTTGACTGTACGGTTGGCTTTTCAGAGCTTGTGTACAACTCCTTATATGTGGAATAAAAGTACTCATTATTCATTAATTATTTCGGGATAATAGGAATTTTTGTTCCTCTTTTTGGGTTTTTTTTAATTGGTTGATAGCATGGTCTAAAGGACTTTTTATGTTTACTAAGTCTTTTTGTGTTACATGAGTGTAAATAAATCGGGATATAGTAAGTTTTTCATCATTGTTATCTCGTAAATATAAGTGGTTTTTCTTACATAAAACAAATTATTTTCAAACGTTTTTTAATTAGATATTTTATTTTTCAGATTCAATAAGGTGTAGCTATAGTGAATATACTTTGTGATTTCTGCATGACATCACGTTTCAAGTTATCAACTAAAAAACTTAAAAACCATTGTAATTGTAAGAGAAGGATTATAGTCTTGTTATAAGTTTATACTCTCAACATAATGTTTACTATATTTATACAAAACATATGCTATGATATCTAAATTTCTTTTATATGAGCCAACGCTTGATGAATGGTTGGTTCTCATTGGCGGTGTATTTGTTATTTTTCTAGTCGCATTTTTAGTTACAAAATTCACTAAATACGGGGGAGGAAGTAATTATGGTATGACAGGTGAGTTTGATGACGATTATCATGATTATGATGACGATATTTGATTAATAATTAAGCATTAACAGATTGCCTCTTCGTAAAAACTTCTCGCTATGACGTTCCGTTCGGTTAATCATCCAACAAATCCGGTCGTCGTTCTTTAGTACGTTTATAAGCTTGTTCTTCACGCCATTTTTCAATCTTGGGGAAGTTTCCTCCAAATAACAGTTCAGGAACTTTCCAACCTTTATAATCACGAGGTTTGGTATAAATAGGTGGTGCCAATAAATTATCCTGGAACGAATCGGTTAAGGCAGAGGTTTCGTTACCTAAAACCCCGGGAATTAATCGTATAACTGCGTCGCATAGTACTGCGGCTCCTAATTCACCTCCAGATAATACGTAATCACCAATAGAAATTTCACGGGTTATAATATGATCTCGTACACGTTGGTCTACACCTTTATAATGTCCGCATAAAATAATAATATTCTTTTTTAAAGATAGTTGGTTAGCAATGCCTTGTTTTAAGGTTTCGCCGTCGGGTGTCATATAAATAATTTCATCGTAATCTCTTGCTTCTTTTAAAGCCGAAATGCATTTATCTATAGGCTCTACCATCATAACCATACCAGCACCACCACCAAATTGGGTATCGTCAATAGATTTATAATTATCGGTTGTATAGTCGCGTAAATTATGAAAGTGAATTTCTACCAAACCAGCTTCAATAGCGCGTTTTAAAATAGAGGCCTCAAAAGGACTTTTAAGTAATTCAGGTAAAACAGTGATGATATCTATACGCATTGTGTTGTTTTAAGCACTGCAAAGATAACTTAATTGTTCTTTATTTTGAACCGTATTTTGGAAGGTGGTTTAAGAATTTGTTTAAACCATATAATGGATTTTTTAATTGTTTGATCTGTTCTTTGTTACGTTTTTTATTCTTTTTTCAGATTGAAAAAGCATGTGGTTACATTACTTAATGCCAGTTGTGTACATACCTTCCATTTCGAATACTTTGCCATCAAAATCTAATTCGGGCTCTTTAATCATTTGAGAAGTTATTTGTTTAAAACCAGATAGGTTCAGTAAATTTTCAACGTCTGTTACGTTGTACTTTGTAAATCCGTACTTTGTAAGTTCCAGTTGTTCCATGAAATCTTTGGTACGATAAGCTATTAATAATTTTCCTCCTGGTTTTAAAACTCTTAGAAGTTCTTTAGCGTTGTCTTGTGGTTGTGGCCAAAAATAAAGTGTATTGGTGGTTGTAATACAATCAAAAGCACCATCATTAAAAGGCAACTTTTCAATAGAAGCCTGTTTAAAACTTACTTTTCCAGATGTAATGAATTCTTTATTTTTTATAGTTGCTTCATTAATCATTATATGAGAGAAGTCAATGCCAGAATAGTTTAAATTGTCTGCCATTTTCAATAAATCTTTAACAAAAAAACCATTGCCCATACCAATTTCCAGAATGTAATCTTTGTTTTTAGGATTGAGTACTTTATATGAATTTAAGCAAATATGCTTGTTGCCCTTATTCATTTGTAGCCCTACTTCTTTTCCTATTTCTCCTTCTGGCTGTCTGAGGTGTTTTGCGAGTTCTTTTGGAGTAAGTTTATTGTCTTCATTAAATTTTTCTGCCATTCTGTTACTTATTGTTGAAAAAAAAATCTGTAATGTCACATTACAGATTTATAAATTTATATGTGGGAGTTATTTAAGCCCCTTTTTGTTTGTTTATTTCGTCTTGCAGTTGACGTCTTACCTTTTGTTCGCGCTCTAAGGCTATTTTTCGGTGTTCATCAAATTCTTCTTCAATTTCTGCAAGAGCACGTTTAGCACCTTTGGTTACGGCATTGCTGTTTTTAAACTTATATATAAATAAAATAAGCAGAGCTAATAAACCAGCAATAATGGCCCACATAAGCGCATTGTAACCTGTTTTGCTCATTTGCATACCAAACAGCGCCATATTATTTTTTTCTGTATTGGTTTTATCTAAATCGCCTTGTGTTTTATTAAGATTTAATTTTAAATCTGAAATTTCCTTATCTTGTTTTTTAACAACTAATTGGGTGTCAGTAAGGTCTTTGTGTACTGCTTTTAAGGAATCGAGAGTATGCGCTTTTAATTGTGTTAGCCAATGGTATTCTACATTTTTGTAAACTTTACCATTCCCTTTATAGGTGTACGATTTTTGAATTACGAATTCAAATTGATTGTCTATAGTACCACTGTTTAGAGAGAGTTTGTCTTTTGCTGTTTTAGTTTGAGAAAAACTAGATAATGCGCATAAAAAAAGTAAAATTAAGAGGGAGGTTTGCTTAATGGAATTCATTTACGATTTGTTTAATGGTTTTGCGAAGTTATAAAATATTGTTTATATACGATTAGAAATAAGTGAAAAGCCTCATAAAGTGAGGCTTTTTTATATACGATTGAAATTTTAATTTAGATGTTTAAAACCATTAATAATAGGTATATCGTCTTACTTTTGCTATATATTTTGCCAATCTTATTACTTGATGGCTATAGCCATACTCATTATCGTACCAAATGTATAAAACAATATTTTTACCATCTTTACGTACTATAGTCGCTTTACTATCATAAATAGAAGGAGCGGAACTTCCTACTATATCGCTAGATACTAATTCATCGCTTAGTTCAAATTTAATTTGTTCGACTAAATCACCTTCTAAGGCATATTTTTTTAAAATAGTATTTACACTGTTTAAAGATGTTTTAGTTTTTAATTCTAAATTTAGAATTGCCAAAGAACCATTGGGAACAGGAACTCGAATGGCACTAGAGGTAAGTTTTTCTTTTAAACTTGGTAGTGCTTTGGCAACAGCACTACCGGCTCCGGTTTCTGTAATAACCATATTTAAACCTGCGGCACGACCACGACGGTATTTGCTATGGAAATTATCTACTAAATTCTGATCGTTTGTATATGCATGAATGGTTTCTAAATGCCCGGATTTAACACCAAAGGAATCTTCAATAGCTTTTAGTACAGGTGTGATGGCGTTAGTGGTACAAGATGCAGCCGAAAAAATATCTACTTTATCAGGATCGTTTTCTGTATGGTTTACACCATAAACAATATTAGGGACTTCTTTTCCGGGAGCTGTTAATAATACCTTATCAATACCTTTAGATATTAAATGTTTACTTAACGCTTTTTTATCTCTAAAGGCCCCGGTGTTATCAATTACTAAAGCATTTTGTATTTTGTATTTTGTATAATCAATATCTTCCGGTGTATTCGCAGAGATAACATTTACAGTCGTTCCGTTTATAATTAAGGCACTGTTTTTTACATCTGTAGAAACCGTTCCGGAAAAGTCACCATGAACCGAATCGTTACGCAATAAGGAAGCACGTTTTTCAAGTGTTTTTTCATCTATAGCACCTCGTGTTACTATAGCTCTTAAACGCAATTGGCTTCCTTTACCTGTCCGTGTCATAAGTTCACGAGCTACCAAGCGCCCAATTCTACCAAAACCATACAAAACAACATCCTTAGGTAGAATATCTCCATTTTTACTGGCATCTTTTAGTTTTCTGGCAACAAAAGCAGTAGGGTTATTATGTTTGTTATCTTCTAAATGAAACTCATAAGTAAGTTTTCCAATATCCAATTTAGCAGGAGGGATGTCTAGAGTTTTAATGGCTTGAGCAATTTCTACAGAATCAAAAATAGAAATAGGTTTCTGCACAAATTTACCTGCATACTCATGAAGATTTAAAATTTGACTCACATTTCTATCGATAAGTTGATTTCTAAAAATGACTAGTTCGATAGATTTGTCGTACCAAAGGTCACTTATAATTTTAATAAATTCAACGGTAGCTCTTCGACGATCTGCTTGAAAGGCTAACTCATTTTCATAAGTTTTGTTAAAAGACATGTTTAAGTAGTTTATTATTAGTTTTTGGCAAAAATATCATATTTCAAACGTTTTCGTAGCGTATTTTGATAAAAAAATAAAACCCATCAAAAAATATTTTTTGATGGGTTTATACTTAAAAGTAATATTTTATTTACCTAAAGTTATAACGTTCTTTCTCACCATTAGAATTTATTAGTTCTATTCTTAACGATCTCGAAGATTTATCCTGTAATGCATTCTGTACATCATCAACAGAGCTTACTTTTACATCATTAATAGACGTAATTATGGAACCTTCTTCAACGCCATTATTTTTCCAATAATCTGCATAATCTTCACCAAGCTCAATTATTTTTACGCCATGAGACGCTTTAAATTTTCTTAAATCTTCTTTAGAAGCATTTTTTAAACGTCCTACCAAAGGCATGTTAAACGTTTCATTCTTACTTAAAGTAACATTAACAGTTTTTAATTCACCATTTCTGGAAACTGTTAAGGCTACGACATCATTAACTCGTTTTGATCTGATATGACCAGATAAATCTTCAAATTTAGAGACTTTAACATTATCAATTTCTTTTATAATGTCGTCTTTTTTAATTCCTGATTTTTCTGCTCCAGAGTCTTCAATGGTGCTTTCAACATAAACACCTTGTGTATCGTCAATACCCAATTTTTCTGCAAATGCACTATTTAAAGTGCGACCGTTTATACCTAGAATACCATTTTGCACATTTCCGTACTCCATAATGTCTTCAATAACTCTACGTGCAATATTACTTGGTACTGCAAAGGAGTAACCTATATAAGAACCGGTTTGAGACGATATAGCGGTATTAATACCTATAAGTTCTCCATTGGTGTTTACAAGAGCACCACCTGAATTACCTGGGTTTACAGCTGCGTCGGTTTGAATAAATGATTGAGAACTACGACCGGATAAATCTCTGGCCTTAGCACTAATAATTCCAGCAGTAACTGTCGAGGTTAAATTAAATGGGTTACCAACAGCAAGAACCCATTCCCCAATTTTAGCGTTATCAGAATCACCAAAAGTAACATAAGGTAGTTCTTCATCTGCATCAATTTTTAAAAGGGCTATATCTGTATTTGGATCGGTACCAATTAACTTGGCTTCATAAGTTTTATTATTGTTTAGTGTAACAGATAATTCGTGTGAATTATCAATAACATGATTATTGGTAATAATATAACCATTTGCATTAATTATAACACCAGAACCTGTTCCTAGTTGTGGACGTTGGGAACGTCTACCAAAAAATAAATCCTCAAAAGTCATTTGACCAGAACTAAGAGATACATTTTTTACATGAACCACTGCATTAACAGTATTTTCGGCTGCCACAGTAAAATTTGGCGTTTCATTTGTGCCATATAAATTACCTACATTATTAGTAGGTAAAAAAGCTGGAGTAGCTTCTGTTACGACAACCTTGTTTTCTTTTTCTAAAAATAGTTTATAAGCACCAAGAGTTAAAACACCACCTAATGCCGAAACCAGTACGAGTGACAAAATCTTCTTCATAAATTTTCTGTTTAAATTCTTTATTTGTTTAAATTCAAATTATTAACGATTAAAATTAAATATTTATTGAATGTCTCATATTTTTTTAACGATTTTTAACGCCTATTTTAACGACCATTTAACAATCAAAAATCCAGTTTAATTTACTCTTTTTAAGAAATTCTTTATTTATATCTTTGTGCATTATTATGCAACAGACTTTTTATAAATATCAAGGTACAGGAAATGATTTTGTGATGATTGATAATCGTCAACAAACTTTCGACAAAAATAATACCAAACTTGTAGCTGACTTATGTGACAGACGTTTTGGCATAGGTGCTGACGGACTTATTCTATTGGAAAATCATGACGCTTTAGATTTTAAAATGGTTTATTACAATGCTGATGGAAACGAAAGTTCTATGTGCGGTAATGGAGGGCGTTGTTTAGTCGCATTTGCTAAACAATTAGGTGTTATACAAAATAAGGCTGTTTTTGAAGCTATTGATGGGTTGCACCATGCTACCATTGATGGTGATATTGTAAAACTTCAAATGCTGGATGTAGATACTATTGAAAAATATAACAATCATGTTTTTTTAGATACAGGATCGCCTCACCATGTACAATTTGAAGCTAATATAGAGACATTTGATATAAAAACCGAAGGCGCTAAAATACGATATGGTTCACCATATAATGAAGCTGGAAGTAATGTGAATTTTGTTAAAAAAATAAGCGATCAAATTTTTGCAGTTAGAACTTACGAGCGTGGTGTAGAAGACGAAACCTTATCTTGTGGAACCGGAGTTACTGCTGTTGCCTTAGCCATGCATGCTATTCATGAAACAGCAGAGCATCTTATAACGCTTCAGGTACAGGGTGGCGAATTACAAGTGTCTTTTGAAGTTGAAAACGGAATATACAAAAACGTATGGCTTATAGGAGCTGCTAAACTTGTTTTTAAAGGCTCTATATGATTACTTTAAAAGGAGAAAATATATATTTACGAGCTTTAGAACCAGAAGATTTAGAGTTTATTCATGCTATTGAAAATGACGAAGCTATATGGGAAATTAGTAATACTATAACGCCATATTCGAAATATTTAATAAAGCGGTATTTAGAACAAGCACATAAAGATATTTTTGAAGTTAAGCAATTACGACTTGTCATTTCGAGTTATAAAGACGAGCCTTTGGGCATGATCGATTTATTCGATTTCGATTTTAAAAATGGAAGAGCTGGTGTTGGTATTTTAGTTAAAGAAACAAATGATAGGGGGAAAGGGTATGGCTACGAAGCTCTTAAACTATTAACCGATTATAGTTTTACACATTTGGGCTTGCATCAGTTGTATTGTAATATTGCTGAAGGAAACGAAGCTAGTATCAAGCTTTTTACAAACCAAGGGTTTAAAAAAATTGGACTTAAAAAAGATTGGATTCACAGTAGTGGTTCCTACAAAAATGAATATTTATTTCAGCTTATAAATAATTAAATGTATATAAAAAAGATACTTCTTGCTATAGTTGTCATAGGATTAGTGGTTGCTGCGTTTTTTGCAAATTTTGTATATAAAGCTATGCTAAAACCAAATACGGCATTTAACAATGATACAGCTTATGTTTTTATCTCATCTGAATCAACTTATGAAGATGTTAGAAATCAATTAACCCCGTTGTTAGATGACATTGATTCTTTTGATGATTTAGCCGAACAAAAGAAATATACGACTTATATTAAAGCTGGGAAGTATGCTATTAAAAAGGACATGAGTAATAATGATATTATTAATTCTATTCGTAGCAAGAATATACCGGTTAAAGTCTCTTTTAATAATCAAGAAACTCTAGAAAAATTGGCTGGGCGTATAGCAACACAAATTGAAGCAGATAGTGTGTCTTTGCTAAAGGCTATGAAAGATACTTCTTTTTTAACAGAGAATAATTTTAATGAGGCCACCGCATTAGGGATGTATTTACCTAATAGTTATGAGTTTTTCTGGAATACCTCTGCAGAAATGTTTAGAAGTCGCATGCTTAAAGAGTATAATCGTTTTTGGACAGATGCCCGAAAAAACAAAGCCAAAGCTATTAATTTATCTCAAGATGAAGTCATAACATTAGCTTCTATAGTATATGAAGAATCTAAGCAAGCAACAGAACAACCTAGAATAGCTGGTGTTTATATAAATAGATTAAAAATAGGAATGTTATTACAGGCAGATCCAACGGTTAAATTTGCAGCTTATAAATTACCTAAATATAAAAACACTATTATTAAACGTGTTTTGGATATTCATAAAAAAGAAGTTGAATCATCTCCTTATAGTAGATATAGTACATATATAAATGCAGGATTACCACCTGGTTTAATTGCTATGCCTGATATTTCGGCTATTGAAGCTGTTTTAAATTATGAAAAGCATAAATATTTATATTTTGCTGCCGATGCTAAACGGTTTGGTTACCATAAATTTGCTAAAACTTTAACACAGCATAATGTAAATGCCAGAGCTTATCGTCGTTATTTATCATCTCAAGGTATTTATAAATAGTGAGGCGCTCTGAAATAAAATATATTCTTTTATTTACGCTATTAACATCTCTTTCTTATTCACAGTCTAGGCTAAATGACTTTTTAACACCTAGTGACACACTTAATAAAGCAAGACGAAATGCAGTTATTATTTCGGAAGCCTCGTTAGCAGGTCTCACTTTAATAGGATTAAATCAGCTTTGGTATGCAGACTTCGATCGGTCAAAGTTTCATACAGTTAATGATAATAATGAATGGCTTCAAATGGATAAAATGGGGCATGTATTCACATCGTATCAAATAGGAAAACATGGGGCGCAACTCTTAAATTGGAGTGGGGTAAGAAAAGAAGATCAATTAATATATGGAGCAACTTTAGGTTTTGGATTTTTAACGGCTGTAGAAGTATTAGATGGTTACTCAAAAGAATGGGGTTTTTCATGGGGAGATATTGCGGCCAATGCAGCTGGTACAGGTTTATATATAGGGCAAGAATTGTTATGGAAAGAACAGAGAATTGCCTTAAAGTACTCTTTTCATCAAACTAAGTATGCCAATATAAGCCCAGATAAGTTGGGAGAAACCTTTTTAGAGCAAATATTGAAAGATTATAATGGACAAACTTACTGGTTAAGTGCTAACCTACATTCCTTTTTTAAAGAAAGTAATATTCCAAAATGGTTAAATATAGCTGTAGGTTATGGTGCAGATGGTATGCTTTCTGGTTCTAAAGTTGTTGACAATCAGGTGTTAACAACTAATTCTAGAATACGTCAATACTATTTGAGTTTTGATGTAAATTTGAATGCGATTAGGACGAATTCAAAGTTTTTGAGATCAGTTTTAGACGTTTTTAATATGGTAAAAATACCATTCCCTACATTAGAAATCAATAAAAATAAGTGTGTATTTCATCTATTCTACAACTAAAAAATGCACATAATCGATAAATTTTGAGAATATTCAAAAAAAGCCTAATTTTGCACGCTGAAATTTGAAGGGGTATTTTACATTAAAATACGCTGAAAAAATTTAAAATTATGGTAAAGAATATTGCAAGTATTATGACCCTCACGCTTACAATATGTTTTATATTAAGTATCTCGTTTTCATCTAATGAGACGGTTGATTTAAGTAAGTACTCTACAAAAGGGCTAGACTTAAATTATACAGTGCGTGATAATGCAGATGAAGAGTTTGATTTGTTAGCGTCTAATGAACCATTTACTCCTTATTTAGGAAAGTCGTTTGTTGGATTTAAAGAAGCATTGGCTTTTAAAGAGTCCGGTGGTGACTACTTTTCTGTAAACACATTTGGTTATTTAGGAAAGTATCAATTCGGAAAGGAAACTTTAAGAATGATCGGAATTAAGAATTCTGCTAAATTTTTAAAGAATCCAAAACTTCAAGAGCGTGCTTTTATTGCAAATGCCGAACGTAATAAATGGATTTTAAGACGTGAGATCAAGAATTTTGTTGGAAAACGAATCAATGGTGTCATAGTAACAGAATCTGGTATTCTAGCTTCAGCACATTTAGCAGGTCCCGGTAACGTGAAAAAATATTTAAGAAGTTACGGTTTAGATAATTTCGCAGATGGATATGGTACTACCGTATATCATTATATGAAGCGTTTTTCTGGATATGATACATCTTTCGTTAAACCAAATAAAGCAGCCAAAGCTATTTAGCGAAAGGCTCACAGGTAGCTTAGGTTTTGTGTATAATAAATATTGTAGGTCTTTTGTGAAGATCTACAATATTTTTTTTCCATGCACCTGCGGTTTGTGTTTTTATAAATTCTGAGTTTAGTGTAATGTCACATGCCACAGATACCTCAGTGTTTTTATCAAGAGTATGGCATAAATCTTCCAACATTTTATTATTTCTATACGGTGTTTCAATAAATAATTGAGACTGATTGTGTTCAAAAGATAGGCGTTCTAACCGTTTGATCTCTTTTTTCCGCTCTCCTTTATCTATGGGTAAATAACCATTAAAAGCAAAACTTTGTCCGTTCATACCAGAACTCATCATTGCCATTAAAATAGATGAAGGCCCTACTAAAGGCACCACTTTAATGTTTTTTTGATGTGCTAATTTCACAATATCAGCTCCAGGGTCTGCAATACCGGGGCATCCGGCTTCAGATAAAAGGCCTATATTGGTTCCTTTTAGACAAGGAACTAAAAAATTTGGTAATTCGCTCGCTTCAGTAAATTTGTTTAAATGAAACATGTTTAAAGACGGTTGCGATTTGTTTGGAGTGATTCTTTTTATAAAACGCCTAGCAGTTTTTTCGTTTTCTACTATATAAGTATATGTTTGTTCAATTATTTGTTTAACAGTTATTGGTAAGACTTCCAGCGGGTCATTTTCGCCTAAAGTTGTAGGGATTAAATATAACTTACCAACTGTATTCATAAAGCTTTTTCGTTTAAGTCAGCGTTTTAGCAATCATATCGCAAGCTTCATCCAACATTTTATAAATGTTTTCAAAACCTTCATCTCCACCATAATAGGGGTCTGGAACATCGTAATTTTGATTTGGATAAATTTCGTTTAAAATGAATTTTACTTTTGCGTTGTCTTCATCATTTCTCGCTAACGAAATAACATTTCTATAGTTAGATTCGTCCATCACATAAATTAAATCGAAGGCATCAAAATCAGACGTTTTAAATTGCCTCCCTTTTAAATTAGAAATATCTAATCCATATTTTCTGGCCACTTCTATAGAACGTTTATCGGGAGAACTACCTATATGATAACTGGCAGTACCTGCAGAATCTACTTTGAATAAATCGCTGGAAAGTTTAGATTTCAAAATACCTTCGGCAAGAGGGGAACGACAAATGTTTCCCAAACATACCATCAGAATTTTAGTCATTTTATGTGAATTTTAAACAGAAAGCTTTTTGGTGATATCTTCAACATATTTTCTAAACTGTTTATCTGTTGAAGATAAATTATCAACCGTTTTACAAGCATGTAAAACAGTAGCATGATCGCGTTTTCCTATTTGTGAACCAATACTCGCTAATGATGCTTTAGTGAATTTTTTTGCAAAAAACATGGCTAATTGGCGTGCTTGCACAATATGGCGCTTTCTTGTTTTAGATTGTAACGTATCAATATCCATTTGGAAATAGTCTGACACTATTTTTTGTATGTAATCTATTGAAACTTCGCGCTTCGTATTTTTAACAAATTTTTCAACGATGACTCTAGCCAGGTCAATAGTAATTTCTTTTTTGTTGAATGAAGATTGCGCTATTAATGAAATAATAGCACCTTCTAATTCTCTAACATTAGTTTTAATGTTTTTAGCTACATATTCAACAATATCCTCTGGCATTTCAACACCATCACGATATAATTTATTCTTAAGTATAGAAACTCTAGTTTCAAAATCTGGTGTTTGTAATTCGGCAGAAAGACCCCACTTAAAACGTGATAGTAAGCGTTGCTCAATATCTTGCATATCAACCGGAGCTTTGTCACTAGTTAAAATAACCTGCTTGCCATTTTGATGTAAATGGTTGAAAATATGGAAGAAAACATCCTGAGTTCCAGTTTTTCCTGAAAAGAACTGAACATCGTCAATAATTAATACATCAATGATTTGATAAAAATGAATAAAATCATTCCTGTTATTTTTCTTAACTGCGTCTATATATTGTTGTGTAAATTTTTCTGCAGATATATATAACACGGTTTTTTCTGGATACTTATCTTTTATATCAACACCAATAGCATGTGCTAAATGTGTTTTACCAAGACCAACACCTCCAAAAATTAAAAGCGGATTAAAAGATGTGCCTCCTGGTTTAGCAGAAACTGCTAATCCGGCACTACGTGCTAAACGGTTGGAATCACCTTCCAAAAAGTTTTCAAAACTGTAATTCGGGTTTAGTTGAGATTCAATCTTAACATTTCTAATACCTGGAATAACAAAAGGGTTTCTTAATTCTGGACTTTTATTATTTAAAGGAATATCGACATCTTGAGATTTTACAGAACTCCTATTCGAACTTGGAATTTTTTCGGTAAAAGGTTGTTTATTGCCATACGTGTTTTCCATTTTTATAATGTAAACAAGTTTAGCAGTTTCGCCCAATTCTTTTGTTAGAGAGACTTTTAAGATTTTTACATAATGCTCTTCAAGCCATTCGTAAAAGAATTTACTGGGAACTTGAACACTTAATGCATTATCAGTAAGTTTAACTGCTATAATAGGTTCGAACCAAGTTTTATATGCTTGCGGTTGAATGTTATCTTTTATAAATTCAAGACAATTATCCCATACCGATTGCGCAGTTACACTCATTTAGTTTTTTTTAGTTTTAATGGTTAGTTTTAATAATAAGAGAAGTGAAATCCCCTTATTCACAATTTACTTGCGCAAATATGTGAACAAAATTCTTAAAAAAAAAATGATTTACTATTGAATTTACAGAATTTTTTCCCCATGTTTAAGCTCATGCCGAAACTACGAAAAAATATTTAATTATCCCTATGAAAATCGACAAAATACAAATAAGAGTGAGATATGGCGAAACAGACCAAATGGGTGTGGTCTATCATGGCAACTATGCATTATACCTTGAAATGGGGAGAATAGAATGGTTGCGGAAATTAGGAATTTCTTATAAAATTATGGAAGAAAATGGTATCATGTTACCGGTAATTTCTTTAAACATAAACTATAAAAAATCAGCAGGTTATGATGATGTAATTAATGTAAAAACTCAACTAAAAAGAAGGCCAACAGCAAGGATAGAATTTGAGTACGAAATAACTGACTTAAAAGGAGAGATTTTGACAACAGCCGAGACAACTTTAGTGTTTATTGACATGAAAACTAACAGGCCAACTAAAGCACCTAAATATCTTTTAGATCTTTTAGATGAATAGCTAATTTTGTTTCATATCAGGTAAATTTCGAAATGATTGATGCTAATAAGGTCTGTTGGCTTTTAAAAACCTGATGGGACTGAGTATTTAACTAGCTATTATACCAGTCAAATTGAAATTTAATTGGCATTATTTGATGTTTTATGATAGCAGATCTTATAATTTTAAGAGAAAACTTACTAAACGATGGTTAATTATGAAGGAATCTTTTCAATTATTTTTTTAATATGAACTTCGAAAAGATGATTGAATTTTTCAAAAACAGATGATGCATCTTTTTTTCTCACAGAAATAGTAATGTTGCAATCCATTTCTAATACCTGATTGGTAATTTTTAAGTTTTTCTCTTTAATGATGCGCATTACTTTATTCATGTTTTTGTAATCAAACGAGATAAGGTAATCTATGTTTATGGTCTTTTCTTTAATATTAGAGTGTTCTAATGCTAATTGAGCTGTCGATTTATAGGCGTTAATTAGGCCACTGACACCTAATTTAATACCACCAAAGTATCGAACCACAACAATTAAAATATTAGTAACATCAAAAGATTGTATTTGCCCATAAATAGGCATGCCGGCAGAATTACTTGGCTCTCCGTCATCATTGGCACGATAAGATATTGTTTCTGTTCCTAATTGGTAAGCGTAACACCAATGTCTTGCGCTATGATGTTCTTTTTTTAATTTTTCTAAATAAAGTTTTACGTCGTTTTCATTTAATACAGGAAATGCATACCCAAAGAATTTGCTGTTTTTATCTTTAAATAGTACTTCTTTAGAAGCAATATCGATGGTTTTGTATGTGTCTTTCTCAGTCAAAAAAAGTTAGAATAAGTTGCTTTTTGTTTCAAACAAACTGCAGATATCCTCCGTTTCGGGGTTAATATGCCATGTTTTAATACCTAGAGACTTGGCGGTATTAATGTTATCTGTGTTATCATCAATAAAAAGGGATTCGTCAGCATTTATTTTGTGTTCATTTAATACAAATTCAAAAATCTCTTGATTGGGTTTTCTTAGATGAATTTCGTGTGATAAATAAAATGCATCAAAATAGTTTTTAAATGTTTCATAAAAAGGAATATGTTCTTTAACCCAATTAATATGAAGCTCGTTTGTATTACTTAATAATATAAGCTTGTATTTTGAATTTGATTTAAGCTGCTTTAAAAAATCTAAACGATGATCAGGGAAATCTTTTAGCATAAAATTCCAAAGAGTAATGAATTCGTCAGTAGAAATTTTCGGGAAATTTTCGGTATGAAACGCGATAAACTCTTCGGTAGTAATAAGCCCTTCTTCATATAAACTATTAAAAGCAATCATTTCTTCAGAAAAAGAATCTATTTCAAAAGTTTTAAGCGCATGTTGTACATGGCCTTCTATATCTAAATTAATAAATACATTTCCGAAATCGAAAATAATAGTTTTAATCATTTTTATAAATTTTGAGAATATCGGTCATGATTTTTTCTTCAGAAATTAATTTCCCTGAAAATTCGGGTGCTTTTAAGCCTTCATTAAATTCATTATTTCCTGTAAAGATTCTCGCTTCATCCCATAAATTTTCATCTATAAAAGTTTGAAGTGTTTTTTGTCCCCCTTCTATAATTATAGAAGTGATATCATTTTTATATAAAACATCACAGATTTGCTGAGACAAATGTTTGCTAAAATCAATAGCACTCTCGCTTATAACAATAGTTTTAGCGTCATTATTAAAAATTGAAAATTCTTTGGAAAGTTTTAAGTCTTTGTCTAATACAACCCGAATTGGGTGGTTGCCTTTCCAACTTCTAACCGTTAAAGTAGGGTTGTCTTGCAAAACAGTATTTGTGCCGACTAAAATGGCTTGTTCTTCAGACCGCCATTTATGAACGAGTTGTCTTGAATATGTGTTGGTAATCCAAACAGGTTTTTGTTCTTTTTTCTTTTTTGGTGCTATAAAACCATTCTTAGTTTCTGCCCATTTTAAAATAATATATGGACGTTTTTTATTGTGAAATGTAAAAAAGCGTTTATGGTGATCTTTGCATACTTCTTCTAATATGCCAACTATAACGTGGCACCCAGCTTCTTTAAGTTTTTTAATTCCTTTACCTGCTACTTTAACATTATCATCTATACAGCCAATAACCACGTTTGGGATTTTATGTCTGATAATAAGATCACTACAAGGCGGGGTTTTTCCAAAATGTGAACAAGGTTCAAGAGTTACATATATAGTTGCTTTTTTTAATAAGGTTTTGTCTGTAACAGAGTTTATAGCATTAACTTCTGCATGATTACCACCATAAGAACTTGTGTAGCCTTCTCCTATAATATTGTCTTTGTGAACAATAACACAGCCCACCATAGGGTTAGGTCTAACAGAGCCTAACCCGTTTTTAGCAATTTCAATACAACGTTTTATGTATGTTTTGTGGTGAGTCAATTATTTATAGTTTAATCTTTACGTTTTCAATCTTATCAATATTATAGGTATATGAAAAACCCAAAACTTTATATTTGATATCTCCTTTATATTGCACTTTGATTTTTTGGCTAAATAGACTCCCGAGCAATCCATTTATATTTTTATTGCTAAAAATGCTATCGGTTGGAATATGTGTTTTTAACGGAATTGAAAATTCTTTTTTTGCAGGTACTTTAAAGCTTTTGGTCGATATGGTGGCCATTTCATTATCGTTAACAAACACTTTCATTTCATCTGTTTTTAATTCCCCACCAATAGTATTAGGGTTTAAAAAAAAGGCATCGGCAGTAAATGTTATGTGTTTTGAAGTTGATTCCAGAACTTTAATGTTTTCAATATGCAAAAACTCTGGTTTTTCGTTAACAGAACAGCTTATAAAAGCAAATAGCATTGTTGATAAAATAATGATATTCCTCATGTCGTTTTTTTTAGATTTAAGTATCTTCACTTGCACAAAATCATACTTTTAAAAGTGAGTAAAGATACTATAGTTATTCGAGAAATTCAGCCTGAGGATAATAGACAAATAGAGCAAGTTATTAGAAATTGTTTTTATGAGTTTAAAATACCTTTAGAAGGTACAGCTTATTCTGATGAGGAAACTCCAAGAATGTTTGAGTCTTATCAAAACAATAATGATGTTTATTATGTAATCGACAATAATGGTACCATTTTAGGAGGCGGAGGTGTTAAACCTTTAAAAGGTTTTGAGTCTGATGTTTGCGAAATTCAAAAGATGTATTTCTCGCCAAAAGTAAGAGGTAAGGGGTATGGTAAATTTATGTTTGAAAAATGTTTGCAAGCTGCTAAAATATTAGGGTATAAACAATGTTATTTAGAATCTGCTCCGCAACTTAAAGTAGCTGTTCATATTTACGAAAGCTATGGTTTTAAACATTTAAAAGAAGCATTAGGTAGTACAGGTCATTATTCTTGTGGCGTTTGGATGCTAAAGGATTTATGAAATTAAAGGATATTCAAGGTGTTTTTCATAAAGAATTAGATGCTATTTATGAAAAAGAGGAGATAGATAGTTTCTTTTTTATATTGATAGAAGCTTATTTTTCTATAACCAGAATACAATTGGCTTTACAACCCGATTATAAAGTTGATAGCTATGAAGTTATTTTAGATGCTTTACAGTTATTAAAAAAGGAGCGCCCTATACAATATATATTAGGAGATATGGAGTTTTATGGATTACATTTTAAGGTAAATAACCATGTGTTAATTCCAAGACCGGAAACAGAAGAACTTGTAGACTGGGTTATTTCTAAACAAGGAAAAGCGAGAAGCAACGAGGTTAGTATTTTAGATATTGGCACTGGGAGTGGATGTATTGCTATTTCTCTAGCTAAGAATTTACCAGAGGCTAAAGTTTATGCTTTAGATGTAAGTAAGGAAGCGATTAGAGTAGCAAGGCAAAATGCTGAATTAAATAATGTTACAATCGAATTTATAGAAGCAGATATTTTAAATATGTCTACTTTTGATTCGGATTTTAAAAGCTTAAAATTTGATATTATTGTATCTAATCCACCTTATGTTAGAGAACAGGAAAAAGCGTTTATGAAACCTAATGTAGTAAATAATGAACCACATTTGGCATTATTTGTAAAGGATGAAAACCCGTTGCAATTTTATAAGGCAATTACTCAATTTGCACTAAATAGTTTAAAAGATAAAGGATTGTTATTTTTCGAAATCAATGAGTATTTAGGTAATGATATGATTAGGTTGTTTAAAAATAGTAGCTTTAATAATATAGAATTAAAACAAGATATCTTTAAAAAAGATAGAATGATAAAAGGAGAGAAAACGAATGAGTAGTATTCAAAATAAAATAGACGAATTAAGAACAGAACTTCGTACGCATAACTACAATTATTATGTGCTTGATGCCCCAACCATTTCCGATTACGAATTCGATATAAAACTAAAAGAACTTCAGGAGCTTGAAGCAAAACATCCTGAATTTTTTGATGCTAATTCACCAACACAACGTGTAGGCGGTACCATTACTAAGAATTTTGATACCATTCCGCACGAACATCGTATGTATTCTTTAGATAATTCTTATTCTAAAGAAGATTTACAAGACTGGGAAACCCGTATTAAAAAATTAGTAGATGGTGATATTCAATATACTTGTGAATTAAAATATGATGGGGCATCCATTAGTTTAACTTACGAAAATGGAATATTAGCAAGAGCAGTTACCAGAGGAGATGGGTTTCAAGGTGATAATGTTACGGCAAATATTAAAACTATTAAATCGGTACCATTACAATTGAAAGGTAATGATTACCCAGCTAAGTTTGATATAAGAGGTGAGATTATATTACCCTTTGATGGGTTTAATAAAATGAATGAGGAACGTATTGAAATTGGAGAGGAACCTTATAGAAATCCCAGAAATACAGCTTCAGGAAGTTTGAAACTTCAAGATAGTGCAGAAGTAGCGAAACGTCCGTTAGAATGTCTGCTTTATAATATAACAGGATCAAGTTTAAATATTGAAACACAAATAGAAAGCTTAGAAAAAGCAAGAGCATGGGGTTTTAAAGTGCCAAATGCTGCAAAACTTGCTAATTCTATTGATGAAGTTTTAGAATTTGTAGATTATTGGAATGATAAACGTCATGATTTGCCTTACGAAACAGATGGTGTTGTTATAAAGGTAAACAATTTACAACAGCAAGAAGAGTTGGGCTATACGGCAAAAGCGCCAAGGTGGGCTATGGCGTATAAATTTAAAGCAGAGCAAGTATCAACAAAACTAAATAGTATTACATACCAGGTAGGGCGAACAGGAGCCATTACACCTGTTGCTAATTTAGAACCTGTAGAATTAGCAGGGACTACTGTAAAACGTGCCTCTTTACATAATGCAGACCAAATAGAAAAATTAGATATTCGAGTAGGAGACGAGGTGTATGTTGAAAAAGGTGGAGAAATTATTCCGAAGATTCTTGGGGTAGATTTAAGTAAACGACATAATTTATCGGAACCAACTCAATATATTACACATTGTCCAGAATGTCAAACAGAGTTAGAAAGACAGGAAGGAGAGGCTCAGCATTATTGTACGAATTATAATGGCTGCAAACCGCAAATTATAGGCAGGATTCAACATTATATATCTAGAAAAGCAATGGATATAGAAGGACTGGGAGGAGAGACAGTAGTTCTTTTGGTGAATGAAGGTCTTATTTCCAATTATTCAGATTTATATGAATTAACTAAAGAAGAAGTGATTCCTTTAGAACGCATGGCAGAAAAAAGTGCTGATAATTTAATTCAAGGTATAGAATTGTCTAAAAATATTCCTTTTGAGCGCGTTCTATTCGCTTTAGGAATTCGGTACGTAGGTGAAACTGTTGCTAAGAAATTAGCAAAGCACTATAAAAATATTGATGCTATAGCATGTGCTACAGAAGAAGATTTGGTAAATGTTGATGAGATAGGTATTAAAATTGCAGAAAGCGTGAGTGCATTTTTTAATTTGGAAGTAAACTTACATATAGTTAATAGATTACGACAATTTGGAGTTCAATTAGAGTTATCTGCAGAGCAATTAATAGGTCAAACTAGTATATTAGAAGGTGATATTATTGTGGTTTCTGGTGTTTTTGAAAGCGTGTCAAGAAACGAGCTTAAAAAACTAATTGAAGATAATGGAGGTAAGTTAAGTAGTTCTATCTCATCTAAAACAAGTTACGTCGTAGCGGGTAGTAATATGGGGCCGAGTAAAAAAGAAAAAGCAGATAAGTTAGGCGTAACTTTAATGAGTGAACATGAATTCTTACAAAAAATAAAGTAATTTATCTTAAAAACCGATTAAAAGCATGTTTTTATCGATTAAAAGTAATTTTTTTGGTATTTAGTTATAAAATTTATCTATATTTGTGCATTAACCAAAAAAAGCTATTATGTACAAGTCGAAAGTCTTGGTAGGTTGTGTCTTGTTAGTGTATATATTATTTGTCATTTATGAATTTAGAGGAGATAGCGATATTGCATATAATTTAGATTGTTTATTAACTCCTTTAGTAGCTATAATTTATTTATTTTTTGCAAAAAAAAGAAACATATTCTTTTTGTTATTTATTTTGTGTTATTCAATCTCTGACTTGTTAGGGGTCGTCATGGCTTACGTGTCTAATAATGGCATAGCTGATTTAAATAAAATGGATTATTTTATAGGTAATTCCCTGTTTATATTGGCCTATTTGTTTTTGTTTGTGAAAATTATTAGATCACTCAGTCTGTTTTATGTGTTCAAAAATTTTAAAATTCATTTACTTGTTTTAACAATTTTAAATGTATATCTGGTATATGTTTTACAAGTAATATTGGGACCAAATATAAACATGTCAAATGAATACTATTTAGAAATGGTATATAACATTGTTATGCTTTTATTATTGTCTGTCGCATTACTAAATTATTTTTACAGAGATAATAAAAAGTCTTTATACTTATTTATAGGATCATTATGTATTGTATTCTCAGAAGTTATGCAAGTTGCGTATTTTTATATTGCGCAAAGAAGTTTGCTTAATTTTATTTCTACGACACTTACACTTGTTGCTTTTTACTTCTTCTATCAACAATCACAATTATTAAACGATTTGAATCAGGAAGAAAAGTATATGGTAATGGAATAATATTTATTAAGCTTTATTAATAAATGGAATATCGTTCTTATAGATATAAAGAATAATTGTAGAAAGTACAAATGTAACTACTGCGGTAATAAATAAAACACCTCCATCGTTATTTACTTCAATTCCAAGTTGTGTTAAATGCATAAAAATGGCACCACCTATAATGCCTAATGTAAGTATAGTACCTGCCCATACTGTCTTAGGAATCAATAACAATATACCGGCAATAAGCTCTAAAACACCAATGCCAATTCTACCATAAGGTTCTAAACCGACTTGGCTAAAAATGTAGACACTATCCGGGTGCCCTGTGAATTTAAAACGCAGTGTTTGCAGTAAAATAATAGCAACAATAATTCGTAAGGCAAGAGGAATATATCTTTTCATTTTATATAAAAGTTTATAAGTTAAAAACTTAGACGTAATTTTAGTAATTACTTACCGGTCCTTAGAATTCAATTTTATAGATAAACGGTTGTTTTTAAATAAATAATCGATAAAAAGTTGATTTTTGACGTTGAAATAAAATTATATTTATATATTTGGAATAACCTACTAACCCCTAAAACCATGAAAAGTTCTCTAGACTTTACTTTTAATAAGGTGTTTTTTTGCGCTTTATTAGGATTAACAATTATAAACTTTCTTGTTACTTTTATTGGAGATTCGTTATTACTAAAGACAGCAATGGCTTTATTTATACCGGTCTTTTTGATATGTTATTTAGTTAAGCATAAATCTTTAGGATTTGTTTTTGTTTCTTTTTTGTTATTTTCTTTTCTTGGAGATATGTCTTTATCTTTTTTCACAAATGAAACATTTATCAAAGTATCTAGTATTTTATACTTTTTGAGTTATTTATATTTAATTGCCATCATTATACCTAAATTTAAATTATTAGACGTTAAAAAACTAATAGGAGTCTATTTATTAGGTGTGTTTATAATTAATATATTCTTCTTATATACTCTTTATAGTGTGTTACAAGTGATTATTCCAGACAAAACAGAAGTGCTTTTGTTTGGCTTGAAAAATTTATCGCTTATTGTATTAGCTTTTGTGTCTTTTGGAGTATATCTAAATACACAATCAAGACAATCTATATTGTTTTTAGTCGCAGTAATTTTTATAGCTTTTTCTACTATTTTAAACTATGTTAACCTTTACTATTTGTATCATTGGAGTTTTGAAATGTTATATAGGGTACTTTATGGAATTGGGCTTTATTTTATCTTTAAATATGTTATAGCAGATAATAAATCGAAAAAAAATATTTTGGAGATAAAAAAAGCATTTTACTCAGATAATAAAATAATCTCAGCTTAAACAATTATTGAGGTACCATTTGCCGACATGTTTTTGTTAGAATCAAAGTAAAAGTCAATTTTTCCAAGATTAATACCATAACAGCCTACTTGGTTTACAAGCATATTTTTTCCTTCTATGTTTTTAACGATTGTTGGTTTCGATAAAAATGTATGGGTATGTCCACCAATAATTAGATCGATATTTTTTGTGGCTTCCCCTAATTTTAAATCACTTATTTTGTTTGGGTTGTTCCTATAATTATATCCTAAATGAGATAAGCAAATTATTAAATCACATTGTTTTTCTGTTTTTAAAATTCTAGACATATCTTGAGCAATCTCGATAGGATCTAAATATTTAGTCTCTTTAAACATAGCCGGATCAACTAAACCGTGTAGTTCAATACCAAGCCCAAAAACACCAATTTTAAGACCGTCCTTTTTAAATATTTTATAAGGTTTAGTATGCGTGTCCATTATAGTATTTGAAAAGTCATAATTAGCAGAAACAAATTGAAATTCGGCATGTTCTAATTGAGCATATAAGCCATCAATGCCATTATCAAAATCATGATTACCTATAGTGGCAGCGTCATACTTTAGTTTGCTCATTAATTTAAATTCCAATTCGCCACCGTAATAATTAAAATAAGGAGTGCCTTGAAAAATATCTCCAGCATCTAGTAAAAGTGTATTTGGATTTTCATTTCTAATAAATTCAATTAAACTAGCTCTTCTGGCAACCCCTCCTTTATTAGCATTTCTAGCATCATCTGAGCCAAAAGGGTCAATATGACTATGCACATCGTTGGTATGTAGAATCGTTATTTTTTTAGATGTAGCAGCGTTTGAAAAAGATTGTAAACCTAATCCACTTAGTGTTACTAATGCCGTTCCTACAGATGCTTGTTGTATAAAATCTCTACGTTTCATTTTTATTTTATTTGAATGAATCTGTCGTCAATTACAGGATTAATGGTATCAACTTTTTTAAAGTTATCTATTAGGGCATTTCTAACTTTATAATTTAAAACATAAAGACTGTCATTCGGTTTAAAAAAAGACATATTATCACCACCACTATATAAATAATCGTTAGTGGCAACATAATATACTTTATCAAGTTCAATGTCTTTGCCTTTTATTTTGGCTTCAACTATTTTATCATTTTCGTTTATTGTTAGTTTAAGTTTAGCGATCGGGTGTGCTCGTTTTACCCTACATAAGTAATTCACCAAACTGTCTACTTGATTTCCTTTTAAAGCGACTACTACGATACTGTTTTCAAAAGGCATTATTTTATATGCCGTTCTTTTTGTTATATTGCCTTTTGGTAAAATAGACCGTATACCACCAAGATTAAGTAGAACCATATCTATGTCTTTACCAGTTCTGCTTTTAAAAACAGGGTTAGCTTCACTGTAAATAGCATCTGCCATAAAATTACCAATAGCAGTATTAAAAGAGCCATTAGACTTAGAATAACTATTAGGAGAATAAGCTAAAACACTATCTAAATCTTTTTGAATATGATCTCTAAAGGGTTTTATATAGGACTCTATTTTAGAATCAATAGGTAAAGTGTCTGTAATCTGAATTTGCTTTCCTTCAATTTTTGTTAACCCTAAATTAGTCTGTTTGCAATTAAAAAGACTAAAAAAATATAACAAAAAAATTAAATGTGTTAACCTCATATATTAAACGAATATTTTGAATGTACTTTTGCTACCTTTGCGCAAAGGATAAAGATAAATGATTTTAAAAGGTTTTAAAGAAAAATCTAACAAAAAACACTTAAACAAATTGTTATCAGAAAGACAAGTAAATGTTACTGATAAGAAAGTTGAAAGCTTAGGTGTTATCTTGAATATTGATGAAATAGATGACTTTGAGCTGTTTAGAAAGTTTGCCGATTTTTTAAAAATTCGCGATAATAAATTAAAGATTATTGCCTATTCTGAAAACGATAAAGGTACTCTAACAACATGGGATGTTTGTTTTGGTCCTAAAGATTTCGGCTGGAAAGGTGTCATAAAAAATGTAGAATTACAGACGTTTTTAGATACCAAATATGATGCTTTAATTAGTTATTATGCAGAAGATGTTTTAGAACTAAAGATGATTACTGCGAAGTCTAAAGCCCAATTTAAAATTGGAATTGTACAAAGTGATGAGCGTTTAAATGATTTAATTATTAAAACAAAACTAAAAGAATTTAACGTATTTAAAGAAGAGACAATTAAATACCTAACTATATTAAATAAAATTAAGAATGAATAGGAAGTTTGTGGGAACTGGGGTTGCTTTGGTTACACCTTTTAAATCAGATTTAAGTGTAGACCATAGTGCTTTAGCAAATATTGTAAATTTCAATATTGATAACGGCACCGATTATCTAGTGATTTGTGGAACGACAGGAGAGAGTGTTACACTTACTAAACAAGAGAAAAAGGAAGTAATAAAAACCATAGCAGATACTAATAATGGTCGAGTGCCTATGGTTTTAGGGATAGGCGGAAGTAATACAGCTGAAGTTATTGCAGAAATAAAAGCAACAGATTTAAGCAACATAGATGCTGTTTTATCGGTGTCTCCATATTATAGTAAACCAACTCAAGAAGGAATTTATCAGCATTTTAAAGCTATTTCGGAAGCATCTCCGGTAGATGTTATTTTATATAATGTTCCGGGTAGAACTTCAAAAAATATGGAAGTAGAAACGACCATAAGATTGGCTAACGATTTCAATAATATTATAGGTATTAAAGAAGCAGGAAACAATGTATCGCAATATTTAGAGTTATTAAAGAACAAGCCGGAAGATTTTTTAATTATTTCGGGCGATGATGATTTGGCTTTAGGTATTGTTTTGGCAGGAGGCGCGGGAGTGATATCTGTTATAGGTCAGGCATTCCCTAAGGATTTTTCAGAAATGATACGTTTAGGTTTAAAAGGGGATGCTAAAGAAGCTTATAAATTTCATTTTAAATTAATGGATGTCATTGGCTATATTTTTGAGGAAAATAATCCAGCAGGAATAAAAGCTGTTTTTGAAGCACTAAATTTATGCCAAGATAGTGTAAGATTACCGTTGGTTCCGGCATCTAATGAATTGAAAGAAAAGATAAGAAATTTTGTAAATAAATTTTAAGATTGTTAAATATTACTTAAACCTTATGATTACTGACTTTAAGCAATTAATTTAGCTTTAAAATAATATTTTTAAAATCCATATTAATAACTTAATTTTGCAGTCTGTTTAAAAATCATATGTGCTGGGCATGATTAAAAAGCAAATAGTATCCTATTTTTTTGAAACAGTGAAGAATAACAAATGAGAAAACTTTTTTACATATTAATAATGCTTGCTGTTTTTAGCAGTTGTAGCGAATTTCAGAAGGCGTTAAAAAATGAAGATATAGCTACTAAGTTCAAAATAGGTGAAGCCCTATATAATGAAGGTAAATTTTCAAAAGCTAATAGACTTTTTGCTCAAATAGTGCCAAGTTATAGAGGGAAGCCACAAGCAGAAAAGCTCATGTATTTGTATGCTAATTCTTTTTATAAAATGAATGATTACTATGTTGCTGGTTACCAATTTGAACGCTTTGCATCAAGTTATCCGAAAAGTGAGAAATTAGAAGAAGCTTTTTTTTTAAGTGCAAAAAGTAAATACATGTTGTCTCCTGTTTATAGTAAAGACCAAACAGAAACAAAAGGTGCTATTGAAAAGCTTCAAGAGTTTATAAATTTATTTCCAGAATCTGAGTACCTTGCAGAAGCAAATAAATTAGTTCAAGAATTAGATTTTAAGCTAGAAAAAAAGGCGTTTAGTATAGCCAAACAATATGGAGAGATAGCTCCGGGATATACTAAAGATTTCAATGCCGCAATAACATCTTTTGATAATTTTCTTTTTGAATTCCCAGGATCAATCTTACGTGAAGACGCTTTATTTTATAGATTTGATTCTGCTTACCAATTAGCTATTAATAGTAGAGAGCTAAAAAGAGCGCTTGATGGGACAATAGTACCCTTAAAAAAAGATCGTCTTGAAACTGCAAAAGAATATTATATGTCATTTAAAAACGCATATAGTAACTCAAAGTACATAGAAGAAGCCAATAATATGGCAGTAGTATTAGAAGAAGAATTAAAAAAATACAGCACTAAAAGTTAAAATAACTATGGGAATAGATTTAAAAAAAACAAATGCTCCGGTTAATTCTGTAACATACGACAGAAATCAAATTGACGAACCAACAGATAACATCTATGAGTCAATTTCTATAATCGCAAGACGTGCAGAGCAAATTAATACAGAGATTAAAAAAGAGCTTATCGATAAGTTAGAAGAATTTGCAACATATAACGATAGTCTTGAAGAAATCTTTGAAAACAAAGAGCAAATTGAGGTTTCTAAATTTTACGAAAAATTACCAAAACCTCATGCATTAGCTGTTCAAGAATGGTTAACTGATAAAATTTATTTTAGAAATACAGAGGAAGATTCTCAAGAATAATTTTTAAAATGTCAATATTAAGCGGCAAAAACATACTATTAGGCATAAGTGCCGGTATTGCCGCTTATAAAACAGCTTCATTAGTAAGGTTATTTATAAAAGCAGGTGCTAACGTAAAAGTAGTTATGACGCCGGCATCTAAAGATTTTATAACGCCTTTAACCTTATCAACACTTTCAAAACATCCCGTTTACTCATCTTTTACAAATGAAGAAGATGCCATGCCTGCCGGCAGGCAGGATAACGCTACATGGAATAATCATGTCGACTTAGGCTTATGGGCCGATGTTTTTATAATTGCTCCAGCAACAGCCAATACACTTTCTAAAATGGCAAGCGGTACAAGTGATAATTTACTGTTAGCAACCTATTTGTCGGCAAAATGCCCTGTGTATTTTGCACCAGCTATGGATTTGGATATGTATAAACACCCAAGTACAGCTAGTTCTTTTAATACGTTAAAGGCTTTTGGAAACATCATGATACCTGCTACAAGTGGTGAATTAGCAAGCGGTTTGGTAGGAGAAGGTAGAATGGCAGAACCAGAAGACATTGTTACTTTTATTGAAAATGATATTTTAGATAAACTTCCCTTAAAAGGAAAAAAAGTACTTATAACAGCAGGTCCAACTTACGAGGCAATAGATCCGGTTCGTTTTATAGGAAACCATTCAAGTGGTAAAATGGGGTTTGAAATAGCCAAAGCAGCAGCAAACCTTGGAGCAGAAGTAGTTTTAGTTACAGGGCCAACACATCAAAAAGTATCACATACTTTAATACAGGTAATTCCAGTTATTAGCGCACAAGATATGTACGAATCTGTACATACTTATTATAAAGATGTAGATATCGCCATACTTTCGGCAGCTGTAGCAGATTTTAAACCAAAAGAAGTTGCATCTCAAAAAATAAAAAAGAAGGATCCAACGTTAACTTTAGAGTTAGAAAAAACAAAAGATATTTTAGCATCTTTGGGAGCCATTAAAAATAACCAATATTTAGTGGGGTTTGCATTAGAAACTAATGATGAACTTAAAAATGCAAAAGGCAAATTAAAAAGAAAGAATTTAAATTTAATTGTTTTAAATTCGTTAAAAGATAAAGGAGCAGGTTTTAAAAGCAATACTAATAAAGTTACTTTTATTGATGATAAAGAAACTATTACAGCGTTTAAATTAAAATCTAAAGCAGAGGTAGCTAAAGACTTATTAAATAAAATTATAGAACAAATACATGCGTAATATTCTAGTTGTTTTAATATTTTGTCTGGGAATTAAAGGCGTTTCGCAAGAACTAAATTGTAACCTTGTTGTAAATGCACAACAAACAGGTAACGAAAATTTTCCAATTTTTAAAACTTTAGAGAAACAGTTAAATGAGTTTATAAACAATACGAAGTGGACTAAAAAAACATTTAAAACACAAGAACGCATTGATTGTAGTATGGTTATTAATGTTACTAGTTATAGCGGAGAAACCTTTCAAGCGTCTATACAAGTACAATCATCACGTCCCGTTTTCGGTTCATCGTTTAGCACACCAATTTATAATTTTAATGATAAAGATTTTAATTTCAGGTATTTAGAATTTCAAAATTTAATTTTTAATCCCAATCAATTCGAATCTAATTTAGTGTCGGTATTAGCATTCCATGTTTATATGATTTTGGCATTAGATGCTGACAGTTTTTCCAGCAAAGGAGGTGATGCTTATTATACACAAGCACGAATTATTACAAATTATTCGCAACAAAGTAACTTTAAAGGGTGGAAAGTAGAAGACGGTTTACAAAGTAGATTTGCCCTTATAGATAATGTCCTGTCTCCAACTTTTAAAGAATATAGAGACGTTTTATACATGTATCATAGGGAAGGTTTGGATGTTATGAGTGAGAATACAAAAACAGGAAAAGAAAAGGTTGCGGCTTCTTTACAACAATTTGAAGCCATGAATAGACGTAGGCCAAATTCTTTTATACTACGTACCTTTTTTGATGCCAAAGCAGATGAAATACAACTAATTTTTAGCGATGGCCCTAATGTAAATATAGCCAGTGTTAAAGAAACACTTCAAAAAGTAGCGCCAATGCATAATAGCAAATGGCAAAATATTAAGTTTTGAGTTAGACTATATATAAAACGCTTTTATTATATTTATTTCCGTAAATTAAATACTAAAAACCAACATTGTTAACATCACTTTCAATAAAAAATTATGCTTTAATAGATACGCTTCATGTCGATTTTAACGATGGCTTATCTATAATTACAGGAGAGACAGGTGCAGGCAAATCAATACTATTAGGAGGGTTGTCGTTAATACTGGGAAAACGAGCCGATCTAAATAGTTTAAAAGATGAAACTCAAAAATGTATTATTGAAGCAGTTTTTGATATTTCCGATTATAATTTAAAATCACTTTTTAAAGCTGAAGATATCGACTACGAATTACAAACTATTATTCGAAGAGAGATATTACCTTCTGGAAAATCGAGAGCATTTATAAACGATTCTCCCGTTAATTTAAGTAGTTTACAATTATTAGGAGAGCGTTTAATTGATATACATTCGCAACATCAAACCTTAGAGCTAACCAGTAACGAATTTCAGTTTCAGGTAATAGATGCACTTGCAAACAATGATAGCGTTTTGAAGACTTATAATGATGAATTAAAAGGTTATAAAATACTTCAAAAAGAGCTGAAAGAACTTTTAGCCTTTCAGGCAGAAGCAATAAAAGAACATGATTACAATACGTTTTTATTAAACGAATTGGTTGAAGCTAATTTAGTAGATGGAGAATTAGAAAATTTAGAAGAAGAATACGAAACACTTAATAATATAGAAGGCATAAAAGAGAAATTAGATGAAGCTTATCATGTATTAAATGAAGAAGGAGTAGGAGCTTTAGCTACATTGACAACATTAAAGAATACCTTTCAAAAACTATCCGGATTTTCATCTAAATATGAAGATTTGTTTAATAGAGTTACCAGTAGTTTAATAGAGATGGACGATGTATTTAGTGAAGTTAATACATTAAAAGATAATTTAGAAGTAGACCCTATGAGATTAGAAACGGTTGATTCTAAATTAAAAACACTTCATAATTTGCTGCAAAAACATACTGCGGAAGATGTTTCAGAATTAATTAAAATAAAAAATATACTTGAAGAAAAAGTATCGGTAACAGAAAATTTAGATGATACCATTCAGAAAAAACAATTAGAAATCAATTCTAAAACAGTAGAATTAAATACTATTTCTAAAACAATCCATAACAAACGGATTGAAGCAATTCCAAAATTAAAAAAGCAATTAGAAAGTATTTTGGTAGGCTTAGGGATGCCAAATGCACAATTTAAAATAGAAACAATTTATAGCGATTCTTTTTTTGCTAACGGAAAAGATGTCTTATCATTTTTGTTTTCGGCAAATAAAGGAGGGAACTTTAACGAGCTTAAAAAAGCAGCTTCGGGTGGTGAGTTATCTAGAATTATGTTGGCAATAAAATCAATTTTATCAAAATATATAAAATTACCTACCATTATGTTTGACGAAATTGATACTGGAGTTTCTGGAGAAATATCAAACAAAATGGGAGATATTATGTTACAGATGAGTAAAACAATGCAAGTGTTTTCTATTACACATTTACCGCAAATTGCAGCGAAAGGACATTCGCATTTTAAGGTTTATAAAGACGATGTAAATAATATGACACAAACCAATCTTGTAAAGCTCAATCATGATGAACGAATTGTAGAAATAGCACAAATGTTAGGAGGTATAGAGATGTCTTCATCTGCTATTGCACATGCAAAAGAATTATTGAATTAAAAAAAGTTTAAAGTTTAAAAAAATTAAAGTTTAAAGTTTAGTACTTTTGGGCTTTAAAATTAATAAAGAGAACAATTACCCGATTTTCCTCCATGGGGAAATGTCCGGAGGACAAAGGGGCATAAACAAAAAAGTATGTATAATTTATTGAAAGGAAAAAAAGGAATCATTTTTGGAGCATTAGATTCTAATTCAATTGCATGGAAAACAGCAGAACGAGTGCATGAAGAAGGTGGAACATTTGTATTAACAAATGCACCAGTAGCTATGCGTATGGGGCAAATAAATGAATTAGCTGAAAAAACAGGTTCTCAAATTATTCCTGCAGATGCAACTTCTGAAGAAGATTTACAAAATCTAGTTGAAAAATCAATGGAGATTCTAGGTGGTAAAATAGATTTTGTTTTGCATTCAATAGGAATGTCTATTAATGTTAGAAAAGGAAAACATTATACAGATCAGAATTATGCATGGACTCAAAAAGGAACAGATGTTTCTGCCATGTCTTTTCACAAAGTTATGCAAACATTATACAAAGCAGATGCCATGAATGAATGGGGAAGTATTGTAGCGTTAACTTATATGGCAGCCCAACGTGTTTTTCCAGATTATAACGATATGGCCGATAATAAAGCGTATTTAGAAAGTATTGCTCGTAGTTTCGGGTATTTCTTCGGACGTGATAAAAAGGTACGAGTAAATACCATTTCTCAATCACCAACACCAACAACAGCAGGGAGTGGTGTTAAAGGTTTTGACGGTTTTATAGCTTATGCTAATAAAATGTCACCTTTAGGTAATGCAACAGCATTAGATTGTGCTAATTATACGGTTTCATTGTTTAGTGATTTAACCAAACGTGTCTCACTTCAAAACCTATTCCACGATGGAGGTTTTAGTAATATGGGGGTTAGTGATGCTGTTATGGAAACCTTTATGAAAGAAGATTAAGTATACAAAAACATTAATTTTAAGAATAGATAAGACCTGCCAGGTTTTAAAAACCTGGCAGGTCTTATTAGTAGATTCGTATAAATTTGTGTAATTCGTGTCTTTTTTAAAGATGTCCCCAAACGGTGGCTTTTTTGTTACATTTGTTTTATGCAATTACAGTTTTCTTTTATTATTCCTGTTTATAATCGTCCGGACGAAATACAAGAACTATTACAGAGTTTTGAACTATTACAGGGTAATATACCCTTTGAAATAGTTATTGTAGAAGACGGCTCAACTATATCGTCTAAAGAGGTCGTTGATACTTATAAGGAGAAACTAGATATATCTTATTTTTTTAAAGAAAACTCAGGGCCGGGGGATTCAAGAAATTTTGGTATGAAACATGCCAAAGGAAACTATTTTATCATTTTAGATTCCGATTGTATTTTACCAAAAAACTATATTAAAGAAGTCGTAAAAAGCTTAAAAAATAAATATGTAGATTGTTTTGGAGGGCCAGATGCTGCACACGATTCGTTTACAAGCCTTCAAAAAGCCATAAACTTTTCAATGACCTCATTTATTACTACTGGAGGTATTAGAGGAAATAAAAATAGTGTAGATACGTTTCAACCACGAAGCTTTAATATGGGGCTTTCAAAAGAAGCTTTTATAGCTTCAAAAGGGTTTGGAAGGATTCATCCGGGAGAAGACCCCGACTTATCTATCAGACTTTGGGATTTAGGCTATAAAACTAAGTTGATACCGGAAGCTTTTGTATATCATAAACGTCGTATTTCATGGCGTAAGTTTTATAAACAAGTACATAAATTTGGACTGGTACGTCCTATTCTTAATAATTGGCATCCATCTACAAAAAAAATAACCTATTGGTTTCCTACCATTTTTTGTTTAGGATTTATAATGTCATTAGGACTCGCTTTTTTAAATTTTAATTTGGGTTTGGTAGTCTATATGTCGTATTTTTTCGTAGCATTAGTATTAGCTTTAATAAATACAAAAAGTTTTTGGGTTTCAATACTTTCTGTAGTTGCCATTATTATTCAGTTTTTCGGATATGGTTATGGGTTTTTAAAGTCAACGTTTGCAGTCTCAATACGTAATAAAAAGCCGGAAGCTTATTTTCCTGAGTTATTTTTTAAATCGAAATGATAAAAAAGTTAAAATCTAAAATATTAGCATCAATAAAAAACAAAAGGATAAATGTGTTTATTCTGTTTTTGTTGTTTGCTTTTATTATTTTGATATTTTCTAAGTTATCAAAAGAGTATACAAATACGATGGCTTTTGGTATTGAAAAGGTAAATTTACCTGAAGAGAATGTTATTTTAAATGATTCTGTGACGCTAAATATCACTTTAAAAACACATGGTTTTAAATGGCTCAAGTATTATATTTCTAAACCAAAAATTAAGATAGATTTTAGTCACGATGTCGACAAAAAAAAAGATGTTTTTTTATGGAATAAATCTAAAGCTTATCTGAAAAATACACAGTTTGATGAACAAGTAGAATTACTTAATATGTTTCCAGACAAATTAACTTTTAGATATGATGTAAACTTGGTTAAAAAAATCCCGGTTAAATTAAATGCCACTATCAATTTTAGTCCCGGTTACGATATCTCAGATAAACTGGTTTCAGAACCCGATTCAATTATGGTTATAGGTCCAAATGTACTAGTGTCTAAAATTAATCATATAGAAACAGAAGATATTACTTTTAATGATGTAAAGCTAAATTTAACAGAAACGACTAAGCTAAAGTTTCCCGAAAATACTTCCGATTTAAAATTTTCTACTAATAGTGTGGTTATAAAGGCAGATGTAGAAAAGTTTACAGAAGGCACACTAAAAATACCAGTAAATATTATTAATGTTCCTAAAGGTATAAAGATAAAGCATTTTCCAAAAGAAGTAAATGTTTCTTATTATATTAGTTTAAGCCATTTTAATTCGGTCACAAATAAAGATTTTAAAGTCGTTTGCGATTATAATAAAACTAAGGGTAATCAATCACTTTTAGTTCCGGAATTAGAAAAATACCCTAAGACTGCTAAAAATGTTAAAATTAGTCAGCAGCGTATAGAATTTATAATTACAAAATGATTATTGTAGGACTTACAGGAGGTATAGGAAGCGGAAAAACAACAGTAGCCAAACAGTTTGAGGAACTTGGAATACCCGTTTATATAGCAGATGTTGAAGCAAAAAACCTTATGCATAAGTCTAAAATTATTAAGAGAAAGCTTATTCAATTATTTGGAGATAAAGCCTATGTTGATAACAAATTAAACAAGCGTTTTATAGCAGATGTTATATTTAACGATAAGGGGTATTTACAAAAAATGAATGAGATTGTCCACCCTAGAGTAGCGAAACATTTTGAAAAATGGGTGTTAAAACAAGACGCTCCTTATGTTATAAAAGAAGTGGCTATTTTATTTGAAAATGGTGGTCATAAAGCATGTGATTATGTTATTACGGTTACTGCCCCAAAAGACTTACGGATAAAGCGTCTTTTAAATCGTGATAATACAACTAAAGATAAGATTCAAGCCATTATGAAAAACCAATGGACAGATGAAGAAAAAATCAAGTATTCGGATTATGTAATTGATAATATCGACCTTGAGGTTACTAAAAATCAAGTAATCAATATTCATAAAGATCTTCTTAAAATAATTTAAGAAAAAAGCCTTTTTATCATTTTTGTTAATGTAAGGTTAAAAGGGAAGTGTCATAAATGTTAAAATGTTAATTTTGAATAGTGAACAAAAAAATATTCATCCTATTAATAATACTAATGAGTTTATCACTTATTGGTATTATATCTATTCAAGCTTATTATATAAATAATTCTGTTGAAAACGAAAAAGAACGATTTAAGTTTATTGTTAAAGGCGCACTTAGTTATGCTTCTAACACTATAGAAAATAATGAATCGGAAAAATATTTCTCGAAATATTTAAGCTTAGATAAAGATAAAAAAGTTGATGAAGAAGCGGTTTCTCAGTTGTTAATTTATCAGAAGAATAACAGCACAAACGAAATGCTTGTTTATAGTAATAATATTATTGAAGAAAATTTTAAATTTTCTTCGTCGCTCCTTGACATTGGTTTAGATATTGATAGTATAGATTTTAAAAGTATAACAGGTAAGTCTAGTACTGAGATTTACAGCAATATTGATTTATCTGAAAAAGATATCCTACAAAGCCCTATTACTAAGATTATTAGGAGTGGGAGTATGGATGAAGCACAACGGTTAAGTTTTGAAAAGAGTTTTAAAGAAATTTATAAAAGAACTCCTATACATAAAAGGGTTTCCGAGAAAGAAATTCGAGATTTATTGTCTGATAGACTTAGAAAAGATGATATCAATATAGACTTTGAATTTGCTATTTATGATGGTGATTTAGCAACTAAAGTGCGTAGCAATAGTTTTGAGAACGATGCTTCTACTTATAGTGTGCCTATTTTTTATGATGAAAACAATCAAAGCCTTTATAAGCTTTTGGTTAATTTTCCTGATGATGGAGGGTATATATTATCATCCATAATAGGTATGATATTATTATCGGTAATTTTCACATCTATAATAATCATAGCATATTCAAGTGCTTTGTATCAACTTTTAAAACAGCGAAAAATATCTGAAATAAAGACTGACTTTATTAATAATATGACGCATGAGTTTAAAACACCAATAGCAACTATAAATTTGGCTTTAGATGCTATTAAAAACCCAAAAGTTATAGATGACAAAGATAGGGTAATACGTTACCTCACTATGATAAAAGAAGAGAATAAACGTATGCATGCTCAAGTTGAAAATGTATTGAGAATATCTAAATTAGAAAAAAACGAACTTAATATTAGTAAAGATAGAGTTAAGTTGCACGATTTGGTTGAAGATGCTATTGCACATGTAAAACTAATAGTTGAAGACAGGCAAGGTTACATTAAAACATTTTTTGAAGCAGATAGGTCTTCGATTTTAGCTAATGAAACCCATTTTACTAATGTTATTGTTAATATGTTGGATAATGCTATAAAGTATTCTCCAAACGCACCAGAAATAGAAATATATACTGAAAATATTGGTACAAATATTTTATTAAAAGTAAAAGATCATGGCAGTGGTATGAGTAAAGCAGCCTCTAAAAAAGTGTTTGAAAAATTTTATAGAGAACACACAGGAAATATTCATAACGTTAAAGGTCACGGTTTAGGTTTAGCTTACGTTAAACGCATCGTTGAAGATCATCAAGGACATGTATC
Source organism: Flavivirga aquimarina (assembly GCF_030540835.1). Classification (GTDB taxonomy): domain Bacteria; phylum Bacteroidota; class Bacteroidia; order Flavobacteriales; family Flavobacteriaceae; genus Flavivirga; species Flavivirga aquimarina. The sequence continues at coordinate 43,846 of NZ_JAUOEK010000117.1, read as the reverse complement.
TGTAGAAAGTGAAAAAGATAAAGGAAGCATATTCACTATAAAGCTTCCACTAATATCATAAATTATGGAAGAGCAAAAAAAGAAAATTTTATTAGTAGAAGACGATCCTAATTTCGGAACCGTTCTTAAGGATTATTTAATAATGAATGATTATGAAGTGATTCATGCTAAAAATGGCATGGAAGGGTTCGAGAAATTCAAGAAAGATGATTTTGATTTATGTATTCTGGATGTTATGATGCCTTATAAAGATGGATTTACACTAGCTAAAGAAATTAGAGAAAAAAACACAGATGTACCTATTGTTTTTCTAACTGCTAAAACAATGAAAGAAGATGTTTTAAGAGGCTATAAAGTTGGTGCAGACGATTATTTAAACAAGCCTTTTGATAGCGAAGTATTGTTAATGAAAATTAAAGCTATCATACAGCGTAAAGCCACAGAAACTATTTCTGATAGTAAACAATTTGAATTTAAAATAGGTGGTTTTGATTTAAATTCAAAATTACGTTTCCTACGTTTTAACGGTGGAGAACCTGTGAAATTATCGCCTAAAGAAAATGAATTATTGCGTTTATTGGCATTGCATGAAAACGATTTAATGCCACGAGAATTAGCATTAACCAAAATATGGCGCGATGATAATTATTTTACATCTCGTAGTATGGATGTGTATATAGCCAAGTTACGTAAGTATTTAAAACTTGATGAAAAAGTAGAAATACTAAATATACACGGAGAAGGGTTTAGGCTCGTAATCAATTCTTAATATATAGATGTTTTCCAGTATTATTTCTAAATATACTGTAGAAAAATAAACCTTGCAGACCTATTCATTGCAACGTATTAAGAATTATAAAAGCATTATTTTATTAGCGCCGAATTTTTATAAGGTGTTTTGAGTTTTGTATACAATTACATCATACTTAATGTGGTATGATATCATCTTAATACTATTTTAAAACCAGCGTTAATCATCTGAAACCTTGTGCTTACTTAATGTTTTCAAAGTCATTCAAAGCAAAGCAATTATTGTATGATGCTTCATTAATAGATTCATTTTCTATTGAGTCATAATCGACTAGTATTTTCCAATGTCCTTCTTCCTTTCTTAAGATAACATGGAATTTACCGTAATATGATTTTTGGTTTTTTTCACCTGGATTTATGGTAAATTTATAAATACCACGCTCAGACGCTAGGCCATCTTTATAAATCCGTTCAAAAAACCTAAAAGAAATAGTTTGTTTTAAAGAACTGTTTTTCCAACGTTCCTTATAACCTTCTAAATAAGCTTCTTTATTTCTAATAGATTTGTAGTCACCACCGTTAACTCTCACTAAGTCGTTACTATGTAAACTTTCAAATAATTGATAATCTACAGTTTCGAAAGCTTTGGAGAAATTGCTCCAAATTTGAGAATTAATGTCTTTTAAATCATTAATGTTTTGAGAGATAGCCTTATTACTTATAAGTAGAAGTAGGCTAATAATATAAGTTGGTAATCGTTTCATTTAAGTCTTTTTAAGACTAAAAAGGTACGAAAAATATTATAAGTTGTTTATTAGCCAATTTTTAAACTCATAAAAATTTTGCGGAGCCACACCATGACCCACAGGAAATTCCGAATATTGATGTTTTATATTGAGGCTACTTAAATACGGTGCAGTTTGTCGTGCCCAATCAACAGGAATCACCTGATCTACATTTCCATGAGAACAATAAAAGTTTAAATGCGAGTAGTCTTTAGTAGTATCTTCGGGAAGAATATCCTTGCTAATATAACCACTCAAAGCGACTATGTTTTTAATTTTCTCTGGATAAGTTAAAGCGATGGCATAGCTTAAAATACTCCCTTGGCTAAATCCTAAAAGCGATACATTATTTTTATCTACAGGGTAAGAATCTATAGCTTCGTCAATAAACTTTGAAATTAAATCGCGAGATTCTATAGCTTGTTCATTATCGTTCCATTTACCCTTTTCTGCATCAAAATTAATAGCATACCAGGCATTTCCAAAAGGTTGCATGGTATAAGGCGCTCTTACCGAAATAATAAAAAATTCTTCAGGTAATTCGTTGGCAAATGAAAACAGATCGTTTTCATCACTACCGTAACCATGCATCATAATTAATAGCGGTGCATTTTCTGTTAATGTAGATTCGCGAACTATGTGATGTAATGAGAGTGTATTGTTAATCATTTATTTACCAAGATTTGCAAATATTTTTTGATAGAAGTTTCCAACAAGAGGAACTGTTTGTGCTTTTCTTCCTAATGCACTTCCAAAACCATATATAAAAAGTACAGCAAAAAACATATAAAAACCAGAGGAGATAGCCCAACTGTCAAAGCTTCCAATAATATAACCAAGAGCAAAAAATGTGAGCCATAAACCTAATGCTTGCCGTATATGAAAACTAGAAAATTCACTTTTGTTTTCATTATTTAAATAAAAGGCGATTATGGTGCCAAATATAGTTAGATAACTAATTATAGCATTATTTCTTCCTACTTCAATATCTTGCTCAGTCATTTTTATTTGTTTAATGAAACTTTGTTATTCGAGATGATCCCATAAACGGTTCCTTTTAAAGCCTCTCCCTCGAAAATGGCATTCTTTGATTTTGAAACGATGTTATTTTGAGAAAAGGAATATTTAGTATCTGGATTAAAAAGTGTTATGTTCGCTTTATTACCAATATTAATAGGTGCTTGTTCTAGAGCAAATCGTGTTTTTCCTTTAGTTAAAATATCTATGGTTTTCTTAGTCGAAAAAATAGCTTGTAAAGCCCCGAAGGCACTTTCCAGCCCTATGGTTCCATATTCGGCATGATCAAATTCTATCTTCTTTTGTTCAATATCTATAGGATTATGATCACTCGTTACCATGTCTATAGTACTATCTTTAATACCTTCAATTAAAGCATCTACATCTTCTTGAGTACGAAGTGGTGGTAGTACCTTAAAGTGTGTATTAAAATCTTTTAATACGGTATCTGTAAAATATAAATTATGTATAGCAGCGCTACAAGTAACGTCTAGTTTTTTCTTTTTGGCTTCTCTTATAAGTGCTACAGAAGTCGCTGTAGAAATAGTAGGAATATGCAATTTTCCACCTGTATATTCTAATAAAAATAAATCGCGAGCTACCTGTAATTCTTCTGCCAAAGCAGGATTACCTTTTAAGCCTAGTGAGGTACTAGTTATATTTTCATTCATAACACCATGCCCGGAAATTTTACTTTCTTGTGGAAACGAACAGACCAATCCATCAAAATTACTCGCATATTGCAAGGCAATTTTCATAAGGTTAGGATTAGAAATCGGTTTTTTGTAATCGTAAAATGCAACAGCCCCTGCCGAGTGCATATCATAAAGTTCTGCCAAATCTTCACCTTTACCACCTAGTGTTAATGACCCGATAGGTAATAGCGATACAGCGTTATTATGCGATTTTGTGTTAACAAAAGTAATATCAGAATTAGAATCTAAAACAGGGTATGTGTTGGCATTTAAAGCAGCAGCGGTAAAACCTGCAGATGCCGCGGTTTTAAGCCCATTTTTTATGGTTTCGCGTTCTTCAAACCCAGGCTCACCAAAACATACACTACTATCAAACCAACCTTGCGAAATATGTAGATTGTCTAACTTAACCTCTTGATAATTATTGGTGTTTTTAATCTTAGTGGCAATCTTTGAAATCTTACCATTTTCAATTAATAAATCTTGAGTTTTGTTATGGAACTCGCTTTTTGAATCTATTATGGTAGCAGATTTTATAAGTATGTTCATTTAAAGTATTTTAAGATGCCCATTTCAATAATCAATAATGCTAGTGCAAAAATAACAAACCATTTCCATAAGGCGTTAATTTTTGTATCACTTTTTAAAGTGTTAAAAATTTCGATAATTGAATCGCTAACTGTTATATTTTTTGAAGGAGAAAGGTTCCTGTAAGTTAAATTGCTTTCATCCCTATTATAATTATAGCTAATGTTCTTAATGTTTTCGTTTTTATTCTTTATTGTATAAGTATTAGCTATCGATGGATCTTTAGAAGTGCTTACAACTACTTTATTGTTAAAGTATTGCTGTCTGGGAATTATATTAATACCATTATTAACTAACGATAAAATGTCATCTTGTTGTAATTGTGTATCAACATCAAATGTGTTTTCCTGTCCAATAGTATAATATAAGTTTGGTGTTTTTAGACTGTGCTTTCCTATGTTATAAAGTGTCGGTACAATTAATGGCGAATTTATAAAATTTGAATTCTCATTGTTTAAAGCGGCAGTAAATATATAGACATTCTTGTTTTGATATAAAAATGGTTTGCCATCTTCAAATTGTAAGACATTAGTGCCGTTAGACGAAACACCATAAAAACTTGTCACTTTAGGGTATTGAAAATTACTCACTTGTTTTTCAAACACATCATTGTTATACAAAGGATGCGCATAATTAATGGTTGTAATACGTTTTTCGGTTAAGAGTAGGTTGTTAAAATTAGAACTATGATTTGCTAATAATTGATTGTAAGATTGTTTATTTATGTTTTTTGAAGGAATTATAATGAGTATGCCGCTTTGTTTAGTAAATTGTTTTAAAGCAGACACTAAGGCATTTGGAATGGTCTGTAACTCATTTAAAATAATGAGATGCTGTTGATCAATAATATTATAGTTTAATTGATTTTCTATAGTGGCAGTATAATTGAATTCATTTTCGGTATAAATACGTTTTAAAAAGGAATCATTTACGGCATTTATAGAAAGTACATTAGCCTTTGTGCCATTGTTAATATTGAAAAATAAACTATTGTCAAATTGTAAATTAGAATCGTCAATTATAATTTTTCCATTAATAACTTCATTAACGGGAAGTGAAAATATGGTTTCAGCATCACCTTCAATAGCTACCGAAGTTTTAGCAATTAAATTATCATTGCTAAATAGTGAAACAGGTAGACTTTCAATAGCACTTCCGCTGTTCTTTAAAAGTACTTTTAACTCTATAGCGGTTGCGGTTTTTTTAGAAATATAAACACTATCAATAGTGACGTTACTAGTACTTATAGGCTGTAACTTTACCAAATGAAGATTCGTTAGCGAATCTACTTTTGGATTGAAATTAGCTGCATCTTGTTGGAAATCGGAAATAAAAACCAGATGTCTTAACGTGTTTTTTTGTTTGCTAAAAATCGTGTTACTTTTTAATAGAGCAGCTTGTGATGTTAATTTATTAGATGAGTACCCTAATTGCAGTAAATCGTTTTTAATAGCTTTTATGGTCGTGTTTTTGTAAGTGTTATCATTAGTAAGCAACGAGATGTTTTCACTTTCAGATACGTTACTAATAATATCCTGAATGGCACGTTTTAAAAGAGCCCCTTGATTTCCTTTTGCTTGTAAACTAAATGAATTATCTAAATAAATAACTGTTTCTTTTTTAGTTTTAAAGGCATCAGATTTAGACGTAAAGGGCTGTGCGAATGCAAAAACAATAGCTGCAAGAAGTAATAATCTTGTACAGAGAATTAGCCACTTTTTTATTTGAGAGCTTTTACGGGTTTGTAATGTTGCTTCTTTTAAAAAGGCCACATTAGTAAAAGCCACTTTTTGAAATTTTCGTAATTGAAATAAGTGAACAATTATAGGAATAAGCAGTAAAAATAAAGCGTAAAGAAGTTCTGGGTGTTTAAACTGCATTCATTTTAGATTTGTCAAAGCTACATATTTTTTTTCATTTTCAAAGTATTGAATAGAATGAAAAATAAGGTTCTTCTATTAAGAAATTATTATTTTATTAATTTAATAATGTTTGGATAAAAAGCTTTTATTTTCCCTCTTCTAATTTTAATAGCAAAAATTATTGGCAAAATAATATTTATAGGACAAAGGATAATAAGTGCATAGAATGAAAGTATAAAATTCCCTGGACCAATTTCAAAATGTATAATTTTAAGAAACCCACCAAAAATTATTATAGAATAAGTAATTAACGTCCAAATAATTTGAAAATTTAAGAGATTGGCTCCAGTGTTTTTTAATCCAATAATTTTATCTTTTTTAGTCATCCATAAAATAAAGGGAATAATTATATTTCCAGTAGGAATAATTAAAAATGATAAAACAGATAAATGAAAATAAATTAAATAATTTTTATCGCTTTGTTTTCCGTAATCTAAAATATCCTCTGCATTTAAATCTAAAGCTTGACAAATTAAATGAAGTGTTTTTCCTCTAGGTTCATTTTTATTATTCTCTATTCGTTGTATCGTTCTCAAATTTACTTTTGCAATATCTGCTAATTCTTCTTGAGATAACCCTTTTATTTTTCTAACTTCTCTAATTTTTATTCCTATTTCGTTCATAATTAATTTAGTTTAATTATTGCCAAAATTACTTATGAAACCTATCTTTTGATAACGGTTTATTTGCGACATTTTCACGACATTTTTGCCTGTTAGTTGATTTTATTGCTCTTAACAGAAGAAAACATAATCGCAAACATTCTTCAAGTTTAGTGTATTCATATAATCTCTAATCTCTGTTTGTGCTTCTTTATTAGCAACCGTAATAATACTTTGAGGATTCTTAATGTTTTTTAAGGCACTAAAAGGTTTTAATACACTACCGTAAATATCTCTTCCAATTTTATTGGGGTTATCGCAAATCCACTGAAAAGGGACAGCCTTTTTAATAAGTGTTTTGGCAACCGTTTTCCCTTTGTTTCCGGCCCCCCAAATAACAAGTGATTTGTCTGGATTATAATCTAACTCTAAAAAGTAACGTAGTTTTATATCTATAAAATGATTCTCGGCATAATGTTCATGAGTTCTTGAAGTTCGCGAACTATAATCTCTCCAATCATGAATAACGGTATCACAAGGAATACATTTATATTGGTGTTTATAAAATCTAAACGCTAAATCGTAATCTTCGGGGTATCTATTGGGGTTAAAAGCATCACAGGCTATTAAGTCGTTTCTGTGAGCCATCCAACAAGGCGACGGAATCACACATTCTTTATAAATTTCAGAATAATTGCGTCCTGTTTTGGTTAAGTTATTTAACCAAATCTCATAGTTTTTATAACCTTCTTTAATGCCATCTTCAGAAAAATAGTTTACTAAACCGACAGCTATATGTTGCTTTCCGTGTTTTAATAAATTGGTTACTAACACTTCCAATTTGTTGGAATGCATGATATCGTCACTATCCATTCGTGTAATAAATGCCCCTTTGCTATGTTTAAAAGCGAATCGTAAAGCATCAATAATCCCCGACCCGGAGTTCTTTAAAAGAGTGATTCTATCATCATTTTCAGCAAATTCTTTAACGATATTAAAACTAGAATCAGAAGAAGCATCATCAACTATAAGCAATTCCCAATGCGTATATGTTTGATTTAATACAGAAACCAAACAGGCTTTTATAAAGGCTTCTGTATTCTTAAAAGGTATGAGTATACTAACTAAAGGGGTTTGCATTGGGCGAATATAATTTATCTTTTTAACATAACCTTAAGAAAAGAGCCCGTAACATAGTAGTATTTTGTGCGTCTATAAAAAAACTAAAATTAATTAAATGAATACTAAGACATTTGCTGCGTTATTAGCAAGCATTTTACTAGCAAGTTGTAGTTCTACAAAGAATACAAAAAATGATTTAGCAACAAGTTTGCCAATAACAACATCGATAAACTTAGCAGGTATTGATAATGATAAAGCACCGGTAACTATCGATCCGGGACGTTTTACTGTGGAAACTGTAACATACCGTTTACCAAAAGTAATACAAGGAACCTATTCGGTAAGTGATTTTGGTAAGTATATTGATGATTTTAAAGCTATTGATTATCAGGGGAATGACTTGCCAGTAAATAAAGTAGATACTAACACTTGGTCTATTAGTAATGCAAAGCAATTGGATAAAATTACTTATTGGGTTAATGATACTTATGATACAGAAGTTGAAGGTGGTATAGGAAAGGACACCCCTTTTTCACCTTCTGGAACGAATATCGAACCCGATAATTATGTGTTAAATTTACATGGATTTATTGGCTACTTTGATTCTTTAAAAAACAATCAGTATAAGTTAGATGTAACAGCTTCTACAGATTTTAAACGTACTTCTGCATTACAAAATGTAGGTTCTAAGACTAGCGAAGATGGAAAAAATATAACAACAAGTTATTTTGCTACAAGATATTTTGATATTACCGATAACCCTATGATGTATGGTAATTTAGATGTTGAAGAATTTAAGGTAGGCGATATTAAAATTGTATTAAGCGTTTATTCGCCTAATAAAATTCATTCTGCTAAATCTTTAAAAGAGACGGTATTTAAAATGATGCAAGCCCAAAAAACGTATTTGGGAGACATCAATACAACACCGCGTTATGATATTTATTTGTATTTATCTGAAGGCGATGAAGATTCTCCAAAAGGTTATGGTGCTTTAGAGCATCATACATCAACTGTAGTGGTATTGCCGGAATCTATGCCTGAGGATGCTTTGGCAGAAAGTATGACAGATGTTGTGTCTCATGAGTTTTTTCATATAGTAACTCCTTTAAGTGTACATTCTGAAGATGTTCATTATTTTGATTATAATAATCCCACTTTCTCTAAGCATTTATGGATGTATGAAGGTGTAACCGAGTATTTTGCAACGTTATTCCAAGTAGATCAAGGACTTGTTAAAGAAGCCGATTTTTACAATAAAATTATGAGTAAAATTCAGCAATCTAAACAAATGAATGATGCTATGAGTTTTACTATAATGAGTGAAAATGTTTTAAAAGCTCCTTATAAGGATGAGTATTTAAATGTGTATCAAAAAGGCGCATTAATAGGTATGTGTATTGATATTTTAATGCGTGAAGAAAGCAATGGTAATAGAGGTATTTTATCTTTAATGAAAGAGTTATCAAATAAATATGGAAAAAATAAACCGTTTGAAGATGATAAACTTATAGATGAAATTGTAGCTATGACGTACCCTTCATTACGTGAGTTTTTCGATACTCATGTTATTGGAGATATACCAATAGATTATAATGTATTTTTCGAGAAAGTTGGTTTAGAAATTGGAGAAGGTAGGGTAGAAGCTAATTATATATTAATGGACGGTATTCCTATTGTAAGTGCAGACCCACAAAAAGGCACTATATTTTTTACAGATATGGCATTAAAGAACAGTTTTTGGGAAGAACAAGGTATACAAGCAAACGATGTTATAAAGTCTGTTGGGGGTGAAGCTCTAACATTGCAAAATGCCAATGATGTTTTACAAAAGGTTTTTATGTGGAAACCAGGAAAAGATATTGAACTAACATTAGAAAGAAGTGGCGAAGAAATAGTTATAAAAACAACGACTACGCAAGGTTATGTTGCTGGCAAAACCATTATTGAAAAAGCAGATGTTACTGATGCTCAAAAAGCATTACGCGAGGCTTGGTTAAAAGGATAATACTTTTTAATATATTTTATAAAAACGATTGGCGAACATACTGTTTGTCAATCGTTTTTTATTTGTTTTTTCTTAAAAAGAATAAAGTATAAGATTAATACTTAGCCGATTTTCCTTTAGATAATGAACTCTTTATAAAAGCTCGTAAATCATCATTAGCAGAAATTAAGTCCTCATGGCGTAAGTACATCATATGCCCACTTCTGTAACCTTTAAAAGAGAAACGGTCTTTCATCTTACCACTTGGGTCTACTTGCCACATGGTATATTTAGCACCAAAATATGTAGTGGCTCCATCGTAATACCCTGATTGGACTAACACTTTTAAATAAGGGTTTTGGGCCATAGCTTTTCGTAAGTCCTCTCTGGTGTTATTATTTCTTCTATCCCAAGGGTGTACATCTCCAAACATATTATATTTAACATCTGTTTTGAAATTAAGATGCTCTTTTATGTAGTAGTTTATTGCAGGTGTAAACGAATGTAACCATGATGTTAATTCGGGGCTATAATCGGGGCTATCACCAGTTTCAGTTTTATCAATTCCTAAATACCTAGAATCTAATCGGCCAATAGTCTGTCCTGTTTTATTTCTCAGCAATTCTTTCCAAAAAAAGCTAGTTGGGATATCTAAGTTATTTTGCAAAATAGCAGTTTCACTCAAACCAGAATAGTAAGCCATTTTTTTAGCAACTTCTAGTTTTTCATTTTCAGAAATAAAACCACCTTTGGCTAATGCCGGCATTAAAGTTTGAATAGCATAAGTTTCAGATTCTGGTAAAATATCTAATAAATCTTTTTGTTGCAAAGTAGGAGGTAGTACTTTTTGATACCATGCTGCCGCAGTAAAATAGGGTAAGTTTAAAGCAGAATATACAGGTTGCGATGTGGCATAAAGCTTATAATCTGCAGGAGATACTAAAATAACACCGTTTAAATACATCCATTGTTTGCTTTGTAATTCATTTGCTAAGCCCATAACACGAGTACCACCATAACTTTCTCCAATAATATACTTAGGCGACTCCCAACGATTTTTTCTAGTAACAAATGTATTTATCCATTCTGCTAAATATTTTATATCGGCATTAATGCCGAAAAAAGTCTCTCTTTTTGGGAGCTCCCCTTTTTTGTTTTCAATCATTCTTGAATACCCTGTGTTAACAGGGTTTACATATACGATATCTGCAACATCTAAAATAGAATTAGGGTTGTTTTTTACACCATAAGGTTGTATAGGGTAACCTTCATCATCAATATTTAATACTTTGGGGCCTGTATAAGCAATATGCATCCATACAGATGCAGACCCAGGACCACCATTAAAAGATATAACTAATGGTCTATTTGCTCTGTTTTTAATATTTGTACGTTCATAATAGGTGTAATAAAGCGTGGCTATAGGTTCATCTTTTTTATTCCAAACAGGTTGCGTACCTGTAGTTGCTGTGTATGAAAAATTAATTCCTTTAATTGTTGTGTTATGAGTCGTTACTACAGTTGTGTCTGTTGGAATTTTTCTGCTTTGTGATAAAGCTATTAGCGAAGACATTGAAAATAGAAAAAGTAAATAATTTTTCATTGAAATTGTATTAAATATTTGATTGAAGTGGTTTAAACTTTTTGGATTAAAGCGAAAATTAATGATTTTTTGTTCTTTTAAAGCCTTTTTTGAGTTGCATAGCATAGCTACGGAGGGAAAAAAGTCGAAAAAAGGGCAAAAAAGCATCATTTTTTAGCCAATTGAAAGAGTTTAAACCACTTCATTATTTAAAGATAAGAAAAACAAATGTTAAAACCCTTCAAAAACACCCAATCCGAAAAGAGCAAAATCGTATTTAACTGGATCATTGGCATCTAATTTTCTTAGGGCTGTATCTAATTCTAATAGGGCTTTTGCATCATTTTGCTTACGCTTTAATAATCCCAGTTTTCTAGCTACGTTTCCAGAATGTACATCTAGAGGACACGACAATTTAGAGGGAGAGAGACTTTTCCAAATGCCAAAATCAACACCTGCATCATCGTCTCGAACCATCCAGCGTAAAAACATATTATTCAATGTATAAAAGGTAGTAAATAACATTATTTAAACTTTACCTTTGTAAGTATGATGAAACTTCAAAAAAACGAACTTAAAGAATTCTTAGATAGTAAAGTAGAAAAATACAATAAATTAGATTTTATAGACTCCGACCCACTTCAAATACCTCATCGGTATAATCTAAAGGAAGATATGGAAATATCTGGTTTTCTTGCTGCTACTATTGCTTGGGGTAATAGAAAAAGCATCATAAATAATGCTAATAGAATGATGGAATTGGTGGGAAATTCACCATACGATTTCATTATGAATCATACAGATGATAACCTTGAAAAGTTTGATGGGTTCGTACATAGAACGTTCAATAGTACTGATTTGAGCTATTTTATGAAAAGCTTGAGGAATATATATTCTAATCACAATGGTCTAGAACATATTATTTCAAAAAATGTAATCAATAATTCTACTCAATATGCTATATCTGAGTTTAAAAAAATATTCTTCGAGCTTGAGCATCCACAAAGAACAACTAAACATATAAGCGACCCTTTAAGAGGTTCAGCTGCTAAACGTTTAAATATGTGGCTTAGATGGAATTGTCGTAATGATAATGCTGGTGTAGATTTAGGAATTTGGAAATCCATTTCTCCATCAACATTATCATGTCCTTTAGATGTACACTCAGGAAATGTAGCTAGAAAGTTGGGGTTATTAAAAAGAAAACAGAATGACGGTAAAGCTCTATCAGAATTAGATACAGCTTTAAGGAATCTTGACCCAAATGACCCTGTAAAATACGATTTTGCCTTGTTTGGTTTAGGAGTTTTTGAAGGTTTCTAGCTAATTATTTAAATTAATATTTTAACATTATTTGAGAATTACAATTTCCTTTTAATTCGACAACAACTCCAAAATGATATTTTAAATTATCTTTAAGATAAATTTTTAAACGAGCTTCAATACTTTGAATATTAGATGTATTTAGAAACAAGTGTTTTTTCCGGTTTACCTTCTTTAATAATCTGATAGTATAATTCATCTGGTATATCTTTAAAATCAGAGAAAGAATGCAATTTATCAGATATCAAAACGAAATGAGGAAACGGTGATTTATTCTCATTTACAATATTGAAAATTTTCTTGACCTGTTTAAACTTGCATTCGTACTCATAAATTTTCTTTTTCAAATTACTAAACTACTTTACCTCATCAAAGCTTGATTCGTTACATCTTCCATATTAGCAGCTACTATCATTTCAGTATCTAAAGCTTTAAAGTGTTTTTTACCACAATCAATTTTCCCTTGTTCTTTTGGTCTTAAATCTCCCAATAAGGTAGTTCCTTTAGATTCTACAACAAAGTATAGTTTTTCATCATTACCATCTTTCCAGAGGATAGCCCAATCAGGATTATAAGTTCCTAATGGTGTATCTATTTTAAACCAGTTTGGAAGTTTAGCATATACAGAAATGTTATCACTATTTTCAAAGTCGTTTGCTAATTTAGATTCTATAGTGGAATCATAAACTACATAGTCATAAGGTGATTTTTCGCTTTCCTTTAAATTACTTTGTAAATACCCAAATAATTCTTCATTTTCGAATAGCTCTTGACTGTAATACTCAGAATCTCCGATTTTTTTATACTGAATACCATCAATGATATGTAAACGCATTTGTTCATTAATGATGTCAATACAACCTTCAATGAATTTTTGAGGATTTATTTTAAAATAAGGAAGCTTATTTGTACCAGTTAAAATCTTAACAATAGACCTTCGTGTTAATTGTGTTTCATTTTGAAGATATCCAACAATGTCTGGTAACACATCAACTTCTTCTTTAACATTCTCAGAATAAGTTTTTGGGTCTTCATTAACTTGAAGTCCACCAATGTTCATTTCTAGCTTAACTTTAGTATAATGAAGCTTACCTCTTGTAATCTTTAATCTATCGTCCAAAGCTCTTATACACTCTTTTACAAGGTTACTTGAATCAAAGTCTACAGCAAATGTTGTTTTGTATTTAACACGCTCCCAAAGTTCTTTGAATTCAGGACTATTAAGAATACGTCTGTTTACTTTAACTCTCTTTTTATCATCTTGATTTTTAATTTGAAGTTTTCCAGCAGCATCTTTTAGATTGCTTAAAATTTGTTTTTCAATATGTTCACTTTCTGTAAACTCTTCAGGAAGTTCAACATTATCTTCTTTGATGGCAACACGTAATAAATCTTGAACTTTTCCTCTGGTATCTATATAACCTTTTAAGATGAGGTAATCATATAACTGTTCTGATTTCTCTTGACCTAAGTAATTTACTTCATCACCATCAATACTTATTACAACATTATTGAAACTGTGAGATTCTAAAATACCAAATCGAATTCCTGTATCAGTTTCTATTTCTTTTTGAAGATTATCTACAAAATCAACATAAGATTCTGTAGCCATTACTGTTAACGTATTAGTCTCAAAACCATAAACGCGTTCACCTTCTTGATTTACACATAAACGTAAGCCACGACCAATTTCCTGCCGTCTTCTTATATCTGAATTACCAGCATCTTTTAATGTACATATCTGAAAAACGTTTGGATTATCCCATCCTTCTTTTAATGCCGAATGTGAGAATATAAACCTCAACTTAGAATCAAAACTCAATAATTTTTCCTTATCACGCATGATGAGGTTATAGGTGTCTTCATCAGCGTTTACTTTACCAGTAGTATCTTTAAAATATTCAAACTTTTCTTTTTTGTTACTGGCTTTACTTTTCTTATCTATTGAGAAATACCCATTATGCACTTCTGAAGCATTTATCTCAACATCTTTCATTTCTCCAAAAAGACTAGCATATTTAGTCTTCTTGATGAGTCTCTGGTATTCATTTTCAAAGATTTTGGCATATTCTCCTAAAGATGAATTTCCATCTTCATCGTATACACGGTATTTACCAACTGAATCAATAAAAAATAAGCTCAATACCTTAATGCCTTGAAGATTAAGAACAAGTTCTTTATCTAGATGAGCCTCAATAGTTTTACTAATTAAAGCTGTTTTAATTTGCTTATCATCAACGCTACCAATAGCTTGACCAACTTTTAACTCTTCATCACGACTGGTAAAATCTATATATCCATCTTGAACATAGATATCTTTAATAATATACCCTTCATATTCAATACGTCCAGTAAGTTCTTCTAAATCTTGATTTTGTTTTACCCATTTTTTTACTCGTTTAATCTTTCCACCTTGTAAAGCATCTACCTCAACACGAGCATCAATATTACCGCCTCTGGAACGTACATCTAATAAACCTATATAGGCTTGATTATTCATACCTTCTGTTTGGATAGAACCCACTTCAATTTGCTTCACCAACTTTTTATCATAAGCATCAACAGCATCCAATTTATACATTAAATTCACTTTTTCCTTATGTGTAGCAGAATAACGTAATATGGCTAATGGATTTAAACTTTGTACCGCTTTTTTAGCTAGAGGTGTACTCATGGTACTTTGCGGTTCATCAATAAAAACGACAGGATTGGTGTTTTTGATGAGGTCTAAAGGTTTATAACCTAGTTTATCATTATATCGGTGTATAATGTTTGCTTTCTTTTTAGCATCATCTGGATTCTCGAAACTTTTACGAA
Source organism: Flavivirga aquimarina (assembly GCF_030540835.1). Taxonomy (GTDB): domain Bacteria; phylum Bacteroidota; class Bacteroidia; order Flavobacteriales; family Flavobacteriaceae; genus Flavivirga; species Flavivirga aquimarina. The sequence continues at coordinate 28,656 of NZ_JAUOEK010000117.1, read as the reverse complement.
AGGCATCGATATTAATGACCATAATATCTAAACCATCGTTAGTAGAAAAGTCTCTAACTTCATTTAGTTTACTACTATCATATATAAAATAATTGTAGTTGATATTGTCATATAATTGCTTAAAATGCTCTTGGGTGATTTGAAGTGATTTATAAACACCTTCTTTTATTGGAATAGAAGGCACTACAATAATGTGTTTTGAAAAACCATATTTTCTGTATAGTTCCATAATAGTACGTAGATACACATAGGTTTTTCCTGTACCTGTTTCCATTTCAATAGTAAAATCTAGATGATTTCTATCGATACCACTTCTATCTGAAGGTTTTAAACCATTAGAAAGTTGAATGTTTTGAACATTCTCAACTATATTACCTTCTGTTAGTGTTAAACGATTACCGTAACCAATATCATTAAAAGCTATATTTTGTTGTTTAGCTAAAAATTCTGGTGAGTATACCGTAAAGTTAGCCTCACATACTTCTTGACCTTGAAATACATCTGTAATAGCTTTAATAGCATCTTTTTGGTAGTCTAAACTACTGTCAAATTGAATCTTCATAGACGTTAGATGCTTTTTATTTCTGTGATACCAAAACGTTTAAGTGTTTGTACACTATTGGTTTTCTCAACATCGGTAAAGCCAGAGTCTTTAAACACCACTCTACAAACTTCTGGTTTTAGTTCTTCTTTCCAAGCACCAATACCTTCTGCTACTTTACTGGTAATAGTATCAGCTAAACAAATAAATAAAGCTCCATATCCAACACTAAATACTGTCTTGTTTTCAATTACTTTTTCTTCAATAGGCAAGGTGAGGTCTAAACCATATTTAAGTAATATTTCATACAATACATCATGTTCTGTACGGTCTGTTTTAATATTATCTTGGGCATCAAAAAGGCTTTCATCTAGATTTGCTGGTTTACCATCCCAACCTTTAATATTCGAAGTGTCTAGTTTAAATACTTTATAACCTAAGTCAGCTTCCTTATTGCCTATTTTTTTTGATACTCTTTTGAGCCTTTCAATCGCTAATCTTGAAATCGTTTCAAATCCATCTTTAAAAGCAGGATTAGCAGTCTCAATTTTTTCAGGTAATTGAACTAAAATATATTTTCTAGGTTCTTTTTTATCTGCTAAGTTATATACCGCATGCCCAAGCGAGGCAGAACCTGAAAAGAAATCTAAAACAATATCACCAGCTGATGAACCAAAATTTAACAAAAACTCCATAAGTTTAGTAGGTTTAGGGTAAGAAAAATAAGCATTTGTTCCGAAAATATCAGCAGTTTCTTTAGCGGCATCGTCATTAGAAGCAATATTATCCAACCAAGTATTAGGTAATAATCCTTCTAACTCAGATAGGAAAATCTTTTTCCTCGGCATTCCTTCTCCATTTCTAGGAATGACAAGTCTATTATCCTTTACATACTCATCGAAAGTTTGTTGCGAACAAGACCATTTTGCTTTAACTTTTCTTCCATTCGGCAACTCTAGTTCATATTCCTTATTATTTGAATTAGCAGGTCTAGCTAAAGGCCCTGTTTGATACAATCCTCTTTTATCATTATCAGGATTGGAAAATGATTTTTTTATAAATTCATCAGAAAAAGGAATTCTATTCAATTTTAATTTATTTGAATTTTTTGAATAGACCAAAATATAATCGTGGACAGGCGCAATGTGTTTAGCTAGATTTGCTTGAGTTTTTCTTCTTCTCCAAATAAATCTTGTTAAGAAATTTTCTTCACCAAAAACCTCATTTGAAATTTTACTTAAATTTTCTACTTCATTATCATCAATACTAATAAATATGACTCCATCATCTTTCAATAAATTTCGAGCCAAACGTAAACGAGGGTACATCATGTTGAGCCAGTTAGAATGATAACGACCATCACTATCACTATTAGTACTTAGTTTATTACCTTCTTCATCTATCTGCCCAGTAACCTCTTGATAATTGCGTAAGTTATCTTTGTAATTATCTTTATATACAAAGTCTTTACCAGTATTATAAGGTGGGTCTATGTAAATCATTTTAACCTTACCAGCATAGCTTTTTTGCAGCAGCTTAAGTACTTCAAGGTTGTCACCCTCAATGTATAAGTTTTGGGTGGTTTCCCAATCTACGCTCTCATCTTTAGCTGGACGTAATGTACCAGTACTAGGTTTTTGGGCTTCACGTCTGGCATTGGCTTTTCCAGCCCATGTAAAACGGTAGTATTCTTCACCTTCTTCTAATTCTTCACCTAAAAGGTCTTGTAGTACTTTAAAATCTATTTTTCCTTCGGTAACAACTTCAGGGAATAAACTTTTAAGTGTATCAATATTAGTTTCTACAATGTTTTCGCTTTGAGAAAGGCTATCACCTTTTTCTATTTTATCCATGCTCATACTTTGGTTAGTGTATCTTTAAGAGATTGTATCTCTTTACGTTTTTCTTGTATTTTAATATTCAACTGCACTTTTTCATTCAGTTGATTTTCTTTTTTTATCTGACTTGTTAATGAAATTATGTCTCGCTCCAATAATTCTATAGCTTCAAGATTTTGCATATCTTCAGCAGTACGTTTGTTAGTTCGCTTTTGGTAGCTACCTGTAATACTTGCAGCTTGAAATTGCACTACAGCTTGTATATAGCTTTTATAAAGCAATTCCAGATTGGTTTTATCTAAATTTTTAAAATCTAGTGCCTTAAAAAATAATTCGCTGAGGTTGTTTTTATAAAGTTTTGATAGATTATTTGTTATAAAGAAACGGTCAATAGTACGTTTATTTGTTTCTGCTTTATTAATACGCTTATCACATACATTGATTTTAAATTCATTAGTATCTTCAACAATAACAAGCATCTGGTAAGGAATATACTTTTGAAATAATGTCATACATTTTTCTGCAAGTTCGTTTAGCTTATTATCCGCAATTGTACACACCATAATTTGAATTTCTTCATAATTATAATCTGAATTAATAATAGCAGGAATATTAATCGTAGCTGGTTTAATACTTGCTAACCAAGTCATGCTTTGAATATTATTATTTAATAGCTTTTTTTCAGCAGTAGATAACGAGAAATTTTTTAGAAAAAAGGCTTTAGTTAAGCGTTTATCTAAAATGCTTCGTTCAGGAATATTTAATATGTTGTTATATTGAAACGCCACTTATTTGATTATTAAATAACTTACTAATTCCAACGAATCTTCATCACTCATAGCTTTGCTAAACAATGTTGTACCACCTTGACTAGCTAGGGAATCTAATCCTATTTCTTCTTGAACCCCAATAACTTCTTGTATGGTATTTTTTAAAGCTTTGGTGTAAGCCGTCATATTTTTGGTATTCTTGGTTTCTTTCTCAAATTGAGCCACTAAATCTGTTAATACACCATCTTGCCCCATACACAGTTTACGGAAATAATCTAGAGCTTTTTTCGATTGAGATGGTTTAACCATGTGTGTACCATCTAGACTAATGTAAACTAAAAAGAATGGATATAATATGTTATTTTTAAGCTTGTCTTTGTAATCTGCACTTGTATCTTTTAAGCAGTAAATCACACCATCTTTAACCTCAGAAAGATTAGATTTTACCACAGCATAAGATGCTGGTGGAATATCGCTTAAATCTGCTAATTGCTGGTCGGAACTTTTTTCTAAATCAATCTTGAAATCATTAAAAGTCATATCGGTAATAGAAATATTTCCATCAATATCTTCTAAATCCAATACTTGATTTTGTAATTGTTTTAATTGTCTTTTACGATAATCGAGGTCTTGCATTTCACGGTTAGACCTACTAATCACATTATCTTCACCTGTAGCAGATACATCTAGCATTACCATACGACCTTGTACACGAGCCACTAAATCTATAAACTGGTCTAACTCCATTGAAGGGAAGAAGTTTACTAGTTGGATGCTTTCATTAATAGAACCTATACGGTCTATACGTCCAAAACGTTGAATAATACGTACTGGATTCCAGTGAATATCATAGTTAACTAGATAATCACAGTCTTGAAGATTTTGACCTTCTGAAATACAATCGGTACAAAACAAAATATCTATCTCACTGGTGACATCTGGAAAAATATCTTTTCTGTTTTTTGAACGAGGTGAGAAATGGGTCAAAATCGAGCTGAGGTCGCTTAGACAATCCTTCATATTGGTTTTGTTATTACCAGAACCTGTTACTAAAGCACTATTGAGCCCTTTTTCTTCTTTTAACCAACCACTTAATTCTTTGTACAAATAGTTTGCAGTATCAGCAAAAGCTGTAAAAATGATAGCCTTTTTATTTCCTTTATTGTACGGTTGTTTGTCTACCTTTTCAGAAATGCGGTCTTTTAATTCTTTAAGTTTTGCATCCCGTTCTACATCAATTAATTTGATATTCCCTAATAACTTTGTTAAAATACGCTTGTCATGTTCTAAATCCTGTCTCCAACGAATCGTATCAATATCTTGAATTAATACTTTGGTTTTTCCACCAACTAATAAATCTTCCAGTTCTGTATCATCAATATCTACATCTGTAATGTTGAGGTCGTAATCAGTTTCTCCGTTTTGATGGTCTTTAAGTTGCTTCAAATTAGCATTTACCAATTCAATTAACTTTTCTGTAGTTAATTTAAAGGAATGAATAGAGCTTTCTAGACGTTTTAAAAGGTTCACACGCATTAAATATATCAAACTCTGTTCACGGTCTACTTGTCTAAATACGCTACCTGTATACGTCTGCATATCGTATTTTTCCTCATAGAAATCTCGTTTATCTGCTCTTACATATCCTAAAGGCGTATAAGAGGCTAGTGTAAGTGTACTTATCTCATCATAAACTTGACCAATATCTCTAAATTTTCCTTTGGTATCAATTTCGGGATGTACCGTATCTGGCTTTAAACGAGTTGGAAATTTACCAATATTTGAAGTGTCATAATATTTTTCGATATGTTTTCTAGACCTTGCTATAGTAAGCATATCTAGGATTCTAAAATATGCACCATCTAAACTTTCCATTAACTCATTTACATCAAGGTCGTCTGGGTCATCATCACGATACCATTGTGTAAACCTACGTTGAGAATCTCGCATGACTTGAGTAATGCTATCTATTCCATAAGAGCTGAATGCTTGGTCATCACCTTCCGTTATAAAGGCTATCTGATTTTTTAAGTCATTCATTTTGTTATTGACTGGTGTAGCAGATAACATTAAAACTTTGGTGCGAATATTTGATTTGATAACATCGTTCATTAAACGTCTGTAACGAGTTATACCTCGTTTTGTAGGGTTGTTTCGGAAGTTATGTGACTCATCTATAACCACCAAATCATAATTCCCCCAATTAATCATTTCTAGGTCTATATCACCTGATTTTCCCGTAGCTCTTGAAAGGTCTGTATGGTTTAATACATCATAATTAAGACGGTCTTCTGCTAGAATATTACGTTTGTCATTCATTTGATAAACCGTCCAATTTTCACGTAGCTTTTTAGGTGCTAATACTAGAATTCTACTATTTCTCAATTGATAGTATTTCATTACCGCAAGCCCCTCAAAAGTTTTACCCAATCCTACTGAATCTGCAATAATGCAACCACCATAGGTTTCTATTTTTTCAATTGCTCCAATAACGGCATCCTTTTGAAAATTATACAGTAAGTTCCATACTTTAGAATCTTTGAAGCCAACTTTCTGTAATTTTTCATCAGCTCGTTCACTAATGGTAGAATAATGGAATATTTCTTGAATACAGTATTTATATATCTCTTCACCTGTATAACCTCTAATGCCTTTTTCTAATTTCTCAAGAACTAAGTCATTTAAGGATTGCGTACTATTATTCCACGAGTTCTGAAATAAACTTAAGTATTGATTGTTGATGTCTTCAAATGAATTGATAAAGATTGGTATGCCTGAAGGTAGCACTCCTAAACTAACAGAATCTAAATTCATTGGAGTTAAGGTAAAGCAAGTAGATATTCCTTCTTTTTCAACAATAAGAATGTTTTGATTACCAATACTGCCTTTCCGAAATTGAATTTTATCTTCAATTAAACCTAGTACTTGATTTATTCTATGCTTCCTGTCCAACTTTAAATTGAGTTGGCTTTCATTATCGTTATGAATAAATTTGAAATCTTCCTCATCCTGAAATTGGTAATCGAGTAAAACTTCAACTTTATTTGATTTTTTTAAGATTTCGGTAAGCTCAAAAACTGCAAATGATGTGAAATAATTACAACTTAAATAAATATTGGATTTTTCATTCACCAGTGTTTTTAAAACATCTAGTAATCGGCTGTCTTTATTGTTAATTATCTGCATTAAACTCTTGGTTGTCAGTTAATAAATCCTTCACACTAATATTCAATAGTTCTGCTATTTGATATAAAACTTCTACACTCGGTTGCCTCTTATTTGTCACATAGCTATTTACCATATTGTAGCTTTTATTAAGCTTTTCGGCTAACCAAGTTTGTTTTATGCCTTTTTCGTCAAGAATTACTCGAATTCGATTCATTTAGAGAGAGTTTTTTGAATCAATAAATATAGTATTTATATATCATTAAATGATGTAGGAATTAAATTATTTAAAAAAAAAGGTAGTGACCTAGAATTTTTTAAAGGATCACTTACGTGTTTTTGTGTTCTTTGTAAATGTTCAATTTCAAAGAATGTTGATTTAAATTTTGAGATAGATACTTGTAGTGATTCCGTTTTCGCATGTTTTGAAAAAACTGACTCTAAACCACCATGTTTTTTATAAATGTGCTTTAGGGATTTTATAAACTGAATGCAGTCATTACCGTTAAAAGTTCTATGGACAAAAGGGCTCAGTTTTTCTAAATCAGTTTCCGAATGATTTAAAACAAAATCATAAGGAGAATTGTCTAGCAATTCCATTAAACGCTTCGCATTATTAATAATACTTTTTCTATTTCCCCAAGCTATAGTGGCTGTTAAAAAGCCTGAGATTTCTATGTCTTCTTTTTTACTAAACCGATGCGGGATTTGTATAGGGTCACTTTCAATAAACTTTAGGTTATTGTATTGTGAAACTTTAACGTCTAAAAAGTCTTTAAGTTCAGCTTTATTCAAAGTTCAAAAAATTTAAAAACAAAAGTAGTTATTCTTAATAAGTAATGTGAAATAATAATCTTTAAGAGTATTAAAATTATAATTAAAAAATTAACTTCGTTTTTCAGATAATTAAGTCATTAATTTTAAACCAGTAACAATTATTAAAGGATGAAAATATTAAAGATTATAACATTGTTAGTAGTATTGACAATTACTGATTTATCTCAAGCCCAAAACATAGAGCCAGCCGATGTGAAAAAAATCATGAAAAAAGTTGCTAATTGGCAAATTGATCATTTTGAAGATTTGTATAGCGGACATAAAAAACCTCACCATCCATTAGATTGGACAAATGGTGCATTGTATGTTGGTTTAGTAAAATGGGCAGATATGGCAGATGATGAGAAATATTATAATTGGCTTAAAGAAATAGGAGAAAAGCACGAGTGGAAGTTACACCGTCGTAAATATCATGCAGACGATCATGCCGTAGGTCAATTATATGTTGAGTTATATCGTAAGTTTATGGATGAGAATATGATTAAACCAACAATAGAGCAGTTTGATTTCATTATGTATCATCCTGCACAAACATCTTTAGAGTGGAAAAGCCCTTATCACCTAGATAGGTGGAACTGGTGTGATGCTTTATTTATGTCACCGCCAGTTTGGGCAAAATTGTATAACATTACAGGAGAAAAAAAATACCTTGATTTTATGATGACAGAATATAAGGCCACAACCGATTTTTTATTCGATAAAAAAGAAAACTTGTATTACCGAGATCAAAGCTATATAGACAAATTGGATGACGGCACAAAAATATTTTGGTCAAGAGGTAATGGCTGGGTATTTGCCGGTTTGGTAAATATATTGAATGAGTTGAACCCACAAAGTGATGAATACAAATACTTTCTGAATATTTACAAAAAAATGGCTAAAAAACTACTTGTAATTCAGACTTCAGAAGGTCACTGGTCAATGAGTTTATTGAAGCAAGCGTCTTATCCTACACCTGAAACAAGTGGTTCATCATTCTATATTTATGGCTTAGCATGGGGTTTAAACAATGGAATTTTAGATAAACAAACTTATACACCAGCAGTAAAAAAAGGATGGAATGCTATGGTTAGTTACGTTACAAAAGAAGGTATGTTAGGTTATGTTCAACCTATTGGAGCTGCTCCGGGTAGTGCTTGGGTAGACAAAACTGAAGTTTACGGTACAGGAGCATTTTTATGTGCAGGTTCAGAAGTATATAAATTGTATGGAGGGGAATGATATATTTAGTATAAACCTAAGCAATAACAAACAATTCAAATTACCTTATAATCCTACCATCTACCATGGTGAGTTTTCTATCGGCTAGATCTGCTAATTCTTTATTATGGGTAACAATTACAAAGGTTTGACCGAATTCATCTCTTAATTTAAAAAACAAGCTGTGCAACATTTCTGCAGATTCGCTATCTAAATTGCCCGAGGGTTCATCAGCAAAAATTAAATCGGGATTATTTATTAATGCTCTGGCAACTGCCACACGTTGTTGCTCACCGCCCGATAATTCATTTGGTTTATGATTATAACGCTTTGATAAACCTAAAAAGTCTAAAAGTTCTAAAGCCCGTTTTTCAGCATCGGCTTTATTAGTGCCTTTTATAAAAGCTGGTAAACACACATTTTCTAAAGCTGTAAACTCCGGAAGTAGCTGATGAAACTGAAATATAAAACCAATATGTTCGTTTCTAAACTTCGCCAACCCTTTATCATTAAGAGACTTAATGTTGATATTATTTATATGCAACTGAAAATTTTCATCTGTAGAAGCATTGTCTAATGTCCCCAGTATTTGTAACAAGGTTGTTTTTCCAGCACCAGACGCGCCAACAATAGAAACAACCTCACCTTTTTCAATATGGATATCTACACCTTTTAGTACGTGTAAATCACCGTAATACTTGTGAATATTTTTTGCTTGAATCATTTTTATTAATTGGAACGCTGAAAATACTACTTTATAGATTTATGAGCAACGATTATGGGCTACTTTTCTTCTAAAAACACCTTTTAGGTCATTGAAATCTATAAAATGAAGTAAAAAGTATGTTAAATATCGATCAAATAATATATTAGTGCTTTGAAATAAGAATCTTTTAGAGTTTTTAGTTTTACTAATTAAAAGCTAAAATTTACTTAACTTTAAAAATTATGAAAAACAATTCTTGAAATTAAGAAATATATTAAGAGGATATGCCATATAAGAAGTTTGAAGAATACAACATGCAAGTAACTGATGATGTTAAGAACAGGTACAAAGACATTATTAAAGATTTAGGAGAAGATGTTGGTCGTGACGGACTGTTAAAGACCCCGGAACGTGCAGCTAAAGCCATGCAGTTTTTAACTCAAGGATACCATCAAGATCCTGTTGAGATACTTAAAAGTGCTATGTTTAAGGAATCTTATAATGAAATGGTTATTGTAAAGGATATTGAGTTGTATTCTCTTTGTGAACACCATATATTACCTTTTTTTGGAAAAGTACATATTGCCTATATCCCTAATGGACAAATTGTTGGGTTAAGTAAATTGCCAAGAATTGTAGATGTTTTTGCAAGGCGTTTACAGGTACAGGAGCGTTTAACAGAACAAATTTTAGATTGTATAAATGATACTTTAAAACCACAAGGTGTTGCTGTAGTTATAGAAGCATCTCATATGTGTATGATGATGAGAGGGGTGCAAAAACAAAATTCTATTACAACAACATCGGGGTTTAGAGGGCAGTTTGAAAAAATTGAAACCAGAAACGAATTTTTAAAGTTGATAGGGAAGTAGCCAGTGAATGATTTTGGTATGTTTCTTGCGTATTTTATGATATCAAATATTGTTTAATGAATAAGTACAAAAAATTAATACTTGGTATTATTTTCGATGCTGTTGGATATGCATCTTTTATAATTCCGGGTGTTGGCGAGTTTTCAGATATTGTATGGGCGCCTATTTCGGGTTGGCTAATGACAAAACTTTACAAAGGAAAACCAGGTAAAATAGCTGGTATTATAACGTTTGTTGAAGAGGCATTACCAGGTTTAGATGTTATACCAACATTCACACTCATGTGGCTATACACCTATGTTTTTAATAAGAAAAAAGATATTATAGAGATTTAAAAAGAGGGACTTGAATAACTAAAATTGTTCCAATTTTTATTTTAGATATAATTGTTAGTTTACCTTTAAGCTTTGATACTCTAGATTCTATATTCAATAAACCGATACCGTTTCTTTTTAGATTTGGACCAAAACCAATACCATCATCTGCAATATCTACATATAAGTTATTAGACTTTAAATAGAAATTAATAGTAATCGTTTTTGCTTTAGCATGTTTGATAACATTTTGGATAGCCTCTTGAATAATCCGATACAGATTAACCTTTATATAATCATTAATGTCGTCCCAAGCAATGGTTCCTTTTAGATGAAGATTGTATTGAAAAGCATGTAAATTACTTTGATTACTAATGTAGTCTTTTAGAACCGCAACAAAATCTTTATCGGCATCTAATTTTGTATTCTTTAATTCATGTGAGAGGTTCCTTATTTCTTTTTCTATAGTTTGAATTTCGTCAATATAAAAACGGTATTTTTCTTTGTTATGATTATCCATAGTTAAAAACTCTAATCCTAATCTAGAGCCCAGAAGTCTATTTAAAATCCCATCATGTAATTCTTCAGAGATACGGTGACGCTCTATAAGGCGTCCTTCCTCAATTTTTGACTGTTGCCTTAGCATGAGCGTATAAATTTCTTCATTGGCTTTTTGTTGCTCACTCTCAAAGCGTAATAGTTCGTTTTTAGTAATTTGAACTTTAATACTAAAAATAAGAGCAGAAACTAAAATGATGATAAGTCCAATAGAAACAATTAAAATGTTTTGAGTTGCTAAACGTTTGGTTTCGTCTTTGTAGTTATCAGTTTCATATTGAATTCTGGCAAATTTGTTTCTTGAAGCACGTTCAATATCAAGAAGGCTATCATTAAGTTTTATATGTTCGTATAAATATTGCTTCCCTGTTTCTCCTTCCTCTAGTTTAGAAAGCATTAATAAGGCTCTGGAAACTTCATAATAGTTTTTAATCTGTTTACCAATAGCATATGACCTTTTAGAAAGCATAAGAGCTGAGTCTTTTTTATTGATAGCATGGTAAAACTCAGCCATATCGTTACCTCCAGCAGTAATTTCATATAAAGCATTTAGGCTGTCACTAATTTTATAAGCTTTATTAAAAAGAGATTTAATGTATTTTGTATTGCTATTTTTTGACAAAAATAAATTATAAGCTTTATTATTAATTACGGCAACATATGACAGCGGGTCTTTTTTTAATAAATCTTTGTTTTCAAGTAATCTTTCATATATAGATAAAGCTTTTTTATAATTCCCTTTTTCTTTATAAGCCTCCGCTAAATTGATTTTAGCATATAAATAGTTTCCAAACTTATTAAGATCATTGACATTTTCACTTTCATACCTGTCAGATAATTCATTATTAATTAATAAAGATTTTTGGTGATATTCAATAGCTTTATCATAAAGTTTTAAATATTTAGCATTGAGCCCAAGGTTATTATAACAATCCGATAAATTATCTAGATTTTCATCACTTTTTGGAAGTGTTTTTAATAAGTTAATTGTTTTAAAAGTGCTAATGTCGCTACCAAGATAATCACGTTTGTCTTTTTGTAATAAAGCAATGTTTCTTAGTGATATTAAAGTTAATTTAGCATAATTTATTTTTTCGGAGATTTTTATTGATTTTTTGAAATAAAAAAGGGAACTATCAATGTGTACTCCGTAAAAATTATATCCGTAGGCGATACCAGCAGCAGCGTATGCATAACTTAAAGAATCATTAAGTTTATGTGCTAATTTTAAATTTTTACGGTATAGTTTTATTGAATATTCGTAATCTTTTTTTAATGAATAGAGGTAAGCTACCTTCTCATTAGATAAAAGAATAAGAGAATCAATACCTATTTCATTTGATAATTCACTAGACCGTTCAGCATATTTAAGCCTGTCATCGAGATTTAAACTTTTCTTTTTAGACAACTTTCTTAATTCTTGGATGCTATCCAACATCACATCAAAGCTATCGTTTTGAGCATTTATGTTAAGAGTAAGAAGAAGATATGCTATAAATAAACAATATTTATTCAATAGAAATATGATTTGATAGACAGAACCTAAGATAAGTTTTTTCTACTTTATAAAGTAAGTAAATCCGAAACTAAAATTTCTATTATATTGAATATGCTATTAGACTTAGCTAGGCCAGGTTATTAATAGATTATTGTTGAAGCGGTTTTTGCTATTTCTAGCATTATATAATGTATAGCTTAAAACCTATGTTTTTAGTATACAAGAAACGATTTTAGAAGTTAAGTAATAAAAAAAATCCCTTTCAATTTCGAAAGGGATTTTTTTTATAGAATAAGTTGTTAAATTAAATAACTGTTACAGAAAACGTTTCCGTAATATCGGTTGAACCACCAGCATTAGTTATATCTCCATCACTAACACCAGTAGCACCTTTATTGGGTTCATGTCTTAAGACAATGGTAATAGTACCTGTACCAGCACTTCCTGTGGTAAGTGTGAAACTTAGCCCAACAGGGTTGCCATCACCATCCGTATCGCTGTAAGCAAATGTTGCTATACTATTTGTTGCCTGAAAGAAAAATTGATGTTCATCATCTAACTCTTCAATTTCTTCAGTAATATCCTCGGCAGGATTTTTAGTTTCATTTAATAATACCAAACTTCCATTATATGTTGTATTGGCAACTAAATCTCCAGAAACCGTTACTTCGGGTTCATTTGGCCCATCACCATCTAAATCTTGAGTCATTAAAGTTATGGTGGTGCCCCCTCCAACAGGAACTAAGGTTGCTGTCATTGTGGTAATAACTTCTTCTTCAATGACTATTTCTGGATCATCATCATTAGAGCATCCAATAAATGTAAGCGTTGATACTAAGATTAAAAAGGCACTTTTTAAATTATTTTTTAATGTATTCATGGTTCTTTTTATTAATAATTAAATTTTATTTGTAACATGATATTTCTTCCTAAATCATCGGCAAAATACCTTAATCTATTAAGGTATTCTCTATAAGAAGTATTAAAAATGTTAGTTATGTTTAAACCTATATTCAGGTTTGTCTTTTTTGATACATTTAGAGTGATGTCACTTTGAAAATGTAGCAAATGATAGGTTGGGGGTGGCGAACTAATGTCCAATAAAACCGAACTATCTGTTGTGGCTATATAAACATCAAAGTTGTTATTCGGAAAATCATTTTGCCTCAATACCAATTCACTTTGTAATTCGGTATGAAGTTGCAACCATTTTTCGTTTGAATAGCCTAAAATGTTAACAGTTTTAAACGAAGGCATATCAATCAACCCCTCTTTTTTACTTAAATCCCTACCTTTTATAAATGAGGATTTAGTATTTAAAAACCATTGTTCGTTTAGGTTGTATTGCCCCGTTACATCTAAACCAAATAATGATGCATTGGTTTGGTTATAACTCCAAACAGGGAACTCCCCTCTAATAGTGACTTCTGTTCCTGTAGGCTCTATAAAAATATAATCGTTTATGTGATTATAAAACCCCTCGAGGTTGATAGAAAACGTATCATGGTTATATTTATAAGTACCTGAAACACGGTTTGATGTTTCTTGTTTTATATGTAAACCTCCCAACTCTATTCTTGCTGCCGAATGGTGTAAGCCATCACTAAACAATTCAGATGAATTTGGTGCTCTGTTTGATAATCCATAATTGAATATAAACGAACTGTTATCATTTAGTTGATATGCCATTCCTGCTGAAGCAGATATATTGTGATAATTAAAAACGGGATTTGTAAGCAATTGATTCCCCGCATCTTCGATTACAATATCGTCAAAGTCTTCATCATAACCACGTTCTTCCCAACGACTGGTGAGATAGAATTTTTTGGCATCTATACGATTAAAATCATAGCGAATGCCTAAATCTAAATTAATGTTATCGTTTAATCTTAAATTAGAAATAGCAAAAAAGCCGGCATCATATTTATCGTAATCAGGAATCAAGCGTCTTATGTCCGTATCAGGATTTGCAAAATTGTTTTGATAGCCAACATTAACCCCAAATTCATGAGTTATATTACTTTTAGCATCTATTTTTAAATTTGTTCTTACGGTGTGTGTTTTTAAAGTCAAATCAATAGCAGGCTTGAATCTATCATCACCTATTCGCAAGTCATATTCTAAACGTTTGTTATTTTGAAAATCATATTGTACATCTAAGCGTCCAAACTTTTTAAAGCGTTTGTAAAAATCAGCTTTTACAATCTGATGCGTTACATCTTGACGAGGCGCATTGATATCATAGCTAAAAGCATCGGTCACTAATAGTTGTTGACTATTAATAGCATTCACTAAATCTTCAATATTTCCAATATGTGAGGCTCTTAATATGCCTATTTCATTGTTTAAAAAACTATAAAACATATTAAACCCCTGCTCAAAAGTTTTATAGCCTGTATTTACAGAAAAACCTTTTGAATTCAAACCAGTATTAGTAAGGATATAATCTGGTGCTTCAAAATCACCAAAGCGTTTCATGGAAGCTTGAGCTCCAACATACCATCCTTTTTGATAGGTTTTTGTTACTGATGAATTTACACTAACACCTCTGCCATTGGTTTGTCCACTAATAATTGTTTTTCCGTAAAGCGAATCTTTTAAACTAATACTTGGAGGTTTTAAAATAACAACACCACCAATAGCATCACCACCATAGGCTAATGCATTAGCACCTTTTATTACGTTAATACTACCAGAAGCATTCAAGTCTATATTTGGTGCATGTTCGATACCCCATTCTTGGTCTTGCAAACGCACACCATTGGTTATTACTAGAACTCGACTACTATGCAAACCATTAATTACTGGTTTTACTATGGTATTACCTGTATTAATCGACGATACGCCACTAATTTGTTTTAACGCATCACCAAGGTTAAAAGCACTGAAACGTTCAATATCTTCCGTTTTTAGAAGTGTTTCTTGTGATGTTTTGGTCAATTTAGTGCTTGATGTTCCCTTAACTTCAATTTCATTAAGTTCTTCAATATGATGTTCTAAATTAATTACATAAAATGTATCACCTTTTATTTGAATTTCTAATCGTTTTGTCTCACATGCTAAATGAGATACATGAACGATTATTTTACCATCACAGAGGCTGTCAATAGAAAATTTTCCATTGATATCTGTGACAATATATTTATTAAGTGTTTCGATGTAAATGGTGGCAGCTACAATAGGCGAACCATCATGAAAATCATGAACTTCTCCATAAAACTTGGAGTTGCAATTATGACTGTAAGCTATGTTGATGAAACAACAAGCCACAATCAATATATAATGTTTCATTATTATAAATATGTTTTAGTTTAAAGAATAGACACTTTAAATTAAAGCAGGCGGACCTCGAAGAGAAAAAGATAATTGCCGATGATTATCAAGAAATTTGTATGTTAAAATTGGAATTTTAAAATAAAATGAAATATTGACTATCTCATTATATTTAAATGTATATAAATATTGGTTATTTAATTTGAACTTGTAAAACTCACAATCCAGATCGATTTCATGTAAGTGTGTTGCTTTTTCTCCTAAACAAACTTCGTGTTTGTGATGTGCAAAGATATGCGCAAATTTAACAACAGTTGGTACTAATAAAGAAACAACCAGTAATAAGGTTGCTATTCTAAATATAATATGTTGTTTTATTTGATTCACTAATCTAAAAAACGTTTAAAACCTATTCGGCGAAGCATTTTCTTTTCGAAATTCCAGAAGAATTTATATTGTCCAAAAAGCCACCCTATACATATAAGCAGTATTTGGTAAAAGATAAATCCAATAACTATATATAGTATCCAATATAGTACAGGCGAAAGATTTTCTTTTGTAATTCCAATTAATTTAATTATTGGTTTACTAATAAATACAGATGAAGATCCAGTAATAGCAAATACGAGAAAAATATTGATCATCTCCCATCTATAACTTACTTCCCATTTCTTTTCTAATTTAGAAAAAATATAAAGTGTTAGTTTTAATAACAAAAAAAATATTATGAGATTTATCACAAATAAATATAATATATGAGAGTGCTCAACGAACAAAAGCGATAGCTTATAAGATGAATAAGTTAAACCTATTAATCCCAAAAAAAGAAATAGAAATTGCCAATTAGATTCTATATCCCAACGTTCTTTTAATTTTTTCACAAATGCAATTTATTTGCTAAAATAAATAAAAGACTTTAAATTCTGGGAACAAATCCGGCTAATCGTTCATTATATGTTAATTGAAAATAGATAAAGTAATTAAAGAGCTTATAATTAACATCATAACCGTAATCAATACCAGATTCGTAATCAATTCGCATTTCGTACAAATTAGGATTAAAACGCTGTGGTTGAAGTACTCTTTGATTCCATTCTATGACGTAAATATTGTTTCTGCTTTCCAGATATTGTTGCGAATAATAACCTTCGGGTTTGGCAACGCTTACCAACCAGGTATTAAAACCAGGTTCAATAATAATAATTTCGTATTCTAACTCATCATTGGCAATGGTAACAGTATCACTGTTTACTTCTGCAAGGGCTTTTTCAGATTCGTTTTTATGAGATGCAGTAGGCTTATATGTATTACAATTAAAAACAAATACAGAGAGGAATACTATGTAAATAACTTTTTTCATAACTTTCAATGGATTTCGATAATATACTTTAAAAGTATGCTACTACTTTTTTTTATAAAAACAAGAATGAGTTAACTAATAGTCTCATTGAGTTATAGCATCTTTTAAGATATGTTAGTTTTTAAATAAATTTACAAAAATCATACCTTAAATAGCTGTTTTTGAGTTGTTTTAACAAAAAAAACGTCAAACAGCAATGTTCGACGTTTTGGTATTTATATAATTTAATAACTTATTTTCCTCCAAAAAGTCCGCCAAGTAACCCGCCTAGACCGCCTTTCTTTTTGCTACCACCTAATACCATGCCTGCTACATCGTCAATAACACTTCCATCTCCATCTGCATCAAGAATAGACTCTAAAAAGCTTTGTTCTTGCTGAGGTGAGTTTCCGCTTAGTAATCCACCTAATAAGTCACCTATTCCATTTGAACTACTAACATTTTGTTGTCTGGATTGTTTACCTAAAACACCCATTAAAATAGGAGCCGCTACTTTTAGTATTTGTCCAACAGAACCAGCATCCATACCTGCTTTTGCTCCCAATGCGTTTTCTACATTTTGTTGTTTGCTACCTAAAACATGACCTAATATTTTACTCCCATCATTTAGAACATTATCGTCTACACCACCGCTAAATAAGCCTCCTAAATTATCAAGTATACTCCCATCATGTTTACCGTTTAATGCACTTAATAAACCTTCGGCGCCTTGGGGAGAAGAAGTATTACGTTTCATTGCTTGCATTAAAACAGGTAATGCCATAGTTAAAACATCTTGCGTTTTGCTTTGTGGTTGTTTGGTTTGACCAGCAACACCATTAATAATAGTTTTTCCCAGATCGCTGTTTAATAAATCTAAAATTCCAGACATGATTATTGTTTTTAATTATATATGTTAAAAATGGATTTTGAAGGTACAAAAAAAGTCCCAACATATAGTTAGGACTCAAATATAACTTTTAAGTCACATTTTATTAGTGAAATTCTGTTTTGAAAAATTACGAAGTAATGTATTCAAAACAGATAGTTGTCCCGATAGCTATCGGGATTAGCGGAATCTCAGGTTTAATACCTATCCGAGAATACTAATAATCTGTGACGCTAATTCTGTACCAATTCTATCTTGAGCTTCATTAGTTGCAGCACCTGTATGCGGTGTTAATGATAACGCTTGATTCATTAATAACTGGATTTCTGGTTTTGGTTCTTTTTCAAAAACATCTAAAGCTGCTCTGGCAACTTTACCACTTTCAATAGCTTTAACAAGGGCTACTTCGTTAAGGACACCTCCACGAGCTGCATTTGCGATAATAACACCATCTTTCATAATGTTAAACTCAGCTTCATCAATAACATACTCTTTTTGTGCGGGAACATGTAATGTTATAAAATCGGCTTGTTTTAAAACATCTTCTTTAGAAATAGTTTCAATATCGAAGTTTACTTTTTGTCCGTCAAAAAAGTCTAATTCTAAATTAGCTTTTTCTAAGAACGGATCGAAAGCAATTACTTTCATACCAGCTCCAAGAGCTACTTTTGCTGTAGCTTGACCAATACGACCAAAACCTAACACGCCTAAAGTTTTTCCTTTTAATTCGGTACCTTTAGCATAGGCTTTCTTTAAGCCTTTAAAGTTGCTATCTCCCTCAAGAGGCATTTCTCTGTTAGAGTTATGTAAAAAACGTGCTAATCCGTATAAATGACCAAATACCAATTCTGCAACCGAATGCGAAGAAGCTGCTGGCGTATTAATTACAGATAGTCCTTTTTCGCGAGCGTATTCTACATCAATATTGTCCATACCAACACCACCACGACCAATGATTTTTAAGTTAGGGCAAGCATCAATTAAATCTTTACGAACTGTTGTAGCACTTCTAACTAATAAAACAGAAATCTCTTTTTCGTTTATGTAGTTTATTAATTGTTCTTGAGCTACTGTCGTTGTTATAACCTCGTAACCTGCTTTTTCTAGTGCATCAATTCCGCTTTGAGAAACACCGTCATTTGCTAATACTTTCATTGAAATTTTATTTTTGTTATTCCCTCGAAGGAGGGAATCTTTCTTATTAAATTTTATTTTTTTGTCATTGCGAGGAAGTATGACGTGGCAATCTTTTTTAATAAGATTCTTATACTTACTTCGACTATGTTCAACACAAGTTGTTCAAAATGACTATTAATTTTTTAAAGTTTTGAGTAAGCACTGAAAACTGCCACTGCCTACTGCAAACTGTTTTAAGCTTTACTTTCTAATTCGCTCATCACTTCAACCAACGCTTTAACACTATCTAGTGGCAATGCATTGTACATAGAAGCTCTGTAACCGCCAACACTTCGGTGTCCGTTTACAGCACTTATTCCTGCTTCTTTAAGCATCGTTTCAAATGTTTCTTTTAGGTTTTCATTTTCTAAAGTAAATGTTGCGTTCATGTCCGAACGATCTTCTTTAGCAGCAAAGCCTTTAAATAATGGGTTTAAATCTATTTCAGAATACATTAAACGCGATTTCTTTTCGTTTTCTTTCTCTATGGCAGCAATACCACCAAGATCTTTTAACCATTGAAGTGTTAACATGGATGTATAAACTGGAAAAACTGGAGGCGTGTTGAACATGCTTCCTTTGTCTATATGTACTTTATAATCCATCATTGATGGGATTTTACGAGATACTTTCCCTAAAATATCTTCTTTAACAACTACCAAAGTAGTTCCTGAAGGTCCCATGTTTTTTTGGGCACCTGCATATATTAAATCAAACTGAGTAAAATCTAAAGTACGAGAAAAAATATCGCTGCTCATATCACAAACCAAAGGAATATCGGTTTTTGGAAACGATTTCATTTGTGTACCGTAAATGGTATTGTTTGACGTACAATGGAAATAATCATAATCTTCAGGAATTTCATAACCTTTAGGAATATAATTATAGTTGGCGTCTTTAGATGATCCTACTTCGTATATGTCGTCGTAAATTTTAGCTTCTTTAATCGATTTAGCAGCCCAAGAACCAGAATTTAAATAGCCTGCTCTTTTTTCTAAAAGATTTAATGCAACCATTAAAAATTGCGTACTGGCACCACCTTGTAAAAATAAAGCTTTATATCCTTTACCTTCTAAACCAAGTAATTCTAAAGCTAAAGCTCTGGCATTTTCCATAATATCCACAAAAGCTTTACTTCTATGAGATATTTCGATTAGAGATAAACCACTATTGTCTAAATCGACAACTGCTTGCGAAGCTTTTAATAATACTTCTGGTGGTAAAATAGATGGTCCTGCACTGAAGTTGTGTTTTTTCATTTTCCTATCCCTAACCCTTTCCTTAAAAAAGGGAATTTTATGGGCGAATTTTTAGTTAATATTAGTTTTAACTCCAACCTTTATTCTCATGGTGAAGGATTAAAGGATGAGATGAAATTTAAAGATGCAAAGTTGCTAATTAATTAGGGATTTTATGTTATAAAATTGATAATTTTTTCATCAAATTGATAATAAAAATTCAATAGAATCCACTCGATCTGCATAATCCCAAAGCTGCGGTTTTTGAGTCGCTCCAAAAGAGATTTCATTTTCTGTAAATCCATTAGAGACAATACATTGTATTTGCTGTTTTTCTAGGTCTAATTTTTCTTTCAATTGTTGTGCAGAATCGTAATATTCATAAAAAACGGTAGCGATAGGAGATGCATAGCTTTTATCTTCTTTTATCATTAAAAATCCATTTTCTAGCATATCAAATTCACTCATTAAATATACAGCTTTGTTATAGTCGTAATTATTTGCATACTTAGCTTTTTCAATTATGGGATGCCAATGGTACATCGCTTCAAAAAAAGCATCAAAATTGTAATTTTTAGGAACAAATATTTTAGATACGTTTCTACACCCTAAGCCATAATATCTAAAAATATCTTCGGAGAGTGTTTTGAGCTCTTCTGTAGATTCTTTTCCGTTTAAAACAGCTACCGAATTTCGGTTGTTTCTTATAATGGACGGTTTATTTTTAAAATAGTGTTCAAAATAACGTGCTGTATTATTGCTTCCTGTAGCTATTACGGCATCAAAATTTTCTATTTTGTCTTCGGTAAATGTTATGAGGCCTTTAAATCCCGGTTCAACAAATTCTAAATATTTTGTCAAGTAGGGTAATAGGTGTTTATCGTTTGATGATTGTTTTACTAAAACACGGTGTCCAGAAATGAGTACCGACAAAAAATCATGAAAGCCTACCAATGGTATGTTTCCGGCCATGATGATGGCAACTTGTTTAGGCTTGGTTATATTAATTTGATAAGATTTTAGCCATGTGTTTAGGTTGTCTGGTGTTAAGGATTGTACCCAACCTTCAAGTGAAAACCGAATATTTTCTTTTGTAAACCAACCATTATGTTCTTCGGCTAATTTTAATTGATGCTTAAAACCATCAAAGAATATATCGTTGTGTTCAATATTATCTTTTTTTAGAATCACTTCGTTAGAAAATTGGCTTAAAAAATCTCCTAATTTTACAAAAGCGTTAATTCTTTGTTGTAAATTCATTCTGTATTTGGTTATGAATGGTTTTGGCGCTATTTTTGTGTTTGCAAATTTAAGCAAACTCAAGAGAAAAATAAGGTATGGCTATTATAATAACAGATGAATGTATAAATTGTGGTGCTTGCGAACCGGAGTGTCCAAATACAGCAATATATGAAGGCGCCGATGATTGGCGTTATAAAGATGGTACAAGTCTGGATGGTACTGTTGTCTTAACGAATGGGAATGAAGTAGATGCGGATGAGGCTCAAGAACCTGTAAGTGATGAAATTTATTATATCGTTCCCGATAAATGTACAGAATGTAAAGGCTTTCATGATGAGCCACAGTGTGCAGCGGTTTGCCCTGTAGACTGTTGTGTGCCAGATGAAGATGTTGTAGAAACAGAAGAAGAGTTGCTAGCTAAGCAACGCTTTATGCATCCTGAGGGATAAAGTTTAAACCAATATTAATTTATAAAATAAATCCTGAGCTTTGGCTTGGGATTTTTTTTGATATCATATTTCTTATAATTTAACGCAACTATTAATTAAGAATAGCATCTATTATATTGTATTTGTGCTTTATAGAAATTCACTCAACTATTTATATTGAGTTAAATTGTAACCCTAAAACTAAACCTGTTTTTAAAAATGACTTTTCTGGAATTTTTTAATAGAACTTTAAATATCTCTACACCCTCATACGAAGATTTACCTTTTCCTGTAAAAAAGAGTTTTTTAAAAAAAGGTGAGATCGTTACCGAATATGGACAAGTGGAGGACTCTTTGTATTTTATGAATAGGGGGATTGCCGAAATTACTATAAAAAGTTATGTGTCTGAAAAAATAATAGACTTCTTTTTTGAAAAAGAGTTTTTTTGCTGTTTTACTTCTTTTCTGAATCAACAACCCGGAGATGTTCGGGTAATGGCATTAATGGATTGTGATGTTGAAGTCATTAAACGTGAAGATTTGATGCAAGCTTATAATGATTCATTTGATGTAAATAAGTTTGGAAGAATTATGACCGAACATGGTTATATAAGAAAATCTAATAGAGAAAAAGCACTTTTAACAAAAACAGCCGAAGAGATTTATGTTGAAATGTTTAAAAACAAACCAGATTATATCTCTAATATTCCAGTTAATAAAATAGCTAAATATCTGGGGATTCACCCAGAAAGTTTAAGCAGAATTAGAAAAAAAATACATTCTTAAATATGATATGACTTTAACTCTGTTATTTAATTTCAATAGCATCGCAAGTTCCCACAAAAGGAACACCCGTTGTATAGAAAGCGTAAGTAATAAGTCCAACATAAACAGTATTGCCATACGTTGGAGCTGTTCCTGGTAAATTACCAGTTCCGTTATAAAGTACCCAATCATCAGAAGTACTATTACCTGTTAGATTAGGGAGTTGCCAATATACAGTAAGCGTATTATTTTCGTTACCAACAATACGTATGTCAGCTCTTCCTTCTGGAACTGTGTTTGCACCAATATCATTTACAGAAGAATCGCCATTTAAAGTGTTTTTTCCTTCAATTGTAAAGCCTGTAGCACCTCTATGTCCAACAACAACATGAGATGAATTTATAGAATTAAAATCTTCTACATGAACTTGAACACCCGAAAAATTATAAGGATTATTTTCTGATGAAGGCGCTATTTGTGAGTTCTCTATAGTACCAATACCAATATTCCTTGCAATAAACTCAAAAGGAAAAGTGACTAATTTTGCATCTAACCGACCTTGATCTTGGTTGTAATGCAGCGTTTTATTATCAGTATTATCTGTTAGCGCTGCACTGTATCTTCCCGATACTCTTAATACATCTGGTAATGCCGATGCATTGTTAGTTACGTAATTAACTAATGCTCCAGTGCCCTCAAAATTATCAACAAAGCCTGTAGTAGTGTTGTTGTCTTGATTGTCATCAGTGGTGTCGTCTTGATCATTTTCATTTTGTTCAGGCACATCACTTTGAGGTGATAGATCATCCTCTTTTTCCGAACACGAAAACGCAATAAATAATACGAATAATAGTGTATAGTATTTCATAGTAAGTAGGTTATAATTTGGGTTTTCTAATAAATATTAGAAAAGTTAGCAACAACAAATATAAAGAATATTTAAATATACCCTTTTTTTAGTGCTTTGTTAACGCTTTAAAAATCAATTTCCTAACATAGGTCAAGGGCAATTTTTAGTTTCCTTTTTAAACAGCGTGTAATTTTGTGAAAAAACTTTAAAAGCTATGAATTTAGAAATTATTATGTCACAATTACCAAGTCCTTTAGAGATTTTAACCGATCCAGTATCGTTAATCGTTTATGCTATTTTTGGAGGTTTATTTATTTGGGAACAATTATTCCCTGCAAGAGCGTTACCAAGTATTAAATTTTGGAAACTTAGAGGCCTACTATTCTTTTTAGCCTATATGTTACTTACTACCTATATACCTTTACTATGGGACGATTTTTTTGCGTCTTTTCAGTTAGTAGATTTTAGCAATTTAAGCTTAACAGCACAAGTTGTTTTGGGTGTGTTTTTATTTGAACTAGTGCAATATGGATGGCATATAAGCATGCATAAATCAAATTTTTTGTTTAGAATCTCTCATCAAATACATCACAGTGCAGAACGATTAGATGTATCTAGTGCTTTTATGTTTAGTATTAATGATATGATAGGGTTATCTCTTGTTGGTTCAATTACTTTTGCATTTTTAATGGGGCTAGCGCCTCAAGCCATCACCATTATCATTCTATCACTTACTTTTTTGGGTGTTTTTCAGCACGCAAACATCCATACTCCAAGATGGATAGGCTATATTATTCAACGACCAGAAAGTCATACTATTCATCATGCTAAAGGGATTCATAAATATAATTATACAGACTTACCGATTATAGACATGTTATTCGGCACATTTAAAAACCCTAAAAATTTTGAGCATGAAACAGGTTATTATTTAGGAGCTTCCAATCGCATTATAGATATGCTGCTATTCAGAGATGTTTCAAATAAGAAATAATACACCTTTTAAAAAAATAAATATGAAAAAAGTAATTTTTAATTTAAGTATAATTTTATGTGCTACAGGTCTGTTTCTAGCATCTTGTAGTAATGATGACGAAAAGAATATATCAACAAAACGTTATTTTAGATTTAATAGTTGCCCAGAAAGCAGCCATGGTAATTGGCAAGACACTTCATTTGTGGCAGCAACATCTAACCCAATAGTTATAGAGCAATGTTTGGATCAGTTAAAATTGCCTGTAGCATCTAGAGGACTTTTTCCTTTAGGTAAAATTGAAAAGGGAAGTTCCGGTTACAATAAGAATGCAACACATGCATTTAATTGGCATTTTGTTGAAGACTCATGGGAAATGGTTGAATTAGGAATTGAAATCTATGATGGCTGTGCTTATAGTGATGCCGAACTAGCTAATTATAGTGAAAGTTTAGGTAGTTATGGAGGATGGGGTAATAGAGTTTTAGAAGAAATTACAAACCCATAGCTAACGTATTATTCAATCAATTCAATTATTACATTAAAATTATGAAAACCCTTAATAAAATTTATTTTAAAAACCTGTTTGCTATGGCGCTAATATCTTTATTGTTTGGCTCCTGTTCAAACGATGATAACCAAATAATCATAAACCCAGATGATGAGGTGTTTTATCTTCCGGTGGTTGTTCATGTTATGCATAAAGGAGAATCTGTTGGCGAGGGTGCAAACCTTTCTGAAGAACGCATTTATAGACAGATTGAAATACTTAATGAAGATTACAGAAGAAAATTTGGTACCAGAGGTTACAACGATCATCCAGACGGAGGAGATTCAAAAATTGAGTTTGTTTTAGCAAAACAAGACCCAAATGGAAACCCAATAAATGGTATAAATAGGATAGACCAAAATAAAGTAGATGTACCAACTCTAGGCTATAATACAAATCATTTTGCACAATATGACTATTGGGATACTAGTCAATATATTAATATTTGGACAACAGCTTTACCAGAAGATTCCATGTGTTTAGCCCTTGGCTTAGCCACAGGGCCAGATATAGATTTACCTGGAGCATATTTATTAGCAGTTCCAGGGCCAGATGATAAAGAAGGCATTATAATTAGTCGGTATCATTTCGGAGAATCAGATATTGATTGTCAAGCAAGGTACGGCAGAACTCTAACGCATGAAATGGGACATTATTTAGGATTATTGCACCCCTGGGCTGGTGGAGCTTGTGAGACTAATGATTATTGTGATGACACACCTGCCGTACATAAACCAGTATATAATATCCCTTTTACGGGATGTGAAGGAGACCCTGTGATGGTTAATAATTATATGAATTGGTCCGACGATGAAGTAATGAATGTATTTACAAATGATCAAATTGCTCGTATGCATTATGTTTTAAAAAACCATTTAGGGCGTCATGCTTTATTATCGAGTCCAGCACTTAAATCTAATTAATAAGTTACATACAGATAAATGAATAATGACTTTAAAAATAACGCTATTCGTGGTCCTATTAATGCCTTTATGTTTAAAGTATTATCTGGTTATATGGATAGATTATTTGGAAAATCAAAACGACAACTTTTTAGAAACCATCCAGAAACAGTAGTAGAAATCGGTTCAGGAACAGGAGCTAATATGCGTTATTTAAAACCAGGAACAACTTTAATAGCTATCGAACCTAATATCCATATGCATGCCAATTTAAAAAAGAGTGCTGATAAATATGGTATTAACTTAGAGATTAAAGCGATTAAAGGAGAGTTAATCGATTTAGCTGATAATTCCTGTGATTTTGTTGTTAGCACCTTGGTACTTTGTACAGTAAAGAGTCCAGAACAGTGTGTAAAACAAATTAAACGCATATTAAAACCATCTGGGACATTTATTTTTATTGAACATGTAAAAGCTCAAAAGAATTCAATTTTAAGATGGATACAGAATATAATGCATAAACCATGGCATTGGTTTTTTGAAGGTTGTCATACCAATCGAGATACTAAACAGGTATTAGAACTGGCGGGGTTTAGTAGTTTAAAATTAGTAAGCTATAATTTGTATTCTCCATTCATTCCTATTGTTTCACAAATTCGCGGTAGAGCTATAAAATGATTAGACTTTAAAATTAATGTACAGCTTTTTACATGAGATTTTTTTGTTCAATTTCGATATGGATTTTTAGCTTATCCTGTTTAAACGTTAAAAAATAATTAACGATTTAGTGAAAAATGAGATTTATCAATAAAGTGATTTTTTTTTTTATTAAATCCGTAAAAAATGCAGTGGTTATTTTTTATATATTGGTGTTTTTTTATGAAAAACTGAGTATTTGTTAACTTATCAAAACACTAATTTATGCAAGATATTACTACTGTTGCCATAGCGCAAACAGAAATTATTTCAGCAATTGATACCGTTTGGGTTTCAATATGCGCAGCAATTATTTTTTTAATGGAAGGAGGCTTTGCCTTACTTGAAGCAGGTTTTGTACGGGCAAAAAATGCCATGAGTATCATAGCCAAGGTCATTATAGATATTACTTTTGGAGGCGTAGCATTTTACGCTGTTGGTTTTGGCATTGCCTACGGTGCATCTAATGGTTGGTTTGCATTTGACACAGGAATAACAGATGCAGATTTAGGGCTGGGACTAACTGTATCAAATAAATTATTTTGGTTTATTCAATTAGGTTTTGCAATAGCTGCTATTTCAATAGTTTCTGGTGCAGTAGCAGAACGTATGAAAGTTTGGGCGTATGCCATTTTTGTGATACTATTTTGCGCAGTTTTGTACCCTTTGGTAGCAAATTGGGTATGGAACCCTAATGGGTGGTTAGCCGTAAAAGGGTTTAATGATTTTGCAGGTTCTGCAGCAGTTCATGCTATGGGAGGTTTTGCAGCTTTAGCAGCAGCAATTGTATTAGGAGCACGTATTGGCAAATACGATCAAAATGGTAAACCTGTAGCAATTCCAGGTCATAACTTACCCTTGGCAGCTGTTGGAGGATTTATTCTTTGGTTTGGTTGGTTTGGTTTTAATCCAGGCTCTACCTTAGGAGCTGTAGGTAATTGGGAATTGATAGGTAGTGTTGCAACTAATACTTTTTTAGCTTCGGCTGCTGGTGGAATATCAACAATCGTATATACTTACTTTAAGTATGGGCAAATTGATGTAACTATGACTATAAATGGTGTGCTTGCAGGATTAGTAGCTGTTACTGCTGGTTGCAATGTGGTAGAACCAGGTTCTGCTATAATAATAGGGTTGATAGCTGGTGTTTTAGTAGATGTGGCTGTAATCTTTATTGATAAGATGCAGATTGACGACCCAGTTGGTGCTATTGCAGTACATGGAGTAAATGGATTTTTTGGTACTATAGCCGTTGGGTTATTTGCTGCTGAAAGCGGATTGTTTTTTGGCGGAGGTACAGATTTATTAATAACTCAGGCTACAGGTGTATTTGTAATAGGTATATTTTCTTTTGCGGTTACTTTTATTATTTTAACTATTTTAAAGAAAACAATAGGAATACGAGTAGACCGTTCTGAAGAAACAGCAGGTATTGATGCAGCTTCTTTTGGTGTTGAAGCTTATACCACTTTTGAATAATTAGTTTAAACGAAATTTAAAACATTTACATGAAAAAAGTAGAAGCCATTATAAGACCCTCAAAATTAAAAGCAGTTCAACGTGGACTAAAAGAAGCAGAAATTCCTTGTATTACGGTTGTTCCTGTAAAAGGAACTGGATTACAAACAAGTTATTCTGAACGCTATAGAGGAACCGAACAATCTATGATTTTACATAGCCGTGTTATGATTATTTGTGTTATAAGTGATAACCATTTAGAAAAATGTATTGATGTTATTAAAAAAAATGCCTCTGAAAATAAAGTAGGAGACGGTAAAATATTTATTTATAACGTTGAGGATGCCATACGGCTTAGTACGGGCGTACAAGGAAACGATGCTATTATATAACAATATTTTTGAATGTAAAAAACCTAAGTGTTCTGCTTAGGTTTTTTTTATTGGTCTCAAATGGAGTTAAAACTATGTACTTTAGTGTATGTCGCTTTCAGCTTCTAAAAACTTTTGACACGAACCAGCCTGCCGGCTGGCAGGTTTCACGAATTCACACGAATTCAGTTTTACCATATTTCACGA
>NZ_JAUOEK010000112.1 GCF_030540835.1 Flavivirga aquimarina | reverse complement strand
AGAAGTCACTTCGAGTGAAATTCTGGAAGAATTTTGTATCGAGAAGCTTTTTTAGTCGAAAATTTATTGGTTTTCGATACGATTTTTTGCAAGAATCACTCAAACTGACATAAATTTTCTTATCCGAGATTCACGTTATTTATCTTCTTTATTGGAAATTGTCAAATTTAAAAATTTGGCGACTTTCCAAAAATGCCCAAACCTTAGTGTTAGTAATGACTTGCGCTATTTTTTATAGCATTTTGTTATATTATTCTCTTGTATTTAGACTAATCATTTCATTGAGTATTTCTTTTGTAATTGTCAGCCATTCGCTGGGTTTATAACGTCCTCCCTTTTGCCCAGGTTTTTTCATGAACCGATTTTCATATACAATACCTTTTTGTCTATTATCCAATGGTCCAACGTCTTCAGGCCCAATTTGTTCCATGCCTCCACCTTCGGTAAACTCATCAGTTAATTTATCTTTACTCCTTTTTAATGTTGCGTTCATATAGTCCTGTGCTGTAAGATCTTCACTAATGCTAGTGTTGGCAGAGAATTTGTCATTTGTCGTTATACCTAGTTGATTTCTAATTTCTTTCCGAATTGTGCTTCTATGATCACTTTGGCTTAATAGTGTCTGTACATTTGCAGGAAGTTGTTTTCTGGCATCTGCTAAATCTGTTCGATTTAATATTGGCACATAATTTTTATTAAGACCGGAAGAGCTAGCTTTTCCGAACATTAAATTCATCATAAGCGCAGTTACAAAACCTTTTAAACTGGCTCTGTCTGTTTCAGTTAATGATACTTCCTCAGTAAAATGTGTCATTACAGCCGGGACATTTGTGTTTAGTAAAGTGTTTATTTTACCTTTCCAATCAAGAGTTTTGTCGCTCGATTTAGAACGATATTTATCGTCCGTTCTAATTTTGTCTAAAAAGGTCGGTAATGCTGTAATATCGATACCTGCGGTGTATTGAATACTGGCGTCTAATGATTGTTTAGCTGAACTACCTGTTTCGATTTCGAATTCCGACTGGTTGCGACCAATAGAAAAGTTACCTGCACCTTTAGAGTCATAGCTAACAACCTCACGCGATTTCTCCGACAACCATTCCCCTATGTTGTCTTCATACTGATCGCGAACTTCCGACCAGGTAGTTTCCTTGGTAAGGTTTTCAGTTTTGATTTGAATGGCCGTTGCGAATGCCACTAACTTATTGATTTGAGTGGTCAATTGACTTTCAGCGTCAACAGCAAATTCGTCAATAGGTGGAGTTACGAGTTCAAGTATGGTCTTATTACGCCATTTTTCGGGAATGTCTTTAGATTCGTGCGTACTATCTTCTATGATTCGCTTGTTGCTGTCGGCATCTATCCGAAAATCATGTTCATACTGATCATGATCATCCTCTAGAGTGTCTTCAGGTTCTGTCCCGACTTTACGTAATGGGTATTTTTTTACACCGCTTTGTACTAGAATTTCAAATTCAAAACCTAATTTTCTTTGGACAGTCTCTCCTGAACTCGACTGTACAAGGGGCAAACCCAGTGAAGCTTCAGATTGCAATGCCTTAGCTCCCATTAAATCCGCTTCCTTTTCTAATGAAGTATCATCATTTAAATTCACATTTCCTTTCATCTGTATCGTAGGCTTCACCCTTCCTTGCTTTTGCTGTACAACATGCCATGCTTCATGAGGCAAATGTTTTCCCTGTCCAGTTGCTAGATGAATATCAGTTCCTTGAGCATAAGCATGAGCTTGTAGTTGTGCTGGTTTATCAGAGTTATAATGCACTTTTACATCATCCATAGAGTAACCCGAAAGATTTTCAATCCCAGATTTTAAGTTGTCTGGTAAACCAGTGTTGTTTTCTTTCTTTTGAATCGGCTGCTGTTGTTGAGCAGAATAATCATTAGCCATTACCTGCAATTGAGCTGCTTGTTTTGTTTGTGGGCTATTATTAGCCATCTCTTGCAGTTTTCTTTGCCCAACAGCCTCAGGTCGGTTGTCTTCAAACTGGTAAGTTGAATTACTGTTACTCTGCTTCTGAGAAACAGCATTGGCAACCGATTGACTTTTATTCCTTTGTGTTTTGTCAGTGTAAGCATTCATGATTTTTCTTTTCGGGTTTTAGTCTATTCCCTATAAATCTATATATACACTAAAAGTGCGTTTATCCTTTAAATAAGGTTTGATATATACATCTTAAATATCTTTATGGAAAATCTAGACACTCAAATGTAAGAAAAATATTCAAAACTTTATTATGTAAGCTTATCAACTTTTTATTACTTCTAATCCGGATACTGCTAAAGTCTAAATCATAAATCACAACTCCCAGCTGTTTCCTAGTATGGTACCCGCTAGAAAATATTCTAGCCAGAGCCTTTAGATTAACATAATAAATATTAAGTTTGTTTAGCTTAATTGGATAAAGAACATGAGAAACTCACTTAGTATCATTCTAATTATTTTTTGTATGATGCCTATTTTTGGTCAGACCATAAAAACAGCTTCTGGAGATATTTCTGTGCTAGCTGGCGAAAAAGAACTGTCGGTCACTTTTGGGTATGATAATATGAACGTACATGGCTACCCCTCAGAGGCAGATTTTATAAAAGATAAGGTACGAATACGAGAAGAACATAAGCCCGGATTGGGTGAAAAATTTAAAGGTTCTTGGTTTGCAGATAGAGACACTGTATATGCACCATTATTTATTAAACACTTTAATCATGCAATACCTGAAAAAAGAAAAATTACAGTTTCAATAAACAACCCTAATGCAAAATATAATTTGCATATTCAAACATTGTGGGTTTATCCTGGATATAATGTGGGTGCTTCACAGCCATCTAAAATAGAAGTAGCTCTTCAATTATATGAAATAGCAAACCCAGAAAATATTGTTTGGGAGTCAAAATCACCAACACGTATAAAAGCTAAAGTAGCTCCTTATAAAAGAGAATTGAGAATTGGAGCTGCATATTCTTCATTAGCCATGAGCATGTCTTGGCTATTGAAAAAAAAGGCTAAGTAAAAGCGACAAGTCCATAGCAGATATACTAATTTTAATGGCGTTTCAGTATGTCACTTCCTGCTGGCGATAGTATTTATTTCCTACTGTAAGTGGAATTTGTAATTGTTCCATCTGGGTCTACAAATTCATAGTTGTAATTTCCATTACTGTCCCAACCATAATTTATTATATATACTAATGAGTCAATTTTATATGTTAAACTGTATTGTTGAGGAGCTGTATTTTTAAAATCGCTAATTTTTGCATCACGTAACGGTCTTAAGTCTGGTCGAACACCCCTAGTTTTTGCCTGTGGTATTATTTCGTTTTCAGGAGCTTGAGTTCGAGGATTTATTTCAACTTTCCCCTTCATTGCGGCAATTAAATAGGGGTATTCTTTTATTGCATGGTATTGATAAGTACTATCCGAAGTAAAACGTCCTAAATTTTCATCTAGTTGTTGACTAGTTTCTCCATAAACAGGAAAACCATCTAACGCATAGGCAATAGGTTTATCATTACCTACTTTAGATTGTAAATGTGTTGGTGCTAAGTGATAATGATAGTCGTCTGCCCTTCCACAATGTCCGCCCCATTTGTCTAACTCTCCTATGGCATTTGCATCTTCTCCACGATTGTTTAATGGATTGAAAATTGGAATTCCATTTGCTGCAATGGCAATGGCACCTTTCATAAAATTATCTTTCGTTGAAAGTGGATTTTCAGCCAATTCTGGTTGCAGAGGAATTGCCCAAGCATTGTTGCCAGAATAGTCATGATTAATGGGAACTTGTTGTTGCCAATTAGTGATACCTGTCATCATTTCGTGTTCTGGAATGCCATCTGATTCGATGTAAAAATACTGATCGTCATATCTAGTGTTTACTTTATCGAAAACACCAAAAACCGATTGTAAAAATGAAATATCATTGGCTGCCATTATAAAACCCTTTGTAGAATTTGTGCTTTTACATCCGAAAAAAACAAATACAGCTCCTAAAATGCTGTAAGTCAAAAAGCTTCTTTTTTTCTTTAAGTTAAAAACAGAAAATAGTAGTAATACTATTCCAATTAGCACTAACCAAATTGACTCATTACTACTTGAAAAGGCACTATGCTTATCTTGTATAGTATTCTTAGCATTTATCCAATTTACTCTTTCTAAAATATATTGTTGCTCTTCTTTTTTGAAGTCAGAATAATTAAAAGTCAAAACTTCGTGATTTTCATTTCTTAAATAGACCGTTTCATCTACTTTTTTTATAAAATCTGCTGTTATAGTTTTATCACTATTTACAAATTTCCAAACTTTTGTTGGTGTACCGTGACCACCTTTGTGAGCAAAGGCATTACTTGAGAAAATTAGAACAAATAAAAGGAAGAAGATTTTTTTCATTTTCATTTATTTTATCGTGTATCGTACTAAAACTTCATTGTCTAGTATCACATTAGTAGACCAAATAAATTTTGCATCATTTTCTGAATCATCAAAAATTGAAGTAAAATTGGTATATGCAGGTTTATTGTCTACTCCAATGGTTTGGTTGGTGTAAGTAGTCGCATTTGGCCAATTAGAATCATCAAAATTAGTCTTCATCCAGTCATTAGGGAGTTCCCAATGTAAAGCATAGAACAAAGCTCCATCTTGGCCACCATTTGTATCGCAATTTTTAGAATATCGGTAAGCCCCATCTTCAGATACACAATTTAAATTGGTAATAGGTGCTGTGTAAAAAGTCTGAGCTTTCCAATTTTCATTAGTTGTGGCAATA
Source organism: Flavivirga aquimarina (assembly GCF_030540835.1). Classification (GTDB taxonomy): domain Bacteria; phylum Bacteroidota; class Bacteroidia; order Flavobacteriales; family Flavobacteriaceae; genus Flavivirga; species Flavivirga aquimarina. The sequence goes on along the minus strand of NZ_JAUOEK010000112.1, from coordinate 11,118 downwards.
ATATTGTTTTGTATGTCTTTAATTACAGCAACCATACCGCCATCTCCAGCATGAAAAGATTTCCCTCTATTAGGTTCACAACCTACACCAAGATGTTCTTCCCAGTCCACCAATTTCATAGCGATGGTAAATGGTTTTTGAACTTTAAACTTCACAACACTAGAATTGAATTCTGTAAACGGAACTTTATCTTTCCCTATAGGAACACCATTTACAAACATTTCAAAATAATTATCGGCAAAGATATAGGTAGTAAAAAGTTCTCCATCTTTATCAATTACAACTGTATTGGAATCATTAAAATTAGACAAAGCTTCTTGAGGTGTAGCATAGTTTTTCCCTTCACAAGAATTAAATAAGTCTGCTGCAAACGGAAAATTGTGATTTGTATAATTCGTTTCAGAAGGTACTATCCATTTTTTTCCATCTGTTGATGTGATTTCGCCTATATCAGTTTTTCTGCCACGCTCACAGCTATAAATGTTTTCGGCTATTGTTGTAGCTATTCCTTGGGTTAAGCTTGCTGTTCCATTATACTCTGTATATTCCGAAGAGTTTGACATATTATTCGATACCTTTTTCGACTTTTTATCTGTACAACCAAAGGTTAAGGTTATAATTATGAGTAAAATAAAATGGTTTTTCATTGATTATAATTTTTGTTATTTACATGACGACAATGTCTCGTATAAAAAACGTAGGGCAGGTGATAAACGATACATTTCGAATACCTTTTTTTAATTGCCCTATGCTTTTAACACGTTTGTTGCCCTCAATTTATTGTTCATTTTTCAAATATTGCAACAGCTCTAACTGGTGAACCTGTTCCTCCTTTTATTTTTAGAGGAAAACCTATAAATCTGAATCTACCTTTTCCAATTAATAAATGAAGATTTATCAAGTTTTCGTAATGTGTAAAATTCAATTCTCCACAAATATGATGAACTTCTTTATTTGATATTCCTGGAACTCCAGGCGACATAGTTTCAACTCCAAATGCAGATATTTTTTTCTCACCTAACCAACGAGCAGTTTTTGTTGAAATTCCTGGACCATTACTCCAATCTTTTCTATTAAAATTTTTCCGATAATGATCCGTATAAATCAATACTGTATCTCCTTTTTCTATTTTTAAACCAGCCTTTTCACAAGCTTTTTCTATTTCGTTGGGTTCAATTAATTCTCTTAGTCCTTTATGAGAAAAATCTAAACAGATTCCTTCTGTATAGAACATAGATAAAGGCATTTTGTCAATTGATTTCCCCTTATATTGAATAGCCATATGATTTATAGCATCAACATGTGTTCCCGTATGTTCTCCTAATTCTAATTTATGAACAGCAGGTGTTTTAATTTCAGGATTTTTTATGCCATTCCATTCCTCATGAGAATTATGAACCGTCATTTTAACTTGCGGAAGGTCTTTATAAACTGGCATTCCTTCGTAGATTTCTTGGCTTAAATCAATAATCTCTGTCATTCAATATCGTATTTTCATGTCACTCAATGGTTCGTATAAGAATAGTTGCAGGTTTTATGCAATTGCTATTCAAGCTACAATATATTCTTAACGAAAAAAAGGTTCGAGTTCGTATCTAAATTTTTATTGTTTATACGCTTAAGCAAATTTTTTAATAGTATTCAATATTTTACATTTTTCACTAATTTATTTTCGGTTGGTTCAGGTTCTTAAAGTTCAGTACTATCGTCTGATGAACAAGAAAAAATTAAGATGTTTAATAAAATCAGGGCTAAAAATAATGTTGTTTTTTTCATATGTTTCTGTTTGGTAAAAATTTTCAGGTAACGTTTGGTGTATGATTTTTAATAAAAAACAAATATTAACTTTGAAGTCTTGATAGCTATCGGAATTGGCTAGTGCTTTTCATAGGACACGTTGTTGTGTATAGTAATTGTTAATTTGTTCAATTCAATTTCCAATTGGTCAAGCGTGAATTCTTGGAAATTAGTAAGTTCAAAATCTTTAGAATCAGTAAATGATTCTCCAACTGCAAGTGTCGGTTTTCCATTTGAATAACTTATTCCAATAATCTTTATTTCTTTTCCTTTTGGAATGTTCTTAAAGACTAAAACTCCGTTTTCATAAGTACCTGTCATTATACTTTTTATGTCTTTGAATATTATCCGAATTTTGGTTTCTGTTGGGTTATTAGTTTTAACAATAAAATCAGTTTTCTCACTGTCTTCTATGTCCCAAAACCTATCACAATTTATCCAACCCATTTCTGTTGCTGAAAACATATAATATTCCAATGCATTAGGGTCAATTTTTTGAATAGCTTTATCTGTTAAATTAGAATATTGGTTTCTAAATTTCTGTTTAAATCTATCCCAATTAATGGAACGAGTACCCGAAACACTTAAATAATAATCCCAATTTGTTCTTACTTCTTCCTTGTAAGATTGAATATCAAAAGCAGGTGCAGATTTTAAAAATTCCTTTACAATTTTTAAGGCTTCGTTATTTTGTTTTCTTTCAGAATGACTTTCGGGACGGAAGTTATACATTATACCTTTCTTATTGATATAAAAATCGAAACCTGCTGTCCAGTTATTTTTGTAAAACTTATGAGCTATTATACTATCTATATTTGATGGATTTTCAATGTAATCTAAAATTGTTTGGTCACTATCTTTTAGTTTTAATTCAAAAAAAGTTGCTGTACTTCCAGATGACCAAAAACCATATTCATATAAGTCATCTGTCATTTCAATTGGATATTCAATTTCATATCCAATATCGTCTCCAATTAAGCCTAAACTATCAATTTCGGCTACACTTTCTTCTAACGATATTGTTTCAAAGAATTTATAATCGGGCACCCAAGTTTTTACCCTATCATTAAGTTTAAATTCATAGAACAAATCCATTTCTTTGTCTAATTCATTCTTTGGAAATCCAACGGCAAAAGCTTTACCTTTTTTTATAGAAAGTTTTTTACCATTTACTTCTGCATTTAGATATATCATTCCATTAGTTTCAAGTATTTTGTCTCCAGAAATAGTGTGAAGATTTTCGAAAATCATATCTGTAAGACTAAAACACTCTTTAATTTTTATTGTGATAGGTTCTTTTGGTTCAGTTCCGTCTGTGAATTGAAATGTATTCGCAGGAATGTAAATAGAAGTTCCTTTTTTGCCTTTCAAAACACTTTCTTGGTTTGCTTGAATTTCAAAGTTTTCAGTCGTTGCAGAAAGAACGGAGTCAATTTCGGTAATCGAATCGACGGGAATATTCCTATTCCTTTTTTTGTCAGAAGAACAATTTGTAAATAGCAATGAAGCTATTAATATTCCGAAAATTATGTTAATTGTTCTTGTCATAGTCTTATTGTGCACAACGGCAGTCTGTCTCAAAACTATTTTTACTTCTCTGAGAATCTCATATTTGAGATTTTTCAAAGATACCTATCCGAATACCAAAACCAAAATAAGAGGTTTTGAGATAGTCTGACGGTCTCGGCTATGAGTTGCGTGATTAAGTAACTAATTTAGTAAACAAAAACTTGCCAGCGGAAAATTCCGCAGGAATTTTCCAAGTAAGCACTTACCTAGCAATTAATAGGATACGCTGTTGCAGTAGTTTTTATTCAAATTCAATAATTTCTTTTCCATCATTTCTGATTTGAAACATCTTTCTTAATTTGAAGTTTTCTGAGTTTTCAATGTAAAATTTTAAATTGTTAAAACTTATAGTAGTCGTTCCATTTAGTTCATTAATCAGATCCTTTGCATATTGTTTTCTTTTTTCTATAAATTCATTCTCTTTTTTATTAATAAACCATAGCGTTGTTAATTCGTTGTTTTTAATATTAATAGTCAAGTCTTTAAACATTAATTTTTCTGAGTTTTGATTTATATTACTCAAATCAAATAGCTCACCAGATGAAAATATAATATTTGTGTCTTTATCAGTAATCCAGTCTTTTAAATGAATTCCTTGTTGGAAATTGATTTGGTCATTTAAATGAAGATGTACCAGTTCTTCGTATTTGAATTTATCTTTTAAAAAGTATAAATCAATAAACTTCTTTCTTCCATTATCATATAGTTGATACTTTAATTTACCTTTTTGATCAATGACTTTTTCAAATCCACAGTTTCTATCTCCATAATTGATATTCAGGAAAATCTTAGCATTTTTAAACTTAAGAAGCTCTCCTTTTTTATAATTATCAATGGTATTTAAACTATTTATGGTTTCAACTTTTCCTAGATGTTTAACAACAATACTTAAATTTTCATATTTAGTTTTATCTTTCTTTTCTTTTAAATCTATATGAATTTCAACAGGCACAAGCTTACTTGAACACCCAAAAATTAGACATAAAGAAAATAAAAGGGTTATTTTTCTCAGAATCATATTTTTTAATTTAAGTCTAAAATAATTCAGTTGATTATTTTATAAAAGTTAAAATGAGTGTAAGTGGGAATTCATTGAGTTAACGAGTTCCTCAAATTACTGCCAACGTGTTTGTGTATGATTTCGTTGCGTGGTTTAAGCACTAAAGTTAGCAAATAAATCACAGATAGAAAGTCCGCGAGGACTTTCGTAAGTAGGCTATAACTAGCAATGAATTATACACGGTGTTGGCAAATCGGTTTTTAATTCCATTCAACATTCAGTTTATTCAATTCCGCATTTAATTCCGAAAGAGATTTTTCTGCGATAATTTTTGTGTCAATTGTAAATTTCCTCAAATCGGTTTTCAGAATATATTTTTTCGGTTTCTTTTCAACCCGTTTTATTTCCGACATTTTTAGTGGTTTGTGAAATAAAGAGTTTTTTGAAATCACACCATTTTCCAAAGTCAGATATTGTTTTCTTTTCCGATAAAAAAGTCCATAAATAAAAATAATAGCTAATATTAAAAACCACGTATTTGTCCATTCAAATTGTTCAGGTTCAAATATTTTAAATAAACCCATAATAATCCAAGCAATTCCAAAAAACAAACCTATAGTTTGTCTTTCACGTTTGTTTTTATATTCTATTGTCAATCTTTCGTTCAATTCGTGTTTTTTATTCGATTCTTTTTTCAGCTTTAAAGTTCTTTAGAAAGATAAAAAGTTAATTGTATTTCGATTTTTATTGGTTTGGTTAACTGTTTGCCAACTTGTTATATATACACTAAAAGTGCGTTTATCCCTTAAATTAAGGTTTGATATACACCCCTTAATTATCTTTATCTAAATCCAGAACACTCAAATCTAAGAAAAATCTTATTATGTAAGCTTGTCAACTTTTTTTAACACTTCTAAATAAATCACAACTCTTTATTATTAACATGGTTACCTGACATAAATCATAGAATATGAGATGTTTAGTTTATAACTTCACAAATATTTCGTTAAAATTTTATATATTATGAAAAGCGATAACTCAAAATTAATTTGCGACGCCAATGAAGCTGTAGCAAGAATAGCCCACAAAACGAATGAGGTTTGTGCCATTTATCCAATAACCCCAGCATCCCCTATGGGAGAACATGTTGATGTATTTAGCTCTAAAGGAGAAACAAACATTTGGGGAAATATACCAAGAATCGTAGAAATGCAAAGTGAAGGTGGTGCCGCAGGAGCTGTTCATGGTTCCTTGCAAGCTGGCGCTTTAACCACAACCTTTACAGCTTCACAAGGGTTACTGCTTATGATTCCTAATATGTATAAAATGGCAGGTGAATTATTACCTTCCGTAATACATGTTGCCGCCAGAACCGTTGCAACACATGCGCTTTCTATTTTTGGCGATCATTCTGATGTTATGGCAGCCAGGCAAACAGGGTTTTCCATGTTATTTGGAGGGTCTGTGCAAGAAGCTTCCGATTTTGCCCTTATATCGCAGGTAGCAACTTTAAAATCCAGAGTGCCCTTTCTAAATATTTTCGATGGTTTTAGAACCTCACATGAAATTTCTAAAATCGATTCAATTAGCGATGATGTTATTAAAGCCATGATGCCCGAAGATAAGATTTTAGAGCACAAAAAACGCTCGCTAGACCCGGACCATCCGGTAATAAGAGGGACCTCGCAAAATCCGGATGTATTCTTTCAAGCCAGAGAAGCTGCCAATACATTTTACGAAAAAGTACCGGACATTGTTGAAACTACTATGGACGAATTCTACAAACATACCGGACGCAGATATAGTTTATTTTATTATGAAGGTCATCCAGAAGCAGAACGTGTTATTATACTCATGGGGTCTGGCGAAGGCGCAGCAAGAGAAACCGTTGAAACTATGGTAAACAACGGGGAAAAAGTAGGCGTCTTATTTGTTCGTTTATTTAGACCGTTCTCTATTAAACACTTTGTTAATGAATTACCAGAAACCGTTAAAAAAATAGCCGTTCTCGATAGAACTAAAGAACCGGGAAGTGTTGGCGAACCGCTATACCAAGATATCATTACAGCTCTAAATGAAAGCGATAGAGACATGCCTATTGTGGTTGGTGGGCGCTATGGTTTATCTTCAAAAGAGTTTACACCGCAAATGGTAAAAGGGGTTTATGACGAATTATTAGACGATGTCCCTAAAAACCATTTTACTATTGGTATTAATGATGATGTGACCTTTACAAGTTTACCAATCGACACATCGTTTAAAACAGAAAGCCATACGATTAATTGTATGTTCTATGGATTAGGGTCAGACGGTACCGTAGGCGCTAACAAGAATTCTATTAAAATTATTGGAAACACCACAGATAATTTTGTACAGGGGTACTTTGTGTACGACTCTAAAAAAGCCGGAGCACAAACCATTTCCCATTTACGTTTTGGTCCGAAACCAATCTATTCCTCATATTTAATTGATAAAGCAGATTTTATTGCCAGTCATCAATTCAATTTTATAGAAAAATATAACATGGTTGCAGATTTAAAGCATGGTGGAACCTTTTTATTAAACGCTCCCTACTCTAAAAATGATATATGGAACCATCTCCCTAAAAAAACACAAAAAGAAATTATTGATAAAGAGGCTAATTTTTATATCGTGGATGCGAGTAAAGTAGCTGCTGAATCTCATCTAGGTAAACGTACCAATACGGTATTACAAACATGTTTCTTTGCCATTTCTGGCATTCTTCCAAAAGAGGAAGCTATTCAACGAATTAAAGATGCCATTGTAAAATCTTACTCCCACAAAGGAGAAAGAACTGTTAAAATGAACTTTACAGCTGTAGACAATGCGCTTGCAAATCTTGAAAAAGTAGATTATCCCAAAAAGGCTACTAGCGAAAAGCATATACAAACTGCCATGCACCATGCTCCTGAAGGATTTATTAAAGAGGTCTTAGAAAAAATCCTTGGTGGTTTTGGAGATGAACTTCCTGTAAGTGCATTTCCAGTGGATGGCACATTTCCAACAGGAACAACACAATACGAAAAAAGTGGTATTGCCGACAATGTTCCGGTTTGGGACGATGTAGATTTATGTACGCAATGTAATAAGTGTGTTGCTATTTGTCCGCATGCTGCCATAAGAGCAAAAGTTGTTAGAAATGATGAGTTCTCTGATGCTCCATTATCATTAAAATATGTACCAGCCAAAGGAAGACCTTTTAATAAAGATGAAGAATCTTATGTGCTTCAGGTGTCACCTCAAGACTGCACTGGTTGTGATCTTTGCGTTGCTGTTTGTCCAGCTGTAAGTAAAGAACACCCAGACTTTAAATCTATCAATATGCATAAAAAGCTTGAAGTTGAAGCAGAAGAGGACGTGAACTGGGATTATTTTGTTAAACTACCCGATTACAACAGAACAGAATTACAAATTACAAACGTAAAAGGATCACAGTTCTTAGACCCTCTATTTGAATTCTCTGGCGCATGTTCCGGTTGTGGCGAAACACCATACATCAAATTATTAACCCAATTGTACGGAGATAGCATTTTAATAGCAAACGCAACAGGGTGCTCCTCTATTTATGGCGGTAATTTACCAACAACACCATATAAAACCAATGCGTTTGGCAGAGGTCCTGCTTGGGCTAACTCCTTATTTGAAGACAATGCAGAATTTGGCTTAGGTATGAAATTAGCCTTAAGCAAGAAACAAGAAATTGCAGTAGGCCTACTTAAATCTATTGAAAAAGATGTTGGAACAGCATTGATTGATGCTATTCTTAACAATCCTGAAAAAACCGAAACAGAAAAAGCAGAAAACTTTAAAAATCTTGATAAGTTAAAAATCAAGCTTGCAAGTATCAATAATGAAAACGCTAAAAAATTGGCTCAATTAACTGAATATCTACGTAAAAAATCTGTATGGATTATAGGTGGTGATGGTTGGGCTTACGATATAGGCTATGGTGGTGTAGATCATATTTTGGCTTCTGGAGAAAACATTAATATTATGGTGTTAGATACCGAGGTTTACTCTAATACCGGCGGACAAACGTCTAAAGCAACACCTTTAGGAGCTAGTGCAAAATTCTCTGTATCTGGTAAACGGACTAGCAAAAAAAGTTTAGCACTTCAAGCTGTTTCTTATGAAAATGTGTATGTGGCCCAAATTGCAATTGGTGCTAAAGACCTTCAAACGCTTAAAGCTATTGAAGAAGCTGAAGCGTATCCCGGACCATCTATTATAATTGCGTACTCACATTGTGGTGAACATGGTTATGATCTTGCTGATGGTGCTTTACAGCAAGAAAAAGCTGTAGAAAGCGGTTATTGGCCATTATTTAGATTTGATCCGTCTAAACCTAAAGGGAAGAAGTTTAAATTAGATTCTAAAGCGCCTTCAATACCGCTTAAAGATTTTATGTATAACGAAACGCGTTTTTCCAGAGTGGCTAAAGACGATGCCGAACTTGGAGCTAAACTTTTAGAACAAGCTCAAGCAGAGGTTAACTCAAAATGGGAACGCTTAGAACTTTACAGAGATATGTAAATATCCTGATGTCTTAAAATATATCTCTATGTTATCTCATTTAACATAGAGAGAGGATAACGTTTAAGTGAATTTAATATTTATTATGGAAAATGAAGCCATTAAGCATTTTTTAAATGCTTCTCAAAAACTAGATCAGGCAAATAAAGAGCTTTTTAAGCCAGAAGAAGACATTGTATCTTATTTGGTTTGTAAAAATTCTCAATATGCCATTGAAAATTATTTAAAAGGCTATCTTATAAAAAATAATGTGGATCCCAGCAATTACAAAACAATTGATAGTCTTTACAAACAATGTATCATAATTAATAAAAAATTTGAAAAAATAGACTTGTCAGATTTTAATTGTAGCACTAAAAATACAGAGTCTGTATATTGCAATAAAATATCAAAAGTTAGTAGCTGTTTTGAAATAGCTGATAATTTAGATACATTCCTAAGAAGAGAAAAAATTATCTAAATTTTATTCAATATTTACAACCTCCTCTACTTGAGGCACATACTTTTTTATCGTCATTTCAACACCAGATTTTAGTGTCATTTGGTTAACACTACAACCAACACAAGCACCATGAAGTTGTACCTTTACTAGTGTATCATTATTTTCTATAGACAATAATGATATATCTCCGCCATCACTTTGTAAAAACGGACGGATTTCATCTAGGGCTTTTTCAATATTTAATTTTACTTCTTCTGTTGTCATAGCTTACTTTTTAACTGCTGAACAACCAGCCATTGTTGTAATTTTAATTGCTTCTGTAGGGGGCAAGTCTTCATGTCGTCTTACTACTTCTTCAACAATATTTCGTGTTAATTCTTCAAACGCTTGTTCTAAAGAAGTTCCTGTTTGTAATGCTGCCGGACGACCAACATCTCCAGCTTCTCTTATACTTTGTATTAATGGTAATTCTCCTAAAAATCGAACTTTTAAGTCTTCGGCTAAATTTTTAGCACCTTCTTTTCCAAAGATATAATATTTATTATCAGGTAGTTCTTCTGGTGTAAAATATGACATATTTTCTACAATTCCTAGTACTGGCACATTAATGCTTTCTTGTTGGAACATAGCAACGCCCTTCTTCGCATCGGCTAAAGCCACATTTTGGGGTGTACTAACAACTACAGCTCCTGTTATAGGAAGTGATTGCATAATACTTAAATGAATATCGCCTGTTCCCGGTGGCAGATCTAATAATAAGAAATCTATCTCTCCCCAATGCGCATCAAAAATCATTTGATTTAAGGCTTTTGCCGCCATGGGACCTCTCCAAACAACGGCTTGATTAGGTTGCGTAAAAAACCCAATAGACAATACCTTAACACCGTAATTTTCTATTGGCTTCATTTTAGATTTTCCTTCAATGTTAACTGCTAAAGGTTTTTCTGCCTCAACATCAAACATAATAGGAATAGATGGCCCATAAATATCGGCATCTAAAACGCCCACTTTAAAACCCATTTTAGCTAAACTAACTGCTAAATTTGCTGTTACTGTAGATTTACCTACACCGCCTTTTCCAGACGCTACGGCCACTATATTTTGAATTCCGGGTATTGGGTTCCCTTTAATAACATTTGCTTTTGGCTTTTCGGGAGCATCTACTTTTACATTTACTGTTATTTTAGCTTTTTCGTAAACCTGCTCATGAATCGTTTTTAGAATATCTACTTCGGTACGTTTCTTTGCTTGTAAACTAGGGTTTTTAATAGTAATATCTACAATAACCTCATCTCCAAAAGTAATTACATTTGTTACAGCACCACTTTCAACCATATTTTGCCCTTCTCCCGGAACCGTAATAGATTTTAGTGCTTTTAATATATCTTGTTTGTTAAGTTTCATTACCTATTTAGATTTATTCTAAGGCACAAAGATATGCAATAAAGCTGTAAGACTAAAGGCTTAAGCCAGAAGTTTTGTTTATAGGAACATTGGGATTTATTATAATATGAATTTGTATTTATTTGTAAGTTTTTGAAACATTAAAAAATAACAAAGGCTGTAAGTTTTAAAACAAAATAATTGACTAAACCACTCCTATGGACTGGAAGTCCATAGGTTCGTTTTGGCAGACTGAAAGTCTGCTTCGTGAAATATGGTAAAACTGAATTCGTGTGAATTCGTGAAATTCGTGTCAAAAGTTTTTAGAAGCTGAAAGCGACATGCACTAAAGTACATAGTTTTAACTCCATTT
>NZ_JAUOEK010000104.1 GCF_030540835.1 Flavivirga aquimarina | reverse complement strand
TTTCATAAAATTACGCGAGTTAATAATTATTAGTTCTTATCAACTAATGATTGTCTAAAAAAGGTCCCTTGTTTTGTAAATAAGAGGTACAAAAAAAGGTGTCCAAAAAATAGACACCTTTTCCTGATCTTTACAAAATTACTCTGGTACGTATACATACAAAGGTATACCACAATCTGATGATCGTAAGAATAAATCAACATCAACTAACTCTTCATTATCCTTTTCTATTTCAAATGTGCAAAGGACAGTTCCTGTAATTTGACAAGAAACCTCAGTTATTGGTAAACAATCGTTATTAACATTCTCAGGGTTAATATATTCCGCTATGTCAATTTCAAGAAGATCCTCTGCACTGTCCGCAGGCGTAAAAGCAAGAGAAGCTGTGATAGCTAACATAAGAGCAAAAGCTGGTAAAACGATTTTAAAAAAATTAGATTTCATAATATAGATATTTAAAATTAATGACCTACTCTATTTTACAGGTTTTCGGTCTTAG
>NZ_JAUOEK010000103.1 GCF_030540835.1 Flavivirga aquimarina | reverse complement strand
TTTCATAAAATTACGCGAGTTAATAATTATTAGTTCTTATCAACTAATGATTGTCTAAAAAAGGTCCCTTGTTTTGTAAATAAGAGGTACAAAAAAAGGTGTCCAAAAAATAGACACCTTTTCCTGATCTTTACAAAATTATTCTGGTATGTATTTATACAAAGTTGTAATACAATTTGATGATACTAAGTATAAATCAACTGTAACATTATCATCAGCATTATTTTTTACAATAGTTGTGCAAATGTCTGATCCTGTAGATTGACATTCAACCTCATTTTTGAATGTACAATCTTGAGTGTCAGGGTGTGAGTATTCTGCTACGGTAATTTTAAGAAGATCCTCTGAACTATCCGCAGGCGTAAAAGCAAGAGAAGCTGTGATAGCTAACATAAGAGCAAAAGCTGGTAAAACGATTTTAAAAAAATTAGATTTCATAATATAGATATTTAAAATTAATGACCTACTCTATTTTACAGGTTTTCGGTCTTAG
>NZ_JAUOEK010000102.1 GCF_030540835.1 Flavivirga aquimarina | reverse complement strand
ATAAGCCATAGCTTTGCCAGTCACACTATCGGGAAGTACAGCATATAATTGCTTTTCCAACCATTTTTTCAAGGTATCCAATACTGGTTTGGCGTGTTTATCTCGGAGCTCCTTAAAAAATATAGATTTACAACTTACTATCACTAGTGTCCACTATAAATAATTAAATGTTCTTTGAAATTATTGATAATCTATAGATTATAGCGTTTTTGGCTGCGTGTCGATTTGAATTGCCTAGGTTCGTCGAATTTAATGCGACATTTATGAATCAAGGCAAATATGTATTCGCTCAAATCTTGAGTTTTTTACCAAAGCGTACCTTTGATGGTATCGTTAACAAATACGGTGGAAATAAATATGTCCGTCACTTTACTTGCTGGAACTAATTGCTTTGTATGCTCTTTGGACAATTGACAAACCGTGAGAGTTTGCGAGATCTTGTGGTTACTTTAGAGGCACACCATAAGAAATCCTACCATTTAGGAATTGGCAAAAAAGTTACAAGGAGTAATTTAGCCAAGGCAAATCAAAAACGTGATTATAGAATTTTTGAAGATTTTGCGTATCACTTAATAGCTATAACAAAGGTTAAGTTTTCCGATCAAAATTTTGATACTGAACATCAAAAAATTTATGCTTTTGATTCTTCTACAATAGATCTGTGCTTAAATGTCTTTTGGTGGGCTAAATTTAGAAAAGCTAAAGGCGGAATCAAGTTGCATACACTTTTTGATGTTCAGACTCAAATACCAAGCTTTGTACATATTACTCCTGCCAACACTCATGATGTAAAAGCTATGGATGAATTGGTTTACGAAGTTGGGGCTTTTTATGTTTTTGATAGGGGCTATCTCGACTTTGAGCGGCTTTTCAAAATTACAAATTGTGAAGCTTACTTTGTCATTAGAGCTAAAATGAACATGAAATTTAATCGAATCTATTCTGCCAAGGTAGACAAGACTAAAGGTGTGTTGTGTGACCAGACAGGGAAATTATCTGGGTTTTACACATCCAAAAACTATCCTGATAAGCTTCGACGAATCAAATACTATAATAGCGAAAATAAAAGGACATTTGTGTTTCTGACCAACAATATAGAGGCTACCGCAGAAGATATTGCTTTGCTTTACAAAAAGCGCTGGCAAATAGAATTGTTTTTCAAATGGATGAAACAACATCTAAAAATCAAATCCTTTTGGGGAATCTCGGAAAATGCAGTTCGAATACAAATTTATACAGCAATTAGCACTTATTGTTTAGTGGCAATAGTAGCTCAAGAGTTGAAAATTAATCGATCAACCTACGAAATATTACAGATTCTAGGAATATCGCTACTAGATAAAACGCCTCTAAATGAGTTGTTTAAAAATATAGATTACAAACCTGTTGTGCATTTAGAAAAAGTTGTGCAAACTACTAAATAGCAGTAAATTGTAGTTACGACACAACAATTAGCGATGCACAACTTTAAAGCAAATTACGATAAAATATTAGAGGTTTTAAAAGGATTAGGTACAAAATCAGATTATTTACATCAAATCCGTAAACCCAAGCTGAACGATTTAGAACTTATAGCCATTGACTTGACCTCAGAATATATGAGTATTGATAGTGAATGTCAACTTTTTAGGATATTGCCTATTGATCTATCCAAAAAAATAGAACGCAGTGTTTATAACAGGCGTAAGCGAAAATTATTCAGTTTTAGAGAAACGATACGAAAACAGATGACTTTTAAATTAAATAACTCTCAGGATTGTTTCATTGTTGACAGTATGCCATTGGAGGTATGCAAATTATCTAGGAGCTCAAGAAGTAGAATATGTAAAGAAGAAAACTACAGTCAGCCCGTGAAAGGATACTGTGCTAGTCAATCTACGCATTATTATGGCTATAAACTTCACGCTGTTTGTTCGATTCAAGGCGTTATTGAAAGTTTAGATATAAGCCCCGCTTCGGTTCATGATATCAACTATCTTAAAGATATCCAAGGGCAATTAAAAGATTGTATCTTGTTGGGAGACAGAGGATATTTATCTTCTGAATATCAATTGAATTTGTTTGAAAGTTATAATGTAAGATTGGAAACGCCAATGCGAAGCAACCAGATTAATTACAAAGAACAACCCTACATATTTAAAAAATCAAGAAAACGTATTGAAACTTTATTTTCTCAATTATGTGATCAATTTATGATAAGACGAAATTATGCTAAATCTTTTGATGGATTCAAAAATAGAATCTTGTCCAAAATCACAGCAATGACAGTAGTCCAGTTTATCAATAAGTTCGTGTTTAATAGGAATATTAATAACTTAAAAGTTAATATCGCCTAAATGCACAACGGGTAACTATAATTTTTTATACTATAGTAATCAAACCGTAGATACGGCAGTTACCTATAATCACCCAGATGGATGGGTTTACAAAGATACAGGAACCGGTGGTCTAGTTAGTTTCGATCCAACAACAAATTCTTGTATACTAAAAAAGAGTGGTGGTGACGATTTAATGACCTTTTCTCAGGCAATTAATGAATTTCCTCGCTGGGGTGACTTACTCTTAGGAAAAAAAGTGAGTGCCAGTACGGTTATACAAATTCCTGGGACTTCGAGCTGCGAAGTCACTTTTTCGTTATCAGACGGAATGGATGTTAGCAGTAAGACCGTTTCTTTTGATGCTGGAGAAACAAAACAAATTGATATTAGTCTCGATGTAAATGAACAAGCTAAGAATTTAACAGTGTCTATTGAAAGCAGTACCAGTGACATTGTATTATACGTAAAAAAAGTTTACGCTAATGTTGGTAGTATTGCTCTTGAAAGCTTACCATGTATTATTGAAGGAACCATTGGAGAACGAAAACAATATATGTCTACAGATGTGCCTCCAGCAGAAGAACTATCCCTTTGCGAAGCAAGTGCAGAACTATCAAATTCCTATACAAGACTAAACTCTTTTCTGAATGGGAAATTTGGTGTTGGTACAAATGGTAATTCATTGCTTCCAGATATGCGAGGTTATTTTAGTAGAGCATGGGATAATGGAGCTAAAATAGATCCGGATGCAGCAAATAGGACTGCGCTAGGAGAAGGCACTGTAAAAGGTGATAATGTAGGTACAGTAGAAGAAGATGAGTTTAAAGAACATACACATCAATTATTATTTGATACAAGTGGACAAATACCTGCAGGAACAGCAGCATCTCTTGCAAGTATAAACAAAGCAGTTACATCTGATACAGAAAAAACAGGAGGAGCAGAAACACGAGGTAAAAATATATCAGAATTATATACTATGAAATGGTCATAATACAAACAAAATAAAATTCAATACAGGTATGCCGAAAACTGAATAGAGTAGGCAATTAAACAATAAAATTATTTATTATGCCAGACATTAGTTTAGCCAATTTAGCAGGAATACCAGGAGTAGACCAGGCAGCAATGACTCAAAATAATCCCAATGCCTGTGGAGCTTATACTATCATTGGGGCTGTTGGAGCATTTGATGTATTTCCACTAGTAGCCGACCTTGCTTATGCCAATCTAGGGCCACAGGCAGTCGATAATGCATCAGCTACAGCATTAGCAGATAACTATCATCAATTAAGCGCAGCAGTTTATACCATTACAGGTATTTTGAATGATGATATCCCCAATCCACCGGGAGCAGTAGTGCCAGAATTGCTTGCAGCAGGAAATGTGTATAACTCTCCAGCTGCAATGGCTCAAGTTGCCATAAATTTAGGAAGAGTTGCTCCACAGATAAATGTACAAGCAGCAGGATATATGCTATTGAACACATTATATCCCGGCGAAACACCCAGATGTACTGGTGTTGTTGGAGCTGGCAATGTAGATGTTGCTGCAGGAGATTATGCAGCTCCGGGAGCTAATGAAACCCATGTAGTTTGTGTACAGGTAAATGGTGGCGGACTACATTGGGTAGCACAAGGTAGCGATGATCAATTTTACGACCCAGCAGATGGTAGCTTAAACAATGCTTGGGCGCCGGTTAATACAGGTGACGCCATGGGAGTGAATTATACATTCTCTGGATTATGGATGGTTATTAGTTAGTTGAGGCATTAGCGCATTTAAAAAAAGTAGCTATCTGTATTATTGGGATAGCTACTTTTATAGTTTTAAATAAAATCTAATTTATTATTTTGGTGTTTGAAAGCCAATGGCTTTACTTACCTTTGCAAAAATTAAAGTTATGAGCAAGGGACGTAATAATAAAAGCAAAGGAAAGCCTTTTGGAAAAAGAGGTAATGAAAGAAATGGTAATGCTAGTTATGCTCGAGGAAATACACCTAGAGGCGACCGGCCAGTAAAATCTTCAACTCCTGCAAAAAAATCAAATCCAGATGAAATTAGATTAAATAAGTATATAGCTAATTCTGGAGTGTGTTCCCGCAGAGAAGCCGATGTTCATATTGCTACAGGTCTAGTTTCTGTGAATGGAAAAGTAATTACAGAAATGGGCTATAAGGTTAAATTAGAAGACGAAGTTCGTTATGATGGCGCGCGTATTAACCCAGAAAAAAAGGCTTATGTGTTGCTTAATAAGCCCAAAGGTTATGCTACAACAACCAGCGAAGGGAAAGGTAGAACGGTTATGGATTTAGTCGCTAATGCAACAACTTCAAGAATAAAACCTATTGGCCGTTTAGGTAGAAACTCGAAAGGACTATTACTATTTACTAATGATGATGTTGTTGTAGATAAGTTTACAAACTCTAAAAACGGAATCCCTCGTTTATTTCATATCGAATTAAATAAAAACTTAAGGCTTGAAGATTTAAAAAAGATCCAAACAGGCTTTAAAGTAGATGGAAAATTAATAGCAGTAGAAGAGATTAGTTATATTGAAGGGGCTGCAAAAAGGGAAATAGGGCTCAAAATTAAAAATACAGGAAGCACAATCATTCGTACTATTTTCGATTATTTAAAGTATGAAATTGAAAATTTAGATTGTGTTGCTATTGGTCATCTTACCAAAAAAGATATTCCTCGTGGCTCATGGAAGCATCTTACAGAACAGGAATTGAATACTTTACGGATGCTTTAGTAATTCAGAGATTATATAATATAATGTCAATTGAGTATTAAACATTACTTGTGAACAGGTTCTTTTTATATCCAAAAGCCTTATTCATAACTTCCGCAATCATACTATACCAAGCTAATCACAGCGTTTTAAGGTTTTAAGTAGATGTTTTTTTTTGAAAAACATTTAGCTTAAATATTAACTGTTTGTGTTAATCTTTAGTTAAAAACTGTTTTGTAAAATCTAAAAAAAATATTAGGGCGTACCTATTAATATAATAACTACTAATGGTTTTAGACGTAAAACTGTTTGTGTATTATGAACTTAACCTGCAGGTTAACTCCTGTGAATTATTTTATTCTAATTTTAAATTTTATCAAAATGAGAACAAAGTTTTTATTTATGTTATGCAGTTTTATGGTGATGTTTTTTACATTATCAAGTTTTAAGACAGAAGTGCCTTTGAATGAAGTGCAATTGGTTATTCAAGATTCTAAAGAAATAGATGCTGTTTACGATGGCCATGCGGATGGTATATATCGTTTTACAGTTAGAAGTAATGGCGAAACAGATACATTATCATTCCAGAAAATTGATGATGCTATTTTAAGTGATTTCGATTTAAGCTCTCAAACTTTAGTTGGTGTAAGTTTTAAGGTAACTTATACAACCAAAGTTGTAGTAACTAAGAGTGCTGATGGAAATGATATAAAAAAAGAAGTTAATACCATTACCAAACTAGAAAAGCTGTAAATAGCAATAATATTAAATTTAAGCTACCTTTTTTTAAGGTAGCTTTTTTTTTGTAAAAAAATTGAACTCGTCTTTCGTTTTAAATTTTTTTTATAAAAAAAACATAAAATTAAAATTTTTATATTTCATTTGTAGTAGCGTTTAGCTAAGCATTATGAAATATGTTTATGTATTCGGGTTTTTGAAAATTAGGAAGTCAAATTCAAAAGCAACTTTTAAGAAAAGTAATCGAATTTTAGAGCTAACTTCCGTTTATTCCAGAATATCTATTAGGTATAGATATAGATTTGTGCAGCTTATAGGCACGCAAATACTCCCGACTAAAATTTACTTATTTAAAGTTTTCATAAACTAAATTCAGAAATTAATTTGTATATTAACAGTACCAAAAAAATATTTTAGACTTAACCAATTGTAAGAAAATGAAACGAATTATTGTAGACTATCAAAAACTTAATAAAGATATTCTAAATCTTTTAGTTGAAAGATTTCCAGATGGTTATGATGATGACCATATCATTTCATTTAGAAATGCACATAACGATTTAATTGAGGCTGTTGAAGTAAAAACTGATGATGTTATCTATTTAGTTAAAGTAGGAACGCGTTTAGCTAAAGCTATGGCAGATTTTGGAGATGAGGAAGAAACCGAGACTACAAATGCACCAGTACCAGATACGAATTTTGATGAAGAAGAACAATAAAACTTTTTATCTATATTAATTATTTGTAAATGGGAATAGCTACTTTTCAACAGTATCAAGACGGTTATTATACTTTTTTATTTGATGATGGCGTACAGTTAGATTTTGAAGAAATCCATCCTAAAGCACTTTATCATTACGATTTAAAAAATGATGACTCTTATATAGGAAAATCTTTTAAACTCTCTTTTATAGAAGTATTTGATGACGCAGATCAAGCTATTTATAGAATAGAGCGTTTAGAACTACTTTGAGGTTGTCTTTTTTTTATAAAGACTTCCCATATAAAGACTCCATAAACAATAACATATTCTAAACCTATAATCCATAGGTTTTCAGATTTGTTTGCTTTGTTGAGGTTTATATATGCTAGGTAACTTAGTATGATAACGAAACTCCAAACCAAAGGGAATTTATACCTTGTAAACACAGAAAGTATTAAAAGCGTTGCAATATACCAAGGGTGTACCGTGGTGGTGGTAAAGTAGTAAAAAGACAATACCAACAGCATGGCTGTTATGAGTTTAACGGTTGTTTTATTTTCCCTTAAAAATGTTATGATTAAAACAAACATAACGACAATAATTGGAGTGACCTTACCAATAATAGCGATTTCGTTATAACCTCTAAATAAGTATCCAATTTCTCTGGCTACATAATAAATACTAGCATTAAACTCAAAATTTTGAAACCATAAACCAACAGTTTGGGCGTAGTTATTTATAAATTCTGACGAGTAAAAAGGCGCAAATAATACCATAGTAGTTACTATAGTTATAGCGTAGAATCCTACTAACCTTGTCATTCTTTTTAGAAGGTCATTGTGAGGAGGTAAGGATGTCGCAATCTCATGGGTTTTAGAATCCTCGTTATTACTTGTAGGTCTCGACTGCGCTCGACCGGGCAAATTAATATTGTTGTCACCTCGAGCGTAGTCGAGAGGTCGCTTAACATACCACTGAAAAAACAAAGGCAAAAATATTAATGGAATTAATTTAACAGAAATAGATAATGCTAAAACAACAGCAGCCCATTGCCATTTTCCAGAGTGTAATAAATATAAACTCCACACTAAAAAGAAAATCATAACACCTTCAAAATGTAAGTTTCCTGTTAGTTCAATAATAATAAACGGATTTAAAATATACCAAAAGATATTGTAAACAGGGATATTGAGCTTTTTAAGTAGTTTTTTACCAAAATAAAGCGTTCCAAAATCGGCAGCAATAATAAGCAATCGCATAATCATAGCAGAGCCTAAAATACTTTTGCCTGTAAATAGACCTGCAATTAGAAAGCATAATTGGTTTATTGGCGGATAGTTAGTAAAATGGCTTGCATTTAATGGTCCCATACCTATATATAATTCCTGAGCCTGTGCTATAGGGAATTCACCTTTTTCCATGAAAGATTCCGGAGTATATAAATACGGATTAAAACCTTCTAAAATCATTCTGCCATCCCAAATAAAACGATAAAAATCTTGTGATAAATTTGGTATGGCTAAAATGAAAATTGCCCGAAAACCAAAAGCCAACCATGTTAAAAGTTTCATGTTATTTTTTAAAAGCTGTACCAGCTTATAAAACAAAAAGAACAAGGCCGTGTAAAGCATAATAAGCTTTATGTAATCTGTTCTAATCAGGTTATATGCAAAGGATGTATAAAATACTAAGCACAATACTGTTAGTAATAATGGTATTCTGTTTAATTTCAAAAAAACAGGATTTAAAAACATAGCCCCTAAAGTAATTATTTTTTATCTGTCGTTTATTATCAATTTACTTACTTTAAGAAAAAGTCTTTTCACAGCTTTTCATAACCTTTTCTAAACGTTGTTTATTTTTATGAGAAATATGCTAAATTCGCTTTGCATCGTAGAAATTATAATTTATGAAAATAAAAAGACTCTTAGTCCTGTTAATTATATTGGGATCAATATCATTTTGTGCTAAAGCCAAAGATATTAAACCAGATGAATTACTACTATATAAAGTGGTGAAAGGAGATAGTCTTTACTTGCATGTATTTAATCCCCCAAAGTCTATGAAGCCAACAGCTGCAATTGTTTTTTTCTTTGGAGGAGGTTGGGAAGGAGGCCATCCAAGACAATTTTATCAGCAAAGTCAATATTTAGCTTCAAGGGGTATATTGGCTATAAGTGCAGAATACCGGATAAAGAATACACATGGTACTTCCCCATTTGAGAGTGTAGAAGATGGTAAGTCGGCTATTCGTTGGGTGCGTCAACATTGTAAAGAGTTAAATGTCGATCCGAATAAAATAATAGCGAGTGGAGGTTCAGCAGGTGGTCATGTTGCTATATGCACAGCAATTATTGATGGACATGATAACCCTAATGAAAATCTGGATATTAGCTCTGTGCCTAATGCCGTAGTTGGATATAACCCAGTTTTCGATACAACAGATAAAGGGTATGGTAGTAAAAAAGTAAAAGGGCGTGAAACAGAAATATCGCCATGCCATCAAGTAAAAACAGGCATGCCTCTAATGCTTAATTTTCATGGGACAAAGGATACAACAGTTCCGTTTGAAAATGCAGAACGGTTTACAAAACTGATGAAAGAAGCTGGTAATAAATGTGAATTAGTTACTGTAGAAAATGTTGGACATGGGTTTTTTAACGGTAAATTTTTTAGAGAAAAGAATGGGGATAAGCACTTCAATTTAACCATGTATGATACCGATGTGTTTTTAGAAAAATTAGGTTACTTGCATGGTAAACCAACCATTAATCGTGGTCTCTAAGGTTTAAATAAACTGAATTCGATTTAATATCAAACATATTTAATTAAAAACCGGCACACTAAATTTGGGTGCCAGGTTGAGACTTGAGACCAAAAAACCTCAAGCAGATATAATAATGACGTAGTGTCTCCTCGAGCCTTTCGGCTATGCTCAAGACAAGCTAAAAAACTATTTAAACGTGTAAATTTAATAACCTTTCGACTGCGCTAAAGGCGACAAACGATGATATTATTGAGTTTATTCTTAAAATTAGTTCGTCTTATACCAATTATTATTTAAAATGAGCTATAAATAATTTGAATTATATTTTGTTCAGATAAGATAGAAAATTCAATCATAGCCTTAGTTATGGTTTTATACCCAGTCAAGCTGAGCACATGTTTTATATTGAAATATGA
>NZ_JAUOEK010000098.1 GCF_030540835.1 Flavivirga aquimarina | reverse complement strand
ATAAGCCATAGCTTTGCCAGTCACACTATCGGGAAGTACAGCATATAATTGCTTTTCCAACCATTTTTTCAAGGTATCCAATACTGGTTTGGCGTGTTTATCTCGGAGCTCCTTAAAAAATATAGATTTACAACTTACTATTTTAAATAACAGTACTAACCTGAGTTCGACCTAATAAAAACGAGAATTCATACATAAAACACTAATTGTAAACCACTTATACTAATTAAATATGTTTCAGGCTCTTTATAACATGTGAGACTTTACTAACTTCAAGCTAAAAACCACTAAACATACTATCTTCTTCCTTAAATTAACATAGACTAGCTAGCTAGTCTATGTTAATTATAAGTCGAATCTAGCATATTTATTGACTTTTATCTACGATTACATCTAACTCAGGTTACTAGTATTTTTATTAATTTCAATATATATATTATAGTATTTCCTACACCATTTGATTTCATAATTATATAAAGTACTTCGTTTTATTTTTCAATCTTTCTTTTTTCTTCTTGATACCTCCATATTGGTGCTGGTTTTTGATAAGGCCATAGTGTCTCTAATGTTTCATCATCATAGAGTACCCCATCTTTCATGATGTACCGTATATCTCTAGTATTATGAATATCATCCAAAGGATTGGAGTTTAGAATAACCAAATCTGCAATCTTACTAGGTTCTATGGAGCCAATATCCTGTTGGACTCCTAAGGCTTCTGCACCTCTTATGGTAGCTATTTCCAATACTTGGTGGTTGGTGAGCCCTCCCATTTGTAAAGCCCACATTTCGTTATGGGCGCCGATGCCCTGATTGTTGCCGTGGCTGCCTAATGTAATTTTTCCACCAGCATTGTAAATGCGGGCACATATCTTGGCTTGTTTAATAAAATCTGGATTAAGGGTATCTTTAGGAAGCGAGGCATTCATAATGGTTTCGATTGATTCTGCTCCATTACTGGTTATGCGAACACGTCCATCACTTTTGGTAAAATGCTCTAATTTAGTATTTGGATTTTTCCAATATTTATATTTAAAATATTCTTTAGCGGGTTCTGAATAAGCGTCTTCTGAATAGGCTATTTGTAAAGTAGGCGTCACATAAGTTCCTGATTTGGCTATAAAACTAACAATATCCTTGTATCCGTTTCCCCAATCTAGGTTGTGCTCTACACCTGTACCACCATCTTTAATCATTCCAAGTTGGTACAACCATGGACCTCTTGTGCCTTCATTGGTCATGTTTACGCCTGCTTCTCTGCAACTCTCTAATACCCATTGGCGTTGCTGGCGTGTGGGCAATGTATATTGTTTTATTTCTGTAGCGCCCATAATAGTTCTTTTCTTTATTAACTCACGAGTATCTTCTATACTTTCACAGGTAAGCATGCCATCATTGATACGGGCACAACGCCCTACACTAAATAATCTGGGGCCCAACATCTGTCCGGTTTCCAACAATTCTTTATAACCGAAAGAATCATAGCTTAGCGAGGGGTCTCTAGCCGTAGTCACCCCATAGGCTAGATTGGTTAGGAACATCCAGGATTGTTGGGGAAACACATCTGGAGGGATACGCATGTGTAGGTGCAAATCCACTAGACCCGGAATAATGGTTTTACCACTTAAATCCATAGTCTGGTAATTTTTGGGAATGACCATGTTTTTGGTGGCACCTATACGTTCTATACGCCCATCCTTTATAAGTACTGTACCATTTTCTATAATCTGATTGCCTTTCATGCTGATGATGCGTACATTGGTAAATGCCAATTGCCCTTTACCATAATAAGTATCCTTCGTTATGGTTAAAGGAATGGCTTTAACAGAGATGCTATCAATAGACAACGACCTATTTCTTAATTTGTTATCTCCATATATTTGCTTAGCAACTCTTTTGGCCTTAACAATAATACTGTCTGGGTATACTTGATAGTAGGTATTAGCATAGGTATAGCCTAGAGTCCCATTGAACTCCCAAACGGGGTCTATACCCCGAGCAAATTTAATACCCTTTAAGGGTTGATTGCGTTCTAGGATTATGGGGGTGGAATCGTATTCGCTTAAATCTATCAGGTACATATCCTCATCGACCGCACAGGCTATAAAACGCCCATTGGGTGATAGGGTGCTCTCAAATTCACTTAAACGTATGCCTTTGGTATGAATTCCCCTATCTGTTCCATCAAGCTTGGTGGATACCAAAAGATCCGATATTCTATAGCTCCCTCCCTTTTGAAGGGAAGCCCTATAATTAATCCGTTGCCCATTTTGACCAAAGGATAAATGATTTCGTAAGGGAATGGAGTCTACAATAGTCACTGTACTTGCATTGTTTACACTGATATATTGTAACGCTCCCAAGCCAAGGTCATCCCTGTCTCCAAGTTCTGGTTTACCTTGTACTACGGCTATAAACTTGCCATCTGGCGACCATGTGGGGCGTTGGTACTGACCGGGTGTGTTAGTAAGTTTTACTGGAGCACTACCATCTGCATTGACATACCACAGGGCACCACCTGCCAGATCACTCCAGGTGACATAGGCTATTTTTGTGCCGTCGGGTGACCAAGCTGGTTGGTATTGATTTTGGTCTTGCGCTACCAATGGTTTTGGATTACCATCAGGCAGTTCTTTTATGTAAATGGTATTTTGTGCCATGAATATGAGTTGTTTCCCACTAGGACTGGTTTGAGCGGAACGGGTGTAACGCATGGTAATGGGCTTATGTCCTAAACGAGTAGTGTTGTAGTTTAATGGCCTTAAATCTACTTTTACATTTGCTGTGAAAGGAATCTTTTTATTTTCTCCTGTCTCAATAGTTATACGATGGATCTTGCCACCAACTGGCAGGTAGATGTATTTGGAATCGGGGGAGAAACTGAGTCCTTCTACATATATATCAAACGCTTCCAATAGACACTTTTCAATCCCATTTTTTATATTTTTTATATAAAATGCTTTTCCTCCTTCAATAGCCATAGGACGACTGAAGGCTATAATATTACCATTGGGGGCTATTCTTATATCCTGTAGACCAGAATATTCCAAGGAATCAATGGTGGTTTCCTTACCCGTTGTTGTGCTCTTTTGGATAACTCCCATTTTTCCTGTATGATACAATTTTTGTCCTATATAATAGAATTCTTGCCCTGTGTAATAGAATTTTGACCCTGTATAATACAATTTTTGTCCACCATGGGTACTACCTATGATATATCTCTGTAAAGCTGTTTTAGCTCCTTTACCTGTTTTTATTGAGATAGGTAATCCTCCTATCCATAGGGAATCTTGACTATGATGATGGAAAATGTCTGAAGATTTGTATTTTCCTGGAAAATAGTTACTATGACCAGAAAAATTACTGATACGAATACCATAGTCCCCCAAACTATCATTAAGGCAGGCAAAATGATTTCCATCTGAAAGCCAAATGGGGTTGGCGTTATTAGCCACTCCTCTGGTATGCTGGGTCGCGGTACCTCCTGTTACGGGTAAAGTGTAGATGTCTCCCAAGAATTCTACTAACAGGGTTTGTCCATCTGGAGATACATCCAAGTGCATATTGGAAGCTTCTTGTATAGTGAATTCTAGAGTTCTTTTTAATAAATCACTTTTTTCACGTTGGTAATTACAGGCTATTAGAACTATTAAAAAAAAATAGAATGAAATCCTGAATAATGTTTTAATTGAATTAGTCATGAGCTTTAGATGATGTCTTAGTATTATTTCAAAAATTAATGCCCTTATATTTTATAATAATTGCAACTTGGAACTATTAATTGGGGCATTCCTAATTTGGGAGTACCATGAATGTTAGTAACTATTAACTTTGAAAATTCGTCTTTGGTCTGCACGATTACTATTGCTATCCCAAATGCCGTTAGCAGACAAAAAATAAGCCTTTTAAAATTTAATGTGTTTATCATATCTATCTCCTTTGTTTATATATTATTAATCTCCTATAGAAGCTTGTTCTGGGTCAAGAACAAAAGTTGTATGTGGTTCAAATATAGAATAAGATCTTTGCATATAAAACACATTTTTTTGAATCCATATAATAGACTTACTGAAAGTTCTCTTACCATAGCTATTAAGTGTGGGCATTTTTCGACACATAGTCTATTATTTATTTAACCAGACTTTGGTACCATCAGATAATAAGATATAGAATTGACCTCCTAGGGATGGTTAAAGTATTATAAGTGATTTGATTGTTCGTTGCTAAGCCTAACTGTCCAGCAGGCAGATATATTATTTCTTCACCATTACTGGTGACATGATTTATTCGATAGGTCGTTCCTTTTTCTAAAACGACTTTGGAACCGTCTTCTAAGGTTAGGATGACTTTGTCACTGCCTGATTCGATATTGTTATTTACAATGATAGGGGCTTCGAAGCCGGGGTTTTGGTTTGTTTGATTAAATACAAAGGTTATTGAGATTAATAATATTATAGAAGCTGCTACGCCATAAGTCCAGAATTCCCGCTTACTGGACAGGTAGATAGAGGATCGTCCGGAACGTTGTTTTTTTTCTTCTAAAAACTTCCATTCTTTTTCTATATCTATATCTTCTAAAATATTTGAGTATTTACCTTCTTTTATATCTAAAAGCGTCTGAACTATTTCTTCTTCTAAAACCTCAG
>NZ_JAUOEK010000097.1 GCF_030540835.1 Flavivirga aquimarina | reverse complement strand
AGAAACTGCGTAAGCGTTCCAAATACGGGTTCGACCGTACTTTGACGTTTGCCTTTCATATAGCTGCCTCTGGGGCTGTTCACTCGTGCATTATTACGTTCATACTCTTCTCTATAGAAAGTGACTGTAAATTTCTTCTCCTGAGCAGATTTACCTAGACATTGCGAGCGTATTGGGCAATCAACACAAACATGTTTTAACGCCCTATATTCTTTCTTCTTAGTATTGTTCTTTTTCTCAAAAAACACCTTTTTAAAGGGAATGGTCTTTCCTTGTGGACAGGTGTAACAATCGTTCTCTTTGTGATACTCAAACCCATAAGGCCCGCCTTTGTAAGTGCCGTGTGGAGGGATATAACTGCGCAGTCCCTTTTCTTCTAAATAAGCATAGTTCTCTCCACTACTATAGCCCGTATCCGCAATACAGTTATGCCATAACAGTCCCTGTTTGTGCAAACGTTTTTCTAAGCGGTTACATATATCGGGCAAACACTGACTGTCTTTACCATCCGCATGATAAGCCTTGATATCCGTAATCACATGGTGTCCAGTATCCACACTTAACTGGCTCATATAATTAAGCTTTCTGGCCTTGCCCGGTTTTACACTTATTCGGGCATCGGGATCGGTAGGGCTATAATGGGTCTTATTGGATGTGTACTTTGAGCCTTTATTACCTGCCCCTGGTCGTTGGTCTTGGTCTTTACGCCATTTTTTGTTTCTACTTTTTATAGCTCGCAGCTCACTTGCTGTAGCACTTATTTCTTGTTGGGCCTTGGGCGCTTTATTATGTCTTGATTTCCTTATCCCTGCCGGTTCTTTATCCATAGCACTGATATGACGGATTTGATGCAAATGAGCTTCTAGATCTTCTTTTGGAACTTTAAGCTCTAAAGTGTCCATCGAAGCATTGGCTTTTACTGGTGCAGAGTCTATGGCCTGGGTGTGACCGCTGACCATTCCCTTTTCTACACACATAGCAAGTACTCTAGTAAAAACGTCTTCAAAGACAGTTTCTGGATATAATTGTCGGGTACGGCTTATCGTAGAGTGCCAGGGCAGTTCCTCATCTATATCATAA
The DNA here is from genome assembly GCF_030540835.1 of Flavivirga aquimarina. Taxonomy (GTDB): domain Bacteria; phylum Bacteroidota; class Bacteroidia; order Flavobacteriales; family Flavobacteriaceae; genus Flavivirga; species Flavivirga aquimarina. Next base: position 279 of record NZ_JAUOEK010000097.1, on the reverse strand, counting down.
CCTAAAAAATAGAGTATATCCAAGCGCATACTACTATGTTGTATCAAATCTCTATCGCTGATGATATTTTCCAGATAGCCTACTAAACACAGTTTAAAGAAAACGACGGGGTCAATGCTTTTTTGTCCGCTTTCTCCATAGTAACACTTGGTCAAGGGGTACAAAAAATCTAGATCCAGAACCTCTTTTAATCGCCGATAAAAGTTGTGCTCGGGGACACGTTCACTAAGTTGGAATTGTGAGAATAATTTCTCTTGATATTCTTTTTTACCTTGCATA
>NZ_JAUOEK010000096.1 GCF_030540835.1 Flavivirga aquimarina | reverse complement strand
TTAAGGAAATGCCACATATAGGAGAAATATACAATGAATTTCATCCTAAAGGTTTAGAAGTTTTAGGAATATCTTATGATAGAAAGGAAACTAAATGGCGTAATTTTTTAAAGAAAAATGAGTATGTTGTTTGGGATCAGGCTTCATCATTAAAGGAATGGAATTGTCCATCTGCAAAAGTATTTTCAGTAAATACAATACCAGAAACTATCTTAATAGATAAAAATGGGGTAATTGCCGCTAGAGGACTTAAAGGTGATAAACTTAAAGCAAAAATTAAAGAATTACTTGCGGTAGAGTAATTTATACTATTGAGATATGTCGATAATAATAGAAATTTTATTTTGAAAAGTCTTTGTTTGGAGAAATAAAGGAAATCTAAGTCACCAGTTTATACATAAGTAAATACAATTAACACATATTTTATTACTCCATCAAATGAAAAAAACAATATTAAGTTTAGCATTAGTTTTAAGTCTAATGGCTTGTAAAAAAGAAACTCCTGTAGACTATGCTTTATTTTCTGCTAAAATTGAAAATCTCGATGCCAAAGAAGTGACCTTAGTAAAATCAGATCAATCCTTTAGTAAAAAAATTGTTATAGAATCAAATGGAACTTTTACCGATACGATTAAAACGCCCCCAGGACTTTACTTGTTTACTGTAGGCAAAAACAGAACTAATGTGTATTTAGATACTGGGAGTGCCATTAATATTACAGTAAACGCTAAAAATTTCAATAAAAGTTTTGATGTTTCTGGCAAGGGTGCAGAGACTACTAATTATATTCTTTATAAGAATAAAATGATTTCAGAACGAAAAGGAAAGGGTATGGATGTTTATACGTTAGAAGAAGGTAACTTTAAAAGTAAATTTAAAGAAATAAACCAAACCTTAAATGCTAAGTTAGATACCGCAAAAGGGATTCCACCTGCTTTTAAAGCTCTAGAAAAACGCAATCTTAATTACGAATATTTAAATGAATTAGAGCGTTATGCTGGTGGTTATCATAGACAATGGGCTAAAAAAAGAGGGTATAAACCTTCCGAAGGTTTTTTAGCAGAATTAAAAGGCGTGGATTTGGATAATGGAGTTGATTTCCAATTTTCTAGTGCTTATAAAGAGATGGTAAACCGTTATTATAATAAACAAATATATGCTTTAAGTAGAGCTGATACTATTGAATATGGTCTTCAAGCGATTACAGTATATGCTACCATTCCAAACCAAACGATTAAAAACGAACTTATTTTTAAAAAAGCAGAATATGATTTATATCAAACCATAGATTTTGAGAAATTCTATGAACTTTTTATAAATGCTTCAACAAATGAAGAAAACAATGCTAAAATCACTAAAATTTACAACGAATTAAAAAAAGTAAATAAAGGGCAACCATCCCCTAAATTTATTGATTATAAAAAGCATTCGGGAGGAACCCTATCGCTAGATGATCTTAAAGGGACATATATTTATATAGATGTTTGGGCAACTTGGTGTGTACCTTGTATTAAAGAAATACCAGACTTAAAGCGTATAGAAAAAGCATATCATGGTAAAAATATAAGCTTCTTGAGTATTTCTGTCGATAATTCTAAAGATTATGATAAGTGGAAAAAAATGGTGGTAGATAAAAATCTTGGCGGTATTCAGGTGATTGCAGATAATGCCTTCGATTCACAATTTATATTAGATTATATTATTAAATCAATCCCACGTTTTATATTGATTGATCCAAACGGTGTAATCGTTACACAAAATGCACCAAAACCATCAGACCCTAAATTAATAGATTTATTTAACGAGTTACATATTTAAATTAATGCAAGTACTATTGAGAAGTTTTACGCTTTTAAAATAGTGTTTATTGAATTACAAAACGCCTTTATTATTAAACAAAATAGAACAATCAATAAAATGAAAAACAAAACAAGTACTTTAATAATCGTCAAGACTTCTATCCTTTTAATTTTTCTTTTTTTTAATCAAATAAATCTTAATACTCAAGAAGAGAATCAATCTGTTTTTACAAGCACTTCTTTTGATGATTCTAATTCTAAAACTTTTGAGTTAGAAAAGAGAATTCAAAAGATATATAAAAAAGTATTAAAAAGTACGGTTACTATAAATAATAATGCTACAGGTGTTTTAATTTCTAAAGATGGATATATTTTAACAGCTGGTCATGTAGTGTTAATTGCTGAAAAAAAAGAAATTAGTATTACTATGAGTGATGGTTCAACATACAGTGCAACACCCCTAGGGAAAGATATTAAAGGAGATTATGCTCTTTTAAAAATAATTGAGAAAGGCACTTGGGACTATTTAGAGTTAGGCTCATCATCTAATTTAGGAAACGATGAAGCCTGCTTAATGTTTGGGCATTCTAACGGGTATCAATCAGATAGACCTGCTTTAATGAGAATTGGTTTTTATAAGGGAACGAAAGAGTTGGGATACCTAAAAACAAGTTGTATTATGATGCCTGGAGATTCTGGAGGGCCTTTGGTAGATTTAAATGGTAAAGTAATAGGTCTTTGTAGCCATATTGCACCTTCTATGGAAGATAATTTTTATACCCCTATTGATCCAGTAAAAGAAAATTGGACTAAATTAACTAACGGAGAAACTTTTAATTTAAAAAACCCACAAGAACCTCAATTTCCTGAAAATAATGATGTTACTCCTCCATCAATCATAGGAAAACCTTTTTCACTAGAGGGAGGTAAAGAATATTTAATTAATAACATTGCCAAATCGGCAAAGAACATTCATAAATCTGTTGTAAAAATTAAAAGTACTATAAACGATAAGGAAATAAAAACGTATGGAACTATTATTAATTCTAAAGGATATATTGTAGCTAAAGCATCTCAAGTAAATAAAGATAAAATAACTTGTGAGTTGTATAATGGAACAACTACTTCTGCAAAAATAATAGGAATTGATAAGTCTAATGATTTAATTGTTCTTCAAATAGCATCAAAAAAAATAACGGCCATCAATATTCCTAAAAAAACAGATACAAGTGTTGGAAAACTAATAGGAGCTGCTAGTTTTAAGGAAGACATCAAATATTCTGGAGTTATTAGTGCTCCTGTTAGAAAAATTTCTGCAGAAGCACCTTCACATGGATTTTTAGGAGCTGCTCTTACTTTTTCAAATAAAGTTTTTGTTATTTTCGATGGTGGTGCAGCAATGTTAGGAGGGTTAAAAAGAGGGGATGTTATTATTAAATTTGATGATACAAAAATTGAAAGTAGTGACGATCGTATTTCTTTTTTAGAAACAACTAGGGTTAATCAAAAATTAAAAGTTACCGTTTTAAGAGAAGGAAAAGAAGAAATAGTACACGTTACATTGTTAAAAGAAGACCCTAAAAGAATAAGAAAGAGACATATTGCCTACGATATTGATATAAGTGATCGTAAAAGTGATTTTACTCAAGCATTTACGCACGATATGCCTATAGAAGTTTATGAAAGCGGAACACCAGTAGTAGATATTAATGGCAATGTTATTGGTATAAATATAGCTAAAGAAAATAGAACGACTTCTTTTGCTATTCCTATAAATATTGTTTTAGAAACTGTTGAGAAAATAGACTCACTATATTTAACTGGAAAGTAAGAAGAAAGATTCTAAATTAACCTAACTTCTATGATATAAGAATAAGCCTATTTTAGGTGTGAAGGCCAATATTATAAGGTGTTTGTCTCCTCGAGCGCAGTCGAGAGGTTTTTAAATTAAAATTATCAATAAAAATAAGGTCTCGACTGCGCTCGACCAGACATATAAAAAGTATTTGATAATTTTTGTCATGTACTATATGTACTAAATAATATTATGAACTTTAATGGTTCATAACTCACAAAGCAGCAAAAAAATGTGTAAAAACAAAAAACACTGTTAATCGTAAAATTAACAGTGTTTTTATTATAATCTATTTCTAGGTTCGTCGGGGTGTTTTAACGACGAATTATTTTATACTTTTATAGAACAACCAATAGCTTTGGTTTCCTTTAGTTCGACCTCTTTACCAGAGAGTAACGCATCAACAGCATTCTCTACATATTTCACTTTTACTCCCGACGGGTTTCTTGGGCTATCATCAATAGCTCCAATATATTTCACGACGTTTCCTTTTTTTGTTTTTTCTAGTATATATATGTGTGGTGTTTTTGTAGCACCAAACTTAGGATACACTTTTTGTCCTTCGTCCATTAAATAAGGAAATGTAAAACCTTTTTCTTTAGCTCGTTTTTTCATAGCTTCCATATTATCGCCCGGTTTCACATCCGTATTATTAGGCATTATGGCAATTACCGGATATCCTTTTTCCGTATACTTTTTATCCAGTTCTACAAGCCTATCTTCATAAGCTACAGCAAATGGGCAGGTATTACAAGTAAATGTAACAATGAATCCTTTAGCATCTTTATAATCTGATAAGGAAACCATTTTTCCATCTATGTTCTTTAATGAAAAATCTTCGGCTACGTCTCCTACTTTATAGCCACCAAAATCAGAGTTATTCATTGTAAAAGCACTTATGCACAAAATAAGTACTAAGGCAGACATTAATTTAATCGTTTTTTTCATAATCTTTTTAATTTAAAAATTGTTTTAATTCAGTTTCTAATTCATCATAAGTAAATGATTGCTCGAAAAATTTACTGCTATCATTTTTATATATAATGGTAGCTGGAATCGCTCCAGACCAATCTTTATTCACTTTTGGTATCCAAGTATTCATATCATCGTCATTTAATGCTATAACTTTAGATTTTAAGCCTCTTTTTTTAATAAACGGTTTTAGTTTAGACTCATATAAATGAGGAAAATCTAAACTTATTAAAATAACTTCGACATTTTTATCTCTGTACTCTGAATTTAATTTTTCAAAATAAGGTAGTTCTTTTACACAAGGAGCACACCAAGTCGCCCAAAAATTAATAACATATATTTTATCGTCTTTCTTGTTTAAGAATTTCTCAATGCCTTCATAATCATAAATTTCTAATGCAATGTTTTTAACATCAATGCTATTGTCAACTTTGTTCTTATCAATATCTGTGCTTTCTGCAACAGTTTTTTTCTCTTGCTTGCAACTTGTTATTATCAATATTGCAACAATAAGCAGTTTTAGTTTCATAGCTTTAAAATTAATTAATACTTCATTATATATATTATAGTTTAACAAAGTTTTATATAAAAAATGTTTTAAACTATTGTGTATTACTATTTTCATTTATATATTTGAACCAACAAAAAGAGTAAAATGAACACAATTTTAAATAATACTTGGTGGTGGAGCTTCAAAAACTTACGTTCGTGAAGAAACCCTAGTATATTTAAAACTTAAAATATCAAAAAAGGCTTGTCATTCACGACAAGCCTTTTTTAATGCTTATTTTAATAATAAAGATTAATTAAGATTTCTGTTGTAGTTTACCTTGTGCGAAAACGAAAGATGGAAATAACATAAAACTGTTTATGACAAAATATAATTTATACACGTATTACAAAAAAATTCTGGCAGACACCATTACACCAGTAAGTATCTATTTAAAAATTAGAGACAAATACCCTAATAGTATTTTACTTGAAAGTAGTGATTACCGTGCCAACGATAATAGTTTTTCTTATATCTGCTTTAACCCTATAGCTTCCATTAAGGTTGAAAATGAAGTTATTAGTCAAACTTTCCCCGATGGAAGCACGTTAGAAAAACCAATAACAGAGACTATTGATGTTTCTGAAGAAATACATCAATTCACAAAACGATTTGATGCTAATTCGGATACCGAATTTAAGTTTATAAACAATGGTATTTTTGGTTATATCGCTTATGATGCTGTAAAGTATTTTGAAGATATTGATATTTCAAAAAAAGAAGACTCAATACATATTCCAGACGCCTATTATTCGGTATACCAGAATATTATTGCTATAAATCATCATAAAAATGAAGCTTATATTTTTGCGCATTGTTATAATACAGACAGCAATATTGATGAAATAGATCATCTCATTAAAGTTAAAAACTTTGCCTCTTACAAATTCTCTTCTAAAGGAGAAATTACCTCAAATTTAACCGATAATGAATATAAAAACCATGTAGAGTTAGCTAAAAAACACTGTGCACGAGGCGATGTATTTCAATTGGTCTTATCAAAAAGCTTTGCTCAAGAATTTAAAGGCGACGAGTTTAATGTTTACCGTGCTTTACGAAGCATAAACCCTTCTCCTTATCTGTTTTATTTTGATTATGGAAGCTTTAAAATTTTTGGAAGTTCGCCAGAAGCACAACTCATTGTAAGTGATGGGAAAGCCGAAATTCACCCCATAGCAGGAACCTTTAAGCGTACAGGTAACGATTCTAAAGATGCCGAATTAGCAAAACAATTGGTAAAAGATGACAAAGAAAATGCAGAACATGTCATGCTGGTCGATTTGGCAAGAAACGATTTAAGCAGACACGGAAGCCATGTTACCGTAGACACTTATAGAGAAGTTCAATTTTTCTCGCATGTTATTCATTTAGTAAGTAAAGTTACGGGGCAAAAACATGAAGACACCTCAACCATGCAAGTGGTTGCCGACACGTTCCCCGCAGGCACTTTAAGTGGTGCACCAAAGCATAGAGCCATGCAACTTATTGAACAATACGAAAAAACAAGCCGTTCGTTTTACGGCGGCGCTATCGGTTTTATGGATTTTAAAGGTAATTTTAATCACGCCATTATGATAAGAACCTTTTTAAGTAAAAATCACAAATTACATTGGCAGGCAGGAGCAGGATTGGTTTCAAAATCTAATTCAGAAAATGAACTGCAAGAAGTATATAATAAATTAGGGGCTTTAACGAAAGCTATTGAATTGGCAGAGGAGATTTAAAATTATGACGTTACCACAAGGGTCGGGCTTTCCGCTATATCTTTTGCAGAAAAAGCAAAAGGATGCCGCTTCAATCCCTAACGCAAATTAGTCAGCAGTGTTCAGTAGCAGTTGGCAGTAACAGAAAAATGAAGATTAAAAATAAAGTCTAGAAAACATTCGTGTATTCGTGGCAAAAAAAAATAAAAATGACAAAAGTATTAGTAATAGACAACTACGACAGTTTTACATACAATTTAGTTCACTATCTAGAAGATTTAAATTGCGATGTAACCGTTGTAAGAAATGATAAATTGGTTTTAGAAGATGTAGAGCCTTACGATAAAATTGTATTATCCCCAGGGCCAGGTATTCCAGATGAAGCAGGTTTATTAAAACCAATTATCGAAAAATACGCACCCATTAAAAGTATTTTAGGTGTTTGTTTGGGGCAACAAGCCATTGGTGAAGTGTTTGGTGGGTCTTTAATTAACTTAGATGAAGTATATCATGGGGTTTCAACAAATGTAACCATTAGTGTTGATGACGAACCTATATTTAAGGGCTTAGATAAAAACATAGAAGTTGGACGCTATCACTCTTGGGTGGTTAATCCCGATTTACCAGATAGCCTAGAAGCAACATCGTTTGACGAAAACGGACAGGTAATGTCGCTACGTCATAAAGTCTATGATGTAAAAGGCGTGCAATACCACCCAGAATCGGTATTAACACCTAACGGAAAAAAAATATTGGAAAACTGGCTTAATAGTTAACAGTAAAACAGTAGCAGTAGGCAGTGCTTACTCAATTGAAAAAACTATAATTAAAAATGAAACAATGAAATTTAAATTGAACTTGAATTTTTGACTTGGTTTATCCTGAGCATTGTTGAAGGGTTTTGTTGTCAGTTCGAGACTCGTGTTAAAATTTAACTAGCGTAAGCAATGACGTAGTCGAAATGATAGTTCCATTGTCCTCCTGAGCGCAGTCGAAGGACTTGTTAGTTATTACCTTTAAAGCGTTTCGACTTTAGTTTATGCTGAG
>NZ_JAUOEK010000093.1 GCF_030540835.1 Flavivirga aquimarina | reverse complement strand
GCCATAGAGGTATTTCGCTGGTTTCATTTTGACCTAAAAAGGTCAAAAACCGAAATTCTGTATTTAGATTCCCGTTTTCACGGGAATGACAATTTCAACGGAAACCCCGAGGCAGAGCCTCGAGGAATTCTTTTCGATTAACAACAAGCTTTATTAGATTCTAGACATTGTTTTTTATGAAGCTGTTTCCAGAAAAAAGCTAGTTAATTTACTCACAGCGTTTTTCTGCTAAAAAATAGGAATAGTTTGACTTACTTAAAAATGAAACAAACACTATAATATTATAAGGTCTTAAATATTACGAAAGTTTGATATGTGTTTGCTTAGACTGTTTTTATTTTTTTCGAACTCGTAGTTTTTTAACGTCCTCGATTGAAAGTCCTGTCGATGCTGCAATCATTTCATCATCAGCACCATTTCTTTTTAATTGCTTTGCAATTTCAATTGTTTTATTTTTTTCTGCAATTTTGGTTGCTTCTTTTTTAATTCTTTGTTCCAACACGAATTTAGGTACATACTTGGTGCTTTTTTTCAATTCGTCAAACAGTCCAACATTAGAAAAACTAAAATAACTCTCATCAGATATTATCAAATGATCGATAACTTCGGTTTTTACAATAATTCCAACTTGAATTAACCTATCGGTTATGTCTTTATCTGCATCCGATGGTTTTAATTCGCCACTTGGGTGGTTATGGCATAAAACTATTTTTACAGCTCTTTTTTGCAAAGCAAAACTAAAAACCTCCATGGGGTCTGCCAGTGTTTCATTTACAGTTCCTAAACTAATGAGTTCTATAAAAAGAATGCGATTGTTATTTGCCAATCCAAGAACCCAAAAGTGCTCTCTGTTCTGGTCAATTTTACCTTCTCGCAATAAAATACGCTGCATGATTCCGTAAATATCATCGGAATTCAGGATTTTAATTTTTTCTTCTTTAGTTAGTTTTATATCCATAGCATAAATGTAAGACTTTTTTCAAAATGGAAGATCTGTTTTTGTTAGTGGTTGTTTAATTTATTTTCGATTAGCTTTTCCAGTTTCTTAGTTTTGTCTGAAGGTTTTCCTCGTTCTCCTATTCTTATTATTATAAATAATAGTTTCACTAAAATACCGGGGTTTATTATTTTTTCTGATAGTTTTGATACTTCAAGATCCTTTAACTCTATTAGTTTTTCTTTTTGTTCGCCATCGCCTTTAACTAATTGGTTTGCGAATTCCCAAGCTTTATCTCTAGCTAATTTCATGCTAAAATTTATTAAAAAATCGTCTACCTTTTTTGTGAATTTTAAAATTTTTAGAAGCGTAGGCCAGATTTCTGCTAAATCTTTTTGGACTTCTCCTACCAATGTTGCCAGTAGTTCGTTTATTTTATTAAAATCTGATTCTAGTAATTTTATGGTTTTTGCGTCTGTTACTTCTGATGCTGCTATGCCTAAGTCTAAATTTATATGCGCATTCATACCTAGTAACAAATGCTGTAATACTATTAGCATACTATTTGTCGATGATTTAAAAGCTATTGCCCACGATTTTGTTACTTCCTTTTCTTCTTTATATTTTGAGTATGCTGCTAAGTAACGGTTCGCAAAAATAACATCCAATTGTTCCATCCTTTTATCATCATCGAAATAATTTGTGCCTATTTTTTCTTTTATATTTATTGTTACATTTTGATATAAAGCCGCGAAATATCCAAGTGTGCTTTCTTCTTTTATGGACTGCTGAATGATTTGTTCTAGGTTTTCTATGACTTCGTTTATTGTTTTAGCTGTCATTTTTTTGGGGGTTGTTTTTCTTTGAATTTAGTTTTTATCGCTACATTAAGTGTTGTAGGCGACGAATAGGATCTATTGTCGTTTTAGTCTTTGCTATGTCTTATTTTTTATTCTGTATTTATTATTTCCCCCTGCTTTGCGAAGTCTCTAACTTCGTAAAATTATTATATTTATTTAGTGTGTAAATTTTCAAACTCCTTAAAAGCTGATAATTCGAAGTTTAAAATTATAATTGGTTCAATATCATCGTTGTTACAAGTCTTACATTTCATGTTTTCATAACTGTGCCAATCACTAATATTTAAATTTAAAACACTCAAGATGGTGTATAGAATTCCAATAAGAGCAAAAACGACCACCCGTTTCCTCTATAAAATATCATAATTTAAAGTTTTTCATGTCTAGTATAATAGTAACGAGTTTTGAAATGTTACTTTTCGGTTAAACACAGACCATTTTATATTTACTTATTTTTGTTTTAGCGATTAAACACTATTACTTTATGGATTGTTAATCACTAGCTTTCTGAGTTCTGTTTGGTTTTCCAAAGTTTTATATTGGTTTGGAAGAAATGTAAGGCTTTTAACTTTTTGTTTTAATCATAAACAAGCTTGCAATAAGCCCAACTCCGACAATAACGTCCACAATATTCCATATTTCTCTTCCAAGTGCGATTTTAAAAAATGGTTGAAAGAGTAGCGCTAGTCCACCATAAATAATCATTTCCGTATTCTTATTTTCTTCAATCGCTTTATATGCCAAAACTCCAAATCCGATTAATGCTATAAAACGCACCAATTGATAAAATCCGTACGACATATCTAATAAGCACAGGAAAAATAGAACCGTAAGAACTATCTTAATTATCGTTTGCCAACTCAATTTCATCTGTAAATTCTTCGTGTAAACCATAGTTTTGAAAGTCAATCAAGTATTTCATTTGTTTTGGAAATTGAGTGATTATTGTTTCTTCCGAAATACCAAGTTTCGACTTTACCATTTGAAGAAACTTTATTTCACTATCTTCAATTTTATTATCCGATTCAATTGTTCGGATTAAAACTTCAATTAATAAAAGTTCTCGCTTTTCATTAAGGTTTAGTTGACTTAATTCGCTCAAATATTCATTAATTGCTTTTTTTCCATTCTGTTTTATATATCTTAAACTTTTTTCAAAAGGTTCTTCTATATCAAAACCCATAAAATAAATTTCATTAGCAGCCATATTCTTGATTTCTGCAATTTCAGATTCATCAATTGAACCATCACAAGCCATTACAGAAATAGCAGACTTTAATAACAAATTTTGAAACGCTTCTGTTTTCATAATCCAAATCCAATTTTAGTTGTTATATCTTCTTTAGAACCTCTTGGTAATAAATCAAGCAGTCCAAAGTTTATTTCTCTTAATCTATCCCAATTTTGACTTTCAATAGCGAAATTACCTGCATCAATAAGACTTTTTGCTTGGGATAGGTCGTTCATTTTTGCTTGGTCTTGTAAAAGACTTGCAAATATTCTTTTTAGGAAATCTGGTGTTCGCCATCTGATTTGTCCAATAATACTGTGAAATTCATCTGACTTTTCTTGAATTTTCAATGGGCTTTTAGTTGACATAAAAGCACTTTCTTGAGATACAATGTCGTTAAATGTTTTACGCTCGTGGTCATTTCCTGAATTTTCAATAAGTTCTTCACAATCGGCTTTAGTTTCGTAGTAATAGTCCATTGCTTTTTGAAGGCGTTTATTTTTTGTTGCACTATCTATTTTTTGTGCAATTTTTCTTTTCTTGTCTTCCAATTGGTAACGTTTATCAGTTACATCATCATCAGTAAGTTTTTCAGCTTCATCTGCAACTGCTTCCATTTCCTTTTTTACTATAGATAAAGCACCTGCGGTTTCATAATCTTCTTTTTCAGTCGCCAACTCAATTTCTTCATCAAGTTTGGATGATAAGTCTGTTACTTGATCTTTTAGTAAAGTAATGTTTGTATCTCTTTCTTTTGGATTAAAAACGTTCTTAAATTCTTGGTCGGACATATTTAGGTAACCAGAAACAGTAACGTCTCTGCTTTCAGAAATCATAATAGTAATTTCAAGGTCAGAACCTTTGGCAATATCTCTTGAAACTTGTTTGCCCGAAATTTCAATGACACCTATAAGTTTATTGGCTTCTGGTAATAATGTTTGCGGTCCTTCATAAACATTTATCCAAAGTCTGTCAAATTCATTGCCTTTCAAAATTGGTTTGTTAATTGGAAACGTCAAAGTCCTTTTTGTAGGAAGAACAGAATTACGTTCAAAAATCAAAGCTAATCGTGTTTGACCTGGATTATCGTAGTCGTCAACCTCTAAACAAATATCTTCTGGAAGGGGTTGTCCACTTATGCCAAAGCCACTATTAATCCCAATAGGTTCAATACCAGTTTCTATAACATTATTTTGGACATCATAAACTGTCAATGTGAAGAAATTATAAGCATTCTCAACTAAAGGCAAATCTTCATTTATTCTTTCTGAAAGCTCTTTTAAACCTGAATCAAATCCACCATCTTGACGTACTATTTTATAAAATAGTCCATCGGTATTCCCTTTGATTCTTGCAGCAAAAAACTCGTCAGTTTCCTTTGATGCTTTATTGTAGCTTGCTTTTATAGAAATTGAATATTGTTTTTTATCAGATTCATCTTTTGAAATTTCTTTTTGTTTTGTTGCCGCATAATATGCCGCACCAATAGCAACAGCAGTCGTTGGGTCAATTTCACAGTTTACAGGTATTTGCAAAACTTCTTCAACACGTTGTCTTACAAAAGGTATAAATGTAGAACCACCAACCATTAAATTAAATTGAACATCATTTGATGTTAATGAGTTTCTTGTTAGTATGGTTTTTATCATTTCAATTGTTCCGTCAATTGAATCTTTAATTAAGTCATTAAATTCTGATTTAGTAATTGTAATTTCCATATCAACTTCATTGCCTTCTTCATCTTCCATTCTCTCCACAATAATTTCTGCTGATGATACTGCTGACAATCTAATTTTTGCTTCCTCTGCTTGGTTTAAAAGAGAATAATATTTTGCATTGTATTTTCCAGTAGCACTTTTCATTTGATTTTCTAAATCCTCAAAAGTATATTGCTCTGAAATTTTAGGAATTATTAATTTTTCTACAATTAAACGGTCAAAATCAGAACCACCTAAAAAGTTATCGCCTTCGTGGTCAACAACTTTCATTTCGCCATCTTTTATTCTTACTAATGCAACATCAAAAGTACCACCACCTAAATCATAAACAAGCCAATTTCCATCTGTCAGTTCTTTTGATTTTTTCATATTGGCATAAGCCAAACTTGCTGCAATTGGTTCTTGAAGTAACACAACTTGTTTAAAACCTGCTTGTTTTCCTGCTTCTTTGGTTGCGTTGGATTGTATAGAATCAAACGAAGCTGGTATTGTAATAACAACAGATTCCAATATGTCGCCTGTATTTACAAATGTTTTTAATTCTTTTAATACTTGTGCAGAAAGGTCAACTGGTGTTTTCGATTCGTTTATAGATTTTATTTGAAAACTTTCGGATGTTCCCATTTTACGTTTAAAAAGACCAACAACATTTTTAGGATCTCTTTCTAAATATTCCTTTGCCTTGTTTCCGACAACAATTCTGTCTTTTTTATAATAAACGACTGACGGCAGTGTTGAACGTCCATAGTCTAAAGGATTATTGAAAACAATTACGTCTCCTTTTACAAATTTTGCAATTGCGGAATTGGTGGTTCCTAAGTCTATTCCAATGTTGATTGTGTTTTCCATTCTATATATCTTAATTTTCTGATTCAACGACAACTACACCTTTTCTAGCAATTAAAGTGCTTCCACCGTTTTTTAATCGTACGATTGGTTTGATTACTTCTTTGATAATTAAATTTTCTGTTGAATTACCTGCGATACTCGCTTCTAAATCTAATCGAGTTTCGTTATATGATTCGCCAATAGGATTATGATAAGTAAGACCTATATCTGAACTTGTTGAACTTGAAAACAGATTTGTTTCAAATATATCTTTCATTTTATTCAGATTTCTCGAAATACTGTTTGATTCTTCTATGTTTTCAAGCTTTCTTTCAATTTCAAAAAGTTGGTCTAATAGCTCAAAATATGGCTTGTATTGTTTAAAATTTGGTTCTAACATTTTAATTATTTTCTATTATTGCGTTTATCATCAGAATTATAACTATTCCTATTAGTATATATCGCCATACTTTCTGCCAAGTATGCAATTTTAATTTACCATAAAACCTATAGCCATTATTAGTAACTTCACAATTATATCTAGCTAATGGAAGTATTGGAATATAAAAGAAAACAAAATAGAAGGTTTTACCATAAATTGTTGTACCAATTCCGTTTATTGTTGACAGACTTGGGGCTACTTTTATTGGTATACCTTGTGTTTCTCGATGCTCTTTTATTTCGAGCAATTCTTTGTAATCCTTATTTATTTTCTGATTATCAATTTCAGAAAGATTAATGTCAAGTGCAACCATTATTAATTCAATAGATGATTCAATATCTGTTTGTTTATTCCAACTCGCAATAGACATACTGCGAATCGAATAAGCAATCTGTGTTCTAATTTCGTTAGCAAAAGAAGGCAAGTTGTTTAGTTCGCTTAAATCAAACGAAGATTTTACAAAAGACAAAGCATTATTTGCCTTTAATATTTCATTTTCAACATCATCAACTTTGCTTTGAATTGCAATTAGAATTTTCGCCCATTCCTTAATTAATGGTGCATTCTTTTCTTGTTCAATTCTTTCTTCATGTTTCTTCTTTACGATGTTATAGTTTTTTTCAAAAGTTGGTTTTGAAACACTTTCAATATTTAGTTCAAGCAAATATTCTAAAAGCGAAAGTGGAACTGAAGTCGTATTAAATTCATTCCAAATATTGAGTTGCAGAAAGTTTACGGATGCTGCTATTTTGTTTATTTGGCTTTGAAAATAAATCGGTAGTTTGTTGAGAAATGCGATTGGAAATCTCTTTTTTATAACATTAGTGACATCATCAATGTTTTCGTCAGTATAATTTGTTTCTTCTTCTTTTATTTCTTTGGTAAGTTTGTCAGTTTCTGTAATTCGCTGTTGAATTTCATTACCCAAACTTTTATAAGCTTTATTCAAATCATTTTTAGAAATAAGGTATTCGGCTCGAAGAGCCGAAGAAAATAATTCTAAATCTTTATTTTGAAAAGACTTTAATAATATATGGTCAATTTTTGCTGAAAAGAAAGGGCTAATAAAATCGACAAATTCGGGTAATTTGTAAATACTTTCTTGTTTGAGGTTGTTTAGAAGTTCGTTACTTCCATTTGCCAAAAACTTATTGAGCTCTAAATTGGTTGATAAGTGCGAATAAAATTCTACTTTATTTTTATCGTCCAATTCTTCTATTGCTCTTTCGCAATCAGATTTTGTTAGTTTCTGCCCGTTGTATTCATAGAATCCGCTGTCGGATAAATCTATGTCGGCAAATAGTCTTCGCTTGGATTTTTTTATAATACTTGAATCTATTTCATTGACTTCTTTGTCTTTTAGTTCAAGTATATCAATAGGATTTATATAAACCATTTCTTATTCAGAATTTATTTTTCAGTTGTTTAAAATATTTTTTCTCTTTTTTATTTTGTTACGGTTTCCCGTATTTTGTTCAATTTTTGTTCGAGCGTTGGCGAAAAAACAGCTCTTTTGGTTTTTTCAGCGTTGGCTTGTGTGTTGAGATAAACCAAATGTGTTGTTTGTGCGGCTGGCTTTTCTGTTTGTGTACAACTAGTAAATAAACACAATTGTCTTTATTTTATTACCTACACCTCAAATATAAATAAAATCCTTACATGACAAATTATTTATTATTGACTTTCAAACACTTAAATCATTTCTTACATAGATTTTTTCTCGTTTTAAAAAATTATAACCCAACTATATCATACAAAAAACAATATAATTAAAGCATTCATAACATCATCAACCCCAATAACGAAGTACAAAGTTTATATTTTTGGTTAAACTTTTTTGTTAATTTTAAGTCAAATTGTGACTAAACTATAGCTTTTGCCATTTTGTTTAGTATTTTAGCTATTGAATTTAATAGATGACACATAACAAATGAAAAACTGCCTACTTCTTTTTACTTTTATATTAACTTCTGCTATTTGTATAGGGCAAGAAGCTAATAAAGTTATAGGTGTTGTTATTAATTCATCTAATGATTCTCCCCTTGAAAATGTTAATATTGTTAATCTCAATCAAGTTATTGGTACCATTACTAATAAAAAAGGTGAATTTGAAATTTCTGCGAAAATAAACGACACACTTCATTTTTCATATTTAGGTTTTAAATCTATAAAAGTTAAAGTTACTAATGACTGGTTAAAGTTTGGAAGTTCGAAAATAGCATTGACAGAATCGGCTTTAGC
This sequence comes from Flavivirga aquimarina, assembly GCF_030540835.1. Lineage (GTDB taxonomy): Bacteria > Bacteroidota > Bacteroidia > Flavobacteriales > Flavobacteriaceae > Flavivirga > Flavivirga aquimarina. Next base: position 49,183 of record NZ_JAUOEK010000093.1, on the reverse strand, counting down.
CCTTGAAAAAGTGGTTGTAAACCAATTGAGACTAACAGGGTATTTAGAAGTTGATATAAAACAACTCCCTGTAATTAATGATAACTATCGCTATAGTATTTCCGGATTACCCTCTACAGGCTATGAAGCCGGCTCTAGAGGAGCTGTAAATAAAATTATCGGATCTATTTTTAATCCTGCAGATTTTTTACATCGTATGTTTGGTAAAAAACCAAATGAATTGCGGAAGTTAAAAAAGATGAAAGAAGATGATGAAATTAGAAACCTATTAGCCTCCCGGTTTGATAGAGAAATGTTAACTGTTTTATTACAGGTAGACCGTGTTGATTTAGATGAAATTGTGAATCAATGCGATTACTCCAAAGGTTTTATACAAACTGCCAATGACTTACAAATACTCGATGCTATTAGCGAATGTTATGAAGAGTACAAATTGCTAAGTCGAGGTAGAAGCAAAAGACTATAAAGAATAAGAGGTTATCAATTAGGATAACTAACCTGTTTTTTATGCTCTGGAATGTAATGCTATTCTATTACCTTCACTATCAATAAAAATACCCATATATCCAACATCTGGCGAAATTTGTGTTTTAGATTGAATTACTTTACCTCCAGCATCTACGACCCTATTTAACTCAGTATTCACATCCTCAGAATGGAAATATATTAAAACGCCTTCTTTATCATTTGGTTTATAAGCTTGGTTTTGAATTAACGAACCTGCAGCTCCGGGTTTTTCCTCATTAAATGGAAACCATCCCATTAAAGTACCTTGAAAATCCTGTGACTGTATTTCTATTTTGAATACCGTATTGTAAAAGGCTATAGCCCTGTCCATATTGGTTACAGGAATCTCGAACCAGCCTACCATATTATGCTCCATAATTTCTAATCTTCTAAAATCTTTTTTAAACTTGTTAAACCTTCTTCAAAATCTTTCCCTACATGCTTGTCTACGTTATAAAACATCATAAAAATATTTGCGGGGATTTTATTAATTCCAGAAAATCCCCAAGTAACTTTTGTGTTTCCATTTCCGACATCTTCTACTTTTAAAAGGGCATCAGACTCAGATTTCCATGGTTTAAAAAACCGTAATCTAGACACGACGCTTTCATTCTCAACAATATTTGTAATTTCTTGTTCTCCTAAACCAACATCTTTATTGCCTTCCCATTTCACTATAAATCCAATATTACCATCATTTCCAATAAATTCTTGCTTCATATTTGGGTCTTTCTTTTTCCAAGGAGACCAATCATCTTGGTTTTTTATATGCTTTAAATATTGAAAGACTTCGGGTAATGGTTTATTAATTACAATACTTCTATTTACCTGAATTTTTTTAGGAGCAATTAAGGCTAAAAGAACAAATAGCCCAACGATTAATACAATTACATAAAAAACTATATACATGATTATTAACGAGTTAGTTAGCACTAAAATTACAAAAATTATTGCTTACTATAAAAACGCTCAACAATCTCATCGTAGCTTTTTATTGTTTTTTTAACCCAATCTAAACGTTTTTCTAATTTTTCTTCATTTGTTAGCTGCCAATTCATAGTAGTCTGCCTTAGCCTGGTAGTTACTTGTTGTAAAATAATTGCTGCTGATACTGATATATTTAAACTCTCTGTAAAACCAACCATAGGTATTTTTAAATAACAATCTGCTGCATCCAGAACTTCTTGAGATACCCCTTCGGTTTCTCTTCCAAAGAAAAAACATGATTTTTTTGTAATATCAAATTCATGTAATTCACAATCGTTAGCGTGAGGCGTAGTAGCCACTATTTGATATCCTTTCTGTTTTAAATCTGAAATACAACTTTTTACGTTATAATATCTATTTAAATCCACCCACTTTTGTGATCCCATGGCAATTTCCTTATCAATACGCTTCGTATTTTGTTCTTCTACGATATTGATTTCCTGAATCCCGAAAACGTCACAACTCCTAATAACGGCACTGGTATTATGTAACTGATATACATCTTCTGTAGCTACTGTAAAATGCTTAGTACGCTGAGATAAAACATTATTAAAACGCTCTTTTCTATTTTCTGTAAGATAGGTTTCTAAATATTCTAAAAGCTTTAAATCTATCATACACCAAAGTTAATAAAGTAAAATAAATGTTTTACTTTGTTCAAAATAATCGGTTAATTACCTTTATAAAATGAAAAAACATATTGTTGTACTTACTGGTGCTGGTATGAGTGCAGAAAGTGGCATTAAAACCTTTAGAGATGCCGATGGTTTATGGGAAGGACATGATGTTATGGAAGTGGCTACACCCGAAGGTTTCGCTGCGAATCCAGAACTGGTTCTGGATTTTTATAACCAACGTCGTAGGCAATTGCAAGAGGTTGAGCCTAATTCTGCCCATCTTGATTTGGCTAAACTCGAAAAAGACTTTACCGTAACAATTATTACCCAAAATGTAGATGATTTACATGAACGTGCAGGAAGCACAAACGTTGTTCATTTACATGGTGAATTATTAAAAGTGAGAAGCACAGGTAATGAAAAAGACATACAGGATTGGGAAACGGATTTGGTTTTAGGTGATACATGTTTAAATGGCTATCAACTACGACCACACATCGTTTGGTTTGGTGAGGATGTACCTATGATTGAAAAGGCCGTTTCCATTTGCGAAACAGCCGACATTTTACTCATTATTGGTACCTCCATGCAAGTGTATCCTGCTGCTAGTTTGATACATTATGTGCCCGAAAATACAGCAACCTATTTTATAGATCCGAAACCAAATATTAGTAGTAAAGAAAATCTAACTGTTATTGCGGAACCTGCTACAGTTGGTATTACAAAGGTTTTAAGTTTACTACTTAAATAACCATTTTATTAACTCTGCTATAAACCAATAAATCTAGAATAGTGTTAAGTTTTCACGGTTAAAGATATCATCCCCCAATACTTCAAAGGTTTATTTGCTTAATAAACATCTGTATTAGCCAAAATCACATTATATTAAATCGACTATACTAGAACTATCGGGCATTGCTCTAAAACCAATTAATAACTTATGAAACATGGACAGCATTTATTGCTACTGGTTCGCAGAAATTGAAATTCACTCCTACTACTGAATCAAAATACCACAAAAAGAGAGTTATTTCCTATTTTTTTTATTAATTGAAAATATTTTACTACTTTTGTTTAATATTATTCCCTCCAAAAGATTATAACGTTAATAATCAAAACATTATTCTAAACAGTTATTTTTAGTTATGAAAACGTTATGTTGTTTTACATTGGTAATATTGCCTGTTTTTGTTTTTTCTCAGGTAGGCGTTAATACAACAAACCCATTAGAGACATTACATATAAATGGAACCGTTAGGGTTGTTAATACCAGTTCTTCTACAGCAACCAAGCTTATGGGAGCTGATAATGACGGTACTATGAACGATGTTGTTGTTGGTGAAAATCTGGCATTAACTGCTGGTACTCTTCATGCCTTTGGGTCGGCAACGTATGGTATCACATCATTTGCTATTGCCGATGGTCCTGTAAATGAAGAATTTCATGATCAAGATTTAGGAATTGATGGAGCAAACCAAGATAAAACTGTATTTAGATTAACCGGAAGAACCAATAACTATAGGTTTACAGGTATAGAAGGTGGAACAGATGGAAGACATATTGTTTTACTTAATATACCAGCTGTAAATTTTAGATTAGAAAATGAAAGTACATCTTCTCTTGCGGAAAATAGAATTATAACATTAAGTGGTGGTTTTGAATCTACTTCAGGACAAGGATCTGCCGAGCTCGTTTATGATGGTACTTTACAAAGATGGTTTTTAATAAATATTAGAAATTAATCTTTTTCAATAACAGTGATGGGTAAGTCTTCAGTTCCCGAATAAAACACTATAATTTCTGCTGGTTTATTACTTTTATTGATTCCGTAATGTACTTTGTTTACCAGTTCCACAATAACATCACCCTCCTTAAGCTCTAAAACATTATTATCTATATCAACTACAGTTAATTCTCCTTTTAATAAAATACCCGAATTAATAACAGGGTGGTAATGTTTATGTAGTTTCGTTTTTGGTGGAATGGTAATTTTTAAAACAGTTATTTTTGGGTTCCCTTCTGGATAATTTGGAAGTTTATCTCCGTTCCAACTTTTAGTTGTTTCGGCCAATTTTACAACTTGTATCTCTGTTATTTTACTAACTCTACAGGACGATAAGACTAATACAAAACTTAAAAAAATAATTATTCTTTTCATTCTCAATTGGTTATTTATTCTTTTCCTCAATCCATTTGCTCATAAACTTAGTACTTTGCATATGGTGATGTTGCAACATTTGTCCTATAAAGTTATTAAGTCGCTTGTTACTGAGTTCTTCTGTTATTTGTTCTATTTTATTAGATAGTTCTTTTTGAAAAGCCTCTTTGTTAAAGCGTTTATTTACAATTTGAAATCCGTTTTGTTGCTTTTCTTTCCAAAGACTTTTATCGGTATATAATGTAACAGCTTTATTAGCAAAATTTTCTGGGGTATCTTCTATAAATCCATTCATTTCAAGACTGCCAAGCATACCCTCTGCTCCTACCGTAGTCGTAATACATGGTGTTCCATTTTGCATGGCATCGACCAATTTACCTTTTAAACCAGCCCCGAATCTTATAGGCGCTAAACATACTTTAGCTTGTTGCATAGCATCACTTACATGTTCTGCAAATCCTTTTATTAAAAAACCTTCTTTTTTATTGTGTAGCTGATTTACTTTTTGAGAAGCATAAGCTCCATAAATATGTAATTCTGCTTTTGGTAATTGCTTTTTTATTAATGGCCAAATAGCATCTTTTAAATATAATACAGCATTGTAATTGGGGTTATGTAAAAAATTACCAATGGTTATAAAATGTTGACGGGCTTCAAAATCTGGAAGATTTTCAATAATTCCTTCAGGAACATCATCTAACAAAAAAGGCAAATAATGCAATAATGCGTCATCTATTTTAAACTTATTTTTAAGAATGTCTATTTCGGCTTCAGAGATAATCAAACTTAAATCACTTCTATAAATACTAGCTATTTCTCGCTTTGCGGTATCATTAAATAAATATGACCTATCAAACGCTTTGTCATCCTTAAAAGCTTGTTCTCGTCCTTTTCGTAAACAATGCAAATCTTCGGTATCTATAATTCTTAAAGTATTCGGACAATGTTCTGCAACCCGCCATCCAAATTGTTCTTCCATCATAAAACGATCGAATAAAACTATATCTGGATTTAACTCTTTTATAAAAACATCGAAACTGATATTATTTAATTCGATGGAAATTTGGTCAATTCCTATAGTACTTAAATTAAAAGCATTATCACTTTTAGCACAAGGGCTAGAAAATGTTATTTGGTAATTGTATTCTTGAAAAAACCGAATCAACTGCATCATCCTACTACCTGCTGCAGAACTTTTAGGCTCTGGCCATACAAAGCCTATTATTAAAAGTTTTTTTGCCATTAATTCACGAATCTTTTTTATTTAAGATGTTATAATCTCAATCATGTATTACAAATAACGCTCCTCACCGAACACTGTTTACTGCCCACTGTTTACTGAATACTGCTTACTGATCACTGTTTACTGCCCACTGAACACTGATAACTATTCCGGCTTAGACTCTAAACTATACTTAAAACGCACTTGTTTAGCCCAATCGATAATAGCTGTTATTTGATCTTCTGTGAGTTTTGCTTCCGTATGCATCCAGGTATACGAATTGAGAGGCATACTCTTGTCTTCTACCATTTCTATAAGTTCTTCAAATTTATGATCTTTTCGTTTTATAGAATTCCCTTCCCACTTAGATACATTAAAATGTTTCTTCCCGTGATTTATATGGTTTTCCAACCAATAATTTACTGGCGTAATATAATTGTACCAAGGATATCTTGTAACATTACTATGGCAATCAAAACAACTTTCCTTTAAAATAACTTTTATATCTTCCGGTGGGTTTGTTTCATAAAAAAAAGCCTCTATAGATGCTAAATCACCTTCATTCTTATCTGGACCAAAAAATTGAGCAACAACAAACACAATAAGTAATAACAAGAATATTTTTTTTATTATTTTCATAATAACTACTATTTTAGAAATCTAAAAATAGACAAAATTATTATATGACCTTAGAAGAATTCTACAAAGAATTAAGCTATATAAACGCCTCTCGCGAAAACCGTACAAAATATGCCAATATTGTTTTAAATGATATGAGTTTGCTCCCAAAACTAATAGACATCCTATTTATGGTAGACGATAAAGTATCGTGCCGTGCAGCCTGGGTTCTGGAGTTTGTTTGTGCAAAATATATTTATGCCATAGTGCCCTACTTAGACATATTTACTAAAAACATTGGTAAAGTTCATTTAGATTCGTCTGTACGCCCTGTCTCTAAAATTTGTGAACATATTTCTAAAGCATATTATTCTAAAGAACCTAATACCATAAAAAAAACATTAAATCCAGAATATAGAGAACGTATTATTGAAGCCTGTTTTGATTGGATGATTAGTGACCAAAAAGTAGCACCAAAAGCGTATGCCATGGATTCGTTGTTTCTTTTTGGAAAAGACTATGATTGGATTCATCCGGAATTAGTGCAGATTTTAAAACAAGATTTCCCAAAACAAAGTGCTGGTTTTAAAGCACGAGCTCGCCGTATTCTTCAAAAAACAAAAATAGCATAAGGTTAAAAACACAAAACTCAAAATAATTACTAAATTTTGAATAAACTTCTGCAACTTCTATATTCCTTCTTCAGGCTAAAAAACGTATCTTTGCAACTTCAAAAAATTGTACTACAATGTCATTATCATCATTAAATGCCGTCTCTCCAATTGATGGACGATATAGAAATAAAGTTAACGAATTAGCGCCTTATTTTTCTGAGGAAGCACTTATAAAATATCGTGTTTTAGTTGAAATTGAATACTTTATTACGCTTTGTGAAATTCCATTACCACAGCTAAAAAATATTGACACTGCTATTTTTGATGACTTAAGAAACATTTATAAAGATTTCTCTGAAGCAGATGCCTTAGCTATTAAGAAAATAGAAAGCGTTACAAACCACGATGTTAAGGCTGTTGAATATTTTATAAAAGAAAAATTTGATGCTTTAAACCTTTCTGAGTATAAAGAATTTATTCATTTCGGATTAACCTCTCAAGACATTAATAACACAGCTATTCCTTTAAGCATTAAGGAAGCGATGAACGATGTATACGTTCCCGAATATTTTAATGTTTTAAATAAATTAAAAGCACTATCTCAAGACTGGGCATCAATATCTATGCTTGCCAGAACACACGGGCAACCAGCTTCCCCTACCCGTTTAGGAAAAGAAATTGAGGTTTTTGTAAAACGTTTAGAAGAACAGTTTAATTTATTAAATGATATACCGGGTGCTGCTAAATTTGGTGGGGCTACCGGTAATTTTAATGCACATCATGTTGCGTATCCTAATATAGATTGGAAAGCATTTGGTTCTAAATTTGTACAGGAAAAACTAGGATTACAACATTCATTTCCAACAACTCAAATTGAGCATTACGACCATATGGCTGCATTGTTTGATACCTTAAAACGCATAAATACTATTTTAATTGATTTAGACAGAGATATTTGGACTTATGTCTCTATGGATTATTTTAAACAAAAAATTAAAGCAGGTGAAGTTGGTAGTTCTGCTATGCCTCATAAAGTAAACCCTATTGATTTTGAAAATAGTGAAGGTAATTTAGGTATTGCCAATGCTATTTTCGAACATTTATCGGCAAAACTTCCTATTTCCAGATTACAGCGTGATTTAACAGACAGTACCGTTTTACGTAATGTTGGAGTGCCTTTTGGACATACACTTATAGGTTTTAAATCCACTTTAAAAGGTCTTGATAAATTGCTTTTAAATGAAGCTAAATTTGCTGAAGATTTAGAAAATAACTGGGCGGTTGTTGCTGAAGCGATTCAAACCATTCTACGTCGTGAAGCATACCCTAATCCTTATGAAGCATTAAAAGGTTTAACCAGAACGAATACAAAGATTAATCAGGATTCTATTTCTAATTTTATAGATACTTTAGAAGTCTCTAATACAATAAAAGAAGAATTAAAACGTATTACACCTAGTAATTATACAGGAATTTAAAAATTAGATTATGCTAACCGATAAACAGTCTTTATTACTTTGTGGTCTTACGGCCAGTGGTATTTTTATTGCCGGAATTTTGGATATCCTGAATAATTTTATTGTTTTAACAATTCTTACCCTTATATTCTTTGCTGTTATTGGGAATCTGCTTTATATAAAAATGAATCCAAAAGAAGACGATAAAAAAGAACTAGAAAATCAAAATGATTCAATATAACTTGAGTTCGACATAAAGATAATCGTATTTCATTAAAAAATAGCAATTTACAATTTGTGTCAGGTTGAGCGCAGTCGAAACCTATTTAAACTTGTGAATTTTAATGACCTTTCGACTGCGCTCAAGGCGACAAACACCTTATAATATTGGCTTTCACACCTTAAACAGACTTGTTCTTATATCATAGAAATCAGGTTAATATAAAAAAGGCTTGTCAAATCGACAAACCTTTCTTTTTTCCTGCAACGCAAGAATGGTAATCTTTAAATAAAAGAGACATCCTCTTTTTATATTAACATAACTATATATTATTTAAAGAATTTCATAATATCTTGTATTTGGTTCTCATCAACATTAGCTGTTTGCAAAGCGGTAAATAGCGTAACCATTCTATCTGGACTCATATTATCTCCCAGCACCCGAACAATACCAAAACCTAATTCTTTAGCACTTCCAAAAACAACGACTTCATCCGCTTCATCATCTGTTCCAATATATTTTACAACAATTTTTCTTCCCTTATCACTAAACTCCATAAGATCGTTGTACTTACCATCATTTAAAATAGTTTTAACTTTAGCTAATTCCGCATGATAAGTTTCTGTATTTGTTTCAGTCGTTTTATAGGCTAAAAAATTTAATCGTTTTACCGAATTATAAGCATCATTTTGCTCTTCTGTAAAATTAGATTTGTCTAATTTAACCATAGATAATGGTACATCTTGAGATATAAAATTGTCCGATTCCTGATTATCTACAAAATAGCGTTGTAAGCTTACTCCATTCCCGCAGCTTGTTAAAATAACTGCTGTAAATAAAGTGTAAAATATACGTTTGATTGATTGTTGCATGATTGATGATTCTTTTTAGTTCTTTTTTTCCAGATGTTTACCTCCAGGAATATTCATTTTATCGGTAAGCTTAGAGATTTCATTTAAATTTATGTCTCCTGTAAGCGATACAACTACTGTTTCTATTTTCCTGTTTTCTCCATTAATTTCTACTCCTTGTCCTTTCATGACTTTATCAATACCATTAACAAAGATTAAAAGTTCTTTTACATGGTCTGAATCTTTACCTTCTTTTACATAAAACTTGACTTCGGTTCCATCATCTTTTACTTCCATTAACTCTTCTAAAGAGCTTGAACGAGATCTTACCCATTTTTGAATATCTCCCGAAATAGCCTTGTTATCTGTTACAATGGTTTTAAAACTGGTGATGCTTTTTACCATATCCATATAAGCTTTAGCCTCTGCATCTTCTACATTAATACCCATTTTTGCTATCATTTGAAACATTTTAGGTTTAATCGATACATAAGTAACATCAGAATTATCACTATACTTATCAAAAATATTTTGAGCCATCCCCATCAATGGTAATAACATCAATGCCGATATTAATACAATTACTTTCTTATTCATCTTTTCTTTATTAAAATTTATTATTGTTTTCATTTTCTTGTCTTTAATCGTTAATTTTTAAAAATTATACTTGTTGTGTTTTCAATTTCATTAAGGTAACCAAGTGTAGATGTTCCTTTGTTTACTTCGTTAAGATACCCTACCGTAGAAGTTCCTTTATTAAAATGACTTGAAATCATTGCTAACGATTTTGTTACTTCGTTAAGCGCTTTTTCAGGTTTATTAAAAGTTCCATATGCGTATGCTTCATACGAAGAAACTATTGGTTCTTTAAAATAAAACCCTAACATAAGAACAGCTACTGCAGCAACGGAAATCCATTTGTAATTAAAAGTACGTTTGTCCCGATAACTATCGGGATTTAATGGTACGTCCTTAGTAAATTGTTCTTGTTGGTTTACCAAAAAATATGCGAACATAGGTTTATACATTTCTAAATGTGGCGCTACAGTCTCTTGTGAAAAATAGTGTTTTAACTGCTGCTCTTCTTTTAGGCTTGTTTCACCGTTTTCATACTTATCTAGTAATTTTTCTATATTATTTAATACCATACTTATGTGTACTAGTTAATTTTTCTCTTATTGTTTTTCTTGCTCTCGATAAGTTTACACGTACTGCCGTATTATTCATATTTAGCATTTTAGCAATCTCATCTAAATCATATTCTTCTATATCTCGCAGTTGAATTATTATTTTTTGTTGCTCGGGTAATTCTTCAATAATTTTCGATACCCAATCGACACTATCATTCAATTCTACTTGCTTTTGCAATGATGTATTACCGTCCTCATAATTACTATGTACAATTTTTAAATTTTGTGCCTGTTTAGATTTTAATTTATCAAAACAAAAATTTTTAGTCATAGTCATAGAAAAAGCCTCTACATTTTTATACTCCTGTATCTTCTTTTTATTATTCCATAATCTTAACAAAACCTCCTGCGTAGCATCCTCGGCTTCTTCAGTAGATACAAGTAATCGTTTTGCTAAACGAAAGACTTTATCTTTAAAAGGCATTACAATATTTAAAAACTCTACTTGAGTCATTAATGGTTTTGTTTAGTTATAAAAAGCTTATTATTGCTATTTGGTATTACGACGAACTAGTTTCAGATTTGTTACAATATTTTTTTTATTATACAATAATGTAAGTAAATTTATGGTTTTAAAGACTAAAGAACTTATTTAAAGTTTTTGTTTTATGCAAAGATTTAAAATTTTGTGTCTTTATAGAGTCTTTTTTGAATAGCATATACGTTACGATAAAAAGTCAAAATAAGGATGCTGCAAAAAAAACGTTAAACGAGTTCCCCTATAAAAAACAGCTATGAAATATTTTAAAGCCCCAATTTTACTAGTTACACTTGCCTTTTTAACAACAAGTTGTTTTGAAGATAATGATGATATTACAACTTCTACAGTTGATATAAACGATTTTGTTTGGAAAGGCATGAATTCATGGTATAATTGGCAGTCTCAAGTTTCTGACCTAGCAGACACTAAAGATGATAATAATGCCGAGTATCAAGCTTATTTGGGACAATTCGATACTCCTAACGATTTATTTAACAGCCTAATATATCAACCAGAAGTAACCGATAGGTTTTCCTGGTTTATTGACGATTATATCGTGCAACAACAACAATTTCAAGGTATTTCGTTATCTCACGGTATTGAATATCAATCTGTTCAAATAAATAATGATGGTGATGTTATTATATATGTAAGACATGTTGCAGATAATTCTCCTGCAAGTGCTGCAAACATTAATAGAGGTGATATTATTAATGCCATAAACGGTGTTACAGTAAACACGACAAATTTTGAGGATATTACAGAGAGTTTGTTCGACGAGACAGTTACCCTTTCTTTTGTTTCTGAAAGTGGTGGAACATTAACATTTATTGAGGAAAAAACTATTACAGCTGTTGTTTTGGTTGAAGATCCGGTTTTTTTAACAAAAGTGTTTGACAATATAAATGGCAAAAAAGTTGGTTACTTGCTCTATAATGCCTTTAGGTCATCATATAATGATGAACTGAACGACGCTTTTTTATTTTTCAAAAATGAGAATATTGAAGAATTAATACTTGATTTGAGAATTAATAGTGGTGGTTCTGTAGGAACTTCTGCATATTTAGCTAGTATGATTTATGCTGGTGCCGGTACAGACAGGTTTGCAGATTTAAAATTTAATTCTAAACATAGTGATAGTGATGGTTTTTATGATTTTCAGAATACACTTAATGTATATGATGCAAATGGTAATAAAACTGGAGAACAAGCAATTAACAGGTTAAATACACTTAGTAGTAGATTGTATATTTTAATATCTGGTAATACAGCTTCAGCTAGTGAAATGGTTATAAATGGGCTTAGACCTTTTATTGACAACGTAACACTAGTTGGAACTACAACGTATGGGAAAAATGTTGGTTCCATTACATTGTATGATTCGCCTTCGTCCGATTATATAGAGCAATCTACTGCCAACCCTAATCACCTAAACGCCATGCAACCTATCGTTTTTCAAATATTTAATAAAAATGGAGAAAGTGATTACACCCAAGGATTTTCTCCTGATATTGAAGTGAAAGAATACGAATTCTGGAATGCTATTTTACCATTTGGTGATGAAAATGAAGCTGTTTTAAAAGCGGCACTTGATGATATAAGAGGTGTTACAACTAAATCTAGCATAGCAAAGAAGGCAGCTTCTTTTTCTAAAGAAATAGATATTAAAGCTCTTGATAATAAATTTGAAAGAGATATGTATATAGATAGTGATTATTTTGTGAAATAATAAAAATAGTTACTTGAATAAAATAAAAACCTATTTTAATTGGAGTTCTGGAAAAGACTCTGCATTAGCACTTTATCATTTACTTCGAGACAAACGTTATGCCGTTGATGAACTAATTACTACAGTAAATAGCCATTACAATCGGGTATCTATGCATGGGCTTAGAAAAGAGTTATTACTAGCGCAAACAAATGCATTAAATATAAAATCGAGCCTTATTGAATTGCCCGAAATGCCAAGCATGGAAATTTACGAGCAAAAAATGACAGAAACTGTTACCCGTTTAAAGGATGACGGATTTACTCATAGTGCATTTGGTGATATTTTCCTTGAAGATTTAAAGGCATATCGCGAAAAGCAATTAGCAGATGTAGGCCTAAAAGCAGTATTTCCTATTTGGAAGCGTGACACCAAAGAACTTATTTATGAATTTTTAGATCTGGGTTTTAAAACGATTATTGTTTGTGCAAATTCTAAATATTTTGGTGAAGATTTTGTGGGCACCGTTATAGATAAACATTTTATTGACAACTTACCTAAAGATGTAGATCCATGCGGCGAAAATGGCGAGTTTCATACCTTTTGTTTTGATGGCCCCATCTTTAATAAACCAGTTTCGTTTACTATAGGTAAAAAAGTATACAGAGAATATAATAATCCGAAAACAGATGATTCTATTTGTAAAGCAGATGCTTATGGTGTCTGGTATTGTGACCTGCTTCCCTAAGTGCATCATAAAATAAATATAACAGATTATTTGTACAGTAGTGAATAGTATGAATTCATTTTTAGACCTGCCAGGTTTTAAAAACCTGGCAGGTCTTTATTGTGATCTAGTCGCAAAAAACTCCTAATTTATCTTGTAACAGCCATTTAAATTATCATTTCCATACGGTCACTGGGTGACTTGTACCGAGCAAAGCCGAAGTGAAGTGAAAATAGAAATCTAAAAAACAAAAAAGAGCGTCTAAAAAGTATCTATAGAGTCAATTGAAAACCTAACCTAGCATTTCTTCCTTTAGTTACATACCCCGGAACATCTTCATAATCTTCATTTAGAATATTATCGATACCTCCAAAGAATTTTACTTTATTTTTAAGAGCAGTATGACTTATATAGAAGTTAAACAAGCTAAAACTCTCCAATAGAGGTACAAAACTATTTTCGAATCTATCATGTGTATATTGGTACGATAACGATGCAAAAGTCGTCTTGCAAAAATCGTAGCCTATTTGCAAATTCCCTTTATGTTTTGGTATTCTACGTGCTAAACTTTCTTTGTATTCTGTAAACGTATAATTAGCAGTAACAGATAATTTTTCAATAGGTGTTGCATTAACCTCAATCTCTACACCCCTAGCATGTAATTTATCTGTTGCGTTTAAATAACCACTATCAATCCATAACACGGTATTTTTCTCTTCTCTATTAAAGAAAAGTCCTGTTACTCTAAAATTGTTATTTAGCTTAAATTCAGCACCAGCCTCTATAGTCCTATTTTCTTCTGGGTCTAAATCTGGATTAGCTCCGAAATTACCAAATAATTGAGACAAAGATGGTGTTATAAAAGAAGTACTAAAAGAACCGAAAACTTTTGTATAGCTGTCATCATCAGATTTTAGAATGAATGATGGATTTAAGTTATATGTGAAATGAGACCCGTAGTCACTATGATTATTTAAACGTGCTCCGGCATTAACATTTAAACCAAAATCTGATACATATACAAAATTAGCATACGGATCTACAATAGTAAATCTTACATCATTTGCAAATACAGCTTTGTTTTCAATAGCGTTTAAACCAACTATAGTATAAAACATTTTATCAAAAACATATTTATTGTAAACATCTAATACATAGTTTTTTGATTTGAATGTAGATGGAAAATTAGATATAAATTCTCTATCATATTCACTATATGCAGCATTTATATTAATACTACCATTTCTATATTTAAATTTAGATGAAAGTCCAACTCTGGATTGCTCATTATTAAACTCATCATTAGTATCAACTAAATTAAAATTAGAATCATACCCATCAATTTCTGAATTTGTATCAGTAAAGTTACCGTATACATTTAAAGAAAAAGCGTTATTAAACTTATAGCCTAAATTAACATCTACACCATATTTTGAATAAACATCTTTCTCATTAGAATCGCTAATTGCAGCCGAAAGACCGTCAGAAAATTGATTACTAAATGCGGCACGATATGTAAACTTATTTAAAGTTCCACTAATAGCGACACTATTATTAAAATCGGCAATATTATAGTTTTGGTCAGACTCGGACTGATTTGTTCCAATACTTGACGCAAAAATTGCATTTACTTTTTTAGCACTGGCCTTTTTAGTTGTAATATTTATTACTGCCGATGCAGCACCACTACCGTATAAAGTACTCGCAGCACCTTTAATTATTTCAATAGACTCAATTTGATTTAAATTTAGAAGTCTAAGATCATACTCAATATTAATTTGAGATGGATCACTTACTTGAATACCATCAATTAAAACTAAAACTTGGCGATTACGACCACCACGAGCATATACACCTAAATTCTGACCTGCATTACTTCTACTACCGTTAATTTCGATACCAGACTGTGCATTTATTAATTCTGAAACCGTTCTTCCTTGGTTTCTTTCAATATCGATCTTCGATATTTTAATAACAGATTTTCCTGAATTTTCACGCTTTAGCGCAAAACGCGAATCTGTAATAACAACTTCTTCTAATTGTTCTACTTTTGTTGAGTCTTTTTGCTGTTGTGCGAACCCAATCATAGATATACCAAAACATAGTACACCAAAAACGTTTGTCTTTTTGTTCATTTAAATGACTAATTAATCGAGAGTGGTATGGATGTCATACGCAAACTTTTATCCCGAAAGTTTAACTTAATTGTTTCGAAAATGGCAGGTCTCCTGACTTATTTTATGTTATTAGACCTTCCCAGCGCGAAGCCAGTGGCTTTTTGAAGTTAATAACATCTTCCGTAGAAGTACTGATTAATCCCAATAACTATCGGGTACAGTATAAATTTACAGTTGCGGGAACAGTTCAGGACTGGAGATTTTCAGATTTTAGACTTTAGATTTTAGAATTCAAAAATTCGTAAATCAGCAATCTACTATCATCAATCACTTCACCTGATTCCCTTTTAATCCATTCAATTAAAACTGAATAGAACCAAAATTCGCTGCAAATATACTAATCAATTTTAGAATTATAAGTACACTTTTCGCTTTATTCATATAAAATATTTAATCTTTGCAAACTCATTAAATAATTCTCTTCGTATGATTTTTTACATAACAGGAGGCGAACGCTCAGGAAAAAGCAGCTACGCACAAAACTTAGCTTTATCACTATCAAACACACCAAAATATGTTGCTACATCACGCATTTGGGGCGATGACCATAGAAAACGAATTGATAGACATATTGCCGATAGAGATGAAAGATGGACATCTATTGAAGAGGAAAAAATTGTTTCTAAAGTAATAAAACCAAAAGATGTGGTTGTAATTGATTGTGTTACCTTATGGCTTACAAATTTCTATGTCGATACAAAAAATGATATTGAGAAAAGCTTAGAATTAGCTAAAATTGAATTTGACAAACTACTCGATATAGACGCAACAATTATTATAATTTCTAACGAAATTGGTATGGGTGTACATGCCCAAACTGAAATAGGCAGGAAATTTACCGAACTTCAAGGTTGGATGAATCAACATATAGCCAAACATGCAGACAAAGCAACTTTAATGGTGTCTGGAATACCAGTAAAACTTAAATAAATGACCTACCAAATAGACCCAATTGCAAACCCTGAATTAGAAGCAAAAATTCAACACAAAATAGACTTAAAAACAAAACCTATTGGGGCTTTAGGTAAGCTAGAACATATCGCTTTTCAAATTGGGCGTATTCAGCAAACCGAAAACCCAAAAATAGAAAAACCAACTATTGTTGTATTTGCAGGCGATCATGGTATTGCTACTAAAGGTGAAGTAAACCCTTTTCCGCAAGAAGTAACCTCACAAATGGTTTATAATTTTATTAATGGCGGTGCTGCAATAAATATTTTTAGTAATACTAATAATCTAAGCTTAAAAATAGTTGATGCCGGAGTAAACCACACCTTTCCTAACGAACTTGATATTATTAATGCTAAAATTGATTTTGGTACTAAAAACTATCAAGAAGAACCCGCTATGACATTAAAACAATGCGAAGAGTCCTTTAATAAAGGGAGTGACATTATTTCTAAACTTAAAAATGAAGGTACAAATACCATCGGATTTGGAGAAATGGGAATTAGCAATACCTCTTCTGCGGCTTTGCTTATGTCTTATTTTACAGAAATTCCTATTTCTGAATGTGTTGGTTCTGGTACAGGATTAGATAATGAAGGCATTAGTAGAAAACAGCAAATCTTATCTAACGTTTATAAAAAATATAATCCACAAAATGCCTTAGAAGCTATGGCTGTTTTTGGAGGGTTTGAAATAGCTATGATTAGTGGTGCTATTTTAAAAGCAGCCCAACTAAAAATGACTATAATTATTGATGGTTTTATAGTAACTGCAGCTCTATTGGCTGCTCAAGCAATAAACAAAAACGTTTTAGACTATTGCGTATTTGCCCATAATTCTAATGAAAAAGGACATATAAAAATGCTAGAGTTTTTAAATGTAAATCCTTTATTATCTTTAGGTTTAAGATTGGGTGAAGGCACAGGAACTGCATTAGCGATCCCTCTGGTACAAGCCTCTGTAAACTTTTTAAATGATATGGCTAGTTTTGATTCTGCCGGAGTAAGCGGTGAAACTAAAGACTAATAAACCATGGACTGGAAGTTCATAGGTTCATTTTGGCAGACTGAAAGTCTCCTTCGTGAAATACCGAAACAAAAGAAAAAATAAACATTGTAAAACTGAATTAGTGTCAATTCGTGAAATTCGTGTCAAATTTTTTAGAAGCTCAAAGCGAAATGCACTAAAACACATAGTTTTAACTACAGTTGAGACCAATAAATTATGAAAAGAGAACTCCATATTTTCTTAACAGCCATCATGTTTTTCACAAGAATCCCTTGTCCGAAATGGGTAGACCATAACCCAGAGTATCTTTCAAAAAGTGCTAAATACTTTTCGTTAGTTGGTATTATTGTTGGTAGCGTTGGAGCTTTAGTTTTTTATGGTTTTTCTTTTATGCTATCTACAGAAATAGCACTTCTGTTAAGCATGGCTGCTACCATATACATTACGGGAGCTTTTCATGAAGATGGCTTTGCAGATGTTTGCGACGGATTAGGTGGCGGATGGACCAAAGAAAAGATTCTGCTTATCATGAAGGATTCTCGTCTTGGAACCTACGGCGTTATAGGGGTAGTTTTAATACTTGCTATTAAATTTTCTGCATTAAGAGAAGTTTCATTTCATTTTATTCCTATTACAATTATTGCAGGACATAGTCTAAGTAGGTTTATAGCGACTACATTAATTTACACGCATCCTTATGTTCGTGATACCGAAGACAGCAAAGCTAAACCCGCTGCAAAAAACATATCTATAAATATGCTAATTTTTAGTGGTGTTTTTGGAATAATACCATTATTCTTTTTTAATAAACCTTTAATTTTTATAACAATAATCCCATGTTATTTAGCGAAAGTTTACCTAGGCATTAAATTTAAAAAATGGCTGGGAGGACAAACAGGAGATTGTGCCGGAGCTGTACAACAATTATGTGAGGTAATCTTTTATTTAAGTGTTATTGCATTATGGAAATTTATATAATTAGGCATACAACTCCCGATATTGAAAAAGGAATTTGTTACGGACAAACCGATTTAAACTTAAAAGACACTTTTCTAGATGAGTTTAATGCAGTAAAAAAGCAAATCCCGAATAGCAAAACCTCCTATATCATAAAGAGTAGTCCATTAAAACGATGTGCTCTATTGGCAAATTATCTGGGAACACCTGTACTTTTTGATGATCGTTTAAAAGAACTCGATTTTGGAGACTGGGAAATGCAACGATGGAATCATATTCCTGAAGAAAACTTAAATCCATGGATGAAAGACTTTGTAAATGTTAGAGTTCCTAATGGCGAATCTTATACAGACCTGGCTTCTAGAGTATATAATTTCTTTGAAGACATTATAAATTCAGACAACAAACAAAACCTTATCATAGTAACCCATGCTGGACCGATAAGAGCACTTTTGGCTTCTGTTATGGGTCTTCCTCTAGAAAAATCATTTGATATTAAAATTCAATATGGAGACGTTTTTCATCTTGAAAAAATTGGAAATTCTTTAAAACTCATTTCTGAAATTGAACTAATTTAAGTTTACTTTCTGAAATAAGTTTATTTATTATTATTCGGATTTGAAGTTAATTGTCATTCCTGCGAAGGCAGGAATCCACTCGTATATTGATAACATTAAAACCACCTCTTATTTTCATTCAATCAAATAAGTCCAATCTTTAGATAAATCTTTCCAATTAGGATTATCTTTTTCTATTAAATCAATTTTCCATTGACGCTTCCACTTCTTCATATTCTTTTCTCTTTTTATAGCATCTTCAACGTATTGATAGGTTTCAAAATAGAGTAATTTATTTAATCCATATTTCTTTGTAAAACCTTCAACTAATTTATTTTTATGTTCGAACATTCTGCGTTCTAAATCGTTTGTCACACCAATGTATAACGTTCCACAAGTTTTATTGGTTAAAATATAAAGATAATATTGATGAATCGTTTTGTACATGAAACATTCTATTTAACTAGTGGATTCCTGCCGTAGTTTATCTTGAGCGAAGACGAAAGGCAGGAATGACAAAACTTAATAAAAAGCATCACCCCTCAACAAGTTCTAATTCAGCGAAATTATAATTACTAGACACCGATTTTTTAACCATTTCTACATGGATTCTATTTTTAAAAAAAGGTGCATTCACAACCAAAGTATGGTATTCACCATTTTCTCCACAAGCATCAACACCCATAGATTCAAAAGTTTCAATAATAGATGTATCTATGGTACTTCCTAAAAAATCAGGTCCTAAATCTTGATTACAAGAAACAATAATAGCTTCTAAACCGGCATCAATCATATCTAAAACCAACTGTTTTCTATTTCCTTGCCATAAAGGTAAAATAGCTTCCAAGCCTGCCGATTTGGATACTTTTTCTTCCCAATCCCGGTGCGATTCAATATCAATATCGCCAAAAACAGCATGAGAAAGTTCGTAGTCTTCAGCTAAAACATTTAAATGCTTTATATAGTTCTCTTCATAAGCTTTCCAGGTGCTATTAAAAAAATGAATAGGTAAACTTAAAGCTTCAGCCTGTGCTTTTAAAATAGGTTTTGTAATACCATGAGATCGGGATCTGTCTCCAAACTCATTCATAACATTTAATAAAACAGTGGGTTTGTACCCTAACTGTAAGGCCTTATAATAAGCAAAGCAGCTATCTTTACCACCACTCCAGGAACACAAAAAATTATTCATAATTCATTTTAAGCACCAAAAATAGCTTTAATTACTATATACCTATAGTTTTACAAAAAAAATAAAGACCTTTATACCTTAATTTTTTTTCATGCGATTTTTAATCCTTTTAGTAACATACACTGTGCTTCTTTCATCTTGTAAAGAAGAAAAAAAGCAGGAAACAATATCCTTAAACCAATCAGAAGGAATTAAAGAAACTCTAAGTTATGCTAAAGGTTTCTCTATAACCAATTATAAGAATTACAAAAAAGTAATCGTCAATTCTGCATGGCCAAACAGCAATAAAACGTTTACTTATTTATTAGTGAAAAAAGGTGAAAAACAACCAGATCATGATGCCAATACTAAAATAATAGAAATCCCCATTAAAACGCTTGTTGCTGTTTCTACAACCAATATTCCTGCCTTAGAATATTTAGGAGTAGATAATAGTTTAATTGGTTTTCCTAATACAAAATACATTTGCTCTGAAAAAACCAGAGTAAGAGTAGATAATGGAGCAATTAAAGATTTAGGTAACGATACATCGATCAATATCGAACTACTTTTAGAATTAAACCCAGAACTGGTGATTGGTTTTTCTGTTAATGGTATTAATAAAAAATTAGATCAAATAGAAAAATTAGGTATTCCAGTTGTTCTGGATGGTGCTTGGACTGAGCAACATCCTTTAGGAAAAGCCGAATGGATAAAATTTATAGCGGCTTTCTATAACAAAGAAAAGGAAGCCGATTCTATTTTTAAAACGATAGAAACCGATTATTTAAAGGCAAAAGCGATAGCAAAAACAATTACCAGAAAACCAACAATTATGTCTGGGTCGGCCTTTAAAGATGTATGGAACGTCCCTGGAGGTAAAAGTTTTATCGCAAAATATTTAGAAGACGCCAATACTGATTATATTTGGAAAGAAAATAACAACAATGGAAGTTCACAATTAAACTTTGAAAACGTATTGGAAAAAGCTCAAAATGCAGAGTTTTGGATAGGCGCTGGAAACTTTGACACTAAAAAACAAATGCTAGGTAATCATAAAGGTTATAGTGTTTTTGATGCTTATAAAAACAACAAAATATATACCTATACCAAAAGAAAAGGCGCCAAAGACGGTTTACTCTACTACGAATTAGGAACTTTACGACCAGACCTTATCCTAAAAGATATTATAAAAATTGCGCACCCCAAATTACTAAATGACTATGAAACTTTCTTTTTTAAACGTTTAGATTAGTTGCCATATACAAAAACATATAAACTACCATTTGTAGCATTAATTTTAGTGCTTTTTCTGTGTTTTTTTGCAAACATTAGTTTAGGATCTGTCTCTATTCCTTTTCAAGATGTTTTTAATAGTTTAATTGGAAATTCAACCGGAAATGAATCTTGGCAACATATTATCCATGAATACAGGTTGCCTAAAGCTATTACTTCCATAATCGTTGGTTCTGGTTTAGGAATCTCCGGATTACTCATGCAAACACTATTTAGAAACCCGTTAGCTGGTCCTTTTGTTTTAGGAATCACCTCTGGTTCCAGCTTAGGAGTTGCTTTAGTTATTATGGGCGCTTCTGCTTTTGGAGGTACTTTAGCCAGCGTATTGGTTTCGAAATGGAGTATTGTAATCGCAGCCAGCTTAGGGAGTTTTACAGTGCTATTGGTTGTTTTAATAATATCTAATAGAGTTAGAGACACCATGGCAATACTAATTATAGGCCTTATGTTTGGTAGTATTACCTCAGCAACAGTTAGTGTGCTCTCCTATTTTAGTTCTGCAGAAGAATTACAACAATATATTTTTTGGGGGTTTGGTAGTGTAGGGAATCTTACTTGGTACGAATTATTTATTTTATTTATAATTTATGCTATAGGAATACTAATAAGTTTATCATCTATAAAAGCATTAAACACTTTATTATTGGGAGAAAATTATGCAAAGAGTTTAGGTTTAAATATAAAAACAAGTCGGCTATTAATAATTATTGCAACTAGCTTATTAGCTGGAACCATTACAGCTTTTGCTGGTCCTATTGCGTTTATTGGTTTAGCAATCCCGCATATGACCAGACAAATTTTTAACACCTCGAATCATAAAATATTATTACCCGCTGTTTTTTTATTTGGAGCTATTACTATGCTTATTTGCGATAGTATTGCACAATTACCGTCCAGTGATCTTACATTGCCAATCAATGCCATTACCTCTTTAATTGGTGCGCCGGTTATTATTTGGTTATTAGTTAGAAAACGAAAAATGATGTTTTGAATATAGACGAGAGATGAAAGACGTAAGACAAAAGACTAATGCCGAAACTATTTGGAATTTGAAGTTTTCCTATTGGAATTTATGACAAAAAACAAACCACATATCGTTTTAAAAACTCAGGATCTTACCATTGGCTATGCTTCTAAAAAAGTTAAAACAGTCATTGCCTCTAACATAAATATTGAATTACATAAAGGGGAACTTGTGGGACTTATAGGTGCTAACGGTATTGGGAAGTCTACATTACTGCGAACGCTTACTAATGTTCAGCATAAACTAGACGGAAACGTCTCAATTAATAATTTACCCATAGAAAACTATTCTAATATCAATTTAGCAAAAGTACTCAGCTTAGTTCTTACAGAATCTTTGGGGTCAAAAAACCTGACTGTTTTTGAATTGATTGCTTTGGGGCGTCAACCTTATACCAATTGGGTTGGAAATTTAACTGTCGACGATTTTAAAATTATTAACCAATGTTTACTTCAAACAAATATCGAAGAATTAAAACACAAAAAATGTTATGAATTAAGTGATGGTCAGCTGCAAAAAGTAATGATTGCTCGTGCTTTAGCTCAAGATACCGACTTGATTATTCTGGATGAACCTACTACACATCTGGACATGTACCATAAAGCTTATATTTTAAAACTGCTTCAAAAACTAGCTAAAGAGACCAACAAGACGATTCTATTTTCTTCTCACGAAATAGATTTGGCCATTCAATTATGCGATACTTTAATTGTTATGACTAAAGATACTGTTACTATCGATCAACCATGTAACCTTATAGAAAAAGGTGTTTTTAATGATTTATTCCCAAAAGATTTAATTGTTTTTGATAATAAAATGGGGAGTTTTCGGGTGAAGAAATAACAATGTTCGACTAAGGACATTAAGACCGCTTTCGCTATTAGAATAAAGACTTAATTATAACTAACCGACTAACTAAATTCGATAATTTTAATCGGAAAACAACAATTCCAAAATATTTAAAAGCCTATCTTCTGTCTTCCGTTCAAAAAAATTATCTTTGGTTATATTTTTTTCAGATACATGAGCGACAATCTTATTCTTATAATTTCTATACTTATTTCCGCAGCAATTGGTGGTTATTTAGGCATTTTATTTACTAAACTTAAAAGCAAAAGTGAAAAAAGCACACTTGAAGAACGTCAAAACCAAATGCATGCCACCATTGAAGATTTAAAACAAAACCTGAGTAAAATTGAAAATGAACGTGAAGAGATTAGAAGAGAGAAAGAGTTTTTAAATTCTGAGTTAATCAGAAAAAATACCGAATATGAAAACCTCCAGCAATTAAATTTAAAACGAGATAAAGAGGTAGAAGAGCGCCAGGAGCAGTTACGCAAAGATTTCGAATTACTAGCCACCAAGATATTAGATGAAAAATCTGAGAAATTTACGCTTCAGAACAAAGAGAACATCAAAAATATTTTAAACCCTTTACAAGAAAAAATCAAGACTTTCGAAGAAAAAGTAGATTTAACTCAAAAAGAAAGCATTAGTATGCATTCCGCTTTAAAAGAACAGTTGTTGGGCTTAAAAGACCTTAACCAACAAATGACAAAGGAAGCGACCAACCTAACCAGAGCCTTAAAAGGTGATAGTAAAATGCAAGGGAATTGGGGCGAATTGGTTTTAGAACGCGTACTTGAAAAATCTGGATTAGAAAAAGATAGGGAATATTTTGTACAGCAAAGTTTCACCTTAGATGATGGTTCCAGAGTATTACCCGATGTTGTTTTGCATCTTCCAGATAGTAAAAAAATGATTATTGACTCTAAAGTATCGTTAACAGATTACGAGCGTTTGGTTAATGCTGATGATGATGATAAAATACCATTTTTAAAAGCACATGTTAATTCTATTAGAAAGCACGTCGATCAACTTTCAGAAAAAAACTATCAAGATTTATACGATATAGAATCCCCGGATTTTGTACTCATGTTTATACCTATTGAACCTGCTTTTGCTGTGGTAGTAAACGAAGACAACTCTATATACAATAAAGCATTCGAGAAAAACATTGTTATAGTAACACCTTCTACCCTATTAGCTACGCTTCGTACCATTGATACCATGTGGAATAACGAAAAGCAACAACGAAATGCTATAGAAATAGCCAGACAAGCAGGTGCCTTATACGATAAATTTGAAGGTTTAGTGAAAGATCTAACGGGTGTTGGCAAAAAAATTGATGCAGCAAAAAGCGATTATTCTGCAGCTATGAACAAGTTAGTTGATGGTAAAGGTAATCTGATTACAAGTGTTGAAAAACTCAAAAAAATGGGTGCTAAAGCGAAAAAAGCATTGCCAGAAACCATTATAAAACGTGCTGAAGAAGATCTTTAGAGATTATAAATATCACGTAATTACGTGATATTATCAATTATCACATAAAAACACGATATTTAAATATATCACTTAATTACGTGATATATTTGTTTATCACGTAATTAAGTGATATATTTGTTTATCACACAAAAACGTGATATATGATACCAAGTATAACAACAAGCGTCATAACAGGCGACATTATCAAGTCCAGATCTCAGGTAACCCCAGAAGTTTGGATAAAAGTGCTTAAAGAAGCTTTATCTTATTTAAGTAATGATAAAGCGTATTGGGAAATATATCGTGGAGACAGTTTTCAAATAGAAATTAAAGATATTAGTTCCTGTTTTTTAGCCGCTCTATATATAAAAGCTTGTATAAAATCCATTCATGGTCTAGATGTACGCCTAGCTATTGGTATTGGTAATAAAACCTATGAAGGCGAAAATGTAACAGAGTCTAATGGAGAAGCTTTTGTGTTTTCTGGAGAAACACTAGAAACATTAAAAAAAGAAAAACAAAATCTTCGAATTAAAACAAATCATTCTGAGATAGATCATGAACTTAATTTATACTTTAAGTTAGCGTTAATAACCATGGACAATTGGACTATTAATTCTGCTGAAATAGTTAAACTAAGTATTGAAAATCCTGAGGCACTACAAAGTGAGTTAGGTAAACTTACTGGTATTAATCAAAATGCTATAAGTTCTAGACAAAAACGAGCCCGTTTAGACGAAATCATGGAGCTAGAATTTATGTATAGAAAAAAAATATCTACTTATTTATTATGATACTACTAAAACTTTTATTGGCACACTTAATTGGTGATTTTTTTCTGCAACCCCAAAAATGGGTACAAGAAAAAGAAAAGAAAAAATTAAAATCATCAAAACTATACTTACATATATTAATCCATGTTGTACTATTAATAATAATACTTTGGGATATATCGCTATGGCCATTTGTTGTAACAATAGGTATTTCACATTTGTTTATTGATGGTTTAAAACTTGTATTACAAAATGAAAAAACAAAAAGATTACTGTTTTTTATAGATCAGTTACTTCATATTTTAGTCATTATTTGGTGCTACTTTTTCTATTTCAATAATACATTTCACCTAGAACCTTTTATAACCGAAGACAATCTTTTATTAATAATCTGTTTATTATTTTTAACAATTCCAGTGTCTATAATTATGAAAACCATTTTTTTAAAGTGGAATATTTCAGAACTCACTAAAAATAACGAATCGCTTAAGGATGCAGGTAAATATATTGGTATTTTAGAGCGTATTTTAGTGTTTATATTTATAATTGCTGGTCATTGGGAAGCCGTAGGCTTTTTAATTACAGCAAAGTCAGTTTTTAGATTTGGAGATTTAAAAGACAGACAGCTTACAGAATATATTTTAATAGGCACTTTAATTAGTTTTGGAATAGCAATAACCACAGGTATTTTATACTCTGTACTAACTTAAACACATGTTTAAAAGCATAAAAGAATCCCAAATTACTATCTCGGAATTAATGTTGCCATCACACTCCAATTTTAGTGGTAAAATTCATGGTGGTTATATTTTAAATTTAATGGATCAAATTGCATTTGCCTGTGCATCTAAACATTCCAGAAACTATTGCGTTACTGCATCTGTAAATAAAGTTGATTTTTTAAATCCTATAGATGTTGGCGAATTAGTAACGTTAAAAGCATCGGTTAATTATACAGGAAGAACCTCTATGGTTATTGGGGTTCGTGTTGAATCGGAAAATATTCAAACAGGAGAAACAAAACATTGCAATTCTTCTTATTTCACCATGGTTGCCAAAGATGAAAACGGAAAAAATGCTCCTGTTCCAGGTATTATATTAGATTCTGAACAAAGTATTAGAAGATTTTCTAGAAGTATCACCAGACAAGAACAGGCAAAAAAACGGTCAAATAGTTTTAAAGCCTCTGAGTTTAAAATAGATGACTATATAGAACTTTTAAAAGGACATAATACAAAAGTTGAACTTTAAAAATAAACCCTAAAAACAGCATTAGGTGTAAACCCTAAAGATTTTTGCACAGTTTCCATAACACTGTCATCTTTTACACGGTAGAAATTATTAATTTCATTTTCTTTATCTAAAACATTCCAGACCGAGACTCCTAAATTAGCCCTTGTTTTATCGCTAAATTTAAAATTATAAATTGCAGAAATATCTAAGCGCAAGTAATCATTCAAATTTGAAGCATTTGTAGCTTCATAATTTATCTGTCCATCTATAATTTGATTCCCAAAAACTGGCTGCGTAGTAGGTTTTCCAGAATGCCAATTTAGTCCTGCAGAAAGTTTTAAATTATGTAATGCATAAGTCATTCCTAAAGTCGCTGTATGCGAAATATCGTAATTACTAGAAAAATAATCTGTTTCCAGATCCTTAAAAAGATAACGATTGTTCATATAAGAATAACTTAACCAAGTACTAAATTTTTCAATATACTTTCTTAATAATATATCTAAGCCCTTTACATCGTAACGTCCACTACTCTTAACAAATTCATACTGATTTTGAAATCCTTGACTTTGGGTTGTTATGCCATTAACAATTTTATAAAAACCATCTATACCAACTAACCACCCATTATAACTATAGTTTAATCCCATAGAAATTTGTTTACTTGTAATAACCGGAATATCATTATTGTTAGATAATTGCCACCTGCGTTTTTCAATTCCTAAAAAATCATTTTGAAAATTAATGACCTGTGATGCATTTTGATGTTTAAATTCTCCAAGTATTTCAAGAGTGAAATGATCAAAAAACCGGTGATTAAAACTTAATCGAGGCTCCCAGATAGATTTACTAAATTTACTAATGTAGTTATACCTAAGCCCTAAATTTAAGTTGGTTTTATTATTTAAAGTTTTATAACCTACTTGAGAAAAAATGCCATGCGTTCTTACGACTTCTGAAACTAAAAATCTAAATAACGGATTATCTACATCGTCTAAATTGGTAACTTCTGTCTCAACAAAATGATAACCGTTTAAAAGCTGCAACCTATCGTTTAGTTTATAATTTACTTTAAGTTTAGTACTTGTTTCAGATACTATATTTTCTTGTAAAAAACGTTGTGAATCGAGTATATTGGCATTTACAGCCCTGAGTTTATAATCGGTTTCGTAAATTTCGAAATCTGTTTTTAATCTATCACTCCAGACCCTATTGTAATGCAAAGCTCCAGCAATACTATTTTGTGTTAATTTACTATCGCGGGATTCTTCTTCCTGATTTATTATAGCATTTTCATTGAACTGTAGTTGATTATGCACATTAATAAAATTGACCCTAACTTTGTCTTTATCACTTATATTATAAATCCACCTGAATGATGTATCATAAAAGTCAAAAGTTTTATTGGTATTTGTGATGGTTGTTGAATTAGATGCCACTTCTGTGTTTTGCGAAATTCTATCAAAAAACGCTGTGTATGTTGGTGTTTCAAAAAAATCACTAATCGATTTCCTGGCCGCTATTTGTATTGATGATGACTCATTAACAGGAATATCTGCAAACCCATTAACATCAGTCAAATTCATTCCAATAATACCTTCAAATTTTCTATTTACCTCGTTATCTGTTTGCATCTCTATAGTTCCAGAAACACCATCGGTATAACTCACATCGCTCCCACTCTTTCTTAAAGAAACTTTTTGAGTAATATGCGGGTTATACATAGAAATTAAACCAAAAAAATGTCCAGATTGATACATTTTTATATCATCCCATAGAATTAAATTCTGATCATGAGTTCCGCCTCTTATATTAATATTTGAAACTGTTTCATTAACACTCTGAATACCTGGAAATGCTTGTACAGATTGCAAAACATCATGATCGATTAACCCCGGAAGGATTTTTAAATTAGAAAAATCTATCTGAAAAGAACCATTGTCAATTTTATTAATACCACTTGTTATGAAGTTTGAGATAATAACTTGAGATAACAGTTGAAAATCTGATTGTAAATACACGTCCGAACAACCAGACATAGCAAATTGACTATAAGCTTTCGTAACTGTTTTATAACCTAAATGGCGTATTGTAATTAACTGCGATGCGTTTTTAACTTTAATTTTAAAAAAACCATTTTCATCACTGGTTGCAGAACTGCTTGGGGTTTGAACTGTTGCAAACGGTAGTACTTCTAAATTATCTTTATCTTTAAGGTATCCGCATAATATAACATCTTCTCTAGGTTTAACAAGAATAAAACTATCGTTCATTAAAGTAAACGATAAACCTGTATTTTTTTCCAAATACTTTAAAACTTCTAAAAGTGATAACTTTTTAGTTGGAGGCTTTAACGAAATACCTTCAATAACATCTTCTGCATAATTAAATTGAACCTTATATGCTTCTTGAAGTGTTGCAATTATTTGGGATAAAGTCCTTGTATCTGTTTGATCTTGTGCATAAACACCATTGGAAATAAAAAACAAGAAGCTAAAAAAAATAGCTGTTTTTTTAATTCTCTTTTCCATGAATTATTACCAAATTTGAAGCACGTAATTCAAAAGTCATATTCATTGGCTGCGTAATAGAAATTAGTGCGTCCTGAAGTTCGTCATGTACAAACCCACCTGTAAACAAGCGGTTAGCATCTATGCCTTTGCAGGTGACTTTTATATTATATTGTCGTTCTAACTCTGCTAAAACTACTTTAAACGGAATAGCTTCAAAATTACTTATATTATGAGTCCATTTTGGAGATGAAACACGCGTCTTTGTTTCAGAGAATTTCCCATATAAAATCTGAAAAACATCTCCAGCATGTAATTGTCTTGTAATAGTATCTGATGTTACTTTAACTATACCTTCAAAACACTTAACTTCAAAATAGTGATCGCGCTGTTTCACATTAAATTGTGTACCAACTACTGTTACGGTACCATCCTGTGTTATAACATCAAAAACATTCCCTTTAGCGACTTTAAAAAACGCTTCCCCTTCCAGTTCCAGTGCTCTTTTTTCATTCCAATCTTCAGCATTAAACCAAACCTTTGTCAATGCATTTAATTCAACTTTTGAGTGATCTGGAAGTTCTATAATTGTTTTTTCACTCGCCATAGTTTCAATATACGTAAGTTTATTGAAAAAGAATGCAAAATATATTCCTAGACCTATTATAACAATACTTGCTATTTTCAATAAGGGATACACCCAATGTAATTTCTTAACAGACGTTTTATGTGAGTTATAACGCTGCTTAAACGTTTCAAAATTATCTACTTCAGAAAAATGAGAAACCTTGAAATGCTGCGCAGCATCAATAATATATTGATTAAACTGGGCATCATCCAACTTACTAAACGCTTCTTTTTCAGCATCAGTTAAGTCTCCTTTTAGCCATTTTTCAAGTAAATAATCTTCGTCCATTATATATATAACAACTTCATTAGTATTTCTCCTTATTTTATTTTAAATCCGTTCAATTCTTTTTTCAGAATATTAAAAGCACTATAAATCCTATATTCCACAACTTTTTGAGTTACTCCTAACATCTCTGCAATTTCACTGTGTTTCTTTCCCTCTGTTTTACTTAGTAAAAAAGCAACACGTTGTTCTTCATTTAAACTAGCTAACACTTTATTATAACGTTCTAAAAATTGTTCTTTTTCCAAAAGAAATTCCGGAGTTTCATAAGTATAATTCTTAGATGTTGTTTGTTTATGCTTCAAGACCACGTTTTGATGTTTAATATCATTTAGCACCATATTATTAGCCACGGTATATAAAAAAGATTTAGCCTTATTTAATGTTACTTTTTTACAATTGCTCCAAAGTTTTACAAAAGCATCTTGAATTTTGTCGTTGGGATTAAACTGTTCACCATACTTATAATATAAATAGGCATATAAGTCTTTAGAGTATTTATTATAAATACGTTCAAAAACTGTTTCGTTACAAATTGAATCGTTAAGGTCTTTTTCCAAAATATTTTTTTGTGTCGCTAAAGTTATATAAAAAATTATTTAAAAATTTGAGGAGAAATACTAATGAAGTTGTTATAGATATAACTTAAAGACAGAAAAAGAATTGATGGACAAAATATTTAAGACTCTTTTTATATTCCCAATAGCAGTAATCATGCTATTAAATTCTTGTAGAACTGAAGAAAGTGAACTCATAGAAGCCCCGGATGATGAAGTTTTAGTCGCCAACTCAAATATTGCAAACTTGATGTTAAAAACGGCAAGCAACGATGGATCTAATGATAATATCATTGATAAATCTAATTGTTTTAATATCGATTTCCCACTTGCAGTAACAGCTAATAGCCAAAGAATTGATGTTACTTCTAAAGAAGATTACAAAATTATTGAATACATTTTTGATGAAGACGATGATGATACTGATACTGTAGATATTACGTTTCCCGTAACAATAACTCTTAAAGACCACTCTAAAGTTACTATAAACAATTATACTGAGTTATTGAGTTACTCGAACAATTGCAAAGGTGAAAATGAACAAGATAGTGACATTGAGTGTCTGGATTTTAAATACCCTATCACTACATCAATTTTTAATACCAATAATGAACTTATAGATGTTATAACAGTGAACTCTGATAATAACTTATATGAACTTGTCAATAATTTGGATACCAACGATTATGTAACAATTAATTTCCCAATAACAGTTATTCTTCTTGATGAGACTGAATTAAGCATTGACAATTTGGTAGAATTAGAAACTATTATTGAGACACATAGCAATGATTGCGATGAAGATGATGATTACGATTATAATGATGATGATTGCGATGATTGCCTCCCCGATCAATTAACCAATATTCTAACAACTTGTACAGATTGGACTGTTGATAAACTAGAGCGCAATAATAACAATCTTGATGATGTGTACGACGGCTATACTTTTAACTTTTTTACAGATGGTACGTTATCAGTATACTGGTCTAATACATCTGCGTATGGGACATGGACGGCAAGTGGTTCTGGAAATAATATCACCGTAACAATAAATGTCCCAGGTCTACCATATTGTAATAATGATTGGATATTACGTGAAATATCTAAATATACTGAAACTAAAATAGATTTAAGAGTTGGAGGCGATGACAGGTTACGATATGACAACGGCTGCAATTAAATAACAGAATTATAAAAAAGCTAGTAGAAATACTTTTATGAAAAAGAAAAATTTCACTAGTCAAATATCCTTTTTAGGCTATTTGATTGCTATACTAGCAAAACTGCTTCAGTCTTAGTACTGGAGCAGTTTCTAAACTAATTTATATGAAAAAGTGGAAAATTTTAATAATCCTTATAGGCTTGTGTATAGCTGCTTATTTATATATATATAAAGACCACAGAAATATTGAAACAGAAGCCCCTGTTTTTACGGTTACTGCAAGTTTAATTAGCTCAGAGTTTTCAAAAACACCTTTAGAATCGGAAAAAAAATATCTAAATAAAACAATTCTTGTTTCTGGGGTTATTTCAGAAGTTAATCAAAATGACTTGACTTTAAACGATATTGTTTTTTGCCAATTTAGTAATTCCGTTAACTCCTTAAAGATTGAGTCAAAAATAAAAATTAAAGGACGCGTAATCGGTTACGACGATTTGCTAGAACAAATTAAACTAGATCAATGCTTAATAATTATATCAAAATGAAAAAAAAGCACTTACTAATTTTGTTAATTTCCTATGGTACATTGCATGCACAAAAAAATATATTCGACGTTTCCCGCAACGGAACCGTTGAAGAAGTTTTAAGACTTTACAAAGAAAACCCAGATATAATAAATAGCGTAAATGACTCAGGTCATAGCCCTTTAATTTTAGCTTGCTACCATGGTAATGAAGCAGTCGTTAAATTTTTAATCGAAAAAGTTAAAGACATTAATGAATCTAATGATTATGGAACCCCTTTAATGGCTGCGGTTGTTAAAGGAAACATAAGTATAACAAAATTATTATTAGATAAAAACGTCGATGTAAATATTTCAGATATTAAGGGAACTACTGCTCTACACTATGCCTGTATGTATCAAAACATAGAAATGGTAACTCTTTTAATAAATGCAAATGCTAATTATAATATAAAAAATAATGTAGGCAAAACTGCTATGGATTTTGCTGTAGCTACTAAAAATAAAAGTCTAATAACAATCCTAAAAAATAAAAAACCATGAAAAAACTTGTACTATTACTACTATTAATGCCTGTTTTGCAAAACAATTTTGCTCAAACTTACTCTACTGGAGTTGTTGCTTTAGACACTGATTACACTGTTCAATTTGATGTTAATACAACTTCTAACATTGTTACCATGACTATGATTGGGCCAGACAATATTTGGTTAGGAGTAGGCCCCGGCATTTCTACAGGCTTGGGTATGGGAAACCTAGGAGATGATGCCATTGTATATAACTCAATTGGCTTACAAGACAGAAATATGCCTTCAGGAACAGGTACACCCAATTTAGATAGTAGTCAAGACTGGAATATATCAAGTAATACAACAAATAGTAATGTGCGTACCTTAATTGCTACAAGAGCCATTAATACAGGGGACTCCAATGACTATATTTTTCCAAGTACTGCTACATCAATTCCTATATTATGGGCTAAAGGCTCCAGCCTCACTTTTGGGTATCATGGTTCGAATAAATCTGGAACAGTAGCTAATTTAACTTTAGGAACAGATGATTACGTATTAAACCAATTTAAAATATTTCCTAATCCAGGCAAAACTATCATGAATTTTCAACTTCCACCTTCTATTTCAGAAGCTAATATAGAGGTTTATGATACTTTGGGAAAACAAATTTATAACTCTTATCATATTGATGATTCTAAAATAGATATTTCAAAATGGGGTACTGGGCTATATCTTATTAAAGTATCTTCTTTAGGAAATACTAAAACCAAACGGTTTTTAAAAATTTAACAACAGAGTAAACTATTTAAACAAAATTTAATTAACATATTGAACTCGTTTAAACTTTTTGGATTTAAGCGAAAATTAGAAGTTTTTAGTTCTGTTGAAGGCTTTTATGAGTTGCATAGCAGAGTTACGGAAGGAAAAAAAGACAAAAACAGAGTTGAAAACAGCAATTTTTTAGCAAACTGAAAAAGTTTAAACGAGTTCATCAATAAAATCAGCCAAATGAAATACATATTAGCTTTCCTTTTTTTACTTCCAATGCTTACATTTTCGCAAAACGATCTATTAGATGAAATAGATACAGACTCTAAAGGGACTCAACATGCTACAGCCGCTTTTAAAGGTTTAAAAATTGTGAATTTTGAATCTACAAAATTAGTTGCAAAAAAGGAACTCACTCTTATAGTATCTCACCGTTTTGGTAGTTTAAAAGATGGTATTGACACCTTTTTTGGATTAGACGAAGCCGTAACGCGATTAAATTTTGTATATGGCATTTCTGATGCGGTTAATATAGGAATATCCAGAAGTTCTTTTTTAAAAATTTACCAAGCATCAGTAAAATATCGACTTTTTAGACAAGAAGAAAATGGTTTCCCTTTTACAGTTGTTGGCTATAATGCCATTTTAGTAAATACTGCTTTAGACAAAGAAGACTTGCCACTTATTGAGTTTGAAGACCGT
This sequence comes from Flavivirga aquimarina, assembly GCF_030540835.1. Taxonomy (GTDB): domain Bacteria; phylum Bacteroidota; class Bacteroidia; order Flavobacteriales; family Flavobacteriaceae; genus Flavivirga; species Flavivirga aquimarina. Next base: position 14,707 of record NZ_JAUOEK010000093.1, on the reverse strand, counting down.
CTTGGGTATACCGTACAATTATTAATATCGAGAAAAGTTAATACAAATTTTTCGGTACAATTAGCACCTACCTTTTTTCATGACAACTATGTATCTTTAAATGAACAAGACAACAGCCAATTTGCATTAGGTTTTGGTGGACGTCATAAACTTGGTAAACGATGGTCGGTAAACGCAGATTACGGTTTACACTTAAATAGAGCCGACAATTCCCCTTTTAAAAACCCGTTATCTATTGGTATAGATTTAGAAACAGGAGGTCATGTGTTCCAAATGCATTTTTCTAACGCTCAGGCCATGAATACCAATGGTTTTATTGGACAAGCATCTGGAGATTGGAGCGATGGAGACGTCTACTTTGGATTTAATTTAAGTAGAAGGTTCTAATTCGAATTATAAAAAAAAGAATAATTAATAAATAAAAAAAGCTATGAATTTTAAAAAACTAATTTACGCCTCAATAATTTCCATTTTTCTTTTTAATTGCTCAAGCAATAGTAATGATGATCTTAATCCGGATCCAGATCCGGATCCAGATCCAAGCGGAGAAATCACCTATAATGGTAATGTACAAAATATTATAAATAGTAATTGCGTGCAATGTCATGCTGCAACTCCTGTTAATGGAGCCCCATTTTCTTTAGTAACTTTTACCCAAGTAAAAGATAGAGTAGATGCTATAATAAGTCGAATCAATAACAGTTCTAGTCCTATGCCTCCTAATGGGTTAATGCCATCTGGAAATAGAGATCTTATTCAACAATGGAAAGATGATGGTCTTTTAGAAAATTAATTTTCTGTTTTATAATCCAATAACAAGTTAAAAAAATAATGGAGCATTCGTGATTGAAAATTTCTCTCATAGTCATAATTAAATGAATATTATACCTGCCGGTAGGCAGGTATACTCCATGTAAAACAATAATTATAAACACATGAAAAATCTACTTTATTTGTTCGTCTTTATAAGTTTAAATGGCTTTGCACAAAGCAAGTACTTAACAAAAACTGGACATGTTAATTTTGAAGCTTCTGTACCTTCTTTTGAAGAGGTAAAAGCTACTAACAATACAGTTACTGCCATTTTAAATTCTGAAAATGGAGAATTTGCATCACTAGTATTGGTTAAAGGTTTTCGATTTAAAAATGCGCTTATGGAAGAACATTTTAATGAAAATTATGCTGAGTCTGATACATACCCAAAAATGACTTTTAAAGGTAAAATAGGCGATTTTTATTTTAATGAATTATCAGAAATACCTAAAGTGCTAAAAGTTAATGGTGCATTAACGTTTCATGGTATAACAAATCAATTAGAAAATATTCCTTTAAACATTTCAATAAATAATCAAGGTGATGTTATAATATCTGGAAGTTTTACAACAACCCCTTCAGACTATGATATCGAAATACCAAAAGTAGTTAGGAGTAAAATTGCAAAAAGTATTGATGTTACGTTTAACTTCCAATTGAAGAAGAAATAAAAAGGAGCTGTCTAAAAAGTGATGAACTTTGCTCATTCAGAGCAAAGCGAAGAATCTTATTTAACGTAAATCTTGGATAAGAAAATTTGTGTCAGTTTGAGTGATTTTTTGCAAAAAATCGTATCGAAAACCTGTCTGCCGACAGGCTGGCAAGTAAATTTTCGACTAAAAAAAGCTTCTCGATACAAAATTCTTTCAGAATTTCACTCGAAGTGACTTCTGAACTCTTAAACAAGATTCACGTTATTTATCTAAAAATCTAAACATTGTTTCACTAGTAAATAATATTTATTTTAAATTTTTAGCTTTAGGCTTCAAATAATCCTTCGTCTTATCATGTAATGTCAAATCAATAATCTCGGGATGATCAGTTGACATTAAATCTTGAAGATTATAACCATCATCTATATACCACTTATTTGTTTTTAGTTTGTTAATGCAATTCTCAATTGAAATAATTCTGTAATGATAACACAAAAGGTAACCAATTCGAATTTCTTCTTCTCTTAGGTTAAAATAAAGGTGGCTTAATCTACTAGGTTTATTTCTAATACCATCAGATACAGCTATTTTTATACTTTTTATAGGGTTGATTGGATGGTGGCATTTTAAATCTTCAAAAAAAGCAGGTCTAAAAATGCTCTTTACTTCTATTGCATCATACCTACATCTAAATTTAGGGCGTGTGCTTAGTTTGTTTTCATGCCGCAAATCATGATTCCATCTGTATGTATTAGTTTTTAAAATACTTTTTGGCGATTTTTCAAGAGAATTACAACTCATCATTACCCAAGGTACTTTTACGCAATGACTATCTTTAAAAGTTGTAAGAAGTTCTTCCCGAATCGTTTTTGTTGAATTCTTTTTAGTAGTAATAAACTCATCTGCATCAACATATATCATCCAATCATAATCATCCTTAATACTTTTATATAATTTATTGGAAAATTTAGTTGGTATGATATTTTTTTCGAAAAGAATGTTAACCTTATCATTCTCTAATAAATTGTTATATATAGATTTATCATTTGAATCATCATCAATTATATATATACAATCTACGCCTTCTTTAATGTAATAATGGACAAACTCTTCAATGAAATATTCATCTTTACACCTACAAATTAAACCAAGTTTCATATTTTTTTATTAGTAGATAATTATGGTTAGCCTTGAAATATGGCTACAGTTTAAAATTAAAATTTATATTCATGACTTGCATACCACAACTAGTTGTTTAGAGCTTATAATATACAAATAATAATTATTTAATTATATAATTTAATTGCATTTCCACAAGCCTTTTTCACCTATTAGTCATAGGAAATAATTTTGCAGTTATAAAATATCATTTACACTTTTTTCAAGAATATTTTTTCGAGTTAATTATGTAAAAATTATTCTATATCTAATTAGAAAACTTAATTTTTTTTTACATTTTTTGTTTATATTGTAAGTGAAGATTCATAAGTAAATTATATTAAATGGTTAAAAAAAATGAAGTTTTAAATTGGTGTTTTGAAATTATTAGCGAACATGCTCCAAGTGTCTCAGGTTTAGGTTTAATGAATGGAAAAACAGGAATTGCTTTAGCTCTTTATAAAGCACAATTTTTAAATCAAAGCAAAAATATAATAACAATTGGTGAAGATTTAGTTGAAGATGTGTGCGAAAATATTAAAAACAATTTGTCTTTAAATTTTTCTAACGGCCTTGGAGGCATAGGCTGGGGATTTGAATATGGGTTTCAACAAGATTTTTTTGAAGGAGACTCTGACGAGTTTTTGATAGACATAGATAGAAAACATATTCTTTCTTTAGTTTATAAAAAACCTAATTCTTTATGTCTTCATGAAGGTATTCTTGGGTATTGCTTTTATTTTCTTAACAGATTACAAGGAACTAATTCTCATGAAGAAAGTTTTTCCACAATAACGAATATGCATTGCCTAAAATTATCGTTAGAAGAATTAAAACTAATTTTAATTGAATTAGATTATGGCATAGATGAGCCAGAATCGTTTTCAATACTTTCGGATCTACCTCTAATATTTATTCTATTAGGTGAATGCATTGAAAAAAAATATTTTGTAGATCAGGCAATAGAAATAGCTGAAAATTTAATCAAAAAAACTCAAGAAAAATTACCAAGAAAAGCTTCTTTCAAATTAATTCTTTCTTTAGTTCTAGAATATTATCAATTAAAATCTAAAACAATTTTAAAAATCAATAACTTATCTGTTGTTAATTTTAAGGAGTTAAAGGAAGATTTAAAAGGGAAATATGGGCTTAATGGCTATTCTGGAATAGCGTTACTGAGTTATAAAATATTTAAAATGAATAACAATGAAAAATTCAAAAATGATGCTTTTGAGTATATACAGCTTGCTGAAGATATAATAACAAAAATAAAAGATAAGGCTAAAAAAAATCCCGAACAAATTATTAACCTAGGATTGAATAATGGTTTATCGGGATTTATTTTTTCTCATGCTATAATTAATAAAAATGAATAACAAAAAATATATTTATGTGCTTTCTAGTATGAGAGCAGGCTCTACTTTATTAAAGTCATTACTTTCAACTAGAGAAGAAATTGTAGATCTACCAGAAATACCAGTTCATTTAGCTGATGAAATTGCTTCTTTAGTTAAAGAAGATATGGTTTTAATAAAACGACCAAGGTATTATCTCAACACCAAATATCCGTATTTTGAATTTAAACCAGAATCAAAAATTATTATCTTAATTAGAAAACCTTACGATACCATTTTATCATTACATAAAATGAATTTAGAAAATAATTTTGCTGACATACAATACCATGATGAGCAAATGCTTCTTAATTATTGGATTACAACTTATCAATTATTATACAAATCCATTAATTTAAATTCCGATAATGTTATATTAGTTCGATATGAAGATTTGATAGAAACCCCATTAAAAACAACTGAAAATATTTTTAAGTTTTTAGATGTTTCAAACACGAAAGGTATAGATACATATGAAAATCCTAAAGGTTATAAATGGAAATGGGGATTTGGAGATGGCGGAGATGTACTTAAAACATTAAAAGTTGTAAACAGGCAAAATAAATATTTAAATAAAAAGTTAATTAATCTTATTGATACTAATAAAGCTGTGAAAGAGATATTAAAAAACTATGGATACTAATTAATATAAAAACACCTAATTTAGATTTTTAGTTTTAGTTTTTCTGCTATTTTGGCATAAATTATGTTTACAGACTCTTCAATAGTATTTAGATGAGAAACCTTTATATCTGGGTTTTCTGGAGTTTCATAAGGTGCTGATATTCCTGTCATATTTTTAATTTCTCCTGTTCGGGCTTTTTTGTAAATACCTTTTATATCTCTTTGTTCGCATACTTCAAGACTTGTGTTTACGAAAACTTCAATAAAGTTTTCAGAATTTACAGTTTGTTTTATACGTTCTCTATCAGATTTATAAGGTGCAATAAATGTAGCCAACACAACAAAGCCTGCGTCTATAAATAATTTAGAAATTTCGCCAATACGTCGACTGTTTTCAGAACGATCTTCTGGCGAAAACCCTAAATCCTTATTTATTCCAGTTCTAACATTATCACCGTCAAGAATATAAGTACGTATTTTCTCTTTATATAAACGTTCCTCTAAGCTATTTGCAATAGTAGATTTTCCAGCGCCAGACAATCCTGTAAAAAAAACTAAAAAAGAATTATGGCCATTTAACAGTATTCGCTCTTTTTTACTTAAAGTAAATACACTAGGGAACAAATTATTATTCATCTGTATAAATTTTATATGATTTTAAATTCTTTTAATGATATCAAAACATATCATGATCAGAATTACTATTATAATTAATGTTTTTTACAAATATCAATTGCAACTTGTTTGTCAATATTCTTTATTGAACTAGAAATAAATAATAAGCCTAAAAAACAAGTTATATACACTCTAAAAACAAGAAAGTATAGGCAAAAATCAAATTAAAAGAATCAGTTAATTTCAATTATATTTCTGCAACCGTCTTCAATAATGAACAGTTCATGGCATAAAGACTTTTAGATATTCTATATTATTTTTAGTTGTCAAATTTATGTCTGATGGTTTTGAATTTTTTTTTCTTATATGATATAAATGAAAAAGGGGATAATCAAAACGTACCACTTTGAATCCGTTTTTTTTTAATCTATAATACCGCTCCTTATCATCTGGACCCCAACCATAAATTTTTTCATTATCAATGGTCTGTCCTAAATAATCGATTATTCTACCACCAAAAGCCCCTCCCACTGAATATTTGTGCATATATGTAAATTCTTTTTCTCTTCCTTGAAAAAAATCATAATCAAGTATTTTAGAAAATTTATTTCTATCATTTTCGAACACCTGATGAAAATCGCCATTGTAAGGGTATACTAGAGTAGGTAATATAGTTGTTCTTAGATATTCAATAGATTGCTCAATTGCTTTTGGAGATAAAATGATATCACTATCACAAATAAAAAAAAAAGGAGTTTTACATTTCGTAACAAGTAAGTTTCTATATTTTGTTGTATGAAATATTTCCGATGAATCTTGGATAAATTCATATTCAATATTTTTATTATTTAAAATATATTCATCATCAATTTTTGGAACTGCATCAATTTCTAATAACAAGATTTTAGTTTTAAAATATTTGTGGATGTAGTTAATGACTAAGCTTAAATTTATTCTTCTGTCTTCTGACTCAATTTGAGCATAAATTAAAAAAGAAGTGTCCATTAAATCTATTCGTTTTGTTTTCATTATCAATTTATTTTTCATTTATATCATATAAGAAAAAAACACCCAATACAATTAACTCTAATATCAAAATTTCTTTATTATTGCTTTCAGTTTCACAAAGTTGTTTTTGAATTTTTTGAATCCTAATTTTTAAATTTGATTTATTTGTATTTTGTAATACTGAGGATGGTTTTTCTAGAGCCATAAATAAATCTAAGGAATCTTTAAAATTAAATCCTTTTAAAAGTAAAGTTGTTTTCTTATTTAAAGACTCTCGTAGATCGAATAATTGAATATCATTAAGGTGTTTAAATATATCTTCTGAAAAATGTTTTAGGTAAGGAGTATTAGCAATATTCTTTAGAAGTATTTTTATCTGTAAAATCAATTTTTCATTAGTTTTTGAAATTGAATCAATATGCAATGAAATTTCGAAAAAAGTAATTAAGGTAAGTTCTTTAATTTTTAAAAAATAAATAACATTTTGCTTTATATGATCAATACGTTCGTTTAAATAAAAACCAATAAATACTAGATCTCGCATAAATTCGGTTCTGAACTCCGTTCTAGAGAGCCTTCCTACTTCTATTATGACAGTAGAATCAATAGCTTCTAATAAATTATCAATATCTTCATCAAATTCAAAAATTTCTTCTTTTTTAAATTTTAAAAGCCACCACACTATATCTACAAATTTTAAAGGCAAGTTTTTTTCATACTTTTTTAAATCACTAAATTCCTCAGTTAAAATTTCTTCTAATAAATTAAAAGCAGATAAATAATAATCTTCATTCTGAAATTGTTTCGAAAACTTAAATAAAAAACATATCAATGACATTTTACCATTTAGATTGGTGCTCGACAATAGTTTATAATTGACTAATAGTGATTTTGCAACGGCATCAAGATCCTTTGATATGGTTATATTACTTTGCATCATTCTTACATACTAATTTTAATTGAATAACTCGTATTTATACAGTTCCTTTTTTTTAAATCATCCTATATAATTTGATAGATTTTATATATTTATTTGCGCTAAAATTAAATTATTACTGTTCTTTAGGTTTTTAATACTCAGTATGTATACTTCATTCTTAGTTACATTAATGTCATTAAAATTAAATTTAGTTTGATCTTTAGCTATTAGATGATTAAAAATATCCATTCGTAATGGAGAATTTATTTGATTTACATTAACTATTTTTTTTTGTAAATAAATCTCAAAATCCTTCATGTATTTTTTTTCTTTTAAAATCAATGTCCCTTCAATATCTAACTTACTATTATTTATATTAAGGGTATCAATAGTAAAATGTTTTATTAAATTTTTAAAATAAAAAGGATGTGTGTATAATATTTTTTTATTTTTTTGTAGTTCGCTTCTGGGGTTAAAACTATGTTTTATTTGAAGCGTCTCTTTTACTTTTTTATCATCATATGGTATATCTAAAAATGAAAATAATTTTTCTAATTTAGAATTTTGTTGAATTACATCTTCATAATTTATAATAAAAGTATCCTCATAATTAGAATGGAATTTTCTCATTTTTTCTATGAAATAATTTAACTTTCTCTTTGTTTTTTTTGGATTTTTTTTTGCCCACCAGTCACTGTATATAGTTTGTTCAACACTTCTAAGATTAAAAATAATAGCGCAATTAGGAAGGATAGTTCTTAAAAAAAGTAAATACTCATCTAAATCTTCAACTACTTCTAAAAATCTAATTTCTTTAAACCCTAGTGTTTTTATGTTTTTATTATCTCCAATTAAAACATTATCTATAACCTTTTTTATATCATTAAAATACGTCTTCATATTAATTTCATTAGCTCCATACCATGCCGAGTTTAGTTTTTTATTTCTGGGGCCTTGAAATTCCTTTGCTGCTTTTAAACGAAGATAGCTATGATATAATGCATATATAAAATTGTAATTTTCTCCTCGTATCAAAACATCTTCACAACTGTTTAATAAACCTTGTAATAGAGTAGAACCACTCCTGCCGTATGTACAAATTATTATATATTTATATTTCATTTTAATTCTTTTAATGCTCTTAAAAACAAATCTTGAGCAGTAATGCTATTGTAGTTTATATTTTTACTTATATCGATTATAACGTTTCTCTCAATATTTTTTATTGAACTAAAAGTTACTAAATCATAAATTTTTTTTTCAAAACCTTCAATAGGTGTGTTGGTTTTATCAATTAAAACCTCTTTTAAATATTCAAGAATAAATTTTCTATTATTATTGAAATTTTCAGAATTTACTTTTTTTTGATTAGTTAAAGATTGCTCACTATACTTCTTACTTTGTACTTTAAGTATTTCTTCTAACATAATTATTAAATCATCAATGGTCTTGTTTGATGCTAAACTTATTATGGCTAAGGCCTGAATTATTATTTCAGTCAACGAATCTATTGTGTCACTCTTATATTCATTATAAATTAAAAGAACTATTAATGTTATTTGATAGTTATAATTTGTGTCACTCTTATCATTAAGTAAATTCAAAACATCATAATCATCAACACCATAATGAACGGTATTGTTTGGAAAGTCTTTAAATAACTTATGTGGCATTGTTTCGATACCAATACTACTTGATTGATTTTTATTTATAAAGCTTTCAATCTGTTCTGAAAAATAAGATGCTGTTTGAAATTTTGTGTTTTCATTAACTCTAATAGTAAATTTTATGTGAGATCCCCTTTCGTAGCTTAATTTGATAAAAAAAAATATTTTTTTGTCGTATTTCTTAACACACAAGTTAATATGTTTTAGTAGCTTGAACCACTCTTTTTGGTTATAAAAAATTGAATACGTTATATTATTTGTTAAAGTCATATCTAATTGAGTATAACTGGTTCTTTAAAATTCTTTACTAGTGTAGCTTGACCGTAAGATTTTTCATTAACGATTATATTTTTTGTTCTCTCATTTTCTTTCATTATATTCCTATTTGTAATTTGGGAGTAAAACATAGTCAACATTAAAATATCCTCATATTCATTAATATTAATAAATTCAACATCATTAATAATTGAAAAAGAGTCTTTACTGTTTTTTTGTTCTATCCATTTATTTCCTATAGAATTTAATATTCTTGAAGTCTTATTTAAACAATAATGTCCATCAATATTGTCCCAAATATAAGTTTCCCATTTATCACCTAAAATGGAGTATTCATCATCATCTTTTCGATTTTCAATGAATAAATTGTCAATAGATTCTGAGTTAATCAACCTATTTATTATAACCTCTCCTATAAAACATTTTGAATTTTTAAATAAAAAAACAACTAGTGAAGATTTATGATCAACTTGTCTTAAAAACACGCCCTCAAACTCCAAAAAACTCTTGTCATTTTCCAATCGTTCAGTATCGTTATGGGTTATGGCTGACAAGAAAATTCTATTGTCTATGTTTACTCTACTAAGGGCAAGTAATTGCAACCTGTTTTTTAAATCGTTATCTTCAAAGCCATAGCTTTCCATATTTTCATCATAGCCACAAATTTTATAAAAGTCATCTTTCTTCATACATATTCTTCCACAACAATCTCTAATGGCATGGTAAGCATCTGTAGCTAGAAAAATATCCTTATTTTCAAGAAACATTTGATTCACATAATCAGCAAACCCTTCACCTGTAAAATTATCAGCATCTATGTTGCAAATAATATCACCTGTTGCACACCTTGCAACCACATTTTTAGAGTGGCTCATGTGAAAACTTTCTGGCTCTGTAGTTTTGTAATAAGTTAATATTCCAGAGTCAATATACGTTTGCATTTCAGATTTGACCCATTCATCTAAATCATCTTTCGAATTATAATTTAGCAAAACAAATTCTATATTTCCATAATCTAGATTGTCCTTTATATTTTTAAGTAAAGTTTGTTTTAAATGATGAAGGCGATTCATACATACGGTACAAAAAGAAATTTTATGTTTTTTATTCTTCATTTTCAAAGCTATTCTAGTATTTAAACAAATCGTTAAACTTATAAAACATACGTTCTGCAACACTTAATTCTTCTGTTATTATTTCTGCATTTCCTAATAATTCTTGAGTAAAGCTGAACACCTTGTTATAAGATGTTTTTGTGCCATCTGGTAAAGAAACATAAACAACATAATTTCCTTCATTATTTGGAGAAATAGAAAAATTAGTCACTTTACCTATTAACATTCCATATTGCTGATATGGATAATTATCTAGTTTGATAAACACTTTTTGCCCAATAGTTACTTTTCCTGCGTTTTGTGAGGGTAAAATCAGCTTACCTACTAAGTCTGAAGTATTTGTCGGTAATATTGAAAAAACGATACTGCCAGAATTTACAAATTGATTTTCACCCCAATAATCTTGGAAACTAATAACACCATTTATTGATGAGGATAACACATAATTATATTCCCAATTCCTGATGGCATCCTTAAGTAAATCGTATGATTGAATTAAATTTCTTAAAAGCCTAGTGTTATCATTTTGTTTATTTATTCGTGTATTTTTTAAAGTTTGATTTGCAGAAGATATGGCTTCAGTCATTTGCGAAATAGAAATAGCCAAGCTATTAACGCTTTTTTGCATTTGAATAAATTCTAACTGTTTTAATTCGTAATCACTTTGTGAAATATCTCCTTTGCTTAATAAGCTTTTATCTCTTTCTAAATCTTTTTCTTTTAACTTAAACTCTTGTTCAAGTAATTTTTTTTGAGTGATTTGATTTTTTAATCTATTTTTTAGTTCTTTTAAAGAAACTTGATTACTTCCTAATTGATTGGTATAAGGATCTAATTTTTTTAACAAAAAATAATCCGTATAATTATTTTGAAAATTAATATATGATGTATTAATATCTCCTAAAACCAAATAAGAAGTTTTTTCAAATGGAAATTCAAAATTTTCTGAATTAAAAGGAAGTGTATCAATTATACTAGTTAATAAATGTACATCATCAAAATTAGCTGTATTTTTAATGATTGCTAATTTTTGATTAATCTTTACAGTATCTCTATTTTTTATAAATATTTTTTCTAATTGACCAGAGTATCTAGAAATAACCATTTCAGTAGGTTGTTTAGTTGTTACAATTATTTTTGCAGCAACAAAATCGGGATATCTAATCATAAAAGACAAACAAAGAATAATACAAACAAATATAAAAATAAGTGTAATACCCCAACGTACTATCCATGCAGGTGGATTTGATAAAATTTCCTGCACCTCCTCTGACCTTAATTCGATATTATCTTCTTTCTTCATTTCAGTCATTTTTATCACTACTTAATTTCTCTAATTCAAGTTGATTTTTTACCAAATTATAATACGCTCCATGCATATTTAATAATTCTTGGTGCTTTCCATGTTCTACAACCTTCCCGTCATCAATTACAACAATTTGATCCGCATTTTTTACAGTACTTAATCTATGGGCTATCACAACTACTGTTCTGTTCTTAAAAAAGAGATTTAAATTCTCCATAATTATACGTTCATTTTTAGAGTCTAAAGCAGATGTTGCTTCATCGAAGAACAAAAAATTTGGATCTTTATAAACTGCTCTAGCAATAAACAAACGCTGTTTTTGACCAGTACTTATACCCACACCCTCATTACCTATTTTTGTATTAAACCCTAAAGGTAAAGATTGAATAAAATCATAAATATTAGCTATTTTAACAGCGTGTATTAAGCGCTCTTGATTTACAATATCTTCTCCAATAGCTATATTATATGCTATAGTATCATTAAAAACAAAACCTTCTTGCATTACCACACCGCAATTAGATCTCCATGTTTTAGGAGAAATTCCTTTCATATATCGTTCACCATATTTTATGCTTCCTTTTTCTGGCAAATAAAATTTTAACAAGAGTTTCATTAAAGTGGATTTACCACTTCCGCTTGCCCCAACTATTGCCGTAATTTTATTAGCAGGAATACTCATGTTCAACCCTTTAATTACATTTTGATCGCTACCTAAATATTTATACTCTAAATTTGTAATTTCAATATCTTGATCAAGCTTAATGTTTGTAATTAATTGGTTTTCATTACTCTCTTCATCTTCTTTATCATGAATCTCTCCTAAACGTTCTAAACTAATTTTGGCATCTTGAGTAGCTTGAATAAAACCAACTAACTGTGTTATTGGACCATTTAATTGCCCAATAATATATTGAATGGACAGCATCATCCCTAAGGTAATGTTACCTTCAATAACTAATAATGCAGAAGTAAATGTTATAAATATATTCTTTGTTTGGTTAATAAAAGAAGAACCAACACTTTGTGTTTGCTCTAGAGCTAAACTTTGCATTTTTACTTTAAAAAGTCGTGCCTGTACATATTCCCATTTCCAACGTTTTTGTCTTTCTGCATTATGCATTTTAATTTCTTGCATACCATTAATCAACTCCATAACGGTACTTTTCTCTTGACCACTCTCTGTAAACCGCTTGTAATCAATCTCTTTTCTTCTTTTTAAGAAAAATAAAATCCAGGCTATATATATAATACTACCTATAGCAAATATGAAAAATATGGAAGTACTGTAATAAATTAAAACAGCTCCAAACACAAACAAATTAAACATTGAGAACAACGTATTTAATGTAGTACCTGTTAGTAAAGTTTCAATTCGCTTATGATCATTAATGCGTTGCATAATATCTCCCGTCATACGGGTATCAAAATAGGCAATGGGAAGATTCATCAATTTAATAAAGAAATCTGATACCAAGGATATATTTATTCTTGTACTAAGGTGTAACAATATCCAACTTCTAAAAACACCAACACTTGTTTGGCCTATAAATAGCATAACTTGTGCTATTAAAACAATATAAATAAAATCGATATCTTGATTTTGTATACCAACATCAACAATACTTTGTGTTAAAAATGGAAATATAAGCTGAAAAATACTACCTACAAGCAAGCCTATAACAAGCTGCAACAACAAGTTCTTATATTTAAATAGATATTGAAACAAAAATCGGAATGATTTTTTATCAGTTTCTTTCCAGTTTTTTAGATTATGAAATTTTGGGGTAACCTCTAATAGTAAAACAACTCCTTCTTTTGTGTTATCTGTAGCATTGTTACCAATCCAACGCTTTATAAAATCTTCTTTAGTATAAGTAATTAACCCATATGAAGGATCTGAGATATAAATTATATCATTTTTTATTTTATAAACTACAACAAAATGATTTTTATTCCAATGTATTAGTATAGGTAACGGAGTTTCTTTTAATTTATCATAGTCAATTTTAATACCTAAAGATTTAAACCCGATAGCTTCAGCTGCTTCGCTCAGTTTAAGTAAATTACTACCTATTCTTGTAGTTTCAGATAATTCTCTTACTTGTTGTAAAGATATAAGTTTGCCATAGTGTTTTGCTATAATACGCAAGCATGTGGGACCACAATCTTTAGAGTCTGGTTGTTTATAAAATGGAAATTTATTTTTCAAATTTAAATTTTGTGTGAATAATTATTTACAAAGACCAAAAAGGTTATTAACATTGAGTCTTTAATTTCTTTTTTCTAAAAAATATTAAAGAGCTAAAAAAGAATATCCTTTAATATTTCTTGTGATTTGATTTTACAGACGTAGATTTTTTAATAAAAAACACATTAATAATTTTACTTAAAAGAAATTCTTTTAAATAATTTAGAATGTAAAATAATTGTTGACTTTTTGCATTTTTTCCAATAAAAAAATTCTTGAAACTGACTATCCACGAGGCAAGCCATAGGGGTATACTTCGGCTCCGCTCAGCACAGGTTTTCGCCAGTTTCATTTTGCCTTTATAGAGGCAAAAATCGAATTTTGTTATTTTGCCTCACCCAGAACTGCCTTTTTTTGCAGTTCTGACCTCTCCAAAGGAGAGGTTAATTGGAAACCCCGACCCAAGGGTCGGAGAATTTTTAGATTAAAACAATTAAGTATATCTTTTAATTATTGTGTTTTATTAATATTTTTTAGTTGATTTTAAGAAAAGTAGAAACCTGCCATTGGCAAGTTTCTACTAATAAATAATTATCCTTGGTATGAACAATTCCACGCGCAATCTGCACAAGGTATATTTCCAAAATTTTGATATGGTGGAAAATGGCAAATACACTCGATTATACCCTGAAAATCATCACCACAACCTTCAGAGGCACCTTCACCTAAGCCATAGCCTCCTAAAACAGATTTTAATTGGTTGCGTTGTAGCATATCATCAGCTCCCAATTTCAAATTTTTTAAACTTAATTTTTTCATAATAAAATTTATTAATAATTATATTTGCCTTGAGCATTTAAAGACCATCAAGGTTTTGGTCTGCCTTTCGCGAAAAGGGTATTGTTCATGCCCAAAGTGTTTGCTTTGGGCTTTTTATTTTTATTGTAAGATCTCTCTTAAATCATCTA
>NZ_JAUOEK010000081.1 GCF_030540835.1 Flavivirga aquimarina | reverse complement strand
TAAACACATCTATCCAACCTACAGTAGTTATGGTTATAAAATAACCAGTGTCGGTCATTGTTGCTTTATATTTTGTAGACATATTTTAATTTTTCTACAAAGTATAAAATTAATTGGATAAGTAGGGCACGGATTACAAATCCGCGCTATCGAGTCCGCGCTATCGGGTATAAACTGGCACTAGCGGGGTAGAGCGGAGAAAACTTTGTCTTATATACTAATACAAGTTATATTGTTTTTTCAACTATTTCATCAGTTGATATTAGTTCCAGTTTTTCTATCATATTATTTACGAAAGTCTGGCAACTATACCGGAAATTCTCAAATTCTGGTTTATAGTCAGGAGATTTTTTTGAAGGGTTGTAGTAATTTAGTTTAGTTGGAGCTAGTTCTTCTACGGCAGCTTTAATTTTACTTTTTGTTAAAGTCTCATTGCTTGTATTTATGTACTCTTCGTCTAAAGATGGCCTCCTTGCCTCGTCGCTTACACCAGAGAGTATACGATATCCATCTAGAGTTAAATCAACTTTTATCCATTCTCTATCATGTTCGTTTTGAATAAGAAAGAGTAATTCCCAATGCAATAAATCTAAATCAGGTTTTTCACCAACTGGCTTCTGTTTACGGACTATCATCCTTAAAACATTGAAATCCACCTCGCCTCTGGGAAGTGCTTCTTTATCTCTAAGGTCTATCTCTTTTATGTCTGGTGAAAGAGACATACTGGTATTGGGTTTTTCGCTTATGCCATCTGGATCTGCCATTAACTGTAAACTAGAGTCGGTCCCCCCATGTATACTTGGAGTTTGGTATACCGTGCGGTAAAAAGGAAATTCAAATGTGTTTTTTTCTGTGTGGTGTCTTTGTAAGGCTTTCGTTCCCATGATGTCTGCTTCTTTCTCCAAGGCTGCATCATCATTAATGTTTATTTTATTTTTAGTTTGCAAGGTAGGTTTTACTCTTCCCTGTTTTTGCTGTACCACATGCCAGGCTTCATGAGGTAAATGTTTTTCTTGCCCGGAAGCGAGGTGAATATCTGTTCCTTGAGCATATGCATGAGCATTCAATTGAGTTGGCTTATTAGAGTTACGATGCACTTTTACATCGTCCATAGAATAACCAGAAAGGTTTTCAATTCCGGTTTTAAGATTATCTGGCAAACCTGTTGTATGGTTTTCTTTTCTCTGAATAAGTGCTGTATAGTTATTTACTATAGCTTGTAGCTGGATTGCTTGTTTTGTTTTTGGACTGTTGTTAGCCTTTTCTTGAAGTGCTTTTAGTTGTAACGTACGTGGACTATTAGAGGATATTTTATTTAGTTTCTGTAGAGCAGCTGCATTGCAACTGTTATACATAAATTGAACAGCAAATGCATCATCCTTTTGTTTTTGAAGAGTTGCATTTGTAGAAACAGCGTGGTAGTGGTTTTTGTCTTGTATTTTGTCAGCATAAGTGTTCATAATTTTATTTTTAGAGCTTATAACGACTAAGTACAAAATCGTTTGCTTACTAAGTTCGGTATTTTTTCTGACAAATTCAAGCTTCTAAAAAATAAAACCCCGATAGCGCGGATTTGTAATCCGTGCTCCTTTTTAAACTCAAAAAACATGCAGTAAGACAATATCAAGTTCGCTATCTAAACTAGCATAATTTCTTGCCGAACTAAAAACATAATCTTCCGGATTAGAAACAATTTTGTCATTTACAGGATTGTTATGAATATAATCTAATTTCTGCTTTATAAATTTATTTGACGAACATATTTCTGCATGGTAACCATCTTGCCAGACTTTATATTGTTGATTTCGTTTCAGGTGGTCACATGCTTCGCTGAAATAATTAAGCATCCATTCTCTTCTACTTTCTGGGTAATTAATAATGGTATCTATAATTTTTTTAGAGGTGAATTTTTTAAAATCCCTCATAATATTTGATAGCAAGAAACCTTCTTTTGCTTTGCAGAGCATGTGTATATGACTAGGCATTATACAATAGGCATAA
Source organism: Flavivirga aquimarina (assembly GCF_030540835.1). Classification (GTDB taxonomy): domain Bacteria; phylum Bacteroidota; class Bacteroidia; order Flavobacteriales; family Flavobacteriaceae; genus Flavivirga; species Flavivirga aquimarina. Next base: position 210 of record NZ_JAUOEK010000081.1, on the reverse strand, counting down.
ACTTCAAGGCCTTTATGTTTTTGACAATACCTAATGGCCTGAGTAATAACAAATTTTTGTTTAAGTCTTGTAAACACATCTATCCAACCTACAGTAGTTATGGTTATAAAATAACCAGTGTCGGTCATTGTTGCTTTATATTTTGTAGACATATTTTAATTTTTCTACAAAGTATAAAATTAATTGGATAAGTAGGGCACGGATTACAAA
>NZ_JAUOEK010000080.1 GCF_030540835.1 Flavivirga aquimarina | reverse complement strand
TTCCGTGGTCTGAAAAGTAAGAAAGAAGAACTATGTTTTGAAGCTGGTATCCCATTATTTTCAACAAAAAATGACAAAAAAGAATTCCCAGGAAGCTGGCTCAATGTCTGTGTAACCGATTGGAACAATGATGGGGTAAATGATTTATTAATAGGAACCAGTATTGCAACTTTAAATGGAACATTTGATCATGAATTATCATGGAGCTGGGAATATGATACAGGAATATCAAAAAAAAATCCTGCATATTATCCATCTAGTATGAAAAAAGGAGTTGCATCACAAATAAAGAGTGCAGAAGAATACCAAAAAAAATCAGGACTTTCCGATGAGGCATATAGAAAATCAGGGCGTTGGACCAAAGAAGACATGATCAAACAGTATTACGGAAAAGGTGGCTATAAAAATAAAACATTGGCGCATCAAGGCTATGTGTATGTCATGTTGGGGGTGATGGAGCGTTAAGAAATCGAAGATTCACGAACACCTATTTAATCAAATAATAAATGTTGTGAGCCAAAATGTCCAGTGGGCATTTTTAGCGAACAGGTCAAGTGGCACAGAGGGAATCACGAATTACGAGTTAATAGTTAAAAGATATGTTTTATAAAGTTCAGGCAGTAATTGTATTGATCGTGCTATTAAGCACTACAGGAACCCCAGTGGTAGCACAATCTACATCTGGAGTCCCTGTAAGTTACACAATAGAAACACCAAAAACAGTGCTAGCTGGAGATACGTTTACTATTACCGTAGCATTTAATATAGCACCCAGTTGGTATGTATATGCCCTCATTGCAATGAATAGGCTCTAGGTAAAATCGCTGCGAAAACATCTTTTAAAGCAACCAGAAGGTTTTAAGAAAATAGGAGGCTTAGAATTGTCCGATAAAATAGATTTCTTGATGTCTATATAGGAAATGATGTCCGAATGAGCCAAAAATTTCAAGTGGGAAAAAGCAACCAAACAGGTAAACAAACGATTAAAGCGGAGATATCTGTTATCCACCAGTTAGAAAAAAAATAGATATTGTAATTAC
>NZ_JAUOEK010000079.1 GCF_030540835.1 Flavivirga aquimarina | reverse complement strand
ATTTACCCCATCATTGTTCCAATCGGTTACACAGACATTGAGCCAGCTTCCTGGGAATTCTTTTTTGTCATTTTTTGTTGAAAATAATGGGATACCAGCTTCAAAACATAGTTCTTCTTTCTTACTTTTCAGACCACGGAAAAAGATGACTGCTGCACTTCTTCTTGCGCGAAAACTATCTGTCATTAAAATATCTAAGACGCCATCTCCGTCCCAATCGACTACATAAGGTACTGCAAGACTACCACCTTCGAGCGCCTGTCCTTGTGTATCCAATAACAGCTCTCTTTTGCCGAATTTAGGCGTCGATTTAGTTCCTATGTTTTCACAGATACGTAAGGCACCTCCTCCTACAATCATATCCTGATCCCCATCATTATCAAAATCACCAAAGTCCACAGACGAGTAATTCCAATACTTCATTCCTTTAGGATCTGTGATCGGAAGTGACTGATTATTTTGTTTGGAGGCTATTAAAGCATCATAGTCTTCTTCTAGGGTGATTCCTGGTAAAAAGCCGTCTTGGCTTCCTCGGAACCATGTAATATAACCAGGGTTATATTGACCTGTTAACAAATCGGTAAAGCCATCGGCATCTAAATCGGTAAAACGAGGTGTAAACGGGAAACAGCACCAGGTATAAATAGACAAGGGCGTCCCCGTACTTTCTCTTAAATCGTTGATGCCATTGGCATAAAAAAAATCATCATTAAATTCAGGAGCATCCTCCGTTCCTTTATTTTGATATACCCTTACGAAATGCCCTGTATTTAGTCCATATTTATACCCACTTCTAAATTCCCCAATAAGTAAGTCCTTTTTTTCATCACCATCCCAATCGTAAACCGCTGGAGCTGCCCACCCCTTACCTTCACCTCTAATGGGTATGGAATCACCCATAATTAATTGGGGTTTCCCTAGTTTAGGAGCGCCTGGAATGTTTGCGTTTATGAGTTCGGGGAAATCGTTGGGACCTAACCCATTTTTAGTTCCACTTTTGGTCGTTGTTTGTGCATAGCTTTGTGAACTCATCACGCTAAGGAATAAGATTGTTATTAAGATTGTTTTGTTTACTTTCATGATTATGTTATTGTCTCATATTTTTCGATTGATAATCGTAATACTTTTTTATGTAAATTCTCACTACATACTCCATGCGCCAGATCGCCCCTTCTCTACAAACATCCACCATCCACTGGATGTTTTATTAACGTTCGGTCGTATTATGATTCTTTTATTTATATTTATATTATTTATTTATTATTTTTTAATTCTTCAACAAACTCAGGGCAGATTTACCATGGACGTACTTTATAAATGATTGTTTTTCAAAATGTTACATACGTCGCTTCGAGTGGATCCCTGCCTATCGAAGCCAGTTCGGTACAAGTTACGCGGGGATGACAGATTCTTTTCATGAGATCCCCGCCTTCGCTGGGATTAGTAGCCGCTATTCTGCGGCAACAGATTTGGGTTCAGTAATAATTCAGATTCAGGGATAGGAAATAAAACGTCTGTATCTAGCCAACTAGGTTTTAGTGGCGCCAATACATCGGCGGCTTCACCTCTTCTTTTTAAATCGAACCAACGGTGTCCGCGTTCTGTAAATAGTTCCACCTGCCGCTCATCGAGAATGGCATCTCGTAATGCTTCTTTAGTGCTAGCTGTGGTGTTTCCAAGACCAGCTCGATTTCTAATGACATTTAAATCGGACTGTGCCTCCGATATTTTACCAAGCTCTGCCCGTGCTTCTGCCCTGATTAGGTATTGCTCTGCCAATCGAAATACAACGGGGTACTCTTCAGAATTAGCC
>NZ_JAUOEK010000078.1 GCF_030540835.1 Flavivirga aquimarina | reverse complement strand
ATTTACCCCATCATTGTTCCAATCGGTTACACAGACATTGAGCCAGCTTCCTGGGAATTCTTTTTTGTCATTTTTTGTTGAAAATAATGGGATACCAGCTTCAAAACATAGTTCTTCTTTCTTACTTTTCAGACCACGGAAGAATGTGATTGCTTTATAATCTTTTTTTGTATATTCATTCGTCGTTAAAATATCTAATACCCCATCTCCATCCCAATCCACTACATAAGGAATTATCACATTTCGTATGTTATATTTTAAAGGTTGCTCTTGTTCATTTAGTAACAACTCTCTTTTTCCAAATTTAGGAGTTGTTTTTGTCCCTATATTCTCGCAAAAACGCAAAGCATGACCACCAACAATCATGTCTAAATCACCATCATTATCAAAATCACCAAAATCTGCAGCTGAGTAATTCCAATACATATTACTTTTAGGATCAGTTATTGGTAGTGAATTATTTTGACTTAATGATGATATCGCTTCATATGCTTCTTCTAAATGAATACTTGGTAAAAAGCCATATTCACTACCTCTAAACCATGTAATAATACCTGGATTGTACTGTCCTGTTAGTAAATCTGTATAGCCATCATTATCTAAATCTTTAAAGCGCGGAATAAATGGGAAACAACACCATGAATAAATAGATAAAGGGGTTCCGTTGAAATTTGTATCATTAAAATGACCACTTGCATAATTTGCATAAGAAGATAATTCATCATTAAATGTTGGAACTTCATCTTTACCTTTGTTAAGGTATACTCTACAAAAATTACCTACTTTAACACCTTTGTTTTCTAAGCCACTATCAAACTCTCCAATTAATAAATCTTTCTTTCCATCATTATCCCAATCATACACGGCAGGTGCTGCCCACCCCATTCCTTCGCCCATTACAGGTTTGGTTTCTCCCATAATTAATTGGGGTTTTCCTAGTTTAGGAGCGCCTGGAATGTTTGCGTTAATGAGCTCGGGGAAATCGTTGGGGCCTTGGGTGTTTTTATTTTCATTGCTTGCTACTGACTGAGCACAACTTTGGAGGCTTATGGTACAAATTAGTAATGTTGCTTTTAGGATTGTTTTATTTATATACATTTTATTAATCTATTATTCTTTAATTATTTTCAAAATGTTATGTATGTTGCTTCTAGTGGATCCCTGCCTACGCAGGGATGACAAGCTCTCTTCATGAGATCCCCGCCTTCATTTCGATAGCTGCGCTATGTACTTTCAATGAAAATGTATTTTCATTTCAGTAATGCTCAATGACCTTACGGGGATGAACCAATTCACCTATTCAATACCCATCGTTTTGTGGTAATAAGTTTGGATTCAATAATAATTCAGATTCAGGGATAGGAAATAAAACGTCTGTATCTTGCCAGCTAGGTTTTAGTGGTGCCAATACATCGGCGGCTTCACCTCTTCTTTTTAAATCGAACCAACGGTGTCCGCGTTCTGTAAATAGTTCCACCTGCCGCTCATCGAGAATGGCATCTCGTAATGCTTCTTTAGTGCTAGCTGTGGTATTTCCAAGACCAGCTCGATTTCTAATGACATTTAAATCGGACTGTGCCTCCGATATTTTACCAAGCTCTGCCCGTGCTTCTGCCCTGATTAGGTATTGCTCTGCCAATCGAAATACAACGGGGTACTCTTCAGAATTAGCC
>NZ_JAUOEK010000077.1 GCF_030540835.1 Flavivirga aquimarina | reverse complement strand
TGACTCGTCCTGAATAAAGGCTACATAATTTAACACAATTATGTACAAAAATGACAAAGTAATTAGACGTTACAGCGAACCTTTCAAATTAAAAATTTTAGACGAACTTAGCATTGGAAAACATACAAAGAGTGAACTTTGTAAACTCTACTCTATTGCGCCTACAACAGTGAATGAGTGGATTAAAAAATACAACCGTAAAGACTTAATGAACACCAGAGTAAAAGTGGAAACTAAAGACGAAATATCTAGAATTAAAGCACTTCAAAAAGAAATAGAACAGCTTAAAAAACTACTACTTAAAAAGGATCTTGACGCATTAGTGTTAGATTCCTACCTAGAAGTAGCTGCTGAAGATTTAGGATATAAATCTGTTGCTGAACTAAAAAAAAAGCTAAGTATAAAGCCTTAATAAAAGCTAAAGAAAAAGCTAAGGGATTTGCTTCTTTAACTACTATAACTCTTTGTTTTGGACTTAAACGCGATGCGTATTATAAATATAAAGATAGAGCTGATAAGCGTGTAAAGATAGAACAACAGATTATAGAAATTGTAATGAGAAGACGCAGATCCCTCCCCAGAGAAGGTGTCCGTAAACTTAAAAAATCATTGCATAATGAGTTTACAAAAGCTAATCTTAAAGTCGGTAGAGACACATTATTTAATGTCCTTAGAAAACATCAAATGCTAACACTTAGAAAGAAATATAGTTCTAGAACAACCAATTCGTTGCACAGGTTCTACAAGTATAAAAACATCATTAAAAATGTAGAAGTCATAAGTCCAAATCAAGTTTGGGTGAGCGATATAACTTATATAAGAACCATAAAAGGGTTTTGTTATCTCGCTCTCATTACAGACATGTGTTCTAGAAAAATTATTGGTTATGACCTAAGTAATAGTTTGGAACTTAAAGGGTGTGTTAGAGCTCTTAATAAGGCTATTTACCAAGCAAAAAATATTAAAGGTCTTATCCATCATTCAGACAGAGGCATACAATATTGCAGTAATGTATACACACAAATTCTTAAAAGAAATAAAATAGACATCAGTATGACGGAAGAAAATCATTGCTATGAAAACGCCATGGCTGAACGTGTAAACGGTATCTTGAAAGATGAGTTTTATCTTGACCAAACCTTTACAAACGTAGCTCACGCAAAGAGAGCTACAAAAAATGCAATTAATTTATACAACGAAATAAGATTACACTTATCTTTAGATTATAAAACACCTAATATGGTATATAAATTATCAGCGTAAAAATCAATTTTAACCTGTAGCCATATTTTAGGACAAGACACTTTAAGAAACATCGAGATTGAAAAGAAACTTACTGATAATATTAATATTTATTTCTGCAAATATATTTGCACAAAATGAGCGATTTGAATTTTTGGATTATCAATTACGAAAGGGAGATTTTGATGCACTAAATGAAGTAGCTGAATATTTTGACAGTAAAACTGAATTAAATGAATATTTAGGTTATCACATTCTTAAAAGCAATGAATCAAATTTAGCCAAAAGAATTGTTCGGGAAAATTCATTATTTCTTGATTACGAGATAATTATAGACTCGACAACAACAAGTTCTGATTTTAAAAATTTTCTAAAAAACAACAAAAAGAATATAACATTTTCAAATCTTGCAAATGCTTTTTTAATAACACCATTTGACAAAAGAAAAACAGACTTTGAAATTATCGAAATAATGGACTTCAAATGGAATAAATTGAAAGTTAAGCGTACTGAATTATTTAATCTTGATTGGGTAAGAAAAAACGGAATCGATAGTTTAGTAAATTCAGGAAACCCTTTAGCCTTATTAAAAACAGCTTCTATTCTGCTAAAAAATCGATATAGATTTGACGAATATTACGACAATGAAGATGTAATTAATTTAATTCAATTATTAACGAAATCTCAAATTGCTGTACCAAACGAGAGCGGAGAATTAAGCTATCATTTAGACAAAGACTTTTATGAACAGTCAAAAATTAATTTAGTTACTTTTTTTGCAAACAACTATAAACAATATAAATGGGATGAATCAATTAGCGCATTTAGTAACGATAAATTAAATCTTAAAGAAATAGATAAAGAAAAAACACTTTTTGAAATGCTGTCAAGTGAAAATGATACGATAGCACAAAATTCGTACATAAGTTTAACAAAATTAGAGCCACAAAGAGTCATCGAACTTTCAGACCAATACAGGAAAGCGGGTATTTCAGAAAATTATGTTCTACCTCAATTCTCTTTTAGATTCTTAAAACAATTGGTTCAATTAACGAATTATAGTAAAGAGAACAACATTGACTTTGAGGGAAATGATACGCTTAAAAACCAAATTGAACTTCTAAAAACACAGTTAACTTTTAGCGAACGTAGACAATTAGAAGACCAACTTATCAACTCATTGACATTGGACAATATTACAGCGTTTGAATATTGGTCGTTGATTTATCAAAAATCTTGGTCATTGACTTACTCGGCTGGAAGAGTTTTGGATAAATTCTACTCAAAAAACTGGAACGAATTAATAACTAATTCTAAACACCTTGAAACGTATTTTCTAAAATCTAGGTTATTTGATGACCTTGGAATAATTGGATTTTGCAACAATTATTTAATCAAATTTCTTGATTCATCTCAAGAAACTGAAGTTTCAATACAAAATTTAAGTTCAACAAATTTAAAAGTACAAGGTCAAATTGAAAAAGCATTAGCAATTGCTAAAAAGAAAATTGAATTCAAAACAAAGGAAAAGAAAACTTGGAATGGAAATACATTTGATAGAGTTGATAATTTTCACAAATCCTTTAAAAAAATAAAAAAGCTGTCTGACAGTTTGGATGTATTTGAAGATGAAGTCTTATCTATACTATCAAGAATCAAGTATTCTCAAATAGAAAAAGCATTAAAAACTGTTGAAGAACTTTCTCTTAAAGATTTTACTAAATATTCGTTCTTGGATAGAGATTTTGGATTTTCATTTATTGGAGATTTTAAGCAATCTGAAGTTCGAAAAGAATTCCTAGTTAATTATGGTAAATTCAGTGAACTAGATATTCATAAACATTATTTAAAAAATCGTGAAATCAAAATAACAAATGTCAACGAAAAGCTTGATTTTGATAAAATTTATGACATTCTTAAATATGATATTAAAACAGCATTTGTTGGTGGTGGTGGAAGTACAAAAGATAATGGTGTATATGCTGTAATAAAGGTTCTTGAAATTACTTTTAATACAACATTAGATTTTCCAGATAAACTTTGTAGTTCTGACGGAATGTACGCTTGTAATTCACGTTCAAGGGCAAAAGAATGGATGAATTACTTGGAAGTAAATAATCATTTGATAAAGGAACATAATGAACCCGTTTCATTTGCATATGAATAAAAAGCAGTTGCCAACAACTATAATTCATTGCTAGTTATAGCCTAATGTCATTAAGTTAAGGGTTTAATTGTTTGACTACCAATATATTAATGTTGTTTTTAAGTAATTTTATTCGTATATTTATTTGATTATCAACTAAATATAAAGATGAAAAAAAACAGCAATTTTAATTTTCGAGAGATTGAAAGCGGAATTGTTCAGCGACGCATTAAAAAACGAATTTAGAATTTCAGAAAAGTACTTTACCCGTAAACGAAAACAACAATTTTCGACTATCTTACTGTTTATGTTGAATATGCTTCGTAAAAGTCTGTCCTTGGAGTTAGAGAACTTTCTAAGTTTTTTAAAAATAGGTACAACCCGAAAGTTTACCAAAAGTGCTTTTGTACAGGCACGTAAAAAAATAAGCCCTAAAGTCTTCAAGCATCTCTCACAGACCTTGATTAAGGAGTTTTATACAAATAATGAGCCAGGTATTAAAACCTGGAAAGGTTTTAGACTATTAGCAGTAGATGGTTCCCGAATTACCCTACCACTGACAAAAGACCAAAAATCATATTTTGGAGAAACGAAAAACCATACCACCACAAGTATCGTACAGGCAAGGTGCTCCGTTCTATATGACCTGGAAAACAATTACATCATCGATGGGGAACTGTCACCAATAAGCCAAGGAGAACGTGCTATGGCGCTCTCGCATCTGGTTTATTGCAAACAAGGTGATCTAATACTTTATGACAGAGGCTATCCCTCGTATGACTTTATAAAGTACCACATTACCAATAATTTGGATTATGTAATCCGCGTAAAGATCAGCTTTAGCAAACTTATCCTCGATTTTGAAAAAAGCAAAAAGAAATCTCAAATAGTTACCATTACCTCTGGTAGATACATAAAACTATCAGATAAAGCCGCAGATAAAACAGCACCTATAAAAGTAAGACTCATAAGGGTAGAACTACCAAAGGGACAAGTTGAAATATTAATGACCTCTTTATTGGATATCAAAAATTACCCCAACAACATGTTTAAATCTCTTTATTATAAACGATGGCGTGTGGAAACGTTTTATGACGAACTGAAGAACAAGTTGAAGGTCGAACATTTCTCTGGGTACTCCAGACAAAGTATCCTACAGGATTTTTACGCAGCTCTATTCATCAGCAACATACAGACCTTAATTGTCAGTGAACTCGAAGATGAAATAGCTGAAAAGAACAAACAAAGAAAATTAGACTATAAAATTAATACTAACCTCTCTTATGGCTTTTTAAAAAATAGAGTGATAGAATTATTTTTTACAGAAAACCAAATAGAACAACCTCTCAATGAACTCAAACAATTGTTTATGGAAAATATGGTACCTATAAGACCCTATCGTTCTTTTAAACGAGATATGGGCAAATACAGATCTCGAACCAAGCCCAAAATAACTAAAAACCAGAAAGATAGTATTTGAAAAAACCTTAACTTAATGACATTAAGTTATAGCCTACTTACGAAAGTCCTCGCGGACTTTCTATTTGGTTTGTATTTGCTAAATTAGATGTTTAAAACACGCAACAAGCCATATAAACACGTTGGCAAACATTTAAGATGAACAGAATAATAATCATATTTTTAGTAATTTTCACAAGCTGTTCAGATAAAAAAGAGTTTGAAAAACCTATCCGAATTAGTCCACCGATAATTGAATTTGAGAACGGACGAATTCCAGAAGTCACTCTCAAAGAATACTATTTTCACAAAAAAGATAGTTCTGAATTAAATTTTCAAAAAATAACCGAATTTTACTCTGACAATCAAATAGCATCTGAATCACATTTATTAACCTCTTCAAATACTGAAAAAGGAAGGAAGATTTTTTATGATTATAAAGACTCTTTATTAGTTCAAAAACGAACTGTAAACGCAAAAAAAGATAGCACAAAAGTTGTCTACTTCTACAATAATGAAAATCAATTAGTCAAACTAGAACATTTTACTTTTAAGAAAAGATTACGTCCTGAAATAATTGAAAAACAAAGAGAAAGCACTGATTGGATAATTAGTGAAACAGATTATGAAGAAAATAGAAGTTGGGATAAAATAAGTGAAATCGACTTTTCCTATGATTCAATTGGTCGAAAGACTCAATATTACGCACCAGATTTACATTGGGATAATCAAAATAAATATAAATGGTTCTACGACGAAAAAGGGAATATTAAGATTAAAGAATCTTGGAATCATAATGAATTAATTTGGACTGAAAATTACTCTTATGAAAATAATGAGTATAGTTTTACTCGGAATTGGAATAACGAAGACACTCAAAAGGAGTTTAAATTTTATGTGTACAAAAATAAATTTGGACAAAAAATTAAAGAAGTTACTATAAAAAATGACTCAATTCAACTGAGTAAAAAAACTTATGAATATTATAAAAACAGAATGATAAAAAGGAAAGTCGTTTATGGAGAAAATGACAAGCGACTGACAACATATATTTACGAAAAATAAAAAACGATTTCAACACTGTGTATAGCTCATTGCGGCTGAAATCCTAATCGGAATTCATTGCAATTTACTATCTTTCGGTCACGACGGAAAAGTTCGTTGGACGTTTTCCGCAACGAAGCGATACACAAACGGTTGTGGTACATTTGAGAAACTATGAGAAAAACGATAATATTAATTGGAATAATTTTATTTATAAGTTGTAAAACTGAAAATAATAAACCTGAAAAACTCACTTCTGAAATACCTCAAGTGAATGACCAATTTCAGAATTTTATTGACCAATTTCCTGAAATTAAATTACCAATAAAAATTAAAGGTTGCGAAGACGATTTTCAACCATTAACTGAACTGAAAAATGAAATAAGCTCACCTTTTGAAAAGGAACCATATTATGTTTTTGGAAAGATTTCTACAAATGGAAATTATGTTGCGACAATTACTCTTGGAGCAGCAGATTGTTTTTTACCAATATTGACAACCTATAAATTAAACGGAGAAAGAATTGACTCAAAAACTATTGCAATTGGTGGTTGCGGACAAGAACCTTGTTTTGAATGTGAGGAACTTATGGAAATTGATAAAGAGTTTAATATTTATACTGCAAATAATTTGAAGTATTCCGATTGTGATGAAGATTATGAGGAAATAGAAGGAACTGAAAAAAAAGAAACAATTTATAAAAGTGGAAAACTAACAAGAAAAGGAATAATCGAATTGACTAACGAACTGAAAAAATAAAAAAGACACCACACACCGTAATTTAAGAGACGTACTTTAGATAATGAAAAAGGCATTAACATTATTATTAATTATGGGATTATTTGGTAAGTTATTTGGACAAACGGAAAAAAAGAATTCTGACAAAGACATATTTGGACAAAATTTACCTGAATCGTATCTCAAGTTTCTGACCGACAATCCTAACGGAACTGAAGTAGCCTTTAACGAATATAGTGATGAAGACCCTGACGATGAAGGAAGATATTGGAATATTATGGGTAAACCTGAGTTACTTGAAAGTTGGGAAATGAATGGTGTCGGAAAAGCTAAGAATTTTGAATGCCTAAAATTATATGTTCAAGTGCAAAAGGAGCATAGACAAGGAGAATATACGACTTCAAATGTTGGAAAAATATCATTAGACAGAGTTGAATCTGGATTTGTAATTGGAGATGAAAATGGCGATTATCTATACTTAGACCCTGGTGACAATTACTCGGTTTGGATTTATTATCATGACGGAGGAGATGTTTTAAAAATATCGGATTCTTTTAATGAATTTATCAATGATTAAAAAACTACTCACAACAAAGTAACCGCAATTACGGCGGATTCGACTACGTCCGAATCCACTCGGAATTGCTAACGTCTGCGCTAAACCGAAAATTAACGCATATAAACCCGTAACTGACGGTTATACGAGACCGTCAGAGTGTCTCAAAACCTCTTATTTTGGTTTTGGTATTCGGATAGGTATCTTTGAAAAATCTCAAATATGAGATTCTCAGAGAAGTAAAATTAGTTTTGAGACAGACTGCCGTTACCCAACATTTACAAAAACAAAGCGTTAGAATTTAAACCGAACAGAAAACTTTAAAAAAACGGATATGAAATTTTACACTTCGATACCCAAAAGTCTAAAGCCATACTATAAAGCGGAATTGGAAAAATACCGAACTGAATACTCAAATGGAAATTTAAAATGTGCGTGGAATCATTTGGAAAGAGCTCATATAATCGGACAAAAATATCCGTATACTCATACTTTTGTGCATTGGAAAATGTTCCAATTCGGAATTAAAATCAAAAGCGGAAAAGAAATAATCGGGCAAATTCCACGTCTGATTTTTGGAGGTGTAAAATCCTTTGTTGGAAAAATTCCAGTTGGAAATCCTGGAGGAGCGAATGTTCCGCCTTTAAAGCCATTTCCGATTGAAAAAGAATTGCAAGATATTTTTACGAAAGCTGGAATTAATTTAGTCTGAAAATAAAAACGTTGGGTACAACACAGTATCCTATAAAAAATTACTAGTTTTGGCTAAACCAAAGTTAGTTGCTCGTTTGCTAGCTTCTGATTTTCCTTCAGAAAATCCTCGCAAACAAACACGCAACATTTCATATACGAAACCGTCAGAGTGTCTCAAAATCTCTTATTTTGGTTTTGGTATTCGGATAGGTATCTTTGAAAAATCTCAAATATGAGATTCTCAGAGAAGTAAAATTAGTTTTGAGACAGACTGCCGTTATGCTCAATTTTACCGGGCCTGATCCCTAAGACAAAGACAGGAAATATGTTAATCTGATTTATTGTCTTGTTCTGGAATCAATAAATCACAAACACTGACCTTTAATATCTCAGCAATTCTATATAAATCTTTTAAATGAGGTTGAGACTTATTGATACACCAATTTGAAACAGTGTGCTCGTTCTTACCTAGCTTTTTTGCCAAATCCTTTTGACTGACTTCTTCTCTGACTAAAATCTCCTTTAATCTATTAAATTTTTTATCCATCGACATAAAGGTACTGAATGTAAATAATATATACAGTTATGCATGGTATGTTTTCATTAATGCAAATAAAAAATGAAATAATATTTTGCATTAATGCAATTTTATATTACATTTACAGTGCTTGTTTTTTATCCATCAAATAATAAACAAGGTAAATTAAGCTAAGTAATGAACCAATTTCGAGTTTTAAAGATATATAGTAAGTTTCGCTATCGTAGATGGGGAAGCAATTATACTGTGCCTGAGATTCGGATAGAGGGAAAATGGCTCGAACAACTAGGATTCGAAAAAGGAAATGAAATACTGATTGAGCAAAAAAAGAAAAAGCTGATTATAACAGTGCGGAAAGAAAAAAGAGCATAACAAAAGTAGCCGTTGCACAACCCATGATTTTGAATTAATCTATGGATTTTTTAACAATCATCTATAAAATATGGTTGAAAATCAGCAAGTTACATTTACATAAACACCAAAAACAAGTGTATTTACAATATTTTTTGAGTTGTGCAACAGCCACAAAATGTATAGTTCATTGCTTCTGATTTTCCTCTCGGAAAATCATCGCACTTTTGCTATCTTCGTTTCTTAATCTGAAAATCCCTGCGGATTTTCACGCAACAAATCATACATCAAACGTTGGCAGCAACTATAATGAAGAAAATCATCAACATAATATTTGGACTTATAATTTTAACTTCTTGTAATCAAAACCAAGAATCGAAAGCAACGAAATCTAAGGATATCGAAAGTGCCATTATGACTTCAATCGACACTACTTTAACAATACATGGATTGAATGCAGAAGACTTCAAAATCATAAAATCTACGGACACAATCTTTTATCTAAAACAATTGTATGAAGGAATTGATGGGAAAACTGTTGGTTATGATGAGAACTCTTTTACTGCAATTAAAGCAAAAGTAATATTCGATTTCTCATTTGTGCAATATACAATTGACGACAACCCTGCATATCCTATTGCATACTCACGACAAAGTGAATGGACAGAGTTAAATTGCATTAATGGAGAAATAGAAATACCCGATTTTTATGGAAATACTCAGAGCAGAAGAGTTCACGAACAACTGAACTATCCAAATTTTGAAGAATTTAAAAAGTCGTTTAATCAGGATTTTGAAATCATTAAACGTGAGTCAATTGATGAACAAAGCGATTTTTATAAAAATTTAATTCAGAACAAATCAAGATATGTAGAATGTTGTCCCGAATACATTACTCAAGCTGAAACCTTCCTAAAAACAAACATTACAGATTTCAACTCAATAGACGAATTAGGTTTAGAATTGTTTTATAAATCAATTGTAATCGAAGTGACAGGAAAATTGATTAACGGGAAAAATTTTAAAAGAATAATAATTGAAAAATAAAGGCAGCTGACAAGCTGTATATAGCAAATAGGGCATTTTGTGGTTTCCGAAAGTTCAGTGCTATTTACCAACACCACCAAATCGTTGATTTGGCTTTTAAGAATGAATAAATTAAAAACAAAATACTACGTTTTGGCTCAGTGCAACCTTGAAAGTTCATCACTTTCTACTGCCCTACTTGCCATATACTAACCGTTGCCCACAATCCTTCATAGACTCCAAAAGAGTCTTTAGTACTATGGCTAACGAAGATGAGAAAAATGAGATAAAAAACAACTAATTTTAAATTGTTGATTTTGAACACAATAATTTTACGTTAGTCAGAATTTTGAAAAACAATATGAAAAGAATAATTATATTATCATTACTGATTTTTTTATCAATTAAAAGCTATTCTCAGTCTGACAAAGAATTAGTATTAAAGTCATTTGAGAGTTATAAAAATTCGATTCTAACTGACAAAGGAAAAGTTGCGGCTGACTTTGTCGATAGTAGAACTCTAAACTATTATTCAAACATTTTAGATAAAGTTAAAACAGCCGATTCAATGGAGGTCAATTCAATGGGAATAATTGACAAATTAACAGTGTTAAGTATGAGACATAGAACGCCTAAAAGTGAATTACTTAATTTTAATGGAAAAGACTTATTTATTTATGCAATTGACAATGGAATGGTAGGAAAAAACAGTGTGATAAATGCAGAATTAGGGGAAGTTACTGTAAGTGGTGATTTCGCAAAAGCGGAATTTATTGTTAACAGCCAAAAAACTCCTTTTTTCTTTCACTTTTACCAAGAAAACAAAATTTGGAAAATTGACATTACTCACCTTTTCTCATTAGGAGCTATGAGCTTTCAAAAAGTAATAGAAGATAGTGGAGAAAGTGAAAATGATTTTATAATAAACATTCTTGAGGTTGTAACTGGAAAGAAACCGACAAATGACATATGGGAACCCTTAAATTAAAAAATGGCTTACAAAAATATATGTTTAAATTTAATACTAAATCAAAACCGCACCATTATTATACAAAACGCTAGCAGGAACGCAAAAAAGATTGCCAAAAAGATTGACAATCTTTTTCTCAAAAACTAGACTTCTCGGGCAATACCATTCAGCTTATCCATTAGCAATCTTATATTAAACAAAATGGACTTCTCTTCTTCTTCAATAAACGAATGAGAATGATATAGTGCTGTATTATGAACCCATTCTAAAGACTTAATGAGTTCCAAAGTGTCTTGAAAACTGATAAATTCCAGCAGTTCTAACTGAGCAGGATACAAATCCTTTCTGACTTTTTTTGATACGTGTCGTGTATCATCCGATGTATTGACCGACTTGCATTTCGGACATACATTTTGACCATTCTGTGTTGACATAATAAAAAATGATGAGTTAATAAAAGAGGGAAGGTCACTGTCAACACACTCCAAGCGATGCTTAGATTGGTCTCGGGACTTGCACCCGTATGCCTTCCCAATAGCTTTTGTTTAAACCGATTTTGAAATTTTCGCATCGTAATGAATGATAAGTGTGCTGACTTTGCAAATGTAAGAAAATAAACTACACCCAACAAAATGTCCTATAATTCATTGCTTCTGATTTTCCTATCGGAAAATCATCGCACTTTTGCTATCTTTGGTTTACTGCGGAAAATCCCTGCGGATTTTCACGCAACAAATCATACACAAAACGTTAGCAATAATTTTGAAAAAGCTACTTTATATAACAATTTTATTGCTTTTCATTCTGACTTTCTCTTGTGGACAAAATTCGGCTGAAAAAAAACTTAATGGTATGTGGTACGAGACCAAAGACCCGAAAATATTCTGGATATTTCACCCAGATTATATTGAATTTATTGACGAAGATAACGAGAAGGTTGAATGGAGTGCGACGGAATCAAAAATTGAATTTATCTATCGGACATATATTTGGGATTCTTTGGGAAAAACAATTCATACAGAAGACGAAATTTTGATTGAATACAAATTATCCGAAAATGAAGATACATTATCTGGTACATTAACTAACAGTTATGGAAAACACAAATTCGGACTTATAAAAACTGAATAATAATTACACTAATAAATAAAAACTATTGCTAACTTAAATCGTATAAAAATAATGCTTAAGTTTAATACTAAATCAAAAGGTTAGTGTGTATTTGGTCACTCTGATTTTCCTACGGAAAACCCTCTGACATAAAACCACACTATTCTTATACGTAAACGTTGTAAAACATTAAAACTGAAACTATGAAAAAAATATTCTCATTAATTTTAATAATTATTATGCATAATTATGGGAATGCTCAATCAAGCGTTGAAGAACTTAAGAAATTGAGTAATCTTGAACTAATAAAGGAGGGAAATCAATTAACGGAAATCAAACTACCGGCAATTAATGAAAAAACAATTGACCTAAATGATTTAAAAGGAAAGTACGTTTTTATCAATTTTTGGGCTACTTGGTGTACTCCTTGTATAAAAAATATGCCATATTTTGAGAAGCTTATTGAGGAACATAAAAAAGATAATATTGAATTTGTTTTCGTTTCAATTGATAAATCTAAAGAAATATGGAAACATTATGTTTTAGAAAATGAACTTAAAGGAATACAATTATTTGCCCCCGAGGGATATAGTACAAAATCAATTAGTCCATTTCTAATTCAAGTTTATGAAAAAAACGGACAAATTACTAGTATTGAAAGAGGCATACCTCGATACATATTAATAGACCCGAAAGGAATAATTTCAGAAAATGATTTGGAAAAAAGTGATAAAGACCAAATTAAGGAATTACTAAACATAAAACTTAAAAAATAACGTTTTTGTATAAAAATAATGCTTAAGGTTAGTCCTAAATCAAAAGGCTAATGCAGTTTTAGTCACTCTGATTTTCCTGCGGAAAATCCTTGGATACAAAACCACACTATTTTTACACGTATTCCAAGATCAAATCCTAATAAATTAGTCATTTTTCATTTGTATGATGGAAAAAAATTTATAATATCAGACCATTATTCTAAGAAACGCATTAAAAAGGAAGAAAGTGAAATACTAAACAATTCTGTTAGATATGAAGAAGGTCAAAAAATACTTAAGGATCCTATCTCGAATAGAGACAAAATAAACATCAATTATTCAGGACTTTATCCAGAAGACTTTAAACCTGAGACTTTTTTGAAAAAGTTTTACCGAGAACTAAGAAATTTTGCAGGGAAAAATAATCTTAGCAATATTTAACATTTGTTTTTTTGAGTTTGGTCATTAAAATTATGCTCTGAATTCTCTATAAATCATATTTTAATAGTATGCTAAATGTATTTCTTAATGAAACTGGCTACAACAACAATAATCGTTGCACAAGACACTAAAAAATAAAAAAACCTTTCTCCCGACAGCTATCGAGGATGAAAGGCTTTTCCTTTTGGGTGGATGATGGGATTCGAACCCACGACCCTTGGTACCACAAACCAATGCTCTAACCAACTGAGCTACAACCACCATGTATAAGTTTTAAAAAACCAAAGTCTTTTAAGGTTTTTGCTCTAACCTCCCGATAGCTATCGGGATGAGCTATAACCACCATGTAATACGCATTTTGTAATGCGTGTGCAAATGTAATTGATTTCAACCTTATCTACAAAGACTTTTTTTAATATTTTATATTGATATTAAAAATAAAATCACTAAAAATTATAACTATTTAATATCAAACAAACTATCAACTGTAACATGACGCTCAACAGTAAAACCTTCAGCATGTTCAACGCCTACCAACCTGCCTAAATCTCTGGCTCTATAAATAATACTATCTGTAAAATTTTTACTGGATATAGGAGTTTCTGGTTCTTTACTACTACTATCGTAAAACTGTGTTTTATAAGCTAGTACAGATGCCATTTTTTTATCTATAAAACCAGATATATCAACCGTTAAATCCGGTTCTAAATTTTTCCATTGTATATAATGATATACTTGCTTAGGCCGCCATGGCTGCTGTAATTCTTTGTCATCATTATAAGTCTCTATTTTTATTAACCCGCTTAAAAAACAGGCATCACTAACCAGTTGACTTCCTTTTCCATGATCTATATGTCTATCATCAATAGCATTACAAAGTACGATGTCTGGTTGATACTTACGAATCATTTTAATGATTTCTAACTGGTGCTTTTTATCATTTACAAAGAAACCATCTGCGAATTTCATATTAACTCGAACTGCAACCCCTAATATTTTAGCCGCATTATCGGCTTCAACAGCTCTTGTTTTGGCAGTACCTCGGGTTCCTAGCTCACCTCTTGTTAAATCTATAATACCTACTTTTTTCCCGTTGGCTACTTCTTTTGCTATGGTGCCTCCACACCCTAATTCTACATCATCGGGATGCGCTCCAATAGCAAGAATATCTAATTTCATCCAGTTAATTTTTTATTATTTCTTAATTGTTTAGACCTGCCTTATCAACAAATGTAATTTACCTAAAATTATTTTCACTAGTATAAAAAAATTAGGTTCATTTAAATCTAATTTTCCTTTTTTAAGCCTTTAAATGTTGCTTTTAAGTACCTTTTTAACGACTTCGAAGTTTAAATATATTAAATATATAAGAAATCATTAAGAACTCATTATTACTCTCACGTTTTCGTATTCATTTTCAATACGTAATAGATCGAAATATTCACAATTTCCCAAAAATAACACCCTTTTAAAAAGCATGACATTCGTCATAATTATTAGCGATAATCAACAGTAATTTTATTCTATAATTATTAAACACTAAAACTAATAAACAATTACAAGATATGATCTATTTAATGCTCCTCATTTTAGTTATTACTATTGGTCTCTTTGTTTGGGGAAAGTTTACACCAGACATTGTAGCCCTCATATCTATGATAAGTTTATTCCTAACAGGGATTTTAACTGCTACCGAAACATTAAGCGGATTTAGCAATCCAACGGTTATTATGATTGCTGCTCTTTTTGTTATCGGTGAGGGTATTGCTCAAACTGGTTGGACTGCTTTAGCTGGAAAGAAATTTGTAGAATGGGCTGGAAAAAGCATCCCTAAATTATTAGTTATTGTAACATTAGGTGCCGGTGTACTATCTGGGTTTGTAAGTAATACAGGTACTGTAGCAACCTTGATGCCTCTTACCATATCATCAGCTTGGAGCATTGGCACATTGCCATCCAAAATGTTAATGCCTGTAGCCTTTGGTTCCAATACCGGTGGTTTACTAACATTAACAGGTACGCCTCCCAATATTATTGCTAGTAATGCTTTAATAGATGCCGGTTTTGAAGGGTTTTCCTTTTTTGAGTTTGGATTAATAGGTGTTCCTTTATTAATAATAGCATTGATCTATTTCAGATATATAGGATATAAGTTATTACCAAAAAATAAAACAAATAATAAGCCTGTAAATATTGAATCTACCCTGCATAATTGGATAGAAGCTTATAAAATTGATAACGGCTATTACAGATTACGTATAAGGTCATTATCACCACTAATAAATACGAAAATTGAAGATTGGCAATTTGAAAAAAATTATAATGTTTCCATAATTCGTTTAAAAAGAAGACATCCCAATGTTTTAAAAGGCATACATGCTTTTGAAGAATTTCCAAGTCCTAAGATAGAACTATACTATCATGATATTTTAACTATAAAGGGAGATACAGAAGCTATCAACAAGCTTATGATTTCATTTAGATTGGGCTTGTTACCTCTAGAACCTATCACCGATGAGTTAAAGCATAACTTAATTAACCAAGAGGTAGGTATGACCGAAGTGATTGTAAACCCCAATTCTATTTTAGTTGGTAGAAAATACAAATTAGGAGAATACTTTAAACGATATGGTATTCAGCTTTTAGCAGCTTCTAGAAACAACAAACCTTTGCAAGAAAAGGAAATTACAGTAAAAGTCGGCGATGCTTTTTTAATACGAAGTACTTGGGAACACATAGACGATTTAAAAAAGCAACATGAAAACCTGGTAATTATTGGTAGCCCTGAAGGCATGGCTAAAAACGTTGAGAATTTAAGTCCAAAATCATACATCGCTTTAGGGTCTTTAATACTCATGATTATATTCATGGTCTTTAAAATAGTACCAGGATCTATCGCAGCATTAATATCTGCTGGTATTGTTTTACTAACAGGTTGTGTGCCTATATCTAAAGCATATAAAGGCATTAGTTGGACGAGTGTGGTGATGATTGCTGCTATGATACCCATGGGTATTGCATTACAAAAAACAGGAACAGCACAAGTTATAGCTAATGGGTTGGTGAATTATTTAGGAGCCATTCATCCCATACTGTTATTAGGCGGTATATTTTTACTAACAACAACCTTTAGTCAAGTTATTAATAACTCTGCCACAGCAGTTTTAATGGCGCCTATAGCCATACTTGCCGCTAGCTCGTTAAACCTCTCACCTGCACCATTTATGATAGTGGTTGCAATAAGTGCGTCGACAGCTTTTTTAACCCCTATAGGAACAACAACCAATGCGATGGTGATGACCGCAGGTGGATATAAATTTATGAATTACTTAAAAGTAGGAGCACCATTATTACTTCTATTTTTTATAATAACCCTAATACTAGTGCCAATAATATGGCCTTTTTAAAAAATTAAAAAAATTATTAATAGGAACCTTAAAATTGAACAAAATGAAAGATGCAACCAAAGTGAGGCATACAGGTTTAGAACAGTATGGCTTAAAAGATGTGAAAGTGAATTGGAACTTATCTCCGGAAAAACTTCAACAAATTACCGTTGAGAAAGGACTCGGAAAAGAAACTGCAAACGGAACGCTTGCTATTAATACAGGAAAATTTACCGGACGTTCTCCTAAAGATCGTTTTCTGGTGAAAGATGATTATACTGCCGACAAAGTTTGGTGGGGAAAAACGAACAAGCCAGTATCTCCTGAAAATTTTGATAAACTCAAAAATGAAATAACAAACTACCTTTCTGGAAAAGAAATTTATGCAAGAGATGGCTATGTATGTGCAGACCCGGAATTTAAAACAAATATTAGAACCGTAACCGAACTACCTTGGTCTAACATGTTTGTATATAATATGTTTTTAAGACCCAGTGAAAAAGAATTAGAAAACTTTAAAGAAGATTGGTTAATCCTTTGTGCTCCCGGGTATGAGTGTCCAGACCCAAAAGCTTATGGAATTCGCCAAGGTAATTTCTCAATTCTAAACTTTACTCAAAAGATAGCTTTAGTAGGCGGATCTGCATATACAGGAGAAATGAAAAAAGGTATTTTTTCTGCTCTAAATATGATTTTACCTGTTGACAAAAACGTATTACCAATGCATTGCTCTGCTAATGTTGGCAAAAAAGGTGATACTGCTATTTTCTTCGGATTATCGGGTACTGGGAAAACAACTTTATCTGCCGATCCTGATAGAAAATTAATTGGTGACGATGAACACGGTTGGACAGCAGATAATACCATTTTTAACTTTGAAGGTGGATGTTATGCAAAAGTAATTGACCTATCTGAAGAAAAGGAACCAGATATTTTTAGAGCTGTTAAACCTGGAGCTATACTTGAAAATATTGTTTTTAAAGAAAATGGAGAACCAGATTATATGGATAGTAGCATTACGCAAAACACGCGTGTAAGCTACCCTATTTATCACATTGATAATATTCAAGAAACGCTTTATGCAGATAACCCTAAAAACATCTTCTTTTTAACATGTGATGCATTTGGTGTATTACCTCCAGTATCAAAATTAACACCAGGACAGGCTGCTTATCACTTTATATCTGGTTATACAGCTAAAGTAGCAGGAACAGAAGCTGGTATTACAGAACCCGTACCATCTTTCTCTGCTTGTTTTGGTGAGCCTTTTATGCCATTACATCCAACTGTTTATGGTGAGATGCTAAGCAAAAAAATGCAAGAAGCTGGCGTGAATGTATGGTTAATTAATACAGGATGGAGTGCAGGACCTTATGGTGTAGGATCTCGTATAAAATTAAAATATACCAGAGCTATGATTACGGCTATTCTTAACGGCGAATTAGATAATGTTGATTATGAACAAAACTTTATTTTCGGATTATTCATGCCTAAATATTGTCCAGGGGTACCATCAGAAATTTTAGACCCTATGAATACATGGTTACAAAAAGGAGCCTATGTTGGTAAAGCTATTCAGTTAGCTCACTCATTCCACTTAAACTTTGAGAAATTTGCACAACAAGCTTCCGAACAGATTATTGAAGGTGGACCGTTAATTGATGAACATCATCATTTACACGAACATTTTTAATAGGTTCTTATTAACCGTAAAAGGAGCTCTTTTGGAGCTCCTTTTATCTTACTGATTTATATATAGATTGAAAGCGCTACAAAATGTAATGCCAGATATCTTATTCCCAAAATCTAAAATTATGAAGCTTTATATAACGACATTCTTTTTTATACTTACTATTTCATTAAGCTACTCACAATCCTCACCTGAAGATAAATTAGGAGCGTGGTATACGTACTTTGGAAACCACAGAATATCAAACAAACTAAGTATCGTTGCCGGTGGGCAAATTTGGGCTTATGAGCCAGCAACAAACCTTAATTTATTCCTAGCTAAACTAGGTGTAAACTACCATATAAATGATAAATTAAAAGTTGAGTTAGGGTATAGTTTTTTAGATATAGATAAAAGCATACAACATAGAGAAGGAAGTCATGTATTTGAAAATAGAATATCCGGACAAATTGCTTATAAACATAAATTAAGTCGTTTACCTATTGATCATCGATTAAGAATTGAACATCGAATATTTAATCCTACAGAAGAAAACCCCACAAAACATAGATTACGGTATCGATTGGGAACAAAAATTAAATTAAACAAATTACTTTTTGTTCGTATAAATAATGAATTGCTTTCAACTATTGAAGATGACTTCTCTTCAGCAAACAGATTTTATACCGCTCTTGGCATAAACCTTTCTAAATCTTGTAATTTACAACTGGGGTATTTAAATAGGTATCTGTTTGAAAAAGATATAAACTTACACCGGCTACAAGTGAGTTTATTTATTAAAACGGACCATCGAAAAAGTAAAAGTTAATGTAAAAAGCGAGCCAATAGCTCGCTTTTTTAAATAACAACTCTATCAAACACCCTCAATTAATGCTTATTTTTTAAATGCTTTTGGATAACGCTTCTCAAGAGACTTCCACAAAGAAGGCAGATATTTACCCGATTGCATATCTTTTAAGACTTCAATGGGATTTTCTATTAACTTTTATACTTCTGGGTATTTAGAAAGGTTGACAGTTAGTTATTTACTATTGCTTTTTAAGTGCATTAGGATACCTTTTTTCTAATGATTTCCATAAAGCTGGTAAATACGTCCCGGAGTTCATTTTCTTAATGGTTTCTACTTCTGGAAACAATTTTAAATCGATATTCCTATTTTCAAAACTCTCTTTTAACTGATACATTGAGATTTCAAAAATATAACCATATTTAGAAACCCATACTTCAAACTCAGCATCTGTTAATTTAACAGAATCCGTTAATTTAGTAGGCGATGTAGTTTGAGCAGTAACTAAAGTGTCATAATTATCCGTATCAACAGATTCACCATTTAGCTTTTTAAGAATAATATCTAATTGTTTTTTTATTTCTTTAATTTCCTTTTCTTGTTGTAATACTTTAAGAGCTATATCGTTGGTATTAATTCCTATAGCCACGTTTATATAACCAAATGTCTCATTTCTTGAAGCTTCCCAGGCAACTCCTAAAATAGATTGGTAATCTTCAATTTTCATATTTTCTGGCGATACTGCAACACCTGTACCATCATTACTTCCTGATGGTAAAATATGCTAACGGCACGTGGAAATCTAAAAGATAAATTGGATGTTCTTAGTTTAGGTATTGATGATTATATCACCAAACCTTTTAGTAAAGAAGAACTAATTATAAGAATACATAATGCATTAATTAATAACGAAAAGAAAAAGAGCTATACTAATGATACCCCTGAAAGCACCGATAATTCTACCGATGAAAAATTCTTAACCTCACTTAAAGATTATATTTTAAGGACATGTAGCAATCTGGAATTTGAACTGGAAGACATTGTAGAAGAGTTTGCCATTTCTAAAAGTACTATTTATAGAAAAATAAAACATGCTACAGGATTAAACCCTAACCAGTTTATTAATGAGATAAAGCTCCAAAAAGCAAGAGCAATCGTTGAGTCTAACCAAATGGATTCCTTAAAACAATTATCTTATTCGGTTGGTTTTACCAAACCTTCTTATTTCTCTAAACTATACGAAAAAAGGTTTGGATCTAAGCCTTTTCAAAAAAGGTCGTGAATTTTATTCGACTGTATTTCCTTTTTCATCTAGTGTTAAATAGGGATTAAAAGCTATTTCCCATAAGTTTCCGTCAGGGTCGGAAATGTAACTGCTATAACCTCCCCAAAAAACATGCTCGGGTCTTTTTACAATGGTCACTCCCTTATTTTCTAATACACTGATTAATTCATCAACCTCTTCCTCTGTTCTCGCATTAAACGCCAAAGTGAATCCTTTAAAACCACTTCCTTCATGACTAACACCTGCATCTTCTGCTAATTTCTCTCTTGGATAAAGCGATAATAAAAGTCCGTTTAATTGAAAAAAAGAAATATCATCGTTACTCGATGTCATCTTTTTCCAACCAAACTTATTCTCATAAAAATCGTTTGATACTTTTAAATCATTCACTCCTAACCCAACTATTGTTAATCTTTGTTCCATTTATTTTATGTTTAAGTAGAATAACATAACTATTCTTTTCGAGTTTTATTCTCTAAAAATGTCCAGACAATAATTCTAGATATTTTATTACCCTGCCCCGTATTAATGATTTTAATTTCTGTAGCTCCCAACTTTTTTAAAGACACTTGGATACCTCTTACCAAATCTTTTTTTGATACTAAAGTTGTAAACCACAAACATTGGTCTTTAAACAAAGAACTTTCATATAAATAATTATGGATAAAGGCTTTTTCTCCTCCCTTATACCAAAGTTCGTTGCATGTTCCTGAAAAATTTCTAACAGCATCTACCCTACTTTTATTTAAGCCTTTTAGTTTTTGTGTCGTGGCTTCTAAAGCTTCTGTTTCCGATTTATAAAAAGGTGGATTACAAATAGCTGCAGAAAAGCTATCTGATTCTTTTAAAATATCTTTTAGAATGTTTGAACTATTAGTTTGATGCCTTAATTCAATTGATTTATCTAATTTGTTTTTTGAAATAATTTCCTGTGCATATTGTAATGACTTTTTATCAATATCTGCCCCAACAAAATTCCAATTATATTCTGCATGACCAAGAATAGGATAGATACAACTAGCACCGGTTCCTATATCTAAAACATTGATATTATCATGAATACCAGATTGTTTTAATAAGTCAGACAAATGATGTATATAATCTACACGCCCGGGAACTGGAGGACATAAATTAGTGTCTGGGAACTCCCAGAACTTAATATCGTAATGAGCAAATAACAATGCTGTATTTAATGCTTTTACCGCTTCAGGGTTTGCAAAATTGATTGTTTTGGTTTGGTATTTATTTTCGAATACAAACACTTTTAAATCTGGATATGAATGACATAAGGCATCTAAATCATATCCAGATTTATGTTTGTTTTTTTGATGAAAATTAGGATTTGTTTTAATTGTTTTTGTTTTAATTTATAAAATTCTAAGTAACCAATAACTCGCTAGACTTTTACGGTTTTCCAATGTCCTTTTTTAAACCAAATAATAGCAACAACTGCTATTAATATTTCAGCTAAAGTAATCGCCCAAAACACACCTGCTGGTCCAAAGTCTAAAGTAATTGCCATTATGTAAGCAAAAGGCAATTGTAATAACCAAAAACATACAAAGTTAATATATGTTGGTGTTTTGGTATCTCCTGCGCCATTAAACGCATTTATAACGACCATACCATATCCATAAAAAATATAACCAGCCGCAATCACTCTTAAACATAAGCTTCCGTATTTAACAACATCGGGGGTACTATTAAATAATACTATTATTTGTGGTGCAAATACTAAATATATAACAGAGACCATGCCCATAAAAATGGCACTGTATTTCCCTGTTTTCCATACCGATAATTCGGCACGCCCCGGTTCTTGAGCTCCCAAATTTTGTCCAACTAAAGTTGCTGCAGCATTACTCATACCCCACGCAGGCATTAAAGTAAACATCATCACACGAATTGCAATAGTATAACCAGCCAACACTTCACTACCAAACTCACTCATAATACGCATTAAAAACACCCATGAAGAGGTTCCTATTAAAAACTGACCAATACCTCCTAGCGATACTTTTATTAAATTAAACATCACACCAACACGAAGTACCAAATCTTTAACACCTACCTTAATTTTACTATACCCGAAAAATAAAATAGCTAGTTGAAATATAACAGCTGTCCCTCTTCCTATAGTTGTTGCAATGGCTGCTCCTTCTACCCCAAAAGCAGGAATAGGACCAAAACCAAAAATAAACATCGGGTCTAAAATAATATTAAGTCCGTTTGATAAAATTAACGTCCACATCGCTACCGATGCATCTCCCGCACCACGAAAAATAGCGTTGATTAAAAATAACAACATAATCGTTATATTACCTCCTAAAAGTACCTGAGTATACCCATAACCTTCTGCGATAAGATCTGGTTCACCTCCCATGAGTCCTAAAATTTCTTTAGGATATAGTATACCTATTACACTAATAATGGCGGCTACAAAAACCCCTAAAAAGATAACTTGAACTGCAGCATTAGAGGCTCCTTTTAAATCTTTTTCGCCTACACGTCTTGCAACAATAGCCGTTGCTGCCATACTTAAACCTATGGCAACTGCATATACTAACGTAATAACAGATTCTGTTAAACCGATCGTAGCAACTGCATTCACGCTTACCTGAGACACATATAAGATATCTACAAGTGCAAAAATAGACTCCATGAGCATTTCTAAAATCATGGGAATTGATAGCATAAATACGGCACGACGTATACTGCCTGATGTAAAGCTTTGTTCTTTACCTGTTACAGCTATTTTAAAATATTGAATAAATTGTTTTAAAGAAATTTTATTTGATTGCATTTTGATTGTATTAAATATAAACGATGGCCAAACACATAAAAATGTGTTTAGTAGTTTTTGTTCGAGAGAACCTCGACACAGTTACGGAAGTCTAGTTAAACAATCATAACACAAAGATGTGCAATTAATTTTAATTTACAAAAAAGATTTTTAGGCTGTTAATTAGTTGGGGGTGTTTTAAATATTGATAACTGAAGACCAGAGACGGATGAGTGATGAGTGATGAGTGATGAGTGAAAGTTAAAATCTAAATTATAGAAATCCAAAAAACCTATAGTGCTTTCCATAACTGACGACTGATAGCCGAACACTGAACACTGAACACTGAATACTGAACACTGAACACAGTTAACTAAATTCCCGAAATCCCTAAAAACATATAGTTCTTCCCTAATTAAGCTTTACTCGGCACTTTTTTTTGGGGTAGTAGTGGTTGTTTTTATCCTTTGCGAAATAATTTAATTTTATAAACAAAAAAATTTAATAATGAAACACAAAAACTTTTTTAGAGTATTGTTAATACTCTTACTTTCTGTAATATATAAAATTACTTACGCACAAGACTTAGGCAACGCCTTAGACTTTGATGGATATCAAGATTATATAATAGGCGAACATTTTGAAATCCCTGAAGAATTTACCATAGAATTTTGGTATAAATCTGATATGATAGGAGGTAATGGTGATCATGTTACTTATAATGATAACGGCACTCCCGAAAATTTTGATGATGATCTTGATTTGGTTTCAGCTGATTGGTATTATTGGAATGAAACAGATACGGGACATCCGGCGATGACTTATAGCCAACAAAAAGCTATAGTTACTTGGACTACTAATGGTGATAATGCTAATAATGATCCAAGAATGACGTATGTTGTTAATGCAGACTATGGGGAGATAGTATTTAGAAGGGAAAATGAAAGCAGTAATGCCCAAGGTTTTAGTTTTAATTCAGGTTCTTATGATGATCCCATAATTAATAATAACGAATGGCATCATTTTGCCATTACTAAAAAAATGAGTGCGGATACTCCTAATACCACCTCTGACTATGTGATTTACTTAGATGGTGTTCTAGCGTCAGAGGGAACAAATGTAAATAGCTTTTGGACATGGGAGGATATCAATGTTGCTACGGGAAACTTTATTATAGGGGCTCTACAATTTCCTAATTCTAATGTTTTTCAACATTTTATTAAAGCTAAACTCGATGAACTAAGAATTTGGAATTATGCTAAACCCTTAACTCAAATTCAAGTACAAATGAATACTGAGCTAACAGGTAATGAAGATAATTATAGTAATCTAGTAGCGTATTTCAAATTTAATGAAGGAACTGCAGATGGAGATAATACAGCAATAACAACATTAATTAATGAAGTAGGTGGCAATGGTACATTTTCTAATAATTTTGCTCTAACGGGTGATGGCTCCAATTTTGTAGAAGGCGTTACCGAAAACGATTTTATTGATTTCAATCTTGACACCGAGAACGACAATGCTTTAGATTTAGATGGAGTAGATGATTATGCGATTCTAGATCACTTTTCAATGCCAGATCAAGCTACTATAGAATTTTGGATAAAAACTGATGAAGAACACTCTAGTGGTAGTAGTAGAACAGCTCTTTTAACATGGTCTGGTGAAGCATCTGTTCCTTATGCCTACGAGGTTTCTATAAACGAAAGTGGAATAGAATTTAGTAAGTGGGATGGTCCAAATAATAATGATTATAAAGCTATTCTTAGTGGTAAAGAGATTGCTCGAGATAACTTATGGCATCATGCGGCTATTGTTAAAGATGGTACTAATATAACGTTTTACATTGATGGAAATCAAGAACATAGTGACACAATAAGTAGCGAAACAACTGAATTTGAGACCCTTTTTCTTACCTTAGGTGCTCTTAAATGGCCAGGTACAGGCGGTACCTATGACCAAGAGGGTAAAGCTACCTTAGATGAATTAAGAATTTGGGGCGTAGCAAAGTCTCAGGCTGAAGTTCAAAATCAGATGTTAACAAAATTATCAGGTAGCGAAGATAATCTATTAGCGTATTACCCTTTTAACCAAGGTACTGCCAATGAAGATAATACATTAGAAACCACATTGATTGATTTTTCTGGGAACAATCATAATGGGACATTAGCTAATTTTGCCTTAGATGGCTCTACATCTAACTGGGTAGAAGCAGTTGATATAGCGTCTCTTTTTGGAGATGTCCCTTTTATTACCACTTGGCAAACTACCACTGCAAACGAGAGCATAACCATACCTATTAATGGTGATTATGATTATGATTTTATTGTAGACTGGGGCGATAATAGTACATCAGATATTGCTACAAATAATGTTAATGATGCTGCACTTACCCATACCTACACAAATGCAGACACCTATACTGTAACCATTACAGGTGTGTTCCCTGCTATTTATTTTAATAATATTGACGCCGACAACCAGAACAAGATTCAAACCGTAGAGCAGTGGGGAAATATACTATGGTCATGGATGGGCGATGCCTTTGAAGGGTGTAGCAATCTGGATGTATATGCTTCAGATGCTCCTAATTTACTAAATGTAACACACATGTGGGGTATGTTTCGTGATGCTTCTAGCTTTACTGGGCAAAACACTGACTTGAATAGCTGGAATGTTAGTAATGTGGAAGCATTCTCGACCCTATTTGCAAATTCACAATTCAATGCGGATATTAGCAACTGGAATCTTCAAAATGCGGATGTTAGTCGTGGTGACTTTAGTAGTATTTTTACAAATACTAGCTTAGATTGTAGTAACTATAGTGCCATTCTTATAGGCTGGGGAAATAATACGAATACCGCATCGGGCGATTTCGAACTCAGCGGCAATAATTTTTATACTGCTTCTGCTGCAGCTGCCGTAACCAAGCTTGTTACTAAAGGTTGGGCTATTAATGGAACAGAAGTTACAGTATGTCCATCACTATCTATTAATGATGAAGTATTTAGTAACGCTATAAGTGTAAGCCCTAACCCGGTAACGAGTGTATTAACTATTAATGGGCCTGCTGGTTTTGAGCTAAAACAGGCTGTACTTTATTCCATTTTAGGTAAACAAGTATTAAGTACTACCAATACAACAATAAACACTAGTAAATTAATCTCTGGTTTGTATCTTTTAAAAATTGAAAATACAGAAGGGCTAATAGCGACTAAAAAAATTATAAAGCAATGATAGGTTAAATATTAATATTTTTGTTTCATAAATAAATATAACAACATTGCTTTCTATAAAACCCAAACTGGTGCAAAACACGGTTTGGGTTTCTTTTTGAATAATAAACTACCTCGGGGCGAGCCCACGAGGTATTAAATTCCAATCCCGATAGCTCCCGATAGCTATCGGGACGGGACGGGACCAAATTCCAAAAAAAGAAAAACGAGGCAAGCCTCGGGGTAATAAAGAATTTCTTGAAACCAACTATCCTCGAGGCAGAGCCATAGAGGTATTTCGCTGGTTTCATTTTGACCTAAAAAGGTCAAAAACCGAAATTCTGTATTTAGATTCCCGTTTTCACGGGAATGACAATTTCAACGG
>NZ_JAUOEK010000076.1 GCF_030540835.1 Flavivirga aquimarina | reverse complement strand
TAGATGATTTAAGAGAGATCTTACAATAAAAATAAAAAGCCCAAAGCAAACACTTTGGGCATGAACAATACCCTTTTCGCGAAAGGCAGACCAAAACCTTGATGGTCTTTAAATGCTCAAGGCAAATATAATTATTAATAATTTTTTATTATGAAAAAATTAAGTTTAAAAAAATTGAAGTTGGGAGCTGATGATATGCTACAACGCAACCAATTAAAATCTGTTTTAGGAGGCTATGGCTTAGGTGAAAATGCCTGGGAGGAGTGTTGGTCAGGAGATGGTTCGGGTAATGCTGAAATGCATTGTATTTGCCATTTCTCACCAGATATAGATTATGGAAGAATACCTTGTATTGAATGCATGGAACTTTGTTCATACCAAGGATAATTATTTATTAGTAGAAACTTGCCAATGGTAGGTTTCTACTCTTTTTAAAATGAACTTAATAATATTAATAAAACCCAAGAAGCCATAGATGATTGGTATATGGCAG
>NZ_JAUOEK010000075.1 GCF_030540835.1 Flavivirga aquimarina | reverse complement strand
ATTTACTTTTAGTTCACAAATCTTATTTGATAAATAGGAGTTCATGAATCTTCGATTTCTTTGCTCGTCCAAAGAAAAGTAACAAACCTGCCTGCCGGCAGGCAGGAGAAAAGACGCCCCTTCGAAGGAATTTCTTCTCTCCCTGCGCTTAAGAAAAACCAAGAACAAAATTTCGCGTCGCCCCATCACAGCATCCAAGGCTATGCTCCTGGGTTTCGAAATTTTGTTCTTTATTCTTACGAAGGGTCTGGGCTTGCCCTATGGTCTGTTCTTAACGATTATTTTTGAGCCTTTAAAATTCCTACTCCAATATTTGTGGGTACACCGTAGCAGCCGGCAGGCTGGTTCGTGTCTAAAATTTTTAGAAGCTAAAAGCGACATGCAATAAAGTACATAGTTTTAACTCCATTTGAGACCAATAAAAGGGATCTAAAAAATACAGTTTTTTAAAGCATCCGTTTTAAAAGCTATTAACCGAGAACTATTGAAAAGGTACTTAAATACTATCTTTCGTTTATTAATTTTCAATAAAAAAACCCAAACCGTATTTTACACGAGTTTGGGTTTTATAGCAAGCAATAAGTGGTTATTTATTATGAAACAACTTTAATATTTAATTTATAACACTTAAGTATTATTGCTTAACAATTTTTTTAGTAGCTATTAGCCCTTCTGTATTTTCAATTTTTAAAACATACAATCCGGTAGATAATTTGCTAGCATTTATTGTTGTACTGGTAGAGGTTAATACTTCTTTACCTAAAATGGTATACAGCGTAGCTTCTTTTAGCTCAAAACCAGCAGGTCCATTAATAGTTAATACACTAGTTACTGGGTTGTTTACACTTATAGAGCTACTAAATACTTCATCGCTAATAGATAGTCTATCTTCACAATCATCTTGTGAAATTTCTGTTCCGGTAATAGTCCAGCCTTTAGCAACAAGGTCACTTATGGCAGTTTTTGCAGAAGTAGCATAGTCACCAATAACAAGTGTTATATCTTCAGCAATATTGTCATTATCTGCCCATCCTATAAGGGTGTTGGCATAGTTGTTACAATCCATACCGCTATTTACGAATGTAGACCCCATAGTCTCCATAGTCTCTCCGACAGCGGTAAGACTCTGTAGGTTCCAACCAGACAAGTCCTGGTTGAAGGCACTGGCATTATCGAACGTGCCTAACATTTGTTGAACATTACTCACATTCCAATTGCCAATGTTGTCTCCTTTAAAATTTTCGGAGCTAATGAACATAAAGGAGATATTTTGTATGTTGCTTACATCCCATAGACTAAAATCAGTATTTTCACCCGTTATGCCAGTGCTATTAAACATACTTTGCAGGGATGTTATGTTGCTCAGATCAGGGGCATCCTGTGCCGTCACGTCCATGTTTTCACAACTAAAGAAGGCCTCGAATTGGCTTTCCCATGGCATAGTACCCCACTGTGATACTGCTGTTATTTTCTTTCTATTATCCTCGGAAGAATCTAAAAATCGAATAGCAGGAAAATCTCCAGTAATGGTAACGGTATATGGTGTATCTGCGTTTGCGTAGGTATGGGTAAGAGCGGCATCGCCGGGATCATTAGTAACAATGACAGCGTTAGTCCCATCTCCCCAATCTACACTAAAATCATAGTTATATGCTCCATTAATAGGTATGGTAATATCCAGATCATCAGCAGTAACCGTCCATTCTGTAACAAAAGCTCCTCCTGGTAGGGTCGTATAATTCGTTATATCATCTACCCAATTAGAAGTAGTACCAGTTAATGCAAAACCTATTAATTTGCCATTATGACCATTTCCAGAATAATCAACTAAAGTCGTTTCAAAAGGATTCGCTTGATTGGCATCGCCTTGGTTAAAAGGGTAATAGGCTAATAAATTGTCATAATCACCACTAGTATCATTTGTTAAATTATCATTGGATAATTTTCTATTCATATTGTCTTGAATTTCTTCTTTAGTCCTTACATCACTCCAAATTCTAAACTCGTCTAATGTAGCTTTTGGACTATGCTGACCTCCTTGACTTCCTTCTCCTATCCAATCACCTAATCTAGTAACATCATAATCGTCACTATTGTTATTAGATGTGCCTTGTTCTTCAAGATTTCCATCAACGTAAATAGATACATTATTTGCATTTGCATCTGCATCTGCTACAACTACAGCAACATGGTGCCACTGACTATCTGAAATACTAGTTCCAACGGAATCATAATCTGTACCAGTAGTCCATGACCCATAAGCTATATTAATATTATCATTATCTGCGCTGTAGTCTAATACAATCTCATTACCACTTTCATCACTACTGTCATACCAATGAAATATGTGGGTTCTGCCTATGTCTTGTTCTAGTTTTATCCAAAATTCTGCAGTAAAATTGTCGGGTTTATCAAAAAAATCAAGATCCACATAGTTAGTTCCATCAAAATGTATAGCATTGTCGTTCTCGGTGTCAACATTAAAATTAATAAAATCGTTTTCGGTAACGCCACTTACAAAGTTAGAGCCATTACCCGTTAGGGCAAAATTATCAGAGAATGTACCATTACCTCCTACTTCGTTAGTTACTTCTGTTAAATTTGTGTTATCGTTACCTGCACTCCCTTCATTAAATTTATAATAAGCCACTAGATTACTATAATTATCTTCATCGCCTGTTAGCTGCTTATTCATTTGGGCATGAATTTGGGCTCTGCTTTTTGCATAATCCCAAATTCTAAGCTCATCTAATGTGGCATTAAGAAAATGTTGAAAACCAATAGGACGTTGCGCTCCTATAGTAAAAAAATCAGTATCTGTAGAAAATACATTATTTTCCCATCTCACAGAACTATTACCATTATTTAAGTAATTTAATATTCCATACCACTGTCCATCCGTATAAATAATATATTTAGAGTAGTTAGTGTCATCTTCATCAATTTTTTTAGTGATGGCAATATGATGCCATTCATCGTTATTAAGTACTGGGTTTTCATAATTATCATCATCGATCTCGTTGGCCACTGTAGAAAAAGCACCGGAATTATAACTCCAAAAATCTCTGCTGTATTCTTGGCTATTATCCCATTCGCCATACACTATCTCACCATAGTCTGCATTGATATCATATGACCTAATACCATTGGTAGACGACGACCAAGTGACTATAGCATTTTTTTGGCTTACAGAAATTTTTGGATGTTCCGTTGTACAGAAAAAACAGTACCAATTACCTCCTACAAAATCTTCATCATCGTCAAGGTTATCGGGAGTCCCGTTATCATTAAAAGTACCACCTTGAGGCGTCATATCGGTTTTAAACCAAAATTCTATAGTATATTCATCATAGCCAGGTAGGTTAAAATGCTCGCCTATTACATAGTCATTGCTTCCATCAAAGTTTAATGCGTTACCAAATTGTGCATAAGAAGCTGCGTAAATCATTGAAAGTAAGATTATGCATAATACTCTAAAAAAGTTTTTTTGTTTCATGATTAAAATTTTTTTGTTAAAAAATCAATATTATTTATAACAAAAAACATAAACTATTAATCCTTACTAAAAAAAAAGGGATGAGTTAAGCCCAAACTGGGAAGAACTATGTGTTTTTTGGGATTTTGTAATATTTGGTTTGTAATCTTTCTGTCATCCATCCTCTTGTTATAATATAGACAGCATTAAATCTTTAGATTTTTACCTAAATTTTGAATAATTAAGTTTTAAGAAATAAAGAATTTCTTGAAACCAACTATCCTCGAGGCAGTCCCGATAGCTATCGGGACATAGAGGTATTTCGCTGGTTTCATACCCAATCAAGTTGAGCACAGGTTTTGACCTAAAAAGGTCAAAAACCAATCCCGAAAGCTATCGGGATTCACGGGAATGACAATTTCAATGGAAACCCTGCCTTTGCCGGCAGGCAGGCCCGAGGCAGAGCCTCGAGGAATTCTTTTCGATTAAAAGCTATTTAATCCAATTGTAAAATAAAAAGTACTGACATCTATTAAAAATGGAATAAATGCTAAGTGTCGTTTCTCAATTATCACTCACGGTTTCACTTCGCTTTTGCTCAAACCGTTCCAATAAATTATTTAGATCCTCGATTATTTTGCTCTCCACTACTCTAACATATATTTGTTTAGTGAATAACTTGGTATAACTTAAAAGTTTGGAGACCGTTTCTATAGTCAAATCACGCTTCAAAGCTCAATAAAGTTAGCGCATTTTTACCACTCCTATGGACTGGAAGTCCATAGGTTCGTTTTGGCAGACTGAAAGTCTGCTTCGTGAAATATGGTAAAACTGAATTCACGTGAATTCGTGAAACCTGACAGCCGGCAGGCTGGTTCGTGTCAAAAGTTTTTAGAAGCTGAAAAGCGACATGCAATAAAGTACATAGTTTTAACTCCATTTGAGACCAATAAAAAATCACACACCCTTTTAATGGTTTTAGATGGTATCAAAAAAATGAGTGAAAACAAAAAAACACTGATAACCATACGGTTAACAGTGTTTTGACATTACCTATTTCTAGGTTCGTCAGGGGGGTGCTTTTAAATCTTACTTCTATAACTTTAATATAGACTTTCTATTTCTGTAGTTATGTTGTTTTCAACAAAAAGCCGACCTTATCTCACAACTTTTAAGGAGGTCTCGGTCTCTTTATCCTCTTTCTTTAATAAATAGCTGTATTCGATCTTCATATGAAAATCTAATAAAGCTAAATAAATTTTGAGTTCTTTTTCTTTATCACTGATGCCTGCAGAAAATAGAGTCTCCATGATTTTTTTGGAAAATATTGAAGCTTCTTTTTTGATATCGGTAGTCATAAAATCATCTCTATCAATTAATTGTAAATTAAAAGCTCTTCTGTATGCATTGTATAAATTAGTAACCGAGAGCTTATTCAAAATCAATCGTTCCATCTCTGTATGCTCCCTTTTACTATTAAACTGTAGTTCCTTAGTAATATCTTCCTTATCTACACCTTCGTATGTTAAACGTAAATAGTTTAATTCTTTATCATCAAATAGTTTTACTGTATGAGTTTGTATCATTTTAAAGTAATTTTTAATTTTTTTTGGGACTCTCTTATTGTTTTATCAAAATCAAATAATATATTGTTAGGAAGATTATATCTAGAAGGTTTGCTTTTAAAATCATTAATTATTTTTGCCGCATAAGCTAGTGTTATCTTTTTTATGGTTGGATCGACATAATCTCGTTCTTTTAAAATTCCAAGCTCAAATGCTTTTTGAATTAAAACAACCCAATCTTTAGTCTTAAATTTCATTTTTAAGGTCCTTTTTATATGACCCAGACCTTTCTTTTCCATTTTAAGAAAATTTAAAATGTATTGATCATCATAATTAAGCACAAACAACCTCAAAAAATACTTTTCGTTATTAGACAATTCAATACTATTATCTTCATTTACTAATTCAATTGTGTTACACGCCATTTTTATCTTATATTTTACATTTTACTAATTCCATTATAAAATCTACACCAAACATTTTCACAATCGTAATTTTCTCTTATTATGAATTTGTTCTAGCACGTTATTTATTTCTTTAAATTTTGGTGTTAATACTGTTAAACCTCCTTTACTATTTGTAGTCATTTCCTTTTTACAATGACTACAGGTATATTCTTTTACATGAGAGGTTACGTTTCGAGATACTTTATAATCGTGTCCAAGTATCTTACAATACATATTTTTCATTTTTTTCAACTTGAATTTACTAACATTAAAGATCGATTCTTCATATAAATTTTTATAAAAAAAGTGCTGAAACTAATTTAAAGCGGGACGAATTAGGAAGTTTAGGGGATTAAGTAAAAAAAACATGGCTAAAGGTGTTCTTTTTTGCCTTATATAAAGATTAAAAACCTGTGCAATATACAAGGTGTTTGAAACCAGATTATTTTGGATTCTCACTTCTTATACACCGAAGAATCGTTTCCAGAGGCATGGTACTGTTATGGAGAAGCTTAATTGGTATATATCCATAAACTAAACTTATGGACTGGAAATCTATACGTTCATTTTGGCAGACTGAAAGTTTGCTTCGTAATTAACTATAGTTGAGACCAATAAAATTATAGAATCGGTATTGAGTTATCTATTAAGTTAGTTTTAGTAACCTGCAAAGTTGAAATAATATAAATTTAATTTTCTTTTTTGCTTCTTTTCTAATCAAAGAAAAACCTTTTGTAATATGCTTTTCTACCGATTTAACTGTAACTCCCAAGTAGTTCGCAATTTCAACATTGGTTAATCCTTCTTTCTTACTTAAAATGAAAACTTGTTTGCATTTGGGGGGTAATTTTTCAATTTCAGAATTTACAAAAGAAATTTTTTCTTTTAAAATAGCTTCGTTTTTATGGTCAATTACGTTATTCAAATTTTCTATAAAGATTCTATCTAAGTTCGATATTGATTTGTCTTTATGGTATCTATTTACAAATTCATTGTAGACAGATTTATATAAAAAATTTTTTATGGAATAAGAAGGGTTGAGTTTTTTTCGAAATTCCCAAGTCCTTAAAAATACAACCTGAACAATATCTTGGGATGAATAATGATTTTTAGTTAAACTTAAAGCGTATGCAGATAGCTTTTTATTATACGTGTCAACTAGAAAAGAGTATGCTTTTTCGTCTTCTTTAATTAAAGATTCTATCAAGAATTTGTTATCTAAAAAGTCTTTGGGCATTCTTAATTAGAATTAAATTTTAACGAAAAATACTAAAATATTTTAAAATCAGGTGGGGTTTTAGAAATAAGCACTGTTATATAAAATAAATGCTAACATAAAATATAAAAATGATAAATCAAAAAATCAAAAAACTCATAATTAAGTACGTTACAGACTCATTACTTGATAATGAGGCAGATATACTTTTGAAGTGGTTGGATTTTTCTAAAAACAGATTATTATTTAAGGATTATATACAAACAAATTATGCTATTAACTATAATTTAAATGATTTTGACACTAATCATATTAAGAAGAAGTTGCTTTCGAAAATTCGAAAAGATAAGTCAATTTATTATAAATATAAACTTAATACCGTTTTTAAATATGCAGCGCTACTCATTGTATTTATTGGTTTAGGCTATACGTATCAACAAGGCTATTTTGGAAATAAAACAAAACACTCAAAATTAAATATTCCAAATGAAGCCATTACTCTTCAATTAGATAATGGGGAAATTAAAATTTTAAATGAAGAAAAAACATCCAAAGTTAAAGACGAAACAGGAAACATATTAGGTACGCAGAATAAAACAAAATTGATTTATAATGCTAATGACACAAATAGACAGTCATTTGTTTATAACACATTATTCGTGCCTTATGGCAAAAAATTCGAAATTCAATTATCTGAAGGTACTACCGTTTTTCTTAATTCGGGAACTACATTTAAATATCCTGTGGAGTTTCTCGAAGGCAAAGACCGTTTAGTTTATGTTGAAGGAGAGGCTTTCTTCGAGGTAGAAAAGGATGAAGAGCATCCATTCATAGTTAATGCAAACGATATCAATATTCGAGTATTAGGAACTAAGTTTAATGTATCATCTTATAAAGAAGACATGAGCATTAATACAGTATTAGTTGAAGGCGCTGTTAATTTATATGATAAAGAGAGTACTTATAGTACCAAAACAGCAATAGTTTTAAAGCCTGGTTATAAAGCAACCTGGAATAAATCTAATAACGAAGCATTAATCGAAAAGGTAGATGTTAAATTATATTCTGCATGGATTGATGGTAAAATTGTTTTTAGACATATGGCTTTTAATGAAATAATAAAAATACTAGAACGCCACTACAACGTCGATATAGTTAATAATAATAAGGTTTTAGGAGATAAGTTTTTTACCGCAAACTTTGATATTGAGTCAATCGATCAAGTTCTTAAATCATTTAACGAAAATCATTCGATAGCATATAGTATTGAAAATAACCAAGTAATAATTAATTAAACACAAACCATTAACTAAATAAAAAACTACAGATGACTTAAAAACACATTAAAAAATTTCGGGAAAATCACTATATCGATTTGTTTAAAACTAAAAATCAAATAAAAAACGAAAGATGCTACGAACATCTTCCGATTTTATAATAGTGGTCAAAAACATTAATTAACCAGCTAAATACAAAGCAAAAATATGAAAAAATCATTTATGGTGGATAGGTTTGTCCCTTTGCCATTAAAATTTGACTTAAAAATGAAACTTACTACTTTTTTCTTAATAGTTTCTTTATTTCAAATTCAAGCTAATGAATTGTACTCCCAAAAGGCAAAAGTTACTTTGAATCTTGAAAATGTAAGCTTGGAAAGAGTTTTAATTGAAATTGAGTCCTTAACAGAATTTAAAATTTTATACAGTGATAATGAAATTGATTACAAGAAAATAGTATCTGTAAAATATAAGAATGAGTATGTTACGAAAGTTTTAAAAAAGTTATTTATAAACACAAATATTGTTTTTAAAATTATTGACAAGCAAATAGTGTTGAAACTAAATTCTGAAAAAAAAATTAAACATGTTGCCCCCCTTAACAATATTAGTTTTGATATTCAAGAAAAAGTAATTTCGGGTATCGTTACAGACGAATTTGGTGTACCATTACCTGGAACAACCGTTTTGGTAGAAGGAACATCAAAAGGTACTAGTACAAACTTTGATGGTGAGTATAAATTAAAAGTTTCTAGAGGTGAAACTTTACTGTTTTCCTACGTTGGTTATACAGATGTAAAAGTTATAGTAAACGATCAAAATGTTATTAATGTAACATTAAAAGAAGATTCGGCCGCTTTAGATGAAGTTGTCGTGGTTGCTTTTGGAGAGCAAAAAAAGGAAAGTGTTGTCGCATCTATTACAACTGTAAAACCAAGTGAGCTTAAGGTGCCTTCTAGTAATTTAACCACGGCATTAGCAGGGCGAGTTTCGGGTTTAATATCATATCAACGTAGTGGAGAACCAGGGCAAGACAATGCAGAGTTTTTTGTTCGTGGCATAACAACGTTTGGACATTCAAGAAGTCCTCTTATCCTTTTAGATGGATTCGAAATTACCGCTGGCGAACTTGCTAGAGTACAGCCAGACGATATTGGTAGTTTTTCTATAATGAAAGATGCTACTGCAACCTCACTTTATGGTGCAAGAGGAGCAAATGGTGTCATATTAGTTAAAACAAAAGAAGGAAAAGAAGGAAAAACACAAATTTCTTTTAGATATGAATCCACTTCTTCACAACCTACACAAATACCTGAAGTTCTTGATGGTGTCGATTATATGAAACTTTATAATCAAGCACAATTTAATGATAACCCTTTTGCCCCTAACTTCTATTCTGTACAACGTATTGAAAATACCATAAATAACCTTAACCCTTATGCATACCCGAATGTAAATTGGTATGATGAGTTGTTTAAAAGCCAAGCAATAAACACAAGATATAACATAAATGTAACTGGTGGTGGCAAAGTTGTTAATTATTATTTAGCAGCTTCTTATAACAGAGATAATGGACTTTTATCTGTCGATGAAAAGAATGATTTTAATTCTAATATTCAAATAGATAATTACAACCTACGTTCCAATTTGAATATTAAATTAAGCGAAAAGACTAAGGTAGGATTAAAAATTAATTCAGACTTTAGGAGATCAAATACGCCTCTTATATCTGGAGCAGACGTTTTTGAGAGCGTCATGTCTATTAATCCTGTTGAGTTTCCTAAGTATTTTGCGCCAGATGAAGCAAACCTTTTTACAAGGCATATTTTATTTGGTAATTCTGGAAATGGAGAATTCGTAAATCCTTATGCAGAAAGTGTAAAAGGGTTTACAGACTATTTTTCAACTACCGTATTATCTCAATTAACATTAGAATCGAAGATAACAGATAATTTAACCTTTACAGGGAATTTTACAATTCAATCTTTTGGGGAATTTTCGTCATCAAGAAGCTATATCCCATTTTATTATAGGTGGAAAGATTACGATCAAGTGGCAGATACTTATACTTTAGAGCAAATTAATACAGACGGATCTGAGGCACTAGGTGATGCAAGTGTATCACGTGATTCGAATTCGCGTAATTATTTTGAGGGGCGTTTATTATATAACAAAACGTTTAACAAGAAGCATGCCGTTAGCGGTTTACTAGTTGGTAGAGCTGAAGAAAAGATGAATCAAGGAACAGGAATTGGTAGATATTCTACTTTACCATCTCGTAATAATGGTATTTCTGGTAGGTTTACTTACGGTTTTGATTCCAGGTATTTATTTGAAGCTAACTTTGGTTATAATGGCTCCGAAAAATTTGCAGATAAGGAGCGTTATGGTTTTTTTCCAGCCATTGGTTTTGGTTATTTAATGTCTAACGAATCCTATTGGAAAGGTTTAGAAGATATTATCGATACCATGAAATTAAAATTCACTTACGGTTTAGTAGGAAATGACGCAATAACTTCAGCAGACGATCGCTTTTTCTTTTTATCACAAGTTAACACTTCAGGAGCTGGATATACATGGGGAGTAAATTTCCAAAATTCTAACCCTGGATACTCCGTAGAGAGATATGCAAACAGGCTAATAACTTGGGAGGTTGCAGAAAAATACAATTTAGGGCTGGAAATGAG
The DNA here is from genome assembly GCF_030540835.1 of Flavivirga aquimarina. GTDB lineage: Bacteria > Bacteroidota > Bacteroidia > Flavobacteriales > Flavobacteriaceae > Flavivirga > Flavivirga aquimarina. The sequence continues at coordinate 19,894 of NZ_JAUOEK010000075.1, read as the reverse complement.
TATCGCCAATTTTATTGATTTAAATGTAGATTTCTTTAAAGAAAACAGATCTGATATTTATTTACAACGTGATTTTATTCCAAGTTCTTTAGGATTATCTGCAAATATTTACGGAAATGTGGGAAAAGCATCGTCTAAAGGTGTCGATGGGTCTTTAGATTTCAACTATTCTTTTAATCAAGATTTTTGGATAAGTGGACGTTCTACATTTACCTATGCTACAAGTAAAATTATTGAAAACGAAAGTCAAATACTTTACGATTATCAAGATCGTAGAGGACATTCTGTAAATCAAGCATGGGGTTTAGTCGCAGAACGTTTATTTGTAGACCAAACTGAAATTGATAATTCACCAGAACAAACATTCGGTCCATATCAAGCTGGAGATATTAAATATAAAGATATTAATGGTGACGGTCTTATAAATGACAATGACCAAGTTGCTATAGGGAATCCAACCAGTCCAGAAATTATTTATGGCTTTGGTATAACCTCTGGTTTTAAAGGGTTTGATTTTTCTTTCTTTTTTCAAGGCTCCGCTAAATCGTCTTTTTTCATAGATTCTGAAGGCATTGCTCCCTTTATAAACAGACGTAATGCTTTACAAGTTGTAGCAAATGATTATTGGAGTATAAATAATCCAGACCCAGATGCATTTTGGCCTAGACTATCTGCTGCTCAAGTAGATAATAATACCCAAGCATCTACTTGGTGGCTAAGAGATGGTTCTTTTTTAAGACTTAAAAATATAGAAATGGGTTTTTCTATACCAGATGAAACATTAAAGAAATTAAACTTGAAGAAGCTAAGAATTTATGCTAGTGCTACTAATTTATTTACCATAAGCAAATTTGACCTATGGGATATAGAAATGGGAGGTAACGGATTGGGGTATCCCATACAGCGAGTCATTAATATAGGTGTACAAGCCTCTTTATAACATGAAGTTATTTTTAAAAATAAAATAATATGAAAAAATTTATTAAATATACAAAAACCCTTACAATCGTATTGTTAGGAGTATCATGTTCAGAATATCTAGATGTGGTGCCAGACAATACGGTAGAAGTAGAACATTTATTTGAAACAAAACAAAAAGCTATTTCTGCTTTAGCTACTTGTTATAGTTTTATGCCTTTTAATGACCATGTAAATAATAGCATGCAGTCTGCTGGCGATGAGTTTGTTCCAAGATTAGATCCAGATTGGGTTAATAGAAACAGAGGTATAAATATAATGAGAAGTGGATTTCAGGGAGCAAATGATCCTATATTGAATTTTTGGGATGGCAGAATATCTGGAACCGCACTTTATGATGGCATACGAGTATGCAATACCTTTTTAAATAGTATTTCTGCAGTACCAGATATAACAGAGACTGAAAGAACGGATTGGATTGCTCAAGTTAAATTTCTTAAAGGGTTTTATCACTTTTACTTAATAAATAAGTATGGTCCTATTATAATTGCCGACGAAAATCTAACCCCAACAGATGACCCTGAATCAGTAAAACAATATAGACAACCCGTAGATACTTGTTTTGATTATGTTATTAATTTATTTGACGAAGCTATTGCAGATTTAGATGAGAGTAGAACACAATCATATCTTGGTCAAATAGATAAGACTATAGCCATGAGTATCAAGGCCAAAGCACTTATGTATGCAGCAAGCCCTCTTTTTAATGGAAACTCAGAATTCTATGGTTCATTTAGAAATGAAGAAGGTTTACCTTATTTTAATTTAGAAGAAGATCCAGAAAAATGGAAACTGGCATTAGATGCTACCGAAGAAGCTATTACTCAAGCATTATCTGTTGGAAAGTCAATGTATGTATATAATCAAGAACCTTATTTCTTTGATAGGGATGATTGGGAGATATCTGGAATTATGAAACATGCATATAGCTTAAGGTTTTCTATTGTAGAACCTTGGAATAATGAGCTTATTTGGGGGCTTTCTAATATAAATGATCGAAATAGCAGGTTTACTTTTCAAACTGCTACTAATATACGTGCAGAAGGCAGTACTCTGACATCAAATGCTTGGCAATGGATGGGAGCAAGTCATCGTATGACCGAATTATTTTATACTAAAAATGGCGTTCCAATTGATGATGATAAAACATTTAATTATGAAAATAGGTTAAGCATTGGACAAATCCCTGAAGATGATGATTATTTTAGAGGGTATTTACAACCACTTGAGCGCACAGTTAATCTATACTTAGATAGAGAGCCTCGTTTTTATGCTTGGATGGGTACAGATAGAGGCGTTTGGAGAGCACAACAAGTGCGTAATAATTTAAAAATGCGTTCCGGAGAGACTCCAGGAGGACAAATTCATTCAACAGATTATTTTTGGACAGGTATTGGTTTAAAAAAGTTTGTACACCCAGAAACAACATCCGACCAAGGATGGGAAACAACGTCATTTTATCCTAGAGCAATAATGAGATTGGCAGAACTATATCTTATGCGGGCAGAAGCTCGTAATGAGTATAGTGGTCCAGAACAGCGTGTTTACGATGATTTAAATGTTATTAGAACACGAGCAGGAATTCCTAATATTGAAACGGTATATAGCGATCCTAATATTGTTAAAAATGTAGGGAAACATACTGATAAAGCTGGATTAAGAGATATTATTCATACAGAAAGAATGATTGAGCTAAGTTTTGAAGGGCATCGTTATGATGATATTCGTAGATGGAAACGTGCAGCTGAGTTTTTTACAGCTCCTATTCTTGGTTGGAATGTAGACAAAGATTTAACAAGCGAATTTTATGAGTTAACAACCAAACAAACCCGTAACTGGGTAACGCCGCGCGATTATTTATTTCCTATTATGTTAAACGAATTAAGACTAAACTCTAACCTAATCCAAAACCCAGGTTGGGATCGATAAATTAATAAGAATAATTATGAAAAAATATATATTTAATTATAAATCATATACTATAAAAGCCTTTATTTTTTTATGCTTTAGCATGTTAATAGTTCTTTGTTCTTGTAATGACGACGAAACAAACGGAGACACCACACCTCCAGAAGAAGTTACTAATGTAACATTCGAGCCCAATAATGGAGGAGGCACATTCTTCTATGATGTACCAGAAGATGAAGATGTATTACTTGTAAAGGCAGTTTATAAACTAGACAGCGAAAAAACTATTTTTAGAGCAAGTAGCTTTTATTCAGATTCTTTAAAAATAGATGGTTTAGGTTCTTTAAAGCCATATACCGTAGAACTGATTGCTGTAGACCGAGCAGGTAACGAATCTAAACCAGTAATTCAAGAAGTTACGCCTTTAACACCTACAACACAGCTTGTTTTGGCTACAGTAGAAGTAATTCCGTCTTTTTCAAGTGTTTTTGTTAGGTGGAAAAATCCTCAAAGAAAGAATATTGTTATAGGGGTAAATTATACAGTAAATGGTTTTACTGTAATAAAGAAATTTGCTAGTAATGAGTTATCAGAAAAAATTTTAATTGATAATTTAGAAACTAGCTCTCATGATATTTCTGTTTTTATTGAAGATGATTTTGAGAATAAAACATCGGCAAAGGTTTTTAACATTGAACCACTAGGAGATGTTTTACTAGATAAAACTAAGTTTTCTTTTTTAAGAGATGAGTTGCTACCAGATGAGATGCATGAAACATGGGTAGAACTAGATGATCAAGGCATGGAAATAACACAAAACAGAACGGTTATTCGATCAGAAAAAGAAGGCGGTTTTGAAGGCAATTGGAATGCAGAAGAACGCAATCCTGATGGCGAAATTCAATATTTCTGGGATGGCATAATAGACGATGGTATTCTAAGAAATAAAAACTTTTTTAGTACAGGACTATCTGGAAGCGTACCGTTTTCTTATTATATCGATTTAGGAGAAGAAGTAGTTATGAGCCGTTTTAGAGTATGGCAGCAAGATTGGAACCAGATAGAAACTGGTAAAGATCAATCTGGAAATGCATACAGCAATGGGAATGTTGAGATCTTTGAATTATGGGTAAGTAACGATAAAGTAAATTGGGAACGCATACGCAAAGCTATTATTGTTAAACCATTTGATGAAATTGAAGCCAAACAAGAAGCCTTAGATGGTCATCATTTCATTGTCTATGAAGAAGATCCTAGGTTTACAAAACCTTTTAGATACTTAGAGTACAGAGGCCTTCAACGTTTTGACGAAGCTGACGGAACTTGTTATGCATCAGAGCTATCTATTTATGGTAATCCTAATTAAAACTTAGATTCCCATAAAATGTTATTTAAATATAAAAATAGAATATTATGAAATTTAGTAATTCAATTATAGCAGTCATACTCTTAATTGTTTGTTTTTCTTGTGATGATTTAGATGATAAACATAGTGAGTATCTCAAAGAAACAGTATATCCAGGTAGGATAGACAGCTTAAGAACTTATTTAGGTATAGAACAAGTTTATTTAGCTTGGGATAAACCCACAGACAATAAAGCAGACAAAACAATAGTAGACTATGGAATAGAAACCATTGTTTTTGATGCTGCTATTGATACGTTAGTTGTAACAGGGCTTGATTCTGGAGAGACTTATAACTTTCAGGTGTATAATATTGATACAAATGAGAACCAATCGGTAAAACTTTATGCCGATTTACTTCCAGTTTCTAAAGATTGGATAGCTAGAAACCTGATGTTATCTCAACCAATTGTAACTCCTACAGATGGCGTTGATGTAAGCAGTCTAACCTTTAGTTGGAAAGCACTAAACAATGGTGTTATGCAGTATAAAGATGGACTAGAGTTTACCTTAACTGATGAGGATGAAAATGAAATCACTGACATGTCTGTTGAAAATAATGTTGATGAAGGTATCTTAATTATTGTAGCCTCTAATTTAGATATAAATAAAAGCTATACCCTTTCATACAAAATGAGTTTTAGTCCAAAAATAGATGACAAAGTAATTTTGGATACGACACCTCTAACGGGCGAAAAAACATTTGTTCCAAATGATTTTGCACTTGATCCCATTTATTTACTAACAGAATCTACAGGTTGGGATGAATCTTCGTTTATAACTATAGCGGCTGTTGAACCAGGTAAATATGTTGCTAAGAGTATTAGTTTAGGTATAGGAGAAGTGTTTAGAGCTTTTAAAGAACCTAGTTTATCGTCAGAAGAGCAATATGGTTTTTCTTCTTTCGATGTGGTTTCTGCTTTAATGAAAGTAAGCGATGATGGGCATGATAATTTACAATTAATATCGACTGCTCCTGGGCTTTATAATTTAACTATAGAAACCACTAGTAAAATTATAAGTATTTCGGGAACCTATGATGGAATAATAGAATTCCCGGGAACTTTACAAGCTGAGAATTATAACACAGGCGGACAAGGTGTAGCGTATAGTGATAATGAAGGTAATAACAGAGGTAACAGTTATAGAAATGATGGCGTAGACATTAGTGGAGGTCCTGCTCCAGGTTTTAATGTTGGTTGGACTAATGATGGAGAATGGTTAGCTTACACCGTAAAAGTACTAGAAACAGGATCATATAGAGTAAACTTTTCCATATCTTCATTAAATGCCACAGTTGGCCAATTAGTTTTAAAGTTTGATGAAAAAGAGGTATTAGTTTTTCAAGGTGTAGGAACAGGTAGTTGGAGTATTTTTACGAATCAACTAGCTGGTGATATTGAATTAGAAGCAGGGATTTATGAATTAAAAGTAGAAATGAGAAACCCAGGGCTTAATTTCGATGCGCTAACTCTAACTAAAAATTAACTGTAAAGAGAATCTACCATACTTATATTCAATTATTTGAAGCCCGATATGTTAAAAACGTATCGGGCTTCAATGTTTAATAATGAATGTAAACTCTTATTGAGCGTGCATCCAGCTATTTCTAAAAAATCAATGCTCTTTTTTCTCCTGCTTTTAATAAAACTTCCTCCTTCTTTCCTTTGGCTTGAACAATACAAGCTCCTCCTTTTTTTGAAATAACATGAACCTTTAACACCTCTTTGTCCCACTCCATATCAAACTCAAAACCACCACGGGCACGTAAACCTGTAACCTTACCATTAGACCATTCTGTTGGTATAGCAGGTAATAAATGAATAATAAAATCGCCATTCTCATTTTTTAAATGGCTTTGAATCAACATTTCTGCAATGCCTGCAGTAGCGCCTAAATTTCCATCAATTTGAAATGGTCCAATAGTATTCATTAAACTAGACTTTCTTCCTTTAGATAATAGTGTATTCAAGCTTTGATACGCTTTTTTACTTTCCAACATGCGCGCATGCATTAATAAGGCGTGGGCATGTGCCCAACCCATTCCGCCATGTCCATTAGCTTCTCTCCAAGCCAAAGTTTTTTTAGCTGCCTCAAAAAGTTCTGGTGTTTCTGGTGTAATTAATGAAAACGGATGCACTCCAAGTAAATGAGAAAGATGCCTATGACCTGCTTCTTTTTCCTCAACATCATTTCTCCATTCCATAATTCGACCATTATCATCTATTAAAATATGTGGCAGTTTTGTTTTTGCTATTTCTATTCTCTTAGTAACATCATCTTGAATATTCAATATGGAAGCTGCTTCTTGGGTCGCTTTAAATACAGCATTGATAATGGACACATGGTACGTTGAAGACGCAGTAATCCTTAACATCTCGCCAGATGCTACGTCCATATACATGTTTTCTGGAGATGCCGAAGGTGCAAAATGCCATGTGCCTTGTGCGTCTGAAACTAAAACATCTAAAATAAATTCGCTGGCACCACTAAGCATGGGATAGAGTCTTTCTTGCAGAAATACTTTGTCTTGCGTGTACTCATAATGATCCCAAAGATTCATAACCATCCAAGCGCCAGGTAAAGCATCTAGAACACCATTATTGAATTGAGAAGGAAATGTAGAAGCCGAAGGTGTTACTCTACCAAATGGGTTGGAAGCATGATGAGAAAACCAACCATTTGCGCCATACATTTCTTTTGCTAATGGTTTTCCTATTTCTGTTATTAACTCAAACCAATTGATTAAAGCATTAGTTGTTTCAGAAATATTAGTCACATCGGCAGGCCAATAATTCATTTGAAGATTTACATTTAGATGGTAATCGGCTTCCCAAGGAGCCCACATACGCTCACTCCATTTACCTTGTAAATTGGCAGGTAAAATTCCTGGAGACCTTGAGCTTCCAATTAATAAATATCTTCCAAACTGAAATAATTGTGCTTCTAAACCAGGATCTTTAGCGCCATTTTTATACGCTAATAGACGTTTATCTGTTGGAAGTGAATCGTTAATCGATTTGCCTAAATCAAGACTTACCCTATTAAACATAGCTGTATGTTCTTTAACATGTACGTCTTTTAATTCTTGCCATGATTTTTCTTGAACCTTATTTAATATGTCTGTGACTGTAGCTTTTGGGTTTATTGAAGTATCAAAATTTAACTTAGAGAGGTTATAATCTGTTGCAGCAGTAAAAAGAATTACTATTTCCTCTGCATTTTCAATAACCAAATCATTTTCACTAGCGGTCATGTTACCTCCAGAAATCTCTGTTTGTAATTCGCCTGCGAAACTCATATGTTTACCACCTTTGCCTGATCCTCCTGCATTATCATCATAAGCTTCTGGAGCTTCAACATCAACTATTTGACCATCTAAATAGAGTTTACCTTCTGGCGAAGCAGTAATTTTCACATCTTTTTTTCTATCTAATGAAATATTACAGCTTATTTTATTTTCACCTTTAGATGTCAATTTTATACAAATAACATCATCTACTGCTGAGATAAAAGATTCTCGAACAATTTCAGAATCACCAATACGATATGTTATTTTACTAATACCTGTAGCCAAATCCAATGTCCGCTTGTAATTTGAAACAGAATCGGATGCGTTAAATTTAATGAGAAGATCTGCTAAGGGCTCATAAGACCTAAAAGATGCAGGGCCAGCAACCATATTTTCTAAACCATACTTATTGGCTTCAATATTTTTACCAGCTATAAGCAGTGCTTGAACTTTTTTAAATTTACTCAGGTAATCATCCGCATAAGGATTACTAGGAACACCTGCCCATAAACTCTCCTCATTTAATTGGAATCGTTCAACATCAGTACCTCCAAAATTCATTGCTGCCAATCTTCCATTCCCCATAGGGAAGGCATCTACCCACTTTACAGCGGGAGATTCATACCATAAAGTAAGGTTGGTATCTTTATTTTGAGCGGTGCTTTCTTTCTGGGTGCATCCTAAAAACAGGATTACTAAAAGACTTAAAAAACCATGTATTTTACTCATAATCATTTGTTTATATAATACATTTTAAAAATTTGTTAACGTTTGCTTTCCATTCGCCGGTAAATTAATATCAATAAATTTGTCGCCAACTAACACTTTACAAACACCTCCTTTTTTTGATAATATAGTAGCTGCTATTAATTGGTTATTTTTCCATTCAAAATCCAACTCAAACCCACCTCGAGAACGTAATCCTGTAACACTTCCTGTAGCCCATTCTAAAGGCAATGCTGGTAATAAATGTATAATTGGATTACCGTTTTTATCATTTATATGACTTTGAATCAGCATTTCAGCTATACCCGCAGTACCTCCAAAATTTCCATCAATTTGAAAAGGTGGATGAAAATCAAAAAGATTTGTAGAAGTAGATTTTGCCAGAAGTGCTTTTACATTTTCGTAAGCTTTTTGAGGAGCTCCTAAACGCGCATAAAAATTAATGATCCAAGCCCTACTCCAACCTGTATGACCACCTCCATTAGATAAACGATATTCAATACTACGATTAATTGCATCTATATAATAAGGTGTATCGATTTGATTAAATTGTCTTCCTGGGTGAAGTCCATATAAATGACTTAAATGACGATGCCCTTTATTTACTTCACCAAACTCTTGAGACCATTCCATTAATCGACCATCCGATCCTATTTTTGGCATGGAAAGATTCTCCAACGCTTTTGTTACTTTATCTGTAAACGCGTCTTCAATTTTAAGTGCTTTTGCTGCCTCTAAAATATTAGTAAAATTATCCCATATAATTTCTTGATCCATAGCATTTCCCATATCCAAATTGGACGATATATTTTCGCCTTCTGGAGATACAAATTTGTTTTCTGGAGATGTAGAAGGGCCAGAAACTAATTTCCCAGATCTTGGATCTATGGTGAGCCAATCAAGTAAAAACTCAGCAGACTCCTTCATTATAGGATATGCACGTTCTTTTAAAAAAGTGGTGTCGCCAGTAAATCTATAATGCTCCATAAAATGTTGTGTACACCAAGCACCTCCTAAAGGCCACATACCATATTGAGGCTTTCCTATAGGTGATGTCCAATGCCAAACATCCGTTGTATGATGTACTACAAAGCCCTTTCTATTATAAACGTTTTTTGCTGTTTTTTGGCCTGATGGAATTAAGGTTTCTATAAAATCGAAAAATGGCTTATGACATTCGGAAAGATTGGTAACCTCAGCAGGCCAATAATTCATTTGCATATTTATATTGGTATGATAATCACTATTCCAAGGTGCTTTCATGTGGTGATTCCAAATCCCTTGTAGGTTTGCAGGTAATGAGCCTTCTCTAGATGACGATATCAATAAATATCGTCCATACTGAAAATATAATGCCATTAAACCAGTATCATCACTCCCCTGCTTAACAGCTTCTAAACGTTCATTCGTAGGCTTTTCTTTTAAAGGTGACGTACCCAAGTCTATAGTAACTCTTCTGAAAAGTTCTTGATAATCTGAAATATGGTCGAACATCATATTCTTTATAGATTTCTTAGAAGCTTCTTTTAATGTATTAGAGCATATTTTACTTAAATTATGCTTTAAAGGTTTAAATGGATTTTTTTTATTGTAATCTGTTGCAGATGCTATTAAAAGAACCACCGAATTAGCTTTGGTTATCTTTATATTTCCATCTTCGGAAACCATATCTCCTCCCTTTGGGATGGCTAATAATTGTGCTTCGTATTTTACTCCTAAATGCTTTCCATCATGACTTGCCTGACCCCATATCTGGATTTTATTCTTGCCTTTGGCATTAAGTATATAATCTGCAGGTCGGTCTAAACTAACATCTAGTGATATAGAATTCGGTTTATCTGCCGTTAATAAAACAGCAATAACATCATCTATAGCTGTTGCGAAAAAAGTTCTGGTATAATTAACACCGTTACTAGTAAAAGTAGTCTTAGCTATGGCTTTATCTATATCGAGTTGTCGGTTATAATTAAGCACTTCCCCTTTTAAATCAAATTTTAAATTTAAATTCCCTAGGGTTTGATTACTTCTTGGTGAGATACGCTTAGACATAACACTGTCTTGCACTAGCTTCTGCGCTTCCGCATATTTACCCGCGAAAATAAGTTTTCTAGCTTCTTCTACATATACATGGCTCCCTACCCTATCTTCTGGTATTGGAGGTCCCGCCCAAACAGATTCTTCGTTAAGTTGAATTTTTTCATTTTCTACTGCTCCGTAAACCATGGCTCCCAACCTTCCATTACCAATTGGTAAAGCTTCTACCCATTTTGTTGCTGGTTCATTATACCATAGTTTATTTTGGTAGTTTTCAATCGTATGTTTTGTTTCATCATTTTTTGACTGGCTCTGTACGTCTTCTTGATGAAAAACAATTAATCCAAGAAAAATAATTAATGATTTAAATACATTCATAAGTTTAAAATATTATATAATGATGTAATGATAATGAGCTAATATTAAAGTGATTTTACTAAAACCGTAGCGGCTTTCAAGCCTTTACTTTGAGCGCTAATTTTGATATCTCCTGCTTTTTGTGTTGATTTTACAATAAGAATACATTTTCCATTAAAAGTACTTCGTGTATTTCCTACAAAGCTTTCTTCGCTTTTTGGGTCTCCATTGTCTACTGCTAATATAGTACCTTCTCCTTCTACTTTAAAAACAATTTGATTAGAGGCTTTAGGAACAAAGTTATTGTCTGTATCTAAAATATTTACTTCTACATGTACAACCTCTTGGCCATTAGCCAATATGGTTTCGTTATCGATTAACAATTCTATTTTAGCAGGTTCTTTTGCTGTTTTTATCACTTTTTCACAGACCACATGTCCGTCTTTAATGCCTTTTGCTGTTAATGTTCCCGATTCGTAAGGCACATTCCAAACTAAATCCATTTGGTCTCCCATTTCTTTTTTCCCTAATGATGTATGGTTTAAAAATAACTCAACACTATCGCAGTTAGAATATGCGACAACTGGAATTTCAACACCTTCTTTACCTTCCCAGTTCCAATGAGGGAGTATATGCACCATAGGTTCTTCTGTCCATTGGCTCTGATAAAAATAATAAGTATCCTTAGGAAATCCACACATATCTATAATGCCAAAATTCCATAATCTTGCTGGCCATCTAAACATAGATTCTCCCAAATAGTCAAATCCTGTCCATCTAAACTCTCCTGCCATAAATGAGAAATCTCTTGTACGTCTCCATGAGTCTCTGGCTGATATGCGTACCATAGAGTTATCGTATGAAGAACTATAATATTTACTTATTTCTCCAAAGACTTCTTCTTTGGCTAAATCTGGAACTTTCATAATGCCTCCTAAAGGGTTTTTACCTCGATACCATGATTGGCTTTGATATTCTCCACGCGTTTGAAAAGTATGTGGAACTTCTGTCGCTACAAATTTTCTTTCTGGGTAGGTTTCATGATCTTGTTCATACATAAATGCAGAACCACCTCCACCATTATACCCAGTAACATCCAAAGCACTTGCAAAGCCACTCGCATTTGCTAAATGCATGTGTGTTATACCACATGTTATGGGTCTGGTATCATCGTGTTTTCTAACGATGTCCATTAATACTTTTAAGCGTTCTGTACCAATTTCAAAACAAGCATCTGGAATTTCGTTCCCAACACTCCATAATATAATTGAAGGGTGGTTACGATCTCTTTTTATTAATTCTGTAAGATCTCTTTCTGCCCATTCATCAAAATATAAATGGTATCCATATTTTGCTTTGCCTTCTTTCTTTTTTCTTCCAAATGGCCAAGATTCTATCCATTCATCAAAAGCTTCATCCATTACCATAAAGCCCATTTTATCACATAAATCTAGTAATACGTCACTAGGTGGATTATGAGCTGTTCTAATAGCATTACACCCCATATCCTTTAATATTTTCAATCTTCGCTCTAAAACCTTATCATTCATGGCAGCACCTAAAGCACCTAAATCGCTATGATTATTAACGCCTTTTAGCTTCATGTTTTCTCCGTTGAGCGTAAATCCGTTTTCAACAGAAAAGACAAAATCTCGTATTCCTACATTAGTAGAAATCTCATCTATAATTTTGTTATTTACTTTAATCTTAGTTTTTAACGTGTACAAGTATGGGTTTTCTGGCGACCATAATTCTGGATTGTTGAGCTCTATATTTTGAAGTAATTCTTTGTTTTCTTTCTCGATTGTAATTGCTGTTGATTCTAATTTGCTTAGTAATTGATTTTCTGAATCATACACTTCGTTAATTAATGTAAAACTTTTAGCTTCATTAAAGTCATTTTCAACAGTTGTTTTAATATCTATCGCTGTGATATCTTTAGACACAGAACGTGTCGTTACGTAAACACCATGTCTGGCAATATGTATTTTATTGGTTTTAACAAGCCATACATGCCTGTAAATACCCGATCCCGTAAACCAACGTGCACTTGGTTCTTTTGAATTATCTACTTTTACTGATAATATATTTTCACCTTCAAAGTTTAAAAAAGGAGTTAAATCGTAATTAAAGCTTATATAGCCAAATGGACGTTTTCCTAAATAGTTTCCATTTATCCATACTTCACTATTCATATATACACCACCAAACTCGATACTTATTTTCGATTCTGCATCAGATTTGTTTAAAGTGAATTTTTTTCTGTACCAACCTATACCGTTAGGAGCATATGCTCCAACATTTCCTGATGCATTTTCTTTTAAAAATGGTCCTGCAATACTCCAATCATGTGGTACATCTATATCTTGCCAATTTGCATCATCATATTCTGTATTTGCTGCATTGGGAAAATCGCCTTTTGAAAATTTCCAGTCGAAATCAAATTTTATTCTCTGTCTACTCGAATCGTTCTTTAAATCTTTATTGCTGCATCCTACAAAAATTAAACCTGCAATAATTAAATAAATCTTAAAAAATATTTTGTTTGACACCATGATAAATTTTTAAGGTTGATTATAATTACAAATATCTAAAATTTTGTTCTTCACTAATTAAAAAAGGGCAGCAAACCAGTATTTTACTACCCTTTAATAACTAACTCAAACTATTTAACACTTTTTTTTAATTAGCATACCCTGGATTTTGTTCTAATATAGCTTCTGTATTTCTTTCAATTTCCTGTTGTGGTATTGGCCATAAAGTATGATGATCTTCTATGGTAGATCCAGAAGTATATTTACCATTATAAAATGGATGATGAGCTCTTACTCTCTCAACCAATTTACCCATACGCTTTAACGTTAATATTCTATATTCTTCCATGTGTAATTCTCTGGCTCTTTCATCTAAAATAAAATCAATATCAACATCACCTGTAGCTATCAATGGCGCATTAGCCCGTGCTCTAATAACATTAATGTCATCAGCAGCCAAAGCTGCATTATTATTCCTAAAATGTGCCTCAGCTCTTAACAAATAGGTTTCAGCCAAACGCATGTGGTAATGATCCCTAAACGTTGAAGCTGCATTTCTTGTTACTTCTCCTGTAGAAAAATCTACAAATACTTCTTCTGGAAAATTACCAGCACACGTTGTTTTTGAAAAAATAGCTGACCAGAATCTATTAAAAGTATTAGCACTTGCTATAAGATTGTTTTCCACCATTTTTTGTCCAAAATAAGCTGAGTTTACATTATCTACTACCAAGTCTCTTATTATATTATACTCAGAATTACGCATATCGCCCGGGCTATCTGTCCAAACATCATTTAATAAATAATCTGATGGAGCAAACCAGCCAATACCACGTCCACCATTTTGTGATGTTGGACCAAGAAACAAATTAACTCCATCTGGACCTTGTATTGTACGGTAAACAGGCAAGAAAAACTGTGTAATAATACTACCTCTACCACCTCCAGTTGCTAAATATTCGTATTGTGCCACCCATATTGACTCGGTATTTCCACTACTCCGGTTTTGATTTTCTCTTCGGAATAAGTCCCAATATACATCACCAGGTTCATCCATGCGAGAGCCAAAACGTTCCGTCATCAACGCATAATTTGGGTTGTCTATAACAGCTGAAGCTCTTGCTATTGCTTTATCATAATCTTTAACTATAATATAGAGTTCTGCCAACAAATGATTGGCAGCCGCTTTTGTTAATCCGCCTTCTCTATTTAAATCCTTCAGTTCTGTTACATCAGGAAGATTGGCAGCTGCAAATTCTAAATCTTCGATACATTGAGCATATACTTCAGCTTGAGTTGCTCTAACAAAATCCCTTTTAGGAGTCGTTAACTCTTCAAGCACTAGAGGCACACCTCCATAAGTAATAGCAAGATACCTATACAAAAACGCTCTAAAGAACATGGCTTCAGCTTTTAATCTATTTCGCGCTTCTTCTGAAGAAAACTCAGTATTTTCTCCATCAATCCTACCAATAACGGCATTCGTATTTGCAATAATAGCATAAAACCTTTGCCACAGTACCCTAACATTAGCTTGCGTTGGTGTTAATGAATTCGAATATGAGTTTAGACCAATAACTTCCCTATTAGCAGCATACGCTACATCTGATGTGTATTGAGCTATGAATATAGAGTTAAGCGCACCCCATATAGTATACAAATCTGTTTCGTTATATATATGTGCTAGCGCTGCGTTAAATTGCTCTTCAGTTCTGAACGAATTATCAGCACTGTAAAAATCTATAGCTTCCTCTTTTAGCCATTCTTCTTCATTACAGGAGAAAAAACTAAAAAAGAGCACTGATAATAAAATTAGATATTTATTATTTTTCATAATCATGTTTTTTTTAAAATTCAACATTAATGCCTAAGGTATAATTTGCCATAACCGGTCTTGCTTGTGCCGTAGTTGAACCCCAAGTAAATCCTTGCCCGGTTTCTGGATCCCATCCTCGCCATTTTGTAAAAGTTGCAAGGTTCTTACCACTTATAAACAATTTCATGTTACTAAAGCCTAGCCTATCTAGCATATTACCTTTAAATGAATATGTGAGACTAACATCCTGAATACGCACAAAATTACGTTGCAAATAACGATTGGGTTCAGGAACTGCTGTTAAAGGCCCTTCTAAACGTCTAAACCTTGCATTCGGATTATCGGGCGTCCAATAATCCCATGCCCCTTTAGGAATATTTTGAACATCATAGCGGTCAGCACTTGTATTCTGTACTCCAAAAATTAAAGAATCAGTACCATAGTAAAAATCTTTACCTCCTTGTACTGTATTTATAAATGTATATAAGCTAAATTGTTTATAGGTAAACGTGTTGGCGATACCCAAACGATACGAGGGGTCTGTATACCCTAAAATCTTTCTATCAAAATTTGCGGAAAAATCTCCACTCTCATCTAAATCAGCAATTTTATAAGTACCAGGAAAAAATCCATTAGGAATATTACCTGCTGCTGCATCAGCTTCTTGCCACATCCCTATAATTTCATAATCATATATAACCCCTGTAGGCTCACCTATAAATAATCTATTTGCTACCAAGTCATCTTCAATGCCATCTTCATCATTATCAGCTCCTAATATGGAAACAACCTCATTTCTGTTTCTTGTAAAATTAACAGAAGCTTCCCATTTAAAATCTTGATTTTTGATGATTTGACCAGTTAATGAAATCTCCAAACCATGATTGGCAACTTCACCTATATTAGTATTAACATTGGTAAATCCAGTTGCATATGGTATTTGAATTGGATAAAGTACATCTTTAGTTGAATTGTCATAGTATTCTATATTACCTCTTAACCTTGACTTTAAAAAGGCAAAATCGACTCCAACATTTAATCCTGTAGTGGTTTCCCAGCCTAAGTTATTTTTTGCCAATGATACAATTTGTTGACCAATTGTGGCTGAATTACCGTCTCCAAATATGTAACTAGGACCGGCACCTACTATAGCCTGCGTATCATACCTACCAACAGCTCTTCTTCCTGTTGAACCGTAAGAGCCTCTAAACTTCAGATAGTTCAACCAATCGGAGGAGCCATCCATAAAGTTTTCCTCACTTAATACCCAACCTACGGCTACTGATGGAAAAATCCCTATTTTTTCGTTCGAACCAAATCCTGAAAATCCATCACGTCTTATAGTACCTGTTATCAAATATTTATTATCATAGCCATACTGTAAACGTCCCATGGTGTATAAGCTTGTTTCTTTTTCTCTTCCAGTATTGATCGTATTAAGAGTAGGGTCTCCCGCTTCTAATGAATCATACCCCAGTAAATCATTTACAAAATTCTGAGCGGATGCATTAGTAAAAGAGGTATTAACCTCCTCAACACCATATACTAGAGTTGCATTAACGTTATGAATATCATTAAAGGTTTTATTGTATGTAAGAATATGATCCAATGTCCAATTGTAAACGATTGATGAATTTTTAAATCCAACCCCAGTAAAATTGGAGTCGTAAGGGTCAAAATTATTACGATTTGCAGTTCTGTAATTTTGAGAAAAGTTTACACGATAATTTAAACCATCAATAGGCAGTTTAACGTCCATATGGATATTGGCAAATAAATTCAATCTTTTATCATCATCCTGAGTCTCTAGATCTAAAAGCGGATTAAACCACGTGCCTTGTAATATTTGCCTTGGAGATCCATCTTCTTCATACAAAGGTGTCCAGGGGTGTACCAAGGCTGCCGTGCCTGATCTCGGTGCTTCTCCAGAATAATCACTGGATGTCACAAAAGCTTCCGTACCAACACTTAGCCAGTCGTTAATTTTGGCATCCAAATTCATTCTATAATTAACTCTTTTATAAGTGTCATTTATTATAAATCCTTTAACATCTGTAAAACCTCCTGAGAAAAAATACCCAAAATCTTCAGACTTACCTCTTATACTTAAATTGTGTGTGTTTATATAACCATCTCCAGTTATAATGTCCCACATGCCATTATTGAAACCACTAGCGTAACCTTCTTTCATTTCTTCTGTTTCGAGATTAGCAAGTACATCCTGCCCTGGGTATGCATCAGCTAAAAACTCTTTTAGTTCGTCAGACTCCATAGGTTCCAGTGCATTACCAGTAGGTGTTTGAACCGTATAACTAGCTGAATAGTTAATTACAGGCTTACCAATAACCTTTCCTTTTTTAGTGGTGATTAATAGCACACCATTAGCTGCTTGAGAACCATAAATAGCTGCTGAACTGGCATCTTTTAAAATGTCAATGGATTCTATATCAGATTTATTTAAATCCACTAAATTACCTCTGTAAATAATGCCATCAACCACAATTAAAGGTGCATTCGCAGCAGCTCCAGATGTAAGTGAAGTTTGCCCTCTAACAGAAATTGTGGGGTCTGCACCTGCTGCATTCACAGCTCCTACGTTCAAACCTGCTACCGTACCTTGTAATGCTTGTATAACAGATACATTTGGTATTTCTTCTAATTTCTCAACATCGTAACTTGCTACAGCTCCTGTTAAATCTCGTTTTTTAGCTGTTCCATAACCAATAAGCACAATTTCGTCTAAACCAATCTCATCACCCTTCATTCTTACAGTTATAGTTGTTTGTGTGCCTACAAGGATTTCTTGAGTTCCCATTCCAATATAGGATATAACTAGTGTATCTTCAGGTTTTGCGTCAATGGAAAATTTACCATCAAAATCTGTCATTACACCTTTATTAGTTCCTTTTATAACTATAGATACACCTGCTAAGGGTATGTCAAACTCATCTGTTATTAAACCTGTAAGTTGGTTTTGAGCAGAATGTGATGTTGAAACTGCTTGTTTCACTTTAGGAGAAAGTACAATTTGTTTGTCTTTTAAGGTGATAACAATATCATTTTTATCAAAAATTAAATCAAGAATATGTTTAATTTTTTTCTTTTTTACCTTTAAATCAACTTTCCTTTCAACATCTACTAAATTATTATTATATAAGAAGAAAAACTCGCTATTTTTTTCAATTTCCAATAGCACTTCTTTTATAGATGTATTATCAACATTCAACGAAAGTTTTGTGTTCTGAGAATATGAATCAACGGGTTTAATCCCGAATGACGATAGGCAGATAATTAAAATTATCAGTCTCATAATTAAAAACATTTTTGATGGCAAAAAACTGCTAAACGTTTTCCACCCAGTTAAAATTTTTTTCATAATTTTGAATTGGTATTTAGTTAATACTATTTTAAATTACCTGAATGATTATTTCAGGTGTCGCAGGAAGGTGTTCGCCCACTTTCCTGTTTTTTTTGTACTTTTTAAATCATACGCATTTTGTTTTTAAGTTAATTGTTAGTTCGTTTTTTTGATAAGATCACTTTCCTGACACTAAAAGTGTTATCGTTTAATTTTCGTGACGGTATAATTTTATACTCCATTGGGGAAGACAAGCCTAACAGGTCTAACATTTGCTCTAAAGGTTCATCACGAAACGTAGCTGTAAATGCATATTGCAGCAACTCCTCATCTTCTATTACAATATCAATATTATACCACCTTTCTAAGCGTTTTATTATATAATCGATAGAATCACCATAAAATACCATATAGCCATCTTTCCAGGATGTATACTTTTCTATTTTAGTTTCTGAAGAACGGTTAATCGTACCTTTTTCAAAATTACATGTAGCAACATCTAATGATTTTAATTCCATGATGTCTTTTTGTTTCCCTTGATACTTTTGTATCAGACTTACTTTTCCATCAACTAAGGCTACAGACATAGAATTATAATCATCATAAGATGACACATTAAAAGATGTCCCATGCACTTTTACATTTACTTTTTTAGTATTTACAAAAAATGGTTTTGACTCATCTTTAGCTACTTCAAAATATCCTTCTCCATCTAAATACACTCTTCTTTCCTTCGCTTTATTAAAGGATATTGGAAATCTTAGTGTACTACCGGAATTAAGCCAAATATTTGTTCCGTCTGCTAAAAGCAACTTGGTTTTAGTACCATAGGCTGCTTTTACTTCTTGAAAAACTATTTCTTCGTTACCTTTAAGAAGAACATTACTATTAATAGCATATTTGACTAAAAAAGCAATTGAAATCAAAAGAGTAATAACTGCAGCTGGGGCATAAAACCTCCTTCTCTTTCTATGATGGAATTCACCTATTCGTTTTTTTGTTTTTGTTAAAGCTGCTTCTACATCCACAATACCAGGCGTTATTAGCGCCCCTGATTTTTCCCATAATTGCTTGTAATTATCGTACTTATCTCTATTTTCTGATGATTCACCAATCCATTCATTCAATATTACCTGTTCATGTTTCTTTAACACTTTGGTAAATGACTTAGCTATAATATGTTCGATTTCTGTATTTTCCATTTCGTATTTTTCTCAACCTTCGGTGAGTTTTATTAATGACGAATATGGAATTACCATACCCTACATTTAAATAATAATTTAATGTGAATCTTCTATGTTTAAGAGTTCAGAAGTCACTTCGAGACCCGTGCTAAAATTTAACTAGCGTAAGCAATGACGTAGTCGAAATGATAGTTCCATTGTCCTCCTGAGCGCAGTCGAAGGACTTGTTAGTTATTACCTTTAAAGCGTTTCGACTTTAGTTTATGCTGAGCATAGTCGAAGTACTCAACGTGACATATTAGA
>NZ_JAUOEK010000071.1 GCF_030540835.1 Flavivirga aquimarina | reverse complement strand
TTCTGTTAAAGGTTTTTTGGTCAACCTTATTTCGGGACTGACTGCTTATTGTTTCTTTCCTAAAAAGCCTTCTTTAAATATAACTCCAATTGAAACTAACCAACTTTGTTTATGGGCGGCTTAAACAAGATTCACGTTAATTAGTCTTTTTATATTTTCAATTTCAAGATATATTAAGACCTTTTTTTAGTACTACTACGAATAAACTTTATTTAACCAATAATGCTTCACATTCTTTTAGGATATAATTAAAATGCTCTACATCATCCGCATTAAGTTCCAATATCCCTGTAACCGTTATTATAGCATCTGTTTTAAAGGTTTTCTTAGACGTAAATTGTAATTCCATAGCGGTTTCTGGGCCACCAATTCCACAGAAAAAACAAGACGACATAGGGCCTTTAGATAGTATTAGTAATTTTCCTTGAGGGTCTATATTTAAGAAATAGCCTGTAATAGTCACCCGTTTTCCTTCCAATGACTTTACAGAATCTGAAAATTTTGGATACAAAAAATGTTCTCCATAAGAAGGAAAAAATTTTTCTATAAATTCCACTTTTGCTAAATCTTCCCAAGTTATATTCTTCTGACTAAAACTGACGTAGGAAGATAGAAGCATTAGCGTAATTATAATTTTATTTTTCATTGCTTAACGTAGTTGATATATTCATTTTCATGATGGGGTATATGGCCAATAAAATAGAAAAAGCAATCATTACCACTACTAATAACCCTATTTGTAAAAATTCTTGTAATGGTAGTTTTTGGAGTATGTTTTGCTGATATTCAGTTTCCATTATTCTAAGCATAAAGTATAGTCCTACTTTCGATACTAATAACCCTAAAAGAAATGCAAACAACCCAATTATTAATCCTTCATAAGCAATCATTCGTGTCAATTGAAAATTACTAGCTCCATAGGTTCGCAAAAGTGCCAAATCAAAAGCGCGTTCTTTTACCATTTTATAAAGGCTAACAAAAATAGTGATGCAAGAAATAATAAGTATCATATATGCTATCCAAGAAATTGTTTTAAGACCAACACCTGTATATCGGTATAATTTTTCCAACTCATATTTTGGTAATGCAGCTTGCATATTAGTGTCTTTATTAATTTTTCTCGGAAGTGTTAAAAGGGCAGAAGGGCTTCTAAAAGAAACTAATAAAGAAGTTATTTCTTTTTCCTTCTCGTGGTTTTCATGATGTTCCAAATGATTTTCGTCTTTTTCATGTTCTTCTTCTTGATGAACATGCCATATACTCTCTAAACTGGTAACAATCAAACGATCTATTATTTTATTGGTAGGCTGGTATATGCCAACTATAGTTAAATGTTCGGAATGTATGTCTATATCATTTTCTAATAACCCATGAGAGCTTAGAAAAGTGTCTCCTATTTTGAGTTGTAATTGTTCTGCTACAGTAGAACCTAGTATTACTTCCATCGATTTCTTTATAGCACTTCCTTTTTCTAATTTTGCATTGTAAAGCGTTGCAAAATTGGCTGTCGTGCCCACAATTTTATAGCCTTTATAATTATCTCCATACGAAATAGGGACAGCAGTTTTTATAAAAGGACTCTTACCTATTTTTTTTGCATCTTCATATAAAATATTTCCTGTTGGGTTGTCCATATGCAGTACGGAAGCCAAAACGAGCTGTAAAGGACTTCCTTTAGCACCAATAACCAAATCTATCTCTCCCAGGTTATTTTGCATTTGATATTTAAAAGAAGTTTCTAATTGCCTAATTCCTAAAAGAAGAGTTATACTTAGAGCTAATATGAAAATACTTAAAAAAGTATATAAGGGTTTAGACTTTATATTTTTTAAGCTAATACTCCAAATATTCATAATGTAATTGAATTTGAAAATAATGGCTTAATTCTGTGGTCATGGGTAATAACAATTAGATTGGCATTGGTAAGCTTAGCTTGTTTTATTAGCAGCTCTATGACAACCTTACAGTTCGCATCGTCTAAACTAGAGGTAGGTTCATCGGCTAAAATAACTTGCGGGTTGTGTACCACAGCCATAGCAATACTTAAACGCTGTGATTGCCCTTCACTAAGGGTATTTATTGTACTAGTTTTACAGTCACTTACATCTAATTGCTCCAATAAAAAATCTATAATAGTATTGCTAATAGGTTTTCTACTAAGAAAAAGACGAGCATGTAAATTCTCTACAACGTTCAAAGATTGAATAGCATGTTTTTTTTGGAATACAAGTCCAATATTTTGCCCTCTAAATTTATCTAATTCTGAATAAGAGATAGAATGAATATCAACGCCTCCAACAACTACTTTTCCACTAATAGGTGTTAAAAGACCTGCTAAAAGATGTAAGAGGGTTGTTTTTCCTATTCCAGATTTACCTAAGATGAGTAAATTCTCTCTCTCTTTTAAATCTATATTTGGAAAACTAAAAAGATGTTTCTCTTTTTTATAATGAAATGTGAGGTTGTTTGTTTGTATCATTTAAAAAAATATTGAGCTTTATTTTTTATCTAGCAATAGGCCATTGATCTTTTTGATGAAATAATTGATTTTTCCACAATAATATCTCATCATTAGTAAGCAAACAGTTGTTTAATTGGAGCATCATTTTTTCTTTTTCTAAACTTTGCCCAATAAACACTAACTCTATTTTTCTATCTCCAAATACGGGATCCCAATCACTTTCTATTTGGTTTTTATTATCATTAAACACAGCATAATTTAGTCTCTCATTATAAGGCATGGAAGCCCACCAAACTCCAGCAGAATCAGCCTTGCAAGAGCCTCCAGCAGAACTCCACACTAAAGCCTGACCAGATCTTGATGCTAACCAGAATAATCCTTTACTACGTATAATGTTTTGAGGAAAATCAGTATTAAGATAAGTTAAGAAACGTTCTGGATGAAAAGGTTTTTTACTTCTAAAGACAATAGAACTTATACCATATTCTTCCGTTTCAGGAGTATGCTCGTTTTGGAGTTCTTGTATCCAACCAGCAGAAGCTTCAGCTTTGTCGTAATCAAATAAACCTGTGTTTATCACTTTTTTTAATTCAACCTTTGATTGGTTAGCAGGAAGAATAAGAGCTTCAGGGTTTAATTTCTTAATAATCATATTAAGTTCTTTAAGTTGATGCTCCGTTACAAGATCTATTTTATTGAGAATGATCACATTTGCAAATTCAATTTGATCTGTTAATAAATTTACAATGGTTCTATTGTCTCCTTCAATATTGGTCAGTTCTCTAGTAGCAAGGTAATCAGAACTAGAAAAATCTTTTAAAAAATTAAAAGCATCTACAACCGTAACCATAGTATCTATAAAACTAAATCTGCTTAAGTCTATTTTACCATCTTCACTTTCAAACGTAAAAGTTTGGGCTACTGGAATAGGTTCGCTAATTCCTGTGCTTTCTATCAATAAGTAATCAAACTTATTTTGAATGGCTAATTTTTCTACCTCTAGCATAAGATCTTCACGCAACGTACAACAAATACATCCGTTAGACATTTCCACTAACTTTTCTTCGGTTCTAGAAAGTGTATTTTCATTCTCAATAAACTGGGCATCAATATTAACTTCACTCATGTCGTTAACAATTACAGCCACTTTCAAGCCTTGTTTATTGTGTAAAATATGATTTAACAATGTGGTTTTTCCAGCACCAAGGAAACCACTTAATACGGTTACGGGTAATTTTTTCATTGTATTTATGATTTTACTCAATAATTTTTATATCTATTGATGTTCTAGCTTGCCAACCAGTTTGATCTGTTACAGAATAGGCACAGTGATAATCTCCAGCATCTATATCACTAGGTATCGTTATAGGGGTATTAATTTCATAGCTCGTCAAATTATCCTCTATAGAATAATTTTCTATAAAAATTAATGGGTTTATTGCTTGTTTGATATCTTCTAAATCACATTCGGTTACTTGGTCATCATGGGTATGATGGTCAAAGTTGTTGTGTATATCTATACTATAAGAAGCTAATGCCTTATTATCGGTAACTTTAGCTCTAAAATTATACGTTTCTCCTTTTACAAGTAGCACACAGCCTTGAGGAAACCCTTCGTTGTAATTAACACTAATAGTAGGTTTTTCTTCGTCTTTATCTACATTATCGTCACTTGAACATGAAGCTATTAGCAGTATAGATAAAATAAAGAAATAATATTTTGGTGTAAATCTCATTTTCTAAAGTTTAAACCGCAAAGCATTAATTGCTTTGCGGTATGATTTATTATTTTGTTTATATGTTTATGCCTTATACGCTTGCATATTATCTTCAATACATAAAATCTAATATGCTTATTCCACAATACTAAATGGAATAGATAGTTTTACAGCCTCGTTTTCTCCCGATTCTTTTACATATATATTTAGCCAATAATTTCCAAGAGGGGAATCAGGATTAATTTCTAAAGGAAAATTAATATTTGGGATACTTTGATTTTCGTAGAGATTTGTTGGCAATATTATTATTGTATTATCCCATTCACCGATTGCTACATCTTGTCCTTCTCTCCATTCTTCGAACCATAGTTCGTATTTTACTTCGCTAACAGTATTGCTCCCTGCATCATATTTAAATTTAACATCTAGTGCATCACTTCCTATTTTTACTTCATTGTTAGTGCCTATTTCCATTTCTGAAAACTTTTTAACGATTTCAAATTGCTTTGTAATAATACTTTCCGAATTATCTTCTTCAACCACCGTGATTTTTAAACTATAAGTTCCTTCTGCTGGTCTTACTTCTGGGAAAATTTCATTTTCTGGATCAAAATATATATGATAATGTATATGTGGATTCAATTGCCCTGCATAATAATCTTCGTTAACCAAATGACTAGATACTATCCACTTTGCCTCCCCATCATTAGGGTCACTTACATTTATTGGATTAATATCATAATAGATTTTTGTAACCTTGTTTTCGCCGGTATAGTCAAATTCAGTATGTAAGTCTACATTGTACTGCGGTACTTCGAAGGAAGTATTTCCTATTTCAATATTTTCAAACCTTTCTGGGTTCTTATCTGCGTTAGGGTCGATAGTATCGTCATCACTACTACAAGAGTTCAAAAAGAGTCCTAGAAAAGCGATAATAGCTAAAAATTTAAAATTTGTTTTCATAATGTTTGTTTTCATGTGTTTAATTATTAATGTTTACTATTTATTAAAGGGTATTGTTAAAGAGATTGATAAATTTCTTCCAGCTTCAGGAACATCTATTAGTCTGTAAAAACTGGTATGGTCGAAATATTTGGTGTTGAATACATTGTTTAGTTTCACACGCATTTCAACGGGCAGATTATTTTTAAATAAATCCATTTCTGTTAAAAGAGATATATTTAATACTTGATAACCTTCCGTTTTTTCTTCTGGAGGTACAATTTCATTTTGTGCTGCCGTAATTCTATAGTCAGCAATAAATTGCGGTTTATCAAAAAAGAGCATTTTTTTAAATTGATAATTGGCAGAAAATAGTCCTGATAATGGCGGTGAAAAAGGCAATGTAAAATCCTTTTTAGCGCCACTGGTTTGTCTGGAAAACACATATTCTGCAGACGCATCTAGTTGTAGGTTTTTGAATAGGGTAGTACTTGCTCTTATTTCTCCTCCAAACCTAAAAACCTTAGCTTGTGTATATTCATAAATTTGTAAGGTTTCATAGTAATTTGAAGTTGGATTTAAATAAATATAGTTTTTAAAAAAATTAACAAAAGGACTTATTCCAACCGAGACTTGTTTTGTTGTATGGTCTATACCAATATCCAATTGATACGATTCTTCAGGATCTAGGTTCAGATTTCCTTTTTCATAACGGTACATATGATAATTGACTCCATCTGAAGCCAATTCATTGGCTAAAGGCATTCTAAAACTTTTACCAATATTTAGTTTATAGGTCGTTTTTTTTCGAATGTAACTAAGCCCAGTGGAAGCACTGATATTTCCAAAATTTAAAGTTTTATTTTGAGCTCTTTGCAAATGCACATACGATGTAGATCCATCACTATTATTTATAGTGGATGGAAACCAATCGTAATACGATTCGGTATCTACTAATCCGTAGTCATAACGTATCCCTACCAAAAAATGTAAATCAGAACTAATCTCAAATTGATCGTAAGCAAATGCTCCAATAGTAAAACGGTTATATTCTGGAATCAAAAATCCCCATCCACCGATATTATTATCTTGAAATTCTACATTTATACCTGTAACAAAGTCATGCTGCGTATTAGGTTTAAATTTATCTTTTACGTTTAGCGAATAGGTATTCTTATTAAATTCCCGCTCTTTACTATTTGATGGTTTTGGCATATAGCCATGAGGAACAGGTTCTGAATGTTCTTCTCTATGATTATTTTGAAAGCCCAAATCAAAATGCAAAGTATGCTTACCTGTAGTTACTGAAGTATTGTTGGTGATTTTAAAATGATTTACTCTATGAAAAGGAAGGTCGATATCTCTATTAGAACTATCGTAATCGATGTTGGAGGTTCTGACTTCTAAGCCGTGAGCATTAGCAAAAAAACCGTTTTTAGCATTTACATTACTAAAAAAAGTTTCCGATGTTATATGATCTGAAACATAACCAATACTAAAGCTAGCATTGGCTTCTTTTCCTGCGGTATTCCTTAAATTGTTATTATGTAATTCAAAAATGTAATTCTCGTAATTAATTCTTTCCGTAGGTACTTTATAATCCCCATAATCTCTATAAGTAAGACGTCCTCGATAAAACCATTTTTCCTTTCTTGTCTCAATAGCCGCAGAAACACCTAATAGATCATTATTGGTTTCTCCTAGAACATTTACTTCTCCATTGAGAGCGTTATGGAACGGTATTTTATTAGGCTGAATATCTACGACACCTGCAATGGCATCCGAACCATAAACCAAAGATGCAGGACCCTTTATGATTTGTATATTTTCAATACCATATTGGTCTATTTCCAGCCCATGGTCATTACCCCATTGCTGAGCTTCGTGTTTTATACCATTTTGCACAACAGAGACTCTATTAAATCCCAAGCCTCTAATAACTGGTTTAGATTGCCCCGAACCAATATTGATTGTACTTACCCCAGGGATTTTACTTAGGGTCTGCATTAGACTATTTTCTCTATTCTTATTAAGAAACTCTTTAGAAACTGTATGTGAAACTATGGGTGTTTCCTTTACTACTCTTCGCTCTGATTTGCCAAGTACTTCAATTTCTTCAAGAGTTGTGGAAGATTCATTTAAGTAAACCAATAAAGTTTCCATTTTTTGTTTCTTGATGACTGTAACTGTTTTGGACACATAACCTATATGGGATATAATAAAGGAGCAAGAATCTTTAACCACATTGTTTATGGTGAATGCACCTGTCACCGATGAAATTGAAAATATACCTTTACCAATAATATTGGCACCTTCTATAGGTTGTAAGGTTCTGGCATTCATCACAGATCCTTTTATTTGAAAAGAATCTTGTGAAAATGCCATAGAGCATAGGCTAAAAAATAACCATATACTCAGTGTTTTATGAAACATAATGAGATACTGTAAAATGTGAACATTTGTCCCCAAAAAAAGGACCACGGTAGAATCTATGTGATTGAAAATATAAACCCCTTCTATATTGACTTTAGGCTAACGGGTGGCTATCAATTTGGCTAATGAACAGAATTAAAGAGTTGTATCAATTCTTTTGAGTGTTCTTAGATGTCAAATGAATAACTTAATAATATAAATATTAAGAAACTGTTTTAAATTTTATCCTTTAGTTTATTTTGTCGTCCTAAGCCCTCATTCTGCAGTAAAATTTCTTTAAATAGCGATGCTATTCGCATTTATTTTGCCTTGACTGAGAACGTAATCCACCCAAACTAATTCCAAAAACAAAACTTAAACAGTTTCTAAGTTAATTGCTAATCGAAATCTTAAAAAAATATAATAGGGAGGTTATAATAAAAAAGGAGGGGGCCTGGAAAATAATTCATTTTTAGCAATAGTACTTACGGCAATAAAACGGTAGTTTTTAGAGGCCTTTCGCTGAACAATAAATTCAATATTTTCAATGGTGAAATTCTGTAAATCAGTATTTAATATTAGGGGTAAATTACACGTAGTGGCATAATCACAAATAACACAATCTAAATCATGATCGCTATCGTCTGTATGGACTAGAACATGAAGTCCTGCCATTTTCATTGTAAGGAAAAGAGCAAGAAAAAAAAGGGTTATGCTATTTTTAATATGACTTATTTTCATTTAGTATATAAAACTCCAAAAAGAGGTACTCAATATTTATGATATTCATTTTCTATTTAAAAATGGGCTATATCTCCTAATTATCTCTTTCAGCTGATCTAAAAATCACTACTGCAACTTGATTGCATTAATTGTGTTTTGCAAATATATCATTATTTCACATTATTGCAACTCAATTGCATTAATTTATTTTGCAAATAAAACGCACTAAAGAATAGAGATCTTATATAATGTATCCATTATTATAAGTATTTAATTTAGAATTTAAGAAAGTAAGCTAACAACTGTTTTAAGACATATTAAGACCATGACAGAACCAAATAGATACCTCAAAATAGAAGGCGCGGTTTTTTGGGCAACTTTTACGCCAAATGGTGCAGCAATAAAGACCCCAAACAAAACAGGAGTAATCAAACTTATGGAAATATACCCTAACTGATTTGGTAATAAGCTTTTAATATTGTTGGTAGCCCCAATATTTAAATAACTAATACTTATCGATATAGCTAAAAACATAACAACACCTATAGAAATAGAACTTGCTTTTTTAATTGATATTTTACAAAATTCAGTTAAGGCAGGAATTAATACTATACCACCTCCAAAACCAGATAGGGCAGTGGTAAGACCTGTTAAAGTACCCAATCCAAAACTAAAGGCCTTTTTTATGGTTACTTTATTTGTCTCAACTTTGTTGATGACTTTTTCTTTGAAAAATAAAAACCTAGTAGCAATTAGTACTACCAAAAATAAAAAGATGAGGTCAAAATAAATTTTGTCATACCATGATGAGATTTTAATGATTTCTGACATTATAAACCCAGAGACCATTGCAGGAAAAGCAATTAATAGAACTTCTTTGTAATAAAAATTATTGATTTTATACTGTTTATAACTTACAAAAAGGCCATTAAAAAAGGTAATAAAAAGTGAATGAGCGATAATAAATTTAACGATTTCAGATTCTGGAATACCATAATGGGACAATATTAAATCTAGAGCAGGGATTAGGATTACATTACCTCCAGTTCCCATAAGTCCTGAGTAAAAACCATTTGCAATTCCTATTAGAAATAATAATATAATAAAGCTTATAGCCATATAGTAATAACTGTTTATGCGAATCTAACCTAAACTCGATTTAATAGTAAGTGTATTTGATTGAAATTGAGTTTATTATATTCAAATGTCAGGTTGAGCCTTTCGGCTCCGCTCAAGACAGGCTAAAGTCGAAACCTATTTAAACTTGTAAATTTTAATGACCTTTCGACTTTAGTTAATACTGAGCGGAGTCGAAGTACTCAAGGTGACAAGTAACAATATTATTGGGTTTAACCTAAAAATGAGCTTATTGTTAAATCGAGTTTAGATTAATCTAAATAACAATAAGTAAAGGATAACTTTTACTTTTTTTTCCAAAAACCTTCAATTTCTTCAAGAGATTTTCCTTTAGTTTCAGGAATATATTTGTAGGTTATAAACATAATAATGACGATAAATACCATAAATATAAAATAAGGTAAAGATCCATTCCAAGTGTCACTATTATTTACCTCGCTATCCATTACTATCGGAAAAGATTGTGAAACGACATAGTTTGCCGCCCATTGTGCTGTTACTGCTACCGACATGGCTACACTACGTATTTTATTTGGAAACATTTCTGAAAGCAAAACCCATACAACAGGCCCCATTGAAAGCGCAAATGAACCTATAAAAATAAATACTCCTAATAATGATAGTATGCCTACCGATTCTTGTTGCAACGTTATTCCCAATAATAAAAAACCGATAATCATACCTAAAGAGCCAATATATATTAATGGTTTTCTTCCAAATTTATCTACTGTAAACATGGCAACAAAAGTGAATATAAGATTAATAAATGCTAACAGTATTTGTTGTGCTAAAACATCTTCCTTACCAAAACCCAGTGCTTTTTCAAAAATATCAGCACCATAATATAATACGGCATTTATCCCTGTAAATTGTTGTAATGCAGATAGTGTCGATCCTATAATAATGATTCCCAATATGACTTTTGAGAAATAATTTACTTTAATATTATTGCTTGCTTTAATGGATTTTTTTATTTCTGTTATTTCTTTATTTGCTTCCTCCGAACCATGTATTTTGGTTAAGATTTCTAGAGCATTGTCCTCTTCTCCTTTTAAAGCTAACCATCTCGGACTTTTGGGGACAAAGAATAACAGTAATAAAAATAAAAGACTAGGGATTAATTCTGACCAAAACATATGTTTCCATCCAAACGTTATATTTTGCAATTCAGATAGGCTATTCCCGATAAAATACGTTACCAAAAACACTAAAAAAAAGCCGACGACTATTGCCAATTGGTAATAGGTAACCAATTTACCTCTTATGTTGCTAGGTGCAATTTCAGCAATGTACATAGGCGCGTTCATAGAAGCAATCCCTATGCCTAAACCGCCAATAATTCTAAAAACAACAAGCATAGAAACCGTTTCTGGTAATATTGATGGCAACCCAGAACCATAAGCAGATATTGAAAATAGAATTGCTGAGAAAATCAAAGATTTTTTTCTACCTACCTTGATACTTAGGGGACCGGCTATAATGGCTCCAACCAAACAACCTAGCAAGGCACTACCTACCACCCAGCCTTTTAAGGTAGCGTCTAAATCAAAGTACTTGCTTAAATAAAATTGAGTTCCGTTAATAACACCCGTGTCATAACCAAATAATAATCCGCCTAATGCAGACACAGCAGTAATAAGTAATAAATAGGTCTTTTTATTCATAATTCTTATTTAATTTTAGTTAGTTGCACCTTTATATAAACAGGTAAATGATCTGAAGGGTATTTACAATTTTTAGGGTCGCTCAATACGGCATATTTTTTAACGTTAAAATCGCCTTTGCTCACAAAAATATAATCGATTCTTCGGGTTACCGGTTTATCAAAACGAAACCCATTAAAAGTGCCTTTTGGTCCAAAGGGGGATGTTTTAGAAACTGTTTTTGAATCGTTGAAGTAGAAGTAGAATGATTTGATGTTTTCAGTTTCTGGTTCAAGATTAAAATCCCCCATTAAGATTGCAGGTAAACCCGCATCGTTAAGTGATTTTATTTTTTTTAGAATAAGTTTTGGACTCTCTTTTTTTGCTACGTTTCCAACGTGGTCAAAATGTGTATTGAACACCCATAATTGTTGCTTTGTGTTTTTATTTTCGAAAAGGGCATAAGTACAAACACGGTTACAAACCGCATCCCACCCCATGGATACCTTGTCTGGTGTTTCAGATAGCCAAAATGTGCCGCTATCAATAACTTTAAATTGTTTTTTGTTATAAAAAATAGCAGAGTATTCACCTAGGTTCTTTCCATCGTCGCGACCAACACCTATATACGCAAAATCTACAAGTGTACTATCCAAATATTTCATTTGGTTAGGCAAAGCCTCCTGAACACCAAATATATCTGGTTCGTAAAAATTGATTTGATCTACAAGGTCACTTTTTCTATTAACCCAACTATTATCGCCTTCTTTTGGGTAGTCTAACTTAATATTGTAGGTCATTATATTGGTGGTTTTTTGTCCAAATACGAACCCGAAGCAGAAAAACAATATCAGTAAATAATTTAATTTTTGCATATGTTATTTTTTTAAATGTAGTGAAATAGCACATCCACCACCTTCTACTAAATTAAGGTTTAAAATGGTGTTTTTGTTTACTTCTTTTTCTTCAATAACAAAAGTTTCCGGGTTGTTTATATAATGAGAACCGGGAGCGTCTTTATAAAGTTTTGCAATATAGATGTCACCATCATTTAAAAAATCGAGTTTCACCTTTACAGAGCGTTTGTTTTCATCAGTAATAGCTCCTAAAAACCAATTTTCTGTACTTTTTTCTTGCCGAACCATTATAATGAATTCGCCAATTTCACCATCTAAAACTTTTGATTGCTTCCAATCTACTCCAACATCTTTTATAAACTGCATAGCAGGATGCCCGTTATAATGGGTCATTAAATCTGGTACCATTTGTACCGGACTATACAATACGACATATAATGCCAATTGATGCGCCAATGTAGTGTTTACTTGGTTTTCTGGTCTATAAGGTTTTAAGGATGTATTAAAAATACCCGGTGTGTAATCTATGGGGCCTCCTAACATTCTAGTAAAAGGCACTATGGTTAAATGTTCTGGCGGATTTCCACCGTCTTTAGACCACGCATTATATTCTTGACCTCGAACCCCTTCACGAGCAATAGCAACTGGATAAGTACGTCGTTTCCCTGTGGCTTTAATTGGTTCGTGTGCATTTATCGCCACTTGGTTTTTCAAACCTGTTTCTAACACTTTTTGATAATGGTTAACCATATATTGTCCATGATGGTATTCACCTTCTGGAATTACACTACCTACATAACCTGTTTTAACGGAATGAATACCCAACGATTTCATCAATGCAAAAGCGGTATCCATTTGCTTTTCATATAGCAGAATATCTGCCGAAGTCTCATGATGCATTATTAGTTCTACATCTTTTGATTTTCCGTAACGTATTATCTCTTCTAAATCGTAATCTGGATAAGGAGTTACAAAATCAAAATGCACTTTTTTAGTCTTCTTATTCCACCATTTTTCCCAGCCAATATTCCAACCTTCAACTAGTATGCCCTCAATATTATGTTCTGAAGAAAAATCGATTAACTTCTTGGCATATTTGGTGTTTGCTGCATGATTTTTACCAGAGTAATCCCAACTTCCAGTGCCAATATGCATATCCCACCAAATACCAGAATACTTTTTAGGTTTAAAATATGGCATATTATCAATTATGCTTGGATCATTCAAATTAAGAATGAGTTTAGATTCTATTAAATCTCCTGCTTTTTCTGCTATTTGAATGGTACGCCACGGTGTTTCAAAAGGCGTTTGCTGTTTTACTTTGATGTTTTCACGATTACCCACCAATTCACTTGTCATTTTTAAATTAATAGTATCGACAGTTAAAGTCATACCTGCGTAATCGGTTAAATCTGCTTCATGAAAACTAAGATATATACCCGAATCCGTTTTCATGGTAACGGGTGTGTTAACGGCATTTTCGGGAACATACGTCTGACCTAAATGAGTCCCCGGTTGATAATGCTTTAAAGCATCTATTTCGGAAAATAGGGTGGTTTGATATAAATACTCATAAATATCCCAATCTCCGGGAATCCACCATACCTTATGGTCTTCTGTTAAATTAAATTCGGTGTTTTCATCAGTAATTATAATGTCATTTAAATTTTCTTGCTTTGGAAATTCATATCGAAACCCAACACCATCATCATAAACTTTAAACACAATGTTAAGTTTTCTTTGTAACTCGGAAGTCTCTTGTAATTGAATTTTTAATGCATTATAATGATTTTTAACCTGAGCATCTTCTCCCCAAATCATATTCCATGTTTTATCAATTGAAGACATCTCTGTGTCTGTGATTTCGAAATTGAGCTTTAAATGTGGAGCGTCTTTTAGCTGAAAACCCATTTTAGATGTGTCAATTATCTTTTCGTTTTTATAATTAACTATATAATGGGGTTCTCCTTTTTCAGATAGAAAAAATTGAACTTCTATATTTTTATCCGGAGAGGATAAAACTGTTTTAGTATGCGCTTTTTTTAATGTACATGCCATTAAAAAAAGTATTATAAAAACATATATTAGTGTGATATACT
Source organism: Flavivirga aquimarina (assembly GCF_030540835.1). GTDB lineage: Bacteria > Bacteroidota > Bacteroidia > Flavobacteriales > Flavobacteriaceae > Flavivirga > Flavivirga aquimarina. Next base: position 50,619 of record NZ_JAUOEK010000071.1, on the reverse strand, counting down.
TCCTCATAAAATGCTTCTAATGTTCATAAGCTTTTATAGGTTTGCCTCTTAATCTTTCAAAACTTTTATAAGCTCGTTTTATTTTTTCTTTATCGGCCTGTTCAAATTCTTTATCGGTAACTTCGTATTCTTCTTGTAATTGCTTTAACCGCTCACGAAGTTTTGCTTCGATCTCATCATAGCTTTCATCATTAATTAAATTATTAATCTCACTAGGGTCTTTCTTTAAATCGTATAATTCCCATTCATCAATATCATCAAATGCATGAATTAATTTATATCTTTTTGTACGAACACCATTCATTTTTTTTACCATATGAAATGCTGGGAAATCGTAATAATGATAATAGATGGCATCCCGAAAATCATCATCTGTTATTTGATTAGTTATAAGTGGCTTTAGGGATTTTCCTTGCATATCTTCTGGAATTTGTACTCCAGCAAAATCTAAAAAAGTTTCAGCAAAATCTAAATTTTGGGTTAATGCAGTAACTTCTGTTCCTGCTTTAATTTCTTTCGGATATTTCATTAGCATTGGCATTGAAAGGGACTCTTCATACATATAACGCTTATCGAACCAACCTTTTTCGCCTAAATAAAATCCTTGATCTGTGGTGTAAACCACAATAGTATTTTCTTCTAAATTGTTTTCTTTTAAATAATCCAAAATTCTTCCAACGCCTTCATCAACTGCGGCTATGGTTGCCAAATAATCTTGTAAATAGCGTTGCAATTTCCATAAATCTAAATCTTTACCAGACAAATTTGCATCATGAAATGCATCATTTTTAGCTTGATAAGCCTTATTCCAAGTAGCACGCTGCTCGGGAGTCATACGTTCAAAATCTGTTTTCCATGGGTTATGTGCCAATTCTGGACTGCCTTTCTTTTTAGTCATTTTTAAATCATGTCCCTCGTACATATCTATATAGACGGTTTGCAGTTGTTCTTTTGAAGCTGTTGACCCTTGATGGTCGGTAAAATAGGTATCTGGAACAGGAAACTTTACATTATCGTATTTATTTGTATGCCTTAAAGCCGGCATCCAGTTTCTATGAGGTGCCTTGTGTTGAACCATTAGCATAAACGGTTGCTCATTATCTTTAATTTCATCTAAATAGCGAATGGCATCTTCGGTTACAATATCTGTAGCGTAACCCATAACCATGGTCGTATCTACTTTTTTAGTGTCTTGGTTTACTGTTATAAAATTCGGATTATAATAATTGCCTTGATCTTGTATCATGTTCCAATAATCAAATCCTTGCGGAAGGCCATGTAAATGCCACTTACCAAACATGGCGGTTTTATAGCCTGCTTTTTGTAATAATTTTGGAAATGTTTGTTGGTTGCCATCAAAGCGATCTCCGTTCATTCTAAAACCGTTAATATGACTGTGTTTGCCTGTTAAAATAACCGCTCTGCTTGGGCCACAAATAGAATTGGTACAAAAGTTATTTTTAAAAATGGTGCCTTCATCTGCTAACCTATCAACATTAGGTGTTGGTGCTAATTGACTAATAGGGTGTCCATAAGCACTAATGGCCTGGGCAGCATGGTCATCTGCCATAATAAAAACAATATTTGGTCTTTGTGTTTTATCAGTTTTAACTTCTTTTTTTTCTTCTTTACAGGATTGAAAAATTAAAGTAAAAAGTAAAATGTAACATATATTTTTCATCATTTTTTTTGAATAATGTGTTTCGTCTGGATAATTTCTTTATCGGTTATAGTCTTATTAAAAAAATCGAGAATCTCGTCTAATTTTGAGAACGGAATTTGGCACAATTCATGTCTGCCACCCACTACCTTATGTAAATAGTAAGGCGTATGTAACTCATGTAGTTTGTTTGCAATAATATCAGAACCTTCTAAAATCATGTACCCTAACTGGTCGGGTTTACAATAATGATGAGGTGCTTTACCAATAGGCACTAAGTTATCGTCGGTACCGTGAAACAATACAGTTGGTATAGCATTCTCTTCTGAAATGTAATTTGCATTTACCAAAGCCCCAGCTAAAGATATTATCCCTGCAAAATTTGCATTTTCGTATTTTGAAGCATCATCAACAAAAAAATGTTTTAGATATACTGCGTTCAAAACACCTTCTGCTCCGGCACTACTGCCTCCAGCGATAATGTGTGTTGGATCTATTTGAAGCTTGGTTTTATTTTGAACAATATATTTTGCTGCATCTAAATAGTCAATTGCTGCTTGTCTAAAAATATCTAGTTTGAAGGTCTTAGGACACTCACATCCTGAGCCTGTTTTTGAATCTTTTAATAATAATCTGTATGAAATAGAAATGCCAATGAATCCTTTTTGAGTTAAATATTTCATTAGTTTAACTTCATCAGGGTTATTTCTATTTCCTCCTGAAAAACCACCTCCATGCATCCACAAAACTACAGGTAAGCTGTCATTTGTTTTTATGTTTTTAGGGGTATAAACATCCAATTTTAAAGTGTCTGAACCTTTTATACTATAGACATAAGTTTTCATGTTTTGAGAAAACATAAAAGTATTCACTAAAAAAGCAACGATAAAAAGAGTATGTTTCATTTAGTTCATCTTTTCAATTAAAATACCGCTTATCACAGGTTTACCTTCAATAGGTTTTAGTGTTATAGTTAGTCCTTCATTGTCTTTAACTTTTACTAAAGTTTCTTTTTGAATACCATATTTTTCTGGAAACTGTTCTGCTAAATTAAAATGGCTTTGAATACAGGTTTTGTTTAAAAACACATCGAAAATGCGCTGAGGTTTATCGTTATTTGAAATTTGATTATCATTCTTCAAATTATAGATGTTTTCTGAAGGTTTTATTTTAGGTTCAACAAAAAACAATGTTACTTTATAATGTCCTTTTGGGATGTCTAATTTATAATTGGTACAACCTTCTAACATGGTTTGAAACAAAGGGTCGGAATTGGTATTTCTGATGTTATATGGAATACCTTGATGTTTATCTTTGTTTAACTGGTAACTTTCTCCATTAACATAACCAAACAATCCCTTTTTATAAGGTTGGTCTGGAACAAATGTAATTTGATGTGTTTTGTCTTTGAAATAGAAATGAGATCCTATATTAATTCCAAAGCGACTAAATGATTCAAAGTCTAAACTGTTAATTTTTAAAACATTAATTGTTTTTTCATCAGAAACCATGTCTGATATCAACTTGATTGTGTTTAAACCATTTTTAAATGGTATTTGCAGATTGGCTACACCATTTTTAAAAGAAACGGCTGTAAGTTTTTCATTATTTAAATATATTTCTGCTGTATTTTGATTAGCGTATAATTGAATGGGATACGTATTATTGCCGAATAATGTTAGCTTATCTAAATACGAAATAGCTATATGAGCAAATGGTTTTTCGTTATTGAGAACAGCTTTGTACCAATGATAAATTTCTTTTGGTTCTCTATTATATAGTAGTAATCCTTTTTGATTTACATGCGGAATGGCATCACCACGAAATTCTGAACCAAAATCGGTAAAATTCCAAGCGGTCATTCCTGTCATATAAGCTCTATCTGTTATTTGTTGATAATATGATTGATGCAATTTTGCTTGATATTCAACTGAAAAATCAAACTTCTTTGGTGTTTTGGTGAAAATTCTAATATCGGCTCCTGGACCATATTCCGATAACAATAAAGACCTTTTTGGGTGTTTTTTGTGTTGTTCATCTAAAAATATTCCTAAATCCGGAATGTCCTTATCATACCAACCAAAATATAAATTCCAACCAAAAAGCATGGGTAAATCAGCAATACCAGTTTCATTATATAATTCATTTAAATGCCCTGCCATTACCGTAATGTGATTGGGCGCTAATTTTCGTGTTAATTCTTCTAGTTGTGTTGCTAATTTATATGCCGATTTTTTCTGATTTTCTTTTTCAATTTCAGAAGATTTATTATCAAAAGCCAATCTTAAATATATCTCGTTCATGTAACCAAACATGACTACAGAAGGGTGGTTGTAGTACTGTTTTATATGCTCTTTTTGCATAGTATGGCAAACTTCAAAAAAATCTTTTGTATCTGTTACTTTATTTACAATGGGTATTTCTGTCCAAACTAAAATTCCAAGTTTATCACATAAATCATATAGCTCACGAGATTGTGGGTAATGGGCATTTCTTAAAACATTAGCTCTCATTTTTTTTATCAAGTGAATATCTTTTTTTTGCAGTTCAATAGGTACTGCATTGCCATAGTTTTCATAATCTTGATGGCGATTTACACCAATAAGTTTAATAGGTTTATCATTTAAAAAAAAGCCTTTGTCAGCATCGACGCTTACCCAACGGAATGCTATATTCTGATGTCTTTCATCTAAAACAGTTTCTTTTTCATCTAACAATTGAAGATGTAACTTGTATAAATATGGTGATGCTGGTGACCATAATTTGGGATTGTACAGTTCTGAAAATTTAATGTTTATTGCCTCAGAAGCTTTTGCACTGTTTTTTAAGTTTAATTTCTTATCAAATACAGGTTTATTTTCTGCATCAAGAATAGTAACTTTAATACGAGTATTTATAGGTTTATCTTCAAAATTGTTAACCAAAATTTTAATTTCAACACCAGCCTTTTCTTCTGAAACATGATAATAATCGACATAGAAACCATCTGACGCAAAATCTGATAAAGAAATGTGTTGTTTTGGTTTTGATATAAGTTGTACATCACGATAAATACCTCCATAAAAGGTAAAGTCGGCATCTAATGGCGGAATATTCTTGTTAGGGCTATTATCAACTTTTACTTCAATTAAGTTATATGAACCATAATTAACCCATTCCGAAATATTAAAATTAAAGGCGGTATAACCTCCTTTATGGTTTCCTACGTGATGTCCATTTACATACACATCAGTTTCTTGATTGGCTCCTTTAAAGTGTAAATAATGAATTAAGTCTTTTTGCTTTTTTGAAAAAAATAGTTGCTTTTTATACCAACCAATACCTCTGTGGTATCCTTTTTCATCATCAAAAGCATCATCTTTATTCCAAGTATGCGGAATATTGACAATTTTATGGTTTTCAGAAGTTTTTTCACCCAAAACAAATTGCCACCCAGAATTTATGGTAACCGTTTGGGCTTTTATTTCAATCGAAGAAAAACCCCATATCAAAACAAAAACAATAAATCCATATTTAAATATCTTGTTCATTTTAAAGCGTGAAAAAAATTATTTAAACCTCCAAGGTTTTTATAACCTTGCAGGTTTTTGCTATTAACTATTCTAACGTAAATGTGTGCTTAAAATCAAAATCTGAAGTGCCTTTAATGGCTATTTCAAACTCTCCGGGCTCAACATCAAATTCCATGTCGGCATTGTAATACTTTAGGTCTTCGATGGTTATATTAAAGTTTACCGTTTTACTTTCTCCTTTTTTAAGGAATACTTTTTTGAAACCTTTGAGTTCTTTTACAGGTCGTGTAAGACTCCCTACCTTATCGTGTACATACAATTGTACCACTTCGTATCCATCATAATTTCCTGTATTTGTAATTGTGGCAGATGCCGACAATGTATCTGAAAAACCAATGGTAGGCGCAGATAATTCAATATCTGAATAATCAAATGTAGTATAGCTTAACCCATGGCCGAAAACATATAATGGTGTATTTGGCACATCTATATAATTAGATTTGTAATCTTCTTTTGGGTTATCAGGTGGAATTGGTCTACCTGTGTTCTTCATGTTATAATAAATAGGAATTTGTCCAATAGTTCTTGGAAATGTTACTGGTAATTTGCCAGAAGGATTATAAGTGCCAAACATTACATCTGCTACACCATAACCGCCACTTGTTCCTGGGAACCAAGTTTCTAAAATAGCATCTGCCAAAGTATCTTCTTCAGATAAATCTAATGGGCGACCATTCATCAACACCAAAACAATTTTCTTGTTAGGTACTGCTTTTCTAATAGCCTTAATTAAATCGGTTTGACGTCCAGGAAGTTTAATGTTAGTTCTACAAGCTGCTTCACCACTCATATCATAATCTTCTCCCAGAACCATCACAATTTTATCAGCCTTTTTAGCAACATTAATTGCCTGATTAAAACCACTTTTATCTTCTCCTTCAATTTCGCAACCTTTAGCAAAAAGAATTTTAGAATCGTTTACATATTCTTGTACACCTTGGTAAACACTTATGGCTTTTCCTTTTCTATCTCCTGCTGCTGCCCAATTTCCTAAGATATTTTCTTTGTCTTTTACCAAAGGACCTATTAATGCAATGGTTTGATCTTTGTTTAATGGCAGTGTGTGGTCTTCATTTTTTAATAATACTGAGGACATTGCAGCAGATTTTCGTGCAGCTTCTAAAAATTCTGGTTTGTAAACAACTTCTTTTTCCCGTTGTTCATCACAATATTTATATGGATTGTCAAATAACCCTAATTTGTATTTAGCCAAAAGGATTCTTCGACAAGCTTGGTTAATTAAGGTTACATCTACTTTTCCTTCATTTACTAATTCTTCAAGATATAAACGATTAGCACTACTCATCATATCTTGGTCAATTCCTGCTTTAATAGCTAGTTCTGTTGCATGTTTTTCATTTTCAGCAAAACCATGTTCAACCATTTCATTTATTGCAGTATAATCGGTCACTACAAAACCGTTAAAGCCCCATTCGTCACGTAAAATATCGTTAAAAATGAATTTATTTCCTGTAGCAGGAATACCATTTATTTCATTAAAGGCAGTCATAAACGTTTCAACTCCAGCATCTACAGCAGCTTTAAAAGGAGGTAAATACACATTCCTAAGTTCATCTTGTCCCATGTTTACAGTGTGATAATCACGACCCGCTTGAGCTGCTCCATAACCTACAAAGTGTTTTGCACATGCTAAAATGGTATTGTGCTTAGATAAATCATCTCCTTGAAACCCTTTTACATAAGCTTTTGAAATTTCGCTTCCTAAATACACATCTTCTCCTGATCCTTCTGAAATTCGTCCCCAACGCGGGTCTCTTGCAATATCTACCATTGGGGCAAAGGTCCAATGTATGCCTTCTGCAGAAGCTTCTTCTGCGGCAATTCTTGAGCCTTTTTCTATATCCTCTAAATCCCAACTTGCTGCTAATCCTAAATTGATAGGAAAAATAGTTTTAAACCCGTGTATAACATCATATCCAAATAGTAATGGAATGCCTAAACGGGTTTCTTCAACAGCTATTTTTTGTAGATCTCTTGTTCCTTTTACTGAATATACATTTAACATGGCTCCAATATTACCTTCTTTAATAAACTTTAAGTTATTGGAACTAACTACCGGACCTGTTACACTCCAGCCTCCACTATACATAACAGTTTGCCCTATTTTTTCTTGTAAGGTCATTAAACTCATTAAGGAATCTACCTTAGTATCATAGGGTGTTTCTTCAGAATTAGTAATGCTATTTTTTGAATCTGTTTTACAACTAAAAACAGCTGTTATAGCTATAAGAAGAGCGATTTTGGTTAGCTTTTTATTCATTTTTTAATGTTTTTGAGTTAGAGAATAGCCAAGGCAGTAATTTCGGTTCGGCAAATGTAGCATCCCAACTATTGTGATTAGAATTTTCAAAATATGTTAACTTAACATCGGCTTCTTTTGCTTGAAGTGCAGTTACCATATTTAAAGAAAAATAGGGGTGTACTACATCGTCTTTTCCGCCATGAAATACCCAAAAAGAAACATTGTTAGCATATTTTTTAACAGATTTTGGGTTTCCACCTCCGCAAATGGGAAAAGCAGCAGCAAACATATTAGGTCTCCTTTTTAAAATATCAAAGGTTCCCATACCGCCCATAGAGAGTCCACCAACATAAATTTGACTTTTTTTCACGTAGGGTTTATCAAGCATGTCATCAATTAGTTTTAAAACTAGTTCCATAGATTTAGTTGGTTTTCCCCTTTTTTGATATTTGAACTTTTCTACCCCTTTTTTAGAGTGAACTACTTTTACATTAGACCAATAATCATCTTTAGGACATTGTGGAAAAATGACTATTGCCGGAAAATCATTTCTGTTTTTTTCATTAGCAAATAAAGTACTTCCATGTACCAATTGTGTTTCATTATTGTTACCTCTTTCGCCAGCACCATGAAGGAACAACACTAACGGATATTGTTTGGATTCATCAAAATCCTTTGGAAACATAATTCGGTATTGCAAGGTATTAGAACCTTGAACAAAAGTTTTCTTTTCAAATAATTTATCTAAATCCTGTGCAAATATGCTGTTTACGCAAAACAAGATTAATAAGCTAAGTTTGTTTTTCATCTTAATCTAAAAAGTTTAATAGGTAAATCCTAAATTATCTAATCCGTTTTGTACCTCATCAATTTGCATAAATAAATTCCATAGCAATTGTGTTCTATAGTTTTCAATCATTACTATTTGCGGACCTTGATCGATTGCTAAATAGGATGTTGCATACCACTCTTCTGTTGGGTTAAATGCATCTATAAACCCATAATCTCCTAAAATTCGATCGCCAATTTTGTAATAAAAGTATTTTATTGCTTCCATTGATTCGTCTGGTGCATATGGCAATGCAGAAATGGCTGCAGTTGGTGTAATTACGCCTTTATCGTTGGTAGGGCTATGTGCCGAATAACCTTCATGATTATCGCTTGCTGTTAAGCCCCAACACTGTGCTGAATATCCAATATAATTTTCTGGATTATCTACACAATAGGAATAATTAATCTTTGAATGATTAACATTTTGCGTCCAATAATTTACATAGGCATCTTGTAGGTTACGTGGATCTAAAGCTAAATATGAATAATGAGAAAAGAACAAAGGACCACCTTTATTAGGGCCAACTGGTAAATTATAATTGTAATAACTATTTCCATTTTTAAAACTTCCATTACTTGTATAGCCGTTTGTATAAACATCTGCGTCAATAGGATAAGTTGGCGAAGCTGCTGCAAGAACATAAATGATTTGTGTTTCGTTATGTCCTTGAATTTTTAAATTGATATCCCAACCATGGTTTGGCGACCAATGCCAATAGAGTACATCTTCATCTCCTTTAGTAAACCAAGTCCATTCAACTTCTTCCCAAAGTTGTGTTATTTTATCAATAATTGCTGCCTCTTGTACATCATTATCATTTAAGTATTCTCTAACCGCCAATAGTCCTTGAATAAGAAAAGCTGTTTCTACTAAATCGGCTCCATCATCTTGTGCAGAAAAAGGTTGTACTACTCCTGTATTCCCATTTAACCAATGTGGCCAAACACCATGAAAACGATCTGCAGTTTCCAAAAAACCTACGATTGTCTGCCAACGATTTATAGCTTCAGCTCGCGTTATAAAACCACGTTCTGCAGCAACAATCATTGCCATTAGGCCAAACCCTGTACCTCCTGTTGTAACTACATTACTGCTGGTATTTCGTTCTAATGCCATTCCTGAAATTGGATGCCCTAATTCCCAAAAATATTTAAAGGTTTCTTTTTGAATTTTGGTTAACAGTTCCTCATCTGAAATTATAGGGAATTTATCTATTAAATCGTGGATTGTAAATAAATCGTATGTCGATGTGTTAAAATCACGTCCCACAGTGGCACCTAAACTACTATTTATTTTAAGTTGGTAGTTTTTCCAATAAGTTAACGCAGTAGATGGTATTACTTCTATTGTATTTGCATCTATTTGACTTATTGTAAAATTTGTGGATGGGGAAAATTGCAAGTTTGATTGTAATTCTGTCTCGGTAACAGGATGAGAAAATGTAAATTTAAATTTTGGCAAAAGTGCAATATCTTGATTTGGAGTTGATAATTCAAGGTTTGCTCCATCTACAGTTGCATTTTCAATAGTTAATGGAATACTTTCAATTTTAAACGGAAAAGAACTACCGTTGTATGTAGAGCCATCGTTTGCTATAAATGAGTTTGTAATTGTTAAAGTATAACTTACACCTTCTTCTAATGCATTGTTTGGTGTGAGTATTAATTCTGTGTTACTTTCTCCTTGCTTTATTACAAATGGCGCATTAATTGAACCTTGAGTGAACAAAAATGCTGTTGACGTTGGGTTTACCGCTTTATTGAATCCTATAAAAATTTGAGTTCCTAGTTTTATTGTTGGATTATTAAAAAGCGATTGATCGTCTAAACGAATATAGGATAAGGATAGCTCTTCAATAGATGGTGGTATGCTGACCGAATCATCTTTTCCACCACAATTAATTAACAAGGTTATAAATACAATTAATCCTAATATTTTATTTCTCTTCAGAGACTTCAAATTCTAACTTTTTTAATCCGTTTTTTACATCTTTGTTCTGCATAAATAATTTCCATAGCATACCAGAGCGGTAGTTTTCAATCATTACAGGAATGGGGCCTTGGTCTATAGCCAAATATCGTGGTGTGTACCAATTATGTTCAAAACTAAACGCGTCATATGGGCCGTATTTACCAATTAAACTGTCGTGATCTTTATAAAGCTTTTTAAGCATTTTCATGCTTGCTTTTGGTGTATAAGGAAAAGATGATAACGCAGCTGTAGGAGACACCACCCCTAAATCCTTATCTGGTCTGTGGCCTTTATAACCTTTGACAGAGTAACTAGAGGTTAACCCCCAAATGCTGTCACCATACCCTTTGTAATTGTGAGGGTTTTCTATGGAATGTTTATGATGAATTTTTGCATGATTCTCCAATAACTTCCAATAATCGGCATATTTATCAGATAAGCCTTTTGGATTTAATCCAGTATAAGAATAATGCGCCCAAAACATAGGACCTATAGGTGATTTATCGTGTTCGTAATAATCTAAAATTAAATCCTCATCATAATATTTTTCGTTCGAAACAATATCTCCATTTCTAGCCCACCCTTTGTGATAAACATCGGCACTTACAGGATGTGTAGGTGATGCCGCAGCCAGAACGTACATGATTAAACATTCGTTATAGCCTCCTACTGGAAAATTCATATCCCATTCATACTCAGGCGACCAATGCCAGTAAAGTACATCTTCACCTTTTGTGTACCAATCCCACTCAACTTCCTTCCAAAGTTTATCAATTTTTTCTACTAATTTTTGTTCTTCTTCATTGCCATTTTTGAAATACTCAGCTACTGTTAACATACCCTGAATTAAAAAAGCGGTTTCCACCAAGTCTCCTCCATTATCTTTTTTACTGAATGGCATCATCTTACCCGTTTGTCCGTCTAACCAATGTGGCCATACACCATGATATCTATCTGCTTTTTCAAGGAAATCTACCATTTTAACAAAACGGTTAAATGCTTGTTCTTTAGTTATAAAACCTCGCTTTACACCAACTAAAATAGCCATCATCCCAAAACCTGTACCTCCAATTGTTACTGTATGTTTTGGAGAGGTAGGATAGATATCATCCATATGCAAACGTTCTGGAGCTAAACCTGAATTTGGTTCGGCACCATCCCAAAAATAATTGAAGGTTTGCTTTTGCACTAAATCGAGAAGGTTGGCTTCTGAAAGTAAATGATTTTCATTTATAGTTAAACTTGTAACCTCTTTATTATCTACTTTTTTATTCTTACAACCGAAGCTTAAGCTTACAACAACTAGTAACCAAAAAACGGATTTATTTTTTATATTCATTTATGTCGCTTTTAAATTTTAAAGTATGATATTATATATAAGTTGAATATTATTTGTGCTTGTTTTTATATCTTAAACAATGGTTAAGACCATAAAAATTCCCAGCTTCAATAAATTTATTGAAGTTTTTTGAAAAAAGACTGATTTCTACGTTGCCTTAGAAACCAGCCTTTATAATTTATAAAAGCATGAATATAATCGCTGCTATTGCATTGACTGTATCTCTTCTTCTGATAACTCTTTATTAAAGAATTGTAATTCGTCCATTGGACTCTCGTCAGATAAGTGACCCCAATAGCTAAAAGTTGGTCCACCTGATCCAATAACAAGATCTGTACAACCTGTAAAATCGATTGGACCAGCCATTGTTCCAGTATTTACTAAAACGCCATCTAAATAAACTTTCGTTTCTGTCTCTGAAACCGTAAATGCAACATGAACCCATTCGCCAGCAGTTACATCAATAACACCACCATTGTTCCAAGTTTCACCAGTTCCAGTTCCTACATTCAATTTAATTGTTTGTTCTGTATCACTTCCTTCTCTAAACAATCGGAATCCTTGACGGCGATCATCTGCATCATCTCCTACCACGATTAATCCCGATCTATCAGGACTAGCATTTACTTTATAACGGAAAGCTGCACTAAACTCAGTTCCTAAACCAATTGTTGCTAAAGGGAAGGTAATATATGAATCTGTAGCACTTTTAAAAGCGTCAGAGCCTGCATAAGCTTCACCAGCAAAACCTGGGGTTCCAACTGTTGTGGCGTCTGTTCCGCTCATACCTTCTTGATAATCACCATCGAATGCCATATTAAATACCTTACTGCCTTGTGCAATCATTGCATTTACATCTCTTTGAGCAAGTGCTTTATTAAAGAAACGCAATTCGTCTAAAGAACTTCCGGTATCAGAGTTATGACCCCAATAGCTAAAGGTTGCACCTCCAGCACCAATGGTTATATTTTCACAATTTGTCCAATCTATTGCTCCTGCAGGTGTGGCAGTATTTACTAAAGTTCCGTTAAGATAAATTTTTGTTTCTGTTGGAGCAATTGTAAATGCTACATGTACCCACTCACCAGCAGTTACATCAATAACACCTCCATTATTCCAGCTTTCGCCAGTACCAGTACCAACATTCATTTTAATGGTTTGTGCTGTATCACTTCCTTCTCTAAATAGTCTGAATCCTTGGCGACGATCATCTGCATCATCACCCACTACAATAATTCCTGCTCTATCTGGATCACCACTTGCTTTGTACCAAAAAGCACCGCTAAATTCAGCTCCTAAAGCTTCTGTTAATTGGTTAATAGGGAAGTTAATGTAAGAATCTGTAGGCGCAGAAAAAGCTTCAACACCTAAAAAAGGGTCTCCTGAAAATGTTGGTGAACCTACACTTACAGCTGATGAAGCCGAAACTAAATCTTCATAATCATTTTCAAAAGGCATGTAGAAGAATTCGCCATCAAACAATGGAGAATATAATTGTTCTATAATTTCTAAAGTTGTTGATATAATTGTTTCGTTAGAATCTGTATCGGTTGCAACCAATTCAACAGTATGACTTCCTAGGGGAACATCATCATAAACAAATTCGTCTAAACTAAAACTCATATTATCAGTAAAATCACTGATACTATAGATTTCTGCTCCATTTAAATTTAAAGAAATATTGGAGAGACCGAGATCATCAGTAACATCAAATTTAAAAGTCACAGAACCTGTTTCTCCTGGCGTCTGTATTGAAGTTGTTCCACTAAGGTTTGGTGTAAACAATGTTATAACTGGAGGGTCTAATGGAAAATCTCCTAATTCAGGATGATTTAAATCTTGGCATGCTTGAAATAACAAAGCAACCAAAATTATAAGATATGTTAATTTATTATTTTTCATTTTTTTTTGATTTTAATTTTATTAATAATCTGGGTTTTGAACTAATAACCCTCCAGCCTGATCAATAGCATCTTGAGGTATTGGATACAGTGCATGACGATCTTCGTAACCCAGAGAACCTAATGTAGATAAAGCATCTCCCCAGCGTACTAAATCATAAAATCTAGACTCCTCTAATGCAAACTCTACTCTTCGTTCTTGTTTTATAGCATCTCTTATTTCTGATTGTGAAGCCGCTGTTGTATTACCCAAACCTGCTCTAGATCTAATCTGGTTTATGTAATTTATTGCATCGGCTGTTTGTCCAAGTTCATTCGCAGATTCTGCAGCCATCAGAATAACATCTGCGTAGCGTATAATTTTAATGTTTTCCCAGCGATTGGCATTTGTCCCAAACTCAACTCTTCTTGCCGCTTTAGTGTAAGCCTTTTTGTTCCAATAAGGTTGCGCTAAAGGTGGTGATTCTGGTAAGGTTCCACCACCAAAACCGCCATCATCTTCCCCTGAAATCAGAATTGTGTTGTCAAATCTTAAATCACCAGCTTCAAATGCATCTACTAATCCTTGATTTGGGACGTTAAAGCCCCAACCTAAATTCCAATCACCTGTTCCTCTAACGCCTTGAGATACAAAATAAATATTAGCATATCTTTCTCCATTACTTGTGACTAATTGTTGAATTTCAAACACAGATTCAACACCTGTATCTCCTTCAAATTCAAATAGTTCTTCTAAACTAGAATGCAAGCTATATGCTCCAGAGTTAATAACTTCTGTACATTTTGCTAAAGCATTCGTCCAATCTTCTTGATATAAGTAAAGTTTAGCCAAAAGAGAGTTTGCAAAACCAGAAGTTGATCTCCCTGGATGCGTTGTCCAATTACTTGGCAATTGCTCAATTGCAATTTCTAAATCACTAATAATTAAAGCATCTATATCTGCCACCGATGATTTTGCCGCAATGGCATCTTCAATTTCATCAATTGTTGCTGTTATTATTGGTACTTCACCGTAATCTCTTCTTAATTCAAAATACATTAAAGCACGCATAGCCCTTGCCTCTGCTTCGTTAATTAATGACCCTTCATCTGTTAATTGATCATCAACCACTATGTTAATCACTTCGTTACAAGCAAAAATCACCTCGTAATGCGCATCCCACCAGCCTGTACTCAAGCCATTACTTGCAGCATACTGAAAATCGTTAAATGCAGAACCATTTGTGGCAGAATCTGCAGTTGTACTTCCTTTTTCTGCATCATCAGATCTAATACTTCCAAACCAATGGCGTTGCCAACTTCCAACGTTTGTTGATCTTAAAAGTGAATAAATACCAAAAACCTGTGCTTCTAAACCTCCCACACCAAGTTCTTCTGGATTTGCAACTTCACCTTCAGGCAATCTATCTAAAAACTCATCACCACAAGACCAAAAACTTAATCCTAAAATAGTTATAAATAATATCTTTATATATTTTTTCATCTTGATTATTTTTAAAATGTTAAACTAAAACCTAATGTTGAAATAATTGGCAAGGGATATCCGCCAGCATCAACTCCAAATTGCGTTGGTGAACCTCCTGCCTCTGGTGTAAAGCCTGAATTATGACTCCAAGTATACACATTTTGCAGGTTTACATATAACTTCATTTGTTTAAACTCAACCCCTTTTATGCTAGATGGTTTGAAATTATATCCTAATTGTATATTTCGAATCCTGAAATAACTTCCATCTTCAATCATATAAGAAGAGTTCAATCTATTATAGCCTGAAATATTACTTAGTCTTGGTTCAAAATTAGATGTACCTTGTCCAGTCCATCGTCCTTCTCTAGCGCCTCTAAAATTAAATTGAGCAAATGAACTGCCATTCCCCCAGTTTCTAAATATTTCATTGCCATAAACTCCTTGAAAATCCATATTTAAGAAAAAGTTTTTGTATTCCACATTAGTGAAAATACCATACGTAAAATCTGGCGTTGGATTACCTATCATCGTTCTATCATCGGCAGTAATTTCTCCATCTCCATTTACATCTCTATACTTAAAATCTCCTACATCAAACGCTCCTAAATCATCTGATACGGGTTCATGTTCTGCTATATCTGCATAAGTTTGGTATATACCTTCAACTTCATAACCATAAAAGTATCCTATTGGTAATCCTGCTTCAGTAACTGATGGTCCATCAAAAATTCTAAAACCATCTTCATAAACAGAAATTACTTCGTTTTTAGTGGTTGTTATGTTTCCTCCTATAGAGTATTTAAAATTTTCACTTATTTCATCATTCCAAGACACATCAAACTCAAATCCCTTGTTATTAATTTCACCTGCGTTATCAAAAAA
The DNA here is from genome assembly GCF_030540835.1 of Flavivirga aquimarina. GTDB lineage: Bacteria > Bacteroidota > Bacteroidia > Flavobacteriales > Flavobacteriaceae > Flavivirga > Flavivirga aquimarina. The sequence goes on along the minus strand of NZ_JAUOEK010000071.1, from coordinate 34,732 downwards.
TTCTGCGGTTCCAGTATCTATAAACACCAATAAGTCTTCAGTATCTTTATTATAATAAGTAGCATTAAAATTTAATCTGTTATCTAGCCATGTAGACTCAAAACCTACTTCCCATGATTTTACAGTTTCCCATTTTAAATCGGGATTTTCTTCAAATCTTTGTATATATCCAGGAACAACATCACCACCAAAAATTGCAGTTGCGCCTTCATCTACACCGGGGTAGTAAGGATAGCTTACTGGGACAAATTGATTTCCTAATTGACCTATTGAACCTTTTATTTTTAAAAAGTTTAAGGCATTAAAATTATCCATAAAATTTTCATTTGTAACTATCCAAGCCCCTCCTAAAGACCAGAAATCTTGCGCGCGATTATCTGGGGCTAATTGTGATGTAGCATCTCTTCTGTAAGAAGCATTTAACAAGTATTTCTCATCATAACTATAAAGCAAACGCCCTAGAAATGAAGATGTTGCGCGATCAAATTGGTTAGAATCTGCTATTCTCGTTTCTGGGTCTCCATATGGAAAAACACCAACATACCAAAATCTTTCATCATCTGGAATTAGACCTACACTTGGATCATGTTCTACTGACCCACTGAGCTGCTCAATTTTTGTTTCGGTGGTTGTAAAACCAGCAGTTAGGTTAAATTTATGGTTGTTAATTTCCTTATCATACGTTAATATATAATCTTGTTGAAAATTAATTGTGCTTACAGTTTGTTGATCAACTCTTGTAATTTGATTCCCGTTAAGCTCTACAATCTCATCAGTTTCTGCAGTATATATATCTATAATCGGAGTATATGATCTTCTTGAATAATTATTAAAATCACCATAAATTGTTGCTTTAAACGTAAAGCCCTTTAAAAATTTAAGCTCTGTAAATATGTTTCCAACTAACCTTTTTCTTTCAGTCAATCTCTTATTTTTAGTGACCTCCGCTACTAATAATGGATTAGCAATTTGAGCTCCTCCAATTTCAATTGGTAATTGGTTATATAAGCCATTATACTCAGAGCGAGTATCAGAATGAATTGGGTCTACTATTGGTGTTGCATTAAGCGCAGCTGTAAAACCACCTCCATTTGGTAATTTGTCCTTTTGTATGTTTACATTAGCTCCAATTTTTAAATTATCATTTACTTTTAATTCATTATTCAAATTAAGCGTTATTCGTTGCATTTTTTCTTCTTTCACTAGCCCTTCTTCATCTCTATAACCTAGTCCAAAATATATTTTATTTTTTTCTGTTGTATTTTGAACACTAGCATTGATAGTTTGGAAGGCTCCAGAATTGTTAGAAATTGTATCTACCCAATCGGTATCTCCCGAAAACTGGTCATAAAAACCAAAAGCAGGGAAACCGTCATTTGCCAATTGCTCATCATAAAGCTCTCTAAATAATGCTGCATTTGCTAAATCAGGTTTGTCAGAAATTTGCTTAAAGCCTATAGTTGTATTTAAATTTACCGTAAGCCCAAGCTTCCCTGTTTTAGTGGTCACAATTATAACACCGTTTGCACCTCTTACCCCAAAAATGGCTAAAGATGAGGCATCTTTTAAAACTTGCATCGATTCAATATCGTTGGGATTGATATAGTCTATACTATCTGTGAAAATTCCATCTACAACATATAAGGGGGTTGAACTGTACCTACTACTCGTCCCTCGTATTCTAATATCTGGTTGTTCACCTAATCGTCCAGTATTGACCACAGATAGACCAGATACACGCCCTTGTAATGAAGCGACTGGGTTGGCATTTGGTTTATCTGCTACATCATCTCCTTCAACTTTTACAATAGATCCTGTTAAATCGAGTTTTTTTGCAGATCCATAACCTACAACTACAACTTCTTCTAAAGCATCGATATTAGTCTCTAATGCGATATTAATTGTGGATTGATCACTAACAGTTATAGTTTTTGGGTTATAACCCACATAGCTAAATTCAATAACTTCTCCTGCACTAACCTCTATGGTATAGTTACCATCAAAATCTGTACTAACACCTCGATTGGTGCCTTTAACTATTACATTTACACCAGGAAGTGGCATATTATCTTCAGAACCAGTAACCGTACCTGAAACCTTTAAGTTTTGGGCAAAACTACTGATTGAAAAAAGAAATAGCAGTAATAAAATAAATCTTGTTCTCATATAATTTAGTTTAAATTGTTAGTTTATCCAAAACTAAGGACTAGATAAAACCTTATCAAAAAAACAGATACACATAAATTACGTCATAATACAAAAAATCAAAAAAGGGCTATTTGACGTATTGTATTATGTGGTAAAATCTATAAAAATAAGTTCATGGAGCAATAAATGAAGTAATAATGGCGTAGTGTTATATGTTAAAAAATGCTAATATTTTAGGTCAATTATTTGAAATCTCGTAAATAATCGGTCAAAGATTTATCATTTTCTAAATTCAACTTACGCTTTAATCTATATCTGTGAGTTTCAAGGCCTCTAATTGATACATTCATTAATGGCGCAATTTCTTTTGTTAATAAATTCATTTTGATGTAGGCACAAATCTTTAAATCCTTATGTGTAAGTTTTGGATGTTTGCTTTTGAGCTGATTGAAAAACTCTTCGTGTACCTGATTGAAATTATACTCAAATATTTCCCACTCATCTTCATGCCCAATAGAATTATCTATTTTTTTGATGAGTCTTTTATAATTAAATTGATTCACAAAGTTCTTTTTATTTTGAATCAGTTCATTTTTAATTTCAAGCATGGACTCATTTTTCTTTACTAAGGCCATTGCAGTATTTGCTAGTTGCTTGCTTTTTAGTTTAATTTCGTTTTTTAAAGATTCTGTCTTTAATTGGACTATTTTTTTGTCGTTCTCTAAAGCTTTTTCTTTTAAAAGCTCTTCCTGTTCTTTTATGAGTTTTTCTTCTAAAACTTTTTGTTCTTTATTAATTTTTAGTTTGTGAAGCCAATATATTGTCAAGCTAATTATTAATATAACTGTTAAATAGAAAAAACTGTTCTTATACCAGGGCGGAGATATTTTTAATTGGAGTGTTTTTACCGAAGATGTCGTCCCAAATATATTCGCTGTTCGAAAGCGTACTTCATATTCTCCACCAGTTAAACGGGATAATTCTATTTTTTCATTATCCATTTTATACCAATTTAAAGTATCTGTGTCTGAACTTGAAAGTGCGTATTCAAAAAAGTGATTACTGGAACGGGAAGATGATATGGATATGGCTATATTCTTATTAAAAGAAGACTCGTAAGAATCTAAATTATTTAAGGGCACTAAATTTTGATTAATTTCTATTCGCTCAATGATAGGTTTTTGGAGTGTGTCCTCTTTGGTGTGATTCGTTTTATTTATTAGCATAAAACCATCATAAAGATTTAAAGCATAAACGGAATCTTTTATTTTCGAAACGCTTTCACTATCAACAACAAGTTTCTTTTGAAAAAGTTTATTTGCAAGTTCTAAATCAATTTTTCCATTAGTTAAAGAAACTAAGCTTATTTTATCTTTTTTGTTTTTTGTTATTAATATGTCAGTGTCTGGCTCTGAAATGATATTAGTGTCTATTCCAAAAGTTTTATTTAGTAATGTGTTTGGAACGATGCTATCTATTAGAGCTTCATATTTTTGCCAACCATTATTAGTTTTAAAGCAAATATCGTTTTTAATGTTATGTACTCTTACGTTAAAGTCTGAATAAAGCCCTTTATGCTTATAATCTTTAACTTGTATGTTTTCATAATTGCTATCGAACTTTACTCTAAATAAACCTTGATAAGCATGTGCTACCCATGCTGTGTGTGAGTCTTCAAATACTAAAAATTTAATGGGAATTGTAAGCTTACCTAAATGGTTTACTACCCATTTGCCATTTTCATATTTATATTTAACCAAACCAGTATATGTACCTTGAATGAACATATTATTAGATTCAGGGACTTTTTTTATAACCCATCCACCTGTGAAGTTTGATATTTTTTCTTTTAACTTCTTGTTTTTAACTAAAAACGTGCCACTGTTATGTCCGCAAAACAGTTCGCCATTTATTTCTTTTAATTCCCAGACTTGACCTTGTGAATCTTCAATAAATTTTAATTTATTGTCATCATCTAAGTAAAATAGGCCAGTATTACTACCAATGTAAATCGTGTTTTTATAGTTTATAATGTCATAAACTGCACCCAATTCTCCAGAATTGTCATTATAAAAAGTATATTTATAATTTAAGTCTATTAAAGCAATGCCATTATCTAAACCAACCCATAACTCATTGTCTTTTCCTAATCCTTGACTTAAAATGGTATTATTTAGCAAACCATTTTCTTTATTAACGTGATATATTACTTTACCTAAGTTATTCGTAATATAAAGGCCATTTTTTATGGTGCCAAAAACCATATTACCATTATTTAAAGTCAAGAAATTATTAAGTTGATGTTCTTTAATAATGGTATTTATTTCAGGTTCCCAAGGATTAATGCTAGTGCCATCATATAAATAACATCCCTTTAATGCTGTGGTAATAAGTAATTGATTGCCGAATTTTGTTATTGAAATAATTTTTACATTGTTTGACTTATCTATATTAATCAAAGGCATTAACGTGTCATTTTCTAAAATAAAAACACCGTCTTTTAATGTCGAAACGTATATGGTATCATCTACGATATCGCATGAAATTATAGTAGATTTGGGTTTTACTTTAATAACTTCATTGTTTCTATATATGTATAGGTTTGAAAATGATCTAAAAAGTATAGAGCCATTATGTTGTAGTATTTGCCAGAATTCTTCGTCTAAAGATTCATTTTGTTTATGAAGTTTACTTAACGAAGTGTAAATTAACACACCTTTTTTGTTTTTTTTCCAATAACCAAACTCTTCATAAGATCCTGTATAAATAACATCTTTATATGCTAATACAGACCGGATAATGGTTTTATTTGGAAGCTGATAAAAACGCCATTTTAATCCATCAAATTCTACTAAGCCTTTATCATTAGCAACATATAGTTTTCCGTTTTTTGCAACTGAAACATCCCAGTTTTGATTACCTACATTGAATTCTGCTAATGAGTAATTTTGAAAAAACGGGGTGTACTGTGCATTTAACTTACCAATAAGCAAGATTATAAAGACAAAAGGGAAGATGTTTTTAAAAATGGCTTGCATGGTTAGCGGCTGTAAATTAGTTAAGAGAATCTCAATTTAAACAAATCTAATTAATTTAAAAATAATGATTTAAATCGAAAAACAATTTAATGCGTGCTAAGAAATTTAATTGAACAGATTCTAGTCTTTTTTAGCTTAACCAATATTTTTAATTAAAAAATTAAGCGCCGGATTTCTATTGTCTTTATTCCAAACAGCCGATAGAACCGTTTGTTGGTTAATTTTGTCAAGCTCTATAAACTTTATGTTCATATTATAACCAGATTGGAGCGATTTTGGCACTATGGAGATACCTAAGTTGTTTTCAACTAATCTGTATATGGAACTCGCATGAATGGTATTGTGGCTAATAATTGGTGTAAATCCGCTTTTGTCAAAAATTTGCATGACCTTTTCATAATAAGACGGACTATAAGACGGGTCAAATAGAATAAAAGATTCATCTTTAAACTGGTTTAAGCCTTTAAAATTAGCCGAATCGATAGGATGGTTTTTAGGTAAAACCAAACAAAAATTCTCTTTTAATATAGGTCGAGCCTCTAAGTTTCTGGGCAAACGCTCCAACCGAACAAAACCCACATCTATTTTTTTAGATAATAAACCTTTAACCTGTTGTTCATTATCCATTTCCTTTAAATTAAAGATTACTTTAGGATGCGCTTCCTTAAACTTTAATAATATATTCGGAATCAATTCTTGCATGGCAGAGCCCACATAACCAAAATTTAAGTTGCCATCGTACCCTTGATGTATCAGTTTAGTATGATTCAAAATGCTATCCAATTCTTTTAGATTCTTCGAAACTTCATGCTGTAGAAATGACCCTGCCTCGGTTAATTCAACTTTTCTGTTGTGACGTTCAAAGAGTTGTATGTTTAAATCGTCCTCCAGTTGCTTTATTTGTTTACTTAACCCTGGTTGTGAAATAAATAGTTTTTCCGCAGCTTTTCTAAAATGCAAATCTTCGGCCACTGCTAAAAAATATCGTAAATGTCTTAATTCTATTTGATAACTCATAGTTATTAAATGATAAATTAAATGATCTTGTTAGGTATCAAAATTAAGAAGAACTTTGTTAAAAATAAAATGAGACGTATATGTTTGCATATGGAATAGATCATCTTACTGTAGATAAAGCCGTAGCCATTTCAAAAGGTACTTTAAAAGCTACCTTAACAGAAGCTGCTATTACTAAGGTTAATGACTGTAGAAAGAAAGTTGAAAACATGGCTAATTCAGAAAAGGCAATATATGGTATCAATACCGGATTTGGTCCCTTATGCGATGTTCAAATTACGCCAGAAGAAACAAGCAAACTACAAGAAAACTTACTCATTACCCACGCTGTAGGTGTTGGAAACCCTATAGAGAAAGAACTTTCTAAAATGATGATGATTTGTAAAGTTCATGCCCTTTGTCAAGGTTTTTCTGGGGTGCGTTTAGAAGTGATAAACCGAATTATATATTGTATAGAACATGATATTTTACCCGTAGTTCCCGAACAAGGATCTGTAGGGGCTTCTGGCGATTTAGCACCGCTGTCACACTTGTTTTTACCATTACTAGGAGAAGGCGAATTTTGGGTAGATGATAAAATACTTCCTGCCGATCAAGTGTTGGCTAAACATAATTTAAAACCAATAACACTGCAAGCTAAAGAAGGGCTGGGACTAATTAACGGTACACAATTTATTTTAGCTCATGCCATACAAGGGCTAAAGAAAATGGCATATGTATTGGATTTAGCCGATGTTGCCGGAGCTATGAGTTTAGAAGGGTTTCAAGGAAGTAGCTCTCCATTTAAAGCGATATTGCATCAAGTTCGACCATTTAAAGGTAGTTTAAAAGTTGCCGAACGTATTCGTATGCTCTTAAAGGATTCACAAAATGTGGAAAATCATCTTGAATGTGATCGCATACAAGACCCCTATTCAATACGATGTATCCCTCAAGTACATGGAGCATCCAGAAATGCCTATTACCATTTAAATGAGCTTGTAGAAATTGAAATGAATTCGGTAACCGATAATCCAATTGTTATAAGTGAAACCGAAGCTATTTCTGGTGGGAACTTCCACGGACAGCCAATAGCCATGGCATTAGATTACGGCGCTATAGCTGCTTCCGAATTGGGAAACATTTCCGACAGACGTTGTTATTTGTTATTAGAAGGGAAATACGGTTTGCCAAGAACATTAACTAAAGCAGGTGGATTAAACTCCGGATTTATGATTCCGCAGTATACTACCGCTGCATTGGTTACCGAAAATAAATCACTTTGTTTTCCACCTTCGGCAGATAGTGTGCCAACGTCATTAGGGCAAGAAGATCATGTATCTATGGGAAGTATTTCTGGGCGTAAATTCAATCAGATATTAGGAAATATAGAAAAAATATTGGCCATAGAATTAATGTATGCAGCACAAGCAATGGAATTTAGAAGACCAAATACCTTCTCTGAAATACTGGAAGAAAACTTCGGTATTATCCGTAAAAAAGTTGCAAAATTAGAAGAAGACCGCCTGTTGAAAAACGATATCGATGCTATGATAACCTTGGTAAAAGACCAGGCATTTATTGTTAAATGATAATACTTGAAATTATGCTGTTCAAAGATCAAATATTACAAGGAATACCATCAGAACTACCAGCTAAAAGAGAATACCCGGTAGAAGTAAACCGAGCACCGAAGCGTAAAGATATTTTATCTAAAAAAGAAAAACAGTTAGCGGTTCGTAATGCTTTACGGTACTTTCCGAAAAAATGGCATCAAGAATTATCGGTAGAATTTGCACAAGAACTACAAGATTATGGCCGCATATATATGTACCGATTTAAGCCAAACTATAAAATATACGCCAGAGATATTGCCGAGTATCCAGCAAAATCATTGCAGGCAGCAGCTCTAATGTTAATGATCCATAATAATTTAGACCCTGCAGTAGCGCAACATCCGGAAGAGTTAATTACATATGGGGGTAATGGAGCCGTATTTCAAAATTGGGCACAATATCTTTTAGTAATGCAGTATTTGGCTAATATGACCGACGAACAAACCTTACACATATATTCCGGACACCCTATGGGATTATTCCCTTCTTCTAAAAATGCTCCCAGAGTAGTCGTAACCAATGGCATGATGGTTCCCAATTATTCAAAACCAGATGATTGGGAAAAATTCAATGCCTTAGGTGTTACACAATATGGGCAAATGACAGCAGGATCATTTATGTATATAGGCCCACAAGGTATCGTACATGGAACGACTATTACGGTAATGAATGCGTTCCGTAAAATATTACCAAAGGGAGAAACACCCGCAGGAAAAATATTTTTAACAGCAGGTTTAGGGGGTATGAGTGGTGCGCAACCAAAAGCAGGGAATATTGCTGGTTGTATTACGGTATGTGCAGAAGTAAACCCTAAAGCGGCCAGAAAACGTTATGAACAAGGTTGGGTAGATGTTTTAATTGACGATATAGAAGATTTAATACCAAGAGTTAAACAAGCCCAAAAAAACAAAGAAGTAGTATCTATTGCTTTTATAGGAAATGTGGTGGATGTTTGGGAACGTTTTGATAGGGAAGATATCTTTATTCATGTAGGATCCGATCAAACTTCATTACATATTCCATGGACAGGGGGGTACTATCCTGCCGATATAACTTATGAAGCGTCTAATCGTTTGATAAGAGAAGAACCCGAAGTTTTTAAAGAAAAAGTTCAGGATACGTTGCGTAGACATGCATTATCCATAAACAGGCATGCTGCAAAGGGAACGTATTTCTTCGATTATGGTAATGCTTTTTTATTAGAATCATCAAGAGCAGGTGCAGATGTTATGGCCGAAAACGGCATCGATTTTAAATACCCTTCGTATGTACAAGATATTTTAGGTCCCATGTGTTTTGACTATGGTTTTGGGCCTTTCCGGTGGGTTTGTACATCAGGAAATCCAGAAGATTTAGATAAAACAGATCAAATTGCGATGCAAGTTTTGCAGGATATTATGGAAAACTCTCCAGAAGAAATCCAATTGCAAATGCAAGACAATATCACTTGGATAAGAGATGCTAAGAAAAATAAATTGGTAGTAGGTTCGCAGGCGCGTATTTTATATGCAGATGCAGAAGGACGATTAAAAATAGCAGAAGCTTTTAACAATGCTATTGAAGCTGGAAAAATAGGCCCAGTGGTTTTAGGTAGAGACCATCATGATGTAAGCGGAACCGATTCTCCATTTAGAGAAACTTCCAATATTTATGACGGTAGTAAATTTACAGCAGATATGGCTATTCACAATGTTATTGGCGATAGTTTTAGAGGTGCAACATGGGTCTCTATTCATAATGGCGGAGGCGTTGGTTGGGGTGAAGTCATGAATGGCGGATTTGGAATGCTTCTAGATGGTACCCCAGAAGCAGCAAGGCGATTAAAAAGCATGTTGTTCTATGACGTAAATAATGGCATTGCCCGTAGAAGCTGGGCTAGAAATAAAGAGGCTATATTTGCAATAAAACGTGAAATGGAACGTACGCCTAACTTAAAAGTTACAATTCCTAACTTAGTAGAAGATGAATTACTAAATACCCTTTTTTAATGGTTACACTCTTTAAAAATATAAAAGAATTGGTGCAGGTACGAACAGAACCGATTTCGTTTGTTTCTGGAATTCAAATGAAAGAATTGCCGACTCTAAAAAATGCGTATTTAGTTGTTGAAGATGACCGTATTTTAGATTTTGGATTAATGGATCATTTTTCACCTATACAAGCAGATAAAATCATTGATGCTACCGGGAAAATGGTGTTACCCACTTGGTGCGACTCTCATACACATATTGTATATGCCGGAAATCGTGAAGGTGAATTTGTAGATAGAATTAATGGCATGTCGTACGAAGAAATTGCTAATAAGGGCGGTGGTATTTTAAACTCGGCAAAGAAACTTCAAAAAACAACTGAAGACGATTTATATGCACAAAGCAAAGTACGTTTAGAAGAAATAATACAGTTAGGCACAGGAGCTGTTGAAATTAAATCGGGATATGGGTTAACAGAAGCATCCGAACTAAAAATGCTTCGTGTCACACAACGTTTAAAAGAACATTATCCTATTGAGATAAAAGCCACGTTTTTAGGAGCACATGCAGTGCCATCACAATACAAAAATAATAAAGGGGCATACTTACAAATGCTTATTGACGAGGTAATCCCTAAAATTGCATCGGAAAGGTTAGCCGAATACATAGATGTTTTTTGCGAAACAGGTTATTTTTCGGTAGCCGATACAGAACTTATTTTAAAAGCAGGGCGTAAACATGGATTAACGCCTAAAATTCATGTCAATCAATTTACAGCGATAGGAGGCATACAAGCAGGTATAAAGTATCAGGCACTTTCTGTAGACCATCTGGAAGAAATGAGAGATGAAGATATTGATGCTCTAAAAAATACTAACACAATGCCAGTGGCATTACCTGGCTGTTCTTATTTTTTAGGTATTCCTTATACACCAGCACGTAAAATGATTGATGCCGGGTTACCTTTAGCATTAGCAACAGATTACAATCCGGGGTCTGCACCTTCTGGAAATATGAATTTTGTAATATCAACAGCTTGTATTAAAATGAAAATGACGCCAGAAGAAGCTATTAATGCTGCAACTATTAATGGAGCTTATGCCATGGGACTTGAGAAAGAAGTAGGCTCAATTACAGTAGGGAAAAAGGCTAATTTATTATTGACCAAGCCAATGAGCTCTTATGCATTTATTCCATATACATTCGGGGACCATCAAATAGAAAAAGTGTATTTACAGGGTAAAGAAATTAACCCTTAATACTTTTAATGTTTTCGAACAGCATAATCAAATTCTTTTTCATCTTCTTTATCTTTGGCGTAAGCATATAAAATGGCATTTGTATTTACATAAAAACGTCTTAAATTATCTATAAATAATAATGAGTGTGAATATTATTTTCATTATGTTTATAACATCAAAGATTACAATAAAATCCTATTTATTTAAAGTTTGTTTTTGCCTTCCTTGGTATTAAACTCAAGGAGAAATTATACCAATATTATTTATAAAAAAGCGTCTATTTAAAAGATTGAAATGAAAAAAATAAACATTGTTATTTTAAGTATAAGCTTAAGCCTTGCTTCTTTATTTTTGAATGTTAATTTGTGTTTTGCTGTACAAGAAAAACCAATTTTAAAAGCACAAACCGAAACGATCTTACAATTAGGACCATTGTTTAAAGATCACATGATTTTACAACGCGATTTGCAAGTTCCTGTTTGGGGTAAAGCTAATCCAAACGCGAAAATAACCGTAGAATTTGCTAATCAGAAAAAAGAAACTACTGCAAATAATGAAGGTACATGGTTGTTATATCTTGACGCTTTACCTGCTAGCTTTGAATCTAGAACAATGACAGTGTCTTCTTCAATGCAAAAAAATCCCCTATTTATTTTTGATATTTTGATTGGTGAGGTATGGATTTGTTCTGGGCAATCAAATATGCAAATGGCTGTTGGAGGCGTGCCAAATATAAAGGCATTAATTCCAAGTGCTGCTAATATTCGTAGTTTTAGTGTAAAAAGAACAGTTTCTTTTACAGAAACAGACACGTGTGAAGGAGAATGGGTTACTAAATACCCGAATAGCGCTGTTGCGTTTTCGTTTGCTTATTTTTTAGAAAAATATGCCAATATACCTGTAGGTATTATTCTAACGGCTTGGGGAAGTTCTTCTTTAGAAGCGTGGATGCCTCGTGATATGACAGAAACAGTACCTCATTTTAAAACAATTATGGATGAGTTTGATGCTAATATTGAAGCACAAAATAAAATAAAAGCGATTATAGATGGTCCAAAACCTTGGAGCAGAAAGGATGACATTTATTTACGTAGACAGTCAAACATTTTATATAATGCGATGATGCATCCGTTAATTCCTTATGCCTGTAGAGGTGTTGTTTGGTATCAAGGGGAGCGAAATACACAATCTATGTTTGGGATGTTAAAAGAGCCTTGGTTTTCTCGAAACTCCGGCATGCTGATGTATGGAAATACGCTTAAAGAATGGATAAAAAATTATCGAAAAAAATGGAATAACGATAACTTACAATTTATGGTGATTATGCTTCCTGGTTATGGGAAAACCTTAAATACCAGTAGTGATAAAAACCCTGAAAGTCCAACGGCACATTCTTGGGCATGGATGCGGGAATCTCAATTAAAAGCTTTAGAATTACCAAATACCGAAGTTGTTAATACGATCGACTTAGGAGATGTTAAAAATATACACCCAAAAGATAAGTTACCCATAGGAGAACGATTGACGTTGTTAGCAACAAAAAATAGTTTTGATAATAAAATAGGGGCGCATGGCCCCAAAATGAATCATATTGAACAAAATAAAAATACCTTAGTCGTACATTTCGACTATGCAAAAGGTCTTAAAACAATTGATGGAAAATCACCAACAGGATTTTGGTTGTCTGATGATTCCAAGAAATGGGTAAAGGCTACTGCAAAAATAAAAGGAACTAAAATAGTTTTGCATAGCTCAGAATTGAGTAAACCACTTTATGTTCGCTATGCTTTTGCAGGTGTGCCAAAAGTAAATTTAGTTAATGAAGCTAATTTACCAGCATATCCATTTAGAACGGACACGTTTAAGCCTTAAATCATAATGCTTTATCAACAAGATTTTGAATAAAAAAAGTGTTGTCGCAATTAGAGAAGTACCAGGTTTTACACTTTCTTTCTAATCAATTTTCCTTTTTTGAAACCACTTGCCTTCGAAACTTAAATTTATTGAAAGTAAATGGTAGTTTTCTTTGATTAATCCATTATTAATTTGGCCTTTATTGCCGTATGAATATCCAATATTAATCATGGAATTAGAGTAGCTATTCAAAGGCATTCCAATACCTAAGTTTATGGCGTAATTTTTAACACGTTGTTTGTTTACTTCTAAGTTCCCATTATCATAATTAAAACCAGCTCTATACTCTAAATTTTTAAAAAATTTAGAAGCTTGTTTTTTAGCAGAATATTGAAGTCCTAACCCTAAAAAATCTTGATTCACATAGGTGCCTAATTGATCTGATTGATTGGTGTTATCCCATAAACTCTTTTTATAGTCTAAGTTAAAGCTAAAGAATTTTTTAAACTTGGATTGAAAACCAAAGCCAAATTCTAAAGGAAGTTTAAAATCATCTATATCTAGATTATTACTAGAAATACTATTTTCTAAAGTTTCTGTTGATGAAGAAGCGACTCTTTCTTTATCCCCGCTTAAACTTGTAGGTAAATTAACAATAGCTCCAAGAGACATGTTATTTAATACGTCATATTGTAAACCAGAACCTAAACGAACACCAGAGTAGTAATTTTCATCATATAAAGAAATGATACTTGTAGATACCGTATTATTAGATGTAATGGGGATATAATTAGTTTGTGTTTGAGTTATTTGACCAAATAAAACAGTACCTGTTATACCCAATCTTAATTTATTATTTATAGCGTATCCGTAATTTAACTTAAGATTATTAATCCCTCCAGTACCTTCAATATCTGAGTTGAATGAATAAGTGCTTCCTTCAATATTGGATTCAATATCATTTAAAGTATACCCAACACTGGTATATGGAATTAAAGTAATGCCAACTCCAGATTTTTCAGATAAGGGAAATGCAATAGCTATATTAGAAAAATTAGCTATTATATTAGAGCTTTTACGACCATTTTCCGTAAGGATGTTGGTTTCAGCTTTAAAACCAAAATCGTAGAAAAATGATTTTAAAGGAATACTTGCAAATGAAGCCGGGTTAGAATTATTTATAAAAGTGGTAGACGGTATAGCGATACCAGATTTTCCCAACCCATTAATTTTTCCTGTGTTGATTTCGTTTATTTGTCCAAGTCCATATAACGAATATGGAGAATTAGATAATGAATTAGTTTGGGCTATGGTTTCAATTGAAACTAGCAAAAAAAAGAAATAATATAAAATATGTTTAGTTGTCATAAATAGCGTAGGTTAATTCTAGTTTTGCTTTCAAGTCATCAGAAGCATTTTCTCCATTTAAGATATACCGATCTAAAGATTCATTATAGTTTTGCGAGTAAATAGCTAAAAACAAATTATCATCATTTATGGTTTCTAATTTTAAATCTAAAAAGTATTTAAGAGGGATAGAATAAACTATAATATTATATTCGGAGCTTTCATAATCAATAAGCCCTAAGGCTGTATCACCAGCTTCATCTACAAGGTTGCTAAGAACTTCACCATTTTTGTTGTATATGTAAATGTTTAAAGAATCTTTGGTGAATAGATTATCTGTGCTAGAATTTTGTTTTATTGAAACTTTTAAATTAGCATCAAGTATGGTTCCGGTACCCTGTATTTCATTAATTCTTTCAATATAGGGGATCTCGATCCTTGTTGATATTCCAGTTCCCGCTTGTATATAACTGGCATCATCTGTTGAAGAACTTGGTAAGTTGATGTCTTGATCATTTAAAGATTCAAAATGGGTGCCTAAATAATCACTAGATATATTATTAAAAGTATTATTGGTATTAAACGCTATATCGAATTCGTATGAAACATCTTCTATTTCGCCTGGAATGGTGTAATAAATTCTTAAAAGGCTTTCACTCGAGAATCCTAAAATGGCCGTGTTATCGGTATCGGCTTCAATTAGTAAACCTTTATATCTATATAAAAATTCTTCGCTATCATTAATTTCATTGTCTTTAATATCGTCAAACAGTGTTTTTCCAAAAGTGTTATCTAAATGAATAAGTACCGAATCTTCTTTTTTTGGATATGCCAAAAAACTTTCACTTGCCAATGGTGCCATGTCATCATAAGTGAAGTCTGTTGTATTATAAAACAAATCATCATCGTCATTAGGTTCTATTTTTTGAGTCACTCTATAGACATTAAACTTTTGAGTAGGAATTGTGTCATTGTAAAAGTAATCGTCATATTTTAAAACTAAAGTAATAGAATCAAAAACGGCATCATCATCAAGTGAGAAAACAGAATTACTAAGCTGTATATAACTCTTACTTTTAGAAATACCAAAAACAGGATCTGTATACGCTCCTATTAATAATCGGCTTGCATCAGATACAATTATAGAATCGAATTTAAAAGTAGTAGCTTTAACAGTTAATGTGTCTATAAAATAAACTTTGGTATTTACATCTATCCAATTTTCTCCAACGGGCAACGTGCTATCTTCTTCACAAGAAACTAAACACAAAAGTAGAATTGTTAGAAATACTAAAGGGACTGCAATTACTTGCTTAATACTCATAATATAATTTAAATTTAAGCGAACTTAATTATACCCTTATTGTAAATGAAATGAGTTATACAGAAACGATTTTTTAATATGCCAACAGCAGGATTTTTGCTACCAAATCTATTTTACTTTGTTTGTCTAAAAAAAAGGCCAGTTGGTATAGACTAATCCATAGAATAGCTATTATCTTTTTATTACCAAGATGCTGTAAATACATTTGTTGAAATTTCAATTTAATAAATGAGAAAATTTTTTATGGTAGCTTTTATCATTTCTATTGTGAATAAATCTGCAGGGCAATTAAATGAAGATATATTTTCATTTAATTATTCATTAGCACCAATAGGGAATGATGATATTGATTTTAGTAAGGTCGATTTTGGAATTTCAATACCAGTTAAATTAAAAGAGGGACTATTAATAAATAGTTTTAAAGCAGATTTTTATAGTTTGAATTATGGTACTAGTTATAGTTTTTCAACTACAGATATATCAAAATTTAATGGTTTAAATTATGGGTTAAAATATATCTATCCATTATCTAATACATGGAAATTAAATGCACAGGTAATAGCAGCGTTGGTTTCAAATTCACTAAGTCATATAAGCTATAATGATTTATTTGTTGGGGGAGATGTGTCGGTTACTAAATTATTAAGTACAAATGATACTTCTGAGTCTTTAACATTAGGCGTTAATTATACTACAATTACAGGAGAACCAAGGTTTTTACCCACTATAAATTATGCGAAACAGGTGAATGATAAATTATCGTACGGAATTGGGTTTCCTAAAACATATGTTGTTTATAAATTAAGTGAATTAGGCACATTAAAATCATTGTTATCGTTAGATGGGTTTTATTCAAATTTGAGTACCCCTATTTCTGTCAATCTAACAGACCAAGCTAGTAAAGCATCGTTTTCGTCAACTTCTTTGGCGTTAGAATATGATTATGAAATGGATGATAATTGGGGCATTTTGCTAAGAGGCGGGTATTCATTTACTAATAAATATACGCTGCTCGATTCGGGAGATAATAAAATATTCGATTTTAATACAGTGTCAAAACCAATTTTTTCAGCAGGAATAAAATTTAATATAAAAAAAGCAAACAAAAAATAGATTATGAAAAGTAATATGAGAAGTTTATTAGGATTAATAATCCTTGTAGTTTTAATAACAAGTTGTTCATCTGATGATGATTACGAAAGAGGCAACTGGATAGAACGTTCCATTTTTGATGGTATACCAAGAAGTAATGCCGTTGGTTTTGTTATTGATAATATGGGATATGCTGGTACTGGGTATGATGGAGACGATTATTTAAATGATTTTTGGCAGTACAATGTAGAAGGTGATTACTGGGTACAAAAAGCTGATTTTCCGGGTGTAGCCAGAACGTCTGCATCTGCATTTTCGCTAGAAGGAAAAGGTTATATAGGAGTAGGTTATGACGGACTTGTAGAATTGAGCGATTTTTGGCAATACGATCCAGATACAAATTTATGGGCTCAAAAAGCAGATTTTGGCGGAGGAACAAGAATGGCTGCTGTCGGGTTTGGAGCCAATGGAGTGGGCTATGTTGGAACCGGTTACGATGGTGATAATGAGAGAAAAGATTTTTGGCAATACGATCCGGATACAGACATATGGACAGAGGTTTACGGTTTTGGAGGAAATAAAAGAAGAGATGCGACAACTTTTGTAATAGACGATAAAGTGTATTTAGGAACTGGTTTGAGTAATGGAAGTTATGTGACGGATTTTTGGGAGTTTGACCCTGCTACTGAAGTTTGGACTAGTAAGTTGGATTTGGATGATGATGACGATTATTCTATTGTTAGATCTAATGCTGTTGGATTTAGTATTAATGGATTAGGTTATATAGCATCTGGTTACTATGGAGGTGCTGTATCAACTTTATGGGAGTATGATCCATCAACCGATTTATGGGAAAACATAACAAGTCTTGAAGGAGCTGTAAGGCAAGATGCTGTTAGTTTTTCTACAGGCAGTAGAGGATTTGTTTTATTTGGTCGTAGTGGAACTTATTATCTAGATGATATTTATGAGTTATTTCCACAAGAAGAATACGACGATGAAGATTAGTTTGATGATACTATTTGATTGAGATAGTAGTTTTTTTGTCCAAAGCATTTGTTTCTCTTTTTTACTTTGTTTAGCTCATATGAGAAATAATTTGCTTTGGATTTTTTAATCTTAGAAACTAAATATTTATGAAGAAGTATTTTGTCTTTTTTTTAATAATTTTGAGCGTTACTTTAATTGGTTTTATAGTTTTAAAATCGGATATAAATAGTATAAAAAATGATTTTAAAACAAGTATCTATAAAATAAAAACAGGCTTTGGTTATAGTATAAGTTATAATAATAAGCTATTAATTAAGCAAGAAAACATTCCGGCAATTCAAAACAATCAACCTTTTTGCAGTTTTAATGATGCGCAAAAAGTTTCAGATTTAGTTAAAGAAAAGTTGGAGAAAAAAGAAACCCCAAAAATTTCATTAATAGAGTTAAAAAAACTTAAAATTCAATTAAACTGCCCTAATTAAACCTAATTTAACAAAAAAGTAAGCTATAAGATGTTGTGAATTACAATAATATAATTTAAGCAGATGAAAAGAACAGTTTTTTTAGATAAAAGAAAATATAGGCAAATACTATTGCATATTTCTATCTGGACTGTATTTATTATTTTTAATTTATTACTACCACAATCTAGGTATTCTAATTTTATTAGTTCACGGATAGTCATTTTTTTACTAATGAACGTGGTTCTTTTTTATATTAATTATTTATATTTAGTAGATAGGTTATTGCTTAAAAAAAAAACAATCGCTTATGTGTCTTTTGTTATCATTCTTTTATTAGCGGTAACATTAATTTCTAAAGAGCTAACATCAGAATTTGACTTAAACCACAGGATGCGACCGCCATCTTTTCATAAAAACAAAGTCCCGTTAATTAATACAAAACTAGTAGGTACTTTTATTTTCGGTTTTTCGTTAATAATAACAGGAACAGCATTAAAAATTTATTCTGAATGGAATAAAAACGAAAGAAATAAAAAAGAAATTGAAGCACAAAAATCGGCTACAGAACTGTCGTTTTTAAAAAACCAATTAAACCCTCATTTTTTATTTAACTCCTTAAATAGTATCTATTCGCTTACCACCAAAAAATCGAATGATGCTCCAGAGGCAGTGATAACCCTATCGGAATTAATGCGCTATATGTTGTATGAAACAAACAATGATTTTGTACCCTTAAATAAAGAATTAGAGTATATTCAAAATTATTTAAAGCTACAGCGACTGCGAATAGCAAATAACGAAAATGTAACTTTAAATATACATGGCACAATATCAAATCAAAAAATAAGACCTTTATTACTCATTTCATTTATAGAAAATGCTTTTAAATACGGTACAGATTTTAAAGGTAATACCGAAGTGAAAATAGAGATTTATATAAATGACAACAAATTACAGTTTAATTGTATAAACTTAATAGGTGATAGAAAAAAAGATAATGACAGTTCGGGCATAGGATTAAAAAACACAAAAGAGCGATTA
The DNA here is from genome assembly GCF_030540835.1 of Flavivirga aquimarina. GTDB lineage: Bacteria > Bacteroidota > Bacteroidia > Flavobacteriales > Flavobacteriaceae > Flavivirga > Flavivirga aquimarina. The sequence continues at coordinate 15,611 of NZ_JAUOEK010000071.1, read as the reverse complement.
GAGTTTTTATATCCGAATATGCATGAACTGGTAGTCGAAGAAGAAAAAGACAGGTTTATTGTAAATTTAATGCTAAAATTAAGCTAATGAAATGTGTAATTATAGATGACGAACCATTAGCAATCGATGTTATTGAATCTTATGTTAAACAAGTAGGAGGTTTAGAAATAGTCGCTAAATGCACAAACCCTTTGGATGCCATAACACTATTAAGTAAGCATAAAATAGATCTTGTTTTTTTAGATATAGAAATGCCAAACCTTACAGGAATAGATTTGGTAAAAGCCATAGATAATATCCCCCAGTTTATTTTTACAACAGCATATCCGCAATATGCTTTAGATGGGTTTAATTTAAACGCAACAGATTATTTGGTAAAACCAATTCCGTTTCATCGTTTTTTAAAAGCGATATCAAGAGCCAAAGAAAAATATGAATTGGAACAAAACAAACAAACAAATGTAGTATCTACGGGAGTAGTAACAACACAAACGCTTGATGATTTTATTTTTGTAAAATCGGAATATGAAAACATTAAGATAAATATCGATACTATTAAATACATACAAGGGTTAAAAGATTATATAAAGATTTATTCTACAACAACCAATAAAGCTATTTTAACCCTGTCTAGTTTTAAAGATATTATGGATAAACTTCCGGCTTCTCAGTTTATAAGAATTCACAGATCGTATATTGTAAATGTTGGATTTATTGAGGCATTACAAAAAACGAATGTAGTTATTGATAATATACGTATTCCTATTGGAGAAACTTACAAAGAAGAAGTTATGAAAAGGCTAGGAGTTTAATCCAAGGCGACTTTATTTAATATGGGCGACTTCGGCATAATTATTAATAAAACCTCCTCGTCTCCTATTTCAAAGTGTTGAAATAGAATCCACTCCTCCTTTTAAAGGAGGAGAATTAAATGAGGAAACTACAATTAACAAGAGTCACTCGTTAAACTACAATTAAAAATAGAGTAAATAATACAATTCCTTCCCTTGTGAGGGAAGGTGGATTTGATTTCAACAAAAGAAATCAAAGACGGAAGGGTCAGCCTTTTATGCAGCCTTTCTCTGCATATATAGCTGATTGTCTTATGATATTTTATTTTAACTATAGAATCCACTCCTCTGGTTGCTGAGCGCCTGCCTGCCGGACGGGCAGGGAGTCGAAATAAAGGAGGAGCGTTAAATAAAAATTACAATTAACAAGAGTCAACTCGTTAAACTACAATTAAAAATTAGAGTAAATAATACAATTCCTTCCATTGTGAGGGAAGGTGGCTTTGATTTCAATAAAAGAAATCAAAGACGGAAGGGTCAGCCTTTTATGCAGCCGTTCTCTGCATATATAGCTGATTGTCTTATGATATTTTATTTTGATTTAACTATAGAATCCACTCCTCTGGTTGCTGAGCGCCTGCCTGCCGGACGGGCAGGGAGTCGAAGTAAAGGAGGGGAATGAGAAAATTACAATTAACAAGAGTCAACTCGTTAAACTACAATTAAAAATAGAGTAAATAATACAACTCCTTCCCTTGTGAGGGAAGGTGGATTTGATTTCAACAAAAGAAATCAAAGACGGAAGGGTCAGCCTTTTATGTAGCCTTTCTCTGCATATACTTACTAAACACTAAAAATAAAACACCACATAATAACCAAGAAGGCAGTGTTACAAAAGATAAAAACACATCAAATTCTATAGATATAAAGTAGAATAAGCCAAAACTAATGGCCCACGCAAACAAGACAGCTTTATTGAACTTAATATGAGCTACTTCAGCATAATTTTTAATAATACCTGCTTTTTCGTAAAAAAAGTGTTCAAATACAATTATGGCACCAAAGGGTGCTAAAATAAATCCATAAAGAGCTACAAATCCTAATAATTGCATAGCGAATGCGGGAAATAATCCTGCAATAGTTGCAATAGAACCTGCAATAATAGTTACCCAGAATGTAGAAACTTTTGGAATAATGGCTTGAAAAGCAAGTCCAGCTCTATAAATAGTTGGGTTGGCGGTAGTCCATCCGGCTAATATCACTGCTATAATTCCGAAAATTCCAATGGCATTGTAAGCTAGAGGACCCGGAGCTACAGGAGGTGCTTCTCCATTTGATAAAAAAGCTAATGCCTCTGGTGACTTTAAGTAAACAGCATATAACAAAGCAGCAGCTATCCACGCCATATAATGGCCTACATACATTCCGGCAGCTGTTGTCCAGCCAGAACTTGCTTTTTTCGCAAACCTGAAAACAGATAAGTCCGACATACCAATATGCATAGCACCATTACAAAACCAAGACCATAATACCACATGCCAAAAAGTGTATTTTATTTGTCCAGGGAAAGGGTCTCCACCTTCACCCCAAATATTCCAAAAATCATTAAAACTGTTAACGTTCAATTGCGTTAAAGCGACTATACCACAAGCTATAAAAGCAATGACAATAATGGGAGACATCCAGTTTGCTGCTTTGGATACTGTATCATAACCTTTGGCGGCTATTAAAGAGATTACCGCTCCAATTAGTATGACTATAATGACCCAGGTAATACCATTAGGCGTGGTATCGGTTAGTCTGGGCATTTCCATATTAAAAGGAATACCTACTGCTGTAGCAGATACAGTAATCATAGCGCCGGCAAGAAAACAAAATAAAATACCATTGGCTAAATTATAACCGGTAACTAGTTTTTTACCACAGATTTTTTCCAATTGGTAATATAATGTGAGTCTGTTTTTAACAGCTATTTCGGCTGTTAAAAATCGCCAACTAAGTACCGCTAAAAGATTACCAATCAATAGTCCTACAATTAAGTCAAAGGCACTTACACCTGCTGTTAAAAATAGGGGGCCAATCATAAACTCCGTACCAGCAGCGTGTTCACCAGCGTACATGCCTAAAAAACTTTTCCAGCTTTTTAGTTTGGATTCTGGAACTGCTTGTCTTTCAAATTCTCCTCCAGCTATGTCTTCGATTTCATCTGTGTTTAGTTGGCTCATATTATGGTTTTTTTAGTTAGTTCTTTACTACATTATTATTTTATTATAAAGGGAACATGCTTTTTAAGCGAATAATTCTTTTTAAGAAACTTAGAGTTTAATTTAGAATCGGAAATTGAAATGGCAGCTCCTAGAGCAGACCCTAAAGAAGCATCTGTTGTTCTTAATTTTTTGTCTCTAAAATAATGCGATAACAATTTTATATAAAGGTCATTATCGCTAAATCCGCCATCGATATATAATTTTTTCACAGCATCATCCCCAATAACTCTTTTTATACTTTTTATTTGTAAAAGTACCAGTTCGATCATGAGTTGATGGTAAGCATGTTCAAATTTGTTATAACGTATTTTTGTTTCAGACGGCATATTTTCATCAGATATGCTTTCCCATTTAAATTGGTATTCAAAATCTTGATTTATTTCGAAAAAGGTATCGTAATCAAATTTTACATGACGGTGATAATCTTCAGAAACACCAAAATGAGCATCTAATTTGCTTACTTGAATTTTGTATTCGTTTCCTAAAAACAAACGTGTTGCTTTTACAGGTTTTCCATTAATTCGCATGTAATTTATCGTGTCTACATGTTGCACGTCTTTAGGAATGGGGTGTTCTGTAAAAGGGTTAAAAGCAATACTCCAGGTACCTGTAGAGACTAAAACAAATTTTTTCTTTATGCTTCTAACATAAGGCAATAATGCTGCAGAACTATCATGAATACCTACACCAATTTTAATACGTTTACCATTGTAATTCATATTAATACTGGTTTCTGTAGATACAATGGTTGGTAGTATGTTATTTATTCCTTCTTTATAGACCCACTCATGATAATCCTTTTTTTGGTAATCCCAAAGTGCGGTATGGCAACCTATACTAGTATATTCACTTAAAGCGATACCTGTAAAAATATAACTAAGGTATTGCGGTAAATGCAATGCGTATTTTATTTTTTTAAAGACCTCCGGTTTACTTTGCTTTAGCCAATATAATTGCATGCCAGAGTTTAGCATACTTAAATCGTAACAACCTGTTCTTTTTATAAATGATTCTTTAGAGCCGTATTTTTCAACAAAAGAATCTATGATGCTTTTGTCGAGCGGTTTTGTGTAGTTATAAAGAGGGGTAAGGACCTCTCCGTTTTCATCTAAATGCACAAAACTAGCTCCATAGGTAGAAAAATTAATAGCTTTTACATTATATTCCGATTGTTTAAGAATATTTTCGAATACACTTTTTAGCCAATCTTGAAGTGCTTTTAAGTTTTCGGTAGGGTGGCCATCTTCATCTTCAATTTCATCAAAACGTATGTATTCTTTATAAACCTCCTTATAATTCTTATCAAAAAGAAAGAATTTTTTATTGGTTTTTCCTATATCGAATATGGCGGTTACATCTATCATTTTATTACAATCCGGTAGCTATCGTATTTTTACCTCTTTCTTTAATTAATTGATTTCTAACGCCCAAAGTACGATAGGCATTGATTGGATTTAATGCACCACCACTTTCTAATCGGGCTTTTTCAAGCAATGGCCTAACATCTGTTCTATAAGCATCTTGCAATATTTCCTGACATGTTACAACATCATTATCCAGTTGGGCAGCCTTTAACAAATTTTGGTCAACTAAAAGGGCTTTAGCATAGGCTTCTTGAATGGCTTCAAGCGATTGAATGATATCTTCTAATGGGTCTTTTACATTATGACTGGCATCAATCATCCATGCTAAATCTGGATTTTGCGGATTGTTCTGCATGCCATATACCAATTCGTTAAAAATTAAAAATAAGGCATAAGGTTTGATGCTTCCAACAGTTAAATCGTCATCACCATATTTGCTGTCATTAAAGTGAAACCCGCCTAATTTACCTTTTAACATTAATATAGAAACAATTTGCTCAATATTACTGTTTGGTAAATGATGGCCCAAATCTACAAGAGAATAGGCTTTTTCGCCGCAAGCATTTGCCAACATAAACGATGTGCCCCAATCTTGAATAACGGTACTATAAAAATTAGGTTCGTAAGGTTTGTATTCAATAAGCATTTTCCAGTCGTCGGGAAGGCCTTTATAAATGGTCTTTAAGCTGTTTTCTGTGTTTTGAAGGGCTGTTTGAAAATTATTCTGTCCAGGAAAACAAGAGCCGTCTGCTAACCAAACGGTTAAACTTTTTGAACCCAGTTTGTTACCTATATTAATAACATCTAAATTGTGTTGAATGGCTTGTTCTCTTACAGCTTCGCTGGTATTACTTAAAGAACCATATTTATAACTTTCTTTAGATTCTTTTTGATCTTGAAACGTGTTTGAGTTTACGGCATCAAATTTAATGTCTAACGAATTTGCTAATTGTTTAATGGCATTGTAATCTTCTGGAACATCCCACGGAATATGTAAAGAAACTGCACCCGCAGTTTGGGTTAAAGCATGTATTAAACCTACATCTTGAATTTTTTGCTCCAGATTTGAAGGTTCTCCATAAAAAGAAAAACGTCCAAAACGAGTACCGCCTGCACCTAATGCCCAGCTAGGTATGGCTACTTGAAAATCTTGTAGTTTTTTTATGATGGTATCTACATGAATGCCCTTGTTGGTTAAATGGTTTGATAAAAAATGGAAATGATCTTTATGTGATTTAAGCGCTTTATTATTAGCGTCTTGAATATGATGATGTTCTAATTTCATGCTTTGATGTTTATTATGTTCTTATGGGGGCACATACAATATACACTATTGGGTATAGATGTCTTACTTATTGGTGTTTTTTGAATTTCTTAAAAAAAACTCCCATAAATATAACGATATGTTATGGAAGTTTTAATAAACAAAAAAAACTAACTCTAAATAATTATCGTACAAATGCATTAGCCATTCCACCATCAACATTAACAATGTTTCCGGTTGTTTTATCTAAAATGGCAACCAATGAGAATACACCATTGGCTATATCTTCAGGATATATAATTTCATTTAATAAATTTCGTTTTGCGTAATGTGCAGGAAGCTCTTCTACTGCAATACCATAAGCTTTAGCACGTCCTTCTGCCCAAGCACCTTCCCATATTTTACTCCCTACTATAACCCCATCTGGGTTTACTATATTAACACGTATTTTGTCTGGAGCCAATTCTGCTGCTAATAAACGCGACATGTGCTGTTGTGCTGCTTTTGCAGTGCCGTAACCTACATTGTTTGGCCCAGAAACCAATCCGTTTTTACTGGCTATACTAATAAAGTTACCACCTAAATTTTGCTTACGCATAACTTCTACACCTAGTTTAGCCAACTCAAATTGACCTTTAACTAAAACATTTTGTAAAAGATCCCAATCTTTTTCGGTTGTGTCTTCTATTGGCTTCGATATTGCTAATCCAGCACTGTGAACAATAATATCGACTCCTCCAAAATCTAAACAGGCTTTTTTATAGGCCTCTTTTATAGAATCTGCACTTGTTACGTTGCAAACAGCATATGTGGAAACATCACGTTTGTAAGTGGCCTGTGCTACTTTTAAACTAGCTTCATCAATATCGGTTAGTACAATGTTTGCACCTTCGGCAGCTAATTTATCGGCAATAGCTTTACCAATACCACCACCAGCTCCAGTAATTAAAGCTACTTTACGGGATAAAGGTTGCTCTTTTGGCATTCTGGAAAGTTTGGCTTCTTCTAACAACCAATATTCAATATCGAATGCTTCTTGTCTTGGCAGTGATGTGTAAGCTGTTATAGCTTCTGCGCCGCGCATCACATTAATAGCATTTATGTAAAATTCACTGGCAACTCTGGTAGTCTGTTTGTTTTTTGCAAAACTAAACATACCAACTCCTGGATAAATAATAATCACAGGGTTTGGGTCGCGCATTGCTGGGCTATTATCTTTTTTACAGGTATTGTAATAATCTGCGTATTCTTGTCTGTATGTTTCAAAAGCAGGTTCTAATTTTGCTAAAACTGCTTTGGTATCTTCTAAATTTTCATCGGTTCCTAAAGTTAAAACTAAAGGCTGAATTTTTGTTCTTAAAAAATGGTCGGGACATGATGTACCTAATGGTGCTAACCTGTCTAAATCATGACTATTTATAAATTCTAAAACTACATCACTATCAGAAAAATGACCTATCATTCTGTTTTCAGATGAAGATAAACCTCTTAGTAACGGCATTAATTGAGCTGCCTTTTCTAAACGGGCTTCTTTAGCTAAACTTTTAATTTTTTGTCCACCAAAAACAGCTCCTTTTTCTTTAATTTTGTTTTCAATATATTCAGAAGCAGTTTCAATAACTTCTAAACTATTCATATAACATTCGTAAGAGGTGTCTCCCCATGTAAATAAACCGTGGCTTCCTAAAACGATACCTCTAATTCCGGGGTTATCTGCTAAACATTTTTCTAACTGAAGACCAAGGTCAAAACCAGGACGTTGCCAAGGAACCCATCCCATGGTATCTCCCCAAATTTCTTTGGTTACTTTTTCACTATCTTTTGCAGCTGCTACTGCTATTAAAGCATCTGGGTGTAGATGGTCTATATGAGCAAAAGGAAGTAAGCCATGTAAAGGCGTATCTATTGAAGGGGCTTTACTATCTAAATCATAAATACAATGGTTAAAAAGACCAACCATTCTGTCTTCATCATGCAACCCTTTATATACTTTTTTTAAATCTCGTAATCTGTCTGTGTAAAGACCCGCAATTCCAGAACGTGTTAAAGTGCCAATATCGCCACCAGAGCCTTTAACCCACATAACTTCAACATCTTCATTTGTTAATGGATCTTTTTCAATTGTTTTACAACTGGTATTTCCACCTCCGTAATTAGTAATTCTTAAATCTGCCCCTAATATATTCGAGCGGTATAAAAATAAAGCAACTTGATCATCGTTTAATTTTTTTGCTTTGTCTTCATCCCATAGGTAATCGACATATTTAAATTCTTTGTGGTGATTCTTCATGTAATATCTTTCATTTTTAAAATAATAGTACCAAAAATAAATAACCGTCTAAAATTATGCATCCTGTACTGTACCGCTAGGGGTAAAAAGTTGAGTTGTTATAACAGTTTTATAAATAGATCAATATTTTAAAAACCCAAAAATAATCGTTAAGAATAGACCATAGGGAAAGCCCAGATCCTTTGTTAGAATAAAGTGCAAAACTTCGAAATCCAGTTTCTTCGGAAGTGTGAGTTCGATTCTCACCTTGAGTACAAAAGGCTTCAACATTTCTGTAAAAGCCTTTTGTATTTCACAGGTACAACATAGGTACAACAAATTTGATTTTTATCGAAATAAAAAAGAGACCGCTTTGCTTGGTTCAAGTCCGACAACTGGCACCACTTAACTCAGGGGTTATAGTCGATTCCAAATTCTTTAAAAACCTTTTGACTAAGGATATGGCTAGAGAATAGCATAAATTCACTAAAATGTGAATCGGTTTTTGATTTTACTTAAAGATTAACTTGGAAATCACTTCATATTTTTCTTAAAACCCTGTTTTTTACTACTTTTTTTAATGGAACAATTACCGTTTGTCGGATTTATGTTACAAAATATCATAAAAAACATCTATAAATTATCGTGGTCTGATTTTTTTCCTATATATTGCTATCGTTAAAACCAATGAAAAATGTTTTTAGCCAAAGAATTAACACAATGATTGTCTTTTTGCTGAAAAACAACTTGATTTTTTGCATAAATCACATAATTTAAACATGAGTTATAAAAATTTGAGAAAAGGAAAAAATATGAAAAAGCATAATTTTAAAATGGGTGGAGGACACGACTACTAGAGCCCAAGATTATCTGTGCCAAATAATTCTAAAGCGTTTTTTATATTCTCTCATATTCGATATGTTTTGATAATTGATTAAATATGTTATCGAAAATTTGTTACCCGATCCAGATTCAGATTTATCTAATAGAATGGCATCATCTCCAGCTGAAACCCAAACACCATTCATCTTTTTTTGGCATGCGTATTTAGAAGGCACTTTTGTCAATGTTAAAGTAATTTTTTCATAAAGAACGGGTGTCGTACTGTTTCCGAATTCAAAAACTTCTTTTTTACTTATAAAGCATGAATCTAACTCTAACCGTGCAGTTGTTTTTAACAATTCATATCTTGGGAATTTTTTATCTAATTTAAAATCTACTTCGAAATAATCGTCCTTTGTTCTTTTTTTTATTGAATTTGTTTCATTTTTACCGTCAATTATTAAACTTTTAATTTCTGTCCTTTTAGTGAATTTAAATCTATGTCTAAAATCGTCAACATCTCTATCTAATGGAAAAATGTGACTAATCCTTAATAATTCCGAAGCGATTCCTTTATCATCCTTAACATTTATCTTTGTCCTTGAAAAAAATACAATCTTTGGGTAATCACCAACGAGTTTAAAATAACTATACCTAATAGGAAGAGTTGTAATATGGTCATTATAATTATTTAATAAAGTTTCCCCTAATTGTTTATATGAGTTTTTGTGATTCTCTATGATAAATTTACTAATGGCTTCAAAATTATCAATACTATCTTCCTTTTTTCTAAGTTGTATTTGCTTTTTTTTAATGCTTTTGATTTTTACTAACCTTATAATTAAAAAAACCATAAATATTATCATAACTAAAACAATAACAGCCACTGTTATAGGCAGTAGATCATTTATCAAGTCTATGAAAAATTGTCCAAAAGAACAGAAACCGTCATATAAAAGCCCCACTAGTATAGCAGGTGAAATAACTCCCCCTATAATCCATGCCCAAAACGAATGATCCTTAAGCCAATCAACCACAATTCTCTTTAATTTCTTAATTCTTTTAGTCATATTTTTAATTCTTTAATACATTAACAGTAATCCCTATTGAACCAATAGGGGTTACTGTTAATGAGGTTTATATTTTTTTACATATTATTATAAACGAGACTGAAGAGAGTATTTTTACAGCCTGTAATATTCTCTAGCATAATTTATTTTGGTTAACAAAATCAGTAAGGTATGGATACAATAAGGGTTCACTACTATTAAAGGTAAAATCACAAAGTGGGTGGGTAAGATTTTAATTTTTTTTCTGAACATTCATTAAAAAGCTCAAAATAAGGAACTTATAAAATAATTTTTTTTAAATATCACAGTGTCTTACCCACCCTAATTGCGACCAGATAGCACAGAAAGCTTTAAGATATATTTGGTTATCGGTTTGTGTTGCTTTGATATTAAGTACTTACTCAGTACTTAAAAACAGTATACTTTTATTTAAACTATTTAAAAAATAGTGTGTTTTTTCAAAAAAATTAAACCCTGTTATTTATAATTTCTCCATCTTCCTTTTTCCAAGTGATTTTAATATTAGTTACAAAAGCGTTGTCGTCACTGACAGCACTTAAATAACGTTCGTCGTGGGTTTTGGTGGATTTGAGGGATAGGGTTGTGAGTGCGTTGTAGATTTCGTCGAGACAGAAACCTTTGATGGTGACGAGATGTGTGGCAAAGAAGATTTTTATATACCGTTCATTTTCTGTGACATCGTTTTCGGCGTTATCGTCTTTCCCAATCCAAGCGGTGAGCATGTGGGAATAGAGGAAACATTGGCGTGTACCGTCAAGTAAAATAAAATCGATGGTGTGGGTATCGCCTGTTTCAAAAACCGTTACAGTATTTGGATCTTTTTGTGTTCGTTCTTTTTCTTGTCCGTTTTTGGCAATTTCTAAACTCTTAAACTCATAATTCTGACTCATACTTTATTTGTTTTAGGCCATTTAGCATATATATCTTCAATGTTTCTATTACATAAATTTACTAAAATCTGAAGCTTTGTGTTTTTTTAGGTTTTATTAAGGTTTTCATCATTTTTTACAGATGGAAGTTGCCTTGCATACATGTATATATATTTGGCATAGGCTTCAATTAGCTCTGGGTTATTGTTTCCTCTAAAATCACGCCTATTCTATTACACTCAAGTGCTAAATCATCTATATGCTTTAAATTTTCATTACTCATATTCTTATGTTATAAATTTATGTTTTTATTGTCAAATTTATTCAGTTTTGTAAATTCTATACACTTGTTTTTATTATATATCGGGTTCGATATCGACTGTTTTTATTAGTTCGATTTCCCTTTTTATTTCCCTGCTTATTTCTTTTTCAATTTCGATTGTTTTTGAAAATTCCGTTTTAATCAGTTCCGTTGCACCTTGCCTATCTCCATGTTTTTCAACATGGCTTAATAAGTCTTCAGCGTCATCTGTATAGATAGAGACATTTTCACGCCCTCTGGAAACCGAGACATAAAATTGTTTTTCATTAGAGGCGGGAAAGGAGGAAGCGGGTTGTGAGATGATCACACTTCAGTTCACTTCGGCTGTGCTCAAGATAAACTAAGTAGACGTACTCCTTTAATAAATTGTAAGAAGTAAAAAGTCAAGATTAGTTCATACATAACATCAAGCTATTATCTATATGGTTAAAAACATATATTCTTTTCTATATTTGTTATTATAACATGATCTAATAAATAGTTATAAATGGATATCATTAAATTTATAAAAATTGACGAAAACTCAAGAATACCAAAGTATCAACAAATTGTAGATTCTATTATACATAATATTACAGTTGGTAATCTTGAAATAGATCAAAAACTGCCATCTATAAATTTATTTAGTGAGGAATTTTATTTATCAAGAGATACTGTAGAGAAAGCGTATAATATTTTAAAGCATCGTCATATTATTTCTGCTATAAGAGGAAAGGGGTATTATATTACGAGAACAAAACTAATTTCTAAGTTTAATATTTTATTTCTTATTAATAAACTGAGTTCTTATAAGATGAGAATATACAATTCGTTTCTTAATGGCTTAGGGCCAAATTGCCATACAGATTTGCATATTTATCATTGTGATGAATCTTTATTTTTAAATTTATTAGACAAGTATAAATCGGCTTACGATTATTATATAATCATGCCTCATTTTAAAACTGAAAATCTACGGCATATAAGTTATACAGATAGCGTATTACAGGCGATTCATAAAATACCCAAGGATAAGTTGATTTTGGTAGACAATATTAATTTAACAAATAATGAAGCTATTAATGCTATTTATCAGGATTTTGAAAATGATATTTATAATGCGTTAAAAGAGGGGCTTAAAAAAATTAGGAAGTATAAAAAAATAATTCTGATCTATCCAGAAAAGGCAATTTACCCATATCCAAGAAGAATTTTACATGGGTTTAGAAAATTTTGTGTGGAATATGGATTGGACTTCGAAATCCTTAATGAGATATATGATGACATGATTCTTAAGAAAGGGGATTTATTTATAACTATTGAAGAATTTGATTTAGTTAATTTAATAAAGCAATTGAGAGAAGATGAATTTATATTAGGAAAAGACATTGGTATCATTTCTTATAATGATACAGCACTTAAAGAACTATTAGGAATTACTGTTATTTCAACAGATTTTAAAGTTATGGGGGAAACGTTATCAGATATGATTCTTAATAGAAAAAAGGGGAAAGTTAAGGCACCTTTTAACTTTATTAATAGAGAGTCCTTATAAACATCGTGTTTTATGATGTGTTTTTGATGAAAGAGCATAATGTCTAAATCACATGTTGAGACTATGATCTCAGAGCGCTTGTTATGGTTTACTTTATTTCCTTTCTCTTATATAAAACAAATCTAAAGGAGTGTAGTCGAAAGGCTTAATCTGATATCTCAATTCAATGTTTTGATTTTCAATTACATGTATATTCTTAAATCGAATTTGAGTTAATACAATACTACCTTAAGAAATTCAATTCGTAGATACTTGTGAAATTTATAGCTTATTTTGTACGAAGATGAGCTAAACCAAATATAGGATTTAAGTAGATTTTGTATTTTATCGAAGATACATAACCTTTAAAAAGATAATTGCATTTTTTTTGTAAAATAAACAGTTAATTGCGTATATTTTTACAAGATTATTAAGTGGTTACTTAATATACAGTGAATATTTCATTCTAAATAAGGCCATGAGGGAAGGCGAAACAAAATTTACATTAAAAAACTACAAAAAACTTTTTGAGAGTTTATATCCACAATTATGTGTGTTTGCTTATAAGTATCTCAGCGATTTGGAGTTGTCAAAAGATATCGTTCAGGAAGTTTTTCTTAAAGTTTGGGAAGATAAAATGACGTTTCAAAATGAAAATCATACAACAGGTTTTTTCTATAAAGCCGTGAAAAATAAATGTCTTAATTATTTAAAAAGTAAATCTTATAAAGTTACAGAACGTTACGAATCGGCAAATTTGAAGGCACATAAAACCGAGGAATTCAATATATCGGAAGCCGTAGCTATCGAAACTACAGTTGTTATAGAAAATGCCATTAAAAAACTACCAGAAAAAGCAGCTAAAGTTATTAGATTAAGTATAGAAGACTATTCAAATAACGAGATAGCAGAAGAGTTATCCATATCTGTTAACACTGTAAAGGATCATAAAAAATCTGCCTATCGTAAATTAAGAAACCTACTTGGTTTTTTAACAATTAAATGATTTTTCTTTGAGAACTCATCTTGACTTTTTCTATTTCCTAAAACCTGCCGGCAGGCAGGAACGGTGTACCCACAAATATTGGAGCAGAAATAACTATTTATAAATTTTTAAAGGCTCAAAATAATCGCTGAGAACAAACCATAGGGCAAGCCCAGGCGCTTCGTAAGAATAAAGAACAAAATTTCGAAACCCAGGAGCATAGCCTTGGATACTGTGATAGGGCGACGCGAAATTTTGTTCTTGGTTCTTTTTAAGCGCAGCGAGAGAAGAAATTCCTTTGAAGGGCGTCTTTTCTCCTACCTGCCGGCAGCTACGGTGTACCCACAAATATTGGAGCAGAAATAGCTATTTATAAAGTTTTAAAGGCTCAAAAATAATCGCTAAGAACAGACCATAGGGCAAGCCCAGACCCTTCGTAAGAATAAAGAACAAAATTTCGAAACCCAGGAGCATAGCCTTGGATGCTGTGATGGGGCGACGCGAAATTTTGTTCTTGGTTCTTCTTAAGCACAGCGAGAGAAGAAATTCCTTCGAAGGGGCGTCTTTTCTTTTGTTACTTTTCTTTGGACGAGCAAAGAAATCGAAGATTCATGAACTCCTATTTATCAAATAAGATTTGTGAACTAAAAGTAAATAATAAAATAGAAACCTTCTTTATTTTGTTACTTTTTTATGCTTAGTGATGCTATGCCTTTCAAAAAGTGTCTCATCTGAACAAATTTTATCTCATTTTCGGTTAAAAACAAAAAGTCAAGATGAGTTCTGAGTTTAATTTTTAAACAATAATCATTAATCAATAATAGGGGGCAAATTTATTTTATAAGTTAATACAATAAGTTTTTTAAAAATGATACCACCCGATTTTATTTTTAGTTGTATTTATAAGGGGTTAGTTAGTTAAAAAGCATTATTTAAAGAAGGAAAAAAGCTACATAATATATATGTATAATCACTTCTGTGAAACAGAATTAATTTACATATAATTAAATAAATTAACAAATGTTTATAAAATTATAAAAAAAATAACTTAGTTTTAGCGAATATTTTATTCTAAAAAGGGGCCATGAGGGGAGGCGAAACCGAATTTACATTAAAAAATTATAAGAAATTTTTTGAGAGTCTATATCCGCAATTATGTGTATTTGGATACAAGTATCTTGACGATTTAGATATGTCTAAAGATATGGTTCAAGAAGTTTTTATAAAAGTATGGGAAGATAAAATCACGTTTAAAAGTGAAAATCATGCTGTAGGTTTTTTCTATAAGGCTGTAAAAAATAAATGCATTAATTATTTAAAAAGTAAATCCTATAAAGTTACAGAACGTTATGAGCTTAAAAACTTAGAAGCGTACGAAACTGAAGAATTTTATGTATCAGACGCAGTCGTTATAGAAACCACTGCTGTTATAGAAAATGCGATTAAAAAACTACCAGACAAAGCCGCTAAAGTTATCCGATTAAGTATAGAAGACTATTCGAATAACGAGATAGCAGATGAACTCTCCATATCTATCAATACTGTAAAAGATCATAAAAAAGTGGCTTACCGTAAATTGAGAAACTTACTTGGTTTTTTAACAGTTAAATAAAAGAACATAGTATAAATCATAGCGGAAGTGCAGTCACTAAGCTTAATCGAGCTATGGTCACTGAGCCTTTAATACTGAACGCCCGTCTGCCGGACGGCTATGGTGTGCCCACAAATATTGGAGTAGGAATAGCTATTTATAAATTTTTAAAGGCTCAAAAATAATCGTTAAGAACAGACCATAGGGCAAGCCCAGACCCTTCGTAAGAATAAAGAACAAAATTTCGAAACTCAGGAGCATAGCCTTGGATGCTGTGATGGGGCGACGCGAAATTTTGTTTTTGGTTTTTCTTAAGCGCAGCGAGAGAAGAAATTCCTTCGAAGGGGCGTCTTTTCTCCTGCCTGCCGGCAGGCAGGTTTGTTACTTTTCTTTGGACGAGCAAAGAAATCGAAGATTCATGAACTCCTATTTATCAAATAAGATTTGTGAACTAAAAGTAAAT
>NZ_JAUOEK010000035.1 GCF_030540835.1 Flavivirga aquimarina | reverse complement strand
ATATCAGTATTTAAAAGCCATAAAGTTTCAGTAAATCAATTATTAGGAGTCATTTCAGAAGCCCTTTTAGCAAATTTATCACAAAGCACTAAAGCCCATATTTAAAAACCTTTTTGATTTAGATTCCTCAGAGAGTGTTGTTAGATGTTCATGCCGTTTGCTGATCTTGCAGTCAGAGATTCTATTGAGTATATCTGAGAGCCAAAGAAAAAGTTCCTCATCATTTTTCTTGCAACAAGCCAAAAAGGAATACATTATGGCAGCCTGCTTGACACCTTGATGTGATCCAGCAAAGAGATAGTTCTTTCTGCCTAGGACTACAGGGCGTATGGTATTTTCCACTGTGTTATTATCAATTTTAAAACGACCGTCTTCTATATAACGGGATAGTCGTAACCAAAGCTTAAAGGTATAAGCCATAGCTTTGCCAGTCACACTATCGGGAAGTACAGCATATAATTGCTTTTCCAACCATTTTTTCAAGGTATCCAATACTGGTTTGGCGTGTTTATCTCGGAGCTCCTTAAAAAATATAGATTTACAACTTACTAT
>NZ_JAUOEK010000067.1 GCF_030540835.1 Flavivirga aquimarina | reverse complement strand
GCTAAATCTTTTGATGGATTCAAAAATAGAATCTTGTCCAAAATCACAGCAATGACAGTAGTCCAGTTTATCAATAAGTTCGTGTTTAATAGGAATATTAATAACTTAAAAGTTAATATCGCCTAAATGCACAACGGGTTGATAAAATTTATTTTAAATGGATAAATGCTTGTCTCAGAGGGATTAGTTAATCCACTCCATTGGCGTGGCAGGAAGACTCCATTTTGAGAAGCCTGTAAGGCGCACTCAAAATGGTAAGTCGTCCCGATAACTCCTAAAA
>NZ_JAUOEK010000066.1 GCF_030540835.1 Flavivirga aquimarina | reverse complement strand
TGGAGATGACTTGTATATTGCTGAAATTTCTGGTAACAGAATTTCTAAGCTCAACTTAGGTACACTTTCAATAAATGAAAACATAGAAGTATCCAATATAAAGTTATATCCAAACCCTTCCCCAGATTTTATTCAAATTTCTGGATTACCCAGAACAGAAAATTATACGATTTATAATATTTTGGGAACCAAAATAAGTAGTGGAATTATCTCTAATAATGAAAAAATTGATATTAAAAAATCACCCAATGGATTGTATTTTCTAAAATTTGAAAACGGAAACACCTTTAAGTTTATTAAAAAATAAGGTGTATAACGCTTACTAACAAGTAATAAAAAATAACATTAAGAAAAGGTTTCTATTTGAATAGAAACCTTTTCTTTTTTATAGCATAACATTAAAAAAATACGATTAAATATTTTAAATGTAACTTTGCACAAAACTTAATGCAAATAACTTCACTACCTATTAAGTTTAAAATAACTAATTCCTATATATCTTTAGGAAGCGACTATGAATTAAATTATAAATGACAAGAAAGAAAAAAAGGAAATCAAAAAAAGGAATTTCCAACCTGACCAATACTATTCTAAGTATTTTAAAAAAAGATAGAAACCAATCATTCAACTATAAACAAATTGCCGCAAAACTTGGTGTTAACGACGCCAGTAGCAGAAATCAAATTATAAAAACTTTAGCAAAACTTGCTGCTCAACAAGAGATTATACAAGTAGAACGAGGGAAATTTAAAGCAGTTATTAATACAGAATATCATACAGGTATTTTAGATTTATCTGCTAAAGGCTCTGGTTATATTATCTGTGACGAATTTGATGACGATGTTTTTATAGCATCTAATAATATTAATAAAGCATTAAATGGTGATGAAGTAGAATTTTATGTATACAAACGTAGAAAAAGAGGAAAATTAGAAGGAGAGATAACCAACATTATAAAACGCGATAAAAGCGAATATGTTGGTGTTATTCAATTACATAGCAATTACGCCTTTGTAATTGCTGATAGTCCAAAAATGCATAAAGATATTTTTATTCCCATTAATAAGACCTTTAAAGCAGAAGACGGCGACAAAGTACTCGTAAAACTTGAAGACTGGCCAGAAAAAGCCGATTCACCTTATGGCAAAGTAATACAAGTACTTGGTAAACCTGGAGACCATAATACAGAAATTCATTCTATTTTAGCCGAGTATGGTTTGCCACATGAATTTCCACATGAAGTAGAAGATTTTGCAAATAAACTAGACACTTCTATTACGGCCGAAGAAATCTCTAAACGTAGAGATATGCGTAAAGACTTAACCTTTACAATTGATCCTAAAGACGCCAAAGATTTTGATGATGCACTGTCTTTCGAAATCTTAGACAATGGATTATACGAAATAGGTATCCATATTGCAGATGTATCGCACTATTTACAAGAAGGTACCGTTTTAGATGATGAAGCTTACGAACGCGCCACATCAGTTTATTTAGTAGATAGAGTAGTACCCATGCTTCCCGAAGTATTATCAAATAAAGCCTGTTCATTACGTCCACATGAGGAAAAATATACCTTTTCTGCTGTGTTTCAAATGAATGATAAATGTGAGATTAAAAACGAATGGTTTGGTCGCACAGTAACCTATAGTGATGCCCGGTATACTTATGAAGAAGCACAGGCTATTATCGAAAATAATATAGGGCTTGTCATTCCTACAAAAGCAGAAATCCACAACATTAGTGAAATTAATAATACGATACCAAAAGAAGTATCACTAACAGAAAAAGAATATCAAACACCGAAAGAAATAGCTTATGCCATTTTAAAAATGAATGAGTTGGCTAAAATTATGCGCAGAAAACGTATGAGTTCTGGTGCTATTTCTTTTGATAAAGTAGAAGTAAAATTCAATTTAGATGAAGAAAGCAATCCTGTAGGTGTATTTTTTAAAACCAGTAAAGATGCCAATAAACTTATTGAAGAGTTTATGCTTTTAGCAAACCGTAAAGTATCGGAATTCATTGGTAAAAAAGATCCGAAAAAGACATTTGTCTATCGTGTACACGATGAGCCAGACGACAGTAAATTAGCTAACCTACAAGGTATTGTATCTAAATTTGGTTACAAACTTAATTTTAAGGACAGAAAAACAACCTCAGCATCACTTAATAATTTACTCAAAGAAGTTAATGGTAAAAAGGAGCAAAACCTTGTTGATACCTTAGCCATTAGAAGTATGAGTAAAGCCGAATACACCACACACAATATTGGCCATTATGGTTTAGCATTCGATTATTATAGCCATTTCACGTCGCCTATTCGTCGATATCCAGATGTAATGGCTCACCGTTTATTACAGCATTATTTAGATGGTGGGAAATCGGTGAATGAAGATGCTTACGAAGATAAATGCAATCACTCTAGTGCTATGGAAAATCTGGCCACTAAAGCAGAACGGGACTCCATAAAATACATGCAGATAAAATTTATGCAAGACCATAAAGATGATGAGTTTGTAGGTGTTATTTCCGGTGTAACCGATTGGGGTATTTATGTTGAAATTATCTCTAATAAATGCGAAGGCATGGTAAGTGTACGTGATATGACTGATGATCATTACGCTTTCGATCAAGACCAATACGCAATGGTAGGCAGAAACACCAAAACCATGTATCAGCTTGGAGACGAAGTGGTTGTAAAGGTTAAAAACACAGATTTAGTTAAAAAACATCTTGACTTTAATTTAGTTGGAAAAAAAGATGCTTAGCTTAAAAATGAGTTCATTATATAAACCCCTTAACAAGAATAAAAAATTATTTAATTTAAAAAAAGGGAATAATTATTGATAACTTTACGTTTAAATTATAAAAAATATAAAAATCCACATAATGAAACGCTTCACAGTCATATTATCTATCTTAATTTCTACAGTAACTGTAGCACAAAAACCAATAGAAAAAACAGTTGGAGAATTTACCAACTTAAAAGTATATGATTTAATAGATCTTGAACTTATTAAATCTGATGATAATAGAATTGTTATTACAGGAAAAGACAATAAAGATGTTGTAGTAAATAATAAAAATGGAACACTAAAAATTAAAATGAAACTTGGGGAATCTTATGATGGTGATGAAATAAAAGTGCAATTATATTATACAGCAATAGATGTGATTGATGTTAACGAAGGTGCCAAAGTATCTTCAAAAGATACTATCGAACAATTTGAAATAGATTTAAATGCCCAAGAAGGTGGAAAAATAGAGGCCGATTTAAATGTAAAGTATGCAAATATCAGATCGGTTACCGGTGCTACTATTAAAACTTCAGGAATTTCTAAAAATCAAGATGTATCCATTTATACAGGAGGCATTTATGAAGGTGAAGATCTCAAAACAGAATTTACAGATGTTTCCATACGAATTGCCGGAGAAGCACATGTACATGCTAAAACTCTGGTTAACGCTAAAATAAGAGCAGGAGGCTACATCTATATTTACGGTAATCCAGAACGCGTAGACGAAAGTAGTGCGCTGGGAGGTAAAATAAAACGAATGAATTAAATAATAATTTTTTAAGAATAACAAACCCGCTCTTGTAGCGGGTTTCTTGTTAAATAGTTTCTTGTAAAACCATACAAAAACCATACAACACCTCTTACAAACCTTATTTTTAGTATATTAGTCATACAACAACTAATGTTTTTTGAGACAATCTTGGCTTTTATTTTTTAACATGCTTTTTTGTGTGTGTAGTATTATGCATGCGCAAGAACACCCTCCTATTGAGGTTTTTTCGCCAAAAGACTACGGAGCAGAAACTCAAAATTGGTCCATTTCTCAATCCAAAGAAAATTATATTTATGTAGCAAATAACAAAGGGCTACTAGAGTTTAACGGTGCTAATTGGCAATTATATAAGTCGCCTAATGAAACGATTATAAGATCTGTTAATGTTATAGATAATCTAATATATACTGGTAGTAATAGAGAGTTTGGGTATTGGCAAAGAAACGAACTTGGGCAGCTATATTATACATCACTATCTAAAAAATTAAAGATAGATTTTTTAGAAGATGAAGAATTCTGGAATATTATAAGCATAGACGACTATATTCTATTTCAATCTTTAAAGAGAATATATATTTATAACAAAGCAGACGATGCCTATAGTATCATTAATTCTGAAACTATCATTTATAAAATGTTTAAAGTTGATGAAACTATTTATTATCAAAAAACCAAAGATGGTATTTACAAAATTGAGAATGGTGAATCAAGACTCGTTTCAAATCATATAATTCTTAAAACAAATAGGCTGGTTAATATTTTTAATAAAAACGAAAATCTCTTAATAGAAACTGAGAATAACGGGTTTTATATTTTAGAAGATGAAACCCTTTCAAAATGGAATATATCTGCAAATAAAAAGCTTTCAGAAGTAAGTGTATTTCGTAGCATTCAATTAAAAGACAATAGTTTTATATTAGGAACTAGGTCTAATGGAATATTTCACCTAACTGAAAATGGAACTATAGATTATAACATAGATACCTTTCGGGGGTTAAGTAACAATACAGTTCATTGGGTTTTTGAAGACGCCGAAAACAATATATGGTTAGCTTTAGAAAACGGGATTAATTGTGTGAATGTTAAATCACCTTTTAGCATTTATGCCGATGAACAAGGTAAAATAGGAACCATATATACATCTACAGTTTTCAATAATAATTTGTATCTGGGTACAAATCAGGGGTTATTTTATAAACCCTTAGGAAAAGAAGAAGATTTTAAACTAGTAGAAGGCATTCAAGAAGCCGTCTGGTGCTTAACTATAATTGATAATATCCTATTTTGTGGACACGATACAGGGACATCCGTTATAAAAAATAATATAATAGACAAAATCAAGGGTATAGAATATGGCACCTGGAATATAAAATCAATAGACAAAACAGATTTATTATTACAAGGTAATTATGATGGGCTATACATTATTCAAAAAGTCAATGGTACTTGGGTGTATAAAAATAAAATAGAGGGTTTCGATCTTTCGAGTAAGTTTTTTGAAATTTATAATAACCAGATTTTTGTTAGTCACGAGTATAAAGGTGTTTTTAAAATTGATGTAGACGAAAACTTTACAAAGGTTTTAGGCATAAAAAAAGTTCCAGGTCTTGGTAAAGAATTAAATTCCAGTATTATTAAGTACAATAATGACTTATTATATTCCTATAAAGGCGGCATTCTAAAGTATGATATAAAAACCAATCAATTTTTAAAAGATACTATTTTAAATAGCCTGTTTGCAAAAGAAGATTATACCTCGGGAAAACTTGAATTCAATAAAGAAACAAATACCTTATGGCATTTTTCTAAAAGAGATCTAAATTACATGTCGCCAGGAAAACTAAGTAATACTCCAAAGGTGAATAAAATCCCTTTTTCAAAGTCATTACCCAGAGGTTTAACCGGTTACGAAAACATAACGCATCTTAACAACCAAAGATATTTAATAGGTACCTCAACAGGTTATGTTATTGTAGACTTAGACAAAATTTTCAAAAAGTCTTACGAAATTACAATAAATTCAATAACAAAACACAGCATCATTACAAGCCCGGAAATTGTAAGCAAAAATATTAATGGGGAGTTTGTAAACGAAGATAACAATATAGAATTGACGTTTAGTGTTGCCGAATTTGACAAATACCTTGATACAGAATATCAGTATCAATTAGAAGGTATGTACCCAAATTGGAGCAATTGGTCATCAGAATCTAATACGCTATTCGAAAATTTACCCTATGGCGATTATGTTTTTAATGTAAGAGCCAGAATAGGTAATTCAATGTCTAAAAATATAGCATCTTTTAATTTTAATATTGAGAGACCTTGGTACCTTTCTAATACATTCATATCAGCTTATGTAATTATATTTTTATTGTTTTCATTAATGATGCACCATATTTATAAACGTTATTATAGAAAACAAAGAGAAGCTTTATTACAAAAAACCAGACGAGAATTAGAATTAAAAGAATCGGAAAACAAACAACAGTTCATGCGTTTTAATAACGAAAAATTAAGACAAGACATTGATAACAAAAATCGTGAGCTAGGTATTTCGACTATGAGTTTAATTAAAAAGAACGAGTTTTTAAATAGCTTAAAAAAGGAATTACAGCATATCAATGATGTTAAAAACATAAAACACGTCATTAAGATAATTGACAGAAATTTAAATAATACAGATGATTGGCATGTTTTTGAAGAAGCCTTTAATAATGCAGATAAAGACTTTCTTAAAAAGATTAAACAAGAACACCCATCTCTTACTTCAAATGATTTGAGGCTATGTGCTTACCTAAGACTTAATCTATCATCGAAAGAAATTGCTCCTCTACTTAATATTTCGTCACGAAGTGTAGAGGTGAAACGTTACAGGTTGCGTAAAAAAATGAATTTACCCCATGAATCTAGCTTAACAGACTATATTTTAGAAATATAGTCACACAACATGTTGCTTTTTTACCTATACAACACCACAACATCGACGTATTTTCGTACTTTATTGAGGCCGTTTAAAAAAGAGATCAATTTAATAAAACCTAGTCAATACTGATATTTTAGCAATAAAATGCTTCTTTTTTTGCTATGTATGTTTTTTGTTGAGGTCTAAAATAAGGATACAATAAAGATGATGGCTAGTTTTACATAAACTAAAAAAACTAAATCAAATGAGACACACTCTCTTTAAAATTCTAACACTCTTTTTTATTGCATATTCAAGTGCGCAGAATATAGATGTTAGTGGAACTGTTCAAGACGATACTGGTTTCCCCATTCCTGGAGCTAATATAATCGTGAAGAATACCAGTAAAGGAACCGTAACAGATTTTGACGGTAAATTTACTATAACTGATGTGCAAGTTGGTGCAACACTTACATTTAGTTATATAGGTTATATAACTCAAGAAGTTGTTGTATCTGATAATAAAGAATTAAGCATACAACTAGTAGAAGATATCGCTAAATTGAATGAGGTTATAGTTATTGGTTATGGTACTCAAACCAAAAAAGAAATTACCGGAGCAGTTAGCGTTATTTCAAGCGAGAGCATTGAAGCCCTAAAGCCAACCCGTATTGAACAAGCTCTACAGGGTCAAGTTGCAGGTGTTAACATTACCTCACAATCTGGTACACCTGGTGGGGGCTCAACAATTAGCATTAGAGGGGTTTCTACTAATGGCGATAGCAGGCCTTTAATTTTGGTAGACGGAAATGTTATAGAAGACCTAAGTGTTATCAATCCAAATGACATTGAAAGCATGAACATTCTTAAAGATGCCACAGCAGGTATCTATGGGGTAAGAGCAGCAAATGGTGTTATACTTATTACAACTAAAACCGGACGTAAAGAAATGCCGCTTACAGTTGAATATAGCACTTATGGTGGATTTCAACAAACAACTAGAGAAATCCCAGTTTTAAATGCTACAGAATACGCCTTACTCGCTAATGAAGCTTATGCAGCTGGAGGGAATACACTTCCTTTTACAGATATTTCAAATTTAGGCATTGGTACCGACTGGCAAGACCAAGTGTTTAAAAATGCCGCAATACAAAACCACAATATCCTTTTAAGAGGTGGAGGTAAAAATTCTTCATACTCTTATAGTGGATCATTTTTAACACAGGATGGTATTGTAGGTGGAAGCGCATCTAATTTTACACGTTTTACTAATAACGCTAGTTATAAATTAGACTTTTTAGAAAATTTTAAATTCACTTCGGGTCTTACTTTAATGCGAACTAATAAAAGAAATCTTCCCGAAAATTCTAATGCTTCGGTCCTTTTTAATGCCATTAATATGGCTCCAACTTTTACAGTATATGATGAAAATGGAGACTATACCTTAGCTGAAGGTTTAGGTGCCGAAGTTATTAATCCTCTTGCACAGATTGACGACACTCATGACAGAAGTAAAGTTATGAAGTTAAGTGGAAATGCTGGACTGTCTTATAACTTTCTTGATCACTTTACAGTACAATCAAACATTCAATTTAATTACTCTGAAGTAAGATCTAACGTTTTTAATCCTATTGCAAATTTTGGAACCAACAAAGTTTTCAATGTAGATAGAAGCAGTGTTTTTGAAGGCTTAAATTATTTTAGAGACTATACGTTTGATGCATTCATTAAATATCAAAACGAGTTTAACGATATTCATAATGTAAATGTTCTTTTAGGTACATCAGTATTTAAAACAACAGGTGAATATACTGGCTTAACAGGTCATGATATTGCTGACAATGCCGCTATAAATGCAAGAATAGCACTAACTTCAGATATTGAAAATATTAATGAAGATAGAGGTGGTGTAAATGCCATTTTCGACTCCAGATTATTATCATATTTTGCTAGAGTACAGTATGATTACGATGGAAAATATTTATTATCTGCTGTAATTCGTAGAGATGGTTCAACAAAGTTTGGTCCAGAAAACAGGTTCGGGTTCTTCCCTTCCGGATCTATTGGGTGGGTTGCATCTGATGAAGAATTCCTTAAAGACAACAACTTCATTAACCTATTAAAAGTTAGAGCATCTTACGGAATTCTTGGTAATGACAGAATTGGAGATTACAGATACGTTTCCCTTTTAGATGGAGAAGGCACCTATATCTTTAATAACGAAGAGATTATTGGAACCGCAAGTGGCGGTATTGCTAACCCGGAAATTAAATGGGAAAAGCAAAAAACATTCGATATTGGTGTTGATATGCGTTTATTAGATAACAAAATAGACATCACTACCGATTATTTTAAAAGGAGAACAGAAGACTTATTAGTGGCGCCAGAAGTTTCAGGACTACTTGGTACAGGAGGGGCACCTTTCGTAAATGGAGGTACCGTAGAGAATGAAGGTGTTGAATTTGCTGTTGGATATACAAATAATTTTAACGACAATTTAAAACTTAGTATCAAGTATAATGTTACCTATTTAAAAAACGAAGTTATTTCTGTAAACACAAATACAGGCGTCCTTGTTGGAGGAAGTTTTGGTATTAGCCAACCAGAACCATCAAGAATGGAAGCAGGTTTCCCGCTGGGATATTTTTACGGATATCAAACTGCTGGAATTTTTCAAAATCAAGCTGAAATTGATGCTTCAGCAATTGGAGACATTGTACCAGAACCGGGAGACATAAAATATGTTGACCAAAACGGAGATGGAGAAATCACGTTAGACGATAGAGTAGATATAGGAAACCCATTACCAGACGCAACAATGGGACTTAACGTATCTATAGACTATAAAAATTTCGATTTCGCTGCTTATGCTTTTGCATCAGTAGGAAATGAAATTGTTCGTAATTATGAACGTGGGCAACAGTTAACTAATAGAACTATTTCTTATTTAGATCGTTGGACAGGTGAAGGAACAGGGAATACATTTCCAAGAGTTACCAATGGTTCAACACCTAACGGATTGTTTTCAGATTTTTATGTAGAAGATGGTTCTTTTGTTCGTTTACAAAATATACAGTTAGGTTATACATTCTCAGATGAATCGCTTGAAGGTTCTAAAATCAGCAAATTACGTCTTTATGTTTCAGCAAGTAACTTATTTACGCTAACCAAATATAAAGGTTTTGATCCTACTGCTTCTAGCGGGGCTCCAATAGGTGGTGGCATAGACCAAGGGTTTTATCCCACAGCTAAAGCATTTTTATTAGGAATTAACTTAAAACTTTAATAAGTATTATGAAAAATATAAAAACTAAAAATATTCTTCTATTATTTGCTTTTATAGCTATGTTTTCATGTGCAGACGATTTTATAGATGTTGCGTCTCAAGATGAAAACTCTGAAGATTTTTTCAATTCAGAATCAGATTATCAAGAAGCTTTAGTAGCGGCCTATGACTACTTACAAGCAACAGCTAAAAACTTTCAATTAGGAGAAATAGCATCAGACAACAGCCTCTGTGGCGGTGAAAGTGCTACAGACACACCTGGCTTTCAAGAAATAGACGATATGATTCATACCCCCGTAAATGCACAACTAAGAGATATTTGGATATGGATGTATACCGGTGTTAATCGTGCTAATTATATCATGGAATTTCAAGATAAAACCGATTTTTCTAATAAAACCAGTGTGCTAGCTCAAGCCAGATTTTTAAGAGCCTTTTATTATTTTGAATTGGTAAAATGGTTTGGCGATGTTCCTTTAGCAGTAGATAAACGTATCCAATTTGGTGACCAATTTGACATTGAAAGAACTCCTAAATCTGAAGTTTATGCACAAATTGAACAAGATTTAATTTTTGCAGCTGCTAATTTGCCATATACACAAAGCGTAACTGGACGAATTACAAAAGGAGCCGCCGAAGCTTTATTAGGAAAAGCATATTTATTTCAAGACAAATTTGATGACGCTGCTACGGTATTAGAAAGTTTAATTAATAATGGCCCACATCGGTTATTAACATCTACAGAATATCCAGATATGTTTGAACGAGATAATCAAAACAATATTGAATCCGTTTTTGAAATACAATATTCTGATGTTGATGGTGGAAGCTATGATTGTTTTCAATGTCTAGAAGGCAATTATGCGGTCTTTTTTAATGGCCCAAGAGGATTTGTTGACTCAACAGAACAATTCGATGCAGGCTATAGCTTCAATGTGCCCGTTCAAGAAACAGTTAATGCTTTTGAAACTGGGGATCTTCGTTTAGAATATTCTATACTAGATATTGAACAATGGATAGCAAATAACCCCGAATCAAGTTATAATGAAAATGCAGGCTATGAACAAACGGGCTATTTTAATAGAAAATATATGGCTCGACTAGGTGATTTAAACAATGCAGATGCAGCACTTACAAATCCCGATAATACTAAAGCAATACGTTATGCAGATGTCTTGCTTATGGCTGCCGAAGCTTTAAACAGAGGTAGCATTAGCGATACAAGAGCACAAGGCTATTTAAATGAAGTGCGTAATAGAGCAATGTTAGCAGATGTAACAACAACTGGGTCAAATTTAACTAACGATATTTGGAAAGAACGTCGTGTAGAGTTAGTAGGCGAAGGACACCGTTTTTTCGATTTGGTAAGAACTGGGAGAGCGGCACAAGAAATAGATGGTTTTGTTGCCGGAAAGCATGAACTTTTCCCAGTACCAATACAAGAAATAGAATTAACAGGGGGAAATTGGGATCAAAACCCAGGCTATTAAAAATAAAAAATAAGATATGAAAACATTAAAATATATATTTAGTTTCACTTTGGTCTTCTTAATAAGTTGTGCTGAGGATGATAATGATTTGAGTTTTATTGATGAAGTAATTGCTCCTTCTGAGGTTTCAGCACTTTTCAAAGTAACTCAAGATAATACTGGGGAAGTTACAATTACACCTAATGCTACTGGGGCT
Source organism: Flavivirga aquimarina (assembly GCF_030540835.1). Classification (GTDB taxonomy): domain Bacteria; phylum Bacteroidota; class Bacteroidia; order Flavobacteriales; family Flavobacteriaceae; genus Flavivirga; species Flavivirga aquimarina. The sequence goes on along the minus strand of NZ_JAUOEK010000066.1, from coordinate 82,634 downwards.
TCAAACTTCAATATAAACTATGGTGATGGTACCGAAGAAACTGCTAATGTTGTACAAGGTGAAAGTATAAGCCATACCTATGAAGAAGGCTCTTATACGGTTACTATTGAAGCTGTTGGAATCACAGGACTAAAAACGGAAGCTACTCAAAACCTAGAGGTTTCTTTTAAGGCTCCAGAAAATGTTGATGTCGCAATCTCTAATGATGTTGCAGTATCAAAGCAAGTAAACGTTACTGCCAATGCAGACTTTGCTATATCTTACGATGTTTATTTTGGTGAATCTGGAATTGATGACCCTGTTAGTGCTAACATTGGAGAGTCAGTTTCTTACACATATCAAAACGCAGGAACTTACACTATAAGAGTTGTAGTTATGGGGGCTGCTATTGCCACTACAGAATACAAAGAAGATTTTGAAGTCACTGAAATATTACAACCTATAGCTTCAGCACCAGAACCGCCTAATAGAGAAGAAACAGATGTAATCTCTCTATTTAGTTCAAAATATAATGATGTGACAGATACTAACTTCTTTCCTGATTGGGGTCAAGGAGGCCAAGGAAGTGGATGGGCATTATTTGATCTTAACGGTGATGAAATGTTACAATACATTAACTTAAGCTACCAAGGTATTGCACTTGCTGATGGAACATCTGTTGATGTTTCTGGAATGCAATATTTACATCTAGATGTTTGGACTGCAGATGAAGGAATTAAAATAGAAACTTCATTAATTAATAATGCAGGTGGAAATGTAACTGAGGCTCCTGTTTGGAGCGATTTAACATCCGGAGAGTGGACAAGTATTGAAATTCCTATTTCAGATTATACAGATCAAGGGTTAACAGTTACTGAAATATTCCAAATGAAATTTGTTGGAGACCCTTGGGCAACAGGAACAGTGTTTATTGATAATATTTACTTCTATAAACCATCAACTGTGGCAGAAGTACCAGAATACAATGCTCCATCCCCAACACAAAATGAAGCTAATGTAATTTCTATTTTTAGCGATAGTTATACTAATGTAGGAATAAGTGAATTAAATCCAAATTGGGGGCAAACAACAACCTTAACTCCACTAGATATATCAGGAAATAACATTTGGTTGTATGAAGCATTAAATTTTTCAGGGATAGTAACCGACTATGGTAACCCAACAGATTTATCAGCTATGGATTATGTTCATTTTGATTATTTTACTCCAGATGCAGAAGTTTTAGGACTAAAAATAGTGAATACTGTAGTTAACGAGGAAGATATTGAATTTGTTGAAAATATTGTAAGAGGCACATGGGTAAGCGTTACTATACCTTTATCAGATTACGCTATAGACGCATCAGCTGTAACTCAGTTAATATTTGATACAACAGGAGGAAGTGCTAAAGTATATATTGATAATTTATATTTTTACTCTGAGAGTAGTTCTCAACCAACGGTAAGCGCCCCAAGCCCAACCATTGCAGCTAGTGATGTTATATCTATTTATAGTGATGCCTATACCGGTGTTACACTTAATGAGGTAAACCCTGATTGGGGACAAACAACAACCCTATCAGACTTTAATATTTCTGGGGACAATATTTGGTTATATCAATCTCTAAATTATTCTGGAATAGTAACAGATTATGGAAACCCAACAGACCTAACAGGAGTTAAATATTTACATTTTGATTATTATACTCCTGATGCTACTACACTTGGGTTCAAAATTGTAAATACTGCTTTAAACCCAGTACAGGAAGATATTATTTTCTTATCAGAAATCCTCACAGGAACATGGGTTAGCGTTACTATACCATTATCAGATTACAACTTAGATTTTGCGAATATTACTCAGTTAATTTGGGACACATCTGGCGGTAGCGCAACTGTGTATGTTGATAATATTTATTTCCATAATTAAAAAATTAAACTCATGAAAAATTTAAAATATAACTTTGGAATATTTGCAACTATCATCTTGCTATTAAATAGCTGTCAAGATGATGAAGGTACATTTGGAGATATCATAGCCCCAAGCAACGTTACTATTTCTGCTGAAATAGTAGGGGTAGACGCAAGTAATCCGAATGGTGATGGAACAGGGTTTGTAAACTTTACAGCAACGTCTAATGATGCTATAACATATCGTTATAATTTTGGAGATAATACCGATATTGAAGTTGCATCATCTGGAGAAGTAACACACAGGTTTACTCAAACAGGCACAAACACATATACAGTAACGGTTATGGCTTCTGGTAGAGGAGGCATTACGACAACTACTTCTATAAATGTAGATGTTTTTAGTTCTTTTGAAGATCAAGAAGCAAAAGATTTTTTAAGTGGAGGAGCTGGAGCAAGTAAAACTTGGTATTGGGCAGCAGATAAGACTGGAAACATAGGTTTAGGCCCAAATACAGTACAAGCCGATAATTCACATACATACTCTGCTTGGTTTACCTCTAATGCATGGCATGCAGATAAGCTTTGCATGTACGATGCAGAGTTTGTTTTTACTCAGTCTGCTGATGGCAACTTAACTTTCGAACAATTAACAGATATAGCATATACGCCAGGAGACTTTGCTGCGTCAATAGGTGTAGACGGGGATTCATGCCATGGATTAGACGTTGCGCCTTCTCTTGATGGTGTTAAAAATGTTAGTTTTAGCCCATCTTCATCTATTGCAACCATAGATGGTGTTGACCCAACATATAGAGGAACCACCATAACCTTTTCCGATAATGGGTTTATGAGTTGGTATGTAAACGTTAGTGAAATTGAAATTATAGAAATAACAGATACAACCTTGTATGTTAGAATGACCGACAGTTCTAACTCTGATTTAGCATGGTATTGTAGATATCAAACCGATAATCCCAACGACTAACTTTTATCTATAAAATGTAAAGGGGCAAAATAATTTTGCTCCTTTACATTAACATTCCCTATTTAATTTTTACCCTATGTTAAAGCGACTCTATTTTTTTGTTTTTGTTTTGCTAGTATCTTGTTCTAGTGGAGGAGATGACGCTATTAGTCCTCCAGTAGAACCAGAAACTATTACCCCTTCTAATTTAGTCTTAACAGTGAATATTGTAGGGGCTGACAGTAATAACCCCAATGGAGATGGTTCTGGTGTTATACAATGCACCGCGACAGCAACCAATGCTGTAAAGTTTGGGTTTAAGTTTGGAAGTGAAGCAGAAATACAAGATGCAGATGGTAGTTTAGAACATACGTTTACAACAAAAGGAACTAACAGTTATCTCATAACGGTATTTGCATACTCAAGTACAGATCACAGTATAAGCACGTTCAAAACTATTGATGTATATGTTACCGATTCATCTGAACCTCAATTAATTTGGGCAGACGAGTTTGATGTTGAAGGAGCTGTAGATACAGCTAAATGGTTTGCAGAAACAGTTCCTCCAAATAATGGTAGCTGGTGGAATGAAGAGGTACAACACTATACCGATAGACTTGAAAATGCATTTATTTCTAATGGTACCTTAAAAATAGTAGCGAAAAAAGAGAATTATACGTTTCAAAATAGTACAAAAGCGTATACCTCAGCTAGGTTAATCACTAAAGATAAGTTTGATTTTACTTATGGTACGGTTGAAGTAAGAGCAAAATTACCTGCTTCACAAGGAACATGGCCTGCAATATGGTTGTTAGGATCTAATATAGACTCTGTTGGATGGCCTATTTGCGGAGAAATAGATATCATGGAGCAAACAGGAGCCGATAAAAATAAAGTTTTAGGTACTTGCCATTGGTCAGATAACGGTAATACTGCTAGTTATGGTCTAGAAAGTACTATATCGAATGCTGCTACAGAGTTTCATGTTTATTCCATGGAGTGGACTGAGACCTACATTAAAATATTCTTAGATGAGGTTGAATACTATGAAATAGCATTAAATAATAATTTACCCTTTAACAAGGATTTCTTCCTGATTTTGAATATTGCCATGGGGGGCACACTAGGAGGAACTATAAATTCTGGATTCACGGAAGATACTATGGAAATAGATTATATAAGAGTTTATCAATAGAAGTAGTTTAATTGATAGATATAAATGGGAGAAAACCAGTCCTTTTGACCCAACTTTATAATTTAAATCGACACATATAGCAAACCTCTTATAAGTAAATAATACGAGAATTTATGATGAATGCCACATATATAGAAAAAGAAAAAAAATCTAATGAATCCTTTGTAAAGGGAGATTTGGTAAACTTCGATAACGAAGCCTTTTATAAAATCTCAAACAGTGATGCTATGCGTCCCTTTTTTATGAGTATTGTTAGCGACTCCAACCATTGGATGTTTATTTCAAGTAATGGCGGTTTAACAGCCGGAAGAAAAGACTCGAATGCCTCATTGTTTCCATATTACACAGATGATAAAATAACCGAATCTGCCGATGTTACAGGAAGCAAAACAATCTTTCAAGTTTATTTAAACAATAAAACACATATATGGGAGCCTTTTTCCGAAAGGCAAATGGGGACATATAAAACCCAAAGAAATCTTTATAAAAACGTTTACGGAAACAAAGTTGTTTTCGAAGAAATTAACAAGGACTTAGGGCTTACATTCAGATATCAATGGAATTCAAGCAATCAATTTGGCTTTGTGAAAAAATCAACCCTAATAAATCATTCAGACACAATAATAAAAGTCAAACTTCTTGATGGATTACAAAATATACTTCCATGCGGTATAACTTCAGACTTTCAAAATAGCGCAAGTAATCTGGTTGATGCCTATAAGAAAAATGAATTAGATACAAATACAGGTCTAGGCGTTTTCGCATTAAGCGCTATTATTGTTGATAAGGCAGAACCTAGTGAAGCTTTAAAAGCTAACATTGTTTGGTCTGCCGGAATAGACAATCCAACCTATTTAATATCATCATTACAACTGAACAATTTTAGAAAAGAATTGGCAATTAGTCAAGAGGTTGATATTAGAGCCGAAAAGGGTGCTTATTTTATTTCATCCGATTTAGAATTGAAACCGCAATCAAGAAAAAACTGGATGTTTGTTGCGAATGTAAACCAAACCATTTCTGGAGTCATCCAAATATCTGAAAGTATCAAAAACCTCTCAAATATTTCTGAAATAGTTCAAAAAGACATTGACGCCGGAACAAAAAAACTAATCAAGTTAACAGGAGCTTCAGATGGCTTACAACTAACAGCAGACCCATTAACCAATACCAGACATTTCTCTAATACCCTATTTAATATAATGCGTGGAGGCATTTTTGATGACGGTTATAACATAGAAAAACAAGATTTTATAAAATACATTTCAAAAGCAAACAAAAATGTATTTAGCAAAAAGAAAAACACATTAAACGCCTTACCAAACTTGTTTTCTTTAAGAGACATCAAAGCTTTTGCAGAAAAAAGTCAAAACCATGATTTTAAAAGACTCTGTTTTGAATATTTACCGCTAAAGTTTAGTAGAAGACACGGAGACCCTAGCAGACCTTGGAATAAATTTTCCATTAATACCAGAAGCGAAATTGACGGTTCTAAAATATTAGATTACGAAGGAAACTGGCGAGACATTTTCCAGAATTGGGAAGCTTTAGCTCATGCATATCCTGAGTTTATGGAAAGCATGATTCATAAGTTTTTAAACGCCTCAACATTTGAAGGTTACAATCCGTATCGAGTAACCAAAGATGGTTTCGATTGGGAAGTTATTGAAGAAAACGACCCATGGTCGTATATTGGTTATTGGGGAGACCATCAAATTATATACCTTTTAAAATTCCTAGAATTTATAGAAAACCATTACCCAAATCAATTAGAAAAAAGATTCAATGAAAAGCTATTTGTTTATGCCAATGTTCCTTATAAAATTAAAAGCTATGAAGACATCCTAATAAACCCTAAAGACACTGTCGATTTTGACTATAAATTAAACGATCTAATTAATGAAAGGAAACAAGAATTAGGAGCAGATGGAGCTTTAATTACAGATACAAATTCAAAGATTTATAAAGTAAATTTAATTGAAAAACTATTAGTTACCGTATTGGCTAAGCTTTCAAACTTTATTCCAGAAGGTGGCATTTGGTTAAATACCCAAAGACCCGAATGGAATGATGCAAACAATGCACTTGTTGGTAATGGAGTGTCTATGGTAACCCTTTATTATCTACAACGTTTTTTCAATTTCTTCGAAAAAATAATATTAAAATTAGATTTAAATGACATTGAAATCTCAAAGGAATTACATGTCTTTTTCAAGCAAATATTTATTACACTGCATACCAATAAAAACATCTTAAAAGGCACAATATCTAATCAAGACAGAAAAAAGATTCTGGACAGTCTGGGTATGGCAGGAAGCACTTATAGGTTGACTATTTATAAAAATGGTTTTTCAGACGAAAAATCCAGTATTACTAAATCAGGGCTCTTAGAGTTTCTTAGCATTACAAAATTATATTTAGAACATAGTATTAAAGCAAATAAACGTGTAGACGGTTTATACCATGCCTATAATTTAATGACGGTCGAAAACGAAAACGAAGTCTCTATCTCATATTTACCTGAAATGCTTGAAGGGCAAGTAGCAGCTTTAAGTTCAGGTTATTTATCTCCTTCACAAGCTTTAGAATTATTAGACGGGTTAAAAAACAGCCCCTTGTTTAGAAAGGATCAATACAGCTACATTTTATATCCAAATAAAGAATTACCAAGATTTGATAAGAAAAACAATATTCCTATAGAACAAGTAGAACAATCTGATTTATTAAAGCAATTAGTAAAAAACAGTAATACAGATATTATCGAAAAAGATATTTTAGGAAACTATCACTTTAATGGTAATTTTAATAACGCAAACAGTCTAAAAGAAGCCCTTACTCATTTACCCGAGACCTATCATAGTCTAGTAGAAAAAGACACAAAACAGCTACTAAATACTTTTGAAGACCTTTTTAATCATAAAGCTTTTACCGGACGATCAGGAACTTTTTTCGGTTACGAAGGACTCGGGTCTATTTACTGGCATATGGTATCTAAATTATTATTAGCCGTTCAAGAAAATTGTTTGTCTGCTATTAATAATAAAGAAAGTGACGAACTAATAGGAAAACTATTAGATCATTATTACGAAATTCAGGCAGGAATAGGTGTGCATAAGTCACCAGAATTATACGGTGCTTTTCCAACAGATCCATATTCACATACCCCAGCAGGAAAAGGTGCACAGCAACCCGGTATGACTGGTCAGGTAAAAGAAGATATACTATGCAGACTAGGTGAGTTAGGCGTTTATGTAAATAACAGTTCCATCACATTTAATCCACGTTTGTTACGCACAGAAGAGTTTTTAAAAACCTCGAAAGTTTTTAAATATACAGATGTAAAAAAGGTAGAAAGAGAAATTCAATTAGAAGCAAATACACTTTGTTTTACCTACTGCCAAATCCCTATTATTTATAAACTATCAAATCAAAACGGAATCCATGTCGTCTTTGAGAAAAACAAACATATAGAATCAGAAAAACAAAGCCTTGATATAGAAACGAGCAGGCAAATTTTTCAAAGAACAGGAACTGTTTTACAAATTATAGTTTCAATAAAAAGATAATGTATAAATGCCTAAAGGGCATAAAATTCAACACATGAAAACATGTTTAAAGGACATATTAACTCTAACTGTTTTGATTACTGTGTTTGGATGTAATGAAAAACCTGAAGAAAAAATGACTATAACAGCTGCAGATATTTTAGGCAACCCAGAATATTTAGCAATTTCATATGGAGGTTATCGTACAAAAACTAGAGATAACCAACCCACGATAGATGAATTAAAAGAAGATTTCAGAATCTTGTCAGCTATGGGAATTAAAGTGTTAAGAACTTATAACGTGCACTATCCACAAGCATCAAACCTACTGGAAGCCATAAGTCAATTGAAAAAGGAGAATTCAAGTTTCGAAATGTATGTCATGTTGGGAGCATGGATAGATTGTAAAAATGCATTTAACTGGGAGCATGGAGAACCAAATCATAACGAGGAAAGCGAAAGGAACTCCGTTGAAATAAATACTACAATCTCTTTAGCCAAAACCTACCCGGATATTGTAAAAATAATTGCAGTAGGTAATGAAGCCATGGTAAAATGGGCGACCAGTTACTATGTACAACCAAACGTTATTTTAAAATGGGTTAATCATCTACAAGATTTAAAAAAACAAGGCGAATTATCCAAAGATTTATGGATTACAAGTTCAGATAATTTCGCCTCATGGGGAGGTGGTAGCAGTGAGTACCATGTTGAGGATTTAAATGCGCTCATTAAAGCTGTAGATTTTATTTCTATGCATACTTACCCAATGCATGACACACATTACAACCCTGTCTTTTGGAACCTTGAAGGTATTTCTGAAGATGCATCAAAATTAGATATGGTAGATAGCCTAATGCTTAAAGCCAAACAATATGCCGTACAACAATATAATAGCGTTTTTAATTACATGAAAAGTCTTGGGGTAAACAAACCCATACACATCGGTGAAACAGGCTGGGCTACAGTTTCAAACGGTCATTATGGAATAAAAGGATCCAGAGCTGTAGATGAATACAAAGAAGCCTTATTCTACAAACACATGAGAGCGTGGACTAAAAAAGAGAACATGTCCTGCTTCTATTTTGAAGCTTTTGATGAACAGTGGAAAGATGCTAAAAACTCTAAAGGTTCAGAAAATCATTTTGGGTTATTTACTATAGATGGAAAAGCAAAATACGCGCTTTGGGATTTAGTAGACAAAGGCTATTTTAAGGGGTTAACTCGAAATGGAAACCCCATAACCAAAACGTATAACGGGGACAAAGAAGCACTACTAAAAGATATTTTACTACCAAATTTTGAAAATGTTCTAATACAAGAATAATATGAGAATATTTATTTTAATACTGCTAATTGGTTGTCTATGTTTTTCCTGCAAAGAACAACATAACACGATTTCTATATCCGGAAGACAAATACTAACAAACAATCAACCTTATATAATTAAAGGTATTTGTTATCATCCTGTACAAAAAGGTAGTAAAAATAGAAGCTTCGAAACCTTAGGTCAAGATCTTACTTTAATGCAGGAAGCTAGTATTAATACGATTAGAGTTTATAAACCTATCACCGATATAACTGTTTTAGACAAAATTAATGAAGCCAATATGAAAATTGTTCTTGGTTTTGGGTATGACCAAGGAGGGGTTTTCGATATTAAATCTGGGACTTTTATAGACTACGTTAACAAATACAAAACACATCCTGCAATTTTAATGTGGGAACTAGGTAATGAATACAATTATCACCCAGAATGGTTTGAAGGCGATATAAAAAATTGGTATAAAGCCATGAATAATGCTGCCGCTAAAATCCATAAAACAGACCCTAATCACCCTGTTACAACCGCACATGGAGAACTTCCCGATGAATTAGCTTTAAACTCGTCCCCTAATATTGATGTTTGGGGAATCAATGTATATAGATGGGATAATCCTGGAACCATATATACCCAATGGAAGACTGTAAGTAATAAACCCATGTATTTCTCCGAAGCCGGTGGTGATAGTTATATGACTATTGAAAGTGACGGGTTCTCACAAGGGATTAATGAAGATGCACAAGCTGTGGCCAACAAGAATATATTAAATAGTGTCTTTAACAATATTGATGTTTGTTTAGGAGTAACAATGTTTTCATTTACCGATGGTTGGTGGAAAGCAGGAAACCCAAACCAGCAAGATATTGGAGGATGGGCTCCTAAAAGTAGTGGCGTACCGTATGATGGTTCACCAAATGAAGAATACTGGGGAATAGTTGATATAGATAGACATAAGAAAAAAACCTTTGAGGTTATTAAAGCCCAATATCTAAAAAAACCAAACGAATGAAACAGATTAACTATATCATACTAATTATGGCGATATCGATCTTAACAGGGTGTAATGAGGGTACCAATAATTTGAATGTAGAGGTTTATGAAACCTCAGCAAAGGGCAATAAGCTTACAAAGCTTACATCATTTACAAAGGTTGATTCTGTGGTTAATATCAAATTAAACCCCGAAAAAACATTTCAGACCATTTCTGGTTTTGGAGGTGCTTTTACAGAATCTTCTGCTTACCTGTTAAACAGACTAAGCAAAAAAAATAGAGACACTATTTTAAAAGCATACTTTGCTAAAGAAGGAGCTAGATATTCATTAACAAGAACCCATATGAATTCTTGCGATTTTTCCCTAACAAACTACTCTTATACCCCAGTTGAAGGTGATAAAAACTTGGAGCATTTTACCATTAAAGAAGACATAGATGATTTAATTCCTATGATAAAAGATGCTATGGCAGTATCAGAAGATGGCTTTAAAATATTCGCTTCACCATGGTCTGCAGCACCTTGGATGAAAGATAATAACAGTTGGGTTGGAGGTAAACTTTTACCCGAATATTATGATACATGGGCGTTGTTCTTTTCTAAATATTTAGACGCTTATAAAAATGAAGGAATTGATATCTGGGGGTTTACTGTTGAAAATGAACCTCATGGGAATGGTAACAATTGGGAAAGCATGCACTTTAATCCAAAAGAAATGACTGACTTTGTTCAGTTTCATTTAGGCCCAAAATTAGAAGCCGATGGTTATGGCGATAAAATTATTTTAGGCTACGATCAAAACAGAGCCGGCTTAAAAGAATGGGTAGATGAAATGTATCGAGATGAAGCATCTTCAAAATACTTTCACGGAACTGCGATACATTGGTATGAAAGCACCTATGATTATTTTCCTGAAGCCTTACAATATGCCCATAATAAAGCGCCAGATAAATATTTAATAGAAACAGAAGGTTGCATAGATTCGCAAATTCCTGTTTGGAAAGATGATGCATGGTACTGGAAAAAAGAAGCTACCGATTGGGGTTGGGATTGGGCACCAGAAGAACAAAAACATTTACACCCAAAATATGCACCTGTAAACCGGTATGCAAGAGATATTATTGGTTGCCTTAATAATTGGGTTGACGGTTGGGTAGATTGGAATATGGTTTTAGACAGACAAGGTGGTCCAAACTGGTTTGAAAACTGGTGTATAGCACCAGTAATTGTAGACCCAAATGAAGATGAAGTTTACTTCACACCGCTTTACCATACCATGGCTCATTTTAGTAAATATATAAGACCAGAAGCAAAAATTATTGAAGTAGAAAACTCCGATAAAAAACTTATGGCTACAGCTGCAAAAAACCCTGATGGCTCCATTGCAGTAGTGCTTTTTAATGAATTTAATACCCCAAAAACTATAAACCTATCACTCTATGACAAGATGGTGGAAATTACAATTGATGCACAGGCTATTCAAACGATTGTAATACCAAATAAAGTATAAAAAGAAGTTTAACTAACTAAACCAAAATAATATGTCTAAAATAAAAACTGCTGCTAAAGATAGAGTTCCTATAGGACAGAAAGCCGCTTTCGGAGCAGGTCATTTTATACTAAACATTTTACCGGGGACGTTAGGTGTTTTTATTCAATTTTTCTTGCTAACAGCATGGGGTGTAGATCCATTGTGGGCTGGTTTATTAGGTGGACTACCAAGAATTTTTGATGCTATAACCGACCCTATCATGGGTTTTATTTCTGACAATACAAAATCTAGATGGGGACGAAGAAGGCCTTATATTTTTCTTGGTGCCATTATAAGTGGTATCCTTTTCTTCTTAATGTGGCAACTTGATGATAACGCTTCTCAAACATATATTATTTGGCATGTTATGGTGTTACAAATTCTCTTCCTTGTGGGTAACACAATGTTTGCAACCCCATTGGTAGGACTAGGTTATGAAATGACATCAGATTATAATGAACGGACTCGTTTAATGGCTTTTTCAAATACTATGGGACAGATTGCATGGATGATTGTACCGTGGCTTTATGTAATTATTCCAGACTCAAATACATTTAACACCCAAACAGAAGGCGTTCGAACTATGGCACTTATTGTGGGTGCAATGTGTGTTCTTTTTGGAATTTTACCAGCGCTTTTTTGTAAAGGTATCGATTCCGCTCATATGGAAAACCGAAAAGAAATTAATTTAAAAACCCTGTCTGCAAATATAAAAGAACTGTTTGAAGGTATTATACAGGTGTCTAAAAATAAGCCTTTTACAAAATTATGTGGCGCAACCTTTTTAGTCTTTAACGGCTTTCAACTCGTTGCTGCATTTGGAGTTTTTATTATAGTGTTTTATATGTATAATGGCAGTTATGAATTAGCAGGAACATGGCCTGCTTGGTTTAATACAATTAACGCTATTATTACTGCATTTATAGTGATTCCTATTATTTCAAAAATGGCAAATAAATGGGGTAAGAAAAACGCTTTTATAATATCAACCACCCTATCAATTGTCGGTTATCTATTAAAATGGTGGGGCTTTGATAAAGAACTCAATGCAAAATTCAATAAAACAGGATTAGGAGAAAGTCTTAATTCTGGGGTAGGCTCCATATTCGAAACTTTAAATCCTATACTTAATGATATTGGAATGTCATGGTTTAGTATAGACCCAGGGAGTGATATACCTTGGTTAATGTTTGTACCTATTCCATTATTTGCTTTTGGAATGGGAGGATTATTTACCTTAATGATGTCTATGACTGCCGATGTTTGCGATTTAGATGAGTTAGAGAACGGCATGCCTAGAAAGGAAGGCACCTTTGGTGCTATTTATTGGTGGATGGTTAAACTTGGCCAAGCTATTGCCCTTGTTTTAGGCGGATTAATTTTAAAGATTGTAGGGTTCGACCCTAACATTACCGAACAATCAATAGAAACCATGAATAGACTCCGAATAGCTGATATCGTAATTCCATCATTAACCGCAGCACTAGCAATATGGGTCATGTGGAAATATAGCCTTAATGAAGATAGAGCCAGAGATATAAAAAAGCAATTAGTAGAAAGACGAGGAGAAATTTAAAAGTTTAATACAGCACAACATGTCATACAGAGCAGATAAAATAATGTCATTGTCTGGAGGAGAACTAGACAAGAAGACAACAAAAGGGTTACAAAACTTATTCAATCGCATTCTAAAAAGCGGTATGCATGGCCTGGGTTTTAGCCCCTATGAAGAAGGACAAGAACCAGGAAATCAGCTTTCTGAAAAACAAATTAGGAGACGAATGAAAATTATTAAACCCTATACAAAATGGATTCGTTCTTTTTCATGTACCGATGGCAATGAATTAATTCCTGTAATTGCAAAAGAATATGGTATTAAAACACTTGTTGGAGCATGGTTAGGTGATGATGATGAGATTAACAAAAAAGAAATAGCAGGTCTTAAAAAATTAGCTAAAGAAGGCTCTGTTGATATTGCTGCTGTTGGAAACGAAGTGATGTACAGAGGTGATTTAACAGAAAATGAATTATTAAATTTTATCTACGACGTAAAAAATGAGGTTACCAATGTTCCTGTTGGTTATGTAGATGCCTATTATGAATTTACTCAACGACCTAAAATTACCGAAGCTTGCGATGTTATTTTAGCAAATTGTTATCCCTATTGGGAGGGCTGTAGTATAGAGTACTCTTTAATCTATATGAAAGATATGTACAACCAAGCAGTTAAAGCTGCAAATGGTAAAAAAGTGATTGTTACAGAAACGGGTTGGCCTTCACAAGGAGAAGGCTTGCAAGGCGCACTTCCCTCATTTGAAAATGCTATAAAGTATTTTATCAATACCCAGCATTGGTCGAAAACAGATGAAATAGAATTGTTTTATTTTTCTTCTTTTGATGAATCATGGAAAGTAGGTGCAGAAGGAGATGTAGGTGCTTATTGGGGGTTATGGGATAAGTATGAAAAACCAAAATTTCATAGAAAGCCATTACTGTTTGATGCGGCTGGCTTAAAGCCCTAACTATATTTTGCACAAATAAAAACTACTAACGGAACCAATAGTTTAAAATTAGTTAAGAAATAGAGTTTCATAATTAATTTAGTTTGTTGGAAAAAGCGTGTGATTTTGTTATCATGCGCTTTTTTTATTTATCACTGGCAAGTTTACATTTGTTACAAATATTTCTTTACTTTGTGTAAACCTTCTCTTGTTCATGTTTGATGATATCCTAACTGCCATTCCTTTTGGAATAATTCTAGCTTTTACAATTGGCCCAGTGTTTTTTGTACTTTTAGAAACAGGTGCTACTAAAGGCTTTAGAAGTGCTTTAATATTCGACTTAGGTGTTTTATTTGCCGATGCCCTCTTTATTATTGTTGCTTTTTATAGTACGAATAATTTTAGAGGAAAAATAAGCAATGACCCTAGTTTTTTTATATTTGGAGGGGTTCTATTAATCGTTTATGGGATTATCTCTTTTATAAAAACATCAAAATCTTTTAGAGCCATTGTTAAGGAATATCACAAAGTAGAAATTCAAAAAGACTACGGTAAACTTTTTATAAAAGGTTTTTTACTTAATTTTATAAATATAGGCGTTTTAATTGGTTGGTTAGGTTTTATGGTATTGGGAGATTCGCTGACCAAATCAGAAAACGGTGATATCATTTTTGTAGTTACTATGGTTGTCTCTTATTTTATTACAGATATTATTAAAATTGTTATTGCCAAAAGATTAAAAGCAAAATTAACCCCTCGACTTATTTTTAAAACCAAAAAAGTAATCGCTATCGTTATTTTAGGTTTTGGAATTTTATTATTTGTTCAAGGTTTATTTCCAGAGACTTACGAAAAAAACAAAGAAAAATTAGAACAAATAAGTCCTATAAAAGAAAAACTTTCAGAATAAATTCGGAAGCTTTTTTGAAGTGTCGAACAGGTTCGAAAAGCAAACTCAAATATAACACGCATCAAGTGTAAATCTAATCTTGGACACAAATTTAAAAGGGCTGTCTAAAAATCAAAACATTTAAGTTTTTAGAGATTCTTCATTGCATTCAGAATGGCACTTTTTAGACAGCCTCTTTTTATGATAAAGTATAAACTTTAATCATATACACATTAACTATATTAATTTGCTTCTACAAATCTCCAACGAGTGGCATCTCCTGTCCAAGAAGAAGGAACTTGATTGATTCTTATATCTGTTTCATTACTATGAGTACTTAAATCGTTACCATTTATAGAACGCATCTTTTTACCAGAAGAACGATTTACTACGAATGAATATGTGTTATCAATATCATCAATTCTCCATTGCACAAATGTTGCCGTTCCAGAAAAAGAGTTTACCCCATATATATTTGAATAATTACTATTATTAGTTGGACGAAAGTACATTTTAGATCCTCTATTTCTAAACCTAACATATCCATTATCTGTAGGAACAATTTCCCATTGAGTAAAATCTCCAGTATAACTTGAAGGTGCTTGTACTATTAATGTGCCATTTGTTCCATTACTATATGGCTTAATTCTATCACCACTTTGTTTATTTTCTATAAAATAATATTGAGTATATTTATCTTTAAAATTTTGACCAGCAGTTGTTAAACTTCCATTAGATTGGCTAATCATATTCCAGCTATTATACAAAACCAATCCATCTACGCCAGCATCTATAGCTGCATCTATTCTGGTAGCAACACCAGAAAATTTCACATTATTGTTCGTTTCTGAATCCCAAACAGGTAAATTTCCTGCTTCTTGTATATAATCAGGCCATAAAGAGTGATTAAAACCTAAGTTATGCGTTGTTGCTATGGATATATAATTCTTAATATTTGTTTGTTGAAGAGATAAAATCCCAGCTTCTATACCCCAATCACATGATCCAACTAAATCGGCTCCATTTAATTGACCAGATAATTCTGAATATATATTATTAATTTGTCCAGCGTACCAAACATTTCCTGGTCGTCCATCTTCATTAAAAGGGTTTATCCAATCACATTCATAGTCTTGAGCAAAAGCTTTAATACGAGTTACAAGAGCGTTTTTAGCTGCTGTATTTTTAACAGATGAAATCGTACCATTAAGTATCCCATTAGCTATTCTCGCACCGCCACCACCTTGTGCAGGGTTTGCAAAAATTTTGAATCCTCTTGATTTCGCTTCATTAAAAAAGTAATCATACATAGTTTCATTTGGATTAACACCATCTGCAAAAATAGCAATACGAATTCCATTGACTCCCATCTCTTCAAAACCATCTAGAATATTATCTACCTCTGTAGTAGTGGTAAGTGCATTCGTAATTTGTGCTTGTTTTACATCTCCAAGTACATATTCTAAGTTTCCAACATAATGATGACCAGACGAAGAAGAAACCTTAAGGCTGCTGGTTGTAAGATTCGACATGTTTTCAACCGATTCTTCATTATCTGTTGGAGTTGAACAGGAATAAATTAGAAGTGCAGAAATAAGAAATAGATGAGTGCCCAATTTTTGTTTAATTTTCAACATAATTTTTGGTTTAAAGATTATTAATTTAGTTTGTAAATAAATGTTTGTAAACTTATACATGAAAGTTTCGTACACTTATGCTTTCAGAAGTACCGAAAAAAAAGGAAGAAAAAAAAGAAAGCACAACCCGAATTATCTCATTTTCAACATAATTGTACCCATATTGAGACAATACATTTCTTAATCTGAATTAGACAAAAGGATTTAACAAAAAAGGGACATGTGGTTTTACTAATATCTAATTAAATTTTTAGAAAAATTTTCCATAAAAAAACCTTCAAGAAAACTTGAAGGTTTTTTGAGGCGTCGAGCGGATTCGAACCGCTGTAGAAGGTTTTGCAGACCTCTGCCTAGCCACTCGGCCACGACGCCATTATAGAAATGCAAATTTAAAAAAAAATATAACTTTCCACTGCTTTAAATTACTTTTTACGCTTATCAGTCATTTTTATCGTTACCATTTCAACATCACCACCAATGGGCGGGTTTAATTTGCTTACCCAAACCGTTGCTTTTTTTACTAGCTTATCTTCATTAAAGATTCTATTAAGTATACGCCTTGCAACTGTTTCCAGTAAATGAGAAGGGATGTCCATTTCCTCTTTAATGATCTTATTTAAAAACACATAATCAACCGTATGAGATAACTTATCTGTCTTAGCAGAAGTTTGCAAATCTGCCTTAACTTCTAAATCAACACGATAATCGCTTCCTATTTTAGTTTCTTCTTTTAAACATCCATGATAGGCAAACACCCTAATGTTTTCAACTTTTATAATTCCCATTAATTTGTAAATAAATCAAAAATATTACTTATCGCGCTCGTTTTAGCTTTATAAAATTCGGTATAAGTACAGCGTGTACACGTTACAGAAGTAAATTTTTTATTTTGAACATCAAAAATTTTAGATAAGGTTCCGCCAGTAGCTCTCATTTCGCTTACTTCATATTCCGAACTATGACATTTAGGGCATTCATAATTTAAATTTTGCATGGGTTAAATATTTATAACGTTAATACTATTTACAGTATCCGTCTTGGTAATTTAAACTTTGTTACGCTTCTTAAATATATTGAGCTAAAATAACTCGAATTTCCGTAATTTTGAGGCTTATTTAGTTGAAAAAATCAGAAATATGTCTGAAGAAAAAAAGCCACTCAATTTTATTGAGCAAATTATAGAAGAAGATTTATCTAATGGCATGTCGAAAAACGACTTGCGTTTTAGATTCCCTCCAGAGCCAAACGGTTATTTACATATTGGCCATACAAAAGCTATTGGGATTAGTTTTGGTTTAGGAGAAAAATATAACGCTCCAGTTAACCTTCGTTTCGATGATACAAATCCGGCAAAAGAAGAGCAAGAATATGTAGATGCTATTAAAGAGGATGTGGCTTGGTTAGGTTATAAATGGGATAAAGAATTATTTTCTTCAGATTACTTTCAACAACTTTACGATTGGGCTATTCTTTTAATTAAAGCAGGTAAGGCTTATGTAGATTCGCAATCTAGTGAAGCTATGGCAGAACAAAAGGGTACACCTACACAACCAGGAGTTGATGGCCCTTTTAGAAATAGGAGCGTTGCCGAAAATTTAGATCTATTTGAACGCATGAAAAATGGTGAATTCGAAGAAGGTTCACATATACTTCGTGCCAAAATAGACATGCAGCACCCTAATATGCTCATGCGAGATCCTATTATGTATCGTATTTTAAAAAGACACCATCATAGAACAGGAAACGATTGGTGTATTTATCCTATGTACGATTGGACGCATGGAGAAAGTGACTATTTA
Organism: Flavivirga aquimarina; assembly: GCF_030540835.1. Classification (GTDB taxonomy): domain Bacteria; phylum Bacteroidota; class Bacteroidia; order Flavobacteriales; family Flavobacteriaceae; genus Flavivirga; species Flavivirga aquimarina. The sequence goes on along the minus strand of NZ_JAUOEK010000066.1, from coordinate 64,365 downwards.
GAACAGGTATCACATTCGTTATGTTCTTTAGAGTTTAAGCCACATAGAGAGCTTTACGATTGGTTTTTAGATCAAGTTATAAACCCTGACCTTATAAGGCCTAAGCAACGTGAATTTGCACGTTTAAACTTAAGCTATACCATTATGAGTAAGCGTAAATTGCTTCAATTAGTCGATAGTGGTATTGTAAACGGATGGGACGACCCTCGTATGCCAACAATTTCGGGACTTCGTCGTCGTGGTTATACACCAAACGCTCTTAGAAAATTTGTAGAGACAGCAGGGGTTGCGAAACGAGATAATGTTATAGATGTATCCCTTTTAGAGTTTTGCATTCGTGAAGATTTAAATAAAGCAGCTCCGCGAGTAATGGCTGTTTTAGATCCTTTAAAACTAGTTATTACAAATTACCCCGAAGATAAAGAAGCATGGTTAGAAGCTGAAAACAATCAAGAGGATGCAAGTGCCGGATTTAGAAAAGTGCCTTTTTCTCGTGAATTGTATATTGAAAAAAGTGATTTTAAAGAAGAAGCTGGAAATAAGTTTTTTAGATTGAAATTGGGTGGTGAGGTACGTCTTAAAAACGCCTATATCATTAAAGCCGAAAGTGTTAAAAAAGATGCTAACGGCAATATTTTAGAAATTCACTGTACCTATTCCGAAGACACTTCTAAAAAAGTAAAAGGAACATTGCATTGGGTATCTATTAAACATGCCATAAAAGTAGAAGTTAGAGAATACGATCGTTTGTTTATGGATGAAGCACCAGATAGCCATCAAGACAAAGATTTTATGGATTTTATAAATCCGAATTCCTTAAAAACTATTGAAGCATACGTTGAGCCAAGTTTAAAAGAAGCTAAAATAGGAGACAGATTTCAGTTTCAGCGTTTGGGTTATTTTAATGTAGATAATGATACCACTTCGGAAAGACTGATATTTAATAAAACGGTTGGGTTACGTGATTCATGGGCTAAACAAAAACCTGCTCAAAATAACCCGAATCAAAAACAACAAAATAATAAACCACAACAAAAGCGAAAAGCCATTGATGTTATTCAGCAACTTGGAAAAAAATACACCAATTTACCAGAAATAAAGCAGCAAAAAGTAAAAGCTGAGATTCAGGAACTCGCTAAAAGTGTGACTTACGAAGAGTTGGAACCTTTGTTTAACACTGCTGCCAAAAAAGTAGGAACCAGAATTGCTGTAGCGATGACTTTGGGTGTTTTATTAAATAACGGATTAGAACGCAATGAGAATATTAATATATTTATTGAAAAAGCGTCCTCAGATAGTAATGAACTCCTTATAAATGAAGTAAAGTATTGAATAAAAGTATTATAGAAAAAAGTAGATTTAATTGGATAGATCAAGCAAAGGGATTGGGCATCTTTTTAGTAATATATGCTCATAACTTTCCTTATTTAGAATCCTATATCTATAGTTTTCATATGCCTTTGTTTTTTTTTATTTCTGGAATGTTTCATCCTAAAGAAACTAATTCAAAAACTATTATCCATCGTGCTAAGAGTCTTTTAATACCCTACTTTTTTTGGGCCTTTTTATTATATCTGTTTTGGTTTTTTTTAGGAAGACATTATGGCAATAGTACTACTTTCAATTTAGATCCTATAAAAAGTTTTATAGGTATTTTTTATGCACAGGGAGGTATACAATTTATGGACTGGGGGATTCCTCTGTGGTTTTTACCTGGTATATTTTTAACATTCCTCTTATACTCATTTTTAAAAGTTATAAAAATAAAAACTATTAGGTATTTGGTCTTAATTACTTTAATTTCATTAGGCTTTTTATACCCTCGTTATTTCGACTTTAAATTGCCCTGGAGTATTGATGTAGCATGCGTTTCATTAGTTTTTTATATGTCTGGTAATGTTCTTAAAGAACAACTTGTCAAGCTGAACTCCAATAAACTTTTAATCGTAATGCTTTTTGCTTTAATTTTAAGCCTCACCATAGGCTTTGTAAACCCTAAAATAGATATGTACAGAGCTATTTATGGAAACGAACTATTATTTATTATCAATGGCCTAACAGGGACTTTATTTGTTTTATTGTTCTTCAAAAAATTCAGAATTCTTAATTTTTTTGCGTTTTTAGGTAAAAATACCATTGTTTTATTAGTAATGCATTTCAGAGCATTAACCTTCATCAAAGCCATACTTATGGTTATAGGAATACAAGTATTTGTTTTTAGTGAACCCATTAAATTTTTTATTTCTATTTTTCAGGTTTTACTCATTTTACCTCTTATTTTTTTAATAAATAAATACGCCCCAATATTTAATGGAAAGATTAAAAAATAATATTGTGTTATTTTATCAATCAAACAAAAAACAGATTGTTTTTTATTTAATTTTAAACCTTGTTTTTGTTTTTTTTATAACGCTCTCTTCTTATGTTCATATTCCACTTTCAGGGGTTAAAGATCGTTTAATGTACTTAATACATATTATCCTCTTACAATTTTCAATTTCAGGATATATTTATTTAGTAACGTTTAATAAGTGGTTATTTCGGTTTGTTTTTATTCCAATTTTCTTCATCCTATCTTTGTTTTCCTATTGGGTTTATACACAGGATATTTCAGTCACAAATGCATTAATTCAAATAGTTTTAGAAACCAAGTCTACAATCGCTATAGATTTAATTTCAATACCATTTGTTATATTTATAATGATAACACTTTCTTTAATTATTCTTATAAATAGGTTTTACAATAAACTATTTCCATTTAAATTTAATATTCCTTTTTTAATAATTACAATAATCTCTATTTATAGCTTTACTTTAGTTGAAAGTAAAAGAGTAAATACATTAAAAAGTAGATTACCTTACAGTGTGTTTTTTGGCTTAAAAGATTATTTAAAAAAAGAAAAATATACTTTTAATGACATAAAAGATGGAGCACGCAGCAATATAGATAGCCTAAAAATTGTTTTAGTACTTGGAGAGACCGTAAGAGCAGATCATCTTCAGTTAAATGGTTACAATAGAGAAACGACACCCTTTTTAAGTAAAAGAAAGAATATTGTAAGTTTTAATAATATATATACTCCACACACATATACTGCTTCTAGTCTACCAACAATGATAACTAGTGCTAGTGTTTATGACAAATCATTGGATAGTATAACATCTGTTTTCGATGTTTTTAATAAGTGTAATTATCAAACCGTTTGGTTTGGTAATCAGGAGTTGGAAAGAAGCTATGCCAGTATTGTAAAAACTAATAAGAAAGTGGTTTTGGTTGATAGTTTAAGATCTTACTTAAGCTTTAAAAAAGCTTTTGATGAAGAACTTTTAAAGCCTTTTCGCTCCAGTTTTTCAAATGGAAAAAACAAAAGCTTATTCACTTTACACATGATGGGAAGTCATTGGTGGTATGAAAACAGATACAAAGATGCTCAAAGAAAGTTTAAGCCAGTAATCGATTCAAAACATATTCCTTCTTTAAGTAAAGAGCAAATGATCAACTCATACGACAATACGATTGTATATCTAGATTATTTTTTAGAAAAGCTTATCAAAACGATAGAACAACAAGACTACCCAACCGTTTTAATTTATATTTCCGATCATGGAGAAGCTTTAGGTGAAGATGGGAAGTGGTTACATGGGCAAAATAAGCGAGCATGTATGAACCCTGCAATGGTTTTATGGTTTTCTAATCGGTTTATTAAAAACTACCCGCTAAAGGTTGAAGCTATTCGCAAAAATAAGTATTCGCACTTCACAACAGATATTCTTTATCACAGTCTTTTGGATCTATTGGAAGTGAAAAAAGTAGATTATCAACTTAAGGAAAGTGTTTTTCAAAACCCATTAAATAAAAGTATCGATACAATTTATTAAAAAGCATGGACTAAAATTACAATAGTGCTTGTTTTTGATATTTTATTAGAAAATTGGTAAGTGAAAATGAGCTGTTAGTAACTGAGGCTGAGACCATTTAAAATAGGTTATAAAGTTTATAAATCCCTAAAAAATTAATATTGATGTTATAATTTTGTATATATTTATATTCTAACTATAACTAAATATATAATGGAAATTAATTTTTTAGCAATTGTTGCTGCGGCAGTTTCTGCCCTTTTATTTGGGTTTATTTGGTATAACCCAAAAGTGTTTGGAACAGCTTGGATGAAAGCTGCTGACATGTCTGAAGACAAAATGAAAGGAGCTAACATGGCAAAGATTTTTATCATGGCTTTTATTTTTGCAATTCTATTAGCAATGTCTTTGTTACCTACTACAATTCACCAAATGGGAGCTTCTAGCCTTACTCAAGGAGAGTTGGGTATTCTACCTTCTTACGATGCTTTTATGGCAGACTATGGTAATGAATTTAGAACGTTCAAACACGGTGCATTCCATGGGGTAATCGCAGGTATATTTGTTGCTCTTCCAATTTTAGGAACTAATGCTTTATTTGAACGTAAAAGCGCAAAATATATTTTTATAAATAGTGGTTATTGGATCGTAACTTTAGGAGTTATGGGAGCCATTATTTGTGGTTGGAAATAATCATTTTGTAATTTTTTAACATTTTTAAAGACTGAAAATTGTAATTTTTGGTCTTTTTTATTGCTATTGAATATAACTTCTCACATTTATCATTCTGCTAACAACCTTCCTAAAGGTTGGGATGCTTTTGTAAAACATGATATCTTTTTACATGTAAATTATTTAAAAGCATTAGAAGAAGCGTCTCCTAATAACATTCAGCTTTTTTATATTGGTGTTTTTAGTGACGATCTTTTAGTTGGTGTTGCCATCGTTCAACGTGTACAGTTGTACTTAAAAGATATGTTCAGGAAAACACAAGTATCTTGCATAAAAGAGTTGTTTCAAGAAATTGTTTCAAAAATATTAAAAGGAAATATTTTAGTTATCGGTAATTTAACGCAGACAGGGCAACATGGTGTGTATTTTAATAAGGAACACATTTCTCAATTTACATATTTAGAATGTGTTTTTAATGCCATAGGAGACATTAAAAAAGAAATAAAAGAAACACAAAAAAAGAAAATTCGTGCCATTATGTTTAAGGATTATTTTCTTGATGATACCATTCATAAGGAAAAATCTTTTTTCAGTTCACATAAATTATATAAAGTTTTAGTACAGCCCAATATGATTATGAAAATACAGCCAACGTGGGAAGTATTTGATGATTATACTGCCTATATGACTAAAAAATACCGAACGCGTTATAGACGAGCAAAGAAGAAATTAGGATCTATAGAGTGCCATGAATTAGACTTAGAAACGATTAAAAATGACTCTAACAAATTATACCATCTTTATTTGAATGTTTCTAACAATGCTAAGTTTAATACATTTTTGTTACCAGAAAATCACTTTTATAGCCTGAAGTTTTATTTAAAAGAAAACTTTAAAGTTTTTGGATATTATCTAAATGATAAACTTGTTGGCTTCTTTACTTTAATAGTTAACAATGAAAATTTAGAAACTTATTTTTTAGGTTATGATGCAGAACATCAATATTCAAATCAATTGTATTTAAACATGTTATACGATATGGTTAAATACGGCATTAACAATACCTTTTCTTCTATTGTTTATGCAAGAACAGCTATGGAAATTAAAAGCTCTGTGGGTGCTAAACCGGAAGCTATGGCAGTATATATGAAACACACAAATAGCTTTGTTAATCGTATTTTAAAATCGATTTTTGGTTTAATGAATCCCAAAAAAGACTGGGAAGAACGCCACCCTTTCAAATAATAAAAAATATAGATTAGTTAAGTATTTAAACCTTCTTTCGACTTACTTATTAAATATACTTTTATGAAAAAATGGTTTTTTATTTTATTCGTTTTTCCGCTTAGTAGCTTATCTCAAAATATGACTAATGAAACACTTCATAATATTTACTCATCTGTTAGCGATTCTATTCAGGGAAATAACGGAGCCTGGCAATTTTATATTAAAGACATTCCATTAATGTCCATTACAGATGCCAATCATAATAGAATGCGAATCATTTCGCCCATATCAGATTCCAATAACTTAAGTAACGAATTAATTAAAGCTGCTTTGGTTGCCAATTTTCATACTGCTTTAGATGTTAAATATGCCGTTTCAGATGGTATTTTATGGTCAGTATTTATTCACCCATTAAAAGAATTATCACAAGAACAGGTAAAAGACGCCGTAAGTCAGGTATATTATGCAAACGTAAATTTTGGAACTTCATTTGCGAGTACCTCTTTAACATTTCCGGGTCGTTTAAGTACTGATACACCCGAAAAAGAGGAAAAAGAAAAGCCTAAGTTTAAAAAGTTATAGATTGGAAAAAAGGTCTATAAGTCTAAATACAATGACATTGTGAGACTTTGCAAAAGTCGTGACAATCTGTTCAATTTTAAATTCAATTCGAAAGATTATTACGAAGTCTCGACCCCGATAACTCGGGGTTGAGACTCCTCATAATGACAAATATTAGACTTTATAATAACCGAAGTTAATTTTATTCATTCTTATCCTTTTTAGCTTTCTTCATTGCTTCACCAATCTGGTTACTGGCTGCAAAACTTGCTACCATATCATTTAGCATATTACTTCCGGCCTGAGGTGCATTTGGCAGTAAAATTAAATTACTATTGGTCTCCTCTCCTAAAGATTGTAATGTATCATAATGTTGTGTTACAACAATAAGTGCCGATGCTTCTTGACTGTTTATACCAACTCTATTTAATACTTCAACAGACTCTTCTAAACCACGAGCAATTTCTCTTCTTTGATCTGCAATACCCTGACCTTGTAAACGCTTACTTTCTGCTTCTGCTTTTGCCTTTTCAACAATTAAAATACGCTGTGCATCACCCTCAAACTGTGCTGCAATTTTTTCACGTTCGGAAGCATTAATTCTGTTCATTGCTTCTTTTACCTGTCCATCAGGATCGATATCTGTTACCAGTGTTTTTATAATATCGTAACCATATTCCATCATGGCTTCGTTAAGTTCAGATTTAACAGCAATCGCAATATCATCTTTACGCAAAAACACATCATCAAGAATCATTTTTGGTACTTCGGCACGAACCACATCAAATACATAAGATGTAATTTGGTCATGTGGGTAATCCAGTTTATAAAACGCATCGTAAACTTTCTCTTTAATCACTTTATATTGAACAGACACTTTTAAACGTACAAATACATCATCTTTAGTTTTTGTTTCAACAATAACATCTAATTGTTGAATTTTTAAACTTAAGCGACCAGAAATGCGATCTATTAAAGGAATTTTAAATCGTAAACCAGATTGAGCAATTGTTTGAAATTTGCCAAAGCGTTCTATAATTGCCGCTGTTTGCTGTTTCACGGTAAAAACCATTGAGATTATAAATAATAATCCAAAAACAATAATAGGAATGTAATAGAAGTTCATAATAATTTTATTAAAATAGTTAGAAAATAACGAATTACTAATTTAAGCTATATTTGCACACCTAAGCCTAAAATAGCATGAAAAAACAACTTACTTTATTAGTAGTCATAATGACCTGTTTTGTTACAACTGGTTATGCACAAAAAGGAAATTATAGAATATCTAATGGCATTGGCATTAACGCAGCCATTACAAATTTTAATATAACTACCAACAATTTTATTACTTCTCAAGGCAATGGGTTTATGGGAGGATTTAGTACAATGGTTGATATTCCGCACAGATTTTATAATGTAAGTTTTGGTATGCAGATATCACAAAACAATATTGATATTTCTGCCAGGCCTTCTATGTTAAGCAATAGTGATCCTAATGCATTTATTGAATACAAAATGTTAGCAGCTCAAGTAGCCTTATTAGGACATATAAAATTGATTAAAAACTATGTTACCATTGATCTAGGCCCTATGTTGCAGTATAATGGAACATTGGAATTAAAAGACAAATCGCAAGCAAACTATTATATAAATAACTACAGTAATTTATTGGCTAGTGATATTAGCAACATCTCTCAATTCAACATTAACGGTACTATTGGTGCTTCTGCAGGGTATAAATTTATTAGACTAAAAGCGCAATATATTTATGGTTTTACCAATATATTAAGGAAATTAAATTCTCAAGATGTTGATAGTTCTGGAGGAAATTCAAGCTTTAAAGGAAACCAAAATATGTTGGTTTTTGGGGTTTTATTTCTACTTTAGCTTGGCAAATTAAAAGGGTATTTTATGAAAAGAAGAACATTTATTGAAACCTCTATAAAAGGGTCTGCAATTATAGCTACAACTGGTTTATGGTCATGTGTTTCTAATAGTCAACCTCCAAAAACAGCTTTTATAGATCGGATTTTACCTGCACCAGTTGGTGGTGGTTTTCGTGACGATGCTTATTGGATCTGGGGGTCGTCTGTAATTAAAGGAGAGGATGGTAAATACCATATGTTTGCTTCCAGATGGTCTAAAGATGTTGGTTTTGGTAATTGGGTTACAAATTCAGAAGTCGTTCGTGCGGTGGCAGATACTCCTGTTGGTCCATACAAATTTCAAGAAGTAGTACTTCCAGTTAGAGGGAAAGAGTTTTTTGATGGCATGTGCACACATAACCCTAGAATTATAAAATATAAAGACAAGTATTTATTATATCATTTTGGAACGACTTACGATTTTCCAATGCCAACAAAAGACAACCCAAAGGTTTCTGGTGAAAATTGGGATCAAGCTTGGTTGAACAAACGTGTAGGTTTAGCAATAAGTGATTCTGTTTTCGGTCCGTGGGAACGTGTCGATAAACCTGTAATAGAACCTAGACCTGGGCATTGGGATGCGTCAATTACATCCAATCCAGCTCCTGCTGTAGACCCTAAAACAGGAAAAATACTATTGATGTACAAATCTTCTGTTGATAGAAAGCCACCATTATTATTAGGTGTTGCTATGGCTTCTGGTCCTAGAGGAGAGTATAAAAGGCTAAGTGAAGAGCCCGTATTTCGTTTTGAAACCGAAGATAATAATAGAATAGATGTAGAAGATCCATACATTTGGTGGGCAGGTGACCGTTATGAAGCGGTTATAAAAGATCGGTCTGGAGAAATATGTGGAGAAGAAGGTGGAGGCATCCACGTTTGGTCTAAAGATGGTGTAAAATGGCATTTATTTGAACAGGTAAAAGCCTACAGCCGTCATATTTTATGGGACGATGGCACTAAATCATTTCAAAACCATTTTGAACGTCCTTTTGTTTTAATTGAAGACGGTAAACCAACCCATTTATTTGCTGCGGTTGGTAGCGGTCCTAAGGCCTGGAAATTTGAGAATACCTGGAATATGGTAATTCCTTTGAAACATTAATACGAAACTTTCCATAAAAGAGTACATTAAATAAATTCATAGTTTCAGTTAAATTGATAGGTTTTTTATATAAATACACAACAAATTATATGATTTAGTTTTATTGATAAATAAATTATTGTGTAATTGTTATTTATATGTAAATTTATGCAGTAAAAATTCAATAAAAATGATTAATAAAAAAGTCGCTAATGTTCAAGATGCTCTAAAAGGTGTATCAGATAACATGACACTTATGCTTGGAGGTTTTGGGCTTAGTGGTATTCCTGAAAATGCTATTTCAGAATTAATAAATATAGGAGCTAAAGGGCTAACATGTATCTCTAATAATGCCGGAGTTGACGATTTTGGATTGGGTTTACTACTTCAAAAAAAACAGATAAAAAAAATGGTGTCTTCTTATGTAGGAGAGAATGATGAATTTGAACGTCAGATGCTTTCAGGTGAGTTAGATGTAGAGCTTATCCCTCAAGGTACATTAGCAGAACGTTGTCGAGCAGCTCAAGCTGGTTTCCCTGCTGTTTACACACCTGCAGGTTATGGAACCGAAGTAGCAGAAGGTAAAGAAACCCGAGATTTTGATGGTAAGATGTATGTCTTAGAACATGCTTTTAAAGCCGATTTTGCATTTATAAAAGCTTGGAAAGGTGATACTGCAGGCAACTTAATTTTTAAAGGTACTTCCAGAAATTTCAACCCTAATATGTGTGGTGCGGCAAAAATAACAGTGGCTGAGGTTGAAGAATTAGTGCCTTTAGGAACTTTAGATCCTAACCAAATTCATATTCCCGGAATTTTTGTGCAACGTGTTTTTCAGGGAGCCCATTATGAAAAACGTATTGAACAGCGAACTGTAAGACCGAAAAGTTAAAGTGCTTGTCATTCCTGTGTGTCACACTGAGCTTAGTCGAAGTGAAGGCAGGAATTCACTTTTACAAATATTAAGTTTCAATTAAAAATTTTCGTATTCACGGGAATAACAAAAGAGGAAAAACATAATATTTCCGTCTTCGCGGAAATGAAAGAAGTATAATATATGTTAGACAAAACAGGAATAGCAAAGCGAATAGCAAAAGAAGTAAAAGATGGATATTATGTAAACCTAGGGATAGGGATACCAACTCTGGTGGCAAATTATGTGAGAAATGATATCGAAGTAGAGTTTCAAAGTGAAAATGGTGTCTTAGGTATGGGCCCGTTTCCGTTTGAAGGTGAAGAAGATGCCGATCTTATAAATGCAGGAAAGCAAACTATAACGACCTTACCGGGAGCCAGTTTTTTTGATTCGGCCATGAGCTTCTCTATGATACGCGGAAAACATGTAGATTTAACCATTTTAGGAGCTATGGAAGTTGCAGAAAATGGCGATATAGCAAATTGGAAAATCCCTGGTAAAATGGTAAAAGGCATGGGGGGAGCTATGGATTTAGTTGCCAGTGCAGAAAATATTATAGTTGCCATGATGCATACAAATAAAAAGGGGGAGTCTAAACTTTTAAAGCAATGCGTATTACCATTAACTGGTGTGGGTTGCGTAAAAAAGATAGTCACTAATATGGCAGTGCTAGAGGTAACAGATAAAGGTTTTAAACTTTTAGAGCGTGCTCCGGGAGTGTCTATTGAAGACATTAAGAAAGCAACCGAAGGAACTTTAATTATTGAAGGAGATATTCCTGAGATGGTATTGTAACTAATGCAGTCTGCTAAATAGTTTTATAATTCCAATAACAAAATTCTATAATCCAACTGTTTTCGAATAGTTGGATTTTGCTTTTTTATATGCCATATTAAGACCTCTCTATGGTTATAATAGACAAACGTCTCGATAGCTATTTGGACTCTTTAAGTAACTTTTAATTTTATATTGCAACCATAAGATGGTTTAATCGATGAAAAATGTTAAATAAAAATGTATTTCATCGATTTTTTGTGTTTTTAAACGACTATATTGAAAATAAATGTGATATTAGCTGTCCCCAAAAAAACCAAAATAAAAAAATATAGATTTCCCCAAATCTACCATAAATTAGAAACTTATGAAATTTGCAACAAATCTACCTGAACAACCTACATTAAATGAGAGTAAATTTAAAGAAACTCTTAAAGAGAACTTACGTTTTTTTAAAAGCCTACTATACTTAACAAAAAAAATATTTATGCTATAATCCTTTCGGGATAGCTTCAATTAATTTTTTAGTATACTCTTTTTTTGGTGCATTGTAAATAACATCTGCATCATCCAATTCTTCTATTTTACCTTTATTCATTACTAGTAATTGATCAGACATATATTTTACCACAGCTAAGTCGTGTGAAATAAAAATATAGGTAAATCCGAAGGTTTCTTTAAGTTCGTTTAAAAGGTTTAAAACTTGTGCCTGAACCGATATATCTAAAGCAGAAACAGATTCGTCGCATACTATTAGTTTAGGTTGCAATGCTATCGTTCTTGCAATTCCAATACGTTGTCTTTGTCCACCAGAAAACTCGTGAGGATAGCGATCAAAATAGTCTTGATATAAGCCAACACGATTTAAAATATCTATAGCTTTTTCCTTTCGTTCTTCATCCGAACTAAAAAGGTTATGAATTAACATAGGTTCCATGATGGCTTCTCCAACAGGGATTCTAGGGTTTAAAGATGAGTAAGGGTCTTGAAAAATAATTTGAATGTCTTTTCTAAGCTTTTTAATGCTAGAACCAGATAGTTTTGTAATATCAATTCCTTTATATAAAATGAGTCCAGCCGTTGCTTTATCTAGTTGAAGAATGGCATTTCCTAATGTCGATTTACCACAACCAGATTCCCCTACCAATCCCAATGTTTCTCCTTCATATAGCTTAAAGCTAACATTATTTACTGCCTTAAAAGACTGTGGTTTAGTAAACCAACCCGATTTAGTAATATATTCTTTTTCAACATTTATAACTTCTAGTAGAGGTGCTTTTTTGTATAGTTTTTCGTGTTGAATTTTACGCTGTTCTGTTGTTATAACCTCATTTGAGGTTGTACTATTTAAATAATCGTCTATAGTTGGCAATACTTTTAATCGCGTGTCTAACGAAGGGCGTGAATTAATAAGTGCCTTTGTATAAGCATGGTTAGGTGTTTTAAAAATGGTTGAAACATCTCCTTGTTCAACAATATTACCTTGGTACATTACCAGAACCCTATCGGCTATTTCAGAAATTAAAGCCAAATCATGTGTAATGAAAATAACACTCATTTTGGTTTCTGTCTGCAAGGTTTTTAGTAGTTTAATAATCTCTTTTTGAACCGTAACATCGAGTGCTGTGGTAGGTTCGTCTGCAATTAAAATATCAGGCTTACAAGCAATTGCCATGGCAATCATAACACGTTGTTTCTGGCCTCCAGAAATCTCATGCGGATATGCATTAAATACTCTTTTGGCGTCCGGAAGTTTTACTTTTTCAAATAATAAAACCGTTTCTTCTTTTGTGGCTTGTTTAGAAAGCTTAGTATGTTGTAATAAAATTTCCTGAACCTGTTTTCCACAGGTCATAGATGGGTTTAAAGAACTCATAGGTTCTTGAAAGATCATGGCAATTTTTTTTCCACGAATATTTTGAAACACTTTTGAAGAAAGCAGGGTTAAATCTTCATTATTATAATAAATACTTCCTGAAGTAATTTTTGAAATGTTTTTTGGTAATAAACCCAAAATAGCCAAAGATGATACAGATTTTCCCGAACCGGATTCTCCCACGATACCTAATATTTCATTTTTATTTAGATGGTATGAGATATTATGAATCACTTCGTTTTCTCCAAATGAAATGGAAAGGTCTTTAATATTTAAAATAGTGTTTTCTGTCATTTATATATGCATAATTTCATCCTCAGTTAAAAGCTCATCACCTCGCAATCTTAAAAATATCTGAGCCACAGCTATGGTATCTTTTTCACAATAAATAATAATTCTGTCGATATCATTATCTTCATAATAAACGCGATATACTTCGCTACCATCAATATCATCTTTTGGAGATGGAACCCCTAAAACATTCGTTAATAATTTTAATGATGTATAGGCTTTATAGTCTCCAAATTTCCATAACTCTAAAGTATCCAAATGAGGTACTTCCCAAGGTTTTTTTCCAAAAAGGTTTAGTTTGTAAGGTAACTCTATATTATTGATTATCATGCGACGTGCTATGTAAGGGAAGTCAAATTCTTTACCATTATGAGCACAAAGAAGGTGTTTTGTTTCACTAAAATGGGATATCAACAGGTTTTTAAAATCTTTTAAAATTTTAGTCTCATCTCCATAAAATGATGTTACTCTAAAGGTACGTACATCATTTAAAATATTAAAATAGCCAACCGAGATACAGATTATTTTTCCAAACTCTGCCCAAATACCTGCACGATCATAAAATGCTTCAGCGGTAAAATCATCTTTTCGCTGGTATTGAGATTTGTGTTCCCAAAGTACTTGTTTGCTTTCATCTAATTCAGAAAAATGTTGTGTTTCAGGAACCGTTTCAATGTCTAGAAATAAAATGTTTTCTAAATTTAATTTTGATATCATTAACTAAGACTTTCTTGTTAGTGCTAAACATTGTTTTCCAAAAATAGCCGCTATACCTGCAGCTAAACCTCCAATGACTCCTGAGAGTAATATTAAAAGGTATGGATTCCCATTTAAAGGAAGTAAAGTAGCTATTTTATTGGCCAATATAAAATCGTTTGTATTACTTAACCAAAAGGAATATACCATCCAAAAAAGGGCAATAGCTAAAAAAGGAATAAGGAATACGGAAAACCCTTTTAGACGAAAAAACAAACTTGACACAAAAGCAGCTGCCATAACAGACCACCAAGGCATAAATTGAGATAATATAAGTGCTATAATAATGGTTGCTATAAAATTGATACTATTTTTTTTCATTGTTTTGATGTTAAAGTTTGAGTAGCAATAATACCTTCTGTTTTATTCTGGTTTTGCATAAACAATACATTAAAATATTCTCCAGCTGCCCATTGATCTATAAAATTGTCGTAGTATTTACTTCCCGGATTTCCAGATTGACCGCCAGGGTAGATCCCTATAGCTTTTGGAGGGGAACTCATTTCCACAATCATGCGCCATGAAGGTCCCCAGTTTTTACCTGCTGCATTTACAGTATTTTTATCACCTCCTATAGGTAAATCAAACCTTGAAAAGGCTGGTAATGCTTGTAATAAATGTCCAACATAAGTGCCTTTATAGGCTTGCCAATTATAATCACCATGTTTTGCTTTCCAGTTTATTAATTTTTCTGCTGCATTTTTAAATGTGATTAAAAACAAATCGTTAGCCGTTTCTTTTTCGGGCGTATTTAATATATCCATAAAGGCATCATTTGGATGGTTTTTCAACATATAAATAGTTTGATATACATAAGGATAATCCATAGCTAAATTAGGGCCTTTAAATTCATCCCAAACGATTTGATATAGGTCTGTCCACCATGCATCCCAAATGCTAGGTGCCATTTTATCAATTTCGCTATAAAAATCCCATGACTTGATGATATTCAATACGTCTAACTCTTCTTTAGAAAGAGATGATATATCCATATGTTCAAACATATAGGGTAATAACTCAGATGCCTTAAGATTAAAGTTATTGTTTTGAAGGCTTTTAAAATCTTCAATCGTAAATGTTTCTTTCGACCTAAAGAAATTATTAATAACACGATTTCTATAGGTATCATATCCGTCATTAAATACATAAAACGGATAAGACGCATCGGTTGGGTATTGGTTAGATGAACTAATAAAACCGCGTTCTGGATTTTTTGTATGCGCATTAAATTCTTTTGGAATAAAACTTTGCCAATCATGTTTTGGGTTACTACCGTCCATTAAAAATTTCCCTTGACCTTTCCATTTATTCGGAAACTTCCCTTGGACCCATAATGCAATATCGCCACCAGTTGAAGCAAAAGCAAAATTTTGAGCTGGTGCTACATGATTCGAAATGGCATTTAGATAATCTTCATAATTTTTTCCATTGTTGAGTTTAAAGAATAGACGTGTAAAATTATGACCTATATGCCCTGCCCATTTCATGGCATAACCTTTTTTTTCATCATTGGCTTTAAATGTATGGTCGTAACTAACGGGACCATGATGTGTATAAATTACTGAATCTATGTAGGTTTTTTGTCCTTTTATTTTAATTTCTTCAAGCCTTACATGCGTATTTTTCCATGCCCCATCATATTTATATTGGGTTCGGTTTTTATCTTTAAATTCGATTTTATACCAATCTTTAACATCTCTGGTAGCATTAGTAACCCCCCAAGAAATATCATTATTAAATCCAATAATAATCCCTAATGCTCCTGGAAGTGTGGCTCCAAATGTATTTTGATTTGGAGAAGATAACTGCATTACGAACCAAATGGAAGGTAAATTGAGTCCAAGGTGGGGGTCGTTGGCTAAAATTGGGTTACCTGAATAGGATTTACTCCCTGATACAGCCCAATTATTACTTCCATTATGAGGGTTGGGTTTTACCATAGTTTCAGAAATGGAGTCTAAAGGCAATTCACTTTGAGGGGTTTCCGTAATTTCTTTATCAATAAAACTCCAATCTGTTTCTTTTGGAATTACAGGTTCGTCAAAATCAAAAAAATCTGGAAATAGTAAATCAAAACGGTCTTTGCCAAATTTGCGTAGCACATTTGTATACTCCAAATCGGTATCACCACCACATAGCATATCTGTCATATACATCAATAAATACATCGTTTTATTAATAGTCCAAGCTTCTGGTTTATAATCTAGAAGTTTATATTCAACAGGATAATCTTTAGGATTGAGTTGGTTTATGTAGGCATTAATACCATCTTTATAAGCTTCCAAATATGCCATAGATTCTTTATCTGCCTTAATAATCTCCAAGCTGTTTTCTGCTCCGAAAACCATGCCTTTTCTACGTTGGCCCCTATCATAGTTTAATGCTTTTTCACCTATTATTTCAGATAGTCGTCCGGCAGCAGCAAGGGTTTGAAATTCCATTTGCCATAAACGATGTTTTGCTGTTATATAACCTTGTGCTTTGTATAAATCTGTATTATTTTGAGCAAAGATGTGAGGGATAAGTTCTTTATCATAATGTACTGTAACATTATCCGAAAGACCTTCTATTTTATGGGTTCCAACAATAGATTCATCTTTTTCATTTTGCCAAATACCTCCAGAGGGGTCTAAAAACTTCCCTATGGGAGGGATTGCTCCCAGCTTTGTGTTAAAAGCATAAAAGATCACTATAGTAGCTATAAATGATACTATGAACTTTAAATATTTCATGTGATTATATATATAATTTTTAAATGTCACCTGTAGCATCCATACTATCATTGTTTTTAGGAATGACATTTTTAGTCATGGATGTTTCATGTTAAAAATAAAGATAAGAAAATTCGGTGCGAATAAAAACAACACTATTTTTGATTTGCTCTCAACTTCTGTTTTTCTTTATAAAAAGTTTTGGTTGCTACATAAATGGTTTTGGTTACCTCAGCAAAAACAATATTTTCTTTGTTTGTTATGTTAGATGTTTTTATCAAATTTAATTCACCATTTTTAGCTACTTGATTTTTAATATTTTCTATTTCTTCAAATGAAAACGAAAACACTGCATAAACATGTTCTTTAGCAGGGCGTTTATATTTTATAGTAGCCTCTTTATCCCAAACAATATAATTATCACCCAAAATATTCATAAGTTGAATCATATAAATAGGATCTGTAGCTGAAAACAAACTTCCTCCAAAGATTGATCCGACATAATTTTGGTTTCTGAAACTTAATGGAATTTTAATCTTAACATACATTAAATCCTCTGAAACTTCAATGATTTTTCCGGTAGATCTCCTGTACATAGGCGACCAATTAAATCCATATTTATAAATTTGAGCGTCTGTTAAAAAGACTTTAAATATTTTGGACAGCGTTTTGTACATGTTTAAAAAAGTGATTGTTGCTTATAGGGGCTTTCGTGTTGTAACAACCACTGTTTTCTATGTAGGCCTCCGGCATAGCCTGTTAGACTACCATCGGTTCCAATTACTCTATGGCATGGTACAACAATCCAAAGCGGGTTTTTACCATTGGCATTGGCTACTGCCCGAATGGCTTTTACATCTCCCAATTGTTTTGATAATTCTAAATATGAAAGTGTTTTATTATAAGGGATTTGTTCAAGCTGTTTCCAAACTTTTTTTTGAAATTCGGTGCCCTGCGGATTTAACTTAAGATCGAATTGTTTGCGTGAGCCTTCAAAATATTCGTTAAGTTGAATAACACAATCTTCTAATTCTATAGGAATAATATCTGTTGGGGTTTCCTTAGAGTTTAAAACAGTTATAGAGGCGACACCATCGATATCGCCAGTAATCTTGGTGTAACCTAAAGGCGAATTAATGATACAACTTTCCATGGAGATAATTTTATGATGACTAAATTACGAAATCAATCTTATAATCATCTATGTTAAAAGATTTTGAAATTAAGTTTTTTATACTAATTTAATGGTATAAAACGTGAAATGTTTAAAAACAAAGAAAAACGAATTTTTATACATATAAGTATATTTTTTTTAATATATACAGGATGTTATTCTCAAGTCTTACAAGACAGTCTTAATATAGTAAGATCTCATGCATCGTATGCAGAGAAAGTGTATTTACAATTAGACAAAACTCTATACACCTCAAACGAAACCATTTGGTTTAAAGCTATAGTTACAAGTGCCTCAAACCATATTCCAACAGATTTAAGTGGCGTATTGTATGTAGAGTTAATCGATCCGTATAAAAAAATTATTGACAAGCGTTTGCTAAAGCTTAACAATGGATTAGCGGAGGGTTCCTTCAGTCTTCAAAATTATAAATCAGGACAATATTTAATTAGAGCTTATACAAATTGGAATAGGAATTTTGATCAAGATTTTACATTCAATCAATATATTCAAATCCATACATTACAAGAAAAAGAAAGCCCTATAAAAACGGTTACATTAACTAAAACAGATGGCGAAGCGTCTAAACTTTCGGCACAATTAAATCCGCGATTATTAGATAATAAATACAGAGGGAAGTTAAAAGTCTATTTAACTTTAGATGGGAAAGAAGATTCGTTAGAAGTAAAAAAAGATAAAACAGGGTACTATAATTTGGATTATTCAATTCCTAAAGAAACTAAACTAACCACATTACAATTAAACTTAGACCGTTTTAAAACTTTTTCTAAAACCATCGCATTAAATAAAGATGATTTAGATATACAATTTTTCCCCGAAGGTGGGGAGTTAGTAAGTGGTTTAAAAAGTGTTGTAGGTTTTAAAGCTATAGATTATGCAGGTAAAGGAAAAGAAGTTACAGGGAACATTATTGATGAAGCTGGGCAGATAATTTCCACCTTTAAGAGCAATCTCTTAGGTATGGGAAAAGTACAATTTACACCTCAACTTAACAAACAATATTATGGAACTATAATAGGTAATCAAGGGACTGTTCTTAAATATCCTTTTCCTAAAGTTTCTTCCGTTGGTATGGTATTAAATGTTATTGAAGACGCTTCTAATATCAATGTTTTAGTAACTTCTAAAGGCTCTTTTGAAGGAGAATCAATCTCTATACGAGCACGACACAGAGGTATAACAGATTATTATTCCAATATTAAAACCAAAGGCAATACCGTTTATAAACAATTTGAAAAAGCCCTATTTCCAGAAGGTATTATAGAATTTACCATTTTTAATAGTAATCAATTGCCTGTATGCGAACGCTTATTTTTTAATAGGAACAAAGAACAACAACTAAATATTTTGGCTAAACCCAACCGAAGTATTTATGGACAACGTGACAAAATTAAGCTTGATATTGAAATAAAAGATTTTAATGACGAACCCGTAAATGCTAATTCATCAGTTCTGGTTATAAACAAAGAACAATTGGGAGATTTACAAGAATTGCGTCAAAATATACGGTCTTACTTTTTATTATCTTCTGAAATAAAAGGTGACATTGAAGATGCAGGACACTATTTTAGAGATGAAAGCAACCCTGAAGACCTAGATGTTTTGATGCTTACACAGGGGTGGCGAAAGTATCTCTATAAAAGCCCAAAAGGAGCCTTTGTGAATCAACCAGAAAAAGCACTTACTGTAAGTGGAAGAATAGGCGAAGTAATAAACGCTAAAAAACCATCAAAGCAATATGTAGAGCTAACCATGATGACTTTTGGTGATGCCGCTAAAGGTTTTTATACGCAACAAGTAGATAGTACAGGTATATTTAATTTTAGTATAGCTGACACCTATGAAGATAATTTAGAAATTGTCATTCAATCGAAAAACAAAAAAGGGAAGAATAAAGATTATACTATCAATTTAGATAAGAAAAGCACTCCTAAAGTTCATTACAATCCTAAAAAAAAGATAGAAGTTGTTGATACGATAATTGACACCTACATACAAAAAGCCATAGAAAATGAAAAAGTTGTAGAAGCTTTTAGGTTATCAGAAGGCACCATAGAGTTAGACGAGGTTTTATTGGATGGTTATAAATTAACTCCAGAACGTGAAAAAATAATGGAGCTACATGGCCCACCAGATGTAGTAATTGAAAATAAAGAATTAGTTAGCAAAATAAAAAAGTGGTCGTATGGTTTGTATAGTATTCTTCTTTTTAATTATCCAGAAGAGTTATCTGTACAAAGAACTGGCTCAGGTGGAGGGTTTTTATATGCAAATGTTCATGGTGCAGATTTTACGTTTGTTCTTATAGATGGTATACTTGTTAATCTTGATCAGTACCCATTACTTGAAAGTTTACCG
This sequence comes from Flavivirga aquimarina, assembly GCF_030540835.1. Lineage (GTDB taxonomy): Bacteria > Bacteroidota > Bacteroidia > Flavobacteriales > Flavobacteriaceae > Flavivirga > Flavivirga aquimarina. Next base: position 44,158 of record NZ_JAUOEK010000066.1, on the reverse strand, counting down.
ACTGAAGAAATTAAAAGTTTAGAGATTCTTGAAAGCCCTAAAAATTGGTCAAAATATTTTTATGAACTTTTTCCGCCTCCAGCTTCACCTGGTATATCTTCTTTTTCAATTATTAGTATTTACACCTATGCAGGCAAAGGATTATTCAGTGTACAAAGAACCCCAGGTATGTCTAAAAAAACTATTCCTGTATTTTCTACACCTCGAGAATTTTATGCCCCAAAACATGAAAATTTAACAACTCAAGATTGGAAAATACCAGATTTAAGACCTCTGATTTATTGGAATGCTAATTTGCAAACCAATGCAGAAGGCCAAGCTATGGCTGAGTTCTATAATGCTGATAATACAGGCGATATGTTAGTTGTTATTGAAGCTATTACAGAAGATGGGAAAATAGGCTATCATGAAATGACTTATACTGTTGAAGGAAAGCTTGAAAAGTAGAGAAACAGAACTAAATTTCGAAATGAAAAATACTCTGTTTTAATCGGTGTTTTTATCTTTAAGAATACCCAACTTCTTTGCTCTGGATTCCCAGTTTTTTCTAGCTTGTACTTGTAAGTCTGAAACATTATCACTTTCGTCCATAATTTCTAAACCAAGTAATGTTTCTATAACATCTTCCATGGTTACCAAACCACTTACGGTACCATATTCATCAACAACTAAAGCCATATGATTTCTGGTTTCAACAAGATGTTCAAACAACTTTGGTATGGGCATATCACGATTTACAATAATAATATCGCGTTTTAGTTCCGATAGCTTTTTGTCACTATTATCAAGCCCCATTTCTTTAAAAACATCGTCTTTTAAAACAAGTCCTTTAATATTATCTTCGGTATCAGTGTAAACCGGAATTCTAGAAAAGCGAAGGTTGAGGTTTTTATTAAAAAAGTCTTCTACGGTAGTAGATTCGCTTTCTATTTTCATAACGGTACGTGGCGTCATGATATCCTTAGCCTTTACGTCTTTAAAAGTAAGTAGGTTTTTAATGACCTTACTTTCAGATTCTTTAAAAACACCTTCTTCATGTGCGATTTCTGCCATGGCATGAAAATCTTCTCTGCTTAAAACACTACCATGTGCTTTGCCTCCTATTAATTTTGTAGTTAGCTGTAATAGCCATAAAATACCTGTCCATTTTAAAGGAAATATTAAAAGTATTAAAGCTTTTGATGTAAAATTAGCTAAGCCTTTCCAATAGGTTGCTCCAATAGTTTTTGGAATAATTTCTGAAGCAATTAAAATTAATAACGTCATAATAGCTGAAATGATTCCAACGGTATTAATTCCAGCAAACTCTAATTTATAGGGTAGTGGTAGTTTTTCGGCTTGAATACCAACCATCATTGCTCCTAACGTATGCGCAATGGTATTTAAAGTAAGTATCGCAATTAGGGGTTTGTCGACATCTTTTTTTAAACGTTCTAAAATAAAGGCGTATTCCTTTCCTTCTTGTTTTTTAACATTGATGAATGTTGGTGTAACAGTTAATAAAACAGCTTCAAGAATAGAGCACAAAAAAGAAAAAAAAATAGAAATTGTTGCCCAAAAAATTAATGCACTCATTAAAAATTGATTTATAGCTAAAATAGTTAAAATTATTTTGTAACTTACGTAAGTAAATACCTCTAGCCGTTATAGTTTTTTTCCTTCTTTTAAATTTATATAATTTAAACAGTAAATTATGACAACTAAAAAACCATCCTATATATTCGTAAAAGTTATTTGTGAAAAAAAAGACTGTAATGAAACATATAGTGTTCTTATCTCTTCAGAATTTACTGTTGTTAACAGACCCGTTGGAGGGATAGAAGATTTATCAAAACAAAAAGAGGTTACTAAAACAAACATAATTGATGACTCTATAGACATTAAATGTAGTTGCGGACATAGCCAAAAAGTAGATTTAAAAAGAATAACATAATCCCTTTTAGTTTACCAAAGGCTAGGAAAGAGTTGCTCGTACATTTATTAATCTTCCTTTCTTTTTATTTACGAAATTAATTTCACAACATCCTTGGAAAAGTAACTGGCTATAATGTCAGCCCCAGCACGTTTAATGGCAGTAATTTGTTCCATCATTACTGCGTCGTGTTCCAACCACCCTTTTTCGGCAGCGGCTTTTAACATCGCATATTCACCAGAAACTTGATATACAGCAACAGGAACATCAACTTCATTTTTAATTTCTCTTACTATATCTAAATAGCATAGCCCAGGTTTTACCATAACTATATCTGCGCCTTCATCTATATCCATTTCGGTTTCTCTAATGGCTTCAAAGCGATTAGCATAATCCATTTGATACGTTTTTTTATCTTTTGGAATATCTATTAAATCTACAGGAGCAGAGTCTAATGCATCACGAAAAGGGCCGTAAAATGCAGAGGCGTACTTTGCTGAATAACTCATAATGCCTGTATTTATAAAACCTTCGTCTTCTAAAGCCTCACGAATAGCTAAAATGCGACCATCCATCATATCGCTAGGTGCAACGAAATTAGCACCGGCTTGGGCATGAGAGATACTCATTTCACTTAAAACATTAGCCGTTTCATCATTTAAAACCTGTCCGTTTTCAATAATACCATCATGTCCGTAAGCAGAATAAGGATCTAGTGCAACATCTGTCATAACTAACATATCGGGGCATGCATTTTTTACGGTTTTAATAGCCCGTTGCATGAGTCCGTTAGAATTTAAAGCTTCTGTGCCTTTATTGTCTTTTAAATTATCGGGTACTTTTACAAAAAGTAAAACCGATTTTAAACCGAGTTTCCAAAGTTCTTTTACTTCGCCTTCAAGTAAATCTAAGCTATAACGAAAGTAATTTGGCATGGATGGAATTTCATCTTTTACACCTTTACCTTCCACTACGAAAAGTGGTACTAAAAAATCGTTTGGAGATATAATGGTTTCGCGAACTAAAGAGCGAATGGCTTCATTAGTTCTTAGTCTTCTATTTCTTCTAAGTGGGAACATCTGAATTTATGTTTTTTATAGACCTGCCAGGTTTTTAAAACCTGGCAGGCCTTTTGATTATTTTAAACCCAATCTATGGGGTCTTTTAAAATTTTTATTAGTTTTTCTTCTTCACTTTTAGCTTCAGGATGATGGTCATACACCCACTGCACGTGTGGCGGTAAACTCATTAAAATGCTTTCTATACGTCCATTGGTTTTTAGTCCAAAAAGAGTGCCTTTATCATGTACTAAATTAAATTCTACATAGCGTCCGCGACGAATTTCCTGCCAATTACGCTGTGCTTTAGTATATTCTATATCTTTTCGTTTTTCAACAATTGGAGTGTAAGCGTCTAAAAAACTATCTCCAACTTCAGTTACAAAGTTATACCAATTTTCCATGCTCATGGTTTCTGAAGCTTTACAATAGTCGAAAAACAAACCACCAATACCTCTAGCTTCATTCCGGTGGGAATTGTAAAAATACGTATCGCAACGTGCTTTGTAGTTTTTATAAAATTCTGGATTATGATTGTCGCAAGCTGTTTTACAGGTTTGATGAAAGTGTTTAGCATCTTCTTCAAACAAATAGTAGGGGGTTAAATCTTGTCCGCCACCAAACCAACTGTCTATAATGTTACCTTGTTTATCATACATTTCAAAATAACGCCAATTAGCATGAACGGTTGGTACCATCGGGTTTTTAGGGTGTAAAACCAAACTTAATCCGCAGGCAAAAAAATCGACATCACCAACTTTAAAATAAGCTTGCATTGATTTTGGAAGTTTACCATGTACTCCAGAAATATTAACGCCTCCTTTTTCAAAAACATTCCCGTTTTCGATAACTCTGGTGCGGCCACCTCCACCTTCTGGGCGTTCCCATATATCTTGTTGGAATTTTGCTTTACCATCGATGGTCTCTAATTTGGACGTGATGGTGTCTTGTAAATCTTGTATGTATTGATAGAATTTGTCTTTCATGATGGATTTAGAGTCTAAACCTACAAGGTTCTTAAAACCTTGCAGGTTGGTGTGAGTTTCATGTCCTGCAAAGTTTTGAGAACCTTGTAGGTTGGTGTGAGTTTCTTGTCCTGCAAAGTTTTGAGAACCTTGTAGGTCTGAATTATGAGAGTAATTAAAATTATTTATATCGTCAAATAAGCTTAAAACATACTTTTTATTAGGAGAAATAAGTGTTCTCTCCTTGTTAAAATAACTATTATATGAGGAAAATTTGTAGGCTTTAAAACTTTTTGCCACTTTATGGTTTTCAGGGTTTTTATGAATGTACAAGATTAAATTCTTTAGATAATCTTCGTCTGCTATTTTTTTTCTTTTGTAATGTTTTTCAAATAAGCTTCCTGTTCTATTTTGCTGTTTATTGAACGCTTTTGCATAGGCATTAAATAAGTTGGAAAAGGCTTGGGTTACTTTAGTCTCGTCTTCAACTATTTTAACTATAAGATGAAAATGGTTGTTCATCAGGCAATAGGCAATAATATCTGCTTTTTGGGTTAAATATTTCTCAATCAATTTTAAAAAATAGCTCATATTATCTTCAGTCTTGAAGATAATACCACTATTAATTCCTCTGTTGAAGATATGATAATAATGGTCTTTTTCTATTTTTTCTTGTTTCATATTGATATTGTAATACTTTCTCTGTTTTCTAAGACCTGCCAGGTTTTAAAAACCTGGCAGGTCTTCTATGTATGTAGTATTGTTTAAGTTTCTATTTCTTTATACAATTCATATAATTCCATCTGTAAGAAGTTTTCTCCTAGAGGAGCATATTCATTTTTAAGTGTTTTAATCCATGTAAAATTACAGTTTTCGGCAACTGTTACACTGGCTATATTATCTTTATAAACAATAATTTGAAGGGTTTCTAAGCCTAAATGAATAAATGCATATTCGGATAAGGTATTAATTGCTTTAGTCATGATCCTTTTACCTTCAAAAGGATACCCAATGCAATAAGCAAACTCGCCTTGTTTTTTATCCCAGTCAAGTTCTTTTATGTAAACTAATCCAACTAATTCACCAGATTCGTCTTCTTTAATGGTAAACAGGAATACTTCTTTTAAAGCAAACTGTTTTACTTTTTTTTCTACAAAGAATTTTGATAAATCGGGTGTTAAATTTTGTTCTAATGTTTTAGGGAAATAACGTTTTATATGGTCTTCATTAGCAGCGACAAAATCACATAAACTCCAGGCATCTTTTAATTGAATGGGGTTTATATTATAACCTTTAAAACTAAGCATTTTGCAGGTTGTTTTTTAATTGCAATGCCTCTACTGTTTTAGTTGTAGCTGCTGTTACCGATAGGGGTAATACTAATATAACACCTATAACAGGTACTAATAAAAACAAAATAAACATAATACCATTACCAATGGCTAAACCACGATGTTTTTTAACAAACAACGTGCTTTCCTTATATTTAAAATGACGCTCTAGTGTATAATCCATATTACCAAACCCGGCATAATAAGCCTGAACTAAAAAGAGTAGTATGGTTGAAAATATATTAACAACGGGTATAAACTTTAACAGTAGTATTGGAATGGTTAAAACTAATTCCATAAGTAAGTTTCTTCCATTAATTCGTATGCCTCGCCAAAGTTGTTGTAGAAATGTTGTATTTCTGTGATTATGTTGTGATTTCCCTGTTAAATGGGCTTCTATTTTTTCGGATACGGGGCTCATAAATGGTGCAGATAGTGCCATTATGATGTGCTTGAAAAGGATTAATCCGATAACAATAATAACCAGCCCACCAATAACAGTACTAATTGTTGTAAAAGCATCTTTACCCCAATCCCAAATCCAGATCTTTGAAATAAATGTACCAACATTATCAGATAACCCATAAGCTGAGGCAAAAACAGCAATAGCGGTTATAAAACTTATAAGCATAGGAATTGCAAAATATTTCCAGAGTTTTAGTTTAGAGATTAAACTAAAAGCGCCAAAATATGCTTTGATTCCTAATATTATGTTTTTAATCATAAAGCCTCTCCCTAGCCCTCTCCTTTGGAAAGGGAAATTGTTTTATTTAGAATTATACTGCCTCTATTCATAAAAAAATATAATTTTGAAACCCGTATAGTTTCTCCCATTTGGGGAGATTAAGAGGGGCTTTTATACTCTTTTACAGCATCTATAAATGCCTTGGCGTGATCTAACGGAATGTTAGGTAAAATACCATGCCCAAGATTTACGATGTATTTATCTTTACCAAATTCGTTAATCATTTGGTGTACCATTTTCTTTATTTCTGAAGGAGGTGATAGTAAGCGTGACGGATCAAAATTACCTTGTAGGGTGATGTTTCCACCTGTTAAATAACGGGCATTTCTTGCCGAACACGTCCAATCTATACCTAAAGCTGATGCATTACTTTTTGCCATGTCACCAAGTGCAAACCAACAACCTTTACCAAAAGCAATTACTGGGGCATCGTCTTTTAAGGCCTCAATAATTTGGTTGATGTATTGCCAGGAAAATTCTTGATAATCGACAGGCGATAGCATGCCTCCCCAAGAATCGAATACTTGTACTGCATTAACGCCTGCTTTTACTTTTTCTTTTAAATACGCAATAGTAGTATCTGTGATTTTTTGAAGTAATTGATGTGCAGCGGTTGGGTTCGTAAAACAAAATTCCTTGGCCTTATCAAAGGTTTTACTACCTTGTCCTTGCACACAATAACATAAAATTGTCCATGGCGAACCTGCAAACCCAATTAAAGGAATCTCATTATTTAGCAATTCTTTAGTTGCTTTAATAGCTTGATAAACATAATCTAATTCTACGGTAACGTCCGGAACAACAACATTATCGACATCTTTTTGAGTACGCACAGGGTTTGGTAAGTACGGACCAAAATTAGGCTTCATCTGTACTTCAATATTCATAGCTTGTGGAATAACCAAAATATCACTAAATAAAATAGCTGCATCCATACCGTAACGTCTAATAGGTTGCACTGTAATTTCACTGGCTAATTCTGGAGTTCTGCAACGCGTAAAGAAATCGTATTTCTCACGAATGGCTATAAATTCTGGTAGATAACGCCCTGCTTGGCGCATCATCCAAACTGGTGGACGATTCACAGTTTCTCCTTTTAATGCTCTTAAAAATAAATCGTTCTTTATCATATTCTTCATTTCCCCAAATCCCGATAACTATCGGGAGGGATCTTTTTAATTGAAACTTAAATATTTTAAAAGTAGATTCCTGCCTATGCAGGAATGACAACTCTTATCTTATAATTTTTCACCTTTAACTATAAAACTAGATTTTATAGCTTCTTCTTTAAGGTTTTCAAAGCTTTTTCTTTTTTCATCATTTACAAACCTTATAAAGTCTTCATTTGTTTTGAATGATATAAAATGAATTTCATACGGTGTTTCTTCTGCTGCTGTTATATAACTTTTTTCGTTAGGTCTTATTCTATAGATTAATTTCCCACTGTAATTATTTAAAAGTGGAAGAACAAATGATTCATATTCGTTAAAAACTTCTTCTTTGCCTTCTTTTACAAACATTAGGGCCGTTAAATAAATCATGACACATAGTGTTTATTCACTAATTCAATCACACTCTCAACAGTTGGTACTTTAGCAACTCTAACGTCTTTAAATTTCTTTCTTGCTTCGGCAGCAGTCGTTTCTCCAATACAAAATGCAATGACATCTGCATCATTTTTTTTCAAATAACTCTGTACTGTTGAAGGGCTATAAAACATAACGCTTTCAATAGAATTATCAATTTTATAACTATCAAACTTCGTTTGGTAAGCTTCTACTTCATTAACCTTTATATTATTTTTTTCTAAAATATTAGGTAAGTCATCTAATCTTAAATCGCTACAAAAGTAGGTTACTTCGGTACCTTCTATATATTCAACCAAGTATTCTGCAAGTGCTTTAGCGTTCTTTTCGGCATGCGTTACTTTCCCTATTCTATTTTCTATTAGGCGTTTGGTTCTGCGACCAACACAGTATATGTTTTTGAATTGTAATTCGGAAACTGAATAGTTTGTCACTAAGGCTTCAACAGCATTTTTACTGGTGATAATTACATTTTGAATTTCATTTTTTAAAAACCTTGGATGAATTCTATTCTGGCTTATTTTTATAAAATCGTTACTTTTTGCAACTACTTTTTCATGAAATAATAAACGTTGATCTTCGGTAAACGATTTCGTGGAGAATACATTCGTTTTTTTATTAGAATGTTTTATGTTGTCCATTAAACGCTTACCACCACGTTCAATAACAAAATCGGCACAAAATTGCGCCATGTCACTATGCTCTCCTAATTTTTTAACTCTGGTAACATCTATTCTTTTAGAACCATCTTCACTTAAAAGAACACCTTTAAAGTTAATTTCTTCGTTTTTTATATAAGCGAGTGCTCCAATGGGTGCTGTACAACCACCTTCTAATTTATTTAAAAATTCGCGTTCAATTGTGGTGCATATTTCAGTTTCTTCATGATTCAATTCGGCACAGGCGGCTTTTACAAAATCGTCTTCTTCTAAAGCTGTTATCATAATAGCTCCTTGTGCAGGTGCCGGAATCATCCAATCTAAATTAATAGCTTCTTCTGGCCTTATCCCGATACGACCTATTCCAGCGGCAGCAAAAATAGCTCCGTTCCAGTGTTCGTTGTCTTCTAGTTTTTGTAAACGAGAGTTTACGTTTCCGCGTAAATCTACAATTGTATGCGTAGGGTATCTGTTAAGCCATTGTGCTTTTCTGCGTAAACTTCCTGTCGCTATTACAGCCTCTTTAGAGCTTAAAAACTCTTCATTGTTTTTAAAAACCAAGGTATCATTTACATTGCCACGTTTTAAAACGGCTGCTTGTATAATGCCTTTAGGCAAAACAGTTGGAACATCTTTTAGTGAATGGACTGCAATGTCAATCTCATGATTTAACATGGCAATATCCAGAGTTCTAGTAAAAATACCGGTAATTCCTAATTCGTATAAAGGCTTGTCCAAAACTAAATCGCCAGTAGATTTTACAGGAACTAATTGTGTTGTATGGCCTAAATTTTCAAGTTGTTGTTGTACTATTTTGGCTTGCCATAGTGCTAATTCACTATCGCGCGTACCTATTCTAATAATTTTAGACATGCGTAGTTGGTTCTAGCTGAAATACTTTTTTTATAAGTTCCAGACTCTCATCAGTAGAAGCATTATCATCTTTTAAATGATGTGCAAAGTGATTGGTTATTTTTTGAATGATGTTGTTGCTAATTAATTCGGCTTGTGCTTCATTAAAATCCGTATTCTTCTTGCGTTGCGTTTCTAATTCGGCAGCAGCAAAATGGGCTAGTTTATGTTTTAACGCTTTAATAGTTGGTGCAAATTTTCTGGTTTCTAACCAATCATTAAATTCCGTTTTTACTTCTTCTATAATAGATTCTGCCAGTGGAATATGTTTTTTTCGTTCTTCTAAAGTTTCATCTGTAATTTTAGATAAATGATCTAAATGAACTAAAGTAACATTATCTAATGCTTCAACATTCGCATCAACATTTTTTGGAATGGATAAGTCTAAAATTAAAAGCGGTTTTTTAGATTGGATTATGTGTTTATCTATAGTAGGTCGTTGTGCCCCTGTAGCAACAATTAAAATATCTGAGTGACTAATTTCTTCTTGTAAATTAGCATAATCTTTAACTATTAGATTAAACTTTCCGGCAATTACCTCAGCTTTATCTTTGGTTCTGTTAATTAAAGTAATTTGCTCATTTTTGGTATGTTTTACAAGGTTTTCACAGGTGTTTCTTCCAATTTTTCCGGTTCCGAAAAGCAAAATATTTTTGTTCGAAATATCTTCAACCGAATTAAAAATATATTGAACAGAGGCAAAAGATACCGAAGTAGCTCCAGACGAAATATCTGTTTCAGTTTTTATACGCTTACTGGCTTGAATAACAGCATTTACCAAACGTTCTGAAAAATGATTGAGTAACCCGTGTTTTTTTGAAGCACGTGCACTGGCTTTTAGCTGACTTATAATTTCAAAATCTCCAAGAATCTGGCTATCTAAACCGGAACCTACACGAAACATATGCGCAATAGCATCTTTGTTTTTGTAAACATAGGCTACTTCTTGAAACTCTTCAACCGTACCTCTGGTATTATCGCAAAGTAATTTTATTAACTGAAAAGGATGTTGTGCAAACCCATAAATTTCTGTTCGATTACAGGTCGATGTAACCACCAAACTCTCAATGTCATTTTCTTTGGCTTGTTCAAGTAAAGCTAATTTACCCTCGTCATCTAGACTAAAGCGCCCTCTTATATCTGCATCGGCTTTTTTATAACTCAAACCAATGGCATAAAAGTAATTACTTCTTGATATATTATATTTTTGCATGCTGATACCTGATATTTCAAAGCAAAAGTATATGGATGATCATAAAAAAAATAACGCTCAAAGAACTTTTAATATCGTTTGTGGTTTTTTCACGTTGTTTTTTCTAATTATATGATAAATGTCATACTTTTGTAGATTATTAGGCAGTTTTCACCTAGTTTATTTAGAACGAATCTAAATAAAATCATTATGAAAGACGAAATAAACAATAATAAAAATGTCGCTCAAAGTTCTTTTGACGAAACAAAAGTCGATGATGGTGCTTTGGTGCTTGTATTTAAAAATGAATCTAATGAAGTACAATCTCTTGCTAAAGAAATAGATAGCGATTATATCCAATTTCATTTTTGTGTAAAAGGAGCAAGTCGGTTTGTTTTTAATGAAGGAAGGTATATATTAAATATTCAGGAAGAGAATTCCTTATTATTATATAACCCGCAACGAGAGTTACCAATAAATTTACAAATAGATCCTAATTCTTGGATGGTTTCAGTTTTAATATCTATTAAAAATTTTCATGGGTTGTTTTCCCAAGAAGCGGGCTATATTACTTTTTTAAGTGATGATAATAAGGATAAAAAATATTATAAAGATGGTGCGATCTCTCCTTCTATGGCTATAGTTTTAAATCAGTTAATAAATTATAACCTGAATCAATCTATTAAAAACCTTTATTTTAAAGGAAAGGCATACGAGCTTTTAAGTTTATATTTTAATAGAAGTGAAGATGCAAACGTTGAACAATGCCCATTTTTGGTAGACGAAACTAATGTGATTAAAATTAGAAAAGCTAAAGAAATTGTTATTGCTCGCATGGCAGAGCCACCTAGCTTACAAGAACTAGCTGATGAAATAGGGTTGAATCTTAAAAAACTAAAAGAGGGCTTTAAACAAATTTATGGCGATTCGGTATTTAGTTTTTTATTTGATTATAAAATGGAAGTTGCCAGAAAACTATTGGAATCTGGTGATAATAACGTAAATGAGGTAGGGCTTAAAGTTGGTTATAGTACTTCCAGCCATTTTATCGCTGCTTTTAAAAAGAAATATGGAACAACGCCCAAGAAATACGTCATGTCGTTGACATAATAGGAATTATATGAAAGGAATTTTACTAGTAAACCTTGGGTCTCCGGATAGCCCCGAACCAAAAGATGTGAAAAAGTATTTAGGTGAGTTTTTAATGGATGAGCGTGTTATTGATATACCGTTTCTGGCCAGAACAGCTTTGGTAAAAGGCATTATTTTAAAAACCAGACCAAAACAATCGGCTGCAGCCTATAAAAAAATATGGTGGGACGAAGGCTCTCCTTTAATTGTACTATCAGAACGACTTCAAAATAAAATACAAAAACAAGTAGAAGAACCTGTTGCTTTAGCTATGCGTTATGGTAGCATGACAATAAAAAAAGGGCTTCAGGAGTTAGTAGACAAAGGTGTTAAAGAGGTCTTGTTATTTCCTTTATACCCCCAGTTTGCCATGGCAACGACAGAAACCATTTTAGTGTTAGCCGAAGATATTAGAAAAGTACATTTTCCTGATTTAAAGATAGAATCGGTTCCTGCTTTTTATAATAAACCAGATTATATTGAAGTGCTTTCAAATGCCATAGAAAATCATTTAAAAGGCATAGATTACGAACATTTATTGTTTTCATATCACGGTGTACCAGAACGTCATATTAGAAAGAGTGATGTTACAAAATCGCATTGTAAAATAGATGGTAGCTGCTGTACAACAGCATCAAAAGCTCATGAGTTTTGCTATAGACATCAATGTTATGAAGTAACCCGGTTAGTTGCCGAAAAATTAAAATTTAAAGAAGGTACGTATTCTACCTCCTTTCAATCACGTTTAGGTTTTGACCCTTGGTTGCTACCTTATACAGATAGAACTATTGAGCGTTTGGGAAAGCAAGGTGTTAAAAATATGGCCATTGTAACACCTGCGTTTGTTAGTGATTGTTTAGAGACACTTGAAGAAATAGCGATGGAAGGTCAGGAAATTTTTCATGAAATGGGAGGTAAAGACTTTACAACCGTCCCTTGTTTAAATGACGATGACGAGTTTGTAAACTTACTTTCAAAATGGATTAGTGAATGGGCAAAAGCAACTGTTAAAGTAAGTTAAGCTATGACATATTTTTATCTTAAGGCATTTCATCTCATTTTTGTAATTACATGGTTTGCCGGATTATTTTATATTCCTAGATTGTTCGTTTATCAAATAGAGGCATTCCATAAACCATCACCAGACAAAGAAATTTTAGGCAAACAACTTAAGCTTATGGCAAAACGCCTGTGGTTTATTATTACTTGGCCATCAGCCATTTTAGCTTTGTTATTTGGTTTAAGCCTGTTTTATTTAAACCCAACCTTGGTCTATCAAGACTGGATGCAGGTAAAACTAGCCTTTGTAATTGTGCTTTTTATCTATCATTTTAAAACACATCAGTATTATAAGCAACTTCAAAATGATATAGTTAAAAAAACGTCAAGCTTCATGCGTATTTGGAACGAGGGAGCTACCTTTATCCTGTTTGCTGTCATTTTTTTAGTTATTCTAAAAAATGCCATCAATTGGATTTGGGGTGTTATAGGAATTATTGTTTTAGGAGTTCTAATTATGTTAGGTTTCAAGGTCTATAAAAATATTAGAGACAAAAACCCTGAAGCTTAATCTTTAAAATTCTCATTTTTAAGTTTTCAAAATTCCAATACAAGAACATTGTATGTGGAATTTGGTAGTTAAAATTTCCGATTTAGTTTTTAAGAAAAATTTGGTTTGATTATTGCTATATTTATTGAACTTTTAAAAGGATAATATTTTTTAATGAAATTAAAAAAACTCTCTTTACGTACTCGTATTTTTTTAGCCATGATATTGCTGGTTTTATTGGCATCAGTTCTTATTTCGGCAGTAGCGATCTACCAATATAAAGAAGAGCGGCGAGAATATCACGAAGGACGTTTAAAGCGTAAAGAAGAAAACATTCAAACACATCTTAAACGTGTCTTAAATAGCAGACAAAATAGCTGGGAAGTAAAAACAGAAAACATTCCCTTAATTTATAAAGAAGAAATATATAATGTAGCAGACATTCATAAGCTTCAAATTAATTTATATGATTTAGAAGGGGGCTTATTAATATCATCTAAATCAGGCTTGCAAAACAGTGTTGCTTCTAACTGTCTGGAAGCTGAAGTTTTAAATGCTGTTTCTGATAATGTAGGGCATCGGTATGTAGCTAAGCTCGACGAAAATGGAGAAACATTTCAATCATCTTATACCTATCTTACAGATCGAAGGTCGAAATCTATAGCCATATTAAATTTACCTTATTTAGAGAAAGACGATTTCCTTTCTAAAGAACTAGAAGAATTTTTAAGGCGTATTGCTTATGCCTACATGTTTATTTTACTTATGGCTATTGGGATTGCGTTTTTATTATCTAAATACATCACAAAGTCTTTAAAAACAATTAGCGATAAAATTAATACCACAAGATTAGAAAAACGTAATGAGAAGATAGAAGTAAATGACACGAGTGAGGAGATTTCCACTTTGGTAAATTCGTATAACAGTATGATTGACGAACTTGAAGAAAGTGCTGTGCAATTAGCCAGAAGCGAACGAGAACAGGCTTGGAGAGAAATGGCAAAACAGGTAGCGCATGAAATTAAAAACCCGTTAACCCCCATGCGTTTAACAGTGCAAAGCTTTCAACGTAAGTTTAATCCAGAGGATGAAAATATTCATTCAAAATTAGATGAGTATAGTAAAACCTTAATTCAACAAATAGATACGATGAGTTCTATTGCATCGGCTTTTTCTAACTTTGCTAAGATGCCAGCACAACAAAATGAAACTTTAAATGTTGTAAAAATTGTAAAACTGGCGTTAGATATTTTTAACGAAGATTACATTTTATTTACTGCCGAAGATGATGAAATTATTGCAAAATTTGATAGAACGCAGTTAATACGGGTTGTTACTAATTTGGTTAAAAATGCGGTTCAGGCTATGCCAAAAGATCAAAAACCAAAGATCATTATTAATGTAGGAACTACTAAGAAAAATTATGTTTTCATTACTGTTGCAGATAATGGTTCGGGAGTTTCAGAAGAAAACAAAGACAAGGTTTTTGAGCCTAAGTTTACAACAAAAACAAGTGGTATGGGGCTAGGTTTAGCCATGGTTAAAAATATTGTGGAAACCTATAATGGAACCATAACATTTAAGTCTGAAAAAGATAAAGGCACCATGTTTAAAGTAACGTTCCCTAAAGAATAATTTATTTATACATCATAAAAATGAAAAAAATACTTGCATTGATTTTTTTAATAACCTCAATAGGTTACTCACAAATTTTAGAACCTGTAAAATGGTCTACTAGTGTGAAAAAAATTTCTAATTTAGAATACGATGTAATTATAAACGCAACTATAAAACCAGACTATCATTTATATGCGTTAAAAGTGCCTGAAGGCGGACCATTACCAACTGTTTTTATTTTTGAAGATAATGATGATTATGAGTTGGTTGGAAATATGACAGAACCTAAAGGTCATACTGCTTTTGATCCTATTTTTGAATTGAATATTAAATATTTTGAAACAGCTGCAGTTTTTAAGCAACGTATTAAATTGAAAACTAAAAAAGCACTGAAAATTACAGGCGAAATTGAATTTATGACTTGTAATGATGCCAGCTGTGTTACCGGATACGACGATTTTGAAATTGCGATTAAATAATTTATAATAAACTATGAGCTATACTAACATACTATTAGAAAACAATAATAATATAACCACAATAACCATCAATCGTCCAAGTAAGTTAAATGCGCTTAACAGAGACACGATTAGCGAATTGCACGAGGCTTTTAAAGAAGCAAGTTTAGACAAACACACAAAAGTTATTGTGCTTACTGGTAGTGGTGAAAAAGCTTTTGTTGCTGGTGCAGATATTAGCGAGTTTGCAAATTACAATATTGAAGAAGGTAAAATGTTGGCTGCTAAGGGGCAGGAACTACTATTCAATTTTATTGAAAATTTATCTACTCCGGTTATAGCTGCTGTTAATGGTTTTGCGCTTGGTGGTGGATTAGAACTCGCCATGGCGTGTCATTTTAGAGTAGCAAGCGACCAAGCTAAAATGGGATTACCAGAAGTGTCACTTGGCGTTATTCCGGGGTATGGCGGTACACAACGCTTACCTCAATTAATAGGAAAAGGACGTGCTATGGAACTTATCATGACTGCAGGAATGATTGATGCTAATACAGCTTTAAACTATGGTCTGGTAAATCATATAACGACACTGGAAGAGTTACTTCCTTTTTGCGAGAAAATTGCCAGTAAAATAACGCGCAATTCATCTGTTGCCATTAGTGCGGCCATTAGAGCTATAAATGCAAACTTTAAAGATGAGGTTAACGGATTTCATACAGAAATTCAAGAGTTTGGTAATTGTTTTGGCACCGAAGATTTTGCAGAAGGAACAACTGCTTTTCTTGAAAAACGAAAAGCTGATTTTCCGGGGAATTAGATTTTAAAACTGCTACTTAAATTACCATAAAAACACTCTATGGTTATAAAATAGCATGTAACTAAATAGCATGATTCTTAAAAGAAGGCTCACTTAAAAGGTGTTCAATCATTTTAGGAATCGTTTTCTATCAAACTCTAATATCTACCTTAGCAACAAATTTGTAATACCAAAGTTTGATAGAAAACGATTCATCTAATAATATAATTACAAAGCTTTTACGATATTCTCAATACGCTTAAGTGTTTCATTCTTCCCAATCATAAACATAATATCAAACACATCGGGGCCTTGTAAAGCTCCAACTAAAGCTAAACGTAGTGGCATCATAACTTTACCAAAACCAATTTCATTAGAGGTAATCCAACCTTTAATCTCTGTTTGAAGGGTTTCAACAGTAAAATCGGTATTGTTGTTAATAATGTTTATTAGTTCGGTCATTAATGCTTTTGTACCATCTTTTAATGCTTTTTTAGAGGCCTTTTCGTCATAAGAGGTAGGGGCTGTAAAAAAGAAATGGCTTAATTCCCAAAAATCTGATATAAATGTAGCACGTTCTTTAATTAAGCCAATTGCTAATGAGATATAATTTACGTCTATATCATTATTATAATGAGCTTGTGGCTCCATGGCAGAGGCTTCACTAAGCACAGCTGAAGAGTTACTAAAGGAAACATTTTCGTCAACAGTAGATTTAAACATTTCAGCTAAAGCATCATTACTTTGCTCTTGCATATAATGGTGGTTAAACCATTTTGTTTTATCAGGATCGAAACGCGCTCCAGACTTATTAACACGATCTAAGTCAAAAGATTCAATTAATTCTTCAAGACTAAAAATCTCCTGCTCTGTTCCGGGGTTCCATCCTAAAAAGGCTAAGAAATTAATCATGGCTTCTGGAAAATATCCGTCTTCTTTATAGCCTCTGGAAATATCTTTGGTTTTAGGATCTGTCCATTGTAGAGGAAATACAGGGAATCCTAATTTGTCACCATCACGTTTGCTTAATTTCCCTTTTCCTGTAGGTTTTAAAATAAGTGGTAAATGTGCAAATTCTGGAGCTTCCCAACCTAAAGCTTTGTATAATTGGTAATGCAATGCTAAAGAAGGCAACCATTCTTCGCCACGAATAACATGTGAGATTTCCATTAAATGGTCGTCAACAATATTGGCTAAATGATAGGTTGGCATCCCGTCACTTTTAAACAAAACCTTATCATCTAAAACATTGGTGTCAATTTTAATATCGCCACGAATTATATCTTTTAAATGTAGTGTTTCGTCTTGCGGACTTTTAAAACGAATAACATAATCCTCACCAGCGTCTAATTTAGCTTGAGTTTCTTCTACACTAAGCGACAAAGAATTGCTCAATTTTAAACGATTGTGCCAATTATAAATAAACGTTTTTCCTTTTGCTTCGTGGTCTTTTCTGTGGAAATCTAAAGTTTCTGCAGTATCAAAAGCATAATAAGCATTGCCAGACGCTATTAATTCATCAGCATATTTTTTGTATAAATGCTTTCGTTCACTTTGCCTATAAGGCCCAAATTTTTCGTTTTTAGAGCCTATACTGAGCGCAGTCGATGTAGGGCCTTCATCAAAAGGTATATCACACCAATTTAAAGCGTCTATTATATATTTTTCGGCACCTTCAACATATCTGGTTTGGTCGGTATCTTCTATTCTAAGAACAAAGGTTCCGTTATATTTTTTTGCAAATAAATAGTTGAATAAAGCCGTACGGACACCTCCTATATGCAAAGGTCCTGTCGGGCTTGGTGCAAAACGCACACGAACGTTTTTGGTCATGTTGTAATTAAAAATAATGTGACTGTCTCCCCGAACTTGTTCCAGGAATTCGTGTGCAAAGATACTGATAAGCACATAATAGAAAATACCAGATAAAAGATTTTTAATAGTTTTTCAGATACAAATAGAAAATAGAACTAATTAAAGGCTCATACCTTTACATTGTCGGAGAGACAAATTGTAATTATTAAGGTATGGGTTATTTTTGAGAGTAATAGCACTATATTTTGTTACAATTAAACCCCCTCATTAATTCTATTATGAAGGGTTTTCTATTTCATATATATTTCTCAAATTAGTCTGAAATTGGCATTATACAAACGATTTACTTAAACAATTAACACTTAATTATAAACGCTATACTAAAAAAATTGTAGTTTAGTATGTTATTAATATGAGGCTGTTAGAAAGAGGTCGTCTTAAAAGCTTACAATTTGTCATTTTGAGCGCAGTCGAAAAATCTCATTATACTAGCATACGGAAACTTAATTATAAAGAGATTCTTCATTTTCATTCCGAATGACACTTTTAAGACGACCTTTTTTTAATACTATTAAATTTGTTACTCCTCATATATATTAGGAAACCCATACCATGAACAATCATTTTAAAAACATACAAAACAAATTAGAGGCATTTATTAGACGTTATTATACTAATGAGTTGCTTAAAGGTGCTATTTTGTTTTTTGCTATCGGATTACTGTATTTCTTGTTCACGCTATTTATCGAGCATATTTTATGGTTAAACACCACAGCCAGAACCATTCTATTTTGGCTATTTATCGCTGTTGAAATAACATTGATTATTAAATTTGTTGCCATTCCTTTAGCTAAATTACTCAAACTTCAAAAAGGGATTAATTACGAAAATGCTTCACGAATTATAGGACAACATTTCCCGGAAGTTAATGACAAATTACTAAATGTACTTCAACTTCATCAAAATACATCACAGTCTGAATTACTTTTAGCTGGTATCGAACAAAAATCTCTGGAGCTTAGTCCGATTCCTTTTAAATTAGCTATTAACTTTAAAAAGAACCTGCGTTATTTAAAATATGCAGCTATTCCTGTTTTAATTTTATTACTTACGTTTTTAACAGGGAATTCCAATTGGTTTAGTGATAGTTATGAGCGTATTGTTCATTACAAAACTGCTTATGAGCCACCAGCACCGTTTCAGTTTTTTGTGGTAAATGAAAATTTAAATGCTATTGAAAACAACGATTTTAAATTGATTGTAAAAACAGCAGGAGAATTAACGCCTGAAAATGTACAAATAACCTATAATGATGAAACTTATTTTTTACAAGAAAAAGGAGGAGTGGGTGAATTTGAATATGTGTTTTCTCAACTTAAATCGAATGTTGTTTTTGAGTTATCGGCCAACGAAGTAAACTCTAAACCTTATGAAATTAAAGTTGTTGAAGTACCGTCTTTATTAAGTTTCGAAATGGTTTTAAACTATCCTAATTATACCAAAAAGAAAGATGAAACTTTAAAAAGCACGGGAAATGCTTTGGTTCCTGAAGGTACTAACATTGTTTGGAAACTAAAAACGAAAGCGACCGAACAAGTGCATTTATATGCTAATGATACGATTGAATTTTCTTCTAATAAATCAGGTGTTTTTGAAGCTTCTAAACGTGTTTATAAGAATTTAGACTATAATCTCAGCACCAGTAATAACAATCTTAAGAATTATGAAAATTTAGCGTTTAATATTGCTGTTGTTAAAGATGAATATCCGGAAATTAACTTAAAAGTAGAAACCGATAGCTTGGACTTACAGACACTTTATTTTTATGGACAAATAAGTGACGATTATGGTTTTAGCAAATTACAGCTCGTGTATTATCCTTCTGATAATGAAAAAAACAAGCAATATGAAACCCTTCCAGTTTCTAATTCTAACATAGCAGAATTTATAAGTGCTTTTCCGAATAATTTGAATATTGAAGCAGGTACTCCATACGAATTATACTTTCAAGTATTTGATAATGACGTAATTAACAAATATAAAGCTGTAAAAAGTAATGTCTTTACTTATAGAAAGCGCACCAAAGAAGAAGAGGCTCAAAAAAACTTAAAAGAGCAAAATGAAACCATTAAAGATTTAAATAAGTCTTTAGAAAAGTTTGAGGAACAGGATAAAAAATTAGAAGAGCTAACCAAAACTCAAAAAGAGAAGTCCTCTTTAAATTTTAACGATAAGAAAAAGTTAGAAGCATTTTTTAAGCGCCAGAAGCAACAGGATGAGATGATGAAAAACTTCAATAAAAAATTAAAAAATAATTTAGAAGAATTTCAAAAGGAAAACATAAAAGAAGATGCATTTAAGGAAGACTTAAAAGAGCGCTTAAAAGAAAACGAAGAGCAACTTAAAAAAGATGAAAAGCTTTTGGAAGAGCTAAAAAAACTTCTAGAAAAAATTAACAAAGAGGAGGAGCTAACTCAAAAGATGGAGGAGTTAGCTAAACAAAATAAAAATAAAAAACGAAGTTTAGAACAGCTACTGGAACTAACAAAACGTTATTATGTAGAAAAGAAATTGGAAAAGCTTAAGGCGGACTTAGAAAGAATTGCTGATGAACAAGAAAAATTATCTAACAAATCTGAGCAAGAAAACACCAAAGAAAAGCAAGAAGAACTTAATAAAGCTTTTGAAGAATTCTCTAAACAATTAGAAGATTTAAAAAAGGATAGTAAAGCTTTAAAAAAACCTATTGAGATTCCTCAAGATAAATTAGAAGAAAACGACATTAAAAAGGAGCAACAAAATGCTTCGGACGAATTAGAAGAAAAAGAGAAAGGACAACCTTCTGATGAAAATAAAGAAAATCAAAAAGAGAATCAAAATTTAAAAAACGCCAAAAAAAGTCAGAAAAAAGCAGCTCAAAAAATGAAAAAAATGAGCCAACAAATGCAAAGTTCTATGCAAGCAGGTGGTGGCGAACAAATGCAAGAAGATGTAGAAATGCTTAGACAGATTTTAGATAATCTCGTATTATTTTCTTTTGATCAGGAAGCGGTGATGAATCACTTTAAAAATATTAACGCCGGCCACAATAAGTTTGCATCTTATTTACGAAAACAAAGCAATTTAAAAGAGCATTTTGAACATATAGATGATAGTTTATTTGCTTTATCGCTACGTCAACCAAAATTATCAGAAAGAGTAAATAAAGAAATCACAGAAGTATATTACAACATAGATAAAGCACTAACTTTATTGGCAGAAAATCAATTATATCAAGGTATCTCCAATCAACAATTCGCTGTAACTGCTGCAAATAATTTGGCAAACTTTTTAAGTGATGTTTTAGACAACATGCAAGAGAACTTAAGCATGTCTCCTGGTAAAGGAGGAAAAGGAGATATGCAATTACCAGATATTATTATGAGTCAGGAAGAACTTAATAAGATGATGGAGGAAGGCATGAAAAAAGGTGAAAAAGGAAAACCAGATCAAAAAGGTAAAGGCCAAAAAGATGGAGAAAAAGGAGAGAAAGGAGAGAAAGAAGGCGAGAAGGGTAAAGATGGTGAAAAAGGTAATAACGAAGGTAAGCAAGGTGAAGGAAAAGATGGTAAGGAAAATGGTGGAGAAGGAGAAGGAACCAATGAAGATATGAATGGTTTATTATATGAAATTTATCAACAGCAACAACAACTAAGACAAGCATTAGAAGAAAGATTAGCTAAAGAAGGTAAGGGGAAAAGTGGTAATGGAGATGCTTTGTTAAGAAGAATGGAAGACATTGAATTGGATTTACTAAATAAAGGATTTACAAATCAAACACTTCAAAAAATGATGCAATTAAAGCATCAGTTATTAAAATTAGAGAATGCTACTTTTGAGCAAGGTGAAGATGATAAAAGAGAATCTGAAACAAATAAAAATAATTTCAATAATAATACAAACAATCAAATCCCTACTGCAAAACAATATTTTAAAACTACAGAAATATTAAACAGGCAAGCTTTACCTTTGCAGCAAGTTTATAAAAAGAAAGTACAAGAATATTTTAAGCAAAATAATGATTAATTTCAATTACGAAGAAATCGATTTCTCTTTAAAAAATGAAGAAAGAATTTCTAACTGGATTACAAATACGATATCTGAAGAAGCGTATAAATTAGAGGAAATTAATTATGTGTTTTGTGACGATAAATACCTTCATAAACTAAACGTAGAATTTCTTAATCATGATACCTTAACAGATATTATTAGCTTTGATTATTCTGTTGGAAAATTAATCCAAGGAGATATATTTATTTCTATTGAAAGAGTAAAAGAAAATGCTATGGATTTTTCTGTTTCTTTTGAAGAGGAATTACACCGTGTTATTATTCATGGTATACTTCATTATTGTGGTTATAAAGATAAAACGGACTCTGAAGCTAAAGTAATGCGGGAAAAAGAAAATCATTATTTAAAGCAATTAGGGTAGTATAAAACACTTTTTTAAAATGATACCTTTTATATTTGTATTGAAATTACTGCTCTTATAAAACCACAATATTACAAATATGTATTTACTAACCTATTAAAACTATGGGTTAAATAGGGGTTTAAATCTGTATTATTAAGAAACAACGTATATTTGCAAACTCAAATTATTAATGTGTTCCACGTGGAACATACTTGTTTTTAAAACAGAAATTATGTTTAACGAAGTGTATGATGTTATAGTTGTTGGAGCAGGTCATGCTGGAAGTGAAGCTGCTGCCGCTGCTGCAAATATGGGTAGCAAGACATTGCTTATTACCATGAATCTTCAAAACATTGCACAAATGTCTTGTAATCCTGCTATGGGAGGTATTGCTAAAGGACAAATTGTACGAGAAATAGATGCACTTGGTGGCTATAGTGGTATCGTGTCTGATACCTCTGCTATTCAATTTAAAATGCTTAATAAATCTAAAGGACCTGCTATGTGGAGTCCGAGGGTACAAAGTGACCGTATGCGTTTTGCTGAAGATTGGAGATTGCTTTTAGAAAATACTCCTAATCTAGATTTTTATCAGGAAATGGTTTCTGGTTTAATCATAGAAAAAGGGAAAGTAACAGGTGTAAAAACATCGTTAGGAATAGAGATAAAATCCAAATCTGTGGTCTTAACAAATGGTACTTTTTTAAATGGATTAATTCATATAGGAGATAAGAATTTTGGTGGTGGTAGAGCAGGGGAAAAAGCTGCAACTGGAATTACAGAACAGTTAGTAAGTTTAGGTTTTGATTCTGGAAGAATGAAAACAGGAACACCTCCAAGAGTGGACGGAAGAAGTTTAGATTATACTAAAATGGTTGAACAACCTGGTGATGATAATCCAGAAAAATTCTCTTATTTAGATATTACAAAACCATTAGAAAAACAACGTTCTTGTTACATGACTTACACCAGTCTTGAAGTACATGATTTACTTCGTGAAGGGTTTGATAGGTCACCTATGTTTAACGGTAGAATTAAAAGTTTAGGGCCTCGTTATTGTCCTTCTATTGAAGATAAGATTAACCGGTTTGCAGACAAAGACAGGCACCAATTATTCATAGAACCGGAAGGGTGGAATACTTGCGAAGTTTATGTAAATGGCTTCTCAACATCCTTACCAGAAGATGTCCAATTTAAAGCATTACGATCTGTAGTTGGTTTTGAAAATGTGAAGTTTTTTAGACCAGGTTATGCAATTGAATATGATTATTTTCCACCAACACAATTAAAACATACTTTAGAAACAAAGCTTGTTGATGGATTATATTTTGCAGGTCAAATTAACGGAACCACCGGTTACGAGGAAGCAGCTTCTCAAGGATTAATGGCTGGTATAAATGCCAGTTTAAAGGTTGAAGAAAAAGAAGCTTTTACGCTTAAAAGAGACGAAGCTTATATAGGTGTTTTAATAGATGACCTCATTACAAAAGGCACAGAAGAGCCTTATAGAATGTTTACATCTAGAGCAGAATATAGAACCTTATTGCGTCAGGATAATGCAGATTTAAGGTTAACACCAAAAGGTTTTAAACTTGGTTTAGCTAGTGAAAAACGTTTAAAAAGAATGGAACAAAAACATAACGATGCAGAAAAATTTGTAGCGTTCTTTTCTAAAACCAGTGTTAAACCAGAGGAAGCAAATCCAGTATTAGAAGCTAAAGGTTCTTCCTTAGTTAAGCAATCTGATAAGATGTTTAAAATCTTTTCTAGGCCAAATATTACGATTGATGATGTTAGAAAATTTAAAGCTGTAGAACAATATATTCAAGATAATAATCTAGATAATGAAGTTATAGAACAGACAGAAATTCAAGTTAAGTATTCTGGATATATTGCTAAAGAAAAAAATAACGCGGACAAATTAAGTAGGTTAGAGTATGTAAAAATTCCAGAGAATTTTGATTATTCTCAAATCAAATCTATGAGTTTTGAAGCTAGAGAAAAGCTTAAAAAAATACAACCTACAACCGTATCTCAAGCATCAAGAATTAGTGGTGTTTCTCCTAATGATATTTCTGTATTATTAGTTTATATGGGTAGGTAATTTTAAAGTGTTCCACGTGGAACATTAATTTAAATTTAAATTTTTTATCATTCTGAACGTGGTTCAGAATTCATACTAAATGAAAAAAAATAGCATCTACTTAACAGTAAAAGATCATTCCGTTTCTGGAGAAACTTTTCAATTAATTCAAAATACTGAGTATGGTTTTCTTGAAACAACACCACAACCTTCTTCCGAAAAATTACCAGATTATTATAAAAGCGAAGATTATATTTCGCATACAGATACACAAAGAAATCTGTTTGAAAAAGTCTATCATTTAATAAGAAGAATTTCTTTAAAAAAGAAACTAAAATTAATCAATGCATTTACATCTAAAGAAAAAAAACTGCTAGATATTGGATGCGGAACAGGTGACTTTTTACAAACAACTAAACAAGATAATTGGAATATTTTTGGAATTGAACCAAATGATCAAGCTCGAAAAATTGCTAATAAAAAAACAAATAATTCCGTTTTTAAAATTGAAGAGCTTTTAAAATTTGAATCAGAAAGTTTCGATATTATAACACTTTGGCATGTATTAGAACATTTACCAAATTTAGAAGAACATGTTGCAATCTTTAAAAAATTATTAAAACCAAATGGTACTTTAATAATTGCTGTACCTAATTATAAAAGTTACGATGCAGCATATTATAAAACATTTTGGGCAGCTTACGATGTACCTAGACATTTATGGCATTTTAATAAAATATCTGTTTCAAAATTATTTGCTAAAGTTTCAATGAAAATAATAAAAACGAAACCTATGCCTTTTGATGCTTTTTATGTTAGTCTTCTATCTGAAAAATATAAGAATGGAAAAATGAATCCAATTAAAGGTTTTTGGATAGGATTGCTTTCAAATCTAAAAGCAATTAAAACAAAAGAAGCATCTTCTTTAATTTATATCATTAAAAATGACTAAAATTCATTTTTATAAATGCCTTTTACAGTTTATTATATTAAACATACAAACACAAGCAAAAGAAATTAAAGTCTCTTAAATCGCTTTAAATGGATTCATTTTTAATAGATATTAATTATTTACGCGTATAAATACTATAAAAATTCATTATAGTTTAAATTCAAAATAATTCCGTTACATTTTTAGCTTTACTTTATTACTTTTGTTCGGTATTTAAAAACAACAAAATGAAAAATATAGTTTATCTTTTATTAGCAACATTTATTTTTACTTCTTGTCAAAAAGAAAAAAAAATAGGATTTATAGACAACGGAATTGTTATAAATGATTATCAAGAGAAAAAAGATTTAGAAACAAAATTTAAAGGAAAAGATGAAGCTCTTAAAAAGAGAACAGATAGTATTGGTCAAGCTTTTCAATTAGAAGTTCAGCAAACACAAATTACAGCTCAAAAATCTTCTCAAAAAAAGGCACAAGAATTAATGGGTGGCTTGCAACAAAAACAACAAGTATTGCAACAACAAATACAATTTGAGCAACAACAGTTAAATCAAAATTTTCAAACCGAAATAGATTCTGTAATAATTAAAGTTAAAGACTTTGTTAAAGACTACGGAAAGAAAAATGGTTATACTTATATCTTAGGAACCAGCGATGGTGCTGCAAGTGTATTATACGGTACAGAAGAAAACGATTTAACACAAACTATTTTAGATGCTTTAAACGAAGCATATAAAAAGTAAATCATTTATATAACAACTTTATTAAATCCTGGCTACAGCCGGGATTTTTGTTTTTAAATAAGTTCCTATTAAGATCTTTACTATTAAATAAACATATAAGTTTTTTCTTACTTTTTATATAATACAAAATATTTAAAGAAAAACGGATTAGTTAAACTATAAATATCTAAAATCCTCTATATTAAATTTGTTTACTGTAATACTTTCAAAATAACATAGAAGAACCTAATAGATACAATTTATCTTAACATGAATCATGTTTAAGAGTTCTAATACGTCACTTTAAATAAATCTCTGGAAGAATTTAGCGCTCGACTTACTTTGGGCTTCCTTCATCACAGATCGCTCTATGAAACTATCAAGAAGCTTTTTAACGAAAGTTTACGTTAACTAAATTTCTTTAGAAATACTATATCTATTTAAATTATCAAATAGATAGTATGGTTAAACTATTTGAAAATATAAAATCAAAGAAACTAAAACGTATTTTTTATAGTTATCCACATTATATATTATAATACTATTTTCTTTTAAAAATTTAAAAAAATAAATGATGGTTATTATAGTCTGTTAATATCTGGTATAACTTTTTTAAGTTTTATTTTGATTACAATTAATTTACTTTCTATTAATAGTTAATTAACAATAGAAATTATTTTAATAGGTTCATTTTTAATGAATTTGAATTTTATATACACACTTGTTAACAATAGAAATTAACAGCTTTTTCTAATAACTATTTTACTTTTTTGTGTTTACATCTTCCTTTTTTAGTCTGATAACATTGCCAAAAAAAATGATTTAAATTTTTGGAAAAGTCATACAGGTTTTTGATTGAAAAAATAAATGAATAATCAATATTTTTCTTTTAGAAAGTAATGAACACTTATTAACAAGTAATGAATAATAAAGTAAAAACTATCTTAATAATAATAAATTTTATAAGAGAATATTTGTTTGTATTTAAGTTTATTAGTTAGTATAAATTAAGTATGAGCCCTAATAGCATAGAGCTCTTATATGTAACTAAGTACATTAATGATTTTTTAATATATAGTTAGTACCTTTATACCATATAAAATAAGATAATAACATCATGACAATTTCTATAGGAAACGACCACGCAGGAACGGATTATAAATTTGCAATTCAACAATATTTAGAAGACAAAGGGTACACTGTTAATAACTATGGAACCGATGCAAATGATAGTGTAGATTATCCAGATTTTGTGCATCCGGTAGCACAAGATGTTGAAAATAAAAAAGTAGATTTTGGTATTTTAATATGCGGTAGTGCGAATGGTGTAGCTATGACTGCAAATAAATATCAACAAGTACGTGCTGGATTGTGTTGGACTAAAGAAATTGTAGAACTAATCAGGCAGCACAATAATGCGAATATTTTATGTATTCCAGCTCGTTATACAGCTATACCACAAGCTTTACAAATGGTTGAAACTTTTTTAAATACAGAATTTGAAGGCGGTAGACATCAAAACAGAATAGATAAGATTCCGCTATCTTGTTAAATGAGTCATTCACATACCCATAATCACTCACATACGCATAACGACCTTAAAGGACGAAATCTTTTTATATCCATTTTATTAAATATTATAATTACTGCAGCGCAAGTTATAGGTGGTGTTGTTTCCGGTAGTTTGGCATTGTTAAGTGATGCATTACATAACTTTAGTGATGTTCTTTCTTTAATTGTAAGTTATGTGGCTAATAAATTATCGAAAAAGAAAGCATCCATTAATAGAACATTTGGTTATAAACGTGCAGAAATTTTAGCAGCATTTATAAATGCATCAACTCTAATAATTGTAGCAGTTTTATTAATTGTTGAAGCTATTAAAAGGTTTCAAAACCCACAAGAAATAGAATCTAATTTAGTCATTTGGTTATCCCTTATAGGTATTATAGCAAATGGTTTAAGTGTCCTTTTATTAAAAAAAGATTCTAAGTCTAATATGAATATGAAAAGTGCATATCTGCATTTATTAACAGATATGATGGCTAGTATTGCAGTATTGATAGGAGGTCTGTTAATGAAATATTACCAGGTATATTGGGTAGATAGTGTACTAACATTTGCTATAGCCGTTTATTTAATTTGGATGGGATTCGATTTATTAAAAACTTCTACAAAAGTTTTAATGTTATTTACGCCAGACGATATTCCTATAAAACAAATAGTTGCCGAAATAAATGCTTTTGAAAGTATTAAGAATGTTCATCATGTACATGTTTGGCAATTAAACGAAGAAGAAATTCATTTAGAAGCTCATATCGATTTTAAAGAAGACATTACCTTATCTCAGTTCGATATTATTTTACATAAGATAGAAGATTTGGTATTTAATAAATACGACATCAATCACGTAAATATTCAGCCAGAATTTGGTAAAGATGATGTTAAAGATGTGATAGTACAAGATTAAAACATGCTTAAAATACAAGTAAAAACATTTGAAGAATTAACAAAACAAGACTTGTATAGTTTATTACAATTACGAAGTGAAGTGTTTGTAGTAGAGCAGAACTGTGTATATCAGGATATAGACGGAAAAGATCAAAAAGCATTGCATGTTTTAGGTTTTAAAGAAGGTAAATTAATAGGCTATACACGAATTTTTAAACCGGGTGATTATTTTAAAGAATCTAGTATAGGCAGGGTTGTAGTTGCTAAACACGGACGTGCATATAAATATGGTTATGACATTATGAAAGTGTCAATTAAAGCTATCAAAGAAAATTATAATACATCATTAATAAAAATATCTGCACAGGTTTATCTAAAAAAATTCTATACTAATTTAGGTTTTACGGCTACAGGAGAAACCTATCTAGAAGATGATATTCCACATATTGCTATGATTAAAGAATAATAAAAATTAACGCTTTAAAGCAAAATGACCTCTAATAATTTCTCCAGAGTTTAGAGTAATAACATACCAATAATCATCAGTATTCATAAGTTTTCCATTAAATGTGCCGTTCCAACCTTGGGAATTTTGAGGTAACGATTTTAAAAGCTTTCCATATTTATTAAAAATATGTATCACTTTTATGGAATTATTACTGTCAAAAACTTGCCATAAATCGTGGCGACCGTCATTGTTTGGCGTGAAGTATTTTGGGATATAGTAATCATCATCAATAATTAATACGCTAAAACTAGATTCATTACTATCGCAAGCAGTTTCATTATAAATATAAATGATTCGTGAGCTCGTAATAGCATCTCCTG
Organism: Flavivirga aquimarina; assembly: GCF_030540835.1. GTDB lineage: Bacteria > Bacteroidota > Bacteroidia > Flavobacteriales > Flavobacteriaceae > Flavivirga > Flavivirga aquimarina. Next base: position 14,943 of record NZ_JAUOEK010000066.1, on the reverse strand, counting down.
AATTAAATGGTATACCATTACCTCCAGACAGGCTAAAATACTCCCCATTTGTTAAATTAGGTAAAGTATAAGATGTACTAGTTATAACATCATTAAGAGTATCTACATTAACAAAATTATTGCAATCGTTTTGAGATACTACATAATTTGAAAAAGAAACAGGTTGCCAAATGGAGTGATCTCCAGAAGGGTTATCAACAACAATACAATTCAAATCTAAATTAGAACTAAAATCTACTAAAGTCATATTACCGTTATTACCATTTCTAATATTTAATCGGCATAAATCATTGAAACTGCAATCTAGTTGTGTGATGATAGAATTACTGGAAATATCTAATTCGGTTAATAGATTGAAACTACAATTTAAATTGGCAAGTTGAGCATTTAGCGAAACATCTAAACTCGTAAGTTGATTATTTTCACAAGTCAAAAAAGCTACATTTAGATTATTAGAAATATCAAGATTTGTTAGTAGATTATTACCACATTGAAACCTACTTAATGTACTATTTTGAGACACGTTAAGGGATGATATTTGATTGTTTTCACATACCAATACATTTAAATTGGGGTTTTGAGTAACATTCAAACTTGTAAGCATATTATTTCCGCAAACCAAAGAAATAAGGTTTGGGTTTTGAGTAACATCTAAATTTGTTATCTGGTTAGAATCACACCATAAAATTTGTAAGTTCGAATTTTGAGTAACATCTAAAGCTGTTAGTAAATTATTGTCACAATAGAGTTCCCTTAAAGCACTAAAATCTTCTATTCCGCTTAAATTTTGAATATTATACCCTCGAACATCAAGAGATAATTCCGAATTAATATCTGTTGTTAAAACGCTACTATTAATAGTGCCATCAGTATCAATTCCTAAGTCAATAAGTGCTTGTTCAAAATTAGGATCTGGAATAGTTGTTTGAGAAAAACCAATACAGTTAAGTAAAAAGAATACTAAACTATATAGATATTTTCTATTTACCCACATAGGTTATTAAAATTTCAACACGTCTATCAAATTTTGGATCGCCTCCAAGTGGAAATTTTCGACGCATCCCTAAATGACGCATCCGTTTTTTATTAACTCCTTTTTTAACAAAAAAATCATAAACATATTTTGCCCGGGCTTCAGATAAGTTTCGTTTTTTAGTCTTTCTATCTACAGCATCTCTACTATTTTGCGTACAACATACATGACCTTGTATCGTAAAATAAATATCCTTGCGCTCAACAAGGGCTTTGGCTATTGCGTCTAGTATTTTTTTAGAGCTTGGTGTTACAGTACTGTAACCGGTTTTAAATAAAATATTTTTAAAAATAATTTTATCGCCAACTTTTACATTGCCCTTTATTATTTCTGGGGTATCTTTTTTCTTTACAACTTTTTTAATAGGTTTTACCTCGACAGGTTTCGGTGGTTTGGGTTTTACTATAATTTCTACTTTTCGGTTTAAACCTCTTATTTTTAGTATATTTTTTTCTTCGACAATTTTCAATAATATTTCGCCTTTACCGTCAACATTTGTAATTAAGTCATCACTTATTTCATTACTTGAAAAAATGGTTTTTATAGCATTTGCTCGTTGTTGAGAAAGCTTCAAGTTATAGGTGTCGGCTCCTATGTCGTCACAAAATCCGAATATAGATATGCTTTCAATATCGACATCTGTTAAGGTTGAAATAAAAAGAAGTAGGCGATTTTCTTCTGTTGGAGGAAGGTTATATTTATCCGTGTCAAAATATACCTCATGTGTTAATTCTTTTTGAGAAAACGCAAGTACACTATTTAGTGTTAAAAATATAAATACCAATAATTTATGCATAGTAGGGTAATAGAACAGGTATAAATATACTATTTTTTAATTTTTTTGATGTAGAAATAAACAAATCTTAATTCAAATAATCTTGATATATAGAAGCATCAGCAAGTATTTTGGCTGCTTTTTTAATTTTAGGATCATTTACTATGTAATATTCGTATAAGCCTTCTCTGTAAACATATCTTTTTACTATATCTTCAGTTAATAATTCTAATAAATAATCTTTGTTCTCATCTATAACACTGGTTTTAGAAACCTCTAAATTAGTTATTAGAGTATTAAAGTCTTTTTCAATATTATCATTTAATTCTTCATTAGTTGCTGCTTCCAAAGCTTTATAAAGTGCTTTTTCAGTATCCGTTTTAAAAGAAAAATTATTAGTTTTTAAATAGTTTTTAAAATTGGAAAAGTCTGTATCGGTAAGCTTTAAATTTTTAATATTATCTAGTTTGTGCTTATAATAATAATCGGTTGCATAGTTAAAAATTAAATCGCTTTGTGTAATGGCGTTTGTAATGGCAGAATTTTTAGAAGCGCTAAAAACGACATCTGGAAATACACCGCCTCCGTCAAAAACTTTACGTCCGTTTTTGGTTTTGAACTCATTGTAGTTTTCTTGTTTTACACGAACTGCTTCTCCTTTTTCATTTCTGTTCCAATAATCTAAAGATTGAATACATCTACCAGAAGGTGTATAATATCTTGAGATGGTTATTTTAACCTGAGTCCCATAGGTAAGTTGTTTGGGGCGTTGTACCAAACCTTTACCAAAACTTCTGGACCCAACAATAACAGCACGATCTAAATCCTGTAACGAACCCGATACAATTTCACTTGCCGAAGCACTCTTTCCATCAATTATAACTACCAATGGAATGTCTGTATCTATAGGTTCTTTTTGTGTATAATATGTTTTATTATACTTTTTAACTTTAGATTTTGTGGTAACAACCAATTGCCCTTTTGGAACAAAAAGATTCACAATTTTAATAGCTTCGTTAAGTAGTCCACCCGGATTTCCTCTTAAATCCAGAATAATCTGCTCGGCACCCTGAGCCTTTAAATCGCGTAAAGCATAATTGGTTTCGGCATGAGCTTTATTATTAAACCTACTTAAAACAATATATCCGGTTTTGTCGTTAACCATCGAAAAATGAGGTACAGCCTTAATTTCTACCTCAGCTCTTTTTATTGTAGTCGTATGCATTTTACCTTGGCGTTTATAAGTCACTTCTACAGGTGTGTCTGATGCGCCTTTTAATAAACTACCAGAATCTTCTTTATAAGTTTCGATTAAAATATCGCCAACTTTAATAATTTCGTCTCCGGCCTTTAATCCTGCTTTATCGGCAGGATAATCTTTATAAGGTTCTACAATAACCAATTTATCCTTAAATGTTTTTACTCTAGCACCTATGCCTGTATAATCACCAGTATTATTAATTCTGGCAGCCTCAACATCCTGCTCGTTCATAAAATTGGTGTACGGGTCTAAATCTGCCAGCATACTTTTTATCGCAGTATCCATTAAATCACCAGGATTAGTCTCATCAACATAATTCATGTTGAGCTCTTTAAAAAGCGTTGTAAATATTTCTATTTGCTTCGCAATTTCGAAAAAATCGTTTTTAAAAGCTGTTCCTGAAAAAAAGATGGTACATGCCAATATGGGAATTAAGACTTTCTTTTTTAGTAAGTATTTCATAGTGGGTGTATGTTATTATTGAGAAACTTTGTTGGAAAATTTTTCAAACAAAAGTTTCATTCTCGATTCTACTTGGGTCATGGTTGGTTTGTCTTTGCCAATGTACAAAATCATAAACGCATATTGTGTTGTAATGTTGTTAAAATACACGGCTTTATTTAACCTGTAAACCTCTCTTAATAATCGTTTTATACGGTTTCTATCAACAGCAGTTTTAAAATTTCGCTTACTTACAGAAACCCCTGTCTTTGCAACTACGTCATCATCAAAAGAAGTTGGCATATAAACTAAACGCAACGGAAAAGCAGAAACAGATTGTCCTTCGCTAAACAATTGTTCGATAAGCTTTTTGCTTTTAAGCTTTTCTTTTTTAGGATATGATACAGACATAAATTGATATAAGAATACAAAAGTAGCAATAACAATTAACTCCTCGATTAAGTAATGCATTGGTATGATAAAAATCATATTTAAATTGGGTGAATCGCAGTAATTTGACGCTTTAAAAGAAACACTAAAAGAGTATTAAAAATGGGCGATTTAAATGTAACAAAACTCAAGACTAAAAAAGACAGAGCTAATTATATCTATCATATATTAAATGACATCAAGGCACTTGATATAATGATTGAAAAAGGCATGATTGAAGAGGATGTTTTTAGAATAGGTGCAGAACAGGAATTTTGTTTAGTAAACAATCAATTTTTACCAGAAAGTAAATCTTTAGAGCTTTTAAAAGATATAGATGATAAACATTTTACAACCGAAATAAGCAATTATAACCTAGAGATAAATTTAGACGCTTTAAAACTGGGAAACACATGTTTTTCACAATTGCACAAACAATTAGAGACGCTATTAAAAAAAGCAAAAAAAGCAGCATCTAAAAAAGGCATTAAAATAGTATTAACGGGCATATTACCATCGCTTTCTATTAACAACGCAAACGAGCAGAATATGACTAATGTAGAGCGCTATTCGGTATTAAACGATGCTATAAAAGGTATAAGAAGGCAAAATTTCGATATACATATTAAAGGTGCAGACGAATTAAATTTGTTACATGATTCTGTTATGCTAGAAGGCTGCAATACAAGTTTTCAAATGCATTTACAATTAAACCCGAAAACTTTTGTAGATAGTTATAATTGGGCCCAAGCCATTTCCGGACCTATTTTAAGTGCCTGTACGAATTCGCCATTATTATTTGGTAAAGAACTTTGGAGCGAAACCCGAATTGCCTTGTTTACGCAAAGTGTCGATACCAGAGCGAATTCCTATTTATTAAACGAAAAACAGTCTAGAGTTAGTTTTGGTAATAAATGGCAAACCGGATCTATAACAGATATTTTTAAAGATAATATTTCCAGATTTAGAAGCTTTATCACTACCAATTTTATTAAGGATAGTGTCGATATGTTAAACAATAATCAGGTTCCAAACTTAAAAGCTTTGGGTTTACACAACGGCACTGTATATCCCTGGAATCGGGTTTGCTATGGAAAAACAGATGGTAAACCAAACTTAAGAATTGAAAACAGGTATATCCCATCGGGCCCAACACTCACTGATGAAATTGCAAACATGGCATTTTGGGTGGGTGTGATGTTAGGAAAACCAAAAAAATATAACAACATACATACACAATGGGATTTTAAAGATGTAAAATCAAATTTTTTCAATGCTGCCCGATACGGCATGGCAACACGCTTTTATTGGAACGGCGCATACATTTCTAGCTATAAATTAATATTAAACGAACTCTTACCAATGGCATATAAAGGTCTTTATAGTGTTGGTGTATCGCCTCAAGATGCAGAGAGTTATTTAAAAGTAATTAAAAATAGAGTACAAGCCAGCAGTGGTTCTGAGTGGCTTGTTAGAAACTACAGGCAGTTGTTAAAAAATCATAAACGCTATGAAGCCATGCAAATATTAACTTCTAAAATGTATGAAAAACAAGAAAAAGGATACCCTGTTTCTACCTGGAGAATGTTAGACGAAGTTTATGAGTTTCCTTTTATAAAAGAACAAATTGTAAAGCATATTATGAGTTCTGATATTTTTTCTGTCGATAAAAAAGACAGTGTCGAATTGGTTTTAAATATCATGAAATGGAAAAATATTCACCATATGCCGGTTATAAATAGTGATAGAGAGTTAATTGGTTTAATAAGTTGGGAAGACGTTAAATTGTATTTAGAAAACACCAATCAACAAAACGATTCGGTTAATAAAATAATGAAAACAGATGTGATTACTACAGAAGAGTACACCCCAGTTGAAGTCGCAAAAAAACTAATGGATCATCATAATATAGGTAGCCTTCCGGTAGTAAAACAAAACAAATTGATAGGCTTAGTTACAAGAAATGATTTTAATACATGTACGATAACGGAATAACCGTAAATAGAATACTTGGTGTGATTGAAGGATCTAAACCAGGGCCAACGATGGTGTTTTTTGGTGGTATTCATGGTAATGAAACATCAGGTATTTTTGCCATAAAAGATGTTTTAGAAGCTGTTGATCCGTTTCAAGTTAAAGGAACCATTTATGGTATTTCGGGAAACTTAAAAGCACTTCAGTTAAACCAAAGATATATTGATGAAGATTTAAATAGACTTTGGACTAAAGAACGTATTGAAGCCATTAAAAAAAAGAAGGTTTTAAATGACGATGAGGTAGAATTATTTGAGTTATTAAGTATTTTAAACCAAATTTTAGAAACAGAAAAACCACCATTTTACTTTATAGATTTACACTCTACATCTAGTAAAACACTCCCTTTTATTACCATTAATGATGCGTTGATAAATAGAAAATTTTCCAAGCAATTTCCTGTTCCTATTGTGTTGGGTATAGAAGAGTATTTAAATGGCCCATTGTTAAGTTATATAAACGAGTTAGGTTATGTGTCTTTAGGTTTTGAATCCGGTCAGCATGACGATTTAAGTTCTATTAACAATAACACGGCGTTTATTTATTTAGCTTTAGTGTTTGCAGGTGTTTTAAAAAAAGATGATGTCGCCAGTTTTTTAAACCATTATAAACAACTACAAACACAAGCTGCTCATATTGTTGATGTTTTTGAAGTTATTTATCTTCACAAGATACAACCCGACGAAATATTTACTATGATAAATGGTTTTAAAAGCTTTCAAGCCATAAATAAAGGTACTCCAATAGCAATAAGTAATAATAAAGAATTAAAAGCAAAGTATTATGGGCGCATTTTTATGCCTTTATATCAAGTTAAAGGTGCCGAAGGTTTTTTTATTATAAGACATATAAAACCGTTTTTTTTAAAACTGTCGGTCTTTTTAAGGCGTATTCGATTTGATGGCTTATTGATCCTTTTACCAGGTATTTCCTGGTTAAATAAAACCGAAGGTATTTTACAAGTTAATTTAAAAGCTGCTAAGTTTTTTGCTAAATCGTTTTTTCATTTGTTGGGTTACAGAAACAAACATATTACAGGTACTCATTTAAGGCTCAACAATCGTGAACGTGTAGCTAAAACAGAGATGTACAAAACAGAAAGATGGTTTAGAAGTAATGTGTAAAAAAGCGCAAGCTTTAATGACTTGCGCTAAAATAACTGTTTTTTTATGTTGTGTTGATATCTTTAGTCTAACTAAAATTAAACCCTATTAGCTTTAATAGGGCACCCAATAGCTTTTGTTAAACTTGGATTAGGTTTTTCTCCTTTTTCCAATGCTTCTATAGCATTTTCAAGATATTTAATTTTTACATTTTCGGAAGATCTTGCATTATCATCAATAGTACCGATGTATTGAACTTTACGCTCTTTATCTAATAAAAATACATGAGGAGTTCTAACGGCTCCATATTTTGGATATATTTTTTGACCTTCGTCAACTAAATAAACAAATGGAAACCCTTTTTCTTTAGCTCTTTTTTGCATTGCTTCATAACCTTCTTTTTCATTTTCAGGATTATTAGGGTTAATAGCAATTACAGAATACCCTTTAGTAGCATACTTGTTATGTAGTTCGATTAAACGGTCTTCATACATTTTTGCAAAAGGACATTCGTTACAAGTAAACGTTACAATGTATCCTTTTGCATTGTCGATACTTGCTAACGAAACCATTGAGCCATCTACATTTTTAAGATTAAAATCGGTAGCAACCTCTCCGATTTTATAGCCTCCAATTTCTTCTAATGTCTTTGTTTGTTCTGGACCATGACCACCAGGAGGTCCTTTTCTCTCTCCGTTATGTGGTGGACCTTTGCGGTCTCCAGGAGGAGGCCCTTTTCTTTCTGGTTTATCATTTTCTGCAGAAACATCTGTGTTCTCTTTTGTTTTATTATTACAGGAAACAATGACACTTGATACTAGGCCAACTAAGGCAATACATAAAATTAATTTTTTCATAAATAGATTATTTTAAAGGTTTAAGGTTTTAGTTATTGTATTTTCTAAGTCTTCTAAACTAGAGAAAGTATGTTCGAAAAAGCCTCGTTTTTTATTATTAAAAATGATAGTGAAAGGGATAGCTCCAGACCAATTAGGGTCTATTTTATCTATCCAAGTATTAGAATCAGGATCATCTAATAAAATGACTTTAGACGTAATATTTTTTTCCTTTAAAAAAGGCTTAAGCTTTGTTTCAATATCTTCTGGAAAATCAAGACTTATGAGTATTATTTCTGCATCTGGATTTTTGTTAGCATATTGCTGAATATATGGTAACTCTTTAACACAAGGTGCACACCACATGGCCCAGAAATTAATAATGTATGTCTTATTGGTTTTAGTGTAAAGGAGAGGTTCTAATGTATTAAAATTGTAAATCGGAATATCATTACTAATTTTAGAAACATTTTTTGTTAGGACATCTGTTTTTTCATTTTTACAACTTACACAAAAAGAAATTATTAAAATAAGACATAAAAAAAGCTTTTTTTGTCGCTTATAAAATATAGCTGTAAGCAAAATTAAAGTTGTTTAAATTTGTTAGACTGATTAGCTTATTGAAAGTTTAATGGAAAAGAATTTTTTGATGTTTTTTCTTGGGGTTTTCAATGTTATAAAATTTGGGATTGAGTGTAATGTTCATATATCAGTAAATCTAAATCCCGCTTTTTAGTGGGATTAGTTTAATTTACAATCTTCTCAAAATGGAGCTACATTAATAAGATTTACTTCGTATTATTCTTTTTATCTATATCCGCCATCATTTCTTTTGGGTCTATTTGAACACTTTTAACAGCTTTACCTACTTCAAAAGTGTAAGTTGGATATGCCCAAGCCCAATCTGCTTTTAAAGTTGCTGACGTTGGTTTTTCACCACGCATCATTTGTAATGGGATATAGAAATTTTCGGTAGTATCATCTGTATAAGTTACCGTTAGGTCTATAGGCATTGGCATCTGCCCTATTCGCTCTAAAGTGATGGTTTTTTCTTCTATATTTTTTACACTATAATCAATAGTATTGGTGGTTTGTGCAAAATCCGTTACATACCAATCTAATTCTAAACCAGATACTTTTTCGGCAGAACGAATAATACTATTAGGCGTTGGGTGTTTAAAAGCAAAATCGTTAAAATATTTTTTTATGGTTTTCTTTAAGTTGTCTTCACCAATAATATAACCTAATTGTGCTAAAAACACAGCGCCTTTATTGTATGCAGAAATACCATAAGCTTGATTAAAATGATAACGATCTGCGTGTGTAGTAAGCGGTTGTTCTTTTCCAGATTTAGCTAAGTAAATATAACTTCTATAAGTACTAGAAACAGGGTTTTCTCTATTACGATTCATAATGTCGTTTTCGGCTAAATTACTAATATAGGTGGTGAAACCTTCGTCCATCCATTCGTGCTTTGCTTCATTAGTGGCTAATAAAAACTGAAACCATGTATGTGCCATTTCGTGTGCTGTAACACCAAATAAACTACCAAAACTTCTATTTCCGGTTATTAAGGTACACATGGCATATTCCATACCACCATCGCCACCTTGTATTACAGAATACTGTTTATAAGGATATGTGCCAATATGCTTGCTAAAATATTGCATAAGTTCTACTGTTTTTGGTTGCAGTTTTTTCCAGCTTTCCTTTTTATCAGCGTCTAAGGTGCTTTTATAGTAAAAGTGTAATAATGGGCCATTAGGAACCTGTGCGGTATCGTGAATATAATCTGGATCTGCCGCCCAGGTAAAATCGTGTACTTTTGGTGCTGTATAATGCCATGTTATTTTTCCATTATTGGCTACGGCATCAGGGTTTTTCAGATATCCTGTACCGCCAACAACGTAATTTTCATCAATGGTTAATTTTACATCAAAATCTCCCCAAACACCATGAAATTCGCGTCCAATATAAGGGTCGGCGTGCCAGCCTTCAAAATCGTATTCTGCCAGTTTAGGATACCATTGCGTCATGGATAATGCAACCCCTTCCCTATTGTTTCTTCCTGTACGACGGATTTGAAGAGGAACCTGAGCATCAAAAACCATATTAAACGTGACACTTTCTCCAGGTTGTATAGGTTTTGCCAAATCGACTTCTAAAACGGTACCAACTGTTTCATGTTTTAAAACAGTACCATTTTGTTTTAATGAGTGTACTTTTATATAACCTATTTCGTTGGGTTTTAATTTGCTAATTCTATCGCCAACTCTTGGGTCTGGATCTGCGATGGTAAGAGAACGAACATCCATTTCACTTCCCGGTTGAAAAGCATTAAAATATAAGTGGTAATACACCCGGTTTAAAACATCGGGTGAGTTATTGGTATATACTAAAGTTTGATTCCCTTTATATTGATAGGTGTTTACATCCATATCAATATCCATTTTATAATCTACATGTTGTTGCCAATAAGTAGTTTTTGATACCGATTGTGTTGTCGGTGTTTGAGGGGTCGTTGCAACAGGTGCTTTTTGTGTAGCTATATTTTTAGAACTGTTACAGGAGATAAGGACAGTTAGGCCTAACACGGAAATAAGGAGTCGTTTCATAGTATAGATAGAATATATAAGTTAAAAAAATAAAAAAAGAGGCAATACATAATCGCCCCCCTTTTTTTACCATATAAATTTAATAATTTATTTTGACATTTTTGCTGCCATAATTAAAGCATTATAAGCATTAACCATTTTTGACGATTTTGTTAAATCGGCAAACGGTCTTACATCATCAGTATTACCACCCACAACGACTTTGGTTTTTACAGCTAAACCAGAATCCATAAGTATTTGTTTAACTTGAGCAGCGCTTAATTTTGGATAGTAAGAACGAATTAAAGCAGCAACACCTGCCACAGCAGGAGCCGCCATAGAAGTTCCTCCTTTTGTTTTATATTCGTTTTCTGGCGTTGTAGAATACACTTTAGCACCAGGTGCAAAAACATCTACGTTCTGTTTTCCGTAATTAGAAAAACCAGCTATTAATCCAGAACCATATTTTGGAGCTAAAGCCCCTACTCTTATATAAGTATCGGAAACCTCTTGACCGTTTATATTATCATCTGGAAAATTAGGTTCGGTATCTACATCTTTACTGTCGTTTCCGGCAGCATGTACAAAAAGCACATCTTTTTTTCCTGCATAAGCAATGGCATCACGTACCCAATCACTGTGTGGTGAGTAACTTTTACCAAAACTACCGTTTATAATTTTCGCACCATTATCTACAGCATATCTAATAGCTAAAGCGATGTCTTTATCGTACTCGTCACCATTCGGTACAGCTCTTAAGCTCATAATGGCCACATTATTGGCTACACCATTGGCTCCTTTACCATTATTACGTTCTGCAGCAATAATACCTGCCACGTGTGTACCATGACTTTCACTTTTCTTAATTGGTTTTACATTACCATTACCGTAAGATGTTGTAGATAAATTGTCTGGATCATCACCATTAACACGTCCTTCAAACGTTTTATTTAGGTTATAATTTAGCCTTTCATTAATGCTTTCTAAACCGTTAGAGATTTCTTCTTTAGCCTCAGCCAAAGAGTCCATGCCGTTACTAAACATGTATTTAGCAACCTGTACAGCTTGTTTAAGTGCGGTATCTTCTGTTTTAATAGCGTTAACCTCTTCTTTGGTATAATCTTCCTTTCCTAAGTGTTTTGTTAGAGCCTCATCGGCAGATTTTATTTGTTGAAAGATCTGTTCGTAGTTTCCTTTGTAGCCTGAGTATTTTTGATATTCTTTGTCATATTCGGCTAGAGCTCTGTTATAATCGGGGTGGTTAGTGTCTCCTTTAGCTAAAATTCTAACAAACTCTAATTGTTCATTATAGCCGTCACCTAAAAAATTCCATCCGTGTATATCGTCTATATAACCATTGTTATCATCATCTTTTCCATTGTTTGGTTTCTCTTTTGTATTAGTCCATAACACATCATTTAAATCTTCATGATCAATATCGATTCCAGAATCTATAACAGCTACAATAACTTTTTTGCCTTTTCTTTTCTTGATAATTTCAGCATAGGCTTTATCAACACTCATACCGGGAATGGTATCTTTTACCAAATCCAAATGCCCCCAATTGTGTTTTTCTGCTTCAGTTAATTCTGAAACTTTTAAAGGCGTATTATCAATATTTTCTACAGGTGTTGATAGTATTTCTGCTGTGCTACCACATCCGGAAATTAGTATAGCCGCAAAAGCAGAAGCCGTCATTGTTTTAATTGTTCTCATTCTCTAGTTTTTAAATTTTAGTCTTAAATTTTTATTAATTAAATATCTCTTGAGTTGTATATATATTTTTTAACCTCACGCCTTTCCCTGTGTTTTGTACAGTAATTATTTCATTATGGGGATCGTGTTCTAAAAACAAGTAGTAATTATTTTCGGCAGCGATATTAAGAAATTTTTCTTTTTCGTTAAGTGTTAACAAGGGTCTGGTATCGTAACCCATAATATAAGGAAGGGGTAAATGCCCAACAGTAGGTAATAAATCTGCCATAAAGGCAATGGTTTTATCTTTATACTTAATAAGGGGAACCATTTGCTTATCGGTATGTCCATTAGCAAAAAAGATATCGAAACCAAGCTCTGAGTTACGAAGCAAATCATCTTTTGGAAGCGATGTAAACTTTAGCTGCCCACTTTCCTCTATAGGAATAATGTTTTCTTTTAAGAAAGAGGCTTTTTCACGTCTGTTAGGTTCGGTAGCCCATAACCAATGGTCTTTATTACTCCAAAAGTGTGCATTTTTAAAAGCAGGTTCGTAACCCGTTTTATTTTTATTCCATTGAATGCTACCTCCGCAGTGGTCAAAATGCAAATGTGTTAAAAAAACATCGGTAATATCATCGCGATGAAACCCATGTGCTTTAAGTGAGCTATCTATATTATAATTTCCCCAAAGGTGATAGTAACTAAAAAACTTTTCAGATTGCTTGTTACCCATGCCATTGTCTATTAATATAAGCCTGTTGCCATCTTCAATAAGCAAACAACGCGTTGTAAGCTCAATCATATTATTAGCATCTGCAGGGTTTGTTTTTTGCCACAAAGACTTAGGTACCACACCAAACATAGCGCCCCCGTCAAGTTTAAGATTTCCTGCATTTATGGGAAATAAGTTCATAAGGCGTAAAATTAAACAAATCGCAATGAAAACCGATATTTGTTATGAATTTATTAAGAAAAATTTCTAAAAAATAACTTAAGGGAGAAAAAGTTTTTGGCCTTTTACTTTAAGTAAAAATGCCATGAGAAGCATAAGTAATTGAGTATATTTGGATGTATATAATAGATATATGGTTAATTATTAACTATATATCTTTGTTGTACACCATTTAAGAAACAAAAATCACAAATGAAAAAGATACTTTCAATCTTCATATTTATCTCGTCATTTCATGTAAATTCTCAAAATAAGCAAACAATAGATTGGATAACTAATAACTCTATAGAAATTGAAGATGCGAGTCCTGATTCTAAACTAACTATTTTTGAACAAAACATTCCCGATAAATTTGATAATGCTAAAATTTATGGTTTTGGAGAAGCTTCTCATGATACAAAAGAATTTTTCGATATCAAGACCAAATTTTTCAAACATTTAGTCAAAACCCAAGGCGTCAAAACGTTTATTATGGAAGCATCTTATCAAGCTGAGTCTGGAATAAACGAATGGATAAGTGGCGGAAAAGGAGATATCAATACTATCAGTAAAAATTTTAGTTTTAGGTTTTTGTATTATAAAGAAATAACAAATCTTTTACTATGGATAAGGCACTATAATATAGAAAAACCTGAAGAAGAGCAGATTAGATTTTACGGCATGGATATTCAAATTGGAAAAAAAATTAATCAAGAAATTCGTGGTTTTGTAAAGAAATACAATCTTCCTATAAGCAAAGAACTTCTAATCATTGCTGATAGTTGCTCAAACAAAAAGATAAATTATGGCAAACCTGATAATTGGGCAAAAACTCAAGTTCCAAAACTAAAAAAACTAGAACAAGCTATTCTTAACTCAAAAACAAATAAAAAGATTTATCAGAAAGATTTAAAGTCCGCTATAAGAAGTCTAAATTACTTAATAAAGTATACACAATATGTATCAAACACAGTAGGATTCAAAGAATCGAGTGAATTTAGAGATTTAAAAATGTTTGAGAATGTTAAATGGATTTTAGAGAATGAATCTAAAAATGGAAAAGCTTTTATATGGGCTCACAATGAACATATAAACAAAAAAGAAATGAATTACTCGGGAAGTGAAATAATCAATTTAGGTTGTTTATTGAAAGATTACTACAAAGAAGATTATTATAGTGTTGGATTTGACTTTGGAACAGGAAACATTAAAGGCTATTTAATAGATAAAAAACAAGGTAATCATTGGAAAACATATCACATAGAAAAACCGTTTAAAAAAACATATGCTAATACATTAATGAACGTTGGTAAAGACATCTATTTTGTAGATTTAGATAATGCTATCAAAAATGAACCGTCAAAATTCTTTAGTAAAAAATCTAAACATTTATTGATAGGAGGTGGTGGGTATCAACCTAAACAATTACACAGAATTATGGTTAGCAAAATATATGCAGAAATATATGATGGATTAATTTTTGTTAAAAAAATATCATCTCCTAATTATTTAAACAAATAAAAAAACGTTGTACAACAACGTGTCCTATGTAATTGCTTGTTCTCACCTACTTTGGAAAACCCTCGTGGATTTTTAGTTTGGTGCGTACTTACATAATTAAATGCTAACCCACGTAACTGCCCATAGCTGAAACCGTTAGCGGTAAGTTTGACTCGTCCTGAATAAAGGCTACATAATTTAACACAATTATGTACAAAAATGACAAAGTAATTAGACGTTACAGCGAACCTTTCAAATTAAAAATTTTAGACGAACTTAGCATTGGAAAACATACAAAGAGTGAACTT
>NZ_JAUOEK010000062.1 GCF_030540835.1 Flavivirga aquimarina | reverse complement strand
TTTTAGGTTATGATATAGATGAGGAACTGCCCTGGCACTCTACGATAAGCCGTACCCGACAATTGTATCCAGAAACTGTCTTTGAAGACGTTTTTACTAGAGTACTTGCTATGTGTGTAGAAAAGGGAATGGTCAGCGGTCACACCCAGGCCATAGACTCTGCACCAGTAAAAGCCAATGCTTCGATGGACACTTTAGAGCTTAA
>NZ_JAUOEK010000061.1 GCF_030540835.1 Flavivirga aquimarina | reverse complement strand
ATCCCTGCCGGTTCTTTATCCATAGCACTGATATGACGGATTTGATGCAAATGAGCTTCTAGATCTTCTTTTGAAACTTTAAGCTCTAAAGTGTCCATCGAAGCATTGGCTTTTACTGGTGCAGAGTCTATGGCCTGGGTGAGACCGCTGACCATTCCCTTTTCTACACACATAGCAAGTACTCTAGTAAAAACGTCTTCAAAGACAGTTTCTGGATACAATTGTCGGGTACGGCTTATCGTAGAGTGCCAGGGCAGTTCCTCATCTATATCATAACCTAAAA
>NZ_JAUOEK010000060.1 GCF_030540835.1 Flavivirga aquimarina | reverse complement strand
GCGTAAGCAATGACGTAGTCGAAATGATAGTTCCATTGTCCTCCTGAGCGCAGTCGAAGGACTTGTTAGTTATTACCTTTAAAGCGTTTCGACTTTAGTTTATGCTGAGCATAGTCGAAGTACTCAACGTGACATATTAGATAAATTAAAATACTGAAAAACAATTAATTATAAAATAACGTCAATGGTAGCGCAGTCGAGAACAAGACAAAATGAATAAATAAAAGAGAAAAAATGAAACAATTATTAAACAGACTTATAAACCACGAAAGCATCTCAAGCGAAGAAGCTAAACAAGTATTGGTAAACATCTCCAACGGAATGTACAACCAAAGCCAAATCGCTTCCTTCCTTACGGTTTTCATGATGCGAAGCATCACCCTTGAAGAATTGCGCGGTTTTAGAGAAGCCCTTTTAGAATTATGCATCGCCATAGACTTAAAAGACTTTAATGCTATCGATTTATGCGGAACCGGTGGTGATGGGAAAGACACTTTTAACATCTCTACCCTCTCATCGTTCGTATCTGCCGGAGCTGGTATTAAAGTTGCTAAACATGGTAATTATGGTGTGTCTTCTGCCTGTGGATCTTCAAACGTTATGGAATATTTAGGTATTAAATTTTCCAATGATGAAGATTTCTTAAAAAAGTCTATCGATAAAGCAGGTATTTGTGTTTTACATGCACCATTGTTTCATCCCGCTATGAAAAATGTGGCACCCATTCGCCGTGAATTAGGTGTAAAAACATTTTTTAATATGTTGGGACCTATGGTTAACCCTTCTTTTCCTAAAAATCAAATGGTAGGGGTATTTAACCTGGAACTGTTACGTTTGTATGGCTATTTATATCAAAATACAGATAAAAACTATAGCATTGTTCACGCATTAGACGGTTATGATGAAATTTCATTAACTGGAAACACAAAAGTGATTTCCAATAATTCCGAAACCATGTTTTCGCCAGAGGATTTAGGAATATCAACAATCACCCAAGAATCGATTTTTGGAGGAAACACCGTAGAAGATGCTGCTAAAATTTTTGTAAATGTTATCGAAGGAAAAGGCACCGAACCTCAAAACAATGTGGTATGCGCCAATGCTGGATTAGCCATAGCAACAACAAAGCAAATAAGCCATAAAGAAGGGTTTGAACTCGCAAAAGAATCGTTGCTTTCTGGGAAAGCCAAAGCGAGTTTAGATAAACTTGTGGAATTAAGTAAATAAAATAGTAAACAGTAGCAGTTTTGCACACCGAACACTGAACACTGATCACTGAACACCGAACACTGAACACTGAACACTGAACACTAAAAATGACAATACTAGATAACATAGTAAAAGACAAACGAAAAGAAGTCGACCTACGTAAGGGCTTAATTCCAGTATCACAATTAGAACAATCTATTCTATTTAGCAGAGATACAATTTCATTAGCTAATAATTTACGTAATAGCAGTACAGGCATTATTGCAGAACATAAAAGACGTTCCCCATCAAAATCGGTAATAAACCAGAGTTTAAATGTTCAAGATGTAGCAAAAGGGTATGAAGATGCAGGTGTTTGCGGTATGTCGGTTTTAACAGACGGAAAATATTTTGGTGGGTCTTTAGACGATCTGTTACTTGCCAGAGCAAGCTGTAATTTACCATTACTTCGCAAAGAATTTATTATAGATAACTATCAAATATTAGAAGCAAAAGCTTATGGTGCAGATGTTATTTTATTGATAGCAGCCATTTTAACCAGAGAAGAAATAAAGCAGTTTTCTCAATTTGCAAAAAGTCTGGATCTAGATGTTTTATTAGAAGTTCATAACGAAGAAGAATTACATAAATCTATTATGCCTTCATTAGATATGTTAGGCGTAAACAATAGAAATTTAAAAACTTTTGACGTGAGCCTAGAAACAAGCAAAGCATTAAGTACCCTTATTCCCAATGATTTTGTAAAAGTTTCAGAAAGTGGTATTAGTAATATTGAAGCCATAAAAGAATTAAAACCTTATGGTTACCAAGGTTTTTTAATTGGTGAAAACTTTATGAAAACGGATAATGCCGGAGAGAGTGCCAAACAATTTATAAAGAGCCTCTTATAACTCCTCCAAAAGAGGAGAACATTTACTCGAATGAAAAAAGAAGAAAAAAACATATTAAAAACAGATAAAATCCCCTCTCCTTCAGATAGGGCTAGGGTGAGGCTTAAAGTTTGCGGAATGAAATATGAAGATAATATAACTCAAGTCGCAACTTTGCAACCCGATTATCTTGGATTTATATTTTACGAAAAGTCTGCAAGACATTTTAATAACATTATCCCCGAACTACCAACATCTATAAAAAAAGTGGGTGTTTTTGTAGATGAAAATTTAGAATATGTTATCGAACAAATAAATACACATCAATTACAAGCAGTTCAATTACACGGAAAAGAATCGCCAGAATACTGTTTAAAATTGAAACGTTATTATGAGGAGCAAAGTGACGTGGCAATCTCATCAAAAGAAACAGATCGTCATGCTGAACATGTTTCAGCATCTCGTAAAAAGAACCTGAAACAAGTTCTGGTTCAAATAATAAAAGTATTCTCAATAAAAGAAGAATTCGATTTTGAGATTTTAAAACCCTATGAAACGGTTTGTGATTATTTTCTATTCGACACAAAAGGCAAATTACCAGGAGGTAATGGTTACACCTTTAATTGGAATGTTTTAAATAATTACCCATCAACAAAACCTTTCTTTTTAAGTGGCGGTATTGGTTTAGACCAAATTGAAGCCATTAAAAAATTTAAACAAAGTGAAGCTTCAAAATATTGTTATGCATTAGATGTGAATAGTAAATTTGAAATAGAACCCGGATTAAAGCATATTGAAAAATTAAAAGAATTTAAAAAACATTTGTCATTCCGCACTTGATGCGGAATCCATTATAAGTTATAACTAAAATTAAACAGATTCCCTCCTTCGAGGGAATGACAAAAAATATGGAAAATTACAACGTAAACGAAAAAGGATATTATGGAGAATTCGGAGGTGCATACATTCCGGAAATGCTGTATCCTAATGTAGAAGAATTACGCCAAAACTATCTTAAAGTAATGGCAGAGCCTGAATTTCAAAAAGAGTTTAATCAGCTTTTAAAAGATTATGTAGGACGCCCTTCCCCACTCTATTTTGCTAAACGTCTATCGGAAAAATATAACACCAAAGTTTATTTAAAACGTGAGGATTTGAACCATACAGGGGCTCATAAAATAAATAATACCATTGGGCAAATACTCATGGCTAAGCGACTAGGAAAACGCAGAATCATTGCAGAAACTGGTGCCGGACAACATGGCGTTGCAACTGCTACCGTTTGTGCTTTAATGGGCTTAGAGTGTATTGTTTATATGGGTGAAATTGATATCGCACGACAAGCTCCAAACGTTGCCAGAATGAAAATGTTAGGAGCAACCGTAATACCAGCACTTTCGGGAAGTCGTACTTTAAAAGATGCTACTAACGAAGCCATTCGAGATTGGATTAATAACCCTGTAAACACCCATTATATTATAGGTTCTGCTATCGGGCCACACCCCTATCCAGATATGGTAACCAAGTTTCAATCGGTTATTTCAGAAGAAATTAAATGGCAACTAAAAGAACACGAAGGTAGAGAAAACCCAGACTATGTCGTTGCTTGTATTGGAGGAGGAAGTAACGCTGCAGGAACATACTACCATTTTTTACATGAAAAAGACGTAAACATTATAGCTGTAGAAGCAGCAGGTTTAGGGGTTGATTCTGGTGAAAGTGCAGCAACATCCGTTTTGGGAAAAGAAGGTATTATACATGGTTGTAAAACCTTATTAATGCAAACAAGTGATGGGCAAATAACAGAACCCTACTCCATTTCGGCAGGGTTAGATTATCCCGGTGTTGGTCCTATGCATGCGCATTTATGCAAAACAGAACGTGCAGAATTTATGGCAATCACAGATGACGATGCTATGAAAGCCGGATTAAAGTTATGCGAATTAGAAGGCATTATTCCTGCTATAGAAAGCTCGCATGCGCTAGCTATTTTCGAACAGAAAACATTTAAACCTGATGATGTCGTTGTGGTGAGTCTTTCTGGTCGTGGGGATAAGGATTTGGAAAATTACATAGAATATTTTAAGATATAAATAACATTAAAAATAAAGCTTGAACTTGGAATCAAACATAAAACATTCAAATATTCAAGTCCCAAATCAATTCTCAGAATTGATCTGCCAAGGCGAAGAATAGATGAAGAAAAGCTTCGAAAACAGGAGAACGCAGTTCGACGCGAAGTTTTCAAATCGGTTTTCAGTTTGAAAACTGAAAAATTCCTTGACTTGGATGTCTTTTTTTGGTTCGTTTTTTGGACAAGCAAAAAATGAATAAAAAGAAAAACATAACTAAAAAATGGATTCCTGCCTTCGCAGGAATGACAAAACAATGAACAGAATAAATAAAAAACTAAAAGAAGACAAGAAGTTACTTTCTATATACTTCACAGCAGGTTACCCAAGTATTAACGATACCGTTTCTATCATCCAAGATTTAGAAAAAAATGGGGTAGATATGATCGAAATAGGATTACCATTTAGCGATCCACTGGCAGATGGATCAACCATTCAGGCAAGCTCTACCCAAGCCTTAAAAAATGGTATGACAAGCGAAGTGCTTTTTAATCAATTAAAAGATATAAGGCAATCCGTTAATATACCTTTAATTATTATGGGATACTTTAACCCAATATACCAATATGGCGTTGAAGCCTTTTGCAAAAAATGTCAGGAAATTGGGATAGATGGCCTAATAATACCCGATTTACCAGTCGATGTGTATCATGAAAAATACCAGACCATTTTTGAAAAATATGGCTTAATAAACGTGTTTTTAATAACACCACAAACCAGCGATGAACGTATACGTTATATAGATTCTATTTCCAACGGATTTATTTATATGGTAAGTAGTGCCAGTACAACAGGAGCACAATCAGGCTTTGGTGAAGAACAAACCCAGTATTTTGAGCGTATAGGAAACATGAACCTTAACAACCCTCAAATCGTTGGATTTGGAATAAGCAACAACCAAACCTTTACACAAGCAACACAATATGCTAAAGGAGCTATAATTGGGAGTGCTTTTGTAAAACATGTCACCAACGAAGGAGTAAATAGTATTGACAAATTTGTAAAATCTGTATTAAACTAGAAATTAAATTTTATGAAGTGGTATTTAGACGTTATCATAAAGAATTATGCCACATTTAGCGGTAGAGCAAGACGTAAAGAGTTTTGGATGTTTGTTTTATTTAACTTTCTAATTCTATTTGCTTTAACCTTCTTAATAGATTTCATTGATGATTTAATAGGAGGAAATGAGGTTTTGACTTTCGTTATTTTTATATATTTATTAGGAATGATTATACCAACACTTGGAGTCATTTCCCGAAGGCTACACGACACTGGAAAAAGCGGCACTTATTTTCTTGTTTATTTTATTCCATTTATTGGAGGAATCTGGCTCTTGATTTTATTAACTTCAGAAGGAGATCGAGGTTTTAATAAATATGGCCCAGATCCAAAAGCCAACAATAATTTTGATGAAATTGACGATATAGGAAAACCATTATCTGAAAACTAAACTATGGCTTTAAACATTGTTTTAATAGAACCCGAAATACCAAATAACACAGGTAATATTGGTAGGCTGGCACTAGCCTCCGGTTCTCATTTGCATTTGGTAAAACCTTTTGGCTTTAAGATCGATGATACGCGGTTAAAACGAGCAGGTCTTGATTATTGGCAACACCTTCAAGTAACTTATTACAATAATATTGAAGAATTTTTTGAAATAAATAAAGATAAAACCATGGTGTTTTTATCAAGTCATGGTAAAAAAAAGCATTGGGATATTCCCTTTACAGACAATATGTTTTTAATTTTCGGAAAAGAATCTGTCGGTCTTCCAAAATCTATTATTGAAACTCATACCGAAAAAACATATAAAATACCTCTATACAGCGATCATGTTAGAAGTTTGAATATAGCAAATGCCGTTAGCATTGTTGTATATGAAGGCTTAAAACATTTACAATAAACTCTACATCAAAACATAACGTTTATTTTTTCAACAAAAATATAGTATATTTATATTTACAAATTGGTTAACCAATTCATAAATCAACTTTGGGAGCAATCCTAAATTTACAGGTCTAATACGTAATGTTTTTTTTATTCCGGAACATTATTAAACAAAATAAGACCTTACACCTAATCTATTAAAATTACGTTTCAGCTGTTTTTTATCAAATAAGTTGGTTTATAAGCTATTTTTAGTTATCCAAATTGGATAACCAGTTTGGTTTACCAGTAAAAACTAAATTAAATTAACCTTTAAACTAAAGTTATGAATAAAATTCTATTTCATTTATTATTATTGTTTTCTCTTTCTGTAGCAGGGCAAACCACCTATAATATTACTGATCCAGAGTCTCTAAGAGATGTGATATATGAACCCGGAGATGTTATTATATTAAAAAATGGTACTTACACGACTGATGAACGTATAATATTTCTTGGTTCTGGTACAGCAGATAATCCAGTAACTTTTAGAGCAGAAACACCAGGAGGTGTTATTTTTACAGGAGGGCCACGGTTAACTATTGGTGGTGAAACAGATGATGATACAGGAGACAAAATTGCAACAGGTGAATATTTAATTGTAGACGGTTTTCATTGGAAAGGTGGTTACGGAGCCAGTAATTTTATTGAATTTAGAAATGGTGATAATTATGCACACCATAGTACCATTCAAAATTGTGCCATTGATGGACTAGGAATTGAACCAGATGAATTAACTGATGATTTAGCAGATGAGCAAATTCCTAAACACAGATGGATTGTGTTATATGGAACTTATAATACTGTTATTAACTGTTCTTTTATGAATAAAGTTAGTGCTGGCGCAATAGTGCTAGGAGAATATGCGTATAATGCATTTCCTAATGTGCCAGATGGCGAACCAGAAATAAACAATAGTTGTGCTATAGTTGGTCATACCATAACGAACAATTATTTTTATAATTACAAAAAAATCACAGAATTGTACCCATTTACCAAAGCCAACGGTGACCCGTATTCAAATTCTGGAGATAGTGAAACTATTCGTATAGGTACTAGTTCATACCAAATGGTAAACAGTAATGCAACGGTTAGTAATAACTATTTTGTTCAATCTGATGGAGAAAATGAAATTATAACTAATAAAAGTAAAGGCAATACATATACCAATAACACATTTAGAAAATGTAGAGGATCTTTGGTGCTTCGACATGGTTCTCACGCTACCGTTGATGGAAATTATTTTTTAGGTGAAGATGTTGAGGGTACAGGAGGTATTAGAATTACAGATAGTGAACACACAATTACTAATAATTATATTCAAGATTGTATCACCGTTGCTAGTAATGCCAAGTGGAATAATGGTATAACATTTATGGGAGGAAGTGAAGACGCTGATGTTGCTTGTAATACCAAGGATGTTTCAAGCGGATACCAAGAATCTAAAAACATAAACCTTTCTAATAATACCATTATAAATACTAATGCTCCATTATTTTATAATGAAGATAAAGGCTCAGAAGATCCTACTGGAACAGTATCTAATAACTTAATTTATTTTGCTACGAGTGATCCAAATTTAACAGATATCATTTCGGGAGATAGCGCAAGTGCATTTGATAATCTTGGTACGGCATTGACTTATACTGGCAACGTTTATACAGGAACTTCCTTAGGAGCAACAACTACAGGTTTTTCTGAAGAAGCAGGAATAACGGCCACTGCAGATGGTGAAATCTTTACTTTTTCAGGAGCTGGTTCTGATGATAAAGGTGCTGTTATGGGGAGTTATGAACCAACAACTGATGCTATGGTTGGTTACGGAATTGGTACTTGTTTTCTAGATTATGCAGGTGATAATATAATTGATGGTGATTGTACTATTGAAGTCGTTGAGTCTTTAACTATAAGTAGTCTTACATCTCTTTCTCCAGAGGCTGCAAGTTATGACGTTACAGTTAATGCCAATGTAAGTTGGACTGCTGTGTCTAGTGATACCTGGATAACTATTAATATCAACTCAGGAACTGGTAATGAAACAGTTTCTGTTACTGTTACAGAAAATGCAGATATTAATGCTAGAGCTGGTACGGTAACTTTTACACAGGATCCAGGAGGAGACGATATTGAAAGAGTCTTAAATGTAACACAAAACGGTGCAGATTTAACAGATTTGTACGATCTTATAAATACAGGGACAGGCTTACCCACGGATAAGGTAACTGTACACTCGTTTTCAAAAGAAAACAGTTCGAAAGATGAGTTAGCAATTAAATCATTAGATAAAGACATGGATACTGAGTGGACAGCAGATGACGGGGCTGTTCTGCCTTCAGATTATAAAGGTGATGGGGAATATGTTATTTACGATTTAGGAGGTACACATCATCTTGATATGATTCAATTTAACACCACTAATAAATCTGATGCTTTTGGTATTCAAATTTGGGTATCTACTACAGGAACCGATCCTTCAGATTTTACAACAAAAATTCTACCAACTTCTGGAGATTTATTATTTACTGCAACCAATACAACAGATTTTAATCAATATTTAGTAGATGCAGATGCACGTTACGTAAAATTAATAGGCTATGGAAGATTTAATAGCGCTGGTGATAACAGAGAAAGTCCTTGGACTGCCATTACTGAAATAGAATTTTATGGCTCAGAGAGTTTATCTGTAGATGAAGCAGATTTAAATAACAGTATCGTTCTTTACCCGATGCCTGCTAAAAATATATTATATGTTAAAAACTCAAAAAATATAATTAATGATATGCAAATTTATAGTTTGGATGGTAGATCGATTCTTAAAAAAACAATTAATTCTACTAGCTTAGAAATAGATACGTCATTAATTTCTAACGGAACTTATATTATAAATTTATCAAGTGAAAATCATCAAAATATTTCTAAAATGATTATTGTTTCTCACTAAATATTAGCATGTAGATACGTCATTAATTTATCAAGAGAAAAAGAAAGGTTCAAGTAAATACTTTGAACCTTTCTTTTCTACTATTTAGCTCTGCTATTCTGCAACATTTTTAAATACATAGCTTCAACCTTTGTTCTTGCCCAAGGTGTTCTACGTAAAAATTTTAAGCTCGATTTTACAGAAGGATTATCTGTAAAACATCTAATATTTATATTATAACCCATATACTCCCAACCATAATGTGAAACCAAATCATTAATAATTTGTTCTAGCTTTATGCCATGTAATGGGTTATTGGGTTGTTTCATTCTCAGTGTCAGGTCGTGCGTAATCGAGACCTTTATTTTAAATTATTCACTAAGTTCTTAATTTTTACAGCTTTTTCAAAATGATCCAGCTTATGTTCCATAATCCACCAAGTGGCAGCTTCCATAAGCAGCTCCGGATGATCATTTTTATTAGCAAAAAAAGCATAAAAAGACAATCCGACATTCTCACCTTTCTCTTTTATCTTTTTATTACAAACCTCAATAATTTTATCTCTTAGAATTTTCTGCATATTATATTAATGCCTTTTATCATTATTACGTCTGTTATTATTTCTCTTAGGACGTCGTCTGGAATTATTATTTTTTTGACCACCCGACTTCGAATTTTCAGAACCAGAATTTCTCCTAGATCTATTTCCACCACCACGCTGTTGTCTTTTTTCTGGAACTGTAGAAGCATTCGGGTCAGGTTCGAACCCTTCAATAATTTCTACAGGAAGCTTCATATCAATCAGCTTTTCAATACTTTGTAAATATGTCGTCTCATCAGCACTAACTAACGACAAAGCTTCTCCTTTGGCTCCTGCTCTACCCGTTCTTCCTATTCTATGCACATAATCTTCAGAAATATTAGGCAGTTCAAAATTTACAACATGCGGTAGTAATGGTATATCTAATCCTCTAGCTGCAATATCTGTTGCAACTAAAACACGGATTCTTCCATTTTTAAAACCTGCTAATGCTTTTGTTCTAGCACCTTGACTCTTATTTCCATGTATAGCGGCTGCACTAATATTAGCACTTATCATTTTTTTACAAAGCTTATTTGCGCCATGTTTAGTACGGGTAAAAACTAGTACTTGTTTCCAGTTACCATCAGAAATTAATTTAATAATTAAGCCTGTTTTTAAACCTTTAGCAACACGATAAACCTTTTGGGTAATAGCCTCTACAGTTGTGTTTTCTGGCGTAGCTTCTACTTGTACTGGATTGTTTAAAATACCATGTGCCAACTTCTTTATCTCTTTTGAAAATGTAGCCGAAAACATTAAATTTTGCCTTCTGGTTGGCATCGTTTTTATCACACGCTCAATATCGCGTAAAAACCCCATATCTAACATACGGTCTGCTTCATCCAAAATAAAAACTTCAATTCTTTTTAAGGATAATACGCCTTGACTTTCTAAATCTAATAAACGCCCCGGCGTAGCGACTAAAATATCGACCCCTTGGCGTATCCTTGCTATTTGCGGTTTCTGGTTAACACCACCAAAAATAACAGCACTTTGTAAGTTTAAAAACTCACTATACTCTTTAACATTATTATATACTTGTGCTGCTAACTCTCTAGTTGGAGTTAAAATTAAAGCACGTATAGGTCGAAATTTCCCTTTCGGATTTTCAGAAAGAAAATGCAAAAGCGGTAATGTAAAACCTGCTGTTTTTCCTGTTCCTGTTTGGGCAGATGCCAAAACATCCTTTCCTTCTAAAATAGGTGGAATTGCTTTTTGTTGTATGGGTGACGGTGTTGTATATCCTTTTTTGGTAATCGCTTTTAGTAAGGCTTGAGAAAGGCCTAATGGGGTAAATGACATATAAATTGTTTGGTAATTCCTTATTGGGTGCGAGATAACAACTTATAAATTAAATGCCACCTCCTTAATTAATACGCAAATGTACAGCTAATTTTCTCCACGACCTTTCAATTGTTGATTTTAAAAGAAAAACAACTAACTTCGTTCTTAGCTTAAAACTATTAAAATTCGGTATGAAAAAAATCACATTAGTATTAGGATGCTTAATCCTCTTAAATTCAAGTTGCTCCAAAAAACAAAATAACGCTATACCAAATTATATTGAAGAACCGCATTCTTTTTCCCAACCAAACGATGCTGCCATTACACATCTAGATTTAGATATTAATGTAGATTTCGATAATGAAATTATACAAGGTAAAGCGTCCTATTTAATTAAAAATAATGAGGCCTCACAAATTATTCTCGATACCAAGTTTATAACTATTGATAAGGTACAAGCAGACGGTAAAGACACGACATTCACTTTAGGTGATTTTGATACACAACTGGGAAGCCCTTTAAAAATCGATATCAACCAAAACACTAAACGCATTACCGTTTTTTATAAAACCACTCATAAAACAGAAGCTTTGCAATGGTTAAAACCTCGGCAAACAACAGATAAAATACACCCTTTTTTATTCACACAGGGACAAGCTATTTTAACACGAACTTGGATACCCATACAGGATAGCCCACAAATTAGAATTACTTACAATGCCAAAGTACAGGTACCATCTCAATTAATGGCGGTAATGAGTGCCGAAAATCCAAAAACAAAAACACCAGATGGTCTTTATACTTTTAAAATGGCACAACCTATTTCTCCTTACCTCATTGCACTTGCTGTTGGTGATATTGAATACAAAGCAGTTAGTAATCGTACAGGAATTTATGCCGAAAAATCTATGGTAGATAAAGCACATTATGAGTTTTCGGATATGGAAAACATGGTCGCTTCTGCCGAAGCTTTATACGGAACTTATGCCTGGGAACAATTTGATGTTATTGTACTACCTCCTAGTTTCCCGTTTGGCGGTATGGAAAATCCACGGTTAACCTTTGCAACCCCCACGGTAATCGCAGGAGATAAAAGCTTAACATCATTAATTGCTCATGAGTTAGCACACTCATGGTCTGGAAATTTGGTAACCAATGCTTCCTGGGACGATTTTTGGCTTAACGAAGGCTTTACCGTATATTTTGAAATGCGCATTATGGAAGCGCTTTACGGTAAAGACAGAGCCAATATGTTGGCACGTATTGGGAGACAGGATTTAGAAGAAGAAATTGAAGGTTTTAAAGATACTCCAGATGATACAAAACTGAAACTAAATTTAAAAGGCCGTAATCCCGATGATGGTATGAATAGTATTGCATACGATAAAGGCTACCTCTTTTTAAGAACTTTAGAAGAAACCGTTGGTCGCGAAAAGTTTGATACGTTCTTAAAAAGCTATTTTCAAAAACATGCCTTTTCGACAATCCATACCGAAAAATTCGTGGCTTTTTTAAATGATAATTTATTAGAAAAACACGGTATAACATTTAATACAGACGAGTGGATTTACACGGCAGGCATTCCAGACAATCAATCTATAATTTTGTCTGATAAGTTCGAAACAGTTGAAAAAACAGTTCAACAATTCGTTAAAACCAATACAGTTGATAAAACGCTTACAAAAGATTGGACCACTCAGGAATGGGTACACTTTGTTCGAAATTTTCCGGATGATATTAAAACTGAGCATTTAGCCATGATTGATGATGCTTTTAATTTAACCAACTCTAACAATTCATACATAGCGATGGTTTGGTATGAACAAGCCATTAATTATGATTATCATGGCAATAATATAGACACTAAAATTGAAGACTTTTTAATTAAGGTTGGTAGACGTTGGTATGTTTCCACCATTTACAAAGCCTTTAAAAGAAATGATAAAGTAGAGACTGCTTTAGCTATTTATAAGAAAGCAAGATCAAATTATCATTCAGTAACGGCTAACACTATTGACGACATGTTAGGTTATAAGCAAGATTAATTTTATAATCGTTATGTCATTTCGAACGCAGTGAGAAATCGCATAATCATTATAACATAAATTACTAACTAAAGATAAGCCTCATAAAACAAAAGCCCTTCAAAAAAACTCCTTATACTGCATAACCCTAAAATCAAACGTATTGAATTTAGGGTTTTTAGCTTTTAACTGTTTATATAAAGGAATTCTACTTATTGAAATGTTGGCAGCACCAGACCCTGAGGTTAGAGATACTGTTTTGATGGTTCTTAAAGAGTTTTCGATAGAACCTGCACTGAGAGCGCTCAACTCGATAGGTAGTTCAAATTGGTGAATTCGAGGCACTTCGTTTGAAACGAGTTCTAACTTTATGTTATAATCTCTTATATGCTTTCTAAAAAAGTATTCTGGTCCGTTTTTGCTATTTCCGCCCGTAAACAATAAGGTGTCTATAGTTGGGTATTGCTTTAAATACCCTATAACATCACGCAATTTTATGTTTTTCATTCCTAAATCGGATGCATCAATCTTTTCACGCTCGGCACTTTCTACAATATCGCATACACCAATCTTATTTTTAATTAAAAACTGTTTACGCTGTTCAATAGCTTCTTGCGAATTGTCGTAACGTAAATTTAAATTGTGAATTTTGTCAATGAATAACCATAAGGAGTTATAATAACTGCCATAGCAAAAATCGACATCTTTTTCCAATAGTTCTCCAGTTGTAAACCTTGGTGGTGGTAAGGTTCCTACGATTAACTTTTTAGTGTCGTTTTGTATAAATGGTTTGTATGGGTGGGTGTGTTTAAACATAAAATTCCTGCCTTTCGTCTTCGCTCAAGATAAACTACGTTAGGAGTCTGCCTAATTTTAATTCCAATCCAAATTTAATAATTCCTTGTCACATCTAGACTTTTTAATGGTATTTAACATGCAATCTTTTGAGTCAATCTATTTCCTGAAAACAATAATTACTTCAATATTGCCTTATCACTAAAAAAGGCCTCGCGCTTATTGAATAAATAAAACCCGACCAGTATAAAAGCACCAATTTCTGCAAAGGTACGCGAGAGCCATGTCCATTCCTTTTCATGTCCTAAATAGTCAGGTATTAAAAATAGAGGTATAACTACTAAGACACACCCTTTAAGTAAATTTAAGATAATTGACGGAATCAATTTACCAATACTTTGAAGGTAGGCACCAAGAATATAATTAGGACCTGCCACTATGAAAAAAAAGAAAAATAAGCCTAATGAAGCTGAGGCCATTTTTTTAAACTCCTCCGATTCAGAACCTGAAAATATTGTAACAAGAAACTCGGGGATTAGAAAACCTAAAGAAACAACTGCAATACCAAGAACGAAAGTAAACAAAAGGGAAAACTTAAAGATACCAAGTACTCTATTTGGTAATTTTGCACCTATATTAAAAGACATAATAGGTAATGCAGAAACCATAGCTGCTGTAAATAACCTCAAGAAAATAAAACTTAAATAATTAATTATACCGAAAACAGAAACAAAAACAGCTCCAAATTGAGCCATCCTCATATTAATCAACAGTAAACCAATGGAAAAAGATATTTCAGAGACAAACGATGGAACTCCATAATTAAGTAATTCTTTCCATTCCTTTAATTTAAGTGTAAATTTATAATTCCTAATCCTTAGATGCCCTTTCTCCTTATTGATATAAAAGACTAGATAACCTACCGACAACAATACAGAAATACCAGTAGCAATTGAAGCGCCTTCTGTACCAAAAGGAAATACGATAATTAGTAATATATCTAATATGATATTTACTACGACTCCAAAAATGGAAGCATTTCTAGTTACCTTTGGAGCACCATCATGACTGACAACATTTCCTAAAATCATCCTCAAGAGAAAAATAGGTATCCACATAAATCCCCAAAACATATAATCAAAAGTTTTATCGAATAATTCAGTTTCCGAATTACCGACTAAAAAAGAAACAATATCATTTACTACAAAAGGAGTTAATATTGTTATTATAAGACCAAATAATATAGCAAGCGTAGTCGTAAACTGAAAAACCCTTTGAGCTTTGGCATAATTACCAGCACCAATATTTTTTCCGATTAAAATCCCTCCCCCTATAACCAATGTTAGACCAAAGGCAATGAAGACCGTAATTATAGTTCCAAACATTCCAACGGCTGCTACTCCTTCTTTCCCTACATAATTCGCAAGAATTGCACCATCTATCACTTGATGTATAGTAACTGACAATAGACTTGTTAGAATAGGAATATAATATTTAAAAAACAATGGTCTTATTGAGTCTTTATCTAGCTGAATCTTATTTTCCATAGTTTCTTTTTTTGGGGAAGCGAATGTACACTATTCTAATCAAGTGAGAAAAAATATAATCAGATTAAACACAGAATCTATGGACTGGAAGTCCATAGGTTCGTTTTGGCAGACTGAAAGTCTGCTTCGTGAAATATGGTAAAACTGAATTCGTGTGAATTCGTGAAACCTGCCAGCCGGCTGGCTGGTTCGTGTCAAAAGTTTTTAGAAGCTGAAAGCGACATGTACTAAAGTACATAGTTTTAACTCCATTTGAGACCAATAAACGTTTTACATCCGTATAAATTAACATGGGTTTTATGGTTTTCTCAAAGTTTTGTGTTTCTTTACCTTGTAGCTTGCTCAAACTGCGAAGCGGTTTGACAGAGAAGTGACGTTCAATCTACCACTTGCCTGCACCCCTAAAAAATATGATGCAAAAATTGGATGGAAGACCAATTAATGCTGAAGATTTTTCTGCTGTTACCATAGAAATAAGTATCAATTAAAACAAAATTCAACGTTTTGGCTAAGAACAAATACGAGAGTTTATCTCTTTCTATTGCGCTACTTGTCATATACTAAACATTAGCAAAAGAACAAGAATACATTTTATTTCCAATCTGACTCTTCCAACTCAAAAAGATCATCTACCTTAATCTTAAGTACACAAGATATTTTTAGAGCTAATGCTGTCGATGGAACAAAACGACTCTTTTCAATAGCATGAATAGTTTGACGTGTAACATTGACTTTTTCAGCTAATGCGGCTTGTGACAAGTCATTTCTTGCCCGTTCTACTTTTATGAGATTTTTCATTCCTTCGATTTTAGAATACCAAAACTAATAAAAGCAATTAGTAGACAAGTCAATGTAAACCAATAAGATGAAATTCCATTGGATTGGGTACCATCTGGGTATGTGATAATATAGTTTAATATTGACGCAGATATAGATGTAATAACAAACCCTATTGCAAGTCCCTTAAGTTTTAAATACCTAATTCGTTCATCTACCATAGGTTTTCCAGAGAAATACAGGAACAATAAACCCATTCCCAAATGTCCAATAAGGCTTTCAACAAACCAATTTCCATTTTTGACTATTTCAAAAATCAGAGTAGTTAATGCTAATAACGAAAGGGCAAGACCTAAATAAAAATTTCCCTTAAACCAAGGAGCTAAAGATTGATTATTTACTTTCATATTGAATTATTTTGTAATTTATATTGTAACAAATGTAAATTATAATTTACATAAAGACAAATATATTATAACAAAAAATAAATAAACCTTAATTATGCATGCCAAGAAATATAAAAAACAAATGCCATAAAGTGTTTATATTATTGTTATACGCATTAAAAATTAAAAAGAGATTGTCAATTACCGAATGTTAGAATCAGCAATGCTTATCTTAAACTATAAATCTAAACCCTCTAACATTTAAAAGCTGTTAAACTTGAATTTATAAGGAATGTTTGTAAATTCTTAACATAAAAATTTCTACGGTAAATCGAAAACTGTTACTTTAGAACCTGCAAGTTTTCTTATACTAAATATTATCATAAAATAGAAGGCTTATCAAAAAACAAAAGAAAATTTAAATTTTGCTTAACAACTTCATAGAATCAAATTCATATAGAAAAACAATTGTTTTTCTGGCACTTTTAGTTCATTTATCTGTTTTTTCACAGGAAATTACTGGAACTTGGACTGGGTCGGGAGCAAATTGGACTTCAAGTGCTTGCAATGTAAATGTAACAACATCGGTTTCTAATCTACAAAATGGTGCTTCTGTTAATTTTAATACTGGAATCATGGGGTGCAATGTATCTAACACTTATTCTTCTAATACGATTTTTAATCAGCCAGCATTGGCTCCTCTTTTGAATTTTGGAACAAATGGAACAGGAGTATTAACTTTTACTTTTAGTAATCCCGTAGTTGATCCTATACTACATATTGACAGATTAGGAGGAGGTTATGGGTTTGGTCCACATTCTAATTCGGCTTTACTTACATTAATTACTTCTGGAGTTTCTTTAACTAGATTATCGGGTAATGGTAACCATTTTGAGGTCACTTCTAATACAATTACCAGAACACCAGATCAACTGTTTGGAAGCAGTACAACTGCAGAATGTGGCACACCAACTGTTGGTGGTTCAGCTGGTTCGGTTAGAATAAATGGTACTATAACGAGTATTTCGTTCGAATACGAGTTAAACGGCGCTGATGGTTTTGCCGACGGAATAGAGATTATCTGGGAATTATCATGTGATTTTGACCAAGACGGAATTCCCGATCAAAATGATTTAGATGATGACAACGATGGAATTCTGGACACCTCTGAATTAAATGGTAATCCTTTACTGGACACAGACAACGATGGTATAATTGATTCTTATGATTTAGATAGTGATAATGATGGTTGCTTCGATGTTATAGAAGCTGGTTTCAGCGATTCTGATGCAAATGGAACGCTTGGTGTCGTTCCTGACACTGTTGATGCAAATGGTTTAATTATTAATGAACCAGACGGCTATACAACTCCATTAGATAATAACAACAACAGTACATTTGATTTTCAAGAAGGAATAATTCCAACTATTATAATGCAACCAAGCAATGTTATATCTTGTGAAAATGATGATGCTTCTTTTTTTGTTTCAATTCAAAATTTTAATTCAGTTCAATGGGAAATAAGTACTGATTCTGGTTTAACTTGGTCAGATGTATTAAATAATGCCTCCTATCAAGGAGCTCAAACAGAAAACCTAACACTATTAAATGTACCATTAAATTTTGATGGGCACTTATTCAGAACAAGACATTCTTTTTGTAATAATCTCATTTTTTCAGACATTGTTAATCTTTCAGTGCTTCAAACACCTAATAGTGGAACAGATGGCGCAAAAATATTTTGCCTCGATGATGCCCCAGAAGACTTATTAAACTTATTAGGTGGAACACCAGATCTAACAGGAACCTGGACTCCTTCTTTAAGTGGAGGGAATGGAATATTTAATCCTCAAATAGATTCTGAAGGAGTTTATACTTATACAATAGACAATGGATATTGTCCAATAGAATCCAGCAGTGTATCTGTCCAATTTTCTGAAGTGGCAACTATCGATGAGATCATTATTTCAGATTTTAGTTCTAATAACAGCATAGATATTCAAGTCTCGGGAATCGGAGATTATGAATATTCTATTAATGGGGTCAACTATCAAGAAAACAGTTCATTTTATAATTTATCAACAGGATCTTACACTGTATATGTTCGGGATGTTAATAACTGCGGTACTATAAGCGAGGAAATCGACATTTTGGGGTATCGCAAGTTTTTTACTCCTAACAACGATGGTTATAATGATTTATGGAATATAGATGGAGGTATAAATACGTCTTATACAGTATATATTTTTGATAGATATGGCAAATTATTAAAAACATTAAATAATAATTCTATCGGTTGGAATGGTAAATTTAATGGAAAAGATATGCCTTCTTCAGACTATTGGTTTAAGTATATAAGTTCTGAAGGTAGAGTTGTTAAATATCATTTCACTTTAAAGCGATAGTTATTTAAAACCCTCCCAACAACTTCTCAACCTCCAATATAGTCGCTCTATAGATACGCTTGTTAGGCTTTGTCATATGCTGGGACTCGGTATGTACATCCTCCAACACTTCTTTGGCCGCATCCTTTTTATCCCTACTTAATAAAAACTTAGCATAAATTAAACGCTCCTCATAAAAAGAATAGCGAATGTCTATTTGTTTTAAATTGTCTTCGGCTTCATCTAATTTACCTAACCTTTCTAAAGCGAGTCCATAAAGAAACTGTACTCTGGATTTTTTAAATTCTGAACGGGTTTTTATCTTTTCGACATACAAAATCACACTTTCGCAATCTTCTATATTAAAATAGGCTTCTATTAATTGCTTAATAACATAAAAATGATTTTGTGAGCTATCTTCTAAGGCTTCCAAATAATGAGGAATAGCATTGTTATAATCCTTAATCTCTAAATAGGCATCAGCCAAATTCACCCTGTTTTGATACGACTCTGAAAATTGAAGCTGTTTTTCTAAATCTCTTACTTTTTTAGTCGGATTTATAATCTGTGTGATTTCGTTAGTGATTTTCTCTGCGTCTCGCTTATTATAAACTTGAGTAATTAAATAAATAACACACCCGACAATAGGAATAAAGAATATTATAAAATACCAATAATATGGGTTTCTATTTTTATAAATGTGGTAGAAGCAATATATTTTAAGTGCTATAATTAGGTAATAATACATGTGACCTTAATTTTTAAAAGTGGGTTCCTGTGTGTTTGCTGAGCAAAGCCAAAGTAAATCGAAGTGACCACCCAGAAATAGCAAAATTTATCTGATAAAAACTAAATCGGTTTCTGTAGACATGGGTTCACTAAAATTATAACCCTCATAATTAAAACCTTTAACATCATCTAATGTATTGGCATTCGTATCGACAATATAACGCGCCATATAACCACGTGCCAGCTTGGCAAAGGTCATAATCGTTTTATATTCGCCATTTTTAAAGTCTTTAAAGTTTGCAGTAATTACAGTCACTTTTAATGTTTTAACATCTATAGCTTTAAAATATTCGTTACTGGCAAGGTTTAAAAATAGTTCACCATCTTCAAGTTCCTTATTCAAGGCTGTGGTAATATCTTTTTTCCAGAATTCATATAAATTCTTTTTAACGCCTACCGGGAATTTGGTTCCCATTTCTAAACGATACGGCTGAATTAAATCGGTTGGTTTCAATACCCCATATAATCCAGAAATGATACGAACCGTATTTTGTAAGGTATCTAATTTTTCTTCTGGAATATTATATGCATCAAAGCCTCTGTATACATCGCCACTAAACGAATAAATTGCTGGTCGGGCATTATCTGCTGTAAAAGGTAATTGCCAATCCTGATTGCGTTGGTAATTTAACTGCCCCAACGCATCTGAAATGCTCATGAGTTTCGACAAACTTCTAGCCGATTTCTTTTTAAGGAGTTTATTTAAACGTTCAGACTGCTTTAAAAACTGTGCCTCGGTATTTTTGGTTGTTGGTAATGGACTTTCAAAATCGAGGGACTTTGCTGGTGATAGGACTAATTTCATTAAGACTATTTTTTTTTAAATAACTAAATTACAATAATTCTTTTATTTCTCCATTCTGAAAATTAAAGTTGTAGTTTCCTTAGATAACAAAATTTTAAGTAAAAACGTTTTCTTGAATAGTCTTTATATAACATTACCCCAATTCCTGATTCTTCGTATAACTTTTCCATTTATCAATACACTGTTGCATATCGTCTGGAATAGATGTATCAAATCGCATAAATTCTCCTGTTTTGGGGTGTTTAAATCCTAAGGTTTTGGCATGTAGTGCTTGCCGCGGCAATACTTTAAAACAATTATCTACAAACTGTTTGTATTTAGTAAAGGTTGTTCCTTTTAAAATCCTTTCGCCACCATAGCGTTCATCATTAAAAAGAGTATGTCCAATATGTTTCATGTGCACACGTATTTGGTGTGTACGTCCTGTTTCAAGCTTACAGGATACTAAAGTAACATAACCTAAACGCTCTAAAACTTTATAATGTGTTACTGCTGGTTTTCCTTTATCGGCTTCATCATCTAGAAACACCGTGTTTTGCAATCTGTTTTTAGGGTGGCGACCAATATGGCCTTCAATTGTACCTTCATCTTCCTCGATATGCCCCCAAACAATAGCAACATATTCACGTTCGCTGGTCTTTTCGGCAAATTGCAATGACAAATGTGCCATCGCTTTTTCAGTTTTCGCAACCACTAAAAGTCCACTAGTATCCTTATCTATTCTATGCACCAATCCCGGACGTTCACTAGAATTATTTGGTAAATTATCAAACCGAAAAATTAAAGCATTAATAAGAGTTCCCGAATAATTTCCATGTCCTGGATGCACTACCATACCTGCAGGTTTATTGACGACCAACAGTTCATCATCTTCATAAACGACATCAATAGGAATATCTTCACCAACCAGTAAATTTTCGTGAGGTGGGTGGGTAAATAGCACACGAATACGATCCAAAGGCTTTACTTTATAACTGGATTTTACAACCTCGTTATTAACAAAAATATTTCCGTTTTTTGCTGCTGCCTGAATTTTGTTTCTTGTAGCATTTTCAACAAAATTCATTAAATATTTATCTATACGTAAAGGTGTTTGCCCCTTATCTACTGTAAAAGCATGATGTTCGTAAAGATTATCTTCATCGGGTAATTGCGGTGTGTAATCATCCATTTGTAGTAAAATTAGATATTAATTAAGAATAACCGTCTAATTTTAAGGTCTTTCACCATTACCTAAAACCAAATCTATTTTTGAAGTTTTTGCCAGCTTATCACCTTTTTTAATGGCTTTTCCTTTATAGCGCATCTTTAAAACAAGGTCTTTACCAATATTATTTTCGTAAGTTATTTTACCTACCTGAAACCCTAATGCTTCCAACATTGGTTTTGCCTGCCTAAATGTACGTTCTTTTAAATCTGGCACCTGTATTTTTCTATACCCAGACGGGTTAAGTGTTAAATATATTTTTCTGTTCTCCTTAACTTTTGTTCCTGCTGGCGGTTCTTGCTCTACAACCGAAAACTTAGGGTAATCTGGATTATAATTTGCTGAGTCCTGAATTTGCATGACCAAATTATTCGATTTCAATTCAATGTTTGCAACACTAATAGACTTCCCTGTTAAGTCCGGAACTGTTTCAAACTCACCATGATTTGTTGAAACCTTTAGCCATTTAAGCATAATAAAACATAACACAAATACAGCCACTAGTGCTAATAAAACTTGTTTCAAAAATGTTTTACTGGTAAGAAATTTAAATAGACTCATTATATTTTTTTCGATATGACAAATATATAAAAACAGAACTGTTTTTTCTTTTGCAATATATATGATATTTTCGCTTTACTAATAATAGATACGTTTTATTATTGGTTTTTAGATTAACACAAATTATTATTAAAAAAATTTCTGCCTTCTCGGAAATAAAGAAACATGAGTACAAAAAAAAATATTGCGATAATTATGGGTGGTTTTTCAAGTGAGTATAAAATCTCCTTGAAAAGCGGAAATGTTGTTTATGAAACACTCGATTCTACAAAATATAATGGGTATCGCATTCATATTTTTAAAGACAAGTGGGTGTATGTAGATGCTAATAACAACGAATTCCCCGTTAATAAAGATGATTTTTCCGTTCGAGTTGCTAATCGTGTTATTTTTTTCGATTGTGTATTTAACGCCATTCATGGCTCTCCTGGTGAAGATGGGTTCATGCAAGGGTATTTTGAATTACTTAACATCCCACATACAAGCTGTGGTATGTATCAAGCTGCTTTAACATTTAACAAACGTGATTGCTTAAGTGTTTTAAAACCTTATGGTATTAAAACAGCAGCCTCTTTTTATTTAAATTTGGGAGATGCCATTAATGAAAAAGACATTATTGATAAAGTTGGTTTGCCTTGTTTCGTTAAAGCCAATAAAGCAGGAAGTAGTTTTGGTATTACTAAAGTGCATAAAAAGGACGACTTAAAAGATGCTATAGATATTGCCTTTAAAGAAGATGACGAAATTATTATCGAGTCGTTTTTAGATGGTATTGAAGTCTCTGTTGGTGTTATCACTTATAAAGGAGATACTAAAGTATTACCCATCACCGAAATTGTAAGCGAAAATGATTTTTTTGACTACGATGCTAAATACTTGGGGAAATCTCAAGAAATAACTCCAGCAAGGTTAAATAAGGAACAAGAAGAAAAAGTAAACATTCTTGCAGAGAAGATATACGAAGTTTTAAAAATGAAAGGTTTCTCGCGTTCTGAGTTTATTTTTAAAGATGGTGATCCTCATTTACTGGAAATAAACACAGTCCCCGGACTAACTAAAGAAAGTATTTTACCACAACAAGCCGCCGCCGCTGGTATTTCGTTAGCTGCGTTATTTGATAATGCTATCGAAGAAGCTTTAAAGCAAATATAACAGCTATTAAACTAAAAATTTGCCATAAAAGTTCATTTAACAAGAATAAACTTATATAAATTAAATTAAATTTGTATTTTTAAAAACATGAAACGAGCCATATTCCCTGGATCTTTTGATCCTCTCACATTGGGGCACTATGATATTATAAAACGTGGTGTTACCCTTTTTGATGAAGTAATTGTGGCTATTGGTGTAAATGCTGATAAAAAATATATGTTCTCATTAAAAGAACGTAAAAAATTTATCGAAGATGCTTTTGTTAATGAACCAAAAATAAAGGTTGTTACTTATAAAGGATTAACAGTAGATTTTTGTAAAAAAATCGATGTAGAATTTATTTTGCGCGGGCTTCGCAATCCGGCGGATTTTGAATTTGAAAAAGCTATTGCTCATACTAACCGTGACTTGGCTCCCATTGAAACCGTTTTTCTTTTAACATCGGCAGATACATCATATATAGCATCTTCAATAGTAAGAGATGTTATAAGAAATAAAGGCGATTATACAAAACTTGTACCCAAAAGCGTAAAAATAAAATGAAACTAATCTGGACAACTAGTTTACTTCTAACAGTAATATTTAATAGTTATAGTCAAAAGCCCCTGAGTAGTGAAAGTAAAGATGCTATCTCACTCGAGATTAAACAAATGTTTAACAATTATCATAGTGATATTACAAAAAAAGGTTTGACAAGCGAGTTTAAATACTTGGATGCTTCTTCAGACTTTTTTTGGGTACCACCGGGGCACGAAAAGGCATTAGATTATGATACCATAAAAAGTATGTTAATTGCGAATTCAAAAATCATTAACTTTATTGAATTTTCATGGGAAAGCATTAAAATAATTCCCTTAACCAAAAAAATAGCAAACTATACAGGCATTGTAAAATGTGTTCAAGTCGATGCAAATGCAAACGCTGTAACGTTTAAATTAATCGAATCTGGCACATTAATAAAACGCAAAGATGGTTGGAAGTTCTTAAATGGCCAATCAAGAAATTTACCTCAAACTAAAATGACTGTTAATTAGTAACAAACTTTACTTATTATATACTAATAAGTAAACAATTACTTCTAACACGTCATGCTACAAGGAGTCAAATACATACTCATTAAATTAAAATTCATTTAGCCAACTGAAAGAGATATCCAAAAATGGGTAGCAATAAAACAGGTTAAAAGAATAGAATATGTATTAAAGCATGGTAATTACAACACCAGAAAATTAGCGGCTCAAGCACTAGGAGAAATAAGTTATACATCTTCAACACCAATACTCTTTAAAACGATTGACGACAAAGTACACAATGTATCTATAGCAGCTTTAAATTCGCTTGAAAAGATTGGTTGCCCTGATGAATTAGGGGTTACCATTATTAAAAAGACGTGAATCTTGTTTAAGAGTTCAGAAGTCACTTCGAGACTCGTGTTAAAATTTAACTAGCGTAAGCAATGACGTAGTCGAAATGATAGTTCCATTGTCCTCCTGAGCGCAGTCGAAGGACTTGTTAGTTATTACCTTTAAAGCGTTTCGACTTTAGTTTATGCTGAGCATAGTCGAAGTACTCAA
>NZ_JAUOEK010000054.1 GCF_030540835.1 Flavivirga aquimarina | reverse complement strand
ATACCCAGTCAAGCTGAGCACATGTTTTATATTGAAATATGAGCGAAATAGAAATCGAAGATTCATGAACTCCTATTTCTAACATAAGGGTCAGTGAACTAAACAAATTATATGGGTTATTTTGAGTGATAATTGGTATTAGATGAATGCCCCTAATTTAGATATTAAAAAACAATGCTTTTATTTTAAAATACTCTAATTTAAGGTGTATAAAAAATATTGTTAACTTTCTTGTTTAAGAAATCAAACCTATAACAGATTTTTATAACCGAGGTGGAAAGAACTATTACAATTGTATTATTTACATAGGTAACCCTTTTCGTGCTAAAAATTGCAATTGAACGAAAATGTTAAATAATTAATTTGAAATTGGTTTAAAAGATTAAACCTTTTCTGATTATCCGTTTTGTGTCATAACAATGTTTTTTGGCGTCATGCTGAACTCGTTTCAGCATCCCATAACAGCTATAAACATTGATGATTTATGATGAGAACCTGAAACAAGTTCAGGTTGACAGTGGGCTTTATGA
>NZ_JAUOEK010000053.1 GCF_030540835.1 Flavivirga aquimarina | reverse complement strand
ATACCCAGTCAAGCTGAGCACATGTTTTATATTGAAATATGAGCGAAATAGAAATCGAAGATTCATGAACTCCTATTTCTAACATAAGGGTCAGTGAACTAAACAAATTATATGGGTTATTTTGAGTGATAATTGGTATTATATTGAACTCAGCTTATTTAGAGAAATTGTGGTTTTGATAAGTATTCATTTTGAGGTGAAGTGCTCAAGGTAATACATGATAATATTATTGAGTTTATTCTTAAAGTGAGTTTGTCTTAATTGAACTCAATTTATGTAAAGTAGAAAGAATTAGGCTTTATTTTCTGTACAAGAAATAATTATTCACCAAATCTATATACATCTGTTTGGCTTCATCTTCACTAATATTTTTAGCTTGAAACAGGGCATTGGTTTTAAAAGCGTTAATTATGGGTTTTTTGCTTTTAGGTCTGCCATAGTCATTGGTAGCCTTTTTGTAGTACGCGTAAAGCTTTAAAAGGGTATCGGCAGGAAATGGAGCTGTATGTGCATTTACTCTGCTAACAGCTTTTTGAAACTCTATGTCTAGCTTTTTATTGGTCATTAAATTTCTGCAATAATACTTTCGCCACCGCGAACTTTTTCATTAAGTTTCACTTTAACATTGGTATCTATGGGTAAAAATAAATCGACTCTGGACCCAAATTTTATAAAACCGGAATCTCCACCTTGTTGCGCCTTATCATTTAATTTAGCATAGTTTACAATGCGTTTTGCTAAGGCACCTGCTATTTGCCTGTAAAGAACTTTACCATAGGTTTCATTTTCTACAACAACTGT
This sequence comes from Flavivirga aquimarina, assembly GCF_030540835.1. Taxonomy (GTDB): domain Bacteria; phylum Bacteroidota; class Bacteroidia; order Flavobacteriales; family Flavobacteriaceae; genus Flavivirga; species Flavivirga aquimarina. The sequence goes on along the minus strand of NZ_JAUOEK010000053.1, from coordinate 9,600 downwards.
GGTACGCTCATTTTCTTCGCTTGCTTTAGGATGCCATGCTACTAAATATTTACCTGGATGATATTTACTATAAATAACACTACCACCAATTGGATAACGTGTAACATGTACATTTATTGGTGACATAAACACGCTTACTTGTAAGCGTTTTTCTTTAAAATATTCCTTTTCAAAAACTTCCTCAATAACAACAACCTTTCCATCAACAGGCGAAGTTACTTGTTTGTTATTAATTGAAGTATAGCGTTTTGGGTTTCTAAAAAACTGAAGTATAAGTATTAAAAATACCAGTAGAACTATTAGGATGAAAGTTTTTAGCCATTCAATATCAATGAAATAGTCAACCAGTAAAAAGGATGCTATAACTATTATAAAAGTTATTAATATAATTTTGTGGCCTTCTTTATGAAACATATTGTAAAATCCTTAAAAATAAATATATAAACGGAGCAGCAAAAATAATACTGTCTAATCGATCTAATAATCCACCATGTCCGGGCATAATAACCCCACTGTCCTTTACATTAGCCTGTCTTTTAAATTTAGATTCTATTAAGTCTCCTAAGGTTCCAAACACACTAATAATAATACTTAAAATTAGCCAGCTTGTAAAGCTTAAAAACTCTGTAAAGGTAGCAATAAAATAACTTGCCAGACACGAAAAAAACAAACCACCGAGAAAACCTTCTACAGTTTTTTTAGGTGAAATTTTTTCAAAAAGCTTTTGTTTTCCAAAATTTTTACCAACTAAATAAGCAAATGTATCGTTTACCCAGATTAAAATGAAAGACCCTAATAATATATTCGCATTATAGTTTTCATGATAATTGGCTATAAAAATAAAGAATACAAAAGCACTTGATAAATAAAAGGTTGTAAGAATAAATCCTTTTGAAGCAAAAAGCGGAATTGTTTTTTCTGAAAATAAATCTTTTATTAAAAATAAATTAACAAAAATATTAAGTACCATAAGTATTTGAGTGGCTTCATCTAATCCAGTGTTAGTACTTAAAACCGATTGCCAATATCCGAAAATTGCATAAAGTATAATAAAAACAAAGTAGGGGATGTAACTTTTAAGATGAATGAGTTTTTTAAATTCGCCTATGCAAACTAAACCAAAAACAAAAAAAAGAGCTATTAAAAGTTGTTTGTAATTAAGACATAGAATTAATAACGAGACATATAGCAACCCGGAAAGTGATCGAATAAGAATTTCTTTCATTCTACAAATCTTCTAAAAGTAGCAGGTAAAGATTTTTTGCACTACTACCATAACTTAGAAAATCTTTTTCATCGCCAGATTTAAAATGTTTTATGGTTGTAATATTGGTTGGGATTTTTTGTCTGTTTTTAGATTTTATACCACGTAGTCCCTCTCCAATGTTTTCGACAATCTGGCTAGTAGTAGCATATACAATAAAGTTTATAGGCAATTCAGTAAGTTTTTTTTCGAAAATTTGCTTAGAAGATATAAGCAATGATCCATCATTTGCAATAAGGTTTTCGCAAGTTGTTAAAAAATAGGTCGAATCGTTTATCTTATTCGTATTTTTTAAATTAGAGTTTGAAAATTTACCTTTTAAATTATCATCAAACAACAAACCATTTTTTTCTTTCCAATTATTCTCCTCAAGAATATGTTCTAAATTGTTAAATATTTCGTTTAAATTTTCGCAATACAAGAACTTACCTCCATTAGCTTTAAAGTTTATCGTAAACCTTTCGTCTATTGGTAGCTTTATTTCTGGCATATATTTGCCCCTATTGTCAGATTTTAATTCTTTTCCTGAATGCTCAGATTTCGAACCAAAAATTTTTCTAAAAAGACTCATTTAGTAGTGGCTATTAAGAGAATTCTTTTTGAGGTTTATCAAATATAAAAAATCTTAAATTAACCATACGATTAATTTAAGATTTTTACTTAAAGCTTAGTAAAATAATATGTTTACTATGCTATTTATCTAAGTTTTCTCGTTCTTCTTTTTCAAAAGCACGTTTTCCAAATATTTTTTCCAGATTATCTTTGAAAATAACTTCCTTTTCAAGAAGCACTTCAGCAAGCTCTGTTAACTTATCTTTATTGTCTTCAAGAAGTTTGATAGCACGCTGATATTGCTTTTCAATAATATCTGAAATTTCTTTATCAATCAATTCCGCAGTTTGTTCGCTATAAGGTTTTGTAAAGCCGTATTCACTTTGTCCGGAATCATAATAAGTTAAATTTCCGATTTTACTACTTAGCCCATATATAGTAACCATGGCTCTAGCCTGTTTAGTTACTTTTTCCAAATCACTAAGTGCTCCTGTAGATATTTTATCAAAAATTACTTTTTCGGCAGCACGACCACCAAGAGCAGCACACATTTCATCCAGCATTTGTTCTGGTCGAACAATTAAACGTTCTTCTGGTAAATACCATGCAGCACCTAACGAACGTCCACGAGGAACAATAGTAACCTTTACCAATGGTGCAGCATGTTCGAGCATCCAGCTTACAGTAGCATGACCTGCTTCGTGATAGGCAACCGCTTTTTTCTCACTTGGTGTTATTATTTTATTTTTCTTTTCTAGTCCGCCAATAATTCTATCTACCGCATCAAGAAAATCTTGTTTGTCAACTGCTTTTTTACCGTTTCTGGCGGCAATTAAAGCGGCTTCGTTACATACATTAGCAATATCTGCCCCAGAGAATCCGGGTGTTTGTTTTGAAAGAAAGTCGGTATCTAAATCTTTTGCTTTTTTTAAAGGCCTTAAATGTACTTCAAAAATTTCTTTACGTTCGCGAACATCTGGTAAATCAACAAATATTTGTCTATCAAAACGTCCGGCACGCATTAATGCTTTATCTAAAATATCAGCTCTATTCGTGGCAGCTATTACAATAACATTTGTATTAGTGCCAAAACCGTCCATTTCGGTTAATAATTGATTTAGTGTATTTTCACGTTCATCATTACTACCAGACATAGCATTCTTTCCTCTGGCACGACCAATAGCATCTATTTCATCTATAAAAATTATAGAGGGCGATTTTTCTTTGGCTTGTTTAAATAAATCTCGAACACGAGACGCACCAACACCAACAAACATTTCAACAAAATCTGAACCTGATAATGAGAAGAAAGGTACTTTAGCCTCTCCCGCAACAGCTCTGGCTAATAAAGTTTTTCCTGTACCCGGAGGTCCTACAAGTAATGCTCCTTTTGGAATTTTACCACCAAGAGTTGTGTATTTTTCTGGAAATTTAAGAAAGTCTACAATTTCCTGAACCTCTTCTTTAGCACCTTCTAAACCGGCAACATCTTTAAAGGTTGTTTTTACTTCGGTGTTTTGGTCGAAAAGCTTTGCTTTAGATTTTCCAATATTAAAAATTTGTCCACCACCACCGGCTCCGGCACCACCAGACATACGTCGCATAATAAAAATCCAAACCCCTATAAGTAAAATAAAAGGAAGTATACCCATTAAAAGATTTCCCCAATCATTGGTTTCTGTATCAAACGTTACGATGGGTTTAACTGCTAAATCTTTTGTGGCCTCATTTAAGCGATTTTCAAAATTTTGAAGATCACCAAATTCAAACTTATAGTTTGGTAATTTTGTAGCGGAAGGTATTAGAGTTGTTGGTTTTGAGTTTTTATGAGCCTCTTTAGTCTCGGCATCTGTGGTTAAATAAACTCTAGCTACACGCGTGTTTTTTACAATATCAACTTTTTCAACATCTCCATCTTCTAAAAACTTAAAAAAGTCTGAAGGTGTGGTCATATTACCATCTTGATAACCTCCATTGTTAAATAATTGAAAGCCTAAAAAAACAGCTATTAATATGCCGTAAATCCAGTATGGACTAAATTTTGGTTTTTTGTCTTTTATATTTTTTTTATCGTTTGCCATCTGATTTTTTTAGTAGCTGGTTTCTATAACTGTTGTTTTTGCATCTCCCCAAAGACTTTCAATGTCATAATACTCTCTTATGTGTTTTTGAAATACGTGTACTACAATATTAACATAATCTATTAAGACCCATTCAGCGTTATCTAAGCCTTCTGTATGCCAAGGATTGTCTTTAAGTTCTTTGCTTACTTTTTTTTGTATTGAATTAACTATGGCGTTTACTTGCGTGTTTGAAGTTCCCTCACAAATTATAAAGTAATCACAAACCGTATTATCAATCTCCCTTAAATCTAAAATATTTATTTCTTTACCTTTAACATCTTCTATGCCACTAATTACTACGGATATTAATTGGTCTGTGCTTATATTTTCTTTCGCCATTAATTTTATTTAATTTATGCAAAGTTATTATTTTTTTAGTTCTTTATACTTTAAAATAATCATAAGATTTTAGAGAGACTGAATAACTTCAATATGCTTATAATCAAACTTAATGCCATCGACTCTACAAATAGCTATTTACGAAAGCTTAGTGCTGTGGAAATTGTAGAAGATTATACGACAGTTATTGCCAAAAAACAGACACAAGGGCGCGGGCAAATGGGAACCAAGTGGAGCTCGCAAACATCTAAGAATCTTACGTTTAGTGTATTTAAGGATGTTTCTGAGTTTTGCTTAGAACACCCTTTTTATATTAGTGTTGTTACCTCGTTAGCTTTGCTGAAGACACTTCAATTTTTTTCAATTCCTCGATTAAGTGTAAAATGGCCAAACGACATTTTGTCAGAAGACAAGAAAATTTGTGGTATTTTAATTGAAAATGTCATAAAACAAAACAACATCAATGCGTCTATTATAGGTATTGGATTGAATGTAAACCAAACCGAATTTAAAAATTTACCCAAAGCGTCATCGTTAAAAACTATGACAGGAAAAGTTTTTGACTTGGATGAGATCGTTAATAAAATTCTAGAAAATTTAGAACATTATTTTCTTCTTTTAAAGAAAGGGCATCATGATGTTTTAAAAAAAGACTATGAAACCTATTTGTTTAGAAAAAATAAACCTTCAACATTTAAAGATGAAGAAGGTATGGTGTTTTCTGGTTTTATAAAAGGAGTTTCCGGGTCTTCTGGAAATCTTCAGGTTTTATTAGAAGATGATATTATAAAAGAGTTCGATTTAAAAACGATTACGCTTTTATACTAAATAGCGTTTGGAATACTGGTAACAAGCGTTTCAATAAATTTACTAATAGGACCTTTTATCATCGTTGCCATCATTGGATTAAAGTCACCTGTGAATTCTAACTCTACATCGCTGGAAGTTTCGTTAATCTCAACAATATTTCCAACAAGAGAAAAATCCAGTTTTCCTCCAGCAGCTCCTAAAACTATTTTATTTGGAGCTATGGCTTCTTTCTTTTTAAGAATAATTTCTGGCATGCCTTTTAAAGCAAATAAGAATTTGTCATCTCCTAAAACTTCAAATTTGCTAATATTTTCGGGCATTAAAGACTCGAAATTTTTAACATCAGATAAAAAATTAAATACCTCTTGTGGTGATTTGCTAATGTTGATTTTTGGAGATTTTAAATTCATTTCTTTATTGTTTTCTTTTGTTTAATGGCGTTTTGTTTTTTACCTAAATGGCTTTATAACTAAACAGTACATGCATTTATCATATCAATCAGCGTTCCATTCTGCCGGATTGCTATTCCACTCCGATAATGTTTTTAGTTCTGTTTCAGAAATATAATTGGTGTCTAAAGCTTGTTCCAATAGGCTATCATAGCTACTTAAAGTTTGAAGCTCAATGTTTTCTTTTTCAAAATTTTTAGCAGCAACTTCAAAACCATAAGTAAAAATAGCAATCATGCCTTTTATATTTATATTTGCTTCTTTTAAAGCTTTTACAGCATTTAGGCTACTTTTTCCTGTGCTTATTAAATCTTCAACAACAACAACATGTTGACCGCCTTCAATATGCCCTTCTATTTGGTTTTTTCTACCATGACCTTTAGCATCAGGTCTTACATAAATAAAAGGTAACCCCAAATAGTCTGCAACTAGCATACCAATGCCAATAGCACCGGTAGCAACTCCGGCAATAGCATCAGGTTTGCCATATTGTGCTTCTATTTGTTTGGCCATTATTTCGCGAATATAATTACGAATTGGTGGAAACGATAGTAAGATGCGATTGTCACAATAAATGGGAGATTTCCACCCAGATGCCCAAGTAAATGGTTCTTTTGGACTAAGTTTTATAGCATTAATTTGTAATAAAACCTCTGCGGTTTTTTTGGCGGTTTCTTTGTTAAAAATCATAGATACAAAATTACGGATAAATTTAATTTTATTTAACAGTTGTTTTATGAATAAAAAATATTTTTTCAACAATGACCAGATTGTAATGAAAAATGATATTTTTACCATACTGTAATTGTTATTAGCAAGTATGTACAAAGTTTTCGTTGGTGATAAACCTATCATATTAACAACTAAAGTTGAGCAAGAGGTTAACTTTAAGAACTATTTACTTGATACTGTGAATATTGGAAAGGTTATAAAAGAGCTTGATAAAACTTCTTTGAAAGAAGTACGCCTTATTCATAAAAATGAAAGTAAGCTTTTAAAAAAGTTCTTAAAAAAATTACCTAATGTTATAGCTGGTGGAGGCAAAGTATATAATGACAATAAGGATATTCTTTTTATATATAGAAATGATAAATGGGATTTACCCAAAGGAAAAGTAGAAGGCAATGAAACTATTGAGAAAACTGCCATTAGAGAAGTATCTGAAGAGACTGGTGTTGGTGGACTGGAAATTACAAAACCTCTAGAAACTACTTATCATATTTTTAAACGTAATGGACGGCATAAAATAAAAATAACTTATTGGTTTGAAATGAAAACGAGTTTCAACGGTAATTTGTATGGGCAAGAAGAAGAGGGGATTACTAAAGTTGAATGGTTAAATATGAATCAAGCTAAGAAAGCTCTAGAGAACTCTTATGCTAATATTAAGTTGTTGGTCTAAATATTAAGTTGTTGGTCTAAAAAACGTTATAGAGATTTGATGTTTACATAAGAAAATCAGGTCTTTGTCTTGCGTAACTTGTTGATTGTCTAAATGTTATTGTTGTCGTTGGGTTTTTTACGACTTTTGTCGGTTCATAAAAAAGATTAATATGAAAAGTTGTAAATTGTCTTTTGCCACAGCATATATTATAAGAAATAATCTAGCAGAATTAATTGTTAATGAAGGAATAGAAGTAGATGAAGTCATGGTTGATGAGATTCATGATTTTTTGCTAACTAATTTAGAAGCTCCATTTTCATTATTTGTTAATAAGAAGCATTCTTATAGTTATACTTTTCAAGCTCAAAGAAAGATTGTTAGTTTAGACGAGATTAGTACCATTGCTATTGTTGTTACATCTAGTGGGGCATTAATGTCTGCTGAAATGCTAATGAATATTAGTGGCGATTTAGCTCAAAAAATTAAGGTGTTTCAAGAAAGGGAAGAAGCCCTAACATGGTTAAATGGCGGATGATGTTTTAGTTCTTTACTAAATCGTTAAAGTAGATTTCCTTATCAAAATATGTAAGACTTATTGCTTCTCAATATTTTAAATGTAAATTTGCACCTTCAAAAAATAAACCATGACAGAATTTATAAGAAAGCGCACAGCTAATGCTAAAAACGATATTTTAAGCGGATTAACAGTAGCTTTAGCTTTGGTGCCCGAAGCTGTTGCTTTTGCTTTTGTTGCAGGTGTAGACCCTTTAGTAGGACTATATGCTGCTTTTATGATTGGTTTAATTACGGCTATTTTTGGAGGTCGCCCGGGAATGATTAGTGGTGCAACCGGAGCTCTGGCCGTTGTTATGGTAAGTTTGGTTGCAGAAGGAAATGCCTTTGGGGCAGAAGGAGAAAACCTTGGTCTTTATTATTTGTTTGCTACAGTAATCTTAATGGGCATTATACAAATGCTTGCTGGTGTTTTTAAGCTTGGAAAGTTTGTAAGATTGATTCCGCATCCGGTTATGATGGGGTTTGTAAATGGATTGGCTATCGTCATTTTTTTAGCACAGTTAAAAATGTTTAAAGATGTTAATGGCGATTGGTTTACTGGCTCTCAAATGTGGCTTATGTTAGGTCTTGTAGCTTTAACTATGGGGATTATGTTTGGCTTACCTAAACTTACTAAAAAGTTACCGGAAGCTTTAATCGCTATTTTGGTGGTATCTGCTATTGCCATTTTAGGTAATTTTGATGTGGCAACGGTTGGTAGTTTTATTCGTGATGGCGGTGGAGAAGGTTTAAAAGGAGGCTTGCCACAATTTCAAACAGATATATTTAGTAAAGTGCCATTTAATTGGCAAACGATAAGATTTATTGGTCCTTATGCTTTAATATTAGCTGCTATTGGTTTAATTGAGTCTTTAATGACATTAAACCTTGTTGACGAATTAACAGATACTAGAGGAAATACCAATAAAGAGTGTATGGCACAAGGAGGTGCTAATATTATTACAGGATTATTTGGTGGTATGGGAGGTTGTGCCATGATAGGACAATCGCTTATTAATATTAAGGGAGGCGGACGTGGCAGATTGTCTGGTATTGTTGCTGCTCTGGCTTTATTAGCTTTTGTTTTATTTGCATCCGGACTTATTGAGCAAGTACCAATTGCTGCTCTAGTAGGTGTTATGTTTATGGTTGTAATAGGCACATTTGCATGGAGTAGTTTTAGAATTTTAAATAAAATTCCGGTTACCGATGTTATTGTTTTAATAACCGTATCTGCTCTAACTGTTATTTTCGATTTAGCTATCGCTGTTATTGCAGGTGTTATTATAAGTGCTTTGGTATTCTCATGGGAAAATGCAAAGCGAATTAGAGCTAGAAAACGCATTCGTGAGGATGGCACTAAAATATACGAAATTTGGGGGCCTTTATTCTTTGGGTCTATTATAGCTTTTAATGAAAAGTTTGATGTAAAGAATGATCCGAATCAAGTAGAAGTAGACTTTGTGGAATCTCGAGTTAGTGATCATTCTGCTATAGAAGCTATTTTTAATTTGGTTAATAAATATGAAGCTGAAGGTAAATCAATTAGACTAAAACATTTAAGTGAAGATTGTAAGATTTTGTTATATAAATCCAGTCCGAAATTTAGAGAAGTTATTATTGAAGATATTGATGACCCGCGTTACCATTTAGCTGAAAATCCAGAAGCTTTTACTAAAGGACTTTCTGAATATAAGTTGTAAACTTGTTCAGTGTTCGTTTTTTTATAAGGGATAAAAAATACAAGGTTTTGCAACCAAATTCCAAAAGTATAATCCCTAACGCATAGGTCTTTTTAACTGTTCCTTTACGCGATCAAAAGGTTTTTTACTGGAACGTTCTCATCTGTAAATTTTGTGCTTCTTGCCTTTATTGGCTTCAAGTTTCGCTTCTTTTTCGCGCTTGTCTTTAACCCAATTAAATCTCTTTTTAACGTAAATTTTCGATTAAAAAAGCTTCTCGATACAAAATTCTTTCAGAATTTCACTACCATTGACGTTATTTTATAATTAATTGTTTTTCAGTATTTTAATTTATCTAATATGTCACGTTGAGTACTTCGACTATGCTCAGCATAAACTAAAGTCGAAACGCTTTAAAGGTAATAACTAACAAGTCCTTCGA
>NZ_JAUOEK010000050.1 GCF_030540835.1 Flavivirga aquimarina | reverse complement strand
TACGCGTTACGCACCCGTGCGCCGGTCGTCGGCGGTAGCAAGCTACCCCGTTACCCCTCGACTTGCATGTGTTAGGCCTGCCGCTAGCGTTCATCCTGAGCCAGGATCAAACTCTTCATCGTTAATTTTTTAAGTCTTGTTAGACTTGTTTTATCAACAACTAAATTTGGAATTTCTAGTACTCAAAATGGTCTATTCTCGTTTGTCGATCGTTATCGTTTCCGATAACTTTCTTACGCTGTCAATTCAATATGTTTATGAACTTTTATTTCTTTTCTTAACTTGTTTCCTTGCTAAGCGGGTGCAAATATAAAACCCTTTTTTAACTCACACAATACTTTTTAAATCTTTTTTTGAAAAAAGTTTTTTATCGCCCTTTTCGCTTTATTTATATCGTGCTTGTCAATGAACTCCGCTACTTAGACATTGTCTTTTTTAGCGGCTGCAAACATACGACCCTTTTTGTATTGCGCAATACCTTTTTTAATCTTTTTTTTATTCTTTTTCTTTTCCCTTTTTAAATGCCTTGTTTTCTGATATTTATAACTCTTTATTTTTTAAACATTTTTGGCGTTTTTGGTATTTGTGGGGGAAATTGTGAGAGGATAGCTGCCGGTTTTGGTGCGCAATCGCTCTAAGATGATAAATTGTGCGACGAATATTGTGCGCTTATATGCGTATAGATAATCACAAATCGGTAATGTTTCCAAAGATGGGTCATGACTTTTTATATCATTTTATACTTTATTAATTAGAAACCTTTAATCGTAGCATGAATCTTTGGTCAATAAAATGACTTATACGAACATCCCCGCGTTAGGGATTGAGGCATTTGTTGAAGCTCTTTTTATGTTGTTGCACATATGCAACATAAAAAAGCGACTGACGAAAGCCCGACCCTTTTCGGGGAACGCACATATATATACTATAAAGTAGAAGACATCATATTATTTATTACTTCTGTCTTTATTATTGGATTTGCTCCTTCACTACTTGCAACTATAGCTCCAACCGCACAAGCAAAGTTTAAGGCTTCTTGCGGATGGATATTTTTTGACAACTGGTTAACTATTGATGCTAAAAACGAATCGCCAGCACCTACTGTATCTACTACTTGAATTTTGTACCCACTATTATGATAAAATGTTTCATTATAATATAGAATAGCTCCGTGCCTTCCTTTTGTAACGCAAATAGTTTTTGTATTTGTTTCTTTTGCTATAAAAAGAATGGTTTGCTCTAATGATTTTTGATTTGAATTTAGCTCTTCTGCAATTTCAAAAATCTCATCGTCATTGAATTTTATAAAATCTGCTTGGTTCATTAATTTTTTAAGAACTTCCATCGTATAGTATGGTGGTCTTAAATTAACATCAAAAATTTTATAGTGAGCTAATTTTAAAAGTTCGAAAAGTGTATTTCTAGAAATATTGTCTCTAGCTACCAAACTTCCAAAAATAAAAGTGTCGGACTGTTTTGTTATAGACTTGGCAGCTTCTGTAAGTTCTATTTTATCCCATGCTCTTGGATACATAATATCGTAAGATGCCGAACCTTTTTCATTTAGCATCACTTTTACCTTTCCTGTTTTATATTGTTGGTCTATCTGAACGCCTTCTATATTTACATCTTTCTCTTTAAATAAGTCAAGAATTTTATTTCCTTTTTCGTCGGTTCCTACTCTGCTAATAACTGAAACGTTATTACCTAAAGATTTCAATCGTATAGCAACATTTAATGGAGCTCCTCCTATTTTATCGTGAGTTGGAAAAACATCCCAAAGGACTTCTCCAAAACATACCATTTTATTCATACTCCTTTTTTTAAAACGTATTTTAGAAATTACAACTATAATTATATAGTTACTATAATAAAAAGATTAGTTTTCTATTTCTTTACCTTGAATCTTAAATGTCCAAGCTTCTGTTTTTCCTACTTGGTCTAAAACTGTATTGGGTACTTTTATTGTTACCCCTTTGCCTTCTGTGAATTCCCATTCTAAAGGTTCATCATACCCCAAAAGCATAATTTTTGAGTTGGGATCGGGCAATAAAGAATTAAAAGTTATTGTCTCTTTTGGCTGTACTAAGGATATTCCATAATAGACAGATTGCCCTTTCTTTTTGGTGTATTTTATAGATTCTCCTTGTTGGTAATTTCCAAGTAATTTTTCTGTATTAAAAATTGCTTCACTATTAACTTTTACCCATTTCCCAATTTTGTCTAAGCGATCTAAACTGGGTTGAGGAATGGTGCCATCTCCCATAGGACCAATATTCAAAAGATAATTTCCTCCTTTTGCCGCGGCATCAATAAGGTTATGGGTTAATGTTTTTGCTGATTTCCAATCGTGGTCTGATTTACGGTACCCCCAAGTATCATTTATTGTCATGCAAGCTTCCCAGTCGAAAGTAGATGTGCCTGCTAAAACTTCTTTTTCTGGAGTTCCAAAATCACCTACAAAATCTTCTCCTTCTTTGTTCATTCCCATTAAACCTTGCCTACCTACATCTATACGATTGTTTATTATAATAGTTGGTTTTAACGACCGTACGTATTGATAAAGGTCTAAGGCATTTTCGTGGTCGTATTCCGGAATCCATTCGCCATCAAACCAAAGAATTTCGGGGTCATAATTATCTATCAGTTCTTTTAACTGTACTTTTAAATAACCTTCATAGTATTTTGGGAATTCTGGATTGTATAGCGTACTATCTTTTTCTCCCGCATTATAATTTGGCTCATTAATAGCTTGTGCTTGTGGATGGTGCCAATCCATAATAGAGTGATAGAGGCCAAATTTGATTCCATATTTTTTACAAGCTTCTGACAGTTGTTTTAAAATATCCTTTCCGTAGGGTGAAAAGTCAACAATATCATAGTCTGAGACCTTAGAGTCCCATAATCCGAATCCATCATGATGTTTGGATGTGATTACCACATATTTCATGCCTGTATCTTTCATCAATTTGGCATAGGCATCGGCATCAAAATTAGTGGGATTAAATTGTTTTGAAAATTTCTCATATTCCTTAATAGGAATTTCTCCATCGTTCATAATCCATTCTGCGCCTACCCAACCTGCAATAGTTTCTCCTTTATATTCTCCTCCTGCTACAGAATAAGGCCCCCAATGAATAAACATACCAAACTTTGCTTCTCGCCACCAGGCCATTCGTTGGTTAAAATCTTCTTTAGACTCTTCTAAATAATTTACATCTTCAACTTGGGTTATTTCTTCCTTTTTATTTTCCTTGCATGATAGTAAGGAAACACAAATAAGAACAGGAATAAAGGCTTTTACTATTATTGATTTGTTTTTCATCTTGATTATTTTTTATACCGCTAGTTTTATTGTTTCTAAATTCAAATAATTCAGGTACAATATTGTTAGTATTTTACTGTGCAAATGGATCATGCTATAATTCTTTTCCTTCAATCATAAAAGTCCAAGCCTCGGTTTCTCCAACTTCTTCTAATACAGCTTTAGGCACCTCAACAGTTAATCCTTTGCCTTCTACAAATTGCCATTTCAAGGGCACATTTGAGCCTAAAAGCTTAACTTCTGAATCGGCATTTGGTTGCACATAATTAAATATTATTTCATCTTCAGGTTTTTCTATAGAAATTGCAAAATAAACGGATTCTCCTTTCTTTTTGGTGTATTTTATTGTTTCTCCTTGTTTATAGTTTTTTGCTAATCTTTCTGTACTAAATATTGCTTCGTGGTTTACGCTAAGCCATTCACCTATATGTTCTAATCGTTCAACACTTGGTGCAGGAATAAGCCCTTCGGCGGTTGGACCTACATTAAGAAGGTAGTTACCTCCTTTGGCTGCTACATCAATCAAATTATGAATCAATGTTTTTACAGATTTCCAATTTTCGTCATTTTTCTTGTATCCCCAGGTGTCATTCATAGTCATACAGGATTCCCAATCTAATGTGGAAGTGCCTTCTAAAATCTCTTGCTCTGGTGTTCCAAAATCTCCTGCATAGTTTAGATCATCTTTACTCATGCCTTGCATACCTTGACGTCCTTTATCTACACGATTATTAATGATAATATCTGGTTTTAAAGATCGAACATATTGATATAAGGCCTGACCTTGCTCATGTGTGAATGCTGGAATCCATTCGCCATCAAACCAAAGAATTTCTGGGTCGTAGTTTGTTATTAATTCTTTTAACTGAGGCTTTAAATACTCTTCGTAGTATATTGGAAATTTAGGATTAGCCTTTGTGCTGTCCTTTCTCCAAACATTATACTTGGGTTCATTAATTGCTTGTGCTTGTGGGTGATGCCAATCCATAATGGAATGGTATACACCAAACTTAACTCCTTGTTTTTTACAGGCTTCAGATAATTGTTTTAAAATATCTTTTCCATACGGGGTATAATCCACCATATCATATTCTGATACTTTTGAGTCTCCTAAAGAAAACCCGTCATGGTGTTTGGATGTAATCACAACATACTTCATTCCTGCTTTTTTCATTATACTAACCCAATTATCTGCATCAAAATCTACAGGATTGAATTGTCTTGCAAATTCTTCGTACTCACTAATAGGAATCTCAGCAGTGTCCATAATCCACTCACCTATATGATCAACCTCAGCTCCTTTGTATATACCTGCTGGAACTGCATAAGGGCCCCAGTGAATAAACATACCAAACTTTGCTTCTCGCCACCAGGTCATCCTTTTATTAAAATCTTCTTTAGATTCTTCTAAATAATTTACACTTTCAACTTGAATTGTTTCTTCCTTTTTATTTTCCTTACATGATAATAAGAAAACACAAACAAGAATAGGAATAAGGGCTTTGGCAACTATTATTTTTTTCATCATGATTAATTTTATTTTCTAAATTATTCTAACTATTACTAATGATATCTTTAGCACATTTTTTTGTACTATTTTTTATAATTCTAATTTCACTACAAAACCGTTTTCTGACAGGAAATCTTTTGGTATTTTGACAATTAAACCATCTTTTTCCTGTTTATATTTAACCTTCCCTACTCCTAAAACCTCTACATTTTTAACGGTTCCTACTGAAGGTTCTAACGATTTTATAACTATTTCTGATTCGGGTTTAGCTAAAGAAATGGCATAAACATTATTATCTTTTTGAGTAAACCAAAAATCTTCTTTAGTAAAATTATTTTGAAATCCTTTTTCTGCCCTGTCTTCTGTATCTTTATAATGTAAACTGGTTGTTCCTTCACGAATAATTTTCCACCTCCTAGTCCCATAGATAGCTTCTCCGTTTACTGATAACCATTTACCAATCTCTCTTAAATTCTTTACACTTTCTATTGGCACCTCACCTTCTCCTGTCGGGCCAATGTTGAGCATATAATTCCCTCCTCTTGAAACAACTTCTGCTAACCAATAAAGTACTTCTATGGGCGATTTCCAATCATTATCATAGGAATTGTAACCCCATGAATTATTAAAAGTCCCTACGGTTTCCCAAGGTTTTTGCTCATCTCCATAGGCTAATGGAATTTCGTTATCGCTAGGTATTAAATAGTCTCCAAAACCTTGCCCTATACGTTCATTAACTAAAACCTGTGGTTGAATATCATATACTACTTTATAAAAGTCATAACATTGCTCTGCATTCATTCTCCAAGGCATATCATACCAAAGTAATTTTAAATCTGAATATTGAGTCATTATCTCTTTTACTTGCGGAAGCGCTTTGTCTTTTAGATAATCTTCATAGCTATTAGGACTTGGATCCCAAGTGTTAGACCCAAAAGTTTTTGCGTGTTCTGAAATGTTTGGATTCAGTTTGGCACTCAATTCAGATTGGTTATCTGATGCATCGTGCCAATCTATATTATGCGAATAATAGAGTCCAAACTCTAATCCGTACTTTTTACATGCTGCATGTAACTCTTTTATAATGTCTCTTTTAAATGGGGAGGCATCCATAATGTCGTATTCGCTCACTTTTGAATCAAATAGGGCAAATCCATCATGATGCTTGGAGGTAATAACAATATATTTCATCCCCGCGTCTTTTGCTAGTTTCGCAATTTCTTCAGCATCAAATTTTGTTGGATTAAATTGTTTTGCTAATTGCTCATATTCTGCTCTTGGTATTTTAGCAGCATACATAATCCACTCTGCTATATGAGGTGGTCGCATAGTGTGAATTTTTTCTCCTTTCCAAATCCCTCCTGGGTTGGAGTAAAGTCCCCAATGAATAAACATGCCATACTTAGCATCTTTAAACCATTCTTTAGTATCCTGTTTTGACTGGTTCATTATCTGCCATTCTTCAGAATTTATTTGAGGGGTTTTAAATTCCTTGTACTGAGAAAATACTGGTGTTATAACCAATAAATAAATGATGACTAAACTAAAGTTTTTCATATCAATGGTATTAAATTATACGCTTCCAAATTACTGGTAATAATTAATGAACACATAGAAAAGGGCTTTCACAACTATTGCTTTTTTTTCATCACGATTAGTTTTTGTTTTCTAAATTATTTTTTAAGACTGCTATTTATATCTTTAACACACTTTTTTATACCATACTTTACGATTTTATTATAGGCTCTTTCATAAGCTTCCACAAATTGACTTGATTCTTTCAATACACCAAAAACAGACTCTAGTTCTAGAAATAACTTTGGATTGTTTATTGACATTAATGCTTTTTGCTTTAATTCATCCTTCATAGCGTCTGAGATTTCTAACAAATCTCCATTTTCATTTAGCCCTTTATTATATATCGCCCATGCTGCTATTACTAATGCTGAATAGCTAAATTCGCCCTCATTTGAAAGCTGATATTTAACTGTAGGCAATAGAAACTTGGGGATTTTCGCAGAACTTTCTGAGCAAATGCGAGTGACTTGATCTTTAATATTTTGGTTGCCGAATCGTTCGATTAAAGATGCTTTGTAACTTTTAAGGTCTATACCCTTTAATTCACCAAGTGATGGGGTAACTTCTTTATCCATAAAAGTAATCAAGAATGTTTTAATATCTAAATCATTGACTACTTCGTCTATTGTATTGTAACCTACTAATGCTCCTAGTATACCTAGCACTGAATGTCCGGCATTTAGTAAGCTCAATTTCATACGCTCATAGGGTGCTACATCGCTTACAAACTGCGCACCTACTTCCTCCCATGCTGGTCTTCCTGAGCTGAAATCATCTTCTATAACCCATTGCAGAAAAGGTTCGCAAACTACAGGCCAATCGTCTTGAATGCCTGTTTTATCTTTTAATAATTCAATATCATCTTTTGTTGTTACTGGCGTAATACGATCTACCATGCTGTTGGGAAATGCTATATTAGAATTTACCCATGCTACCAAATCTGGTTCTGCCTTTTTTATATAGCTTAATACCATCTTCTTGGTAACATGTCCATTCCCTTGAATATTATCGCAAGACTGAATTGTACAACCCTGTGTGCCTCTTTCTTTTCTTAGCTTAAAGGCTTGAGCCAGATATCCAAAAATAGTTTTGGGTGCATCGGGATGTGTTAAATCATGCTGTATGTTAGGATTCTCAAAAATGAATTCTCCTGTAGCTTCGTCGTAGTTATAACCTCCTTCTGTGATGGTAAGACTGATAATTCTGGTGTTTGGATCAGCCATTTTCTCTATCACTATTAAAGGATTGTTAGGAGCGAACAGGTATTCGACAATAGATCCGATAACTTTTATGGATAAACTACCATCCAATTCTTTAATCATGACAGTATACAATCCATCTTGATTTTTTAATACTTGATATATTTTATC
The DNA here is from genome assembly GCF_030540835.1 of Flavivirga aquimarina. Lineage (GTDB taxonomy): Bacteria > Bacteroidota > Bacteroidia > Flavobacteriales > Flavobacteriaceae > Flavivirga > Flavivirga aquimarina. Next base: position 47,294 of record NZ_JAUOEK010000050.1, on the reverse strand, counting down.
ATCAAAAGGCAATAATGCAATTCCACAGATACCCCAATTATGGTGTCCGCCTTTTTCAAGAAGTTCGTTGGTATAATAAGCCTGATGTGCTCTATGAAAACCTCCAATACCTACATGTACAATTCCTGCATTAACTTTACTTCTATCATAGGTTGGACAAGAAACTACTTCTGCAATCTGCGAGAGGTTTTCTTGATTTAGTGGAATAGGTTTATCCATTATTCTTGTTTTTTATTTCTTCTTTGCATTGCCCAATAGGCTGTTATAAAATAAACGATAGTGCATATAAAGGCATATTGATAAAATGTCTCTCTATTTGATGTATATACTATTTCATCAGGGCTAGCGAACATTGTTATACCTGCCAAAACCAAAGTAATTCCTAATACCAGTATGGCAATCCCTTGAAGGAGTTTTGTAAATATTGAATTGTCTTTTATTAAAATTGGTTCGGTTTCTGCCTGTTGCTCTTGATATTTTTCAATGTTTTGGTTACGAATTTCTTCTTGCTTTTCTTCTTCAGGGTATTTATCCTTCGCTCCGAATTTTGATGCTAAAAGGGTGTAAATTAAAATTGTAAAGATCCAAGTAGGGATGAACAAATAATAAAATGACATGACATTTAAAAAGTCTAATCCAAATCCAAAGATTAAGCCAAGACCCCATGAGGTAATTGCTGGTGTGCTAGTGGTGAGTTGACGATACGACGACCAGTAACGGGTTAATCCGATTCTTGGAAAAATCTGGTGTTCAGCAAAAACAATGGCTCCTACTGGAACTACCAATAATCCTGCGTAAGTTAATAGTGGAAGTATTTGTGTGAATACAAAAGGAAAACAGGCAACGATTACCGTAACCAAACCTACCACCAATGTGGTTGTTTTTCTTGAATATTGTGTAAATATAGCTTGTGCTGCTAAACCAGCGCGATAGAGATTAGCGTTCGCTGTGGTCCAACCTGCAACGATTACAATTACAAACCCAGACCATCCCAAGGCGTAATAAGCTACATCTCCCGGATCTAAAGCTACAATGGATTTCCCAACGAGTACTGCGGTACCTGCTCCCATAATTCCTGCGGCTATCCATGCAATATAATGTCCGAACAACATACCTGAGCTGGTTGTCCATCCGTAAGTTTTCTTTTTTGCATAGCGAAACAATGCCATGTCAATCAATCCAAAATGGGTTATGGTATTGGCTGCCCAAGCAAAACCAATAACTTCTAATAGACCTATGCCAGATTCTCCGTTACTATTAGTACCTGTCCAAATAGATTGGTTGCCGATAGCCATAAAATCTTCCCAGCCTCCTAACATGCTCTTGCCTATTACTTCTAAAGATAAGGCTGGCATGAGTACCAATGCTCCACTAGTAAACATAACAAACAACCAAGGCGCACAGATTCCTGAAAATTTAGAAACTGCATTAAAACCAAAAATAGCAACGAAAACCACTACAATACCAACAATAAGAACTACTAATACAAACCATAAATTGGTAGGATACCAATTTAATTGGGCAGGAATATCGAAAGCAAAACGTACCGCCGTTGACGATACGGTTATCATTGCTGCTGATATGACTGTAAAAATAATAACGTTCGCCCAATTATAGAGCTTGGTCATTTTATCGCCAGCAATTTTGTTTAAATAAGTGTAAAGACTCATACGAGTCTCAACCGCAATAGGAGTCGTTATTAATGACCAACTTAATATGGCTAATATATTACCTATTAGTAACCCCAAGAGAATATCCATGGTTTTTGCTCCTAGTGCTACAAAAGTGGCACCAATAACAAATTCGGTTGCTGCTACATGTTCACCTGCATATAGTCCTAAAAAATGAGTCCACTTGTGTAATTTATGCTTAGCGATTGGCAATTGTTCTTCATTCAGGTCTTCGAAAACTTGCGGTGCTTTTTCAATATCCATAGTTTATTCTTCTTTTATGATTCGTTAGTGCTTTTAAGATTTGCTAAATCTAAATTGGATTTATTATCTAAATGATATATGATGCTCAACAGTGGATTAATTATTTTAAAACTGTTCTCATCTTTTTAGTTTTCATAATGAATGGCTATTTGATATTTTTTATAATCTCGCCAATGAAAATCTATTTTTTAAAAACCGTATAAGAAGGTATTATTCATTAAAATTGGTCTTAGTTCTTTATTAGTTTAGGGTGTTTTTATTAAACGTCTAAATAACGTTTATAATTCAAATATAAATTATTTTTAATGAAAACAATATCATTTTAAAAAAAATAATCAAGTTTTTTATAATCGCTCTTTATAATTTTATATTTGCCCTTATGAATCCTAAAATAATTCCAAATATTTCTGTAGACTGCGTCGTCTTTGGATTTAATATTCGCTCAAAATCTTTAAATGTTTTACTTATAGAACGAAAATTAAAATCTAAGGACAGTAATGAGCTAATCATTGATGACTTTAAATTAACAGGATACCACATGTTTGAGAATGAGACTTTAGATCAATCTGCTTCTAGAGTTATGAAAGAATTAACGGGTCTGGATCATTTGTATAAAAAGCAATTTAAGACCTATGGAAGCCCTAATAGACTTATGAACCCTAAAGATATTATTTGGGCAGATAGTGAAAATTTTAATTTACGAACTCTTACTGTCGCTTATTATTTTCTTATTTCTACCAATGATGTGAATTTAGAAAACAGAAAATATAATCCGCAATGGTTCCCTATTCTAAACCTTCCGGAATTAGGCTTTGACCATGAGCAAATAATTGCTGAAGCTCATGAAGACTTGAAATTAAAATCTTTACATGAGCCTTTAGTTTTTAAATTACTACCTAACAAGTTTACGATTAACGAATTACAAAATTTATATGAAGCGGTATTAGGTATTGAGATTGATAATAGAAATTTTAGAAGAAAAGTAATTAAAAAAAAATACATCATTGCTTTAAATGAAAAACAGGTAGGTGTTTCGAAAAAACCTGCACAGCTTTATACTTTCAGCATGGATATTTATAAAAAGGCTGACGAGAAAAGTTATTTGATAAACATATAAAAAACCTCAACTAGAAAGATATTTAATACGCTTGGTCTCTAAAGCCAAATCTGATTGGTTATTTTTTTATTGTTTTAAACAACTCTTCAATTGGGCTACTATTACTTGTATTTGGCAATGGTATATTTAACAACATGGAAAGTGTTGGTGCAATTTGTGTAATCACATATTTTTTTACAGTTTCTCCTTTTGGAATGTTATGCCCGTACCATAATAACGGCACATGGGTATCGCTTGTATACATAGTACCGTGTGTTGTTCCATATGGTCTTTCTACCATCCAACCGGAATGAAAGTGCATTAAAATATCTCCAGAATTTTCTAAATAAAAACTGTTATTAATTACGTTTTGTATGTTGTTTTTATACAAACTGCTCTCTGGTACATTTGGTGTAAAAACGGCTTTAACTCCTTTTATTGTTTTTAAAAAAGAGGCCGCTTTTTTAATTATTAATTCTTTAGGGGTTGTCATTTTATTAAAATAGACCTGAGTTTTATCGATAAAAGCAATATAGTCTGATTCTCCAAATTCTCTGGACAAATAGGTGTTCAGCTCTTCTTTTATCTTCTTTGGAGAATAAAATTCACCAGGTAATCTAGATTGTTTTAAAAAATGGGGGTTATCACTTGCTCCATGGTCTGCTGTTAAAAACAAAGTATAATTGTTAGTACCCACTTCTTTATCTAATGTTTTTAAAAGCAAAGCTATTTCGCGATCCATTCTAACATAGGTGTCTTCTACTTCTTTGGATCTAATTCCAAAATAATGCCCTAAGTAATCTGTAGCAGAATAACTTATCGTTAAAAAATCGGTTTCTTTTCCTTGTCCTAAATTTTCTTTTTTAATAGCCTCTGCAGCTAATTGAGTTATTAATGTATTTCCATAAGGTACTTCTGCAAGTAGCTTAAAGTTACCATTATCTTTTCTAAGTTTTTTTAAGTTATATGGTAAGACAGGTATTTCTCTTCCTTCATAAACCTTTTCAAAAGTTGCATTATCTACTCCACTTTTTATGTATTTATCTATGGGCAAAAAAGTGTTCCATGTAAGATTTAATAAAGAATCTGCTTTATGTTTGTTATTAAATGCTATGAGCCATTCTGGAAGTTGCTTTGTATAGTATGTACTTGATACAAAATTTCCGTTTTCAATATTATACCAATATGCTGCATCTGCCAAATGACCTGCTGGAAAAATAGCGCCTCTATCTTTTAATGATATACCTATAATTTTAGATCTGCCGTTGCTAAATAATTTTAGCTCATCTGTAATGGTTGTTGTTTTTAAATTTCTTGGTGATCTATTTCCTATTGTAAAATTATGTGTTTGCTTTTTATCGGAATCTACCAATGTTACTGTTGTATCAACTGCACAATAGGTCATTTTTTTTAACGCACGATCATACCAATCATTATTTACAATACCATGATTTTCTGGTGTTGTTCCTGTATAAATGGAAGCGTGTCCAGGCCCTGTAGCGGTTGGTATATAATTGTAGTGTGTGTTTTTTACATTAAATCCTTCTTTTAATAGTCTTTTAAAGCCTTCTTCTGAATAATTATCTTGAAAACGGTATAAGTATTCTGCTCGCATTTGGTCTATAACAATGCCCACTACTAATTTTGGTTTCTTTTCCTGTTGGGCATACAAAACATTAAGACTAAGAAAACATAGTATAAAAAATAATCTCATTCGGCTGGTATTGTATTAATTATGTAATCCTTTTTTTCTTAAATATTCTAATACTATTTGGGGTCTATCTGTTTGGATAATCGTTGTACCTTGATCTAGTACCCAACCTAAATGCGTATCTGGGTCTTCTACTATTTTCTCATCGGTATGCCCAGCGCTATGAAAAGGCTCTAATGTATTCATCCATAACCACAAGCCTTCACTTTTTGCATTAGGTATCATTTGCAACAAAGAATCTTGTTCTGTTAATGCTCTTGTTTGTAGAATTACAGATTGGATATTCTTCAAAAAGGTTTTTAAATATTTTTCAGGTCCTTTAGTATCGTGTTTTATTTTGGGCATGTAGAGCACACTATCAATCAAGCTACCTGAAAGATTTTTTAGTTTTTCATAGGGATAATAACTACTAAAAATAGCTTGGTCTAAGGTTTTTGTTTTTTTCAAAAGAGCATAAACTAAAGGGATATGGTCTTCTCCTTTATCTATATTAATAAGAATTTTTCCTTTTACCTTTTTTAGAGCTTCCTCTAATGTGGGTATATTTCTTCCTGTTAAATCATCTATACCATCTTTTAATTTACATTTTGATATAGATGCATAGGTATGGTCTTTAACTAGACCTTTACAATTTGTTGTACGGTTTAATGTTTTGTCATGCATTAAAATAGGAATATTATCTGCTGTTACCGCGATATCAATTTCAACAATATCTACACCCATTGCTATAGCCATGTCTATAGATTGTAATGAGTTTTCAGGGGCATTGCGCCAATCTCCTCTATGGGCTGCTACCATGACGTAATTGTCTATTGGTTTTTGTAGCATTTCTTTTAAGGAAGCAAAAGAGCTTGTATTGGTGGCGTTTAAAATGTCATGATTGGGAAGATTTTTAATTTCTAAATATTTCTTGGCATAACGGAGTCCTAACAAACGTTGAGATTTGCTATTAAAATGATGTTCATCAAAATTGGTGAGCCCGTCTGAAGACACTAAAAAAGCATTAGGTATGGTTGCTTCTATTTTTGAAATCTCATTGCGTATGTGTTCATATTCTGGGTTCCAGAATCCTAATTGTCCACATATAAATGGAAGATCTGGGCTGTTTAAATCTGCTCTGTAGTCTGCGATAAGTTTATTTAGATTTGGAAGGTATGTTTGATAATTATTTCTGTTAGATTCGCCTTGATGCCACACAATAGCCTCTAATGTTGCGGATGGTTCTTTTTGTTGTGCATGCTTTATACGGTCAATTGTTTTTTTGTAATACGCTGTAGAATCTCCTTTCATAAAACGCTCAATAGCTGTTCCTCCCCTAGCGTTTACTATTAGTAGAATAGAATCTTTAGGGTATGCTCGATGTATTGCTTTTGCAAAAGAATATACGGGGCCTAAACGTTGCCGATAGGTTTCTTTTTTAATATTTGAATGCAGGTTTAATGGATTGTGTGCTGGAATAAAATCGCCTTCATTATTAAGTAAATAGACATTAGGTATTTTTTTAAAATCTACTTCTTCTATTGCTGCTCTTCCAGCCATATTAGATTGGCCTGTAAAAACGAATAGTTTTTTTTGTGCATTTACGTTTTGTTGTAGAAATAGAATCGTTACTATGATAATTCTAACTGAATTTTTATATATTCTACTTAGTAAGTTATTTAAAAGCATATATCCTTTACTATAATTATTTATTAATTTTATTAAACTAAGTGCCTTTTTACTGGTTTAACAAAGTGTAAGCAAGTATTTATTACTCTTTATAACCACAGCTCATTAATGCTTCCAGTTAATATTTTTTAACTAACCCTATTCATTAAAAAAATGGTTCTTAAAAATAAGGAGGGGTATCTATTTTAATTTTTTGTCTAGCTCTATTTATGAAATGCTGCTTTGTAATAATAACAAAGCAGCATTAAAAACTAATTAAACAAACAAAACTTTAAAAATTAATTATAACCGGGATTTTGTGGCAACAAATTAGGGTTTGCTTCAAGCTCTATTTGAGGTATCGGCAACAATTCATTTCTATTGGGGGTAAAACCTCTATCAACAAATTCAGCTTCTTCAACTATATCATTAATGACATCAGCAATACCTAGCGTAGCTAAATCGAACCAACGTTGCCCTTCAAATGCTAATTCTACTCTGCGTTCGTGAATAATCTCGTTTCTTAAATCTCCTTGTGAAAGACCTACTAATGCAGGCAATCCAGCTCTATCTCTAACTAAATTTAGTGGTGCATGACCATCTGCATTGGTTTCATTCAATGCTTCTGCCTGCATCAATAATAAATCTGCATAACGCAGCACAGGTACATCTAATGTCCCTAGGTTAAAGGTTGAAGAAAAGTCGGTAGAAATAAACTTATAAAGAAATAAGTTTGTAGCAGTTCCTGGTGAGTTAGCTCCAACAAAACCGCCTACATCTGTACCATTATAAGTTAAACCATCGAAAGTAAGGCCTTCGTGCATCACGTTAACACTTAACCTAGGGTCTCTTCCTACAAATGTATTATCAGCCGGGTTGTAATCTGAACCGTCTGCATAGTCGAAAGTATCTGCAAAGTTTTGGTGCACATACATAAGTAGCACTCCTGCTTGCCACGAGTATCTTTCTTGATAAGAGTTTGATAAGTCAATAGAATTATATTTTACTGAAAAAATATACTCAGAATTTGATTCTCCATTTTCGGTAAATAATGATTTGTAATCATTTTCAGGAGTATCTGTATCTACTAAAGTATGTCCTCCACTATTAGCAGCTGCTATTGATGCGTTGATTGCACTAAGAGCCTCTGACCAAGTTTTATTACCAAATCTAGCTTCATATAGCATCACTTTTGCATGCAAACCTAGAATCGCCTGTGATGTTAATCTGCCATCTGAAGATGTTGCTCCTAAAACAGTTGCGACATCAGCAAATTCAGCTAGAATAAAATCAATAATGGTATCACGGTTTGTTCTATCTATTTGCAAAGATTCATCTCTACCTATAGAAGTTGTTGTAAAAGGTACATCGCCAAACAAGTAAACCAATCGCATATATGCTAAAGCGCGTAACCCTTTTGCCTCTGCCTTAATTAATTCTAAATCAGAATTAGATATTCCTTGTATTCCATCTGCGTTATCTAATAATAAATTTGCGCGTTGTATTAAAACATAAGGATCTTGATAAAGGCTTATAAATGTACGTGAAACTTCAACTTGATTACCTGCTGCAAAAGTTGCAAAATCTGGCGCAAAAGTATCATCGACTATGCAATTATCACTCAAACCATCTAACAGCACTTGTTCTCCATACATACCTTCAAGTTGTAATGCATCATAGATACCATACAAACCTGCATTTAAATTTTCAACTGATGTATAAAAACTATCAGCATCAACAGAATTTATAGGCACTAATTCTATATTATCATCACATGACGCTGTGGTAATAAGCATCAGTAATACGTATATTTTTATTATTAATTTCATAATATGTCTTTTTTAAAATTTTAAGTTAACTCCAAGTGTCACAACTTTAGCCTGTGGTAATGTAGCAGCAAAGTGATTGGTGAATGCATTTCTTTCAGGATCTAAATCATCTAATTTTGAATTAGTCCATAAATTTTGCCCACTTAAATAAATCCTTAAATAATCAACAAATAATTTCTCTGCAAGCTTTTCTGAAATAGTATAGCCAACTACAATATTCTTTAATCTTAAATATTGTCTATCAATTATCCAATTAGAGGTTTGTGCAAGTTGACCAACACCTTCAATAGTGTTTCCATTCCAACCATCTCTGTCAACAAATATTCTTGGTACCGTATTGCTTCGGTTTTCCTCAGTCCAACCGTCTAACCAATATTCTCTTAAACCTGAATGCCCAAAATTACCTGTATATCTATTTACTAATGAATTTGCAGTACCAGTACCTTGGAATAGCATACCTAAATCCCATCCTTTATATTCAAAATCAAAACTAAAACCATATATCCATTCTGGGTTTGGATTACCTATTACAGCCATATCGGCTTCGTTGATTGCGCCGTCATTGTTTTGATCGGTATATTTAATATCTCCAGGTCTTGGCGTATTACTTCCTAACCAGCTAAAGTCTAAAGGCTCTAGTAAATCGCCATTAGTATCAAAATCTTCTACTTGGTAGATACCTCCAAATTCATGACCGAAAAAAGAATTAATAGCTTCTCCTCTAATCCACCAACCTTGACCTACTCGTCTTCGATCGTCTTCGCCAGATAAACTAGGATCTACAGAAGTTACTTTGTTCTTAACGTGCGTTAAATTTAAACCAGCTGACATTTTGAAATCGTCAATATTATGACGTAGATTAAGGGTTAAATCAAATCCTTCATTTTCAATTGAAGCTGCATTCACTGATATATCAGAATCAATTCCTGAAGTAAGTGGATTGGCTAAATCTGTTAATATTCCTTCACTTTCTTTAAAGAAATAATCTGCTTCTAGAGACACTTTTCCACCAAAAAACTTAAGATCGATACCAATATCTGTAACTGTGGTTTCTTCCCATTGTAAATTTGGATTCCCTAGTTTATTTAAAGATGCGCCAGATACTCCATTATAATCAGATCCTAAAAGAACTTCTGATGCGAATGGGTACAAGTTTGTACTTTGAACACCTAATCTCCCCCACGATCCTCTTAACTTTAGATGGCTAAGAAACTCACTTTTCCAAAAATTTTCATTAGAAATTACATATCCAGCAGATATACCCGGGAAAGTAGCCCATCTATTCTCTGAACCAAATCTTGAAGACCCATCTCGTCTAATATTTGCTTCTAGTAAATATTTATCTTTGTAGTTATAGTTTAATCTCCCAAAAACTGACTGTAAGCCCCATTCTCCATCATAATTATTTAAATCTACAGCTTCTGTACCATTACCTACTTTAACCAACGAAGTTGATCCAAACCCTTTTTCGAAGGTTGCAGTTCTTCTAATTTCTGAGGTTTCTTGGTTAGCACCAACTAGAAAATTAAAATTATGATCTCCAAAAGATTTTTCATAATTAGCTTGTAACCAATTTGTTCTATTATATATTGTCGATTCTCTAGTAATTAACAAACTACCTTCTTCTCGAAGTGCCGATCTATTACCAAATCTGTCATATTGTTCGTGCTCTAAACGTGTATCTTTATATGATTCTTGTTGAAAGTTTATCGCAGATGTATACCTAAACTTAAGACCTTCAATGGGTTCATATTCAATAAATGCATTTCCTAAAAACTCATTTCTATCAATATCAACCCACTGATTATCAATTAATGCTTGTGGGTTATGACGTTGCGATCTTGTTGATTCACCACCTGTACCTCCATATCGTCCAAGATCATCATAAACAAACCCATTTGGCGCACTCACGTTAAGTATGGTAAATAAAAAGCTTCCTTTGTTTCCATCATTTGAAAAACTAGGAATTATTCCTTCTCCTTCAGGTATACCACGTTGGGTACTATTAGCTGGTGCATCATTTTTAGTTGCTTGTCTGTTATCACTATTAACAAAGGATAACGATGTACCTATTATAATTTTATCATTTAATTTAACATCTAAATTTAAACGGGTGTTTAATCGTTTTAAATAATAACCTCCTTCTAAAAAACTATCTTGATCTAAATAACTTGTAGACCAACGGTACTTAACATTTTCTGTCCCGCCTGAAATTGATAAATCGTGATTTTGTATTGAACCACTATTAACATAATCATCTAACCAGTCTTTAGACCCTAAAGCTGAAATTTCATCAATCAATTCTGGTGTAAAAGAATGATTTCTACCAGAATAAGCAGCAGCTTCAACATAGGTTTCTAAATATGTTCTAGTATCTGTTACCGTATTTGCTAAAACGGTTGGAGAGGTTATACCGTAAGAAGAATTAAAAGTAATTGATGGCGCCCCTGTTTTTCCTCTTTTTGTGGTAATTAATATAACACCATTTGCCGCTCTTGTTCCATAAATAGCCGCAGAAGCTGCATCTTTTAATACGTTAATAGTTTCAATATCGTTTGAATTGATACTGTTTAACGGGCCTTCTATACCATCAATTAAAACTAAAGGATTTGAGTTGTTTAAGGTACCTATACCTCTTACACTTATTGATGCGTTGTCATTACCTGGTTCTCCAGAATTAGTATTGATTTGAACTCCTGAAGCTATACCTTGTAATGCCTGTGATCCTTGTGTAATTGGACGTTTATTGATATCGTCACCTTTTACACTTACTACAGATCCCGTAAGGTTTACCTTTTTTTGCGAACCGTAACCAACTACAACGATTTCTTCTAATTTCGCTGAGTCCTCACTTAAACTAACATTAATTGTTTTTTGCCCATTTACAGAAATTTCACTTGTTAAAAAACCTAAATAGGAAATAACGAGTATAGCATTTTCATCGGTGACTGTCATTGAAAAATTTCCATCAAAATCGGTCTGTGTACCGTTTTTTGTTCCTTTTTCTATGATGTTTGCTCCTGGTAATGGTTGTCCATTTGCATCTGTAATTGTCCCTGTAATACTTATTTCTTGTCTATTATCTTCTTTTTTAACTTCTGAAGACTTTAAGTTTAAGTCTTCTACTGTTATTTTTTTAACTCTAAGTGTAATTTGTTTGTCTAAAACCACAAATTCGATATTAGAATTAGCAAATAATCTTTTTAAGACTTTTGAGATAGGTTCTTTTTTTACTTTTAAAGAAACCTTTTGTTTATAATCTACCTCATTATCGAAATAGAAAAATTTAAATTCTGTAAGAGATTCAATTTTATCCAGTACATTTTCTACACTTACATTTTCAAGGTCGAGGGTAATCTTCGTTTTTTGACTATATGACTCGTTAGCCTGTAGTTGAAATAACGCTACAATTATTAAGAGTGTGGTGAGTTTCATCTTTAAGTCAAATTTTAATGAAAAAGAAGCGAACTCCCTTAACTTAAATACTTTTTTCATATTTTTGTTATGTATTATGTGGTTAATTAATTTAATCACTATCTTATTAATTGGAAGATGTTCCTAGCATCTTCCTTTTTTATTAGCCTAAAAAAATTGAAATAATGTTGTTTTTAAAGGCAAATAAAAATTAAGTGATATTCTTTTTTAGTTTGTTTGTTTTAATTCATAGGCAAGTTGTTTTAATAGTTAATTAATTATGATTTGATTATTATTAATAGAATAATTTATATTGTAACTAACATTCAATATTTCGAAAATATTTTCAATAGTCTCTATATCGAAACTAGCAGTAACAAATTTTTCTCCTAATTCTTTGTTATTATTTATTATAACGACATCATAATGGCGTTCTAATTTTTTTATGATGTTTTTAAAAGGAATATGCCTAAATACAATTTTACCGTTAATCCAAGCAGTATGCATTTCTATATCTGCTGCTTCTACAGCTATTTGATTATTTTGTTTTTGCCATGCAGCTTTAAAACCTGGTTTTAGATTTGTTGCAGTTTTAGAATTGTAGGTATTTCCTTTTTGATAAACATCTACAGAACCTTCTACTAAAACAGTACTTATTTTACTATCTTCTGTATACGAAGACACATTAAACTGTGTTCCTAAAACCCTTATGTTTACTTCATCTGCATTCACTATAAATGGGTGTGATGCATCTTTAGTTACCGAAAAATATGCTTCGCCATCTAAGAATACTTGACGATTTTCTCCTTTAATAAACTTTATTGGATATTTTAAGGAAGTTCCTGCATTCAAATGAACATTGGTACCATCTGATAATTGAATTTTAAAACGTTTCCCATATGGAACTTTTAATGTATTATACACTAAAGTTTTTTTATCAATCTTATTGCTATAAATTAATTGATTTCCTTCATGATTACCAACTATGTTTCCATTTGCATCTACAACCTGAGATGTACCGTCATCATTCAAAATCTTTATATCTCCATTTTCTAATTGAAGTGTAATACTTTCTGCAGGAATAATAATTTCTGAAGTTTGTGTAAAATATCCATTTTGATATAAGTAGCCTATTCCTATAAACAGAATAACAACAGCTGCATACTTCAACACATTGAAATACTTATGTAATCTATATACCTTTTTTTCTTTATCAATTAACTCGAGTAGTTTCTTTTTTGAGTCATCAACATCAAACATATCCATATTTAAATCGATTAGATAGTTAATTTTTAAGTACCCTTTAAACAACTCATAGTTTTTAGGATTTTCAAGCCATAGTTCTAGTTCTTCTCTTTCTAAAAGAGTAGCCTGTTTATTAAGGTATTGAATTATTAGCCTTTGTATCTGTTTAGAAATCATCTTTAGGTTTGATATATTACTAAAACACAATAATTTTACACAACCCTAACTTTTTTAGTAACTTTTTTCTATTTTCGCAATATCTCCCCTTCATTATTATCAAATTTATAATATTGTATTTGTTGTTTTTATGAATAATATAGAGTTAATACATAATCTTAAAAAAGGTAATTCTAAAGCATATTCTTTTTTGGTAGACACGTATCATAACATGCTTTGTTCTTATGCTTATGGGCTCACTAACGATCGTGATTTAGCGAAAGATATTGTTCAAAATGTATTTATAAGTATTTGGAGAACCCGCTTAAAACTTAAAGACGACTTTGCTGTTAAAAGCTATTTATACAGATCTGTTTACAATGAATTCCTCAACCAAAATAGAAATTTAAAGTCTGTTGTTCCGTTAGATAAAAAATATATTGACGCATTAAGTTTTGTTGTTGAAGAAGAAGACGAAAAATCGTTAGAAAAACTAATGATTCTAGTAAAACGAGAAATTGAAAACCTACCTACAAAATGTAAACGAACATTTTTATTAAGTAAACAAGAGGGCCTTAGTAATATAGAAATTGCTGAATATTTGAATATTTCTGTTAAATCTGTTGAAGCTCACATGACCAAAGCTTTTGTTAAATTACGAGAAGCTGTTGGTAGTAAAATGGAAGGTGTTTTGTTTTTATTATTTGGTTTAAACATACAAGCTAAGGCTTAAATATTAGATTTTAAGTAATTCTTTAGTATCCTACTTTGACTGGTTCATTATTTACCATTCTTCAGAATTTATTTAAGGCGTTTTAAATTCTTTATACTGAGAAAATACTGGTGTTATAACCAATAAATAAGTGACGACTAAAAATAAAGAATTTTGGTTTTTACTGAAGCAAGTTCAGCATAGGAATGTAATGACAATTTCAACGGAAACCCAGAGGCAGAGCCTAGGAGAATTCTTTTCGATTAAAATATTTCATATTATTTGTTATTAACTGATGATGGCTTTATATCCTCTTTAACAAAAGAACCATCATTCAACTAGTTTTCAGTTAACCACATAAATTCCCCCACCCACCTTTAACATAGTCCTGGTGAAGTCCAGGGGTAGACCTACCATTTTTGATGATTTTTCTTAGTTGTACAATAAGCCCTTCAACCACTTTAGGGTATTCATAATAAAGATTCGTTGTTTCTTCAGGATCTTTTTCCATATCGTAAAGTTCATAGATAGCTTCTTTTGGCCCAGGGTTTATTAATGTTGGCTCCAAAGAACCACCAGAACCACGTAACATATTCAGTTTCCACTTCCCATCACGAATAGCGAAATGACCTAAAACCGAATGGTGAATTACTGCACCTCTTAGATTTTTATTCTGTTTTTCATCTCTTAATATCGGGTACAAACTATAACTATCTTCTCCTGCATTATCTGGAATTTTTGAGGTCTCTGGTGCCAACCCTTGCACGTCTCCATAACCTAGATCATCACATATGATATAAATAATTTAGGTCTGGTCAAATCAAACGTAGACCGAACTGGTTCCTGCTGTTGAGGCTTTTGTCTACAGGAAAAGGCCACTAATAGCAGAAGAAATAGAACTATTTTTTGCATGATTATCTTTTTCAATTGTTTTGTAAGCAAATTGAGTCTGGGCATCTACAGATGATTGAAGTGGCTTCAATCAATCAAGTATAAGCCGATAAATTAATCCTTCATAATATCTAAAAACACTTTTCTTCCATTTTCTTTAATGATTTCAAATTCATCATACAACACTCCTGTGGTAGTATAGGCCTTGTAATTTATTGTATTTGCACTAACATTTATCACCTGATACAACTGCTTATGACTGCCACTTCTAATCATGTTGAACCCATTCAAATCTTTTACATCATAAAACTTTGGGCCTGAAACTGAGACGGTATAAACAGGTCCTTTTTCGTAGACTTCATCATTCCACGTTATCCCTCTGTTGTAACTATGAATATGGCCCTGAAGAGCCATATCTACATCGTATTCTTCCAAAATCGGTTTAAGTTCTTTTAAAAGAATCGTGTCGTTTATTGGTATGTGGTAGGAAATAATTGTCCATTTGTTGGAATTATTACTCAAAATACTGTGAAGCCATTTCTTTTGCTCTTCTCGGTATAAAATGTTTTCCCTAAATAAAGAGGAATTGAGCACTATAAATCTGACCCCCTGATAATCAAAATAATAATCTGTTTCTTGCGAAGATGATGGCCCATTTTCTGGCAGGGTAAATTGCTGAGTCCAATTATGCATCAAATAAATAGGCTCGCCTATAGAATCTCTATAATGCTCATGATTACCCGCTACAGGTACTACAGGTATCATACTATGTATAAAACTTCCTGCTTGAAACCACTCATCCCACTCCCATGCATGGCGATCGTTAATTAAATCACCTGCATGTAAAATGAATCCTGCATCTGGAGCAGAAATAAAAGCTTGTCTTATCGTTCTGCTCCACATAGACTTAAGATTGTTTTGAGCATCACCAAGGTAAATAAAGGAAAAAGCTTCATTCTTATCCGATGCTGTACGGTATTGAAACCACTCACTCCAAATAGTACCATCACCTACCCTAAAGGCATAAAGTGTTTCTGGGATAAGTTCTGAAAAATTGTAGGAGTGATGCAGTGTTTTGTGCCCTTCAAATTCCAGTGCTTCCGTACTTGCTTGATAAGATACACGGTTAGGCATCTCAAAAGGGGCAACTTCATCCTTCATAGCAGTAGCTGAATCAGAAGCAACTGCCAACTCTACCATTGAGGCTACAATGATACTATCAGTTCTCCAAGTAACCGCAAAGGAATATGCCGGATTATCCTTAATACTAATGTTAATCCTATCTGGATGATGTGTAGCGGAATAACCACTTAATTCATGAGAGTGTTGCGCATAAATACTTGATGCTAAAAAAAGATTTCCCAACAGTGAAACGAATAATAAAATCAGATGTTTAATTGGTGTATGCATTAAAATACTAATTATCTATTGATGATTACCCTCTAAGTCTACCTTCTTAGTTCCTTCAAACGCCTTGTCTACATTTTTTTGGATAACGTTTGGAGTATGTTGTTCCGCATCGGTAACGATTTCAAACGACCAAGCATATTGACTAACACCTAAATCTTTGGGTGGTGTTATGGTCAACCCTGCTTCATTAATGACATAACCAACCTTAGCTTCTGATCCTAACAAACGAACAGACTTTACATTTTCCTTTGTCCAACCTTTTGTTCCCTTTAGAACAAATGGTTTTGTTGGTTTGGCTTTTGCGATTGCATATATATTTTTCCCTTTGGTAGTGAAAGACAGCTGTCCTTCTTCTTGGTCATTGATCTTCCAGTATCTACTGCCATATATAGCCCCTCCATTTATCTTTAACCATTCGCCCATAGCTCTTAAACGTTTTTCTTGCTCAGGAACAATGCTACCGTCAGCTTTTGGTCCTATATTGATAAGAAAATTACCATTGCGGCTAATCACCTCCACCATTTCATGGATGACGCTTTCTACAGTTTTATAGGTGTCATTTTCTAAATACCCGAATGATGTTCCAAAGGTGGTACAGCTTTGCCATTTAGGACCAATAACTTTTAATTTTAAATTATCTTTTTCTAAACAACCTACGCCATCAGGCCAGTTACGGTTTTTTCCTTTATTGTTAACATAAACAGCCTGACCTTTAGCTGCCCCCTGGTTCATAAAATCAGTAATCATACCGCGTACCTTATCATCGAAATATTGAATGACTGGTTTGGCTTGACCTTGGCGTACATTGTTGCCGCCTCTAGTATAGATAGGAAAGTCATCCACCCACAACATATCTGGTTGGTACTTTTCTTCTATTTCTTTCCATCGCGCCACATAATCATCGACATATTCTTCTGAAAAACCGAAAGGTCCATACAGAGAAGCGGCTTCTGGCATGTTCTCAATCTCTTTGGCGATATCTGGAATTGGCTGAGCATCAACAACATAAAGCTCTTCAGCAAAAAAAGAGCTATGACGCTCCCGATGGTAGGATGGCGCATATTTTAAACCCTGCTTTCTTACTGCCTTACCTAAATCACCAACCAAATCCCTTTTTGGCCCTTTGTCAACTGCATTCCATGGGGTAAGGTCTGAATCCCAATTGGCCCAACCATCATGGTGCTCTGCTGTCAAAACCACGTACTTAGCACCAACTTCAGCAAAAAGTTCTGCCCACTCATCCGGATTCCAGTTTTCTGCCTTGAATTCAGGAATCATGTCTTTGTAGCCGAACTCTGGTGGGTTAGCCCCCCAACGCGCTTTCACAACAGAGTAATAGTGCTCAGGTTCTCGGTATATCATTTTGGGAACGTGTTCTGCGTAACCTCTACCGCCTTTGCGATAGCCGATTACACTGTAAGGCCCCCAATGGATAAAAATTCCAATTTTACCATCATTGAACCAATCCGGAACAGGCATTTGCTGCAATGATTCCCAACTACCATCGTAGGCTGCGGTAGCTACTTCTTTTTCTTTTTTCTTTGTATTGCATGAACCAAATAAAATCAACATCAAAGATGTTATGAAGAGGTTTTTATACAGTTTATTCATTTTTATAAATTTTTATCGTTTTATCTTATTGTTTAATTATCCCACTTGTCTGTTCTAAAAGGATAGGCAGGTAAGCCTAAAGCATTCACTAAATTAACCTTTGGCTTTCCAGCAAAAGCATAACGTACATACTTTGGATTTTTGAGTTTTGGAGCACTTAAAACCACTTGTTCCTCTTCTATCTTAGCCTCTGCTTTCACCCATTTTTTGTCTTCATTGGCAATCCAAAATGCTGTTGGGCTTTTACCATCTAAAGTTTGTAATTGTGTTGCGTTTTCAAAATGCACAATGATTTTATCTTCTACTAGCTCTACGGATGACATTTTGGGACCTAAAGCCTCTATATTGTCTCCAAGCGTATATTTGGCACCCAATAAAGCGCCTCTTTGCCCGATGGGTAGTTTATCTTTAGGATGCACATTATCAACTTCTCCCAAGTCTATAGTATTGATAACAGAGGTGTGAAGCAATGACAATGTGGCTAACTGAGATTCCCGCATCCATGCCCAAGAAAGTTCAGATGGACTTTCTGGGTCTATTTCTTTCTGTTGATAAGTGCCTTTGCCAAAACCAGGGAGCATTACCACCATAAAATGCATATCTGGATTTCCCCATCTTCCCCTAAGGTTCAATATCCATTTTTGCAATACTTCTCCGTAATCTTTCATACCACATACTTGGTGAAACCATACTCTTTCATCGTATTCTGGAAGACCGCTCATATGTCTGGTATTACGCTCCCCTTGGTACCAAAGCATTCCCCTTACTTTAAAGGGAATTAAGGGGTGAAGCATGGCGTTATATAATATACTAGGCTGTCTCCTTAGATAGATATCTTCTTTTGTCTCCCAGTCTCCTTGCTTTTCTAGAATTTTCCCAATCTTCTTTATACGAGTCGTGTCTTTTGAGAAATCCTCCATTATTTGGCTGAAGTGCGGAACATCTTCAACCATATCATAAGGCATCCATGCTTCTAATGAGGAACTTCCCCAAGAAGTATGAATAATGCCAACAGGAACATCTGCTAAATCTTCTAAAAAGTAGGCAAAGGAAAATGCCACAGCACTTGAGGGATGCACTGCCTTCCATTGACCGTTCATCATGGATTTCTCTTTAAATGAAACAGATCTTTCTACTTCAAAACTTCTGATATTTTTCACAAAAGGAACCAAACCTCTAACCTCTGGAATCTTATCAGTTTCCCATTGCATATTGGACTGTCCAGAGCATATCCATACTTCTCCTACCACTATATCTGTAAGAATCTGCTCCGTTTTTCCTTGTATGACCATGTCTTTTCCTATAGTAGATACTTCTATAGGGTCTAAGTATACCATCCAATTTCCGGCTTTATCTGATTTAGTTGCCTTTATTTGTCCTGCAAAAGAAACAGTGATTTTTTGCTTTGCGGCACTTTTTCCCCAAACGGGAAGTTTTTCGCCTCTTTGTAAGACCATATGGTCACTAAAGATAGATGCCACTTGAAGGTCTTGAGCATGCCCTATTGCAGCTATAAAAAGTACTATGAATAGTTTAATTAACCTCATTGTGTTGATGTAAAATCCATTATTGTAAATTGATTACAGTTTAGCAATATTAAAACCCCCTCATTTTTCTTTCTTCCTTTGCCAACTCTCTTAAATGTGCTACTTCTTCGGGATTGGTTTTGTCTTTCCAAGCTAGCAATACGGGTACTCCCCATCCTTCCTTTTCGAAATCAGCCTCATCATTATACGTTATCATTTGTTCTTTCAAAAGCAACTCCATAGTTGCTAACTGCTCTGAAAACTGCATATCATTGGCTAGGTTTTTTGTTTCAAAAGGGTCTTCTTTCAAATCAAATAATTGTGTTGTAACCGTATTATCAACATTATATTTTATGATTTTATACCGGTCATTTCTGGCGGCTCTTTGAAAGTTTTTATAGCAGTGAAAGGTGGCATCTCGCACAGTCGCATCACTGAGAATCACCTCTTTAAGACTTGCCCCCTCGACTGTAGCAGGTGCTTCTACTCCTGGTCCCATCTCACAGAAAGTAGGATACAAATCAGAAAGATAGGCTAGTGCACTAGTCTTCTTACCCATTGGAATATCTGGTCCTGAAAAGATTAAAGGCACATTGATACTGTGCTCGTACAAGTTTTGTTTTCCTAATAAGCCATGTTGGCCTACTGCTAAGCCATTGTCCCCTGCAAAAACTATAATAGTATTTTCATATAAGTCTTTTTCTTTTAATGTTTGTATGATTCTACCAATTTGCGCATCCAAATGCGTAATCATGGCATAATAGGCTTTGATATTGGCAATAACCTCTTCTGATGTGCGAGGATAGCCTGCCAACCACTCATCTCTAATATCCAGTTCACCATTATCAAATGGGTGTTCTGGCATAAAGTTGGGAGGTAGCTGCACCGTTACATCATCATACATATCAAGATATTCTTGAGGCATTTCCCTTGGGTCATGTGGTGCCTGAAACGCGACATAGGTAAAGAACGGATCTTTACCATTGTAGCCATTTAAAAAGTCTATGGCTGCATCTGCATAAAGTTCTGAAGAATGCTTGGGTGAATGGGGGTTCATTTTATCCGCTTCATAATGTCCTTCTACAGAATAGTTAAAGGTAGGCACGTTGTATTGTCTGTGCATACCTCCAAAAAAGATATTTTTTCCTCCAGAGAAGCTATTGATAAAAGCTTCTTTACCGTTATGCCATTTTCCTATATGATGTGTGGTATAACCAGCTTTTTCCATGGCTTTTGGCATGGTGGTATGGGCACTGTCTATCGTATTTCCGGTTGGGTCAATGTTAAACAAGGCCCTACCCGTCATGAGCATAGCACGACTTGGGGCGCATACGGCTCCATTCATTGCTCCCATGATATAGGCATTTTCAAAGGTGGTTCCCGTTTGTACTAAAGAGTCTAAATTAGGGGTAATCACTTCTGTATTCCCTAGTGCATTGATAGTGAAGTCCCTTTGGTCATCGGCAAACAAAAAAAGGATATTGGGTCTTTTTGAATCCGCTATCTTTTCTTCTTGTTTTTGTTTTTTTGGAGAGTTACATGCTGTAAACACAGTCAATACTAATAAAAACAACTTAATACTTCGCATAATCAATTCTTTTATGTTTATAAATTTTTAGAGCGCCATAACGTATCCTTTTCTCGCTAACTCTTAACTATGTGGTAAATTTATTACTCATAAATCTCCGCTTCGAGTCTTCGATACTTTTGAACCCCTTCAGGATTATTATGCGTACTATTTAGGTTTGTCTTATAAATGTCCACAGCAACATCATTTTCTTGATTGATGCCAGGGGTGCTTCTACCTTTAGCTACATAAGATTCTAGCAGCTTTATCATAGCTTCAACTTTTTCAGGATGCTCATTTATCACATTGTTTTGCTCACCTGCATCTTCCTTCATATTGTACAGTTGCATCTCTGGCAATCCTTCGGCAATAGCTTCTGGACCTACTGGAAAAGAACGGCCTGCCGAACCGGGTGCCAGAAGTAATTTCCATTCGTTTTGGCGAATAGCAAAACGTCCGTTTATTGAATGATGGATGACGTCACTCCTTGGTTCATCTATAACACTGCCTTGAATTGCAGGCAAGAAAGTATAGCTATCTTCTGCCGTCTTATCATTAAAATCTACTGAGAAATACGCTGCAAAGGTTGCCATCACATCCGTAAGGCAAATAAGCTGGTCTGATTGTGTGCCAGCTTTAATTACACCAGGCCACCTCCAAATAAAGGGTACTCTGTGTCCACCATCCCAAAGATCTGCTTTATGGCCACGAAAATTGGCACTAGAAAAATGTCCTTGCTTTTCTAATAATTTCAATTTGGCAAGCTGATGTGTACCATTATCTGCACTAAAAATAACAATGGTATTGTCTGTTAGTCCGTTTCGCTCCAGTGCCTTCATCACTTCACCTACAGAACCATCTGTCTGTGCTACAAAATCACTAAACTCTCCCAGACCACCTTTCCCTTGCCATTCAGGCGCAGGTGCTACAGGACTATGTGGCGAATTTTGCGGAAAGTATATAAAAAAAGGCTTGCCATTTTTTGCTTCTTCTGCTTTTACATCAATTTGTCGAACCACTTCTTGTGTCAAGGTCGGTAGCACATCTACAAAAGGAATTTCTTTTACAATTCGGTCATCTTCAACAATACTGCTCATACTCCCAGAATGGTGAAAACCATAAAAAGAATCAAAGCCTCTCGTAATAGGCCCATTTGGAATATTCGTACCTATTGGAGCTTTGGAATACATATGAGTCTCCGTGTTCTCTTTTGGCTCATCAGCAACTTCAGGAATATTATAATGATAACCTAAATGCCATTTACCTATCAAAGATGTGCTATATCCTTGATCTCTAAACAAGTGGCCCAAGGTCATTCTATCTTCGGTAATTAAAGGATCTTTTCCACCAGTCAAAACACTACTTTGCAATCGAGTTCGCCAATTGTACCGCCCAGTCAACAAAGCGTAGCGAGAAGGTGTACAAACTGATGAACTCGTATGTGCATCTGTAAAAACCATGCCTTCTTTGGCTAGTTGATTAATATTGGGGGTTGGAATTAAACCACGCTGTGGATTGAGCGCCTGCACTTCTCCATAGCCCATATCATCTGCATATATAAAAATGACATTGGGTTTTACTGGCTTTGTAAGCTCTTGTTTTTTTTGCTTCTCCGTACAAGAGAATAGACAAGCTAAAAGTAGCAAACCTAAGAATTTAGAGTTATTCCTCATTTTAATTTATTTTTGATTTTTTTCAACAGTTCAACACTCTTTGCATTCACAAATGGTTGACCTTTAATTACATCTTGCGTTATCAAAATATTGACGGTCACGGGAATATTAGCCGCATCCATTTTTTTGAAATAGTCAATATATTCCTCCTCTGAAAAGGTGGGGCCTTCTTTGGCATTAGCATCACTTCTGATTACTCCATTGTATGGCTCTCTGGGAATCCATGCACCATCCAATACAAATGAGGCATGTTGTTGAATGCCTTCATAGCGTCCTCCATCTTTAAAAAGTCTATCATCTAGTGGGTCGCCTATACTCCACCCCGCGTCACTGGTCTGTAGGTCATTAAAAGGAGAATACTGTGCCCACCAGTGACTGCTGATAGCCACAACAGCATCTGAATTACCCGCCTTCAGTGCCCGATAATATTTTTCCCAAGGCATATTGAGCACATAAGCAGCCACCGACGAATCTATGTAGCCCCACCCGGCGATTTTATTTCTATACCTCAAACTAACCTCCTCAGCAAAATTTATCAGGTATTCAAGCCATTTTTCAGGGGTCTCTTGAATTCCGAGCTTAGCTGCAACTTCTCCTCTTGGAGACATATTATAATAAAGCAGCAACTTTATATCGCGCTTATTTAAGGCATCAGCTAGTTCAGCTATTAAGTCACGCTCGGTAGTTCTTCCTGGCATTACATTCTCAAGTGCTTTAGTTGGTGCCGGAAAATATTGCCCTCCATGACAGGTCGTAAAAGTCACCCAGGATGCACCTGTTTCTTCCACCATATCTGCAAAGACCTCAACATCAAAGTTGTTAACACCCCACTCGAAATTTTTATACGCTTTTTCAGCACCGTATAATGGATAGGTTAGCAAGGACCAATGAATAAACAGCCCGTATTTGCCTTCTATCATCCATGATAAATCCGGCTTTAATTCCTTTGCTCGCTCTTTCATTTTGCTGTAAATCTCTGGTCGTACCAGTACCAAATCCTTGATTGCAATGGAATTTGATGACTTCTTCAAAGTGCCATTTTTCAATTCATCCTCTGCAGCCTCAACTTGCTCCTCAGATATTTTAGAGAAATGAAAAACGATGATGTTTTCTCCTTTTTTCAGAGGTAAACGCTCCTTGAACCAAACCCGATTGCCAGCAACTTTTGTAAATTCATTGTATTGAGTCAAGCCTTTTAATTCAGCCTCTATCATGACACCATTGACCATCAACTGTATTGTACAGTTGGGTTTTACCCCTCCGTTTATTGCACTATGAAATTTTTTACCCGTATGCTGAATGGCTACCAAATACTCAGCTTCTTCAGGCACGTTTACTTTCCAGCTAATTTTGTCATTGGTATCTGTGAAACCATACACCACATCATTATCTTTTTCTGCATTGGCCACATTTTTTAAAGGTGAATATTTAATTGATCCCTCCAAGTTTCCCTGATAGCCCATCAATACATTAAAGTCATCACTCCTTATATCTATGACCTGGCTATCCTGGGCTGATACCATTTGCATGCCTTGAGAGAAGAGTAACACAAGTATGCTTAACTGTAATTTGTTTTTCATCTACCAATTATTTAAAAACTAACTCAACCGCTTCTATCATCGGCTTAGATTCGTTGTCGGTTGTATCATCGAGTATTAGTTCAATTTGAAAACCATAACCATCAGGCAAGTCAGCTAAATCTAGTGCAGCTGGTATTTTTGCTACTTGCTTTGAGAAACCTTCTACATAATCATAGTTTTCTTTTACTTCTTGCCATTTACTCCATTCATCAATTTCACCATCATCATCTGTATCTACGCCTACTCTTACAGTGACGGTTTCTACCCATGGTCCTGGGCTAATAAAGTCATTGGTTTGGCTGATGAGATAAAACTGCCCTTCGGCAAACATGATATCCGGATCGGGGTGCCCCTTTCCTATGGCGCCACAAAAGGTGAACGGTTTATTGATATCAGAAGAAGTAAACCAAGCCGTTTTCATATTTTCTCGACCATGTAAACCCACTGGGTCATAATCTCCAAATAGATAATATTGACCCCCAATAGCTATTGCAGCCCAATCGCCATAGGCTGGCTGCTCTGGCTCATATATTTCATATTTGGCAAAGGCTTTTATATCACCCTTTTTGATTCTATGTTGAGGAATAGCCTCGGTGGCTTCTTTTCCAGGAAAATTCTCAGGGTCTTCCTTGTACCAATGAGGGTGTGGATATTCATCATATTTTCCTGTTGGCTTTGCTCTATAATCCACAGCTGGTTCTACTAATTTAAATCCATTAATACCGTCTTTACTGATGGCATGACTTGCCAATGGCGAATCCCAAGATCTCTTGGAAGCATTTAACGGACTCCAATCTTCAAGAATCAGATGAAAGTTGCCCTCTAAATCTCTAATAATTGCAGCATCAGAACCATCGGAAGGATCCTTAAAGGCGATACCCATTTTCTTCCCCATTTTACCATCGGTCAGGTCTTCGTCAATGATTAAGTGAGGGTCTTGATCATTTGGAAAATCATAGTAGAGATAGGTCTTATCCCCAACTTGTTCTGCAGTGGTCATCCATTTTCCTTCAGCATCAGATACCGAACCATGATGTACCCAGTTGACCATATCATGACTTTGCCATGCATGGTAGCCTCCTAAGCCATCTTCAAGCCCTCCCGATGCATTGAACTGGTTTGAGATAGGGGTGGTCTTAAGCGGTACAGAAAAACCATTCAAGGTTGTATCTTTTGCAACAAAAGTTGTGTTTGGCTCACTATTGTTACGCGAAAAAATCCAATAATTGCCAGGTGATTTTCTCAAAAATATTGGGGCATCTGCCATATTTGGCGTCCCTAATTCAGATGTCTCTGTCCAATTCTCCCAAATTGGAGATTGTACTATTTGCAGTTTTTGAGCAGCACGCTTTTCCGTAAAGTGTTTTATTTTAGTTGTTATTTTTCCAGACTCATTTTTTGGAAATAGTAAGCCCTCATTTATTTCCATATCCTCTGATGAAAGAATATTTTCAATCATCTCTTCTTGGCTCTTAATCTTCCATATCGAATCATTATCGCCCCCTGATTTGGAAGTACAAGCTATACAGACTAATAGTATCAATGCACTAAGTATCTTATTTCTTTCAGAATACATCATTGTTGTTCAAATTGTATTAATCTATTGATCAGTTATTTTTGTTAGGCTTTAAAGTCTCGTTTTGTAACTCTACGTATGCTTCTTTATTGGATAAAGGCATCATATTCGAGTTTCTTTGATTACTCTTCGCTAGTCTATTTAGGTCTTCCCTTGAGATATTGCCTGATAGGGTATCGGTTTTTTGATAGCTGGGTTGTGCATCTTCATTTGGAAGTGCATTTACAATCAACTTAAATTTTTCTAGTATGGGCACTAAACCTGCCGTATCAATCAGATTACGCTGCTCGTAGGGGTCCGTTTTCATATCAAAAATTCGATGCAACTGTTTTAGCGTATCCAAATAGACCTTATACCTACTATCTCTAATTACCCGATCTCTGAAGGTGAAGTAATTTTCCACCCTATTCTCTTCATTGAGTATTGCAGGTTGCCCGCCCATAGCTAATATCCATTCTTTGGAACCCTTTTGGTTTTTTCCAGTCAAAACATCAGCAAACGAACGCGCTGAACCATTAGGGTTTAATGGTTCTTCAATACCTGCCAGCTCCAACAATGTTTCTGAAATGTCTGTAAAATCAATGAGTGCATCCGTTTCAAAATTGAGTTGATCGGGTGTTATCACTAGAAAAGGGGCATTGATACCATTCTCGGTGAGGTAAGACTTTCCTCCTTGAACATATACATCATCGCGACTACCTATTATACTTGGTACAGTTCCATTGTCTGTGGTGAAAATAAGGTAGGTATTATCCGTCAAACCCATCTCTTTTAAACCGTTGACCAATTTTCCGACAATAAAATCTGTATAACTCACCATGGCTTGGTGTTTTTCATACTTGGTTTTCGCCTCTTGATGACGTGGTGTATGTACAAAGGGCGTATGTGTTAACACCATGGGATAGTATATGCACATGGGTGATTCTTTGTTGTCACGCATAAAATCAAGAACAAAATCTGAGAATATATCCGGTCCAAAGGCTCCTTTATACGTTTTGCTTCCTTCTTTGGTGAAAATATAGGGATCCCAATATCGCTCAGCACTTGCAGGATTGCCTGATTCGTAACCTGTCCACATGCAGTAATCGTCAAAGCCGGCTTTATCCAATGCATCGGGTTCTATTCTAAAATCATTGATTTGCCATTTTCCAGCTATACAAGTACGATATCCATGTGTTCTTAATTCATTGATAAATGTGGGATTTTGAACAGCATCGAAATTTGCGCCATTTCCCCATCGAGGCACATCATAATGATTTACCCAACCGTTTGCATAAGGATACTTGCCTGTGAGCAAAGCCACCCGACTTGGTGTGCATTGAGGCATAGAATAAGCATTATTAAATTTAATCCCTTTTGATGCCAATGCATCAATATTAGGAGTTTCAATATCTGTAGCTCCATACGCACTTATCCATTCTTTGCCTAAATCATCAACTAGAATAAAAACAAAATTGGGTTTTGGTTTTTGCTCTGCTTCTTTTTCCTTTTTACCGATACAAGAATAGGTAAATAGAATACATACAAACATTACATAAAATAGAATTCTTTTAATCATGGTAAAAATCTTGGTTTACTTAAATTAAGCATTTAACCTTATATATAGATTTATTATAGCAAAATTATTTAAAAACTTAAACGGTTAAGTACTTTATTAATACTCGACCGTCTAAGTTAGAATTAAAGTGAATAGAAGATTAGTCTATTATTCCCACAGTGGGTTTTGTTCTAAAGCTCCACCTATTTGTTGGGAATTAAGAATATCCACCAATGGAATAGGTAAGAAATTAAATCTTCCAGCAGGACCAGCTGCGATGTTTGCTGCTTCGTCTACTGCTCTGTCAATTGCTAATTGAATCGCACCTGCCGCAGTTTCTGCTGCAGCAATGCCTTGAACGGTTTCTTCTAAAATACCCCAACGAATCAAATCATTTTTTCGACCCATACCTTCACCTGCCAATTCCCAAGCCCGCTCTTGTCGAATATCTTCAATCGTCAATGCGGTCAAGTCTGTTAGATTAGCTCTTCTTCTTACTACATTTATGGCTTCTAGAGCTACACCTGATGAACCTCCGATTTCGAACTCACATTCCGCAAGTAATAAGTAAGCTTCTGATAATGTCATAAGATTAATGGTAGCACCACCTTGTCCATTTGCATCAGGTACAATCATAAGAGGGTCACTTACCGGAACAACATCTCGCATAAATTTAGGAACATATGCGTTATTAAAAAAAACTTCCTCTCCAGTGCTGGGAAATGTAAATCTATCAAATACGTTGTATGGTTTACGCGCATCCTCATCTGCATAGCTATTTGCAAAACTTCTCCTCCAAGTTATTGCAGCAGCACGAGCAAATATACCTAACTCGTTATGTGCAGCAATTGCTTCTGCCGTTTCACCAGCAGCATTAAAATGTGTTTGATTATTCATGGTATTACCAATCACCCCTGTTAGGTACTCCACACCAAATATAATTTCACTATTAAGTTCATTTCCACCTCTATAGATGTCACCATAAGGCATCAATGTAGTGCCATGAGGAGAGTTGTTAATTAATGTGGACAACTCCGTTCTTGCTTCTGGCCATTGCTGCTGCCACATGTGCAAGTGCGCTTTCATCATTCGAGCAGCCCATACTGTGGGTCTACCACCATTATCTCCCCACGTACTTGTAGCTAAAAAACCTGCATTAATTGCTTGGTCCAAATCTAAAATCATACGCTCTTGAATTTCAGCTACGGGCGTACTTCCTAATAGGCTAACTTCTTCAATATTCAACTCATCAAGCCAGAAAGGAACATCGCCAAACATTGTTGTTAAACGATAGTAGAAATACGCGCGGTAAAATTGGGCTTGTGCTATGGTCGCTCCTTTAATCTCATCAGACAAAGATGAATTCTCAACACTGGCAATAATGAAGTTAGCATCCTTTACACCACTATAAAGGTCGGCCCAGATATTAAAAATCGCCCCATTATCTACTTGAAGATTATATAAAGAATGTAACCATGCACCAGCTAAGGCAAATCTTCCTGAAACACAAACATCAGTACCCATAGTTTGCTGTCTAATCATACCTTGACCACTTACATCATTATCTCGCATTGTGGCAATAAGACCATTTAGTGCTAGATTAGCTTCATCTTCATTTTGAAAAAAACTGCTTGGTGTAAGAAGGCCTCTTGCGTCTTCTTCAAGGAAGTCTTGACACCCTCCTAAGGAAATGACAAGCACAAATACTAGAATCCTATAAAATAAATTTTTCATTTGTATAATTTTTTTGATTACGTTTAAAATGATACTTCAATCCCCATAATAAATGAACGATTTTGAGGATATGCTAATTCATCAATTCCTCTTAGAACATTATTGGTACCTTCACTATTGGTATCTGGGTCAAATCCTAAAAAATCATCTGAGTCAACTAAAAACAGATTATTGGCAGTAGCAAACACTCTAAAAGAGTTTAAGCCTAACTTTTCAGCCATAGGAATGGAATATCCAAGTTGAAGGGTTCTAAATCTTAAGAAGCTACCATCCTGAAGAAAAAGGCTGTTAGACCTGTTCAATGATGCGCTTCCTATGACAGGAATAGTGGCATTATCTGGATTTGCTGCAGACCATACCCCAGCACGTAAGTCTGCATAAGAGTTTAATTGTGTTCCATTGACCTGAAACACATCTAAATTATAGATATCGTTACCAGAAGAAAACTGGAAAAACGTCATCATATCAAAATTCTTATATCGGAACGTATTTGTGAATCCTCCAAAAAAGTCTGGGTTTGCATCACCAATTACCGTGGTATCGAACTCTGGGTTAAACTCCCCATCCCCATCGAGGTCTCTATAAATTGCCTCACCAGTAGCTGAATCCACTCCATCATAAATAGCCCCTACAAAGGTACCTACAGGTTCTCCTTCTATCAATTGACTTACCGGCGTGCTCTGCAGCTCTAAGGTTGTAATAAAATCTACATCGCCTAGGTCAAGTACTTTGTTTTGAAAGTGCGAAATATTTAATGTTGACGTCCAATTAAAATCTTCTGTATTAATAATAACCCCAGTAATAGAAACATCAATTCCCTTATTTTCTAAAGAACCTACATTACGAAGCGTAGATGCAAATCCTGTTATACCTGGAACTGCGGCGTCGAGCAGCAAGTCGTCTGTTTTCTTATAGTACACATCTATTTCGGTTTTTAACCTATTATTAAACAAGCCCAATTCCAAGCCAAAATCAAATTGCTCCGTGGTTTCCCATTTTAAGTCTGGGTTTGCCAAAGTACCTTGTTGGGCACCAACAACCAGCCCTTGATTCAAAATTGCTGTTCCCTCTGTGTTTAGCGAAGATAGGGTGCTAAATGCATCAACATTTTGGTTACCTGTAAGACCATAACTAGTTCGTAGTTTTAAGTTACTGATTACAGAACTGTTCTGTAAAAATGGTTCATCTGACACTCTCCAGGCCAGTGCAACAGATGGGAAGTTTGCATACCTATTATTTGTTCCTAATCTTGAGGAACCGTCCCTCCTAAAAGATGCAGTAAGTAAATACTTGCCTTTATAATTATAGTTAAGCCTACCTAAAAAAGATACTAAAGAAAATTCAGTGAAACTGGAATTTATCGTTACATTTTCTTGAGGTGCTAATTCAAGTGCATCTAATCCCACACCATCACTGGGTATCTGGCTAGCATTTGTAATATTTGTTTCAGTTCTACCCCTCTGAGAAGTAAATCCAGCCAGTGCGTTAAAAGAATGGTCTCCAACGATTTTATTGTAATTTAAGGTATTTTCATTTATCCATACAAAACCGTCCAATTGGTTTACACTACCACTAGCCAACAGGTTTGCTTGAATATTTGAAGGGTTGCTAGAAGGGCTAAATACATCTCTTTTTTGAAATACAAAATCACCGCCCAAAGTAGATTTCCATGTAAAATCTTTTGCTATTACAGCTTCAAAAAATGTATTAATAAGTATCCTATTGTTAATAGTCTCGTCTGTATTAAGATCAGCATCGGCTAATAGGTTTGGGCCTAAATTATCTAGGCCAACATTATCAATGGTAAAATTACCCTCTTCATCAAAAGCTGGACGTAATGGATCAGCACGAATTATAGCTTGAAGGTTTGAAGTGCCTATTGAGTTATTGGTAATTGTTCTTGTAAGCGCAAGATTAACACCTAGCTTTGTAGTTTTAGTAAGCTGATTGTCAATATTGGTTCTTAAAGTATATCTCTCAAAATCACTCCCCTTGAGAATACCTTCCTGATCAAGCGCACCAAATGAGACAAAGTAATTTGTTTTTTCTGAACCACCAGCAATTGAAAGCGCATGGTCTGAAATTACCGCATCTCTGCTTAATACTTCTTGCCAATCGGTATCTTCACCTGGAAGGTTGTTCAAGTCAAATCTATCTGCGAGTGCTGTGTTAATAAAGCTTGCAAATTCTGCTCCATTCTGAACATCGACCTTTCTTGGAAGACTTTGGATACCCAACGAAGTTTTTAGGTTAACACTTAATTTTCCCTTTTTCCCTCTTTTGGTAGTAATTAAAATAACCCCATTCGCTCCACGTGAACCATAAATTGCTGTAGAAGAAGCATCTTTTAGTATTTCAATGGATTCAATGTCGTTTGGATTAATTGTATTTAAGTCTCCACCACCAACAAAACCATCAATAACATAAAGTGGCTCATTGCCCGCTGTAATGGAGTTACCACCACGAATACGTATGGTAGCCCCTGAACCAGGCGCACCATTAACAGTGGTTACCTGAACTCCAGCAGCCCTACCTTGCAATGCCTGATCTAAGTTTGACACTGGTGCTGCGAATGTTTCCTCCGTATCAACTGAAGAAACCGAGCCCGTTAGGTCTCTTTTTCTAACTGTACCATAACCTATAACCACCACCTCATCAAGAGCCGCTGCGTCTTCTTTAAGAGTAATAGCTAGTTGGCTTTGTCCGTTTACGGATACTTCTTGAGTTGTAAAACCGATAAAAGAAATAATTAAGGTTGCATTCTCATTGTTAACCTCAATGGTAAAATTGCCATCAAAATCTGTTTGTGTACCATTTGTAGTGCCTTTTTCAATTATATTGGCACCAGGTAATGGTTGGTTATTAGCATCTGTTATAGTACCCGAAACTGTAATCCCTTGTATAATCTCAGTTTCTATACTTGAGTTTACTGTTAATTTTTCGGGGGTTTGTGACGGTTCTTTCTTTAGAATAATTTGTTTATCTACAACCTTAAAAACCGTATTAGACCCATCAAATATATTTTTTAATATAATGGATATACGTTCTTTTTTCGCTTTTATTGAGACTATTTTTTGATAGTCTATCTCATTAGACTTATAAATAAATTTAAAATCTGTAAGAGATTCTATTTTATTTAAAACACTTTCTATACTCACATTTTCTAAAGTTAGAGTAACCTTTGTTTTTTGAGCATAAGACTCATTAGCCTGAAGTTGAAATAAAGAAACTATTAAAAAGAGAGTTGTCAGCTTCATTTTTAGGTCAAATTTTAAAGGAATGTAAGCGTAGTAGCCTAGCTTAAGTACTTTTTTCATATTTTTGTTATGCTTTAAGTGGTTAATTAATTTAATCACTATTTTATTATCGGGAGGCGTTCACAGCGTCTTCCGATTTTTTTATCAATTAATTTTCGATGAAATAGTAATTATTATTCGCTTGTAAGATGGTTTTTGTTATTTCATAGGCAATTAGTTATTTAGTTTAGTTAATTATAATTTTATTGTCTTTAATAACAAAGTCAATGGGATGAATTTCATTGATCGTTTCAAATACTTGTTCGATTGTTTCTACATCGAAACTGGCTGATAATAAATCATTACCCAAGTTTATATTGTTATTAATAATAGTTACATTATAATGGCGTTCTAGTTTTTTCATAATATTATTAAACGGCATATGCCTAAATATAATTCTGCCATTAATCCAAGCGGTATGAAGTTCTATATCAACTTCTCCAATATGTATTTGGTTACTATTTTTCTGCCATGCAGCTTTAAATCCAGGTTTTAAAATAGTTACATCTTCTGTATTATAAGAGGCTTCCGTTTTGTAGATACTTACAGCTCCTTCTACCAATACCGTATTAATTTCATTATCCTCTGGATATGAGGCTATATTAAATTGCGTTCCTAAGACTCTTACATCCATACCATCTGCATTAACAATAAATGGATGATTTTCATCTTTTGTTACATCAAAATAAGCTTCACCTTTTAAAAATACTTTTCTACTTTTTCCCGTTATAAAGTTTACTGGATATTTGAGCGAAGTTCCTGAATTTAAATAAACAAGAGTGCCATCAGAGAGTTGTAATGTAAAGCGTTTACCATAAGGAACATTTAAGGTGTTATAGACTATAGTCTCTTTAACTTCATCATTAGTGTATACTAATTGATTCCCATTTTGTTCTCCAATTAATCGACCTTTAGCATCTACTAATTTAGTTGAACCGTCTTCATTAAGAACTTTTGTATTACCATTTTCCAACTGAAGCGTAATACTTTCATTAGGGATAATAAGCTTAGATTTATTATCAAAATAACCTGCATGATACAAATACCCAATACTTAAAAATATAACAAGTACAGCTGCGTATTTCATAACACGCCTCACTTTATCATTATAAAAAGGGTTTTTATCTCTCTTTATCTTCTCTAAAAGGTTTTTCTTAATATCATCAGTATTTGGAACATTCATAGCGGTAGTAACTTCATAAAAGGTTTTAACATGGCTATAAAACAATCTTTCATTTTCAGGGTCTTCAATCCATTTAGACAGATAATTTAATTCAGATGAAGTCACTTCATTAGTAAGGTATTTGCTTATAAGATTTTCTATTTTTTTAGAACCCATTTAACCAATATTCTTTTAAGTAAGACAATGCTATTTTACAATACCCTAACTTTTTGTTGATTTTTTTTAGATATTTGCACTGTAATGCTATAAAAATTACGACTTATATATTTTTTTATGAATTATAAAAACGAAAAATTATTAATAGAGCACCTTAAAAAAGGTGAGCAAAAAGCATTTATTTATATCGTAGATAACTACAATCAAAGATTATTTGGTTATGCTTTATCATTAACAAATGATTTGGCTATGGCTCAAGATATTATCCAGAATGTCTTTTTGAGAACTTGGGAAAGGAGAAAAAAAATTGATATTAAAACTTCTTTACAGAATTATTTGTTCAAATCTGTACATAATGAATTTTTGAATCAATATAAGAAAAACCAATCCGCAATGCTTTTAGAGCAAAAATATTTTGATGCACTAGAGAAAACAACTGAGAGTTATGAAAATAATATTTTTGAAAAAATAATAGAAAGAGTCAAAAAAGAAATAGAAACCCTTCCTCCCAAATGCAAAGAAGTTTTTCTTTTAAGTAGAAAAGATGGCCTTACTAATATAGAAATATCTGACTACCTTAATATTTCTATAAAAACTGTTGAAGCACATATAACCAAGGCATTTTCCATATTACGCAAAACCTTTTCTGAAAAAGTTGATGGGATATTGTTTTTACTGTTTGAAAAAAAACATGCTAGGACTTAATTATTGCCTTTTAAACTATTTAAACATTTCTTTTCTATAAAAACTTAAAGAATTAAAATCGTTTATCTAGGAACTCATTTAGACTTTTTACCAGTATTTAACATAAATGAGATTTATTACAATTAAGGTTGAATATACCTTCAGATATTATTGTGTGGATTTGTTTATACTATTATCTTTGCACACTGATTTTAATCTGTTTTAATGATACATATTACATTACCCGATGGTACTATAAAAACGTTTGAAAAAAACGTTACGCCTATGGATGTTGCTAAAAGCATTAGTGAAGGGTTTGCTAGAAACGTGATTTCGGCAAATTTTAATGGTACAACCGTGGAAACTGTTACGCCTTTAACCACCGATGGCTCGCTAGTTTTATATACCTGGCGAGATGAGGCTGGTAAAACAGCTTTTTGGCATAGTAGTGCACACGTTTTGGCTCAAGCTATTGAAGAATTATATGCTGGTGCTAAGCTTACCATTGGTCCTGCGATTGAAAACGGGTTTTATTATGATGTCGATTTTGGTGAGCATGTTGTTTCTGAAAAAGACTTTAAAGCCATTGAAACAAAAATGTTGGAGATTGCTCGTGGGAAACATGATTTTAAAATGCGTTCTGCTACGAAAGCCGAGGCTTTATCATTATATAGTGATAATGACTTTAAAACAGAATTGGTTGAAAACCTAGAGGATGGAACGATTACTTTTTGCGATCACTCAACTTTTACCGATCTATGTCGCGGAGGTCATATCCCAAATACTGGTATTATTAAGGCCGTAAAAATTTTATCGGTTGCCGGAGCTTATTGGAGAGGTGATGAAAACAAGCCTCAATTAACACGTGTTTATGGCATATCGTTTCCAAAGCAAAAAGAACTTACAGAATATTTAGCACTATTAGAAGAAGCTAAAAAACGCGATCACAGAAAATTAGGCAAAGAATTAGAATTGTTTACATTCTCTAGAAAAGTTGGACAAGGTTTGCCGTTATGGTTACCAAAAGGAGCTGCTTTACGTGAGCGTTTAGAAAACTTTTTAAAAGTTGCACAAAAGAAAGCGGGTTACGAAATGGTTATTTCTCCTCATATTGGACAAAAGGAATTATATGTGACTTCTGGCCATTATGCTAAGTATGGTGAAGATAGTTTTCAGCCCATACGCACACCCAAAGAAGATGAGGAGTTTTTGTTAAAACCTATGAACTGCCCTCACCACTGTGAAATATATAATAGTGCACAATGGAGTTATAAAGATTTACCTAAGCGTTATGCAGAATTTGGAACTGTATACAGGTACGAACAAAGTGGTGAATTACATGGTTTAACCAGAGTAAGAGGTTTTACTCAAGATGATGCGCATTTATTTTGTACACCAGACCAATTGGATAAAGAGTTTAAAGATGTTATAGACCTCGTTCTTTATGTATTTGGTTCTTTAGGGTTTGAAAATTTTACTGCACAAGTTTCTGTAAGGGATCCTGAAAATCCAGACAAATATATAGGTGATGTTGCAAATTGGGAAAAAGCAGAACAAGCAATTATTAATGCGGCAACAGATAAAGGATTAGATTTTGTTATTGAAACTGGTGAAGCTGCTTTTTATGGCCCTAAGTTAGACTTTATGGTAAAGGATGCCTTAGGTAGACGCTGGCAGCTTGGAACGATTCAAGTAGATTATAATTTACCCGAACGTTTCGAACTCACTTATAAAGGTAGTGATAACGAGCTACACAGACCCATAATGATACACCGTGCTCCTTTTGGAAGTATGGAACGATTCATTGCTATTTTGTTAGAACATACGGCTGGTAATTTCCCGCTTTGGCTCATGCCAACACAGGCAATAATATTATCAATTAGTGAGAAATACGAAAAATACTCTGAAAAAGTTTTAAATTTGCTAGAAAATGACGAAATTCGCGCCCTTGCAGATCATAGAAATGAGACTATCGGGAAAAAGATTCGAGAGTCCGAAATGCAGAAACACCCGTATATGATTATTATTGGTGAGCAAGAAGAGAAAGAAAACAAAATAACTGTGCGTAAGCATGGTGGAGAAGATTTAGGAATGATTTCCATTGAAAACTTCTCTGAAATTATAAAAGAAGAAATAAGTAAAACGTTAAAATCGTTCTAAAATATAAAGTTTAACTTAAAAAAATAAAGCCATAGCAATTCGAAGAAGAAATCAACCCAATAGAAGGGTTATACAAGAGGATAAACATAAAATAAACTCTAAGATTACAACGCCAAACGTACGTCTTGTTGGAGATAACGTAGAAGTAGGTGTATATTCTACTAGAGATGCTTTAAAAATAGCTGATGAGCAAGGATTAGATCTTGTAGAGATTTCTCCTAAAGCTGATCCTCCTGTTTGTAAGGTTATGGATTATAAAAAGTTTCTTTACGAGCAAAAGAAACGAGATAAGGCTTTAAAATCTAAAGCTACTAAAGTTATTATTAAAGAAATTCGTTTTGGTCCTCAAACAGACGATCATGATTATGAATTTAAAAAGAAACATGCTGAAAAGTTCTTAAGAGAAGGCGCTAAGCTTAAGGCTTTTGTGTTTTTTAAAGGACGATCCATTATTTTTAAAGAGCAAGGACAGATTTTATTGTTGCGTTTAGCTCAAGACTTAGAAGAACTTGGTAAAGTAGAACAAATGCCTCGTTTAGAAGGTAAACGTATGACCATGTTTATTGCACCAAAAAAATAGTAAGCAC
Organism: Flavivirga aquimarina; assembly: GCF_030540835.1. Classification (GTDB taxonomy): domain Bacteria; phylum Bacteroidota; class Bacteroidia; order Flavobacteriales; family Flavobacteriaceae; genus Flavivirga; species Flavivirga aquimarina. Next base: position 10,379 of record NZ_JAUOEK010000050.1, on the reverse strand, counting down.
GTATTATAAAAAAATAAGATGCTGAAACGAGTTCAGCATAAAATAATTAAGCGAAATAATTAAAACTAGGAAAAGAAAATGCCTAAAATGAAAACAAAATCTAGTGCCAAGAAACGTTTTAAGTTAACGGGTACTGGAAAGATTAAAAGAAAGCACGCTTTTAAAAGTCACATCTTAACAAAGAAGACTAAAAAGCGTAAACTTGCTCTGACTCATGATGCTTTAGTACATAAGTCGGATGAAGATAATATTAAAACCATGTTACGTTTAAAGTAATATCGTTTTAATCGGTTAAACAAATTTATAAACCCTGGAGTTAGGCTCATTGATTAACGATTGTAGATTTTTGATTTACGATTTAAAAAAATAAAAAAGTTCTCGAAACAAGTTCGGGACGCCTACTACAAAAAACAATTAAAATTATGCCAAGATCAGTAAATTCTGTAGCAAAAAGAGCTAGAAGAAAAAAGGTAATAAAACAAGCAAAAGGTTACTTTGGAAGACGTAAAAACGTTTGGACAGTAGCTAAAAATGCGGTTGATAAAGCGATGCAATACTCGTACAGAGACCGTAGAAACAAAAAGAGAACATTCCGTGCTTTATGGATTACGCGTATTAACGCAGGAGCCAGAGAACATGGTTTATCTTATTCTCAATTTATGGGGAAATTAAAAGCTAATGATATTGAATTAAACCGTAAGGTTTTAGCAGATTTAGCGATGAATAACCCTGAGGCTTTTAAAGCTGTAATACAGAAAGTAAAATAAGGCGTTTTCGCCTATTGTAAAACATATTATTCGCTTAATAATAAAAAATCCGATTCTTTCGAATCGGATTTTTTTATACTCCAAAAGCAGTGATTACTATAGTCCTTATCCCGCCACTATTTCTATGCTCACAAAGATAAATACCTTGCCAAATACCTAAATTTAATTTACCATTAGTTATTGGGATCTGCACTGAGGTACCAAGTAATGATGCTTTTATATGCGCTGGCATATCATCTGAACCTTCATAGGTATGTTTATAATATGATGCATTTTCTGGAACCATAACATTAAAATGACTTTCAAAATCTGTTCTTACAGTATGATCTGCATTTTCATTAATGGTTAAACTTGCCGATGTATGCTTAATAAACACTTGTAATTGCCCTACATTAATTTGTTTTATACCTGGAATTTCATTTAAAATTACATCAGTAATTAAATGAAACCCTCTTGTATAAGGTTGTAAGTTTATTTCTTTTTGAAAAAAATTCATAATGGTAAATTTTAAATTTATGGATTAACTTTACTTATAAGTAAATACTTTATTTACTTCACGCAACCTTTTCTACTATTTTTCATCTATTATAAATAAACCTAAATTTTTAAAAATTATGAAACGTAATTTATTAATCATATTAACCTGTTTTTTTGTTTTAACTAATTGCTCACTCAATGACGATAATAATTCAGATGATACAGTTGTATTTACTACCTGGCATTTAACAAATGTTACTGGGGGTTTAGCTGGTGTTGATGATACTTTTGATTTAAAAACTATCATTTGGATTTTTGATGGAAATAATAGTGTTATTACAGTGGTTAACAATAATACAGATGATACTAAAGTAGATGGTCTAGATTCAGGCACGTACGATTTCTCTATTATAACTGAAGGGGACGATGAATTTCTTGTTGTTGAGAATAATGAAATGGGACTGTTAACTACAACTACAACTCAAAGTTATCTTGAAATTGATGAAAATTCCACATCTGAAGGTGATGTAGCGGATGGTTTTATATATACATTTAAGAAAGTTTTAGAGGTTCAAGAATAATGCTTTAGGTTTTTTGTTTCTTTTTTCTGGCAGCTGGAAACAATACATTATTTAAAATAAGTCTATACCCCGGAGATGTTGGATGTAAATCTAATTCTGTTTTGGCATCTCCTACCATATGTTGATAGTCTTCGGGGTCATGTCCTCCATAAAATGTAAAAAAACCTTTTCCTTTTATACCATGGATGTATTTTGCCTCGCCATTTAATTTTGTTTCTCCTAGAACTAATACATTCGATTTAATTTCGTCTCTTGTAAAAGATGTTGTTTGCCCCATAAACCCTTTTACTAAAGCGGTGTGATTTTGGCATAGCATGGTTGGGATGGGATCCCATTTTGCCGAAAATTCCATTAATGAAAAATAATCGGTTGTTTTAGGTACTCTACGTTTGTTCGACATATCTATTGAAGAAAACTCATATGCTGTAGGGCTTCGTTCTAACGTGAAATTAGTAAACGCAAAAGTGTTATTATAATCAATTTTATTTTGATAGGCTGGGTCGCTACCATCACCATCAAACATGGGCTCACAAATGTCTACCCCTTCGGCAGATAAAGCAATATCAAAACTATCTGTGGCACTACACATGGCAAACATAAATCCACCACCAACTACATAATCTCTAATTTTTAGAGCGACATCTAATTTTTCATCAGATACCTTACTATACCCCAGTTTTGTGGCTAAAGCTTCTGCTTCTTTCTTTTCATTTATATACCAAGATATGGCTCTATACCTTCCATAAAATTTGCCATACTGCCCTGTAAAATCCTCATGATGTAAGTGTAGCCAATCGAACAACAGCAAACCGTCATTTAATACTTCTTCATCATAAACTTTTTCATAAGGAATTTCGGCATATTGTAATACCATCGTTACGGCATCGTCCCAAGGCAGTTTACCTTTTGGTGTATAGACAGCAATTTTTGGTGCTTTTTCTAACACTACGGCTTCCATATTTTTACTTGGACTGTTTATCTCTTCTAAAATACTTTCTGCTTTAGTGTTCGAAATAACCTCGAAAGAAACACCCCTAATTTGACATTCTCTTTGGATTTGTTCTGTGTCTGGTAATAAAAAAGACCCACCTCTGTAGTTTAAAAGCCATTTTACTTTTAGCTCCTTATTAAGTGTCCAATAAGTGATACCATAGGCTTTTAGATGATTCTTTTGACTTTCTGCATCCATAGGAACAAGGATGTAAGAAGCATAGGTATTAATACCTATTAAAATAAAAAGTAAACTTATAAATAGCTTTTTCAATTTAAAGTAAAAATTTATGAGATTTCTCAGCCGTTCCTTTTTCGAAATGACAGAAACTCTTATTGAAGTTGAAAGATACTTAAAAATTAGTCTGATTAAAATGATTTAACATTTTGTTCAAACATATTTTATAAAAAAATATATCGTGCTTTCCTATGTAAATCTCACTCGCTCTTTTTATTTAATATGATAATAATGAATACTATGACTTTAAAATCATTTTCTCCTTTTCTATTTATTCATGTTTCAGCTTCTTGAACATTTAATAAATAGGAAGTTAAAATAGAGATAGATTCTTGTCTACGCAGAAATAGGAATTTTAACGGAAACCCCGAGACAAAGCCTAGAGAAATTCTTTTCGGTTAAAACGGTACATCGTTATCATCGCCTTCGTTAAACGAACTTCCGAAAGCCTGGTCTGGACTTGCTTTAAAATCGTCAGCTTTAAAAGTATCGTCGTTAGCTGCGGCATTCATCTTGGAATGGAATTCGAATGGCGAATCAAAATCGTCTAAATTATCAAACTTACCTAAATGTCCAATAAACTTTAAACGTATATTTTCTAAACCTCCATTTCTGTGTTTTGCAACGATAAACTCTGCTTGCCCTTCTGTTGGCGATCGTTCTTCATCATCCCATTCGTCTATTTTGTAATATTCGGGTCTGTAGATAAACGATACAATATCGGCATCCTGCTCTATGGCTCCAGATTCACGTAAATCTGATAACAGTGGTCGTTTACTGCCTCCACGGGTTTCTACGGCACGCGATAATTGTGATAAGGCAATTACAGGAACCATCAACTCTTTTGCTAATGCTTTTAAGTTTCTGGAAATCATGGAAATTTCCTGTTCACGGTTTCCTCCATGGCTATTACCACCTGTCATTAACTGCAAGTAATCAATCATGATTAATTTAATGCCATGCTGTGATGATAAACGACGTGCTTTTGCTCTTAAATCAAAAATGGAAAGGGATGGTGTGTCATCAATAAAAAGCGGTGCTTTTTCTAAGCCTTTTACTTTTACGTTAAGTTGCTCCCACTCATGTTTTTCTAACTTTCCTGTACGTAGTTTTTCTGAGGACAAACCTGTTTCACTAGAAATTAAACGGGTAATTAATTGTACGGATGCCATTTCTAAAGAAAAGAATGCCACTGGTATATTTTGATCTACGGCTATATTTCTTGCCATAGAAAGTGTTAAAGCGGTTTTACCCATACCCGGACGTGCAGCTACAATAATTAAATCGGATGGCTGCCATCCAGATGTTAGTTTATCTAGTTTGTTAAATCCTGTTGGAATACCACTAAGCCCTTCTTTATTTGAAATTTCTTCAATTTTCTTTTTGGCTTGAATAACTAAATCTTGAGCTGTTTCACTCGATTTTTTAATATTTCCTTGTGTAACTTCGTATAGTTTTGCTTCTGCTTTGTCTAATAAATCGAACACATCTTTAGTCTCATCATAAGAATCTTCAATAATTTCATTGGAGATTTTTATTAAGCTACGCTGAATAAATTTTTGTAGTATAATACGTGCGTGAAACTCTATATGAGCGGAAGACGACACTTTTTGTGTTAATGAAATTAGGTAAAAATCACCGCCTGCTAGTTCTAATTTTGAACTTTTCTTTAATTGTGTAGAAACGGTTAATAAGTCGACAGGTTCACTGTTTTCAAACAACTGAAAAATCGCTTCGAATATATATTGATGTGATTCTTTATAAAACGCTTCGGGACTTAAAATATCGATAACTTCGTCAACTCCTTTTTTATCAATCATCATTGCGCCGAGAACAACCTCCTCTAAATCAAGTGCTTGAGGGGGTATTTTCCCTTTTTCAAGACTAATAATAGTACTTTTATCGACTTTATATCCTTGAATTTGGTTAGGTTGTTTCATACTTACGAAAGTAATTAAAAAGAAAGGTTATTTAAACAAAAAATGAATCTGGATTGCTCACAGAGCATTAACAATTTAACTGTTAACAACTTAAAAATATTGTTAATAAGCATAAAAAAATCCAAAACTATATGTTTCAGATTTCTTTTATGTTATGGTTTTAAAAGAGTTACCCTTTAAATACTCCCATATTTGCATATTTATCCATACGCTCGGATATTAAATCTGTTGGTGATAAGTTTTTTAGTGCTTCAAAAGATTTTACGATAGCATTACTCACTGCCAAAAATGTTTTTTCACGATCTCTATGTGCCCCTCCAAGTGGTTCTTTAATAACACCATCTACTACTTTTATCTTCATAGCATCTGTTGCTGTTAATTTTAAAGCCTCGGCTGCTTGTTCTTTATATTCCCAACTACGCCATAGGATTGAAGAGCAGTTCTCTGGTGATATTACAGAATACCATGAGTTTTCTAACATTAATACTTTATCGCCAACACCTATACCTAAGGCGCCTCCAGAGGCTCCCTCTCCTATTACTATAGTTATAATAGGAACTTTTAAACGTGTCATTTCTAAAATATTTCTGGCTATGGCTTCTCCTTGTCCGCGTTCTTCTGCTTCTAGTCCTGGATATGCTCCTGGTGTATCAATTAAAGTTACAACAGGTATTCCAAACTTTTCAGCAGACTTCATTAAACGCAATGCTTTCCGGTAACCTTCGGGGTTAGCCATTCCGAAATTTCTATACTGCCTCGTTTTAGTATTATAGCCTTTTTGCTGGCCAATAAACATAAAACTTTGATCGCCTATTTTTCCTAAGCCACCTATCATGGCTTTATCATCTTTTATATTACGATCTCCATGTAATTCTAAAAACGAATCTCCACAAATAGCACTTATATAATCTAATGTATAAGGTCTATTAGGATGGCGAGACAATTGTACACGCTGCCATGGCGATAAGTTTTTATAAATATCTTTTTGAGCTTCTTTTAGCTTCTTTTCGATTTGAGAGCATGTTTCGGTAACATCTACTTCACTTTCTTCTCCTATCACTCTACATTTTTGTAGTTGATCTTCCAAATCTTTTATAGGTAGTTCAAATTCCAAATATTCCATAAGAATTCTGTTTTACTTTTAATATTTTTGGTTAGCGTACAAATATAAAAACTTTAATTTTCTTATACTGCTATGTCTGCTTTCTTTTTAATTTTATTGAGTTTTTTAAAATGCCATTTAAAATAACCGCGGCTACGACTACGATGGCCCCGTAATAGAATGATGCACTCATTTGTTCTTTATCTGGAAACAATATAATTGCCATAATAATACCATATACAGGTTCTAAATTATACGTTAACATAACTGTATACGGGCTAATAAGCTTCATAACATAAACTGCTGCAATAAAAGCATAGGCTGTGCAAATAGATGCTAATATGAAAAGATATCCAAAATCTGAGGTACTTATTTTAAAAAAATCTAAAGAAAACCCATCTCCGAAAAATAAAATATAAATAGAAATGAATATTACGCCACTTAAAAATTCGTAAAACGAAATTACGGTTGCGGTATGTTTCGTTAAAAATTTCCCGTTTAATACTGCAAATAATGAAGAAAAAAGAGCTGAAGATATTCCAAGGAGAATGCCTTTGAGGTATTTCATTTCACTTTGTGTAATTATAAAAACGCCTATCACCACTATAATTCCAAAAAGGATTTCATACCAAATAATAGGTCTTTTATAAATAACAGGTTCTATAAAAGAAGTAAAAAAGGCACCTGTTGAAAACATAGCTAATGCTATTGATATGTTAGAGGCGTTTATGGCTCCAAAAAAAGTAATCCAATGTAATGCAATGATGATGCCTGCTATTGAAAGTCTGAGAACGGATTTTAGAGTGATTTTTAATTTAACCTTAGCTATTTTAATATAAACAAACATTAAAACTGACGCTAATACCATTCTATACCAAACTAATGGTATCTCTTTTATTGTAATTAATTCTCCGAGAATCGCTGTAAAACTTCCAATAAAGACTAAAAAATGAAGGTGTAAATAGTTTTTAAACTTGGGCTTATTATGAAATAATCTATCCATTTTTACTCGTTCTTTTTACACATTAACTTTGTTAAAAAGCCTCGATTTAGCTTTGGCTATATCTGCATTTTTTGCCTCGTTACTACATAAAATACCTCAGTAAATTCTGTACATCTTATTTCTTATTAAACCCTAGCGCTTGGCATTATATAAAAGATATGCTGCTAAAACACTAAAAATGATGTTAGGAAACCATACTGCAACTAATGGCGGAAAATCGGATTGTTCTGCCATAACTCCAAAAATTTTATCGAAAAACACAAAGATCATAGCGATACAGATACCTACAGCTAAATTAACCCCCATACCTCCACGTCTTTTTATTGACGATACGGCCACTGCTATAATTGTTAAAATAAAAACTGAAACCGGCAAACTCCATTTTCTATATAAAACCAATTGAAAACGCCCTACGTTAGAAGAACCCCTAGCTTCTTCTTCTGCTATAAAACGTTTTAAATCACCGTACATTTTGGTTTCGGCTGCATATATTTCAGGAATAAGATCATCTACATGGAAAGAAAAAAGGGTATCTTTCTTTTTAGTTTGTTCTAAAATATCTGCCGTTTTACCAATATCTCTTTTAAGGTAATTAGTTAATTGATATGTAGTATCTTTTTCTATATACTTTATTCTATCGGCAGTTATTTTATAAACAAGTTCGTTTCCTTCAAAGTGCTCTAAAGTAAAATTTCTTCCTTCTTTGCTTTTTTCATTAAAACTGCTTACATAAATAATGTCGTTATCATTTATCTGCCTGAATACATTTTTGTTATTTACGGCACTTCTGCCTTTTTTTAAATATTTAAAGCTGAAATCGTTAAAACCCTCACTTGCTTTTGGTGCTAAAAATAGACCCAAAACAATTGCTAATACAGCAACTACCGAAGACCCTATCATGTAAGGCCTTAAAAAACGTGTGAATGAAACACCCGAACTTAAAAAGGCAATAACCTCTGTATTATTTGCTAGTTTTGAGGTAAACCAAATTACCGATAGAAATAAGAATAGTGGAAAAAGTAAGTGAGCAAAATAAATTGTAAAGTCTAAGAAATAAAGCATGACTTCCCCAAAAGGGACTTCATTTTCTAATATTTTACCTATTTTTTCTGCAAGGTGCACTGTTATTCCTATGGGAATAAACAGAAGTAACATCATTAAAAATGTAAACAAATAGCGCTTTAGTATGTACCAATCGAGAATCTTCATAAACTCTATAAGCGATTATCCATTTGTTTTACCATGTTGTCTTTCCATGTTTTAAAATCTCCTGCTAATATATGTTTTCTTGCTTCTCGAACCAACCATAAATAAAATCCTAAATTGTGTATGGTTGCTATTTGTTTGCCTAACAACTCATTAACGGTAAATAAATGTCTTAAGTATGCTTTACTATATTCGGTATCTACAAATGTTATTCCCATAGCATCAATAGGCGAAAAATCGTCTGCCCATTTTAAATTTTTAATATTTATAGTGCCATGAGCTGTAAATAACATACCGTTTCTGGCATTTCTTGTTGGCATAACACAATCAAACATATCTACTCCTAACGCAATATTTTCTAAAATATTGATTGGTGTTCCAACGCCCATTAAATAACGTGGCTTTTCTTCTGGTAAAATAGCACAAACCACATCGGTCATGGCATACATTTCTTCTGCAGGCTCTCCTACCGATAAACCGCCTATAGCATTACCAACAGCACCAGAATTTGCAATGTATTCTGCAGATTGCATACGCAAATCTTTATAGGTACTCCCTTGTACTATTGGAAAAAATGCTTGATTGTAATTATATTTTAAAGGTGTTTTTTCTAAATGATTAATGCATCTGTCTAACCAACGATGCGTCATATGCATAGAGCGTTTTGCATAATTATAGTCGCATGGGTATGGTGTGCACTCATCAAAAGCCATAATAATATCGGCTCCTATACTACGTTGAATCTCCATAACATTTTCTGGTGTAAATGTATGGTAGCTTCCGTCTATATGCGATTTAAACTTAACGCCTTCTTCTTTAATTTTTCTATTAGCTGATAATGAATATACTTGATATCCTCCAGAATCTGTTAAGATATTTCTATCCCAATTCATAAACTTATGGAGTCCGCCTGCCTTTTCGATAATATCTGTTTGAGGACGTAAGTACAAATGGTAGGTATTCCCTAAAATAATGTCGGGATTAATATCATCTTTTAATTCTCGCTGATGCACTCCTTTAACAGTGGCAACTGTACCTACTGGCATAAATATAGGGGTTTCTATACTACCATGATCGGTAGTTATTTTGCCCGCTCTGGCTTTACTTAGGGGGTCTTTTGCCTTTAATTCAAATTTCATCTCAACTACATTATATGTTGGCAAACCTACATATTTTTTTAATTTTAAATTAGTTTTATTTTACCAAATTAAGGTAAGTCCTCTTCTAATTTATTAAAAGATAAATAACTAAAATTCTATAGCAATAGTTATATAAAAAGGAAATAATATCCTTTTGGCAACGTTTTTGTTATTATGAATCAAATCTTAAAACGAATCTTATGAAACATCTATTTTTTATTTTGGTAGTTATATTAATTATTCCGGTCACAACAATGGCTCAATCTCAAATGAGTACAGGTATAGGGATTAAAGCTGGTTTAAATTATAATGCTAATGGCAATTATTTCGAAGCCATTGATACGAATGCTGATAATCCTGATGGTAATATTGGATATCATGTTGGTTTATTTGGTAAAATTGGAAACAGCAGGCTTTATTTTAAACCTGAGGTTGTTTATACCAGTACTAAAAGTGATTATACTAACAATAGCTTTAAGATGCAAAAAATTGATGTGCCTCTATTAATTGGCACAAGAATATTGGGACCTATTAGTGTATTTGGAGGGCCTTCGCTTCAATATATTCTAGATTCTGAGTTTAACAATATTTCTATTAATGAGATCGAGAATGATTTCTCTGTTGGACTTAATTTTGGTATAGGGTTTAATATAAAAAGGGTAGGCATCGATTTGCGCTATGAAAGAGGCTTTAGTAAAAATGAAGCAACATTTTTAAATAATAATAATGTTGATACTAGTAGATTAGACACCAGACCAAATCAATTGATTTTGGGTTTATCTGTTATATTATAAATAATAAAGAATTTCTTGAAACCAACTATCCTCGAGGCAGAGCCATAGAGGTATTTCGCTGGTTTCATTTTGACCTAAAAAGGTCAAAAACCGAAATTCTGTATTTAGATTCCCGTTTTCACGGGAATGACAATTTCAACGG
>NZ_JAUOEK010000044.1 GCF_030540835.1 Flavivirga aquimarina | reverse complement strand
TTTTATTGGTCTCAAATGGAGTTAAAACTATAGTACTTTAGTGCATGTCGCTTTCAGCTTCTAAAAACTTTTGACACGAACCAGCCTGCCGGCTGGCAGGTTTCACGAATTCACACGAATTCAGTTTTACCATATTTCACGAAGCAAACTTTCAGTCTGCCAAAGCGAACCTATGGACTTCCAGTCCATAGGAGTGGTTTATTTTTATAGATAAATAAAGCTTTGTTTCGTGATTTTATATGTTAAAAATAAATTTAAAAAATACCATCATAACACAGCATTTGGGGTACATGATTTCGAAAAAAGGTTTATTTTAGCAGCAAAATTTTATTTATGGCAGGCAATTCCTTTGGAAAACTATTTAATTTAACAACTTATGGAGAATCTCATGGTCCTGCTTTAGGGGGCGTAATTGATGGGTGCCCTCCCGGAATTGAATTAGATTTGGATGCCATTCAAAATGAACTTAACAGGAGAAAACCGGGTCAGTCAGCTATAGTTACGCAACGAAAAGAACCGGATACCGTTAAATTCTATTCCGGTATTTTTGAAGGTAAAACGACAGGGACGTCTATTGGTTTTGTTATTGAAAATACCAATCAGAAATCCCATGATTATACTCATATAAAAGATAGTTACAGACCTAGTCATGCCGATTATGTGTACGACAAAAAATATGGTTTTAGAGATTATCGAGGTGGTGGACGTAGTTCTGCAAGAGAAACCGCATGTCGTGTGGTGGCAGGAGCTGTAGCAAAGCAAGTACTTAAAGACATTGAGATTACGGCTTATGTTTCTGGAGTTGGTACTATGAAGCTAGGCAAACCATATACCGAATTAGATTTAACAAAAACAGAATCGAATATTGTAAGATGTCCAGATCAAGCTATGGCAAAAACTATGGAAACTTACATAAAAGAAGTGCGTGGTAAAGGCGATACGGTAGGAGGTATTGTAAGTTGTGTGATTAAAAATGTACCCGTTGGTTTAGGAGAACCTGTATTTGATAAGTTACATGCAGAATTAGGTAAAGCCATGCTTTCTATTAACGCTGTTAAAGGATTTGAATACGGTAGTGGATTTGAAGGTAGTACGATGTATGGGAGCGATCATAACGATTCGTTTAATAACGATGGTACCACTAAAACTAATTTTTCAGGAGGTATTCAAGGTGGTATAAGCAACGGTATGGATATTTATTTCAATGTAGCCTTTAAACCAGTAGCAACACTTATTCAGAAATACGAAACTATTGATAAAGAAGGTAAAACTGTCGAAATGCAAGGTAAAGGTCGTCACGATCCTTGTGTGGTTCCAAGAGCTGTACCCATTGTAGAAGCGATGGCTGCGTTGGTTTTAGCCGATTTTTATTTGATTAATAAGATGTATAGCTAATAGCTATTCTTCGTTTTCTATTATATCTTTCTTATACTAAAGATGATTAAGTATCTGAATTATATGTTTAATAGATCTTAATTCAACTCCAGACCAAACATAATTCTAAAAGAAAAAAGATAAATTTTCTTGGGTATGGTCTAAAGACTTCTATCGGGGCTAAAAAATACTTATCTTGCTGTGAAAATTTACAATTAATTATATAGAAATATTACTGCATGAAAAAACTAGCATTACACTGGAAGATCATTATTGGTATGGTTCTAGGAATTATTTTCGGATTTATTATGAATTCCGTAGGAGGAAAGGGTTTTGTAAGTGATTGGATTGCACCTTTTGGTACCATCTTTATCAATCTACTTAAACTTATTGCAGTACCATTAATTTTGGCTTCTTTAATAAAAGGGATTTCAGATTTAAAGGATATTTCTAAGATTAAAACTATGGGTTTACGCACCATAAGTATTTATGTGGGAACAACCTTAGTAGCCATAATTATAGGCTTAAGTATTGTAAATACTATAAAGCCGGGAGATGGAATGCCCCAAGATACCATAGAAAAAATTAAATCAAAATACGAAAATGATGCAGGTGTTGCTGATAAACTTACCAAAGCAACAGCACAAAAAGATGCAGGACCACTACAACCGTTGGTTGATATTTTTCCAAGTAATATATTTAAAGCATTAGGAGAAGCCAAGATGCTTCAGGTTATTTTCTTTGCGTTATTTGTTGGTATTTGTTTATTATTAATTTCTGAGAAGAAGGCTAAACCCTTAGTGGATTTTTTCGATTCGTTAAACGAAGTCGTCATGAAAATGGTCGATCTTATTATGCTTTTTGCACCTTACGCTGTATTTGCTTTAATGGCTAATGTTATTATTGCTTTTGATGATACCGAAATACTTCTAAAACTATTAAATTATGCCCTATGTGTAGTAGGCGGTTTAATTTTAATGATTGGTTTTTACCTCATTTTAGTAAGTGTTTATACCAAAAAATCACCTATGTGGTTTTTAAAAGAAATAAGTCCTGCACAATTATTAGCTTTTTCAACGAGTAGTAGTGCTGCAACCTTACCGGTTACTATGGAGCGCGTAGAAGAGCATCTTGGCGTAGATAAAGAAGTGTCAGGTTTTGTTTTGCCAGTTGGAGCTACCGTTAATATGGACGGTACCAGTTTGTATCAAGGCATTGCAGCTGTATTTATTATGCAAGTTATTTGGCCGGAAGGTTTAACATTTACCAATCAACTAGTTATAGTTGCCACAGCATTATTAGCATCAATTGGGAGTGCTGCGGTACCCAGTGCTGGTATGGTTATGTTAGTAATTGTTCTAGAATCTATTGGTTTTCCAGCAGAATTATTACCTATCGGATTAGCTCTTATTTTTGCGGTAGACAGGCCATTAGATATGTGTAGAACCGTTGTAAACGTTACTGGTGATGCTACTGTATCTATGATAGTTGCTAAATCTTTGGGTAAGTTGCACAAACCACAACCTAAGGAATGGGATGATAATTATGATAAAGTAAAATAATACCTTTTTTTAGTGTTCAGTGTTCAGTGTTCAGTGGGCAGCATGATAAATGATACTCAAAGTAACGTTTTGTCATGTCGAAATGAGGCACGATTGAGACATCTCATCATGTTTGGTATTAAACAGTGTAAAGTAACTAGTATTCAATTTAAAACTTTGAGCATTAACGCCTTTATATAAAAATAATGAATTCTAATATTTCAATTTCATCACCTATAGTTTCGGTAGAATGGCTTCATAATCATTTAGAAGCAAGTAATCTTGTTATTCTAGATGGTACTATAAATAAAGTGTTCGATCCATCACAAACTCAAATACCAAATTCACGATTTTTTGATATTAAAAAGAAATTCAGTGATGTTAATGCACCATTTCCAAGTACATTTCCATCGCCAGAACAGTTTCAAAAAGAGGCTAGAGGCTTAGGAATCAATAAAAATAGTGCTATAGTCGTTTACGATGATAAAGGTATTTACTCAAGTGCCCGTGTTTGGTGGTTGTTTAAAGCCTTTGGCCATGATAATATTGCTGTTTTAAATGGTGGATTTCCAGCTTGGAAAAAAGCCAATTATAAAGCTGAGGCAATGAAAAGCTATGATGGTAAATTAGGTAACTTTAAAGCAAATCATAAACCAGAATACATGGCGTTTTTTGAAGGCATGAAAGTCGCTTCAGAAAATAAAACACACCATATCATTGACGCACGGTCTGAAGGACGATTTAAGAGCCTAAAACCGGAACCCAGAGAAGGTCTAAGAATGGGTAACATCCCAAATTCGGTAAACTTACCTTTTACAGATTTGTTAGATAATGGGATTCTAAGACCTAAAGAAGACATCGAAAAAGAGCTTAATAAGAGAGCCAAAAAAGAAGATGCTATTGTTTTTTCGTGTGGTTCGGGTATTACTGCTTGTGTTTTAGCATTAGGAGCTACTATATCTGGTTATAAAAATATTTCGGTGTATGATGGTTCTTGGACAGAGTGGGGGAGTTTGGTAGATGAGTGAACCATGGAAAGGGTTTTTCTAAAACAGTGTTTTAGTCTTAAAAACTTAAAGTAAAGTCTCAGAATATATAATATAAACTCTAAGACTTTTAAATTATTCGACACTATAAATTAACTCGTTTATACTTTGGGTACTTTAGTGTATAAGAAAAACTGAATTTATTAGAATAATTAGGTTTAAGGTTTATTTTCCATTTTAGAAGCCCTTTTTTTGAATCGAATTCTGCAACACCATAATCAATATCATCTACTTTAATCTCTCTATTTTGACTTACAGGAACTCTATCCATCAGAATTAAACTTATAGCAGATTGCTTATTGTTTTTTAATTCGATTTCATAATTTTTATTAATAATTTTATTGTTACCAATTAAATTGTTTTTCTTAAAGTTGTTAATTGTATTACGTTTTACCACAACATTAGGGTCTACTCCTAAAGAAACAGTAAGGCTGTCGGTAGTTGCTTGTGGGTTAATATTTGTTTTACCAGAATAACTTCCATCAAAATAAATATTAGCTTCACCGGGAAGTAAATTATATTGTTCCCAATCACTCATTTTTGCAGTTAAAAATACATTTTCATTAATCACGGGAGCTGCAAAGTATGCATAAGTAGCGGGTATTTCATACTTGTCAATTTCGATTACAGTAATATCTCCGTCTGAAGGAATGGTATATGATTTTTTAATTTCAAATCTTCGGTTTGTAATGCCTTCTTCAATAACATCTCCGTTTGATGTGTATGTTTCTTTTTTTGTGGTGACTAAAATAACACCATTGTTTCCTCTTGATCCATATACCGCTGTTGAGGCTTTATCTTTCAGAACCTCTGTTGATACAACTAAATTTGGGTCAAGATGTGATAAATCATTTTGGGAGCTTATAACCCCATCTATAATAATTAAAGGGTTTGCGCTATTGGTGCTATTAGAAGCCCCTCTTATTTTTACACCAGCAACACTTCCAGAAATGCTTCTATTTTTTGCTGTAGCATACCCGGTGACTACAACCTCATCTAGTTGCGCTATATCTGCCTCCAGATTAATATTCATAATACTAGAGTGAATGGGTAAGGTTTCAGATTTATAACCAATATAAGAAAAAACAAGCTCTTTTTCTCCGTTGGTTTTAATGGAATATTTACCATCAAAATCTGAAATAGCTCCATTTGAAGTGCCTTTTACTATAATATTTGCTCCTGGTAGGGGAGCACCAGTTTCGTCGGTAACAATGCCACTTACAGTTTGTACAAAAGGGTTGTATTTATAATTGTAATTTTTGGTGGCATTGCTACTCCTGTAATTACTGTATCTACTTATAAAATTTAAATATTTTGGATTTATTTCTGGCTTTTCGTTATTCGTATTTGGATCACTTGTAGATAGTGTTAGTTTTACATCATCCCAATTGCTCCCGGTACTTTGATAAACATGGGCTTTATAAGAAAGTTGCAACGGATTGTTAATCTTGTCTGCTTTTATATCATATATTGGAAACCATCCTGCATTATCAACATTGTATTTAATAATTAAATCTAACTGGCTTATTTTGATTGTATTAAGTTTTATAGTAATCTCTCCGGTTTGAACTTTGTCTACAACATTGAATTCTGTTAGTTGTTTTTGTATTTCTGAAATTTGCTCATCCATTTCCCGTTTCTTTTTATTAGATAGATGAATCAGGTTTTTGATTTCTGTAATGCGTTTTCTATAATAGTTAGCAAATTGCTGTAGTTTTTCTAAAGTAACGGCTTCATTTTCGTTCCCGATATGTCTATTATCATGAATGATTTTGAGCTCTTCTTCATAACCGGAAATTAAATCATCTTCACTTTGAATATTATCTTTAAGTACCATCATACGGTTTTGAAGGGTTTCAATGGTTTCTGACTTATTTTGTTTGGATAAATAATTGATACCATAATTAATAGATAAAATGGAGGCAGATTTTAATCCGGAAATTTGAATACTACTCTCTTGAATATTGGGAGAAAGTTTGTCAAATTTAAATGTGGTAGTACCTATGGGTAAAGTAATTTTTGCTGTTCTAATAATCTGAGCTCCGTTAACATAAACAGTAACTTCATTTATTGATGTTGATGTTGGTTTTTGATTGTTAGAAAAAGCAATTGTAGTTGTTAATAGAAGGAAATATAATAAATGTTTCATGGTATGATAGGTTTTAATTTATAATAAAACTATCATTATCCTTTCTAATCTAAAACTAAGAATGAGTGAATAGGTTATTCTTCAATGTGAAAGAGGTATTTGGATTAGATAAATAAAAATCACTTCAAAAACTTGCTTTTTAACTCAGGAGTAGGAATCATACAGGCATCCTTTTTACCATACCATTTATAACGGTTTTTGGCAATGTAATCATAAGCCCAATTTCGAATAAGAGGTGGAATAATAAAGAATATACCCATTAAACTTTGAGGAAAGCCTAAATGTATGGCAATTTTTAAAGCAGCAGTAGACTTTGAAACTATTTTGTCCTCTGGTGTGTATAATAATATAGAGTCTGTTTTGTTAGTATCAATATTAAAATGTTCAATTAAGCTTTTACCTACCTCACTTTGCAAAGCTGTAAACATAAAGGTATCTTTTTTGTCATGTTTTATAACATATTGTACGCTACTGTTACACAGGTTACAAACACCGTCAAAAAGAATTAATTTTTTGCCTTTTGGAAGTTTAAAATCCATAGTACAAAGATACCGCTTTACATGCTATTTAAAAAGTCGTTTAAATCGGTTTCCTTATTAAGACTCAACTTCTTTTTAAGTCTATATTTAGATTTTAATACGCTTTCAGGAAGCACATTAAGCATTGATGCTATTTCTTTGGTAGAGAGATTCATACGTAAAAAAGAGGCTAGGCGAATTTCTTTTTCACTAATGCTAGCAATTTGGTTCAGGGAATCTGATAATTTTAATGATTTCTTGAAGTATTGATTGCTTTTTTTTTTTATAATAGATACCGATTTTTAAATACTATTTAAACTTCATTTAAACTATATAGAGCACTTCTGTTTAAACTCAAGCTAATTATATAAAAAAACTCCGAAAGATATTATCTCTTTCGGAGTTCTTTATGTTATTATTGTTGTTAATTTTATTTTTTGATTATTTTTTTAGTATAGATTTTTGTTCCAAAATGTATTTTTACATAATATGAACCTCTTTCTAAATGACTTAAATCTAACGTTTCAATTTCATTTGAAATGTCTTTGATTAATAAAGTTCTTCCATTAATATCATAAAGATAAATAGTTGAGTTTTTAGCTCCATTAATAATAACTCTATTGGCCATAGGGTTTGGATAAACCAATAAATCATCAACAGATTTAGACATTTCTTCTACGGTAAGTTCAGTTATTGATTCTTTTGAAGCTATACGATTTGAAGAGGCAACTCCAACTTCCGTCATTGTAAACTCTAACGGTCCTCCTGTAAATGTATTAGGCACCATTCTCAAATTATCGTCACTATTCACATAAACCCTTTGAAAACTCTCTGGTCCCAAAGGCAAATTTAAATAATACGTACCCGTAGTTTCACCTTCAGGAAAATTAAATTGAGTCCATGTACCAGCTGAAGTTGTAGGATTCATATCAGGAACTAAGCTATTATCAGTACGAAAACGAGGTTTAGTTCCTCCTGCGACCCTATCAATATGCCAATTATCACCATTTTGTACAAACTGCCATTCTACATCAGCTCCTGTTGTTGTTGTCGGCACAAAATAAGCATCTTCATCTTCTCCTGTAGCGGCCAATCGTAAATTACTAGCTGGGTAATCAATATAATAAACTTTTGTTGGATCTGGCGTAAAATAGGTAACATTACCTTCTCCAGGATCAACGTAATCATCAACATCTATAATTTCAAACGACATCCAAGATCCTTTTAATGTTTCAGATACCATATTTATACCCTCTGCATGATCTATTTGAAGCCTTTCAAAGCCATCTGGACCAAAAGGAAGAGTTATATAATACGTTCCTGCTGTAGCTCCTTCCGGAAAATCAAAATAAGTCCATTTACCGGCTGAAGTTGTTTCCTGCATATCAGGATTAGCACTATTATCTGAACGTAAACGGGGTGTTGTTCCTCCTGCTGCCCTTTGAATATGCCAGGAGCCTCTGTTATGTTGTATAAACTTCCATTCTACATCAGCTCCTGTAGCTGATCTTGATGTGGTATAAGCATCTTCACTTTCTCCTGTAGCTGCTAATCGTAAATTATGAACAGGTGAATCTATATAATACGTCTTGGTTGGATCTGGTGTAAAATAGGTAACATTACCACAATCGTCATCATCGTCTTCATCTGGTCTGCCATCAGGGAAATATCGGTCTATAATTGCCTGCACTTCATCTTTAGCCGCCTGCCCTTCTGTTGCTCCATAACTATTCCAAAATTTATTTAAAAAGCGTTCATTATAACTTTGATCAACATTACTTGTATAGGTAGTATTTGCATTGTCTATAGCTGATTGTGAAAAATCTTGTAAACCAAAGGTTTGAAAAGCTTCATTGGTCATTGGAACAAGGTTTTTGTAATGTACTAATCTGTCATAAATTGCAGCGGACTTTTTTGCGCCAGATCCTTCAATAGAAGCTCCTATTAATCCAGGAAAATCAGGGTGCTTTCCCCAAAAATGAAGTAATGGACGTAAATCATAACCCGCAGCAACAGACATCCTTACTGTCCTGGTATCTGTAGGTACCGTGTTTACATTAATATTCGCAGATTCATAAGTACCTGCATCATAATCTTCATTTAAAGTTTCATAAAACTCTTCTAATACTTCCCACCCAAAAAGATCCACGATATCAACATACTTAGCATAACCTCTAGGTTGATAATGAAACTCTTGGCGATATTGTCCAGCAGTAGTACTCATTGGATTACCTAGTCTAAAATTCTCTGCTATCATCCAACTAATGGCTGCTTCATCAAGCGTATGGTCATATCCTGTTGTTGAAGATTCCTCAAAAGCTTCATTTAAACTAACTCCAAATTTCTTGTTATAAACTGCTACATATAAGAAATTAACAAACGCCTCAATTTCTCCATTAAACTTATAAATTCTTTCTGCATGCCCTAATTCGTGATAGAACGTATCTAGCTCATCGCTATGTGACCTGTCTGAAGGCCCTGTTACTAAGAAATGGTCGTGATTTCCATTGTAACTTGTATTAGGGTTATAAGTAATATTACATTGAGGATAACCAGGAAAAAATGCGCTTCCTCTAAATTGTAGATCTACTTGTTGATACGCTACAGTCTTTGATCTTAATAATGGTCTACCCAACATTTCAGAAACAGCATCCATTGATTTATCCCAATCATCCATTGCTGATGAAGGGTCACTTACATTATAAATCCATGATGTTGGAACTTGATGCATGACTTTATCTGTTTCAAAATCTGCCCATGGTGCTGGATGATTACGCTCTATGTTTTGCCAGTCACTAACACTTGTTTGATTTGCAACCGTATTTGCAAAATATGGAGAACGTACCACATTTTTAATAGTCACATTTACTATACCCAAACTAGATTCATAAGGAATATTAATATAAATACCTCCTCCTAATGGATTGGCAATTGTAACTGTTGTACTATTAATATCGTATAATTTATATACACGATCCATTCTTCTGATAGTAGGTTTAATAGAGTTGTTCCAAGTATGTGCTCCTACCAAAATACTTGCTCCTATTCCTACTAATGAACTTGGTACTGTTACTGTTGCTACACTTCCTGGTGCTAAATAACAACCTGTTGGCCTACGAGCATCTTCTGTCTCATAATTATACGGTGACCCTGCTACTGCTTGATGATTTCCATTTATTTTAACTGTATAGCTTATATTATTGTTTGATGGTGGACTTACTGCTCCAGGAAAATAAGATGATGTTTCAAATTTCACATCATTAAATATTGAAGGATAAGCCAGTAAGTTTGCCTCCGTGTAACAATAATCAAGAATGTGCTGTTGCAAATACAGCATAAATATCTCTAATTCATAACCTGTTGATGTCCTAGAAATTGATGTTGGGCCTGTAACAAAAAGAGGGCCTATTTCAGTTTCAAACAATTCAACAAGGTCAAATGCGGCATTCATAACTGTGGTATTACTAGACAAAAGCGACGCATTACTTTCTATAATGCCTTGTTCTGAAGTAATTTGAGTTCCACTTAACATTGTATTGCCCAAGATATGATCTGATATGCGGTTTAAAGAATTGATAAAGTCACTTTCATTGAAAATAGATAATCCCTCAAGGGTACAATCGATATCCGAATTATTGTCTAAATTCGAATTGGCAGAATAAGCTATAATGCATAATAACATTAGAAATCCTAGTAAATGGTTTTTTTTCATGATTTATAGTTTTGGTTTATTGATTATTTATATCCTGGCATACTTTCATATACAAGGTAAAGGGCTAATATCTATTGTTTTGGTGCGCACACAATAGTTTCTTATTTCTCTACAGGATTTGGATAAGATTAATTTGAAAATTTCTGCATCTTAATTTTCCTAAATAATCATTTCCTGATATTTGTGTATTCAGTGAATTAAAAAACTCAAATAAGAGAACAAAACAGAGAGTTTGTTTTTGTAAATTCTTATTACTTTTAATACATTTTTTGTTTAATTAACTATGAAATAATTGAATTAAAGGATTAAATGCATAATACACATTTATATGTACCATAATATTACATACATTGAGACGAAAAAACGTACTTATTATTAGCGTAATACTGTACTTTTTTATCAAAAATATAATGGCGTTGTTACCTCTACTCAGGTATAAAAATTTAATGCAGTTTGTTGAAAATGAGTTTATAGCATAGCGTTAAAACAACAAGCAGTCCGATTGAAGCCCCATCATCAAGTAGATTATAAACCCAAGAATATTTTTCATGTAATTTTTTTCGTGTACCATTTTCTATTGGCGTATTACCGTTTCTATAAGGCAAAATGTAATTACAAAAATCATTAAAATTAGCTCTCTTGTTTTCTGGAATTTTATACCATGCCTTAAATGATAACTCAATATTTTCAATTAAAAAATCTGAGGAAAGTGTTTTGATAATGATTTTTAATCGGAATTATGCTATTAGTATACGCATGCGATTTTTACTTTTTGCTTCAACCAATAATTCTAATTGTTCTAAACTTTTATTGTTCTCAAATGGAATTAAAACTATGTACTTTAGTGCATGTCGCTTTCAGCCTCTAAAAACTTTTGACACGAATTTCACGAATTCACACGAATTCAGTTTTACCATATTTCACGAAGCAGACTTTCAGTCTGCCAAAACGAACCTAGGGACTGGAAGCCCATAGGAGTGGTTTAGTTGTTGCAAATAGACTTTTTTTCTAATAAAAGTTACTTTTTAAGTTTACCTATAAATGATCAGTTTTAACAGCATGTAAAGTCACTTGAGCCGTTTTTTCATAATCGCCATTCCAGCCAAAGTAGTTCCCAGTTTTAAAATAGTTTTGATGTGCGTATCCGTTGCCAACATAATCAAATACAAATGTGTAATCAATATCTATGTTTTTGGCTTCACAGTATAGCGCATAATAAAATTTACCATTTTCAATTTTGATTTTAAATGTAAACACCTCATTATCTACGCGGGCTACATCTATTTTATCGTCAAAAGCACTCGTCCAGGGTTCTCCAGAATCTGGTTTCGTATAATAATCAATTTGAATCATGCCACTATTCCAACGTATTTTAACTGTAGCAGGAGCCCCAATAAGACCAGTTGTTTCTTTTCCGTGTATTTGGGCTACTATTGTACGTCCATTGCCTTCTACAAAATCGACATGGAGTGTTGTTTCCAAAACATGAGTACCATTGTTCATGTACCAATTATCTAGAGTACTTTGATTTCCTTTCCAAAATTCTCTAAGCTCGGTTCTGCAATATTTATCATTTAAAGCTGATAGTCCAGAGGTTGTGAAGCCTGTAAATTTGGTAAACATGGTATAAGTACCATCGTTATTTTTATAAAAGTATTTAGATTGTTCAGTGGTCAATGCATCATTTTCTATTGCTTGGTAGAAAATGGAAGTAGCCTTACCGTCACCATTATTAATAGGAACGGAGAGGTACCAGTTTTTCCAGGTTATTTTACTTTCTGTCTTTTCTTCTTCTTCAATAATTTCCTCAACTTCATCACTGCCTTTATCTTTTGATGAACTACAAGAAAAAGTTAATAAGCTACTTAATAAAAACAAGAATAGTAAGTGTTCTATTTTAAAACTTCTCATAACTGGTAAACCAATTTTTTTATGTAAAAATAAGTAAATTTTTAAGAAAATGAATTTTGTATTAAAATTCTTATTTTTTCATAGTTTCTACCAGCTCCAACTGTTCTATACTAACATTAGTTGTAAATATACCGTAGTTTACAACAGCCTTATTTTTTTCAATTTTATCAATACTTCCAATGGCACGGCCATCTTCCATACGTACACGATCACCAACTTTTAAAACAGGTTTTGGTTTTGGGGCTTCTACAGCTTTTTTCTTGGCAGCCTTTTTCTTTTTTCTAATAACTGCTACTTTTTTTTCAACTTCCTGTTTTACTTGAGTTTCCTTTGCTTTAATGACTTTCTTTGCTTTTACAGAAACCTTTTTACGTTTAGAATTTTCTATTTGTACAAGCTTAAAAAGCTCACCCATTAATTCGCGTTTCTGTTTATTGTTGAAATATTTTTCGGCAATATCGTTTACTTTTTGTCCGAGATAGATTAAACGTTGATTACTATCATATAATTCCTGATAGCTTTCCAGTTTCTTTTGGATTTTAGCATTTATTTCTTCAAGCTTATCTGCTTCTTCAATTTTTTTCTTTTCATTCAGTTTTAACGACTGCCCTGTTTTTTCCAAACGGGAACGTTCTTTTTGAAGTTTGGCAATAGTGGCATCAAAGCGTACTTTGCTACGTTCAATCTTCTTTTTTGCACGGTTTATTAAACTGTAAGGGATTCCGTTTTTTTGAGCAACTTCAAAGGTAAAAGAGCTTCCTGCCTGTCCGATAACTAATTTAAATAAAGGCTCTAAAGTACGTTCGTCAAATAACATGTTAGCATTTAACATACATGGTAATTCATTTGCCAATATTTTTAGGTTGGAGTAGTGTGTGGTAATAATACCAAAGGCTTCACGATGATAGAATTCTTCTAAAAACGTTTCGGCTAAAGCGCCACCAAGTTCAGGGTCACTACCGGTACCAAATTCATCAATTAAAAAGAGTGTGTTCTTGTTGCATTTTTTTAAAAAATAATTCATTTGTTTTAAGCGATAGCTATAGGTGCTTAAATGATTTTCAATGGATTGGTTATCACCAATATCACTTAAAATCCTATCGAATAAACAAACTTTACTACGCTCGTGAACCGGAATTAATAAGCCACTTTGTAGCATGACTTGTAATAAACCAACAGTTTTTAAGGTAATGCTCTTTCCACCGGCGTTAGGGCCTGAAATCACTATAATGCGACTGTTTTGTTTTAGTTCTATGGTTTGTGGAAAGGTAGTTTCTTTTTTCTCTAAATTATTTAAATACAATAAAGGATGGTAAGCGTCTCGTAAAAACATGCTTTTATCTTCCGAAATTTCGGGAAGAATAGCATTCATAGAACGTGCATATTTGGCTTTTGCCGAAATAATATCAATGTTTATTAAAAACGCTTGGTAGTTTTCTAATAGCGGTAAAAACGGGCGTATATAATTAGTAAGGTCTTTTAAAATACGAATAACTTCTTCTTGTTCTTCATATTCTAAATTATTAAGTTCTCGTGAGTGTTGTAATGTTGTTTCTGGCTCTATATAAACAATACTTCCTGTTTTACTGCCTCCCATTATAGCACCTTTTACTTTACGGCGGTACATGGCTTTTACGGCGAGGACACGTTTGTTGTCTACGACAGATTCACGAATATCATCTAAATATTCAAGATTGTGGTAGGTGTTTAAGGCTGATGAGAAACTGGCATTTATTTTCCCTTTTATTTTGTTTATCGATTGGCGTAACTCATAAAGTAGGTTAGAGGCATTATCTTTTATATCCCCAAAACGATCTATTATGGCATCTATTTTTTCAATAATTACTTTGGTAACTTCTATATGCGATGCAAATTCGTTAAGCCCCGGATAATATTCTTCAAACTTTTTTAAATATGTGACAATGTCATTTACTGTTAACGACATGGACACTATTTTTTTTAAAGCATGAGCTTCTAAGTATGTGTTTTCTATGCGTAATAGCTTGATTTCTTTTAAAATAGAATCAAATCCATGGTTTGGAATCCGATTGTCATTATAAAAAGACGATAGATATTCATTCGTTAATTGTAAAGCACTGAGAACTTCTTCCTTTGTTTTATAAGGAGCGGTTAATAATGCTTTTTCATTTCCTAAAGGGGTTACACAATGTTCACTCACTTGTTGTAGAACAGTGGAAAACTCTAGGTCTTTTAATGTTTTTTCATGAATGTTTATCATGCGTTTTTCTCATCGAGGTATAAGTGAACAAAGTTAAAAATTCTATTTGATTAAAAGGTGGATTTATACAAAGGAAAATAACAGTTTTAAAACTCTTAAAAAGTGTTAATTAACAGTCAGTATTAATTCTTTAACATAACGCTAACATCTGTGGATGAGATTTGTACATACCTTGAGAACACAATCAAAAAGACATAACTAAAATGAAAACTAACAATCTAACGACGCTTTTGGCATGCCTTTTTCTTGCTTTAAGTTCTTACACATTTGCTCAATTAGATGCTCCGAGAGGCAGCCAAATGGCTAGCGTATCACAGCGCGTGGGCATAACAGACATTTATGTTAAGTACTCCAGACCCAGTGTAAACGAAAGAGAAATTTGGGGAAAATTAGTGCCTTACGGTATGAATAATCTCGGATTTGGAACAGCTAAGGAATCTCCCTGGCGTGCTGGTGCAAATGAAAATACTATTATAAAATTTACAGATGATGTAAAAATAGAGGGACAACCTCTTAAAGCCGGAAAGTATGGTTTTCATGTTATTGTTAATGAGGATGATACAGCTACATTAATTTTTTCTAAAGATTATAAGGCTTGGGGAAGTTACTTTTATGAATCTTCCAAAGATGTATTAAGAGTTGATGTATCAACCAGTACGATTGCGCATACCGAATTGTTAACTTATAATTTTATAAAGGTTGACGCAACTTCTACAGTATTAGCTTTACAGTGGGAAAAGAAACAGATACCATTTAAAATTGAGGTGCATGTCTCTGATATCGTTTTAGCAAGTTTTAGAGAAGAATTTAAAGGGCAAGGAGGGTTTCAACGTCAAAACTGGGAACAAGCTGCTAATTATGCATTAAATAATGATGGTGACCTAAACGAAGCTCTGGGTTGGATTGATAGTGCTATTGCAGGACAGTTTTTTAGTCAGAAAACATTTAACAACCTTCAAATTAAGTCTCAAATACTTTCAAAATTAGGTAAAGAAGAAGCGGCTTCTGCGATTATGGATGAGGCTTTAACCATGGCTAATATCTTTGAAGTGCATCAGTATGGAAGAACGCTTATTGGTCAAGGGAAAAAAGACAAAGCACTGGATATATTTAAGTTGAATGCTAAAAAAAATAAAGACACATGGCCTGTGCATTATGGTTTAGCTCGTGCATATTCTGCTTTTGGAGATTACTCAAAAGCATTGACTCACTTAAAAAAGGCTTTAGTTAATGCTCCTAATGAGGCTTCGAAAGCTCGTGTACAAGCTAATATTGATAAATTGGAAAAAGGAGAAGATATAAATTAATCTGAGTTTGATTAATAATAAATTATATTTAATTAAAAGTCACAACACTAAATTTGGATGTCAGGTTGAGCACAATCGAGACCTATTTTAAATTTCTGAATTTTAATGACCTTTCGACTGCGCTCAAGGTTGCAGGTAACAATATTATTGAGTTTATCCTTAAAATGAGTTTATCTTAAATAAAACTCAAGTTAAATTAAAAAACCATCATCAATCAAATTGCTAACAGTCAATTAAGCTCAACCCTTTGGTTGGGCTTTTTTTAGCTAATATAATTCCAGATATTTTTGTATTTGCTTAATGCTCTGTAGGTGTCTAAAATAACTTTGTTGTTTATTGAAGATAGTGTAGCATCGTTTTTAAGTATAGTTTTTGCATGATGTCTGGCCAATTGCAAAATGTCATGATCCTTTATAATATCGGCTATTTTAAGGTTCAAAACACCACTTTGTTGTGTTCCCATAATATCTCCAGGGCCTCGTAAACGTAAATCAACTTCTGCGATTTCGAAACCATCACTAGTTCTTACCATGGTTTCTAGACGTGTTTTACTATCGTTGCTAAGTTTATGGCCTGTCATTAAAATACAATAACTTTGTTCTGCACCACGTCCCACACGACCACGAAGCTGATGTAATTGTGATAGGCCAAAACGTTCTGCGCTTTCAATAATCATTACAGAGGCATTAGGAACATTAACGCCAACTTCAATAACGGTTGTAGCTACCATAATTTGGGTTTCACCTTTTATAAAGCGTTGCATTTCGTAATCTTTATCGGCAGGTTTCATTTTTCCGTGAACTATGGATATTTGGTAATCCGGCAAAGGGAAGTCTCTTGATATACTTTCGTAACCATCCATTAAATCTTTATAGTCCATTTTTTCGTTTTCCTGAATTAATGGATATACAATATAAATTTGTCTACCTTTTGCTATTTCATCTCGTATAAATTTAAAAACATTCAATCTGTTTTTATCATAACGATGCACCGTTTTTATAGACTGTCTGCCTGGAGGTAATTCATCAATAACTGAGATGTCTAAATCACCATAAACAGACATAGCTAAAGTTCTGGGAATAGGAGTTGCTGTCATCACCAAAATATGCGGAGGAGTAGAGGCCCCACTAATCTCCCCAGAGGGGAGACTTTTTAAGCGTTTTTCAATATATGCTAATACATTGTCAATATCTCCAATTATTTGTTCGTTAGTAAATCGAATAACTTTAAACCCAATTTCATTTAGTATTTTGATACGTAAAGCATCTGCTTCCTTTTGTTCAATGGTATTATGATAGCCTCCATCAATTTCAATGATTAAACTCTTTTCTAAACAAACGAAGTCAACTATAAATTCATCAATAATATGCTGTCTTCTAAATTTATAATTAAGTTTCTTATTTCTTAGAGATTCCCATAAAATGGATTCAGCTTGGGTGCTTTGTTTTTTATTTTCTGCTTGAAGTTCTTTTAATAAATTGTATGCTGAAGGGTGAGCAGTCATATACTTTTGACGAACAGATTTAGCGTCCTCCCTTTGGGAGGATTGAGGAGGACCCTTCCTCCACAATTTACTTCTTTGGGCTACTCCAAATCGATGTTGTTCATCTATTATGGCAAGCCCTAAATTTTTAAATTTAACCTTATCTTCGAGTAAAGCATGTGTGCCAATAAGTATTTGTAAATTGCCATTTTCCAGGTTTTCGTGAATTTCTTTTCTTTTTGAAGTTTTAGTTGAACCTGTTAATATTTCAATACTGATATTCAGTTTATTACATGTTTCATTTAATCCATTATAGTGTTGGACTGACAAAATTTCAGTCGGAGCCATTAAGCAAGCTTGAAAACCGTTGTCAAGTGCTATTAGCATTGACATGAGCGCAACTATGGTTTTGCCCGAACCAACATCTCCCTGTAAGAGTCTATTCATTTGAGCATTACTACCCAAATCGGAACGAATTTCTTTCAATACACGTTTCTGTGCACCGGTTAATTCGAAGGGTAATTGTTCTTTAAAAAAGGTATTAAAATAGGTGTCTACTTTTTCAAAAGGAAAGCCTTTAATTTTTGATTTATGAATTAAATTTTTAATAATAAGTTGTAGTTGAACATAAAATAATTCTTCAAATTTTAACCGAAATTGAGCTTTAGAAAGTAGCTCTGTACTCATTGGAAAATGAACATTAAAAAGGGCTTCACTTTTTGAAATTAATTTGAGTTCGGTAAGTAAATTTTCAGACAGGGTTTCGGTAAATCTTTTACCTGTTTCTAAAAAAAGTTGCTGCATGATTTTATTAATCACACGATTTGTAATTCCCTTATTTGATAGTTTTTCTGTTGAAGGGTATACGGGCTGCATGGCAGAACGTAAATTTTTTTTATGGTCTTCTAACGCTTCGATATCCGGATGTGGCATATTAAACTTACCATTAAACCAATTGGTTTTTCCGAAAATCACATATGGTTTATTGAGCTTCAGGCTATCTCGAATCCATTTTTGTCCCCTAAACCAAACTAATTCCATAGTGCCGGTATCATCCTGAAAAGTTCCAACTAAACGTTTACCACGTTTTTGTGCCACTTCTTTAAAGGCAATAAGTTTTCCAATTATTTGAACATCGGCATTGTTACGTTGCAGTTGATTGATTTTATAATACCGTGTACGATCTATGTACCTATTTGGAAATAAATTGATTAAATCCTGATAAGTATGAATACCTAACTCCTTACGAAGTAAATCAGCCCTATTCGGGCCGACACCTTTTAAATAATCTATAGGAGTTTGAAGGTTTACAGACATAAAAGCGAATTTAAGTCATTTCAATTAAAGCATAAAACAACCATATAAATTTATGCATTTGATTAAAATTTAAGGATGTTTTTAAATAAAAAGATCGCAACCAAAAATTAATATTAGTTGCGATCTTATATCGCTATTAAAAAGCTTACTCTAGTACCTTTTCTGCGATAATTTTACTTTACCTTTCTTGTTATTTCTAGTCAAGAATATGGTAATGTACTTAAGCTTATAATTGCTAGTTCGATTTAATTCGGTTAGAGTATGTATAATAATTTTCTTACTTAATATAGTTGTTTATTCTTATAAAAATGATTTAATTCGATAAAATGGTGATTAAAAAGGGTGAGAGGTTTGTACTTTAGAAAAAGAAAAAAATTATTGAATTTGTTTTTATAGTGTTGTTTGTTAGTGTTTTACGTTTTTAATTGCTCTGTTGATTATAGGTTATTCAATAATTTCTCTATATGTTGGTTATGTATTAGGATATTATGACTAAAAATAAGCTGTGTATTAAATTTTGGACTAAAGTTTGCTATATTCGATATATGAAATTGAAATTTGCCCTGTTGTTTTTGTTTATTAATTCTATTGCTACGTCGCAACAAACCGAGTATGTAGATTTTAAAAATTGTAAAGCTGAAATTGATTTTGATATATCACAAAATAAAGTTTCTGGAAAGATTACCTATAAATTTGATGTTCTACAAGATGTAGATTCTATTTACCTAGATGCCGTAAGCATGAGATTTATAGATGTTAAGCTGTTTTCAGATAAAATTAAATCTGATAGTATATATCGGGGCATGGTTTCTAACCATCATGATAATAAGAAATTATGGTTGATCCACGATTTTAAAAAAGGTAAACAATTTAGGTTAAGCTTTAGGTATTTTGCAAACCCTAAAAAAGCGATGTATTTTATAGGTTGGGAAGACCCTTCTAAAGACTCTGGACAGGTCTGGACACAAGGTCAGGGTAAATATACTAGTAATTGGTTGCCAAGTATTGATGATATGAATGATAAAGTAACGTTTGATTTAACTGTTACTTTCAATAAAGATTACGAAGTTATTGCAAATGGGAAGCTTATAAATACAGAAGACTCTTTTGGAGAAAAAAAATGGCACTACGATATGCAACAACCCATGTCTAGTTATTTGGTAGCATTAGCGATTGGTAAATACTGTAAAAAAACAGAAACTTCTAAAAGTGGTATTCCTTTAGAAATGTATTATTATCCGGAAGACTCATTAAAGGTAGAGCCAACCTACCGCTATACCAAGCACATGTTTGATTTTTTAGAAGAAGAGATAGGTGTGCCGTATCCGTGGCAGAATTATAAACAAGTGCCTGTAAAGGATTTTTTGTATGCTGGAATGGAAAATACTAGTGCCACTATTTTTTCTGATGCTTTTGTAGTTGATTCTATTGCTTTTGTAGATAAAAATTACGTGAATGTTAATGCTCATGAACTGGCGCATCAATGGTTTGGTGATTTGGTTACCGAAACTTCCGGTACACATCATTGGCTACAGGAAGGTTTTGCTACCTATTATGCTTTGTTGGCAGAGCGAGACGTGTTTGGAGATAATTACTACTATTGGAGGCTTTATGAGTATGCACAAGAGTTGTTAGATCAAGATAAGGCTGGGCAGTCTACATCGCTATTAGACCCAAAATCGAGTAGTACAACTTTTTATAAAAAGGGAGCCTGGGTATTACACTTGCTGCGAGAGAAGATAGGAGACAAGGCTTTTAAAACTGCCGTGAAAAATTATCTGAATAAAAATCAATTTAAAAATGTAGAGACTGATGATTTTATAAATGAAATAGAGCAGGTGAGTGGTAAGCGTTTTGATGTGTTTGTAGTTGATTGGTTGAAAACTGAAAAGTTTCATTATGATGAGGCGTTAGAAAGTCTTAAAAAATCAGTTTTTATACAAGAATACTTAATGGTTGATTGTGAGGTTTACACATCTAAGTGTAAAGATTACATAGCATCTGGAATTTCGGATGAAGCTAAAATAAAGGTCATTTCACAAATATCAGAAAAATTACAAAAAGAAGATTTTAAGAATCCTGTAAAAGTACGTCAAGCGATTGCTAAAACACTTTTTAAAGTCCCAGAAGCCCTTAAAGGAAGTTATGAGACGCTTCTTGATGATGCATCTTATATAACTATAGAGGCTGCTTTATTTGGGTTATGGAATAGTTTTCCTGAGGAACGAAAAAAATATTTAGATAAAACCAAAGGTATTCAAGGGTTTAATGATAAAAATATTAGAATACTTTGGTTAACACTTGCCTTGGTTACTAATGATTTTGAACCTGAAAATAATGTTCTGTTCTTTAACGAACTTCTTGACTATACAAGCTCAAAATATGGTTTTGAAGTGCGCATGAATGCATTTAGTTACTTAAAAAGAATTAGTGCTTGTGGCGAGGAATGCCAGGGAAATTTAGAGCAAGCCACAAAGCATCATAGTTGGCAATTTTCAAAATTTGCTAAAGAGATGCTAAAGGCTAAGTAATAGAATTTTTTATCCTGCAAGATTTTGTTTAGACTTTTGTGTGAAGCTAGTCTTAAAAATTATCAAACACTATAAGGGTTTGAAAACCTTATAGGTCTATTTTGTTTAATTATAAATACCTACAAGGTCAAAATAAGACCTTGCAGGATATACTAGGATGTAATGCAAGATTTTGTTTAGACTTTTGTATGAAGCTAGTCTTAAAAATTATCAATCACTACAAGGGTTTGAAAACCTTATAGGTCTATTTTGTTTAATTATAAATACCTACAAGGTCAAAATAAGACCTTGCAGGATATACCAGGATGTAATGCAAGATTTTGTTTAGACTTTTGTGTGAAGCTAATCTTAAAAAATTATCAATCACTATAAGGGTTTGAAAACCTTATGGGTCTATTTTGTTTAATTATAAGTACCTACAAGGTCAAAATAAGACCTTGCAGGATATACTAGGATGTAATGCGAGATTTTGTTTAGACTTTTGTATGAGGCTAGTCTTAAAAATTATCAATCACTACTAGGGTTTGAAAACCTTATGGGTCTATTTTGTTTAATTATAAATACCTACAAGGTCAAAATAAGACCTTGTAGGATATACTAGGATGTAAAAAGAATTATTTGTTATTGAAATTAAGATTGTTCTAATACCTACAAGGTTAGAATAAGACCTTACAGGGTATGTGTTTGTCTAAGTATAGAGATCCCAAATACAATGAGATTTTATTCGTGTAAATTTGTGAAATTCGTGTCTACCTTTTGAGAATATCAAAGTGTTTAAAAATATTTGGAAATGCTAAATCTTAAAAAGCTATCTTCTCTAAAATTAGACAATATAAGTTCATTAAAATCAATATTACTAAAAACTCTGGCTTCTACTTCTGCCGTCCAACTACTTCCAAAACGTCTGGAAGCTTCTATACTAAATATTTTACTACTGGATTCTAAATCTGAAATCCCGCCAATTAAAATGGATGTGTCTTGTGTATCGTTAAAAGCTATTCTACTTCCAAAAAACACATCATTTTGCAAAGCATTTAAAGCCAATTCATCACGTTCGTCATAAAGATACTCTCCTAATAACCCAATATCTAAACCATTACCATCAATATTACTAAAGGTAAATTCTAAACCTGCTACCATAGCAAAGAAATCTTGTGCTTTAGCCGATCTGTAAATAGACTCTAGCTTCCAAAGGAATGCATTATGAGTGATTTGTAAATCTAATCCTGTTTGATTTATTACTGGATAAAATGCGTTAATATTACCTAATTGATCAAAAGTAAATAAGGGTTCTCTTCCGTTTCCATAAAAATGAGTCAGTCCCACATCAAAAGCTCCAAAATAGTGTTTCCACCTAAAAGCTACATCTTGTCGCCATTCTTCAGCAGCACTTTCATATGTTAAATCATCTTTATCAATAACGAGAGGGAATCTTAAACGTCCTTTTTCTCCTGAAAATGTTCGCTTTCTATGATATGGTAAATAAAAGAAATCAAAACTACCTATTTTATTGGTTGTATAAGTAAACTGAACCATGGGTTGTCCTAATTTATCTTCACCATCAAAAGACTCTACAGCATCGGTTTGATTTATGATGTCTACCAAATGGTTGCTTTCTGTTACACCCCAATATACTTTTTTAAGCCCAATATTTAATTCCCAATTATTTTTAGCTTTTTGATAATACAACTCTCTTATATCCCAATGTGTTCGTTCATCGTCTACATCTAATCTAAAAAAGCCAGTAAAATTAAGTGCTTCATATCCTTTATTCCAATTTAATGAATATTCTGGGGTAAAGGCTATAGAGGGAAAATGTTGTTTTTGGTTATTAAATGCTGCGTCATCGTAAAAATATCTGTATTCTGCTTCTATTTCTAATTCAAAATCTTGATTACTTTTCTTTTCTTCATCTTGAGCATTCAAACTGTTAAAACTCAAAAAAAGAATTAAAATAATGCCATTAAATATTATTTTTTGATTCATTCTGCTTAATTATAAAAGCAATACCAAAAGACTATTATTCTTAATCCTGATATTAACCAACTAACAAAGAACGTTTAAGAAAAGTTAGTCTATGGCATTGCTTTATTTGAGTTAGTCTAACTTCCGATTCTTTTTAATGCCACTTGGGTAAAATCTTCCTCCGATAAATCTATATCAAAATTATAATCGCTAAACTCCAATATGGTTTCTTTATTACTTTGGTGATTTTTCATAGTAAATGTAGCGGCTCTCCAAAATTTGTTTTTGTATATTTTATAATTACTATAAATCAATGTTTTTAATAGAGCATTTTTTCTATCGTAAAACTCAACCTTCTCAAAACGATATCCTTTGTCTTTATTATAGGTTACCAAGCGTCTAGTATATCCAGATTTTGGATCTACAGGATCTTGCTCAACAACTACAAGACTTCCTTTTTCCTCAATAAATTTATAGGTGTATTTTTCAACTTCCTGAGATGATAGATCTTCATATGCAAATTCACTACCTACAAAAGGGCCAGATTTATTATTAGATGAAATTCTTTTTACGCGCTTAATGGATGGTAAAAACAACCATTGATCGTCTGAACCAACTTTATGTGTAAATGTTAATGTGGAAGTCCCCTTTACATCTTTAGGGCTATTAAAAACGATTAACGATTTGTCTCCATCATCTGTAAGCTCTAATGTTTTTGTAGTAAGCGAACGTTCGCTGGTCTGACCATTTTTATTTTTAAGGGTCATTTTTAAATTTACTGTAGAACTATTAAAGCCTAAATCTGCTTGTTCTGCTGCCTTAGCAATTTGTAATCCGAGCTCTTCAGATGTTTGTGCTTGTATTCCTAAGGTGATTAATACGATTAGTATAAAAACTATTTTTTTCATTTTTCTATGGTTGTTATTATTAATTTATTTATCGAAAGCGACTTGTGTTGTCTTTATATTTTTAACTGCGACTGCTTCTTTTTTACTTGTAAGGATTAGCAAGGATGGCAGTAAGATGAAATCTATTATTAATGCTGATAAAATGATGATTACTGTAATTCTTGCCATATAACTGTTTAATGCAAATGACGATGTAGAGAGTACTGCGAAACCTGCCAATAAAACAATGGTTGTTGTTACAAGGGCTTTACCAACGGTTTCAAAAGCATATACCACAGCTTGTTTGGCATCGTAACCTAACTCACGTCTGGCTCTTAAAAACTTACTCATAAAGTGAACCGTATCGTCTACTATGATACCTAATGTCATTCCGAAAACAATCACCATTCCTGTGTTTATTTGTGCTTTATATAGTGCCCAAATACCGAAGCCAACCAAAACGGGTGTTACATTAGGGATGATACTTAATAAGCCTAATTTGAAATTTTTTAAGGCTAGCATTAACACCAAAGAAATTAAGATAAGTGCTATTATGTTACCTGTAAGCATGCTTTCTGCTTGTCTAAATCCTAATTTAGAAAACATCAATGTTGGACTTACTCCTATGGCATGCATGGCTTCTGGGGTGTTATTTTTTAACCAATCTTCCCCTTTTTTTGAAAAGGCAATCATGTCTGCACTTGTAATATTATCTAAGGTTACGGTTACACGAGTTTCAGATTTATCTACATTAATTTGATTATTTAAATCTAAACCGAAGGGCAAAGACAGTTCGTAAAGCAATAAATACTGGGCGGCTTCATCTCTATTATCTGGAACGCGATAAAAGCTTTCATTATCACCGTGCATCGATCTATTTACACGTCGCGCGACTTCACTAAAAGCATTTACATGTATGACTTCTGGTTGCTCGTTAAGCCAGTTTTCAAAAGCATTTAAACTTTTAAGATATTCGGGGTTATTAATGCCTCCACTTTCTCCACTTCCTATAGAGTATTCAATATTATAAATGCCTGTAAGGTTATTTCTTATATAATCGGTGTCTGTTCTAAATGCAACAGTTTCATCAAAATAATTTACAAACTCATCATTAAAAGTGTTTTTAGAAGCGAGGTATGTTAATCCTCCAATAACTAAAAGAGAGATGATTGTTAGTCTTACTGGTTGTTTTACTACAAAATTACCTAAGCTA
Source organism: Flavivirga aquimarina (assembly GCF_030540835.1). Lineage (GTDB taxonomy): Bacteria > Bacteroidota > Bacteroidia > Flavobacteriales > Flavobacteriaceae > Flavivirga > Flavivirga aquimarina. Next base: position 6,069 of record NZ_JAUOEK010000044.1, on the reverse strand, counting down.
GCGTACCATTCTTTACGTACTTTAGTGTCTTCTTTTTTAACTTTAGATTTAACTGGTAAAATAGCCATTAATGCTGGTAACGCCGTAGTAGAGTAGAGGAAGGCCATTCCCATACCAAAAGCTGTGATATTTCCTAGATCCCAAAACGGTGGGACATCACCAAAATTCATAGTTAAAAACCCTATAACTGTTGTTAGGCTTGTAATAAATACGGGCATAAAATTTAGTCGCATAGCTTCTTTTAGTGCATCAACTTTATTGAGTCCTTCTTTACGCATTTTTTGAAGCATGGTAACAAGTATATGAATACTATCTGCTACGGCTAACGTAAGAATCATGGTTGGAAATACTGATGATGGTGGTGTTAATTTAATACCCATTAAACCAACAAAACCAATGGCACTCATTATAGAAAGCAGCACGACAATTAAAGTAGCTAATGTGCTCCAAATATTTCTGGTTAAAATAAATGTGGTTATAATAACTATAATTAGCATAATCATGGTTAGTCCCATATCATTCATTGAAGATTCGAAGAAGGCAGTATTCATTGGAATTAAACCAGAGGTATGCACTTCAAAATTCGGATACTTTTCCTTAAAATCAGAAATCATATTTCGAACAAAAGGTGTCACTTCTCCAGGGATTTCATTTAAATCTATTCCGGGAAGTCTAACGGTTATATTTATGGCTGTTATACTCCCTTTTTCGTTAAGGATTCTGTTGACAAGCAGTGGTTCTTTTAAAGCTTTTTCTTTAATTTCTAAAATCTCTGCATCTGTTTTTAAAGACGATTCATAAGATAGATCATCCACATATAGATCGTCGCCAACGGCGCTTGTATGTTGAAAATTAGTTACTGCGTCTACTCTAGAGGAATAGGGGGTATTCCAAGATTCTGCGGTTAATTCTTCTATGGCAGTAAGGTTTTCTTTAGTGAAAATATTACCGTTAGATGGAGACAAAACAATAATTACATTATCATCTTTTGTGTACTTATCTTGTAAAGCATCAAATGCTTCTAATTCTGGATTCGATTTACTGAAGAAAACATGATAGTCTCCATCAAATTCCATATTTCCTTTAGAACCTAATCCTATGGCTAATATTAGTGCTGCCAATAACACAGGCCATTTATACTTAATTACGAAGTTGGCCCAACTTCTGGCAAAAACATTGGTGGCATTTCCTGCCTTTTTAAATGCATTCATTTTAGTGATTTTAGTAATTGACCAGTCGATTATATATTTGTTGTATCTGACTGATCTTGATTAATAATTAATAGTTTGTATTTAAGACGTTTTATAAATTAATAAAGGGGACAAAAGTTTTATATTTTTAATAGTTGACCAGTCGTCTATCAAAGTATCAAAAAAATATTACATAAGTATTTCTTTAACCATAAGTATAAAATTGTCAATCGGTTCTGGGCTTTTCATTTCCTTCATACTAATCATGGATCCTTTTCCTGCATCTTCAATAAAAGAAGCTATAATTTCTGCTTTCATCGTATTCTTAATGTCTCCTGTTTCTTGGGCTTCTTTAATTGTACTTGTAATTAATGCTAATACTTTTTGTTCTTTTACCAAAATGGCAGTTCTTATCTTTTCATTATGATCTGCCATTTCACTAGCAAGGTTACAAGCCATACAACCCATTTTACACTCCATTTCTCCTTTTAAAAGACTTGCTCTAAATTCATAAAAATTTATAAGACGTTGCTTTGGGTTTATAGATGTACCTTCTAAAAGTACTTTTGATTCTGCAAAATGCGCATTAAAATACTTATCTATGGCCTTAACTGCAAAATCTTCTTTAGAGTCGAAATAAAAATAAAAAGACCCTTTAGGTACGTCGGCAGCCTTAACGATATCATTCACACTTGTACCATTATACCCTTTACTCCACAGGATCTCTATTCCCTTTTCTAAAAGGAAACCTGCTTTGGCATCATGTTTAACAGTTTTAAGCATAAAATTAATATTCGATACAAAAATATGACCACTCGTCTAGTTAATCCAAATTTTAAATGTTAAAATTTATATAAACGTAAAAAAGACTGCCTATTTTGGACAGTCTTTTTTCTACTATTAATTAACCTAAAAACTACGCTACTCTACTATAAGCGTATATTGTGGTGTTGGGTTTAACGGACAGAAATAAACATATTCTCCTTTTGTTAACTTAGTAACATTTGTTTTTCCAACTTCACCATCTTTAACTACTTCTGTTACATATGCTGTTTTAATATGGTTTTCTGGTTTACTAGCGTCTTTACCTTTAGCTACTAATACTAAACCTACTTCTTTAGCTGCGTGGTTGTTTGCTACTTCGAAAATATACTCTCCTTCACTTATAGTTAACCCTTTTTGAGTAAACTCACCTTTTGTTTGCTCTAAAGAGATAGTCTTTACAGCCTTTTTCATCATTTTGTCTTGTGCATTGGTGTTTAATGTGAATACTAATGCGATTACTAAAATTGAAATTACTTTTTTCATTGTTTTTGTTTTTATGTTCTCTCGAGTACTTCGGCTCCGATCAGTATAAACTAAAGTCGAGAGGTTATTAAATAGTTATTGATTAAAAGGTCTCGACTGCGCTCGACCTGACATTATTTTAATTATATAGTTACTGCTTTTAACGGTTGTGCTACTGGAAAGTCTACTGGGACTTGTGTTGTTTTGTGTACGTAATTAGAAATTGTTTTATCTCCAACTAAAGAAATTGTGTCAATTAAGTTTCCTTTTGTATATCCTGCATTGAAGAAGTTTTCTAAAACGGCGTCATCTGTTTTACCTCTATTTTCTGTTATGTTTTTAGCTAATTGGGCTAAAGCGTTTAGTTTAGTATCAAACGATGCATAACCAGCTCTTAATTCTAAAATTTGTTCGTCTGTAAAACCATTCATTTTTCCAATAGCTGTGTGTGCAGATAAACAATAAACACATTGGTTTACTTCACTTACGGCTAAATTAACAACCTCTTTTTCTTTTGTTGATAAGGATGTTTTTGCATTCGAAAAATTTAAATAATTTTCTAATGCTGTATCACTATGTGCATAGGTTGCATAAATATTTGGTACAAAACCTAATGCTTTGTTTAAATTATCGAAAATAGCTTGATTGTTTTCGCTTACTTCTTCTCTTTTTGGTACATTAAATGTGCTCATCTTCTTAATTTTTTAATTATTATTATTTAAATTTTGTTGTTTGTAATTCTGGTACAAAGTTGCAACCATATAAAAAGTTACACCATGTAAGTTCTTCCTTTGTAGTTGTCTATTTTTCCCTTATCTTTTTTAAGACATTATATTAGTGTCTATATAAGGTCTTTCGGCATCACAATAAAAATCATAGATATGATTCTGTTCGCAATGCGTTTTAAGACTAATAGTATTAAGAGTCTTTTTTCTATTATGTCTAAATATTTCAATTAAATTGAAAATGGATATGTGCTTTAATTTCATAACGTTTTGATGTTTTAATTATACACTACAAAGGTGCATTACAACAAGGTGTTATAAAATGAATGGATTTCCCTAAAACTTGTCAATTTTTCCTAAGAAGTGGATTTAAGCTGTTTTTTAAATTCTGAGGGTGAAAAAGAAGTGTGTTTTTTAAACAGTCGGCTTAAATGTGAGGCGTCTTCAAAACCAATTTCGAAAGCAATTTCTTTGGCTGTTTTATCGGTGTAGACTAATAGTCGTTTTGATTCAAGTATAAGACGTTCGTGAATTATTCTTAGCGGACTCGTATTTAATTTGGCAAACGTATTGGATAATGTTTTTGGAGATTTAAAGAGCTTTTCTGCATAAAAACTCACACTGTGCTCTTTTCTAAAATAAGATTCTACTAATACATTAAAGTTTCTAAGTAATTCTGTTTTTGAATCTTTAGAAACCTGTTTTGTTTCAATAGTATCTTTAGCTTTAAGTATACGTGTGCTTTTAATAATAAATCGAGCCATAAGCATGCGCAGCATTTCTGCTTGAATAGTATCTTTAGTCTCCAACTCATCGACAAAGACCTCATGTAGAATGTTAAACTTCTTTTGTTCTTTTTCATTTAAATGAATAAGGGGGATATGGTCATTTCCAAAAAACAATAGGCCTGCGCAACCCACTTCCTGATCGTGGTCTTTAATGCAATAAAATTCTCTGTTAAAGAAATATACATTTAAATTCTCACCTTCAATAAATTGAAGGTATTGAACTTCTGTTAAAGCTACAATACTATGGGGCTCTAGTGTTAAAGGCATACTATCTACTATAAGTTCTGCTTTAGAATTACTAGTCCAAATAAATGCATACACTCCTAATTGTTTAGAAGTTTTATAAGGTGTAAGTAGTGATTCGTCACCAACTTTTAGAATAGCATTTGTAGAAAATTCGGAAAATGAATGTGTCATGATTACTAGGTCTCAATTAAAGTCATAACATTACAATCAAGTTCAAAGGAATAATTAAAAACTTAAAGTTGAAAGGCATTAATACCTACAAATTTAAATAGGTTTTCAACTTTAGTTAATACTGTGTGACCTGTGCTGAACGAATCTACCATTGATGTGTTTTATAAATACTTAATTTTCAATTATTTGTCATTCATAGCAAAGCGAAGAATCTTTATAATTAATTTCTAAAGATTCTTCAGTCGTACCTTCCTGTCTGCCGATCAGGTAGGATTCTGAATAACACCCCAATTACGACATTTCTTCCGCTAGTTAAAATTGTTATCTGGTACCTTAATGTATCATTTGGATTTAAGTTTTTAATAATCAGAACAATAAGATTATTGTTAGATCAAACTATCATTAAACACATAAATTATAGTGTAAGTAAAGTTATCTAGTTACTATAATCCTTTAAATACAAAAAAATGAGTCATAAGTTATAGTTATTGACCTAATTTTTATACATAATATTCTTATTAAATCGGATATTTATTATAAGATTTTCATGAAAAAATTAAAAAATATGAATCAAAATCAAAATAATAAGTTATGTATAAATTTAATTTTAAAAATCAAAAATGGTCTTTTATGATGATTACCATTATTATATCTTCATTTTATATAGGTAATGCACAAACACAAGTATTCGTTAATTCCTTATCTGAGTTCCGTTCAGCTGTACAAAATAGTAATCAACAAATTGTTTTACAAGCGGGTGAATACTATTTAGAAGATTTACCCAGTGAATTAAGGGTAATTACTTGCTCTGGTTCTAATAACATAATTGATATGACAGGGGCACGAATTAAAACTTTAGTTGGCTCAATTAGAGAAAGTTACTTTCATGTGTCTGGTAACAATAACATAGTTAAAAATGGAGCTATTGAAGATTATTATGCCAGTGGTTTAACAGAGGTTACAGATTATAGTGCTTATAATAATGATCCTGCGCTTGCATATGGATTAAGAGGTGCTGCAGTTATGCGTATTTCTGGAAATTACAACCAAATAATAGATTTCGAATTAATTATTAGAGGTTCTTACCCCTACGGTTATGGAAGTATTTATGGAATTGGCTCAGACAAAACTTTTTTCCATAGTAAACGTTGTGGTTTAGTGATCAATGGTCTTGAGGGTGGTGGAAATGGAAGCACTTTAGATGGTATAACAATGTATCAAAATGCATTTGGGCATGGTATTTTCATACAAAATGGAGCAGATAACAGCCTAATTAAAAACTGTTATGTTGAAGGAAGAATGAGACCTAGTGCAGACCTATATAATGACACCAATACTTACGATTACCCTTACCGCAGTAATTATCAAATTGCTGCACCGGGCACTCCTTTTGCAATGCCTTTCGAATCTCCTATTCCAATTCCTACGGATGTTATGTACCCACTTTCCGAAGATGGTATTCGTTCATATGGGGGTACAGGAGCCGTAACTGTAGAAAATTGTACAGTAAAGCATATGCGGGGAGGTATTCGTACTTATTTAGCATCAAGTGCTACGGTGACAAACTGTACATCAATAGGTAATGGTTTAACTAACTATAATGTTAATAATGGCGGGAAAGTTATTAAATCAAAAGGCGATTTCTCTTTTGCTCCTATAATG
>NZ_JAUOEK010000042.1 GCF_030540835.1 Flavivirga aquimarina | reverse complement strand
ATACCGCCTACTACGATCACTAATAACAGTAAACTGAAAAAGGCTTTTCTAAAGTGTGTCCAGATCTCTTTTAGGGTCGATCGTTTTTCTTTTGAGAACTTTCTCTTTATGGCCACATAGGCGATGTACCCCATAAGGGCCAGACCTAATAGTACGCCTGGGAGGTAACCTGCTATGAACAGGGCCGCTACCGAGGCTGTACCGCCACTTGCCAGGGCGTATACGATTAGTATGTTGCTTGGGGGGATAAGTAGTCCGGTTGTGGAGGAGGTGATGTTTACTGAAGCGCTGAATTCTCTTGGGTACCCTTCTTCTTCCATCCTATCGGTCATGATACTTCCTATGGCAGAGGTTGCTGCTATGGCGGATCCGGATATGGCTCCGAAGAGCATCGAGGCCAATACGTTTACGTAGGCCAGACCGCCCGGGAGGCTCGCCACCAATGATTTGGCAAAGTTGATCAAACGGTTGGCTATTCCGCCTCGTTTCATGATCTCTCCGGCCAGGACAAAGAATGGGATCGCCAGTAGTGCAAAACTGTCTATGCCGGTAATCATACGCTGGGAGATCGTGGTGATGCCTGGTAACTTATCGATGTTGAGCAACAGGCTTATCGTAGTGGAGATCCCTATACTGTATGCTACTGGTACTTTTAGCATCAGGAGTGCAAAAAAGCTTATGAATAGTACTAGGATGCTGATGACTTCTATACTCATTTTATTCGGTAATTTCGTTGGTCTTTATTTTTATGGTATGGTAGATGGAAAAGCTCATGATAAGCAGACCGCTCAGTGGCAGGATGCTATAGATGTAGCCTAATGGGATGCGTAGGGTTCCGGATAGTTGCTCCAGGTGCAGGGTTGTATAGACCAGGTTTATCCCTCCTATTACCATAACTACTAGTGCGAACACAAAGATGCAGGCTTCTATAAATATGGATACTTTCTTTTTTGTGCTCGGGTTGAATTTTCTGTATAGAAAATCCATCGATAGGTGTTCGCGCTTGGCATTTAGATAGGCTGCGCCTAATATGGAGAGCCATATCAGGGAGAAACGTGCTAATTCCTCTGTCCAGGAAAAGGACCTGTTCAGTATGTATCTTGAAAATACTTGCCAGAGGACGTCTATGACTAGAAGGGCGAAAATCACTACTAAAAACAACTCCATGATTCGGCATACTTTGTTATATATGGCTTCTGCGTGCTTCATCTTATTCGGCTTTTATTTGATTTATCAGGGGGGTCATCTCTGGATATTCTTTCTTGAAGTCTTCTAATACTGATTTTGACTTTTCTGCAAAGAGCGACTTTTCTGGGATAATAACTTCTACTCCTGCTTCTTTTGCTGTTTTCATTGAGGCTTCTACCGAGGCACGCCAGTATTCTTTTTGGGCCTGTGAGGATTCGGTAGCGGCGGCTTCTACCCACTGGCGTTCTTGCTCTGATAGTTTTTCCCAGTATTTGGTACTGATCAGTAAGACATCGGGAACGGCTGAGTGTTCGTCTATTGTATAATACTTGCTTACTTCGTAATGGTTTGAGGAGACAAACGAGGGCGG
>NZ_JAUOEK010000034.1 GCF_030540835.1 Flavivirga aquimarina | reverse complement strand
TTTTATTGGTCTCAAATGGAGTTAAAACTATAGTACTTTAGTGCATGTCGCTTTCAGCTTCTAAAAACTTTTGACACGAACCAGCCTGCCGGCTGGCAGGTTTCACGAATTCACACGAATTCAGTTTTACCATATTTCACGGAGCAGACTTTTAGTTTATTGTTTAAGAGAAAATGAATTGGTTTAAACTTTTTTGATTGAAGCTAGAAACAGCTATTTTATGGTCAATTGAGGCATTTTTTTCTCTTTAATATATAGTAGGCTTAGGTTAATTATTATTATAAGTATTTTCTATTATTAGGCTGATTGCATTTTTAATCCTTTTCATTCCTTCAGGGGTATTAATGTCTATTTCACAAAAGAGTGTGTCGGTAGACTTAGAATGCAACACCATATAATAAATTCCTGCAACCAATAATCCTGATACAGCTCTTAAATCAATATCTCTTCCTTGTAATTCTTTATCTGATAAAGCGAAAAATTTTGAACCTAAACGCTCTCTGTCTTCACAAACCTCATACATGATTTCTGTTTTCTGACTAATCTCCCACAATATGATTTTTTGCATTTCAGTATTATTGTAAAAATAATCCAATTGATTTTGTAATAAGGAATCCAAAATTTCTTGGGTATTTTCACCTTTATTCTTCTCCATCATCTCGCCAACATTTCCTGAAGCTGCTATCCAATAATCTTTTCCTCTAACATAGGTTTCTATTAAATCATCGACAGATTCGAAATAGAGGGAAATAAGACGACGACTTAAACCAGCAGCTTTTGCAATATTTGTTGCGCTTAACCCTGTGTATCCCTTAGTTTTTATTACTACCCCAACTGCGTCAACAAGTTTTTGTATGGATCGGGCTTTGTTGTTAAATTCCCCTTGATACGTTTTTTTTGCCATAACAATTTTTTATCAGATTTCACTAATGTAACAAATTTATTTATTTATTGTTACTATTGGGATAAACAAGAAAAACCATTTTTACTTAAGAAAATAGGGTAAATCGTTAATGGTGATTTAAACGTTAATAAATTTTTTTAATCTAATAATTTATTAGAAAAAGTTTAGTAAAATCAATCTGCTTTAGAAATATTGAGCTTTTGATTTACATATTCAAAGGCATTTAAAATAGTATCTAAATGTTCCTGGGTATGTGTAGCCATTAAACTTGTTCTAATTCTAGCATCTTTGCGAGATACTCCAGGATAAACAATGGCATTAGCATACACTCCAGCTTTAAAAAGGAGTCTTGCAGCATCTCCTGTTTTATGGGGGTCACCTATTTTTATAGGAATTATTGGAGAAGCACTTGCTCCAATATCTAATTTCATATCAAGTAATCCTTTTTTATAATAAGCGACATTTTCTGCGAGTTTAATGCGCCATAGAGGCTCGGTATCAATTAAATCAATTGCAGTTAGTAAGCCGTTAATGGCTGGTGTAGAAGTGGAAGAAAAAACTTGTTGGCGCGATTGAAATTTAAGATAGTTTGCAATTTCAGGTTTAGAAACTACAAATCCACCAATATGTCCGAATGCTTTACTCAACGTTCCAGATATGATATCAACTTTATCTAATAAATTAAATAATTCAATAGCTCCTCTACCATTTTTACCTAAAACACCAATACCATGAGCATCGTCAACCATAAGGAAAGCTCCGTATTGTTTAGTGAGTTCGTAAATTTCATCCATTTTAGCTAGATCTCCATTTTGAGAATACACACCATCAATAACAACCATTCTTGTTTGATATTTTGATTGTGCATCGGATAAAGCTCTTTCTAAATGGATGAGGCTGTTATGTGGGAATCTTTTAAAATTTGTTTCTAGCAAACCTTCATAGACACTAGCATGGACTGCCATATCTACAATGGCACAATCATTCTTTTTAAGCATTGCTAATAATGTAGCACTATTCGCGGTATAACCTGTGGTATAAATAATGGAAGAATCTTTAGGTCTGTTAAAAAAAGCAGATAGCTTATCTTCTAACATGACATGATATTCATGATGTCCACCAATAAGTGGTGATGCGCCAGCTCCTGTTCCATATTTTTGAATACCCTCAATAGCTGCAGCTTTGACTTTTGGATGTTGGGTGAAATTTAGGTAATCATTAGAAACAAGACTTATACATCTTTGAGGTTTATCATCAAAAGGAGAACTAACCAATACTTCTGCACCACAACCATTATGTGTTACGAATCGGTAATTCATATGTCCTTGAACTTCCATATAATCGGTAAATTCTTTAAAAGCCTTTGCGCTTTGAAAAGAATTATGGTTTGGAATGCTTTCAAAGTCTTTAAAACTGGCCTTATTGAAATCAATGTTATGTTGTAGTGCTGGCATATTTGAGTAGTTTTTATAGTTAAACATATTAATTTTCCCTAACATGGGATAATTTAGGTTTTTTAATTGTTTTTAAAAAGTATTTCATTTTAAATTATGTTTAAATGTAAGATTTAATTCTCCCTTTAATGGGAAAATTCATATATTTGCATATAATAAAAAAAGAGTGGGGGTAAATTATTGAAATGTAGGTGATTGTCTGCTTTTGTAGGTGAGCCTAAAAATGTCAACAAAAACTTATCATATGACTTTTTAAAGAATAGAGTTATCAATCTCTTTTTTTCTAAAACCTATATGGAAGATATTTTTTTTAATTAAGAACATTGTTTAAGCAGCATGTGATACCTATTAGAGGAAATAGAAATAGACAAAAAGACACAGAAAATACCGACTAAGAGTACACCTAAAGTAACAAAAAGCTAAAAAGATTCAATAAAAAATTCATGCCTTATTGGCATTGAGTCTGTCTTGTGGATTATTTTCTGAGTCTGCATATGTGAAGCATATACTAGTAAGGGCGTTAGTCTAAAATTTTAAATAAGAAGTAATGTTGAAAAGGGAATAAGAGTGGTTTTAAGATTAATTAGGTTAGAGGAATTAAAAATTTAAACCACTTTTCCCTTTTTTTAGTCTCAAAAGTAGTTAAAACCATACACTTTAATGTATTTCGCTTTAGCTTTATAATATACTAGAGTAAAATAGAATGATGTTTAATGGCATTCTATGGTACTAGAAACACTATCTAAAATAGGAGCAGGGGATAAGTAAGGGATACCAAGACCCAAACCACGAAGAATAAAAAGTAAACCAATAAAAATAACAAAAACGGGAATTGCTTTTTGTATTTTTTGTCTGGCACTGCCTTTTAAAAAGTGACTAAAATAAATAGCTGTAGTCATTAGCGGAACAGTTCCTAATCCAAAAACAGCCATATACAAACTTCCTTTTAATGCATCTCCGCCGGCAATAGCTGCAAATAAAGCCATATAAACAAGTCCGCAAGGTAAGAAACCATTTAAAAAACCAATGGTTAAAAAGGTATCTGTAGTTTTCTTTTTTAAAGCACTACCTAAAGCAGATTTTATTTTAGAAATAAGCTTGTAAATAGGTTTTGAAAAATTGTACTTATTAAATGTTTTTTCAGGAATTAATACAATCAATATCATTAAAAGACCAATAGCAACAGAGAGTTGCTGCTGAAAGCCAAAAATGTAAAGACTCTTACCAATAAAACCAAAAATTAAACCAATACTACTGTAAGCTAATAATCTTCCAACATGATAAATAGTAATTTGAGATACTTTCTTATATGTATTAGTTCTATCTACTGGAAGTATAAAGGCTATGGGCCCACACATGCCTACACAGTGAAAACTTCCTAATAGCCCTAATACAAATGCAGAAATTAGCATGTTTGTTTAATAATTAATAGATTCTTTAAATAAATAAGATTTTCCGTTATATTGCCAATCTATTTTAATGTTCCAGCGACCATCTAACAAACGATTGTCAGGTATGAGCAAAGTGGGTTTAGACAATGAAATGGAAGTTTCAAAATCTAAGTGCTTGTTAGATGGTCTATATAGGAACACTTTTCCTGTAATTTTTTTTAAATCTATATTATTAGGAAAACTAATGATTAGCCCTTCCTCTGATTTTTTATACGAAATATTTTCGCTTAATTTTTTTGCATTTTTTAGCTTATCTATATCTTTTTGATATTCCAATTCTTCGGCATAATAATCCTCAGTCACTAAATCATGATCGTATTTATCGTCTACATTCATGGTAATGACGAAGTACAATATAAAGCTTATAAAACCTATAAAAGCAAATACGATTCCTGTTCCCCAGTTTATTTTCATAATCTTTATTCCTGCTAATCCCGATAGCTATCGGGAAGGCATTTATTTTTAATTAATACTCATTTTATTTTTGTGCCCTTTCTCTTTGAATTGAGCTTTCTATCATACTTAATAGTTTACATCACATTCTGCAAACTGTTTACTGCCCACTGGGCACAGCCAACTTATTTATAACTCCTTGGCCCTAAAAAATTGGCCGTTGTTGTTTCAATTAATATGTTATTAGCGTATACGCCAATTTTTATTTTATTTCTATCGCCTGTTAATGCCGAATTATTTATTTCGATAAATAAAGTGCCCTCTGCAATTCCTTGGCTTGGTACTACAAAACTATCGTGTGTAGCTACTAGTTTTAAATCGCCTTTATGAGACATCAATTTGAAACTCACGTTTTCAATATCTTTGGTCGTCTTGTTCACTAATTTATAAGTAAAAACATTACTTATGATATTATTCTCTTTGTGTTCATATAATTGTCCGGGTAACCTTAAAATGTTGGCTTCTACATCATTTCTTAAAAATAACATACCGGTTAATAAACCAATTAAAATAGAAAGTACGGCTATATAACCTTTCAATCTAGCTGATAACTTAAAAGGCGTTTTCTTTTCAATATTTTCTTCGCTAGTATATTTAATCAAGCCTTTTGGCAGATTAATACTTTCCATGATATGATCGCATTCATCAATACATGCTGTGCAGTTAACACATTCCAGTTGTGTACCGTTTCTAATATCAATTCCGGTAGGGCATACATTAACGCATTGAAAGCAATCAATACAATCCCCATGTCCTAAGGCTTGTCTATCTTCATTTTTTCTAAATTTCTTTCTCCCATTTTTTGCTTCCCCACGTTTATGGTCGTAAGCTACAACTATAGATTTTGTGTCTAAAAGGACACCTTGTAGCCTTCCGTAAGGGCAGGCAATAATACATACTTGTTCTCTAAACCATGCAAATACAAAATAGAATACCGCTGTAAAAATTAGTAATGAAATTAAAGTGCTTAGATGGCTAAAAGGGCCATCAGTAATATATCTAATAAGTTTATCACTTCCGATTAAATAAGCTAGAAACACATTAGCAATAATGAAAGAAATGATAAGGAATATAGTTAGTTTTAACCCTTTTTTTCTAACTTTTTCTGCATTCCAAGGTTGTTTCGATAGTCTTATTTGTTTTCCTCTGTCACCTTCAATCCAATACTCAATTCTGCGAAAAACCATTTCCATAAAAATGGTTTGCGGACAAATCCATCCACAGAAAATCCGACCAAAAGCCACTGTAAAAAGCGTAATAAAAATGATACCAATAATCATAGATACCACAAACAAATGAAAATCTTGAGGCCAAAACGGAAATCCAAAAATATTAAAACGGCGTTCTAAAACATTGAACATTAAAAACTGATTCCCACTTATTTTTATAAAAGGAGACAGTAATAAAAATGCCAGTAACCCATAGCTCACCCATTTGCGGTATTTATAAAATTTACCGCTAGGTTTTTTTGGAAATACCCAGGCACGTTTACCTTCTTCGGTAACCGTACCTATTGAGTCTCTGAATGTTTCATTTTCTGGGGTTTCCAAGGTTTTTTATTTTTTATAGACTTGTCTTCTGGGTTAGGTGCTGAAAATAAATTCAGCAGACGAAACCAAACAGTCTATATAGTTCTAATTAACCGAAGTTGTCAAAGAATCGGTTTGGGTTGTATTCGTTTCCTGTACAGGTGCATTTTCATCTACCCATATATCACCTTCTGGAGCTTTAGGATTAGCTGGTGTTGTACCTTGTAATGTTAAAATATAACTTGCTACTTGTGCCATTTGTAAAGGTTTTAATTGTTGTTTCCAGGCAATCATACCTTTGCCAGAACGTCCACCTTCAGAAACTGTTCTAAAAACGTTTTTAATGCCACCGCCTAAAATCCAATTTTGATCTGTTAAATTTGGCCCGATACCACCACCGCCATCTGCCATATGACAAGCAACACATGTGGTTTCGAAGATAGCTTTTCCCGCACTTAAATCTGAAGCTTCTGTAAGCAAGGTAACGGTATTAATATCTACCATATCTTTAGCTGTTTTTTTGTAGGCTTCAATAGCCGTTTTTGCTTCGGCCAACTCGGTTTCTAATTCATCAATTTGAGTATCTCCATTAAAAACATGATACTTCAATAAATAAACAGCTGCAAAAATAATAGAGATGTAAAAGCCATATAGCCACCATGGTGGTAAGTTGTTGTCTAACTCTTTTATGCCATCATAATTATGATCTAAAATAATTTCACCTTCTTCTTCTATTGGTTTTGAGCCTAAAAGTTTTTTATAAATATTTTTAATCCAGTTAAACTGATATTGTTTTTCTTTTTCTTCTAAAAACCGAGCTTTGGCTTCTTCATCTAATTTATGAAGCATGACATTTTCTAATGCACTCACAATAGCTTCAATCGCAATTAAAATAAGGAGGACTAAGAAAAGAAATAGTAGAACAACAGGAAATTCTATAAATGCTGGTTTTTCTCCTGAATCTATAAAGAATTCAACAGCTCCGAAAATAATAAAGAATACTACAGGAACTCGTATCCAAGATGGGATTAATTTTTGCATGATATATCGTCGTTTTGGTTATCTAATGGAATATTACTTACGGTTTTTATGTAGTCTTTTTTAGCGGTAATGACCCACCAGAAAAGTGCAACAAAAAATATAAAAAAGATGAGTAAAGAAATCATCGGATAAATTTCGATGCCTGTAATACTCTCCATATGGTTTTTTACAAATTTTAACATGGTTGTCTGTTTTGATGGTTATTGTTGTGCTGTTTCTACTTTAATATCGGTTCCTAAGCGTTGTAAATAAGCTATAAGTGCTACGATTTCTCTATTTTTCATTTCAACAAAGTCTTCACCATTTTCGGTAGCATATTTTTTATCTGCTTCGTAGGTGTTGGCAAAATCAGGATCTGTATAAAGGTTTTGTTCTATTTGCGAACCTTGTGCTAACATGTGTTGTTGTGCGTTGGCAATATCTTCTTCGGTATATGGAACACCTAATGATACCATAACTTTCATTTTAGCTTCGGTTTGAGATTTGTCTAACTCGCTACTACTACCGGTTATTAACCAAGGGTAACGTGGCATGATAGACCCTGATGATGTACTTTGTGGGTCGTACATGTGGTTAAAATGCCAATTATCAGAATATTTTCCACCTAACCTATGTAAATCTGGCCCCGTACGTTTACTTCCCCAAAGGAATGGATGATCGTAAACAAATTCACCTGCTTTTGAGTATTCGCCATAACGTTCTACTTCACTTCTAAAAGGGCGAATCATTTGCGAATGACAACCCACACAGCCTTCACGAATATAAATATCGCGGCCTTCTAATTCGAGCGGCGTATAAGGTTTTACGCTGGATATGGTTGGGATATTAGATTTTACCATTATGGTTGGTACAATTTGAATGATACCACCAATTAAAATGGCAACTGTTGCTAAAAGCGTTAATTGAATTGGTCTACGTTCTAACCAAGTATGCCATCCTTCGCTAGCTGTACGTTTTTTAGTAACACGCTCTAATGCTGGAGCTTCTGCTAATTCATTCTCAACTTTGCTACCTTGTTTTATAGTCACAATAATATTATAAACCATAATTAACATACCTGTAATAAATAGGGTACCACCAATAGCACGCATCCAATACATTGGCATAATTTCGGTAACAGTTTCTAAGAAGTTACCGTAAACTAATGTTCCATCTGGATTGAATTGTTTCCACATACTTGCTTGTGTAAATCCTGCAACATACATTGGTAAAGCATACATAATGATACCTAGTGTACCAATCCAGAAATGCAGGTTTGCTAACCCGATAGAGAATAGTTTTGTTTTAAAAAGTCTAGGCACTAACCAATATATCATACCAAAGGTTAGGAATCCGTTCCACGCCAGTGCACCTACATGTACATGAGCAATAATCCAATCGGTAAAGTGAGCAATGGCATTAACATTTTTAAGTGATAGGGTAGGTCCTTCAAAGGTTGCCATACCGTATCCGGTAATTGCTACCACCATAAATTTTAAAACAGGATCTGTACGTACTTTATCCCAGGCACCTCGCAGGGTTAAAAGTCCGTTTATCATACCACCCCAGGATGGCATTAATAACATAACCGAAAATGCTACTCCTAGATTTTGTGCCCATTCCGGTAATGCCGTATACAACAAGTGATGTGGCCCTGCCCAGATATATATAAAGATTAACGACCAGAAGTGAACGATTGATAATCTATAAGAATATACAGGTCGGTTAGCTGCTTTTGGAATAAAATAATACATGAGCCCTAAAAAAGGCGTAGTTAAAAAGAATGCTACGGCATTATGTCCATACCACCATTGTACTAAGGCATCTTGTACTCCGGCATATACCGAATAACTTTTTAAAGCACTTACCGGAAGCTCCAAACTATTAAATATATGAAGCACAGCAACTGTAACGAATGTGGCTATATAAAACCAGATGGCAACATATAAATGGCGTTGCCTTCTTTTTAAAATAGTTCCAATTAAGTTCCATCCAAAAACCACCCAAACAAGTGCAATAGCAATATCGAAAGGCCATTCTAATTCGGCATATTCTTTTGATGTAGTATACCCTAGCGGTAATGTGATTGCTGCACCTACGATAATAAGTTGCCAACCCCAGAAGTTAATTTTACTTAAAGTATCATTAAACATTCTGGCCTTTAACAAACGTTGTGTAGAGTAGTAAACTCCAGCAAAAATGGCATTACCAACAAAAGCAAAAATAACGGCATTAGTGTGTAATGGTCTTAATCTACCAAAGCTAAGCCATGAAATGCCGTCGGTTAGATTAGGGAATAAAAACATAAATGCTAGTAGCAAGCCTACCAGCATTCCTACAACGCCCCAAAGCATGGTGGCGTATAAGAAATTTTTAACGATCTTATTATCGTAATGAAATTGCTGCATTTCCATAATTATTAATTATTTAATCTTTTTTGGTTAGTATTGTTTTATTGGAATTCTCTTTAACGATTTCGTCTTCAAATAGCATCCTTACAGAAGGGGTGTAGCTATCATCATACTGTCCTTTTTTTACAGCTATTATAAAGGCTATAAAAAAAACAACAGCTACAATAATACTTATAGCTAATAAAATATAAATAACACTCATACCTACTTGAAGTTATGGTTCAAAATTACTGTCATACTTATTGTTAAAAAATGACTTTTATCATGTTCTGTTTATTATCTTCTCCTGTGGTAGTTGTTGTACCGAGTTTCGCTGAGTTTTCACTGAGTTACACAAAGTTTTTTAATGTCTTTTTATCGTCAATCAATCATTAGGGCTATCTCAGTGAATCTCCGCGAATTCTCAGTGGATCTCTGTGATATAACCCTCATTCTAATTTGCGTCCAATAATATTGGTTGTAATAGTTGTAAATGCAACAATACTAATGGAGCTAAGTGGCATTAATATGGCGGCTACCACGGGTGCTAACTGTCCGGTTACAGCAAAATACAGTCCGATAATGTTATATATAAAAGAGAGTACAAAACTCCATTTAATAATTTTTATAGCGGATTTAGATATGTTTATATAATTGAATAATTGATTGAATTTTGAAGCGTCTAAAATAGCATCACAGGCAGGGGAAAAGACATTCACGTTTTCCGAAATAGCAATACCAACATTACTTTGCGCTAATGCGCCGGCATCATTTAGCCCATCTCCAACCATTAATACATTAGCACCTTCATTTTGATGGTATTTTATGTATTCTAATTTGTCTTCGGGTTTTTGATTGAATAGTAATTTTGTTTTAGTTGGGAGTAGTTTTGTTAGGTTATCTTTTTCACCAGCATTATCCCCAGAAAGAATCACTAAATCATATTCTTTTTTAAGCGTATTAAATAATTGAGAAATTCCTTTTCTGTAGGCATTATAGAATGTAAACTTACCTTTATATTGGTTATTGGTGCTAACGTGAACGGTTGTATTTAACGTTGCCGTATCATTTGTATAGCCAACAAATGGAGCTGATCCTATTTTTATATTATGGTCTTTATATTTTGCTTCAATGCCTTTTCCTAAAAATTCTTCATAAGTATCTAGAGTAAGAATGTCATGCTTATTTAAGATATTATATAACGATCTACTTAAGGGATGGTTAGACCCTCGTAAGGTGCTTTTTAATAAAGTTTCTTCATCTAAAGAAAGCTGTGATCCTTCATAATTTATAGCTGTTTCTTTATTAGCAGTTATAGTGCCTGTTTTGTCGAAGATGATGGTGTTTATTTTAGCTAATTGCTCAATAACACTGGCATTTTTTAAATAGAATTTTTTCTTCCCCAGAATACGTAAAATGTTTCCAAAAGTAAAGGGTGCAGATAACGCAATGGCACAAGGGCAGGCTATAATTAGTACCGAAGTAAAAACATTTAATGCTTTACTGGAGTCTGTTAATAACCAAAATGTGGTAGCTATTAATGCAATTAATAAAATAACAATGGTAAAGCGTTTACTAATACGATTGGTAATATTGGTGAACGATAATGCTTTGTCTTTTTTAAAGACATCGTTACTCCAAAGTTGTGTTAGATAACTTTGCTCAACCGATTTTAATACATCTACTTCAATGCTGCCATCCAATTGTTTTCCTCCAGCAAACAATTTATCACCCGACTGTTTTGATACCGTTTTAGATTCACCAGTTACAAAACTATAATCTATACGTGCAGACCCTTTTATTAAAATACAATCAACCGGAATGAGTTCTTCGTTTCTAATAAGTAACCGATCTCCTTTTTTAATATCGTATACCTGTATGGATTCTTCTGTTCCTCCTGCTGCTATTTTTGTAATTCCGATTGGGAAATAAGACTTATAATCACGCTCAAAAGATAAAAATGTATATGTTTTTTGTTGAAAAAATTTACCTAATAATAGAAAGAATATAAGACCTGTTAAGCTATCAAAAAAGCCTGAACCTACATCAAAAATAATTTCAGATGAACTTCTAATAAATAATACTAAAACACCTAAGGCAATAGGCACATCAATATTTAAAATTTTAGAACGAAGCCCTTTAAATGCAGAAATAAAGTAATCTTGGGCAGAGTAAAAAACAACAGGAAGCGAAAAGAAAAACATCAACCATCTAAAAAGAGGCTTATATTTTTCTATCCAAAAACCATCCACTTGAAAGTATTCTGGAAATGATAAAAACATGACATTTCCAAAGGCAAAACCAGCTATTCCCAATTTGTAAATTAAGGAGCGATCAATATGTTTTTTGCCAACGCTATAATCATCTAGGCTTATAAAAGGTTCGTAACCAATACTACTTAATAATGCCACGAGGTTTTTTAATGAAAGTGATTTGCTATTAAAAGTGACTCGCACATTTTTTTTACCGAAATTGACTATTGATGTACTTATCGCTGGATTTAGTTTGTTTAAGTTTTCTAAAATCCAGATGCATGAACTACAATGAATATGTGGAATGTATAAGGTAACTATTTGAGTATCGTCGTTATTAAATTCGAGTAGTTGCTCAACAATTTTAGTATTATCTAAAAAATTGTATTTGCCCTCAACGTCCTTAGGAGTTGCTCCGGGTGCTTGTTGCAAATCGTAATAACAGGTTAAATCGTTTACAGAAAAAATTTCGTAAACAGTTTTACACCCATGACAACAAAAAGATTTATCATCAAACGTAATTGTAGAAGATGTAGCATCTAACCCACAATGGAAACATGTGTTGTTGCTCATTATTATTGCTCATTTATACCTGTTACAAAGGTTATAAGTAAATGCTCATTTTAATATGATAATTGTCATGTTTTCTTTATTTTTACATCATGAGTAATTAAGTATTATGGGTAAGTGCGAACAATGTATTATTAAGCAATTTAATTCACTTAAGTCTTTGACTAAAGATGAGTTAGTACGTATTTCGAATTGTAAGACCTCTTACACTATTAAAAAGGGTACGGTTATTTTTGAAGAAGGAGAAACCCTAAATGGCGTATATTGTGTTAAAGATGGTATTTGTAAACTATCTAAGCTAAGTGAAAATGGTAAAGACCAAATTGTAAAAATGGTTGTAAAGGGGCAATTACTGGGGCAGCGTTCACTAGTTTCTGATGAGAGTTCTAATTTACAAGCAACCGCTTTAAACGACATGGAAGTCTGTTTTATACCTAAAAGTGAAATCATTGCAGATCTTCAAAAGAATCCAAAATTTTCATTTGATGTGTTAAAGGATATGGCACATGATCTAAGAGAAGCAGATGATATTATCGTTAATATGGCTCAGAAATCTGTAAGACAACGTTTAGCTGAAGCATTAATATATATACATGATAGTTTTGGGGTTAATCCAGATGGTACACTTAGTATTTTATTATCTCGCGAAGATTTTGCCAATATAGTTGGTACAGCAACAGAGTCTGCCATAAGAGTATTATCTCAATTTAAAAAAGAAGGACTCATTTCTACCATTGGTAAACAAATCAAGATTGAGGACATAAAAGGTTTAAAGCGGATTGAATAAGACGCTAACGATTAAAATATAGGGCACTACCCGAAAAGTGCGTAAATAAAAATAATTAAGGGTTTAACTTTTTATAGTTAAACCCTTTTTTATATAGAACTCGTTTAAACTTTTTCAATTTGCTAAAAAATTGCTGTTTTCAATTCTGTTTTTGTCTTTTTTTCCTTCCGTAGCTCTGCTATGCAACTCAAAAAAGCCTTCAACAGAACTAGAAACTTCTAATTTTCGCTTAAATCCAAAAAGTTTAAACGAGTTCATAGTTAAAAATTGTTTTAGAATGATTTTACATCTTTAAACGATGATAATTTTATGCCTTCTACCAAATTTTTATAAGTTTTCCAGTCTTCATCAAAAAATGTATTTGTTTTATCAATTCCACTTTTTAAAGCTTCTTTTGCCTGTTTTATAAGTGTGACTTCTGTAGTAGTTAATCCATCTTGTCTAGATTTAACATAGCTGTTTGCTATATTGATACGTTGATTAATATTAACTTCTGGGCTACGTATAATGCCTTGTCTTTTATCTTCTTTTCCTAAAAACAGGCTAATAATAGTATCTATCTTCTTGGCAATGTCCTTTGAAGTGTTTATTTGATCTTTGTATAATTCTTTATCCAGCTTTTTTAATTCTGATTGATATTTTTTTGCAATTTGTTTGCTTTCGACCAATTGTTTTACAGCATCAGCCATAGTTTGTGTCATATTTTCAATGTCTTTTGAAGCGTTGTATATTTCATTGATTACACTATCAGACTTATTTAAACGGGGATCGTTTTTAATAATAATCATTTCCTCCGCAGTTTGATCTCCAAAGTTCAATATAATCTTATATGTGCCGGGCTTTACTTTAACTCCTCCAGGTTCATTTTTGTTTTTACTAATTTTCCGTGATGCTCTTTGAGGACCTTTTTCATCCATAAGCCAGATCCATTTGTGGATGCCAGATTTTTTAGGTGCTTTTTGCTTCAATGTTCTTATTAAACGGTCTCCATCATAAATTTTCATAGTTAACGAATCCCATTTGACGACATTTTTGTCGTCACCCTGAACTTGATTCAGGGTCTCATCATCATCATCATCATCATCATTATCATCATCATCATTCTTATCTTCATCAGGCGACTCTTTTTCATCAATAGTTACATAATAAGATATTTTTGCTCCAGATTTTCTATTTTCTCCATGGTAAATAGCATCGCCACCAAAACGGGTTCCTGTTGGTTGTTGATATGCAGCTAAGTATGCTGTAGGAGGTTGAAATAACTCTAATTTTTGATTTAGGATTTGTTGGTTCTTAGCAATGGCTCTTAACGGACGAATATCATCTAAAACCCATGCAGCACGACCAAAAGTGCCAATAATTAAGTCATGTTCACGCGGATGAATAATTAAATCTTTTACAGGAACCGTTGGGAAGCCTTTTGTCCATTTTGTCCATTTATTTCCAGCATTAAATGATACATATAAACCGTCATCTGTTCCTAAAAATAACAGGTTAGGGTTTTCAATATCTTCTACTATCGATAATGTATAACTTTTTGCATCCTTGGCATCAACAATGCGCTGCCATGTTTTTCCATAATTTTTAGTCCTATAGGCATAAGGGGTATAGTTAAAACGTCTGTAATCGTTTGCTATTAAAAGAGCTTCACCTTTATTTTTATTTGATGCTTTTATTTGAGCAATCCAACTTCCAGAAGGTAAATCTTTAATGTTTTTTGAGACATCGGTGTAAGTCTGTCCACCATTTTGAGTAATATGTACACGACCATCATCAGTACCAACCCAAAGCATATCTTTTTCTAAGGGAGAAGGTTCAATTACTAAAATACTACAATGATTTTCTGCACCAGTAGCATCTATAGTCAATCCGCCACTTTCGCTTTGCTTTTGCTTTTCGGGGTCGTTTGTTGTTAAATCTTCAGAAATAACCGTCCATGTTAAGCCTTTGTCGGTAGATTTATGAACAAACTGACTTCCAAAGTATAATGTACTGGAATCAAAAGGATCAATATTAATGGCAGAATTCCAATTAAACCTAAGTTTTACATTGGCATCAGGGTGTGTAGGTCTTACAGTATAATTATTTCCGGTTTCAGAATCATATCTACTTACATAACCTTGTTGACTCATAGACCAACCGAAGCGTGAATCTTCCTTGTCTGGAACGACATCAAAACCATCACCAAAACTTATTTCCTGCCAGTAAGAATTTCTAATACCTTGTGAGCGCCATACATAAGCAGGGCCTTTCCATGAGCCATTGTCTTGCATGCCGCCATATACATTATAAGGAATGTCATTATCTATATTGATATGATAAAATTGTGCTACAGGTAAGTTTCCTATAAATCGCCAGGTTTTACCACCATCTTTCGTAATGTTTAATCCGCCGTCGTTACCATCTATCATAAAATTACCATTAGTAGGATGTATCCACCAGGCATGATGGTCTGGATGAATACCATTATCAGACCCATAAGCAGGCATAAGTTGCGAAAAGTTTTTTCCGCCGTCCTGACTAACGTTTACGTAAGTGTATATACTGAAAATGCGATTTTCGTTTTGTGGGTCTACATAGATTTCAGAATAATAAAAAGGGCGATTACCAATATCACTTTTATCATTTATTTTTTTCCATTTAAAACCACCGTCTTCACTTTTGTATAGTGCATTTTTTTTAGCTTCAATAAGTGCATAAATAGTGTTAGGCTTGTTTGCGGCAATAGCAACACCCATACGGCCTAAATTCCCTTTTGGTAAACCGTCTTTATCGGTTAATTTTTTCCAGGTTTCTCCGCCATCATGAGTTATATGTAACCCAGAACCTTTACCACCGGAATTAAAAAACCAAGGATCGCGCTTATGTTCCCACATGGCGGCAATGAGTTTGTTAGGATTTGTTGGATCCATAACTAAATCGGCTGCTCCAGTTTTATTATTGATAAATAATATGTTATTCCAGCTTTTACCACCATCAGTCGTTTTATAAATCCCACGCTCTGGATGCTCTCCCCATGGAGAACCAATAGCCGCAACATAAACGATATTTGGATTTGTTGGATCTATAACAACACGATGTATATGGCGTGTTTGTTCTAATCCCATTAGCTTCCAGTTTTTACCACCGTCTAACGATTTGTAAATACCATAACCCCCATTTAAACTATTTCTTGGGTTACCTTCACCAGTTCCGGCCCAAATAACACTTGGATTAGATTGCTGAATGGCAACAGCTCCTATTGAAGCGGTGTTTTCTTTATCGAAAATAGGTTGCCATTTAATACCACCCGAAGTAGATTTCCACAATCCGCCCGAAGCAGTACCCACATACATGATGTCTGGATTAGAATGTACAACATCAATGGCAGTAACACGACCAGACATACCGCCAGGACCAATGTTACGTGGTTGCATATTTTTTAGTAAATCCATTGAAAATTCCTGAGATAATACAGAAATAGATGCTAAAAGCATTAAAAGGTAGAGTATTTGTTTCATTTATTAAATTAATTAGGTGAAATAAAGATAAGGAAAACTAATTATGAGATTCTTAATGTGATGTTAATATAAATTTTTAGAAAAAATATAGTATTTTTATACTGCTATGATAAATAATAAAAACTTAAGGAAAGGCTATGTATTTAAAAAATATGAAGCTCCTTTTCAATCTCCTTTTGATAAAATTTTTGAAGTTTTCAAAGAGCTTATTACGCATACTTCAGGTGATTTTGATGAAGCTATTAGTTGGTTGCGGGAATTAGATAAAGAATACGAACTTACTACAGAGGATTATACTATTGATGATTTTATTGAAGACTTAAAAAAGAAAGGCTATATAAAAGAAGAGATTAACCCTGATGGTAATGGCGGTATGGCTATTACGGCAAAAACCGAACGCGCTATTCGTCAACAAGCTTTAGATCATATATTCGGAAAGATTAAACGCAGCGGACAAGGAAATCATAAAAGTAAAAGTATCGGAATAGGGGATGAGCATACTGGAGATTTTAGAAATTATCAATTTGGTGATGCTTTAGACAAAGTGTCTATGACAGAAAGCTTAAAAAATGCTCAGATTAATCAAGGTATTGGAGATTTTAGCTTATCTGAGGAAGATTTAGTAGTCGAAGAAACACTTCATAAATCCCAAATGAGTACTGTTTTAATGATTGATATTAGCCATAGTATGATCCTTTATGGAGAAGATCGGATTACACCGGCTAAAAAAGTAGCCATGGCATTGGCAGAATTAATTACGACGCGTTACCCAAAAGACACTCTAGATATTTTAGTGTTTGGTAACGATGCGTGGCAGATTGAAATTAAAGATTTGCCTTATTTAAAAGTAGGACCCTACCATACTAATACCGTTGCAGGTTTAAAATTGGCAATGGATTTACTCCGAAGAAAAAGAAATACCAACAAGCAAATTTTTATGATTACCGACGGAAAACCAAGTTGTTTTAGATTACCGGATGGGCAGTATTATAAAAACAGTAATGGATTAGATAAGTACATTGTTAATAAGTGTTATGCTATGGCACAGCAGGCAAGGCGTTTACACATTCCTATTACGACATTTATGATTGCTCAAGATAATTATTTGAGACAGTTTGTAAGAGAGTTTACCTATGCAAATCAAGGCAAAGCATTTTATACAGGATTGAAAGGTTTGGGGGAAATGATTTTTGAAGATTACGAAACGAATAGGAAGAAGCGTATTAGGGGGTAAGCCCCACCCAACCTCCCCGAAAGGGAGGAGTAAATACTTTTATCAATTTTTTAAAGAAAATTTTAATAGATATATAAGTTAAATTATAATACATTCCCATAACAGTTCCCTCTTCGAAAGAGAGGGGGTAGGGAGAGGAAAATATGGACATACAAACACTAGGCGATTTAAAAAAAGCAGGTTATCAACCCAAATCTATTAAAGATGAATTGCGGGATAACCTGATACAGAAAATAAAAAATAAAGAAACGACTTTTGAAGGCGTACATGGTTATGAAAACACAGTGATTCCAGAACTGGAACGTGCTATTTTATCCCGTCATAATATCAATCTCTTGGGATTAAGAGGACAAGCAAAAACACGTTTAGCCCGTTTAATGTTAAATTTGTTGGATGAATATATTCCCTGTGTTGAAGGTTCCGAAATTAACGATGACCCATTACAGCCTATCTCAAGATATGCCATTGAGCTGATAAAAGAGAAAGGTGATAGCACACCTATTTTCTGGTTACATAGAAGTGAGCGTTTTGCAGAAAAATTAGCAACTCCAGATGTTACGGTGGCAGATATTATTGGTGATGTAGACCCTATTAAAGCTGCTAATTTAAAATTGAGTTATGCAGATGATAGAGTAATTCACTATGGTATGATACCCAGAGCAAATCGTTGTATTTTTGTGATTAATGAATTGCCTGATTTACAAGCAAGAATTCAAGTAGCCTTATTCAATATTTTACAGGAAGGGGATATTCAAATTAGAGGATTTAAATTACGATTGCCATTGGATATTCAATTTTTATTTACAGCAAACCCCGAAGATTATACTAATAGGGGGAGTATTGTAACGCCTTTAAAAGATAGAATTGGTTCTCAAATCCTCACCCATTATCCAATAGATATACAAACTGCCAGATTAATAACAGAGCAGGAAGCTAAATTAGTAGAAGGGCAGAAACAAACTGTTTTAGTCCCGGATTTAGCCAGAGATTTATTAGAACAAATTGTTTTTGAAGCTCGTGAAAATGATTTTATTGATACTAAAAGTGGTGTGAGTGCCAGATTGAGTATTACAGCCTTGGAAAACCTGCTAAGTACCGCAGAACGTAGGGCTCTTATATCCGGTGATAAAACGACAGTATTGCGTTTAAGCGATTTTGTTGGCATAATTCCTGCCATTACAGGGAAAGTAGAATTGGTTTATGAAGGCGAACAGGAAGGCGCAGCAGTCGTTGCCTATAATTTAATAGGAGCTGCAGTTAAGAGTTTGTTTAATGAACTTTTTCCGAAGATTGAAAAACTAAAAAAGCAAGAAGACGAAAGTCCTTATGATGATATTATATCATGGTTTTTTAACCAGAAAGATGGTTTTGAACTATTAGATGACCTTCGCGATAAGGAATATAGAAGTTTATTAGATACTATTTATCCTTTAGATGATTTGTTAGGTCAACATCAGCCTAATTTACCGAAACAGGATAGCTATTTTGTAAAAGAGTTAGTGCTTTGGGCTTTAGTAGAACTTAAGCAATTAAGTAAACAAAGATTTACTGAGGGTATTCAATTTAAAGACCCTTATGGCAGTTTTATAAGTGGGATATAAATATAAAATAATTGAGGCTGAAAAGTAAAATGTATACCTTGAGCGGGTTAAAAGGCTTCTTTTAGAGAGTCTTTTATTTTTACAATTTTGTTAGTTGTATTTAATACTATCTTTACTCCCGTTATTAAGAGAAACAACTATGCCATTTAAAAAACTCATTGAACCTTTAAAAGATACTATAACGCAAAAAGGTTTTGATGAACCATTAGCATTTCAAAAACAAGTTTTATCCAAAATAAAAGGAGGTGCTAGCTTATTTGCTATTGCTCCTAAAGATGCAGGTAAAACAACCAGTATGGTTATAAGTGTGGTTCAGAAGTTAAAAGCGGCATTTGAAGATGCGCCTCGCGCTTTAATTTTTGTCAAGGATAAAGAAGCCGCTTTGGCATTAGAATTGGAGTTCAATTTATATAAAAGAGGCACAGATTTAAGAGTGTATTGTGCTTATGAAGAGTATGATATTGAGAACCAACGAGATGAAATATACGTGGGTACAGATATTGTTATAGCAACTCCAAAACGTTTAAACAAGATATTCTATTTAAACGGTATTAATTTAAACAAGTTGCAAATGTGTATTGTTGAAGATGCTGAGTTTTTGTTTAGAGGGAGTCATTTTGCAGAGGTAACAAGAACTCCAGAAAGTATAGGGAAATGTCAGTATTTAGTTTTTTCAACAACGTTTGATAAACGGTTTGAACGTTGGCAAGAATCATTTATGTATCGTGCTCAAACTATAAAAGCGAAGTTGTAGTATGATTAATTTGTATCTATGAATATTACATATAAAAACTTTAAAATAGCACCTTTAGATCTCGTTGAGAGTGAAAAATTGTTTAACCTGATAGACAGTAATAGAAAACGATTAGAGGACTTTTTTGCAGGAACAGTATCAAAAACTAAAACGCTTCATGACACGATAAGCTATTGCCGTGAAATTGAACAGAAGGTTTTGGATAAAAGCTATTTTCCTTTTATAATAAGTGATTTAAATACCAACGCTTTTATTGGTTTAATTCATGTTTTTAACATGGATTGGAATATTCCAAAAGCTGAAATAGGTTATTTTATCGATGCCAAATATGAGGGGCAAGGTGTTATTTCAAAATCTTTAGACTTAACTATAGAATATCTTTCTGAAGTATATCAATTTAAGAAATTATTATGCCGAGCAAATAGCAGTAATGTTGGAAGTATAGCAGTTGCTAAGAAAAATGGATTCATATTTGAGGGCACTATAAAAAGGGATTACAAAACGACAAAAGGTGTGATTGTCGATTTAGACTATTACGGACGCATTTTTTAGTTAAACACATCATAAAGTACTAGTTTAGATAGGGTAAGATGTTTATTTTTATGGCTTAATTAAACCATTGAAATATGAATATTAAACAACTCATCTTTATTTCATTTACTTTTCTTTTTACAAGCTTTGTGATAGCTCAAGATATATCATTCGAAGACTATAACCCCAAGTCTACATTGGTTGTTCCCGGTAAGATTATAAATCGTGCTAAATTCCCTTTTATAGATGTACATGGACATCAATATAAAATGTCAACTCAAGATTTAACTCCTGTAATAAAAGCTATGGATACCTTAAACATGCAGATTATGGTTAATTTAAGTGGAAGGACAGGAAACGATTTGAAAAAATCTGTTCGAAATATCAACGAACATTACCCAAACCGTTTTGTAGTATTTGCAAATATTAATTTTAATAAAAATGTTGGAAAAAAGGGATGGATAGAAAAAGCAGTAAGCCAATTAGAGCTTGATGTTAAAAATGGTGCACGTGGTTTAAAAGTCTATAAGAGTTTAGGGTTAAGAGACAAAGATACTCAAGGAGAAAGAGTTGCTATTAATGATGCCCGGTTAGACCCTATTTGGGCTAAATGTGGTGAATTAGGGATCCCTGTTCTTATCCATGCTGCAGACCCAAAATCTTTTTGGGATGATTTTAATGGAGACAATGAACGTTGGTTAGAACTAAAAACACATCCGCGTAGAAAACGAAGTGATACGAATCCGGCACCTTGGGAACAAATCATTGCAGAGCAACATAGTATGTTTAAAAAGCATTCTAAAACTATATTCATTAATGCACATATGGGCTGGTATGCCAACGATCTGGGGAAATTGGGAGCCTTATTAGATGAGATACCAAATATGAATGTAGGAATTGCAGCAATAATAGCAGAATTAGGTAGACAGCCTCGATTTGCTAAAAAATTCTTTATAAAATACCAAGACCGTATATTGTTTGGAAAGGATAGTTGGAAGCCTAAAGAATTTCCAACTTATTTTAGAGTGCTAGAAAGTGACGATGAATATTTTCCGTATCATAAAAAATATCATGCGTTTTGGCCAATGTATGGTATGGATTTACCCGATGATGTATTAAAAAAGGTCTACTATAAGAATGCACTACGTATCGTTCCGGGGTTAGATAAGAGTTTATTTCCTAATTAAGAATTCAGGGAAATAATATTTATCTAAAATATTTTTAGAAATAAACTTTATAGGATTTTGCTTACAATGTAAAATAGTCGTATATTTTTACAACGTATTAATTTATAGTTTAAAATTTTGATAAAAAAGATGTTTTGCTTAAGGTACCATTTTTTTCATGTTTGTATAATTTTATCGTTTGTAAACACCCTGAGTTATGGTCAGAAATCAAGTGTATATGAACGGTTTGTTGATTCTGCTGATGCGTATATTGATTACGATATTAAAAAAACTATAGTTTTTTTAGACTCTATTCCACAACCGGTTACCAGTTACATCAAGAAAGGTCTTCCCCAATATTATATGTTGAAATCTTTGATTTATGACGAGAATAACGATTATATAAAATTATATCAAAGTTACGTATTGGCATTGAAGTATGCAGTGGAGCTAGAGAACTATAAAATTGCTGGAGATGCTAGTTTAGAATTATTTTTGTGTCTTTACTATGCTAGTAAGGATGTTATGGCATATAAGCACTTAAAAGAAGCCAGAACGTATTATGAATTATCCGATTATGATTATGGCGATTTTGAGGTGGATCTAATGTTCGCTTATGCTAAATATCTTGATAAAGAATACGAGATGTGTAATGCGCTTATATTAGATAATTTAGAGGATTATAAAAAGGCTAAAGGTGATTCTTATTTCTATATGTTTGCAGCTTTTATGCTTACTTCCAATTGTTTAAGTGTTAATGATTTAGAGAAAGGGCTTACATACTTTAATGAGTTTAAAGCTTTAGAAAGTGATCCTACCACTGTAGCTTATAATTATATCTCTTTTGAATCTGCATTAGATGTACGTTTTGCAAATCTTTATTTTGAAAGGAAGCAAATGGATTCCACATTTTATTACCTGTTAAAATCATCGAAGAAAAGAAGCTTTATGATAAGGGATATTGAGAAAGACTATTTAAAATTGTATGCCAATTCTTATAGATTTTCTGGTAATGTAAAAATGGCTGAGGCATATGCAGATTCTTTAACAATTTTAGAAAACAAAATGTACAAGGATATGATGAGTACTAGTTTTCAGGTAAACAACGATTTAGTAAAAACGGCATCTGAATTAGAAGCAGAAAGCGACAAGAAATATTTTAATGGTTTAGTGGCTATAATTTTATTTCTTGTTTTAGGATTGTTAAGTTTTTTTTATGTCGTTTTTTACAGAAAGGAGAAGATTAAAATAGCCAATTTAAGAAACCAAACCAGTCATTTATCATATTTAAAGTCTAATAATGAAAAATTGGTAGTAAAAGTTAAGGGCTTAGAGGGTTACATAAGTAACTTAAAAAAAGAAATAAAAAATATATCAACCATAGGTGATGTACCTACACAACACGCAAAAATTAGAGAGTTATATAAAGCCTTACACCTTAATTCTTCAATAATTTTGGATAAGAGTGAAAATCATTTAGATCTGATTAATGATCTTAATGTAGAATTTTTTCAGAAAATCAATAAAATGTATCCGAAGTTAAATAATTCTGAAATTATTATTTGTTATTATTTGTATGTTGGTTTTAAGAGTAAAGAAATTGCGGTTTTCTTAAATGCATCTGTAAGATCAATAGAAAGTAAACGCTACCGTATTAGTAAAAAGATACATATTAATAAAGAAAAAACAACATTGGTTGAACATCTTAAAAAAACCTTCGAAGGTTTTTAAAAAGTATTAAGTGAAATTTTCTTATTTCGTCTAATTTAAGTTTCTAAATTCTAAAAAATTGTGATTTTATTCATTTTGAGTAATGAATGAGTAGTCGTTTATGCTTGTAATAGCAGGAGTTTCTAGATATTTGTAAAGCTATTGTCAATATTAACCTGCCACATTATTTAGGGTTAACTTTGTTTTTATAGGGTTAGCTAAATTTTTTTAGTTTTAAAAACAAAGGCATTGTGGCAAATAATTTCAGGTAAACTGATAATTAGTATCTTAAAGATATTTATTATTATAAAGTTTATTTGTTTGGGTAAAGGAAAAGGAGTCTGTTCTAGACTCCTTTTTTAATTGAAAAGAATTCCAAAGTTTGCATTTAGAAGGCGCATTCAGAATTTAGGTCGATATAATGATTATAAGACATAAAAACTCCAAGATTTGATTTATATGAAGTCTTGGAGTTTCTTTTTTCTAAATTTAGAGATGAGAATAGGGTTTTTATAGAGAACAAGTCATAGGTATC
>NZ_JAUOEK010000041.1 GCF_030540835.1 Flavivirga aquimarina | reverse complement strand
TAACTAAATCCCGTTATTTATCAGTCAAAAACAATCATTTTAAGCTCTTTTTTTCTAAAAGATTAAACTTAAGTATTAATCAAAAACAACTTTTATATATTTGAATCAACAAAACTAAGTTAATACACAGACTCACGTTGTGTGTCATTTGAGGAACAATGAGAAACTATTAATAATCTTACTTCTAATTCTAACTTCTTGCAATTCTGACAAAATTGACAAAGCGGAATTTAATGACTTTTCAGACATTGAAATTCGATTTAGAACTGGAGATGAAAGAATTGAATTTTTCTCAATGGACATTTTTAAAACCGGAGAAAAAATAAAAGCAATTAAAAAAAGCCCGTTTTATTATTATGGTTCTGGAACTGACTCGACTTGGACAACTGAAATCGGAAAAGCTGATTTAAAATTAATAACTGAATTTATTAATAAAGCCAAATCGATTAAAGACACTTGTTCTTTCAGTTCTTCTTCTATTGACTATTACGACATCAAAACCAATGGAAACGTAATAAAAATAGTCGGAAACTGTGAATGGAACGGAATTGACTATGATAGTTTAGAAAGTAAAATTTTCAAACACAAATTTATTGAGTTAAAGAAAAAACGAGAAATTGTTGCTGATTCTTTAGTGGAAATGTTTAATGGATTTTGGGATGTTTCTGGTTGGGAAAACGGAGTTCTTAAAAATCGAAATTTAGTTCTTAATAGAACAACTGAAAACCAACCGAAAATAGACGGAATTTATCGCTGGACTTTTAAAAATGAAAATGAGCAGGAATTCAAAGAAAAATTAGACATTGACGAAGGAAGTACCTTAATCGAAATTGGAGCTTTGACATACAAAGTACTTAATATCGAAAATGATAAAATTGAATTAAAATATTTGTGGTAAAAAAACCTCGCTCTGGTATAGTATGTTCGCTATCGCTAGCTTTTTTAGCTAGTGGCGTTAAGAGTAAGAAAAAGAGAAGCACCCTTGAGCTTTTATGATAAAAACAAATAAAACATTTACTACATTAGTAGTTTATATAATGGATATATAGTTAATATTAAGTATATGTTTTTGTTGCCACACATTTGAGAAAATAACGTTGAAATTGAAAAAAGAATACATTTTTAAATCTGAAAGGCTTGGGTTTCGCAATTGGACCAAAACTGATTTGACAGAATTTGCGAAAATAAATATGGATTTGGATGTGATGGAACATTTTCCAAAACCATTGACCGAAAAAGAAACTGCGGAATTTATCGACCGACTTAAAAAACATTATACAAAAAACGGATTTAACTACTTCGCAACGGAAATTTTGGACAGCGGAGAATTAATCGGATTTATTGGTTTAGCATTTCAAGATTATAAAACTGACTTCACACCTGCGGTTGACATTGGTTGGCGACTAAAAAAAAGTTCATGGGGAAAAGGGTATGCAACCGAAGGTGCAAAAAAATGTCTTGAATTTGCATTTAAAGAACTGAATTTAGAAAAAATAATTTCAACGTGTACAGAGAAAAATTCTAAATCAGAGAATGTGATGAAAAAAATCGGAATGGAGAAAATCGGAGAATTTAAGCACCCGAAATTGAACGAATATCCTGAATACGAGAAATGTATTTGTTACGGAATAAATAAAAACGTGTGGCAACAGCTCGTATAATTAATTGCTTGGTTCTAGCCTACTTACGGATATTTTGCAGGAATATTCTATCTGTGATTTATTTGCTAACTTTAGTGCTTAAACCACACAATCATACCCCACTCGGTTATAGTATGCTCTACGAACATAAACCAATGACCACATATTACTTAATTTACCTTTTTAGAAACACGACAATATGAATATTTAATCAAATGCCGTAAAAATGTCGTAAACAAACCGCTATCAAACCGCTATCAAAAATATAGTTTCATTAATAACTTTGAAGAAATTTAAACAAAATTTAGAATGAGTATAATAGGAAAAAAAATTAGTGAAACTAGAAAGTCAAAAGGGTTAACTCAAGAAGAGTTAGCCGAATTATCAAAAGTAAATTTAAGAACAATACAACGAATTGAAAATAATGAAAGTGAACCACGAGGAAAAACATTAATATTAATATGTGAAGCCTTAGATATTGATATAGAGGATTTAATAAATAGCAAAAAACAAATTAAAGATAATATTAATAGTAATCTAGTTCACGGATTTATATTAGCATCGAAAGGAAAACGATTTTCAGCTAATTTATTAGAAACTTTTATCTATGTCATCACTGTTTTTATACCCTATACAATTTATAAGACCCCATCATTAAAAGAGTTTCTTAATAACGAAAACCCCATTGGGTTTGGATTTGCTGCTGTTTTTGGGCTAATTGTTGGTGCCATATTTTACCCAATGTTTAAAGGGAATTTAGGACACCGTATCTTTGGTTTGAAAGTTATATCATCAGAGACCGGAGATGATTATAAAAAAGCAACAGAAGGTGCCATCCGTGAACTCTTAAAAGGTGTATTTAGTTTTTTTATTATTCCTATTATTTGGATTCTTTGGGATGACAAAAATCAAAACTTATACGATAAACTGACCAAAACTTATGTCGTAGAAAAATAATAATATAGGGAATATTAACCTATTAATATCCCCACTCAGTTATAGTATGTGCTATCGTTAGCTTTTCTAGCTAGTGGCGTTAAGAGTAATAAAAAAGGAAACACCCTTGTATTTTATAAAAAAAACAAATAAAACATTTACTACATTAGTAGTTTATATAATGGATATTAACTATATATTTTTGTTAGCAAACATTTGAAAAATGAAAATTCGATTGATAATATTACTTCTGATTTTAATTCAATTTTCCTATTGTCAAAATCAAGACTTGGAGAAAAGTCATTTAATTGAAATCGAGGGATGGAAATCTTATTTTGATGGAAATAGGACTGAAGCCAAATCAAAATTCACAAAAGCAATCGAATTAGATTCGACAAATTATTTAGCCAAAATAGGACTTTTCAACACAAAGAATGAAAGTGAACTGAATGAGGCTGATTCTGGACTAATACAGCGACTACCAAAAAAAGGGAATTATAATGACATAATGTTAAAACTAATGATGGCAAATCAAGTTGACAAAGAACTACCTGATTCCATCAAAGTGATGCGGAATAAATATGATGAATCACATATTAAGTTCAAGGCTTCATTAACAGATTCTGAATTTAAAGTTTACAATGAAAATGGAGATATTAGACATACAGGTGCTTTTAAAAACAGAAAGCCATTTGGAACTTGGAAAAAATTTGGTTATCAGAATAAACTTCATCATTCATTTACATTTTCTGAAGAAACAGATACTGTTGTTATAAGATATTACAAACCAGACGGAGTAGTTGCAAGAAAAGAGTTGACAACTGGAATGCCTTTCACAAATGAGAGTAAAAAAATTAAAGAAATCATTTATTGGCAAAAAACACCAGGAAAAAACATTGATTATTTATTTGTTTCAAAAAGTGGATTCACAATTTTCGACAGCGAAAATTCTGTTGTGTTTGATGAATCGACACCAGACAATATCATTCAAATCACTCATAATCCAAAAACTCATGATTTAGATGCTTTCATCTGGAAAAATGGAAACAAGGAGCCTTTTGAATATTGTCCTTATGACGGAACAACTGTTACATATACAGAAAATGGTGAGAAAAAATCTTTCCGTTGGGAAAACTGTAAAAAAATACCAATTGAAAAATAAAAACGTTTGCTAACAATGAACTATAAGTAATTGCTTGGGGTTGGTTAAGACAAGGAACATTTCTGACATTCTATAAAAATCAGATACGATTGAAAATGAACGAACAACAAGAACGCAACTACTTATAGTCGAGAACGTTAGGCTTAATTAGAGAGAAACCTTATGGGCTGGAACATAACAGCAACATTTATTAAAGATATTGGAGATTTAGAAATCAATCTTGAATTATTGAATTCTTTGGGCTTTAAAGGCTTTGAATTGATTGGAGAATCTGATTTCAATATTGGACCTGAATTTGGAGAAACGCATATCACGAATTATAAAGGAAACTTGATAATTGCTAATGCAAGTTTGGGTTGGCAATTTGCTAAACCGACACAGACAAAAACTGAAAAGAAATTCCTTGAAAGGTTTCCAAACTCTGAAATTATTCAAGTTTTAATAGGACACGGACTTTCTTACTGTGTTTTTCAAAACGGACAAAAAATAAGGTTAAGAGAAGCTGGAGATGAGATTTATCAAGACTTTGGAAACCCTTTACTGGAAGAAATTGAAGCAAGAAAGCTTGAACTAATTTCAAAAGATGATTTGGAAGAAATGCGCGAGGAACTGACTAAAGAGGAAATTCAAAATGAAATTGAATTGGAAGTTACTTATAATACAGCATTTGAACTTACTAAGAGAATTTTTGGAAAAAGATATGACGAGCTTGGAATTCCAGAATATAATATGAGAGGTTTAAAATTTGTGAACAAAGCTGTTGCCTCCGAAAAAAAATATAGTATTAAATCTGAAATGCAATTTGAAAAATAAAAAACGTTGTACAACAACGTGTCCTAAAAATAATTGCTTGGTTCTTGCTTACTCGGAAAATCTGCAGGATTTTCCTCTGGTTCGTTCCATTTTTGGTAAGTTAGTTGCTTAATCACGCAACTATCCTTGTGCAAAACGTTAGGTAACATGGAAAACAAACCGCAAATGGATTATCAAACATTTCAACCACACCCTGATTTAAGTGCATTCGTCAAATTTTATTGGACGTTGGAAGTTCCGTTTGACCCAAACAACCAGAAGCAAAAAATTATTCCTGATGGCTGCATTGAAATGACCTTCAACTTTAAAGATAAGATTAAGCGTTATACATCTCAAAAAGATTATATAATTCACCCAAATGCTATGATAATGGGACAAAGAACAAAGTCCTACTTCATAGAACCTATGGGAGATGTTGACTCTTTTGCAATCTGTTTTTATCCATACGGATTCTCAAACTTTGTTTCAACCCCACTTGAAAATTTGGTAGATGTTGAAACTCCAATCGAAAGTTTGTTTGGAGAAATTCCCGCAAAAGAATTAGAACAAAAAATCATTCAAGCAAGTAACACCAAAGAACGGATTGAGATTATTGAAGCGTTTCTTTTAGATAAACTCAATCAGAATAGAACTATTGAAAACTTGGTAAAAACAACAGTAGATTCCCTTCAGGCTGCTAACGGAAGTAATTCAATTAATAAAATTTTGAAAGATGATTTATCGAAAAGAAGGCAACTTGAAAGAAACTTCAAGAAGCAGATAGGCATTAGCCCGAAACAGTTAGGCAAAGTGTTGCGTTTGCAGACAGCTTTAAAGATGATACTCAATGATAAGGAAAGCCTAACAAATATTGCTTATGAAAGTGAGTATTTCGATCAAGCACATTTTATTAAGGACTTTAAAGAATTTATCGGAACTACTCCAAAAGAGTTTTTAGGAAACGAAAATATGGCGCTTTCAACTCTTTTCTACAAGTAGTATTCAAGTGTCGCATTTTTACAATTTTAATTCCCCTATTCAAAATAATTTTGCTTCGTCAAATTATCCTAAGATAAATGAAAAGAATAATTCTAAGTACCATCATTCTGTTTGTGATTGGTTTTGTTGCTTGTAACAATCAAAGTAAAACCGATTCCAAAATAGAAAAGCAAGATTTAACCGTAGAAAAAAATATAAATGATATGAATAGTTATGTTTCCCTATTTGAAATCCCTGCAACAGACATTTCAAGAGCAATTAATTTTTACCAGGCAATTTTGGGAATTAACATTGAAAAAATGGAAATGCCTGGAATGGAAATGGGAATTCTTCCATATGAAAATCAAGCGGTACACGGGGTGATAATGAAAGGAGAAGATTTAAAACCGTCAGCAGAAGGGGTAACCATTTATCTGAATGGTGGAGATAACCTTCAAAATATTCTTGAAA
Source organism: Flavivirga aquimarina (assembly GCF_030540835.1). Classification (GTDB taxonomy): domain Bacteria; phylum Bacteroidota; class Bacteroidia; order Flavobacteriales; family Flavobacteriaceae; genus Flavivirga; species Flavivirga aquimarina. The sequence continues at coordinate 63,505 of NZ_JAUOEK010000041.1, read as the reverse complement.
AAGTTGAAGTAAATGGCGGAAAAATTGTTGTCCCCAAAACGGCACACGCAGATGAGAATGGATTCTTTGCTCTGTTTTTAGATACAGAAGGAAACAAGTTAGGGTTGAATTCTCCAAACTAAAAGGGGTAAAAAGCGAACGCACAACAAAGGTATAAAAGTAATAGCGGTTCGGGTGCAAACTCGAACCGTCTTTGTGTTTAATTCGGTATATTGCTGTCCGAAAGGTAGTAGCTTTTGGTCTGCTACTGCTTTTATACAAGGCCGTCAGACTGTCTCAAAATCTCTTATTTTTGGTTTTGGTATTCGGATAGGTGTCTTTTAAAAATCTCAAAATATGAGATTCTCAGAGAAGTAAAATTAGTTTTGAGACAGACTGCCGTTAGCGGTCATTGTAGGACAACACAAATAAACATAACTTTATTAGACAACCATTCTTCTAAAATCAAAAATATGGCAAAACAAAAAATTAACCTAAACAGAGAAGTAACTGCATTATTGGACAGCCTAAAGCACCCTTTTAGAAAGGAAATTGAGCTAGTAAGAAATTACATTTTATCAACGGACAAAAACTTGACTGAAAACATTAAATGGAACGGATCGAATTATTGCATTGATAACAAAGACAGAATTACAATCACTGCATTAGTAGTTAATATTAACTATATATTTGTTGTGTGTCATTAAAAAAATAAACCCAAATTAAACCGATAAGAGAATGAATAAATTAACCTATATTTTAATTTTAATAATATCTTTAAGTTGCGTCAATAATAAAAAAAACCTCCAAGAGGCTGTATCTCAGTCTATCAAAAAAACTGAACCTGTAAAAAAAGAAAAACAAGAGACAGTTTATGAATCTATAGGTAAAATTAAACCTATAGAAGAAGGAATAAATCCAGCATCAACGACACAAAAAATCAAACTAACTGGAATCGAAAAAGAAATTGGAGATGTTGCATTGTCATTTCATAGATGGTATATTAAAAATACTAATGAAATAAACTCTGAAATTTCTACTGATTTTGAGGTAACTGAAGGAGAAAACAATAGTTGTGTAATTGATTATGAACCTTATTTTAAAGAACTTAGAAAATTAGGAACAATTTCAAATTCCTTTATGGACAATGAAAAGGAACGAACTAAACTCTGCGCTGAAACAATATCAGGATTAAAATGGAGTGAATATGGAGAAGGAAATCCAGAAAACTGTGATGACTATTTATACTGGACTAATAGTCAGGATGTAACTGACGGAGTAGATGTTGTTGGGATTCATAAAGAAAATGATAATTGGACCGTGTTTTTATCTCTTTTCATGAAAGACGAAAAAGGACAAAAGTATTTCGGAAGTGATAGATTAAAAGTGATAGTGATAAAGGAAAATCAAATATACTTAATCGAAAAAATTAAGTGGATAATGAAATAAAACGCCACACAACAATGGTAATCGTTGCACAAGACACTAAAAAACGCAAAAATTAACTTAAAAGCTTCTTTTTGAGGAGCTTTATTTTTTAGAAGTACTTGTTTGTTTTCAAATTTAAGCGCTTGTTAAAAGTCTTATTAAGACTTTTATGTTTAAAGTAACATGATCCCCGTTCGGTTATAGTATGTTTGCTACCGTTGCTTTTCTAGCTAGTGGCGTTAAGAGAAAAAAGAAATACCCTTGTATTTTATGACAAAAACAAATAAAACATTTACTACATTAGTAGTTATGTTAGACAACATATGAAAAGACTCATTCTTCTAATATTAACATTCAGTTTAATGACAACAAATTTGTCTTCCCAAGAATGTGAATACGAAGAATATTATCAAATTGTGGATTTAGCAAGAAAGGAGTATTCAAAACAGAATTATAAAGAAGCTAGTAAAAACTTCAAACTTGCTTTTACTAAAATTAACTTTCCGCTTGGAATCGATTTGGCTTTATCATTATTCTCCGCAAATAAAATAAAAGATGATTTATGGGCTGGTGTAATTGCAGAAAAACTTGCAAAAGGAGGAATTCCCTTGCGTTATTTTTTTAAATATAAAAAAAAGAGTTGGTATCAAAAATTTAACTCTGAATTTGAAAAATATAATGAATATTATTATCAAAATTTTGATACTGAATTGAAAGTCAAATATTTTTCCTTGATAGAAAGAGATGCTATTTTTACTAGAAAAACAATGGACTGGTATTATGGGACAATTGAAATTAAGGCTGTCGATGCAATAAAAGAAGCCAAAGCTATTATTTCAGAATTAAAACAGTTAACTGAAAAATATGGTTTTCCGAGTGAACATAATATGGGTTATAATTATACAAGAAGATTAAATCGAGTTGGAAATTACACACACATTCATGCGTTAATGATACATATTTATAAATATGGTGAACGAGTTTACGAAAACGAAATACCAAATTTTATTTGCAATGGAGTTTTACGTCCAAACTTCCAACAAACTCTAAAACAAAGTATGGGTTTTGGACACAATATGGGAATTGAACATGAAATGAAAGTTCGAGAGAAAATGTATAACAAAAAGAAAAATAAATAAATACGTTGCCTAACACCATAATTTATTGCTAGTTCTAGTCTACTTACGAAAATCCTCGCGGATTTTCTATTTGGTTTGTATTTGCTAAATTAGGTGCTAAAAACACATAACAAACCATATAAACACGTTGGTGGTAATTTTAAAAAAAATGAAAATAGCGTATATACTTTTTGACGATATAACTTTACTTGATTTTATTGGTGTTTATGACTCTATAGGCAGAATAAAATCAAAAGGATTTATTCCTGAATTGAGTTGGGATTTATGTGGAATCAAAAACTCAATTACTGATAATTTCGGTTTGAAAATAGAAATTGAAAAAATAAAACCTAACCTTTCTAATTATCAAATGATAATTATCCCTGGAGGATTTGGAACAAGAAAATTGCAATTTGACACTGAATTTATAGAATGGTTGAAAACAGGAGAAAACATTGAACAGAAAGTATCAATTTGTTCAGGTAGCCTACTTCTTGGCGCTGCTGGGTTTTTAAAAGGAAAAGTGGCAACTACAAACTTTAATGAATATGAAACTTTGGAAAAATATTGTGAGATTGTTTCTAAAAGCAGAATAGTTGATGATGGAAATGTAATAACATCTGGAGCTGTTTCTTCTTCACTTGATCTAGGTTTATATTTATGTCAAAAATTAATTGGAAAAGATAGAGCAGAAATAATTAGAAAAAGTATGGATTATTTCCCGAGCAAATTTGAAATAAAAACTGTAGCTAACAATACTATAGCTCATTGCGGCTGAATTCCTAATCGGAATTCAACGCTTATTCGCTATCTTTGGATTATGGCGGAAAGAATCCTGCGGATTTTTCCGTAACGAAGCCATACATGTTAGCGATAATTCCCAAATCAAAATGAAATACTTATCCATAATTTTATTAATCATCTTTAGTTTCGGATCTTGTAAGACGGACAAAAAACAGTCTAAATCAATTGATATAAAAGCACCTGAATCACTGAATCAGACTGAAAACATTAAAGAAAATGTTGATACAATACATGATCAAAAAGTAAGAGAAATAAAACCTGACACAAGAATAGACCTTAATGAAATATTATCGTTAGATAAAAATGATTATCTAGCTTCCTTTTCTAATGGAAATTTAGAATTATGTTGCTATTACGAAATAATTGACCTCTCAGAATCTATAATTCGCTCGAACTTTAAAAAAACAATCGAAACATATAATTCTGAAGACAAAACGGATACTGTATTTGTTTACAAATCTGAAACCTCATTCTTTAAGGAATATTACAATCATCATCCAAAAGTAAATAGATTAGATTTGGTTTACGGTGAAATATTTGATGAAAGCCATATAGACGATAAAAGAGTGGAGATTGGGCAAAATAAAATAAAATTTTTAGAGCAATTTTTTCTGCCTTCAAAAAAAATGAATGAAATAAAACAATTTTCAATAAGCGAGGATGAACTTGGGGAGGCTGAGACTATTTTTAAATTCGAAGAAGATAAATTAAAAATGATTATTTTCAATTCTAGTTATAGTTGGATTAATAAAAAACTGGAAAAATAACATATCGTTAACATGTATAACAAATCATAGCCGCCTATCGGGCAGGCTACGCTTGTTATACGAAACGTTACAGGTCATGCTAATACTAGAATCATTGAACATAGAATGGGTAAAATAGCAGTAATTGGAGGCTTAGGAGCTTTATCTGGAGCCGATTTGTTTTTTAAACTTCTGAAAAACAAATCAGCTTTAAAAAATCAAAAACACTATCATTTCATTTTTGAACAACAACCTTATAGTCAGATTGAATCTGCTTTATTTGAAGAGCAGGATATAAAATCAAGGAAATTCTACACTTTCACTTTGTGCAAAAATTTTGAACAAAAAAATGTGTCTAAAATTTTACTGCCTTGCTTTGCAAGTCATTCATTTTTAGAGGAGCTGCAAGAAGAAACATCCATTTCCATTGTTAATATTTTTGATGCTATAGCCAATTATCTAAGTTTGAAATTTGATAAAGGAACTAAAATAGGAGTGCTTACATCTAGTTTTGTGAAAGAATCATTCTTGTTAGAGAAATATTTTCAAGACTATGAATTGATATATCCTACAAGCCAAACCCAGTTAATGCATGCTATATATGGTGAATCAGGTATAAAAAATGGATATTTAGACGGTTTACCGCTAGAATATGTTTACGAGGCCTGTATAGAGCTAAAAGCAAAAGGTTGTGAAGTGATTTTACCGTGTATAACTGAAATTTCTCTATTGGTAAATCAGCTTTGGACAAGAGGAATTTCTATTATAGACGTTAATGAGATATATGCAGATTATGCACTATCTAAAGGAGATATCCCACAGCCTAAACCTTTTAAACTTGGTGTTGTTGGAGGAGTTGGGCCTTCTGCAACGGTCGATTTTATGAATAAAATCATTCAAAATACAACAGTGAAGAAAGACCAGGATCATATAAAAATGATAGTAGAGCAAAACCCTCAAATTCCTGATAGAACAGCCAATTTGATTCATAATCAAACAGACCCAACTATTGCGTTATTTTCAACTTGTAAAAAATTAGAAGCCGCTGGTTCAAATGCAATAGCAATACCTTGCAACACAGCGCATGCTTTTGTAAAAGAAATACAAGAACACCTTAATGTGCCCATTGTTAATATGATAACAATTACAGCAGAATATATTTTAGAAAATTTTGGAAAGGGTACCAACGTAGGGCTATTAGCAACAAACGGTTCTATTCAAAGTAAAGTTTATTTTAATGTACTTACGGGTTTTGGACTTCAGGTAGTTATTCCGGATGAAACTCATCAAAACTATGTAATGGAAAGCATTTATGGAAAATTTGGTGTAAAAGCGGGTTATACAGATGGACTTTGCAAAGAACAAATTCTTAATGGAGTTAATCACCTTATTAAAAGAGAGGCTCAGGTAATTATTTTAGGGTGTACTGAATTACCACTTCTGTTTCCTGAAAATAAGGAGCTTAGAGATGGCAAAAAATCAGTTGAGCTAGTTGATCCTACTTTAATTTTAGCAAAGAAAGTAGTAAATTTAGCTACATCAAACTTGTGAAAACACTACCTGTAACACCGTATAATTTATTGCTAATTCTAGCCTACTTACGAAAACCCTCGCGGATTTTCTATTTGGTTTGTATTTGCTAAATTAGTTGCTTAAAACACACAACAAACCATACACAAACCGTAGGCAATTTAAAAAAACACTCCTGCTCGGTTATAGTATGTTTGCTACCGCTAGCTTTTCTAGCTAGTAGCGTTAAGAGTAAGAATGGCCCGTCCTGAATAAAGGCTACATAATATAACACAATTATGTATAAAAACAAATAAAACATTTATTACATTAGTAGTTTATATAAAAAATATTAACTATATATTTTTGTTGGGTATAATTTGAGAAAACTTGAAAATGAAAAGTTTGAATTGGAAAAATATTTTATGGATTATAATTGAGATTATCATTTCGGTATCCATTTATTATTTAATTCAATGGACTTTAAAAAGTACGGAATTCCCTTTTACAGATGATATGATGGCTGGCGTTTTTCTTCTGCTCATAACTGTTGGGGTTATTTATGGAATTACAATTTTCGGATTTATCAAAATTGATGAATTCATTACGGGAGCTAAACTGAATATCGGAAAAGGAATTTTACTTCTGATTATCGGAGCAGTAATTTCTTTAGTTGGAATGAACTTACTTGTGAAATTGAACGTGATTGACTCTGATTTTCCATTGCTTTTGTTTATTCTGATTGTGATGACTGTACCTGTTGTTTGTTTGAATTATGGATTACGAATAAAAAAAACGATGCCCAACCAAACCGTATAAAATTAATTGCTAGTGCAAGCTTAATGACATTAAGTTCTAACCTACTTACGAAAATCCTCGCGGATTTTCTATTTGGTTTGTATTTGCTAAATTAGGTGCTGAAAACACGCAACAAACCATATAAACATTTTGCCACACATTTGAGAATACCGTTAACCGAATTAGTAAATAGTTTAGAAAAGAAAACTCAAATCGAATTAGCTATCGAATTGATTGAAATCGGATTGCCAATTTGGGAGAATTACAACTCTGAAAATCGAATTGAATACACGGACTCTGTTGTCGGAATGTATCATAAAATAAAGAAGAATCTGATTGAAAAATCAATTAAGCTCTTAAAAAAAATAAACGGACAGAATAACTTTCTGACTGACAAAATAAATGCTCTTAAAAATAAATCACTCCACGATGAAATTAGAGAACCAGTTGTAGCTAGAGAAGATGATGATTTTGAAATCCCAATAGAAGTTGAATTAATTTTATACTCAACCTCAAATCTAATTGAATATGTAATTGGTAAAACCCGTAATTCTTTGAATGAAAATTTAGCATACATTTCAATTAACCAATCTATTGATGCGATTACAAAAAGTGAAATAAAGACATTCGACCAAATAAGTGAAATATTAAACCTTGCAAAAAAAGAAAATAATTGATTAAACTTGAACAGTATTTTAAAGGACAAAATAGTTGGGAGAAATTCATTGAGGTTTTTGAAAGTAATTGGAAAGATCCTGAATTTCAAAAGACACTACTCTCAAAAGTAGATAATAGAATTGATTTAGCGAAAGTCATTTATTACAAATTTGGAGAAACAAGTTTAAATTGGTTAGATAAAAATATTCCTGCTTTAGATAATTTGACACCATTGGAATGCTTAAAATCAGAAAAACTAATTAACCGACTAAAAGTATGCCTTATGAGAATGCCTTGAGAAATTAAGACGTTCAGATCTATCAAATTCGTAGCTAATATTCTCTAGGAACCTAATTTGATTTGAAGAAAGTGGTTCTCCTTTTTTTACTTCGGTAAAAAGTAAACCATAAGGTGTTTGCACCAAATTATCTTCAGTGCATACCAATTGACCATTTGTGTTTCGTATAATACAATGGATTAAGTAAATAAAAAGAGGATAGGTCACTGCGAAACACATCAAAGCAACGCCCCGAACGGTCTGCGGGACTTACAGCCGTATGCCTATCCAATATTTTCTATTTAAGCCGAATTTTGATTTTTGGCGTCATAATGAAGTGTAATGTGTTTCACACTTCAAATATAGAACTAAAAATGAAATGAGAGAAAAAAAGCCGATGACAAAGAACTGAGGTAAAAAACAAATAGGCATTGGTGGTTAACGAAAGTTTTGTAATTTTAAGCAATCACACCAAAACAAACGTTTTGACGTTTAACAAAATATAAAAGTAAAAACGTTTGTTTTGGCTTAGTGCAAACTCGAAATGTCAGTTCTTTTTACTGCCATACTGGCCTTATACCAGACGTTACCACACAGCAGAAAATACGAAAATGGAAGAAAAAGAAAAACCAAGACTTTCAAGATTAACTGCTATTCTTACTCAACTACAATCTAAAAGAATTATTAAGGCAAAACAGCTTGCTGAAAAACACGATGTTAGCGTAAGAACTATTTATCGAGATATTCGCACACTTGAAAAATCAGGAATACCCATTGTAACCGAAGAAGGGAAAGGGTATTCTATTATGGAAGGCTATCACCTTCCGCCTGTTCTTTTTACAGAGGAGGAAGCAAATGCTTTAATCACGATGGAGCAATTAGCAATCAAAAACAAAGACTTATCACTTGTTAAAAACACAACTAGCGCTATAGAAAAAATAAAAGCCATTTTACGATACTCTCAAAAAGGAAATGCAGATTTATTGTCTGATAGAATTTACTTTAGTGGGAACAACAATGAAGAGAAAACAAGTAATAATCTAATGCAAATACAGTCTGCTATTACCCAATATAAAGTCTTAAAGATGGATTATCTTTCTTCCGAAAAAAAACGAACCACTCGAAACATTGAACCTTTTGCTATTTACAGCATTCATGGAGATTTCTTGTTAATTGCTTTTTGTAGATTACGAAATAATTTTAGACACTTTAGAATAGATTTTATCCAAAATCTTATTACAGATAACGAAACATTTAGTCCACATAATATGTCGATAAAAGAATATTTTGAAAAATATGTAAAGAACCAAAAACACCCTTGACACACCTTTGTCACAACCTCAATTTACATTTGCAGAAGTATTAATTAAAAACAACTAAAAATGGAAATTATTAGAATCGTAGTTTTATCATTATCAGCTCTTTTACTAATCTTTGTAGGTATTAGTAGATTGAGTAACCCAATTAAAACCTATTTAAAAAACTCAGGAATCAAATTAGAAAATGATCCTAGTTTATTGAATGAAGTTAGAGGTGTTAGTTCAGTTATGTTTTTTGCTGGAATTATTATAGCATTTGGAATATTTATTGGAAAACTATCCCTTACTTCACACTTTGTTGCAACTTTAATTTTTATAGGTTTCGTAATAGGTAGATTAATCAGTTTAAAAGTTGATGGTAAACCGAGTAAACAAATCACCCAAGGAATCATATTTGAACTAGTTTTAGGTATGGCTAATATGTTTTGTTTGGTAAACCTTTGGAATTAGACTTAAGATAATGCCAGTGGCTAACATCGATGCTATAGTTAATTGCTGGAGTATGGTGTGTTCTAACCGGAAAATTCTCCGAATTCCCCTCAGATTAGTCCCCTTTTGCTATCTTACTTGCTAAACTAACAAACGAAATAATTGAAAATCTTAAACCAAAATTTGATATAACTACTAACTTTGAGTTAAATATAAAATTCGTGGGGGAAGGATATGGAATCCCAACAGAAAATGGAATAAAAGCAATTAATCTGTTAGCAAAACTAGAAGGACTTTTTCTTTGTCCTGTATATACAAGTAAGGCAACGGCTGGATTAATTGAATATATAAAAGATAACAAGATAAAAAAAGACGAAACAATAGTTTTGTCCATACAAGTGGAATGCCTTTAGTTCATGCATATTATAATCAGTATGTATAAGAATTACATGCTACATATAACAAAAGTAATTACATACGTTATTTACAAGCCCAGAATAGATCCAAAATGAGATAAAAATAAAGGAATGAACATATTCTGACAATACGAAAAATAAGGTTTCAGTCTTTTTCTCAAAGAAAAATAGTTCTGCAACATTTATTTTTATTCTCGAGATGGGAGTGAGAGTAAAACATTATGAATTGTTTGCAAATAATCTTAGTGAAAAAAGATTCAATGTTATTACAGCAGATTGGCGTGGGTTGGGGCATTCATCATTAAGAGTTTCTTATAAAACAGATTTTGGATTCTGGGAGTCTCTTTATAGTTGAGATGGCTTAGTTAATATAGAAAACTCACTATGAAAAAACATTCCTACCTCTATTTATAATTATTTTATAATTCTGCTATATAAGTACCAAAAACATTCAATCGTCTTATATAACACTATTAGCTAAGAGTAATTTTGTAAATTGCAATACTTCTAAATTTATATAACAGTATGGTTACTTTAAAACAATTAGCAAAAGAATTAAATGTTTCTATTTCTACGGTTTCGAAAGCATTAAACAATAGTGAAGAGATTGGCGAAGAGACAGTTAAGCGCGTTAAAGAGCTTGCCGAATTATATAACTACACGCCTAATAAAGTAGCCTTAAGTTTAAAGCAAAGTAAAACGAAGACGATAGGCGTTATAATTCCTAATATATTAAATCATTTTTTAGCTAAAGTACTTTTCGGTATAGAAAGAGAAGCAACCAATTTAGGATATAATATTATAACGTGTATTTCCAATGAGTCTTTAGAAAAGGAAAAAGAAAGTTTGTTATTGCTTGCTAATGGAAGTGTCGATGGGTTTATATTGTCGGTTGCAGAAGAGACACAGATTAAGAATGAAATAGATCATTTTAAGAAAACCATTAGTCAAGGCTTACCTATAGTTATGTTTGATCGGGTAGCACATGATGTACTATGTGATAAAGTTATTGTAGATGATTTTGATGCGACTTACAATACTACTAAAAAGTTACTTGATGAAGAAGGTCGCAAAAATATTGCTTTTATAAGTAATATTGGCGAATTAAGTGTTGGCAAATTAAGAGAAAGAGGCTATAATAAAGCGATATTAGAACATAATAACCAAGAGCCCTTGGTTTTAAAAATTAAAAAGAAAGACGATCATCAAAAAAAGATAAAAGCGTTCTTTAAGAAAAATAAAAAACTAGATGCGGTTATAGCAGCTGATAGTTCTTCAGGCATCATTTCTATTAACACTGCGGTTAATTTAGGTTTAAAAGTACCAAAAGATATATCAGTATTAGGTTTTGCCAGTAAAGCAGATTCTAACCATTCTTTGCCAAGGTTAACAACAATAAGGCAACATGCTAAAGTTATAGGTGCTAATGCGGCTCAAATGCTTATTGACAGACTACAGAAAATGCATTTAAATGAAGATGTAAAGACGAAAATTGTAAAAACCAGCCTTGTAAAAACGAAGTCGATGCTTAAATAGTTTTTAACAGGTTATCAACAGTTTTTATTGCATTATTTGTATTTAATCGATAATATATGTATTTCATCGATTATATTTCTTCGACACGTGCAGTTTAACCAACTTTACTGCATCTTAAAGAGCGCCCCATAAAAATTCCCTAAGTTCTTCTAAGAAGAATTAATCTGTATTATTTTCCCTCAAAAAAATTTAAAGAATCGCTGTACTATTTTATGTATTCGATTTAAAGTTAATTATCCATTTTTCCCTCAGTTAAGATATTTGTTTTCAATGTCTTATCTATAGTTTTTGTTTAAAAAATAGTAAGAAAAATAATTAATATTAACTTTAAAATTGAAACATTATGAAAGCCCTAAAAATTACTTTATTCGTAGCAGTACTTTTCGCAACATTAGCATCATGCACTAAACAAGATTTAAATGAAGATGATGTATTACAAGCAGGTAATAATACTAGTATGCCTGCCCCATCAACTGGAGGTAAGGTGCATGACTAATATTTATTTAGTTATTAACATATATAGCTCTTTATACTAGATGTAAAGAGCTTTTTTATTTAAATTAAAAAATTATAAATAAATTTGAAGAAACCTTTAATTTTTCTTTTTTGCTTAAGTGTAAATTATTTTATGTCACATTAATAATATTTATAAGATGCTCTTATAGTCAGGATAATGTTTTATTTATGATTGATTCTTTGAGTCATGAGGTAGTAAACCTAAAAGTAAAAGATTCATCTTCTATTGCAAGAGCTCATTTCTCTTTAGGTGAAATATATAGAAAAAGAATACCACTTGCAGATAGTGCATATTTTCATTACCATAAGGCTGAAAAGATTTATAGAAAATTAAGTGAAGAATTTAATATAGCCAAAGCATTATATGGAATTGCTGTTATTCAATGTAACGAAAAAGATTTTATTGGGAGTGAAGTAACAGCAATAGAAGCAATTACCTTGTTAGAATCTCTAGATGAAACTAATGGGGTTAAAAAATATAAAGCCTATATATACAATACTCTGGGAATAGTATTTGATGAATTAGAACAATATGGTGAGTCAACTAAATATTATAACCTCGCTCTAAAATTTAAAAAAGAATTAAGAGGCAATTTTAGTGCCAGTATAAATTATACATTAAATAATTTGGCTGATAGTTATACCCGTTCGGGCCAATATGAGTTAGCCATAGAAAATTATAAATTAATATTAGAAAACAAACAATTAATAAAAGAACAGCCAGGTTTTTATGCTTTGGTCTTAGGCAATTATGGACACACATTATATTTATCAAAACATCTAAAAGAAATTCCTAACTTGTATTTAAAGGCATTAAAAATTAGCGATAGTATAGATTATAAAGGATATAATTCAATAATTATTAGCCAACATTTGGCAGAGTATTACAATGATATTAATTATAAAGACTCTGCTAAGTTTTATGCTTATAGAGCTAAGAATATTTCTAAAAAATATCATAATGATGATTTATTAAAGTCTCTTTTATTACTTTCAGAAATAGAAGAAGGGGATATTGCGGCTAAACATCTAAAAGACTATGTGAAGTTAAGTGACAGTTTACAAAAAAACGAACGAAGAATAAGAAATAAATTTGCCAGAATTCGTTTTGAAACACAACAGATAGAACAAGAAAACGTTCGAATTGCTAAAGAACGTATGTGGCTTTTAATAATTTCTGCAGTATTGGTTATTTCATCGTTTCTGTTATATCTGGTAATTACCCAAAGAAACAGAAATAAAGAATTACAATTTATCCAGAAGCAACAAGAAACAAATGAAGAGATATACAACTTGATGCTGTCTCAAAACGAAAGTATAGAAGAAGCAAGAACACAGGAGAAAAAACGAATTTCTGAGGAGTTACATGATGGTGTGCTGGGACGTTTGTTTGGAACCCGTTTAAGTTTAGACAGTTTAAATATGAGCAATAGCGCGGAGGCTATAAAAACTAGAGAACAATATATAAATGAACTTAAAACCATCGAGCAGGATATACGAAAAGTATCGCATGAGTTAAATACCGATTTTGTATCCGGTTCCGGATTTATAGATATTATAAAAACCTTTCTGGAAACACAAACGTTGGCTTATAAGCTGAAATATATATTAGAGCTTGACGATGCAATTAATTGGGATGAAGCCTCTAACAAGAACAAAATTCATATATACAGAATTATTCAAGAATCGCTTCATAATATATATAAACATGCCAATGCAACGCAGGTAAATATTAGTTTTAAATTAAAAAATAATGTAATTTGCTTAACAATGAGAGATAATGGCTCTGGATATGATGTTAATAAAGCGAAGACAGGTATAGGATTAAAGAACATGAGATCCAGAATAAATGACATAAACGGAAGTATAAATATAGACTCAGAAATAGATGTAGGAACTACAGTAATTATAGAAGCCCCAATTACCTAACACAAAATTTATGACAGGAAAGATAAAAATACTAATGATTGATGATCACCCAATGATTATTGAAGGGTATCAAAACACACTGCTTTTTACTAAAAAGGAAAGTCAGGAACTCGAAATTGATATTGCTAATAATTGTGACGAGGCCATTGTTTATATGGATAAATCAATTCAAAATGAAACCCCTTATGATGTGCTATTTGTTGATATTAGCTTACCACCATCTACAGATGGTTTAATGAGCTCTGGTGAAGATTTGGCAGAATATGCACGGCGAATTTTACCAAAGGCTAAAATTGTTATATTAACCATGTTTAATGAATCTTTTAGGATTCATAATATTATTAAAACGATAGATCCTGAAGGATTTTTAATTAAAAGTGATTTAACTTCCAGTGAACTTGCCAGTGCATTTCAGGCAGTCCTTAATAATCCGCCATTTTATAGTGGTACTGTAAATAGTCATATTAGAAAAACCATTACAAGCGATATAGTTATTGATGATAGAAATAGAAAAATACTTCATTTATTATCGCAAGGGGTGAAAACAAAAAATTTAGCAACGCATTTAGATATTTCTTTAAGTGCCGTTGAAAAAAGAAAAAAACACCTTAGAGATATTTTTGAAGTAAATGACGGTCAGGATGAAACGTTATTAAAAGAAGCGAGAAAAAAAGGCTTTGTTTAGTAGCTTTATTTATGATAGTTCGTTTTTTTAGAAAAAAATACTATTTTTTTTACTCTTAAAACCCTTGCTATACCTCAATAGTATCAATTACCCGTAAAGGTGTTGCGGTTTTCCCGTAGTTCAAAGACAGGACTTATAAGTATATTTATATCATCAACACTTCAAAAATTAATTAATCCCTCAATTTTTTTTGTTGATAATAGCAATTTACAGACCCTATGGAGGTGAGAGACCCATAGGGTTTCTTCTTTTTATATTCCTGCGAAGGCAGGAATCTCATAATTTAAACAAGGATTATACAATTAAGGAACACAAATAAAGTCAAGCCATGTCATGCGATACCTCCATCGTATCTCATCCGATATGATTAAGGGTTATTTTTATTTGTAATAACTCTGTTTTAGATATTCCCTATTTATATTTCTAATAAGAACCCTATAAAAAAGCCCAAGTAAATAATAGCTGTAATAAACTTTATAAATGTAGATGCAATAAAACCAATAAAAGATCCAAAAGCAGCTCTAGTTGCAGTTTTAGAATCGTTTTTATTTAAAAGTTCTCCTATTAAAGCTCCAACAAAAGGACCAATAATAATACCTCCGGGAATAGGACTTAAAAGCCCTACTATGAGGCCTATTGTAGTACCAATCATGCCGTACTTAGTACCTCCAAATCGTTTTGTGCCAATGGCCGGAATAATATAATCTAATATCCAAATAAGTATGGCAATTATTAATGTTATAATTATAAAAGATTTGCTTATTGGTGTGGTATGGGTAAAGTAAAGAATTAATAATCCAATCCAGCTTGTTAATGGCCCGGGTAATACGGGTAAAAAACTGCCTATAATACCTAGAATCATAAATAAAACAGCAATAATAGTTAAAATGGTATCCATAAAAGTATTTGTATTCAGCTTATTAGACGCTTTTATAGAATTAATGTTACATTTTTAAACTAAAAAATTAGTTTTAACTATTTTTTTAGTTATATTTGTATAACTAAACTTTTAGTTGAAAGAAGTTCTAGTTGTAAATATTACTATTAAAATGTTATAAAATGAAACAACTAACTAAAGCCGAAGAAGATATCATGCAAATACTTTGGGAATTAAAAAAAGCCAATGTAAAAGCTATTATAGAACAATTCTCAGAACCTAAACCAGCTTACAATACGGTATCTACCATAGTTAGGATTTTAGAAAACAAAGGGTTTGTAGGTTACGAAAAAGAAGGGAAAGGACATATTTATTTCCCTTTAGTTGCTAAGCAGGATTATAGTAATCAGTCCATAAATAAATTAGTAGATAATTATTTTCAGGGGTCTTTTAAAAGTATGGTGTCCTTTTTTGTAAAGAAAAATGATATGAATATAGAAGATTTAGAATCTGTTTTAAAGGAAATCAACAAAAAAAACTTATAGTATTATGATACATTATATTATGAATACCATAGCATTTCAGCTATTCTTTCTAATCATTTACGATCTATTTTTAAAAAAAGAAACGTTTTTTAATTGGAATCGAGTTTACCTTCTTGTTACTTCGGTATTATCATTAATAATTCCTTTTATTAAGATAAATCGTTTTAAAGAAATACTTCCCCAAGACTTCATAATAAGCTTGCCAGAAGTTATTATTGGTAGTACAACAAAATCGCAAACAGATATTAATACCTTGCAATTAGATCCGGTTATTGTAACTTCAAAATCAATATGGTCCTGGGAGTTGATTTTATATGCAGGCATGTTATTGGCAACTCTTTTATTTCTGTTTAAGATAATTAAATTAACGTTGTTATTTTTTAAAAACCCCAAAAGCAGAATAGGTGATTTACATATAGTTAGCTTGCTGAATAGTAATGCTGCTTTTTCATGTTTCAATTGTATCTTTTTAGGAGAGCGAATAAACGAAATAGCTAAAGCGTCTATTATAAAACATGAAATGGCACATGTTAAAGAAAAACATACTTTGGACTTATTATTTTTTGAAGTGCTGAGAATTCTATTTTGGTTTAATCCTTTGGTATATATGTATCAAAATAGAATCATGCAACTTCATGAGTTTTTAGCAGACAAGAAAGCTTTAGAATACCAAAGTAAAATAGATTATTATGAAAACTTATTAGCCCAAGTTTTTCAAACCGAAAATATATCATTCATCAATCCATTTTTTAAACAATCATTAATCAAAAAACGAATCGTTATGTTGCAAAAATCAAAATCAAAGCAAATTAATTTATTAAAGTACACCTTGTTAATTCCTATGGTTTTGGTAATGTTGGTTTACACGTCTACAGAAGCGCAAAACGCAAATAATAATGTTTTAAGTGCTAGCGAAACTGAATTAATTCCTTTAAGAGAAATAAATATGGAAGTACCTTTTTCTGAGGTAGATGAAACTCCAATATTCCCTGGTTGTGAAGACTTAGATAAAAATGAACAGAAAACATGTTTTACTAATAAAGTCACTAAACATATAGTAAAAAACTTTAATACACACAAGGCTATTCAGTTAGGTTTTATTGGGAGACAACGTATCCATGTTATTTTTAAAATAAACAAAGATGGAAATGTAACAGGTGTACGCTCCAGAGCCGCCCATTCTGAACTTGAAAAAGAGGCAATAGATTTAATAAGGACGCTCCCTAAAATGATTCCCGGTAAGCAAAACGGAGAAAACGTTACAGTAACTTATTCTTTACCAATAATTTTACAAATACAAGATAAATCTACGGTTGATGAGATGGTAGTTGTTGCTTATGAAGAGAATAGTAGTAAAAATGAACCCAATGTTTCTAAAAAAAATGTGCCTTTTACTGTTGTCGATCAAGCTCCAATATTTCCTGGTTGCGAATCGCTTAGTAACGAAGAACAAAAAGCATGCATGTCTAAAAATATGGCATCTCATGTAAATAAAAACTTTAACACAAAACTTGCTGAAGATTTAGGTTTAGTAGGTAGGCAACGTATTAATATTATCTTTAAAATAAATACAGAAGGTGATATAGAAGGAGTACGTTGTAAAGCGCCTCATCCTGAACTTGAAAAAGAAGCTATTCGCGTAATAAACACACTCCCTAAAATGATTCCGGGAAAGCATGAAGGGAAAGTAGTGAATGTTCCTTATTCTCTGCCAATTATATTTCAAGTTCAGGATAAGACAAATATGCTGGATGAAATTGCAATAGTGGGGTACAGAGGTTATTCGAAAGATGAAATTCCTTTTACAGATGTTGAAGAAACACCATCACATACCGACTGTAAAGATTTAGCTGATAATTTGGAGAAACGCAAGTGTGTTTCTAATATGATTCAAAAACATATTAATAGAAATTTTAATGTTTCGAAAGCAAAATCTTTAGGGGTAAAAGGCAGGCAACGTATTGATGCTATTTTTAAAATAAATACAGAAGGACATGTGGTAGATATAAGTTCGAAAGCTTCGCACCCAGGTTTAGAGGAAGAAACAAATAATGTAATAAAAACATTGCCTCAATTTATACCCGGTAAACACAAAGGTAAAGCTGTAACTGTAGTATGCTCATTACCAATAACTTTACAAATACGGCAATAATAGAGATGACTAGATATACTTTATTATTACTGTTGTTAATAGTATTTAAAACCGAAGCTCAAACTTCGGTTTTAAACATGGCAGATAGTTTATATGCCAATGGCAATTACACTAAAGCCATAGAAAATTACAAAACATATAAAAATCAATCTGAAGTTTACGATAAAATTGCTAAAGCATATATTGCCATTGGTAATTATGATGAGGCTTTAAAGAATTACAAGGCTGGTATACAGGAAAAGCCTAACGATGCTTTAATAAAATATCACTACGCTAAATTATTGGCCCAAACTAAAAAAAATGAGGAAGCTTCTAAAATTTTTAATGACCTGATCCTTATAGATCATAAAAACCCCAATTACCATTACGAACTAGGTTTGGTCTTGGAAAAAGTAAAAGATTCCACAGCCATAAACTGCTTTCGTTCTGTATATGAAATAGACCAAACCCACCAAAAAGCTATATATAAAATTGCAAAATATTATCTTCAAAAGAGGAAACATCAATTAGTAGAGAAATATGCCGATGAGGGACTAAAGGTCTATGAAAATAATGTAAAACTAATAAGTTTAAAAGCCCAAAATTATTATTGGCAGCATTATTATAGAAAAGCAGCTACATGGTTTGAAAAATTAATAGAACTAGGTGAGTCTTCTGAGTTTATTCATGAAAAGCTCAGTTATTGTTACTATTACAAGTTTGAATTTGAAAAAGCTATTGAACAACGAAAACTTGTATTAAAATATAATAAGAATGATGCTGCATCTTTATATGCAATAGGAACGTACTATTATGAGCTTAACGATTTTGTTAATGCAGAAAAATATGTAAAACAATTTTTAGCTGCAAAAGATTTGCCCTTAGACGCAGAATACTCAAAATTGGCTACCATATTAAATAGACAAAAAAAGTATGATGAATCTATAGAAACACTAAAAAAGGCCATAAAAGAAAATCCAGATAATATAAGTACACATTTCCGTTTACTAATAACGAAAGATGCCTACTATGCAGATTTAGATACGAAACTTGAATTATTCACTAACTTTAAAAAGAAATTTCCATCCGGGTTTCATGGAGAATATATTGATAAACGTATTAGTGAATTAAAAAAAGAAAAATTCGTGAAGGCGGGAGTAAAAGCTGATTAAAATGTAAAAAAATTGTACATTTCGGTTTCAGTTGTAATCCATGAGACAGATTTGTGTATTTTTATTAATAATATTACTTACTTCTTGCGAGTATTTTAATGTAAAAAAAACATCTTCTGAAGTTATTTTAAATGAAGAATTACAAACGTTTAACTGGAACGAGGTTGACGAATACCCAACATTTGCTTTGTGTGACTCTTTATCCAATAAACAAGAAAAACAACAGTGTTTTACAAATGTTTTAACAGACCATATATTTAAATATTTACAAGACCAAATTATAGTTGTAACCAAAGATATTAACGATACTATAGATTTAAAACTTCGGGTATCCGAAACTGGAATAGTAACTATCTTAGAGACAAAAGTAGATAGCCTTACCATAAAGGAAATACCAAATATAAACAAGTTGCTATCTAAAAGCTTAGACACCTTGCCTAAAATTTTCCCGGCAATAAAGAGAGGGCAACAAGTTACTACAGAATTTAAGTTACCAATTATTATCCAAGTAGACTGATATTACTTTTTAAACGCTCTTCCTTTCCATTTATAGGTTTTAAAAAGAGAAACAAAAGCGACATAGACACTAAAAAAAGGATAAATTATAAATCCGAAAATAAAATGCCTTAAAACATGTTTCTGATCTAAAAAATGAGCAGATTTATAAATTAAAAAGAAATCGATGTTAAGTTTTATTATTACAATATAACCCCAGATTTTAAAATTAAAAATACCAAGAACAGTAAGCAATAAAGTTGAAATGACTAATGCATTCATAAGTAAAACGATAAGCCCGGTGAGTTTTCCAAACCAATTATTATAAGCACTTGTTTTTGCGGCCCAACGGATGCGTTGCGCTATTAAATCTGTCCAAGAAGGTTGCGATTGTGTTTTTACTATAGCCTTTTCACATTTTAAATAATGAAGGTGTTCGGGATAGGTTTTAGCCACTTTTTCGAGTAGAAAAATATCATCACCACTGGCAATATTGGTATTGCCTTCAAAACCGTTTAATTTTTGAAATAAAGCCTTTTCATATCCAAAATTAGCACCATTACAAAGAAATGGTTTATTAATGCCAAAACCACCAATGGTCGCTCCCTGTAAACTTAAAATATCCAGCAATTGAAATTGATCTAAAAAGCTCTCGGAATTATGATATGTAATTGGTGCAGCAATACATTTTGTGTCTGTTTTTTGAATAAAAGCATCAAAACTATCCAACCAATATATTGGCAACACGCAATCTGCATCGGTCGTTATAACCCATTTATTTTTGCAGTGATTAATAGCTGTAGTTATAGCATCTTTTTTGGGAGCATTCGTTTTTCTTTCATTTTTAACAACCCTTATGTCATTTTGAGTGTTAGCGAGAAATCTCATAATAACGTTGTCTGAACCATCATCGGAATCATCATCAACAAAAATAATTTCGAATAAATGAGATGGGTATTTCAACAAAGCTATAGACTGTAGTAGTTTAGGTAAACGCTCTGCTTCATTTCTAAAAGGAATAATAACCGAAAAAGTAGTTTTTGGAGGAATATCTTCTAATTTAAAGGAGGTAACTTTATCAAAACCAAAAACGAAAAATCCAATTAAAATCAGATAACCTATAGTAATAAAGATGCTTATTAAAACCATAATTAGTTATCGTTTTTAGGTGTATTAAAGTGAATAACATAGTAACTTCCAAAAACACTCGGTAAGACAAAATTTAACAACCACATCAAGGTAATAGTACTTAAAATGATAATTTCGCTAATGCCTATGATGCTAAACAAATAAATAGCAACGCTTCCTTTTATTACAACATCAAATATAAAAATAGACGGAATTATTGACGCTAATAAGTACATGGATGTAATAACAATCATTGCGTTAAAATATGTTATTTCAATTCCGAAAAGTTGTAACAAAAAGTAAAATTGAAACGAAAATACTATATAGCGTAGTATAGATAAAGATAAAGCCTTTACCATCGTTTTTTTAGGAAACCCTAAAATGGCATGTTTCATTTTCTCTAAAGAAAACCCTTTAATGGTAAATGTTGTTTTTTGCATTCCAAAAGCTAATGAAACGATTATAAGTCCCCCAATTAAAATATATTGAATGAATTTATAATAATCAATATTTACTTGATATTTTGCTACAAAAAAACAAAAACCAATAACCCCAAAAACAGTAGTAACAGCCATTTGCAATACATTCCCTAATAAGTTAATTAGAAGAATACGTTTTCTGTAATTAGAAGCGTAGTAAATAGCTTTAGCCCCATATTCGCCAATTCTGTTGGGTGTAAATAATGAGGCTGTTAACGATCCTAAACTTTGCTCAAGAGCATTTTTAAAACTTATTTTTTTTACCGAAGAGACCAATATTTTCCATTTTGTGATTTCGAAGAACCAGTTAAAAAACGTCAAAAAAAGCAAAAAAATGATGCTTTTTGATGAAAAAACGTCTTTTTTCAGTGAAAAATCAATGAAATCATGAAAATCTAATTCTGGATTATTCATTAGTTTTTGATATATAAAGTAAAAAGCTCCAATAACAATGCTTAATTTAATAAGCCCAAAAAAGAATTGTTTAGTTTTGTATGGAAATGTATAAGTCATATACCTATTTATAGGTGCAAATTAAATCATTATTACGTTATGACCTCAGATTTTAAAATATATAAAAAAGCCTTTTGTGCCATCGTTTTTATAATGAGCGGTTTTGTGTCTTTTTCTCAAGGAGATACAAGTACAATAAAGGCACAATTTGGACTAGGGCTTAATAGTCCGTCTAAAAATGGATTTGTAGCTAGTTTTGAAGGGAAAACGCTCAACCTTCCAACAGTCAACTTAGGAATTCAATATATGTTTAAACCGATTTTGGGAGCAAAATTAGATTATAGTTTTAGTAGAATATCTAACCAAAAAAACACGTTGGAATTTAAGCTTAATTATTCTCGTATCAATTTACAAGCAGTTTACAATGCCAATAGAATATTTAACTTACCCCAACGCGTAGGGGTCTTTGTGCATGCAGGGCCCGGTTTTTCAATGGTAAAACCTTTAGGTAATTATACCCAAAATAAAACATCATTTCTTAATGCTATGGCAGGTGTAGAGGTTCATTATGGCATTTCAGATAAACTTTCTGTCTATGCAGATGTTTCATATATATACGGATTTGCAAAAGATTTTGCACCTATATCAGATGGATTTGGCGCATTTAACGGAAACCTTTTAACACTAACTATAGGAGCTTCTATATCGCTTAGTGGTTGTTATTTTTGCGAACAATATGACTAAAGAACGAATTATTTTAGGCATTGACCCCGGTACAACTATTATGGGTTTCGGACTTATAAAAGTGGTTGGGAAAACCATGCAATTTTTACAACTTAATGAACTCGACTTAAAAAAATACGATGATCATTATTTAAAGCTGAAACTTATTTTTGAACGTACTATTGAGCTTATAGACACACATAATCCAGATGAAATTGCCATTGAAGCACCCTTTTTTGGGAAAAATGTACAGAGTATGCTAAAGCTTGGCAGAGCCCAAGGAGTTGCGATGGCAGCAGGTTTGAGTAGAGAAATACCCATTACAGAATATCTGCCTAAAAAAATTAAAATGGCTATAACTGGTAACGGAAGTGCCAGTAAAGAGCAAGTTGCTAAAATGCTACAAAGTATACTAGGTTTAAAAACGCTACCCAAGAATTTAGATGCCACCGATGGATTGGCAGCAGCCGTGTGTCATTTTTATAATTCAGGAAAAGTAAATGTCGGCAAAAGTTATACAGGCTGGGATGCTTTTGTAAAGCAGAATAGCCCCCAAGCCCCCAAAGGGGGAGCAAAAATGCCAACTGTTATAAATTTACGTAAAAAGAAAAATTAGTTCGTTTTTTGAAAAAACAACCTGTAGAATTTAAAAGAATGGGAGAGAACTCCTCCCCTTTGGGGAGGTCGGGAGGGGCTCTCTACATCCACATACCATTCTGTAAACAAGCATGTTTTTATTGCGACTTTCATTTTTCAACATCCTTAAAAAAGAAGGAAGCACTTATACAAGCCCTTGTAAAAGAATTGGAGCTTAGAAAAGATGAACTAAAGAATCAAGCTATTGAGACTATATATTTTGGAGGGGGAACTCCTTCTTTATTAACGATTGATGAATTGCGATTTTTGATTGATGAGGTCTACAAAAATTATTCAGTTGTAGACGAGCCCGAAATCACTTTAGAAGCAAACCCGGATGATTTAATGTCTCCTCGAGCGCCCGCCTGCCGGACGGTCAGGCAGTCGAGAGGTCTCACAAAAGAAACCATTTTTGAAGCATACAGAACTATTGGAATAAACCGACTTAGCATTGGTGTTCAGTCTTTTTTTGAAGACGATTTAAAACATATGAATCGTGCACATAATGCAGAAGAAGCAAAAACGTGTTTACAGATTGCAACGCAATATTTTGATAACATTACTATCGATCTTATTTATGGCATTCCCAATATGAGTGTGGAAAAGTGGAACGAGAACCTAGAAACGGCTTTTAGTTATGGCGTTAACCATATTTCCAGTTATGCACTCACCGTTGAGCCTAAAACAGCCCTAGATGCTTTTATAAAAAAGGGAGATTATCCACCAATTGATGAATCGTTGGCGTTGGAACATTTTAATCATTTAATTGATAAAACCAAAGAAAAGGGTTTTATACATTATGAAATCTCAAATTTCGGAAAACCTGATTATTTCTCTAAGCACAATACCAGCTATTGGCAAGGGAAACCTTATATAGGAATAGGGCCATCTGCACATTCATTTCGAGGGAACCAACGTAGCTGGAATATATCCAACAATTCAAAATACATGGCATCGATCCAGAATAATATATTACCAAACACTATAGAAAAACTGTCATTAAAAGATCGCTATAATGAATATATTATGACGGGCTTACGAACCATTTGGGGCGTGTCTTTAAATAAAATAGAACAAGATTTTGGTGATACCTATCTTAAGCATATAAAAACTTCGGCAGAAAAATTTATAGAAAGAGGCTTGCTAATCACATCCAGCCATTTAGATGAGAACAAAAACCCTATTGATATAATAAAAACGACCCAAAAAGGAAAATTTTTGGTAGACGGGATGGCTTCAGAACTCTTTTTCCTGAATTAAAAACTTATATTTGATATTACAGAAATAAACACACATATATGCTAGCAACCATACAATATAATTCGGCAAAACTTCAAATAGATTTATCACAACCAATAGATATTTCAATACCTTTAAAAGGAGCTGAAAACAACGTAAATGCGTGGTATTTAGATTCGCCTTTAATTGAACCGGCTAAAGATAAAGGTCAAATAATAAGCGTTTTAGAAGGATCATGTGTGAATTTTAATAATATTTCTTTCAACCCCCATGCCCATGGAACGCATACTGAATGTGTGGGACATATTACTGAAAAAGTACATTCTATAAATCAGAATTTAAAGCAATTTTTCTTTCTTGCAGAAGTTATAACCGTAGCTCCCGAGAAATTAAACGGTGATTTTGTGATTTCTAAAAAACAATTGCAATTTGCTATTGGAAATAAAAAAAGAGATGCCATAGTAATAAGAACGATTCCTAATACTTCAGAAAAGTTATCGGCACAATATTCGAATACAAATCCAACTTATTTATTAGAAGATGCAGCTGTTTATTTACGCGAAAAAGGCGTGAAACATTTACTAATAGATTTGCCCAGTGTAGACAAAGAAAAAGATGAATGTAAACTATTGGCTCACAATGCTTTTTGGGATACTAAAGGAGAAATACGATTTGATGCAACGATAACGGAGTTTATTTTTGTACCTAACCTTGTTAAAGACGGCAAATATTTTTTAAACCTTCAAATAGCACCGTTCGAAAATGATGCCTCGCCTAGCAAACCCATTTTATATAAAATAATAGATTAGCATGGAAGCATTTTTAGGAATAATAATAGGTGTTTTAGTGACTTTGGGTCTGGTTACTTACTTTAAGTCATTTAAGAAAAAGCAATTAGTAAAATCTCAATCAGTATTGCTTTTAGAAAAAATAAAAACGGTTTGTAAATTTATAACAGTCGAAGGTGATTTTGCCGAAATCTATCATTACGAAGATGTTAAAGAGCGTTTTTTAAAATTGATTACTAGTAAAAAGAAAGCTTTGGTTGTAGTAAATGCAAAAGCGTATGTCGGCTACGATTTATCTAAAATTGAATTGGCAGCAGATACCGACAAAAAGAAGATTTTATTACAACAGTTTCCGCAACCGGAAGTATTATCAATCGAAACAAATTTGAATTATTACGATAAGTCCGATGGTTTATTTAATAAGTTTGAAGCAACCGATTTAACCGATTTACATAACGAGGCCAAACAACACATTCAAGATAAAATTCCAGAAAGTGGCCTTATTCAAATAGCTCAAAAAGAAGCTTTAGAAACTATTTCACTCATCGAAACTATAGTAGAAACAATAGGTTGGAAATTAGATTATTCAGCATTAAAAATAGAAGAAAAACCAATAAAAAAACTTGAATAGCTTGTCATTCCTGCTTTTGCAGGAATGAAATAATATAAAAATGCACATAGATCAACTTCGCGAATACTGTTTAAACAAAAAAGGCGCAACAGAAGATTTTCCTTTTGATGAAGAAACTCTGGTTTTTAAAGTATTAGGTAAGATGTTTGCTCTGGTCTCATTAAAACGATGGGAAAGCGGTGAAGCAGCTGTTAATTTAAAAGCAGATTCCGATTATTCAGAAGAACTTCGAGCAACGTATAACAGCATTCGTCCAGGTTATCATATGAGTAAAAAACATTGGAACACGTTGTATATTCATGAAGGCGAATTACAACCCAAATTAGTGTTTCATCTTATAGATCATTCTTACGATATGGTTGTAAAAGGGATGACTAAAAAGATGAGGGATAGCTTATTAGGTAAGCATTAAACACGCTAAATATTAGATGTGTGTGTTTTTTGTTGTATATTTAGATACTCTCAATCTCCATAATATTTTTTTCAATAGTACATAAATAGGTTGCCCAAAACCTTTTATAGTCCCATAATCTTAAAGTTGTATTGACTAATTCAAATATATTAACTTTAAATTGTAACAGATTATGAAAACAACCAACCGAATTTTTGCAACAGTATTAGTAATGCTACTGTTATTAAGCCCTATTACACTTTTTGCACAAGAAGAAACACCAAAACGACCTGAGTTTGTCGCCGTAACCACCATGCATTGGAATATGGATATGGAAGATTTTGATATGGATACATGGAAGGCCATTGAAAAAGAATTTTTAGACAAAGTAACTATGAAAAATGAATTTATCATGGGTACATCTGTTTATATGCACTTATTTACAGCAGATAATACAGAATTGATGTATGTACAAACATTTGCTTCGTGGGAAGACATGGGGAAATTTGCCGATAGAAATGCAGAATTAATTAAAGAAGCATGGCCGGAAGAAGCAGACAGAGAAGCCTTTATGAAAAAACGTATGGCATACTATTCTAATGAACATTCCGACGAAATTTATGCTGCAATGCCTGGCGCTAAGTTAATGGCTGAAAAACCAACGAAAGATATGGTAACTTACGTTAGAAAAAATCATTTTTCATTTCCAGAAGATGGGACAGAAGAAGAATTTATGGCATTAAAAAAAGAAGGGTTTGATGCTATTATTAGTAAAAATGAATTTATAAAAGCATACTATCCGAATGCTCATGCCTGGGGATCTGATAGAACAGAATATGTAGAAGCGTTTTTCTTAGACTCTATGGGAGATTTAGATAAAATGTATGATAGAAACTCTGAACTTATAAAAGAAGCTTTTCCCGATGAAGAAGTCAGAAAGGCTAAAGGTAAAGCATGGAATAACTATTTTACTGGTGTACATGGAGATTATTTATACACATGGGTACATGAGCTTTCTAAATAGTATTTGAGTAAAGTTTATGAGACTGTCTGAAAAGTAAAAATAGATGTCATTTTGAGTGCTGCCGAAATTATATAATTCTTCATTAATACTAATTTCGATAATTTCAACCTGATATAGTAAATTGCTATGCTGTTCGGACAGTTTCTTTTTGTTTATCAATAAACCTAAACTTGTAAAACCTTTTATTAAAACGTATCATTGCAAAAAAATAAAGTAAAGCATGAGCGTATTACAAACATTACAGGAAAGAAGCGGTAATATCTGCGAATTATGTACGGCTAGCAATGACTTAAAACAATATACCATTCCTCCGTCATTAAACGAAAATGTGGCTAACGATGTATTAGTTTGTAAAACTTGTTTAGACCAAATAGAAGGAGATGTAGATATGGACGTAAATCACTGGAGGTGTTTAAACGATAGTATGTGGAGTGAACATGTTGCAGTACAGATTATGGCTTGGAGAATGTTGCAAAGATTACGAAATGAAGGATGGCCAAAAGATTTGTTAGACATGATGTATTTAAGCGATGAAGCTTTAGCTTTGGCACGTGCTACGGGCGAACATGAAGATGCAGCTAACAAAATAATTCACAGAGATGTCAATGGGGTGATTTTATCATCTGGAGATTCTGTAGTTTTAGTAAAAGATTTAAAAGTAAAAGGCTCCAGTATGGTAGCCAAACAAGGTACTGCTGTTAGAAATATTCGCTTAGACCGTGAAAATGCAGAATATATAGAAGGCAAAGTAGGCGCACAACAAATCGTGATTATTACTAAATACGTAAAGAAATTATAATAATCGGATTACGTTAAGTCTAAATTTTCAATATCCAAACGCATATTAATCATGTGTTTTTTAAATCCTGCTTTTTCATAGGCATTAATTGCAGGGATATTATCATTATAAACATCCAACCTAATCTCAAAAACATGCCTCGCTTTACACCACTTTAATAGAGCATCAACAATCATTTTATTTAAATGTTTTCCCCTATGGGTTTTAGACACAAACATAAAACCTAAGTAACCATGATTCGTATGCTTTAAATAATGTCTGTCCGGTTTAATTTTAGCATATCCAGAAGCCACTATATTACCATTAATTTCTGCAACAAATACCTCAGAATCTTGGTCTGTTATTAACGCATTGATATCATAGTAATGAATACTCCCTTCTTTTATTGTAGGATCAAAAGGGCGTTCAGCAACAATAACACCCTGTTCAAATTCTAATAAAACAGGTAAATCATCAATCGTTGCTTTTCTAACTATTGCAGACATAATTTAGCTCGAGGTATCGGCAATAATTTTCCAATGACCATCAATTTTTTTGAAAATAATCATAAAAATACCATCAGCATTTCCAACCTCACGTTTTAAATGGTATTCACCCAAAACATAATAAGCACCTTCAGTTATTTTAGTAATAGCATTTATTCTAAAATTTAATTTTCCAGTATGATCTGCAGTAGGATAAGCCTTTTGGTATCTTTCCAAAGTGTTTTCCCAACCATGAGTAACTCCATTGCTACCGTAAAATTTAAGTGAATCGCTTTTCCAATAACCTTCCATGAATTTTTCAATATTGTTATCAGACCATGCGAGGCGTTGTTTTTTTAATACTTTAAGAATCGCTTTTTTATCTTGTTCTTCAGAAGTTTGAGAATAACTATTAAAAACAGATACTAAGCAAAATAATAATATTAACTTTTTCATTGTCGATTAATTAATAACATTTAATTAGAAGTAAAAATAACGAAATCTTGATATTAATTAGGTTACTTGTCGATGAAATTGACATTGAATTTTTTTTTATCCAGAGTTGAAATCGATTGATCGAAAAAATAGTATTATAACTTGTTGTTTCTATACTTTTATTACATAATTAATTGATTAATCTTCCCTCAGATCTGTCATTTAACAATTAAAATAATATGATTATGGATTTAAAAATTTCAAACTGTAATAATTTTTTTAAAATTAAAGGTATTCTAAACAGAAATAGTTTAGAGGCATTTCAAAATGAATTCCAAAACATTTTCGAAAAAGTTAATAATCTAACCATTAGTATTGAAGATATAGAAAGTATGGATCGTTATGGTGTTAATGCTTTCGTGGCACTTCATAATGAAGCCATTCAAAAAAATAAAAACTTATCAATTATAGGTATAGGGTGCAAAGACTTATACAACCATTTTAAAGCGGAAAACGCTGCATAGCATAGAGAATTAGAAGGCGTTTTTTTGATGTTTTAAAAAGGCATCAGCTTGAAGTTGCATGAGTTCTCTCACTTTTTTGCGCTTATAAGTATATAATTCGTCTTCATTTTCTATGTCACCATAAATACGATCATTAATAGCATAGTCTGTTCTCAATAGAGCTTCTCTCTGGTTTTTATTTTGAAGCAGGTTCGTTTTTACTGCTGTTTCCTGGTCTTCTAACTTAAAGTCGTAGGTGCCCTTAGGAGATAACAGTTTTGCAAAAATGGGAGATGTTTCAATTGCTAAAAACAATAAAAATATAAAAAAGGAAGGTAACCAAGGTAATTTGCTTAAAGCATTTACACGAGCCATTAAACCATCAAAATTATTAATGATGGGTTGCGTTTTTAAAATTTGAGTTTCATAATCATCTTTAATTGTCGCTATTTGAGTTTCAATAGCGGCAATTTTAGTTTTATTTTCTGCTTTCAGTACTTGCAATTCGGCTAATAGAGCGTCATGTTTATCACGTTTTTCTTTATATACAGGGCCTTTGCCTAATAATTTTGTGCCAGCAGTCCCTTCGGCTTCGGCAATGTAGGTGTCGTATAGTGCATTTACTTCAGCTTCTTTAGTATTTATGTCGTTTTGTAAGCCAGTTATGTCATTTTGAAGTGTAGTAATATCTGGTGTAAATTGTTGAGCGACTTGTTCTTTATTAGCAAGTGTTAGTTCATTTTTTTGTTCTAATAGTACCTGATTAATTTCTTTTTCAAAAATCTTTAATTCTAACGGTTTAGAAATAACAATAGCAATAATAACAGCCAATATTATTCTGGGGGATGCTTGTATAAGTTCGTCTGTTAGTTGTCCTGTTTTTTTAATGGTAGAAACAATATATCTGTCTAAATTAAAGATGAGCAAGCCCCAAATAAACCCAAATGCAATGGCCATAAAGATATTATCGAAAACAGTATAAAGGGCATAAGAAGCAGCTATAAAAGCCATAACCGCAGTAAAAAATACAGTAGCACCAATACCTGCATATTTATTTTGTTCGCCTTTAGAGCAATGCTCTAAAATATCGGTATCTGCACCCGAGCAAATAATAAAGAATTGCTTTAGCATAATATGATTGTTTTTTGATTGATCTTTCAACTTACCAGTCTGTGTGTTCGACAGGAACCTGATATATGTTGACTATTAGAACGCTAAAGCGGGTGATTTGTTACATGAATTTCACAAAAAAAGTTCTCATAGCTTTCAAAAATCTAATGAGAACTTAATTTCATACCTTAAATTAAGGTTTACTCGGTTTAGTTTTAATTGTTACTACATTAGTATTAATATCACTTTTGTATTTGACAGATATATCTAAATTTTTATCCTTTTTGGCTATTTCTATAGCTTTTTCTGAAGTTATTTCTTTGTCGTTATAATAAAAAATAGCTCCTTTTTTAGACATACTAATAATATGACCTAATACTGATTCTTGAGGTGGAGGTGGAGGAGGCAATACAGGGGACTCTTTTTCTTGTTCAGAAAGTTCCTTGTAAGCTTTATAAAGTTCCATGACTTTTTCGTATTGTATTTTTAAGTCGCTAAGATTTCCTGTTTTGTTCTTAAAATATGCTTGCATAGCTGTTCCATAAGCATCACCCTCTGTCGAGTATTCTTTCCACGCTTTTAATAACTTTTCTGAAGAGCTTTTAAACTTTGTTAATGGTTCGGTGGTTGGAGGAGGCGGAGGTGGTATTTCAAAGCCTTCTTTAACTTTTGGTGCTTCAGGTGCAGGAGGAAAAGGCTCTCCATTTATTTTTATCTTTTTATTTATTCGTAAAAGATTATAATCTCTTAGAATATTGTTTAAGTTTTCTAAGGCACTATCTCCATCTGGTGAATTATAAATGATTATCGGAACCAATCCTTTTTTTTCTTTTCGTGATAGCGTATTTAGGAATTTAACGATGCATGTCTCAGCATTATCTAAAAGACACATTTTGTCGTTTATTAAAACAGTTTTGTTGTCGATTATTTTAATGATTAACTCGCTTTTCGTTGATTTTTCTATGTTTTTATCAGAAATTGTTTTTTGCTTTTTTTCAGTACTTAACCAACCTTCCTTATCTGTAAATTTGACTTTTAATTTGCCATATTCATTTAAAATACTTTTAACTTCTGAAATAGTTTTTTTAGATGTTCCATGACGTATAACTAGTTCAATTTCAGTTGAATTTTTGTTTGTTGCTTGTGTATATTCTTTAATGATTTTTTTTAAGTCATATGATTTAACCCATTTACCGTATGCAGCAATTTGATCATCATTATCTAAATAAAAGATAAATCTATAAGTATTTTTGATACTTTCTTTATGTTTTATTTTATCCTGGTTTTGAGATGATTTCTTAGATTGAAAGTTTAATCGATTGCTAACTATTTTTGTTCTAGACTTAAGAAAATCAATTTGTTCTTCTATTTCAATTTTTTCTTTTTCATTCTTTTCTTTACTTAAAGATTGTACTAGATTTTTCTCTTTTTCTCTTAAATAATTTAGTAGACTTTTTAAGTTTTCGTTTTCACTATAAGTTGTGTTTTTAGGAATAGAAACACCTTCCAATATTTCTCCTGTTTCAGTTTTAAAAACTATATAATTAGCAGTTAAATGTGTTCCTTTAAAATAAGGAATTGATCCTTCTTTATTTAATAATAAAGAGTCGGATTTAAATTCAGTAACTTTAAGGTTGGTCTTTTTAATTTCATTTACAATAGCTTTAAAATATTCATCTGTTACATGTCCTTCAACTTCAATGAATAATTCAGGAGTGATTGAATGTTTTTTAATTAATCTGTTTTTTATTTTTGTTATTGCTTCAGACATATTATTGAAAATGACCAAGTCATTTTCAATAAAAACTTCTCTGTCTTTATTAATAAAGATTCTGATTTTATTATTTGTTACATTGGTTTCAATGTTTTCTTTTTCAATAACAACTTTATCGCTAAATCCATAAATTAGAATAGCTAGTAATGGTAAAATAATGAGACTTCGAAGCCATAAGGCAGTTTTTGATGTTTTTGTTTTCATAACTGTAAATCGTTTTTTGATTGATGAATAATTGATGGCATTTACTAATGATGAATCTGAAGCTTCCCGATAGCTATCTGGAGATGAGAAAGCTAATAACGTTTTTTGGTAAATAGATGAATCGATACCATGTTTTATTACGGCTTGGTCTGCTAAAAACTCATGGTTTAATTTGATGTCCTTTTTAATAAAATAGAGTAGCGGATTAAACCAGAAAAGTATTTGAAGGACTTCTATAAACAAAAGATCCAGAGCATGCATTTGTTTGGCATGTGTTTGTTCGTGGAATAAAACCTCATTAGGAATAAGGTTGTTTTCAAATTTTGTTTTATTCAGGAAAATGTAATTAAAAAAGGTATGTGGTGTTATTAAATCGGTTATTAAAACGTTAATAAAATACTGATTTTTATATTTAGGATTGTCTTTTATCTTTTTAAACAATTGATGCAAATTTTTGAAAAATCTAATTGAAAACAATATGGCACCTAAAGCATAAATACTCCATAAAATAGCTGGTAAATAATTTTTAGGTTCGGTAATATCTGTGATCTCCAGATTTGAGTAATTTTGAGATTCTATACCTAAAGCAAAATTTACGGGCTCAGCTTCAATATACTCGGTAAATGTTATAAATGGAATAGCTATTGAAATTAAAGTAGAAGCAATTAAATAGAAACGTTTAAAAGTATGCGCACTCGTTTTTTCTAAACAAAGTTTATAAAACAACATGAAAACAGCTAAGCAAGTACTAGATTTTAAAATAAGTAAAAGCATGGTTATTTATTTTTTATCTCGTTATCAATTAACGCCTTTAAATGTTCTAATTCTTCTTTTGAAAGATTCGTTTCAGTGGTGAAAAACGATGCAAATTGAGAGGCACTGTTGTTAAAAAAGTTTTTAATAAGGCCATTTACATGTTTAGAAAAGTAATCCTTCTTTTTAACCAACGGGTAGTATTCTCTGGATTTTCCGTATAAATTATAAGCAATAAAACCTTTTCCAGTCATACGCTTTAAAAGGGTTGCTACTGTTGTTGTCGCTGGTTTTGGCTCCGGATATGCATCCAGTAAATCTTTCATAAAAGCTTTTTCCAGCTTCCATAAATAATTCATTAAATCTTCTTCGGTTTTTGATAGTTGCATACTCTACAAGTTTAGAATTAACTCTACAAATGTAGAATAAATATTTCAATTCTACAAACGTAGAGTTAATTGAATTATGCTTTTCTAGAACGAATACTTTCAATTATCACTGTAGAAAGGATGATAAGTCCTCCAAAAAAGGTATTCCAAGTAGGGATCTCTTTTAAAAATATAAAAGCAATAATAATCCCTAAAATAGGTTGCACACTACCTATAATACTGGCAGTACTTACCGTAAAATGTTTTAAACTATTAACAAGCATGGTATGCCCAATGGCTGTAGTAAGAATAGCTAAAATAATAATATATGGATATTGTGTTTTAATTCCCGATGTTTCCATAAAAAATAAAACAGGAGCTAATATAATAGTAATAATAAACAGTTGGTAAAACATTACCGAGGAGGCATTATAGTGCAATACCAGTTTTTTCGATATAATATTACGCAAAGCATAACATAAGGCAGAAAATAACCCAAACAGGATACCTTTTAGATGTGTGTTTTCCATGTTAAATTCCGGAACCAAAATATACATTCCAAAGAGTACCATAACACCAAGTAATATATATATGGGGTCGAATTTTATTTTTATAAATAGAGGTTCTAAGAAGGCTGTAATTATAGGGAATGTAAAAAGAGAGAGCATACCAATAGCTACGTTTGAGAGTTTTAAAGCATAAAAGTAGGTAACCCAATGAGCAGCCATAAATACAGCACTTGTTATTACTGGAATAGCATCTTTTTTTGATTTAATTTTTAGGCCTATTTTTTTATATCTACAAAGCGCATACAATACAATCATTGCTAAAACAGAACGCCACCAAATGATAACAGGTGTAGGCATGTCTATAAATTTGCCTAAGGCGCCGGAAGTACTAATAAACAAGGTTGCTAATAATAGAAATACAAGGTTATTAGTGTGGTTGTTAGACATACTATATTATGTGTTAGAGATTGTTGTCTTAAGGTTGTACACTTAGAATAAATGTATTCTTTTATTTTTTGCGAAGGTAACTATGATTATTTAGATAACTCAGTAAAATATTTATAGAATAAAGGAATGGTTTCAATGCCTTTTAAATAATTAAAAACTCCGAAATGCTCGTTAGGTGAATGAATGGCATCACTATCTAAACCAAAGCCCATAAGTATGGTTTTACTTTTTAGTTCTTGCTCAAAAAGAGATACAATAGGAATACTACCACCACTGCGTTGTGGGATAGGAGTTTTTCCAAAAGTATCTAGGTATGCTTTACTTGCTGCTTGATAACCAATGCTATTTACAGGAGTTACATAACCTTGACCTCCATGATGAGGTGTTACCTTTACAGTAACACTTTTAGGTGCAATACTTTCAAAATGCTTTGTAAATAATTGAGTAATGTTTTCCCAGTCTTGATTTGGCACCAAGCGCATAGAGATTTTTGCATATGCTTTGCTTGCAATAACTGTTTTAGCACCTTCTCCGGTGTAACCTCCCCAAATACCATTAACATCTAAGGTAGGGCGGATGGAGTTACGTTCGTTGGTGGTAAATCCGGTTTCACCATAAACATCATTTATATCTAAGGCTTTTTTATAATGGTCTAAACTAAAAGGAGCTTTTGCCATTTCAGCACGTTCTTCTTTAGATAATTCTTCTACTTTATCATAAAAACCGGGAATGGTAATGTGGTTATTTTTGTCGTGAAGCGATGCAATCATTTTGGTTAAAACGTTTATAGGGTTAGCTACAGCACCACCATACAACCCGGAATGTAAATCGCGGTTAGGTCCAGTAATTTCTACTTCTACATAGCTTAATCCACGCAATCCGGTTGTAATTGAAGGCACGTCATTCGCTATCATACCAGTATCAGAAATAAGAATAACGTCGTTTTTAAGTTTTTCCTGATTGTTTTTTACAAAAGTTGCCAAATTAGCACTTCCAATTTCTTCTTCCCCTTCAATCATAAACTTTACATTACACGGAAGTTGGTTTGTAGAGGTCATAAACTCCATAGCCTTTACATGCATATACATTTGTCCTTTGTCATCACATGCACCACGTGCAAAAATAGCACCGTTGGGATGCAATTCGGTGTTTTTAATGACGGGTTCAAAAGGAGGAGAATCCCAAAGATCTAAAGGGTCTGGTGGCTGCACATCGTAATGACCGTAAACCAATACAGTTGGCAGATTTTCATCAATAATCTTTTCGCCATAAACAATAGGGTAGCCATCTGTTTTACAAATTTCAACACTATCACATCCAGCATTTTCTAAACTAATCTTAATAGCTTCGGCAGTTTTTAAAACCTCATTTCTATAAGCAGAATCTGCACTAATAGAGGGTAATTTAAGGAGCTCGATTAACTCATTTAGAAATCGATTTTTGTTCTCTTTTATATAGGATTGAATGTTATTCATAAAGTGATTGTATAGTTCATTCAAAAATATAAAAAAAGAATGTTTTTAATGGTTATTACTTATTTTATAATTAATTTGGAATATCGAGTTTGCAATTTAAAAATCTTGTTTATATTTGCATCCCGATAATAATCGGAACTAGCGGGCGTGGTGGAATTGGTAGACACGCTAGACTTAGGATCTAGTGCCGCGAGGTGTGGGAGTTCGAGTCTCCCCGCCCGCACGATACATAAAAACGTTTCTCTTGTATAGAGAAACGTTTTTTTATACCCTTCTTTTATCGTTAGAAGAAGCGAGTTACAAAAAATTGCAACCCACTTTTTATCAAATTACTAAGCCAGTCCAAACTCTTTTACATAGTCTTCGGCATTATAATAAACTTTAATGTTTTGAATTTTCCCATCTATAATTTCATACCACTCAGACATATCTAATTTTATAATATTGCCTTTTGGTGTAGCTACATCCATTACAGTTTGAGTAATTACAAAATTGCCGACCTCAACGACTTGTTTCATATCATTACCTCTAACTAAAGGCATAAAATCTTCGTTTAATTTAGCAAAGGCTTCTAATCCTGTTACTTGATCGACAGGGCCTGTAAATACTATATTGTCTGCGACTACAGATTTCCATGAATTGGTGCCAGACATTAGTCCTTGTCCAAAGGCTTGAAATACTTCCATTGGTTTTTTTGTCATAATTTTATTGCTTTTAAATTGTTAACTTCTAGTTAGACAATTTAGCGAAGCATTTCGGACGGAAATTTGACTTTTTTATAATTTACAACCTGAGACAATGGCATCAGTATTTTCCCCTAATACATTTTTCTCTTTACCTTCCTCAACCCAGTTTTCATTATTTTCAAGCATGTAGGTATTCAATATAGAGTTCTTCGCATTTAGGGGGGGTATCCCTTGCACTAATTCTAATCTTAAATCAAACAAATAATCAGAATTTTGCTGATCTCTTTCTTTTACTAATTTTAACTCTTGGGCTTTAACATGAGCATCTTGTTTAGGGTTTAAAACCCCTTTTAAAGTAGTGCATTGATGACAGATTCCTTTTTTATTAACGAAAGCACATCGGTTATCAAAAATACGAATCATATTTTTTCGA
The DNA here is from genome assembly GCF_030540835.1 of Flavivirga aquimarina. Classification (GTDB taxonomy): domain Bacteria; phylum Bacteroidota; class Bacteroidia; order Flavobacteriales; family Flavobacteriaceae; genus Flavivirga; species Flavivirga aquimarina. The sequence continues at coordinate 26,687 of NZ_JAUOEK010000041.1, read as the reverse complement.
GCATCAGCTAATGAATGCTTTACAATACCTTCTGTAAAGCTAGTAATTTCAATAATTTCAGATATTTTAAAGTGATATACCTCTTTTAATAATATACATACTTGTTGCTTTAAAAGTAGGGTCTTATTAATGCAATTAAAACAATATGCAATATGTTCTTTTATTTCATATTCCCGTTCGGGTGTTGTTTCAAAAACCACTCGCATTTTATCCATTAATTCAGGAGATTTAGAATGTAAGCTTGCCCCGTAATCTTGAGAATTTTCTAACCAGCGTTTTTTGCCTTTCAATTGATTTTTAGCAGAATTTAAAGCAATACTAAAAACCCAAGTTTTAAGTGAGGATTTGCCTTGAAATTTCTTAATATTATCTAAACCCTTAATATAGGTATCGTGTACTATATCTTCTGTGTCCTGGCGATTAGTAAGCAACCTAAAAACGAAGGAAGATAATTCGTTTTTAAACCCTATAAATTCAGATTCATATTGTTGTTTTGTCATGCAGTATTGATTTAATCGAAGTTTTAATTGCTATTATGTTTAGCAGTAATTTTTAGCATCGAAGCTTCTTACAGAAGCAATAATTTCTTTAAGAAACCCATCCCTGTCTGTTTTAACTCTTTTAATTATTTCATTCATCATATCGGCTTTTTGATTTGGAATAATTAGAGAGTCATCAAAATTAAAACCCCAAACGAGCATTTCTAATAAAATAGGAATGAGTCCAATCCCGTTTTCGGTAAGAGTATATATTTTTCTGGTTTTTTGAAGTTCATATTTTTTGCTCACTAAAAAACCGTTAGACTCTAATATTTTTAATCTGTCCGATAAAATATTAGTTGCTATACCTTCACCTCCCTCTAGAAATTCATTATAAAAACGAAATCCTCTAAACACAATATCTCTTATTATTAGCAATGTCCATTTATCCCCTAGAATATCCAACGCCCTACTTATGGGACATTCAGACCTTTTTTCATTTTTTTTCATAAAACACTTGTTTTTTGCAAGTGAATGCTTATATTTGCATCACTTGCTTTTTACAAGTAACAAATATAACTAAAAGAATTATGAGAAACTCAATAGAAGTTGTAGAAGGCTTTTTTAAAGCGATAAATACAGGAGATTTTAATTTAGCAAAAAGTTATATGGCAGATACACATGAGTACAACGGGCCTATGTTTTCAACAAACAATCCCGATGCATATTTTGAAAAGTTAATGGCTTTTGATATGGAATTTGCTGTAGAAACTCAAGATATGATAGTAGCCGAAGACGCAGTAACTCACTTGGCAACATTAAAAGTTTTAGGCGCCCAAGTATCTATACCCACTTGTGAGGTTTTTAAAATTAAAGAAGGAAAAATTGTAGCGCAGTCATTTTATTTTGATACTGCATTGTTTCCTCAGAGTTAACAATTTATAAGAATAAAAAACTACTTTTTAGAGATCTTTTTGAATTCTTTTAAAAGTATAGAACTCATTTTTTCTTGCAAAGGTTTTCCTCCGTCAACTAGTTCTTTGACATGCATTTTATCTTTATCGTTTACTTGTCTATGTTTAACACTCCAATGGGCAATTTCAATCATAACAGGCATTAAATCAATACCCATTTTAGTAAGAGTGTACACGTTTTTTTGTTTGTGATATGGATCTTTACTTTTAATAATAATATCTAATTCTTCCAATTTATTTAATCGGTCTGTTAAGATGTTACTTGCAATTTTCTCATCCGATTCACGCATTTCATTGAAATAACGCTTGCCAGCAAACATAATATCTCTAATAATTAATAAAGTCCATTTATCTCCAAAGACTTCTAAGGCTTGATTTAAAGGACATTGAGATTTAGATTCTTTCATTTTTATAGTTTTGTTTTAAAACTAGTTGTATTTTAAAATTGGTTTTATATATTTGTGTAGTTGTTTTTTACAACTGGTCAAAGATACTAATAAAACATTGTTTAATGATAAAGAGTATGTAGTTAAACTATGAAATTGTATAGATAGAACCTATAAACTTTATATGAAATCAAATAAAAATGAATAATCAAAAAGAAGAAAAAAATTATACTAAAGAAATCATAACTAGTGCAAGTGCTGTAGATGTGTTTTCTGCTTTGTCTAAAGAAATAAATTTATGGTGGGGAGAAGTTGATAAACCTGTATCTAAAATAGGAGACATTTTTACTATAAGTTTTGGAGAGGCCAGTTGGACTTTTAGAATCATAGAGTATGTTCCTAATTCAAAAATCACTTGGGAATGTATTGGAGGTAAGCCAGAGTTTAACGCAGAATGGATTGGAGATATTTTGTATTGGAATATTGAAACGTTTAAGAATACCACAAAGGTTAATTTTTTGCAAGTTGGGCTTACACCTAACATGAATTGCTATGATATATGTGCACCCACTTGGGATAAGTTTATTATGATAAGCTTAAAAAGTTTTGTTGAGACTGGCAAAGTAGCATCTTTTTAATAAATGATTAATGCCTCTTATAAAATAATGAATATGAAAAATCATAAACCAATAGATAGATTAATAGAACAGTACGAGCTTCATAATATGTTGTTTAAAAATGCCATTGAAGGCATAAAAGATGAAGATGCGAAAGTTAGAATAAATGAAAAAACCAATCACATGCTATGGTTGGCAGGTAATTTAGCTTCAACCCGGTATGATTTAGCTAAAAACTTAGGTGTTACTGTTGAGAATACATATGCCGAATTTTATGAAAACCATAAAAGTTATCAAGAAGGCATGGCATATCCTAACTTGGAAAAATTACTAAAAAATTGGAACACCATTTCTCCTGTTTTAAAAGAAAAATTAGAATCTCTATCTGATGCAGCACTTTTTAAGGAGCCAGATTTTAAGACGCCTCCAATGTTTAACCAGACGCTATTACGCTATATTCTTTTCTTAATAGACAGAGAATCTTATGTAATTGGTCAGCTAGCTTTTATAAGAAAAGCCTTGAGCTATGAAGCAATGAAATACAATTAAAACAAAAAAACGCCAATTTTTCGTCCGAAATGCGCACTGGAATTGTCTAAAACACATTAGCGAATAAAAAATTAACGAATCATCAAAAAAATGGAAACAAAAAAAATGAGTAAATCTGAAACTTTTTTTAACAAGGCTTTAAAATACCCATGGTTTATTATTTTACTGTCCCTACTAATTATTGTTGGTTTAGGTAGCCAATTGCCTAAAATGGAGATAGATACTACTATTGAAGCTTTTATTCCACCTAGTCATCATTCGCTAAAAAATAGAGAAGAAGTTCGAGAACTATTTGGTCTATCAGATCCTATTGTCATTGCTGTTGTAAATGAAAGTAAAGAGGGGGTATATACTCCTGAAATGTTAAACTATATTAAAAAACTTAGTGATGAAGTACAATTAATTGAGGGAGTAGACCCCGATAAAATTACAAGTTTATCTACCGAGAATAATATTTACGGAACAGAAGAAGGAATGGTCGTAGATCCTTTTATCGAAGAAATAATAAAAACGAATGCAGAAGCAAATACTATTCGTAATGGTGTATTGGGGTATCCACTTTATGCAGGTAATTTAGCCAGTGAAGATGGTACAACTTCGTTAATAGTGGTCGAACTTTTAGATAAAATCAAATATGGTAAACAAGCATATAAGGATATTAAAAAGCTAGCAGAAACATTGTTAGCCAAAGAGGTCACAGTATCTACAGCTAATGTACATGTTGCAGGAGAAGGCGGGGTGGTATCGCACCAGGCAGAATATATTGATGGCGATGCTAAAAAAATGACACCACTAGCATTTTTAGTAATTCTAATAGTATTGGTAATTGCTTACAGAACATTTAGAGGGTTATATCTTACGGTTTTTGTAATTCTAGGAGCTGTAGTTTCTACAATGGGTATTATGGCTGGACTCGGAGTACCAATGTACCTAACCTCAAATGTTATTCCTGTAATATTAATAGCCATAAGTGTTGCAGATGCCATTCATATACTTGGTGCTTACTATGAATTTTTAGCAGAACATCCCGAGAAAACATCTCGAGAGATTGTATTAATGACCATGAAAGATATGTGGCGTCCGGTTACTTTTACTAGTTTAACTAATGTTGCTGGATTTATGGCTTTAAGCATAACGACCACCATTCCACCATTAAAAATGGTGGGTATCTTTTCATCTATAGGTGTATTGATGGCGATGTTATTATCCCTTTTATTAGTACCCGCAATCTTGATTTTGTTAAAACCAAAATTGAGTAAAGCTTATCAAAAAAGTAAGGATAGCAAGGAAGTTAAAACTGATTTCTTTGGAAAGTTAGTCTTTAAAATGGGGACAATTATAACCTCTAACCCTAAGAAAATTTTATATACTACTCTAGCTATATTGTTAATTGGTGTTTTTGGAGCTACCAAAGTTTATGTAGATGAAGCCAGTATCGATAATTTTAGTGAAAAGACCGATATCTATAAAGCAGATAAATTGATAAATACTAAAATGAATGGCGCCAATACATTTGATGTCATGGTTTCTGCCAATGAAACAGAAGGATTGTTTGATGCTAAAAAGCTTAAAAAGATTGAAGCTTTACAAGAGTATATTGAGAGCCTACCCTTTGTAGGTAGTACAACGTCTATTGTCGATATTATCAAACAAATGAATAAGTCTCTTAACGAAAACAAACAAGGAGCATATAAAATTCCTGAAAATAATGATATTATTCCACAGCTGTTTCTTTTGTATAGCGCAAGTGGCGATCCTGCAGATCTTGAAAAATTTATAGACTACGATTATCAACATGCCAATATTAGTGTGACACTAAAAGATGGTAAATATAGCAGCGTTAAACAAATAATAGAACCACTTAAAGCTCACATTGCATCAAAATTTAAAACGAGTGATGTAAAAGTAAAAATAGCTGGTTGGATGAATATATTTTACTACTGGTTAGATGGCATAGCATTTAGTAATTATCTGGGGTTATTCATTGCACTAATAGCCGTCTGGTTATTAACCTCGATTAGCTTTAAGTCTATTGTTGCCGGGTTATATGCAGTTACTCCAGTGTTTATGGCCATCTTAATATTCTATGCCGTAATGGGCTTTGCAGGAATAACTTTAAACACAGCTACTTCTATCTTTGGAGCCATAGCCATAGGAGTTTCTGTCGATTTTGCTATTCACATTATTCAGCATATTAAATATGCCGTCAATCATAGACATTTATCTATCGATAATGCTGTTTTAGACATGTATCCTTCTACAGGAAGAGCCCTTCTATTTAACGTGTTTGCTGTGTGTTTAGGTTTCGGAATTAACATGACCAGTAGTTTACCGCCATTTGTAACTTTTGGAGCATTAATAACAACCTGTGTTGCGACTAGTTTTTTAGCCAGTCTTTCCATTATACCAGCGTTAATAAAAGTATTCAGACCTAAATTTTTAAAAGAAGGAGCCCTTCTATAATAACAGATTTTAAAATAATAAACATGAAAAAAGTACAATATATAACCCTTTTTATCGCATTATTTATTGCGAGTATTGCCATCGGGCAATCGCTTCCTAGTGGAGAAGATATTTTGAGAAATGTAAACGAGCGTAATGAAGGCGAACATCAAATACAGGATCTTAAAATGACCTTGATTAACAAAAAAGGTAAAACACAGATAAGAGATATTAAGAGTTATCGTAAAGATTATGACAACCAAAGAAAATCCATTTTGATATTTACAACCCCATCAAACGTAAGAAACACAGCATTCATGTCTTATGATTATAATGATGAAACTAAAGATGATGACCAATGGTTGTATTTGCCTGCTCTTAGAAAAACAAGAAGAATATCTGCAGCCAATCGTGGCGATTATTTCTTAGGAACAGATTTCACTTATGAGGATATAAAGCTTGGTACTAAAATGAGCGCTTCAGATTATAATTATAAAACGATCAAGGAAGAAACCATTGATGGGCATCCTTGTATTTTGGTTGAAGCGATACCTAAAACAAATAAAATTGCAAGAGAACTTGGATATAGTAAAGTACATCAATGGGTAGATAGAGGGGTTTGGATGGTAAGACAAACCAAATATTGGGACATAGCAGGAAACGACTTAAAAACAACGTATGTAAAGGACATTAAAAAAGTACAAGGGATTTGGACATTTCAAGCGTTGGAAGCAACAAACCATAAAAACAACCATAAAACAAATATGATTTTCGGTAATAGTGATTATAATACAGCTATAGACGATGAACTGTTTTCTGAAGAATCTTTAGTAAGAGGTGTTAATTAATCAAATATATGAAGGTTTCATATTTAACTACCGTTCTGTTTTTTTTAATGCTCGGCCTTATTGTAAATGCTCAAAACGATTCAGTAGTTCCTAAAAAGTCATATATTTCGAATACTCAATTTACTATGTTAATAGATGCCAGAACATCTATTGAATTTAAGCCATCCGATATTCAAAAAGCAGAGTTTTTTATACGGCCAGAATTGGATATGCCTTTAACAAAAAATTTTAGATTAAAAGTAATAGGTCGTTTATATGCAGAGATACTTGATAATCTTGAACCCAACAAACCTGCACAAGATGCGGTATCTGAGTTTTCAAAAAGAGCAATAATTGGTGACCGATTAGAAGCAGAATTACGTGAGTTTTATTTCGATTGGAAAATAAGAAAACATTATTTAACCGTTGGAAAACAACAAATTGTTTGGGGAAAATCGGACGGATTAAAAATTTTGGATATCGTAAACCCCACAAATTTTAGAGAATTTTTATTAGATGATTTTGACAATTCTCGGATTCCGTTATGGTCCTTAAAAGCCGATTTAAAGTTATCAAAAATAAAAGCACAATTAATTTGGATACCAGATTTAACCTATCACGATTTTCCAGCTCAAAATGGTACATTTTTTCCAGTAGCATTATTTTCTAATGCACCACAAGGAGTCTCAGTTATAAATAACCGATTAAAAAAACCTAAAAAAATAATAAAAGATGCCGATTATGGGATACGTTTATCAGCTTTTTTAAAAGGCTGGGATGTTACTATAAATTATTTATATCAATATGATAATTTTCCTGTTGTTAAAACAATTACAGATAATGTAAACAATAACATAACGATAAGTCCCATATTTAAACGATATCATTTATTTGGTGGCACATTTAGTAATGCATTTGGTAGTTATACGCTACGTGGCGAATTAGGCTATTCTAAGGGTAAATATTTTTCATCAAGTAATAGTAATGTTTCAGAAGGCATCTTTAAAAGCGACCAGATAATTGGTGTTCTTGGTGTTGACTACTCAGGAATTAGTAATTCTACATTGAGCATTCAACTTTTTGAAGATTATATATACGATAACCAAAATACTGTCGGGAGAGAAAGTTCAGAAACCAACATGTCATTTTTAATTGATAGACGGTTTGCAAATGAAACCTTGACAGCTTCCATAATTTGTGTTCAGAACCTAAATAGAGGAGATGGATTTGTAAGACCCAAGTTAGATTATTTGGTTTTAAATAATCTAACAGCTTTTTTGGGTGCCGATTTATTTTATGGCGATAAAAGTGGGCCTTTTGGACAGTTTAAATCTCTAAATAGAATTAGTTTAGGATTACAACTAGGAATTTAAAAAACATAAATACGTATTATTCAGTCAACCAGATTAAGGCGTTAAGCACTAATTGTTGAAAGTACTTATTGGTTGCTGCACCTACACTATGCCCCAATGAGGTATAAAACACTTTACCCTTTCCATAAGTTCTAGTCCAGGCAATAGGCGTTTTTACACCTTCATGCTCAGCTTCAATTAATACCGTATTACCTTCAACTTGTCCATGATAAAAATACATTTCGTCATAAATTGTAAAGTCCCCGATATTTTCTACTATTGGATGACTGGGTTTTATGATTTTAACAGGAAATGTATGTATAGGAGGGTGTTTCGAAAAATCGGCACCAATTAAGGCGTTATATAAGACTTTGTGTTTTTCGTCTTTTTTTAATGCAGCAGTCGCTGAATGTAAACCCAAAATAGGTTTTCCTTCTTCGACGGCTTTAGAAAAACCAGTAAATTGATCATTAGTCATGCTTGCGGGCATACCATTCATTATAATAACATCATAGCTGTCTAGTGATCTTGTAAATACATTAAAGTCTTCAGAATACGTTATGTGGTAATCATGTCTAACTTCTAAAAATCTACGTAAAACGGCTGCAACCCCTAAGTGGTCATGCCAGCTTCCACCTGCCACATATAAAATATGAGTTTTCCCTTCTGGGTTCCTGTCTCTATAGTCATAATAGCGATTCTGGGCTTTCAGTGACATAACTATTGTAAATAGTATGCCGAAAAGGATTAAACTTTTTTTAAAGCTTTTCATTATAGTTTTTTTAGTTGAATATCTTTAAATCGAATTAATAATTCATTTTTTCCATGCACTTGGAGTGCTATTTTTCCAGACATTCCAACATGTTGTTTTATATGAATGTCATCATCTAATATGCCTTTTCCATCAAAATCTGTAACGACTGTGCCGTTAAGTATCGATTTTATGTGTGTGCCTTTGCAAATAATATGAAGTTCGTTCCATGAAGGATTATCATCTGAATAATAAAATGTTGATTTATTATTGGCTTGTTCGGGTTTGAGTGCAGGACTTGGCATACTTGGGTATATCCACCTGTTATATCCGTCAGATTCATCATAAAGCAATCCTGTTCTAAAAGGAGCCGGAGGGTGTATGTCAAATTGAGGACCGTCAATATCACCACCTTCGTAATACCTGCTTCTTACTTGTAATCCGCTATTTCCAGGACTATTACGATAGGCTTGGAATTTTATTTTTAATTCAAAATCGGTTAGCTCTTCTTCATAAAATAACCATACAGCAGCATGATCTTTGTCACCCATTGTATTACAGGTAATAGAGCCATTTTCGACGCTCCAGTAGTTTTTTTCCAGATCAGATGGTAAGCCATAGACTTTCCAACCCTCTAATGTTTTACCATCAAAAATTGAAACAAAATGGTTTTGAGAGAAAAGAGCCGTGCTAAAAAAAAGTGTCAAGACAATGGCACAAGATTTAAAAGTTTTAATGTGAATCATAATTTCTATTCATTACTATTTATTCAATATAATTTAGGGTTTTAACAAGTGCCTAATATTTAGTGTACCGTTAAAGATACGTAACCAAATCCCGAAGTTATAAAAAAATGTGTTTTGTTTTTGATCGATTTGATTATTGTATTACAATTTATTTGAGATAAATGTATCTATCGCATTTCGTTTTAGAAAAAATGTAGACTGGAAGGTTACATCCCAAAAGCAAAAGTTAATTGTAAAAAGATAAGGCAGGATACTATAATTTTTAGTAGGATAAAACATCACAATATAGAATATTATCTAATTGTTAACTTAATTAAGTTGCTTTCATACATATAATTAGCAAAGCCATTTGTGAATACGTAAATGTTTAACAGGAGTTATTAAAATATTTAAATTTTAATAACTCCTAACAAGTTAAAGATTATATATTTGCAAAAAATATTTTCAACTTAATTGGAAAGCATTTTTTTAGGGTAAAATTCTCGCTATTAGACTTGATTTATTCCAGAAAGATTTATGTGCAAAAACACTAAAAATTAGTAAGAGGTAATTAAATATTTAAAGATGAATAAAAAAATTGATCAGCAAGCTGCAGATAATATAAGAGCATTGGCAGTAGCAATGGTAGAAAAGGCGAATTCAGGGCATCCGGGAGGACCAATGGGTGGTGCAGATTTCATGCACATCTTATACTCAGAATTCTTTAATTACGACCCGTCAGATATGACTTGGCCTTTTAGAGATCGTTTTTTTATGGATGCAGGTCATTTATCTACCTTAATGTATGCACAATATTATCTTTTAGGAAACTATGCAAAAGAGGATGTAGCAAATTTTAGACAATGGGGTTCTATAACGCCTGGGCATCCAGAAGTAGATCCAGCTAGAGGTATAGAAAATACATCTGGTCCATTAGGGCAAGGTCACACTATGGGAGTAGGAGCTGCAATTGCTGCAAAGTTTTTGCAAGCAAGATTTGGAGATTGGATGAATCATAAAGTATATGGTTTTATTTCAGACGGAGGTATTCAAGAAGAAATCTCGCAAGGAGCAGGTAGAATTGCTGGGCATTTAGGCTTGAGTAATTTTATTATGTTTTTCGACTCTAACGATATACAATTATCAACATCAACAGATGAGGTAACGAGCGAAGATACTGCCATGAAATATAAAGCATGGGGATGGAATGTCGTTACTATTGACGGCCATAACCATGACGAAATTCGACAAGCATTAACCGATGCCAATAACGAAACTGAAAAACCAACTTTAATAATAGGAAAAACTATTATGGGTAAAGGTTGTGTTGCAGCAGACGGAAGTATGTTTGAAGGATATTGTGAATTACACGGACAACCTATAGGTAACACAGGAGCAGATTATGCAAAAACGTTACTAAACTTAGGAGCAGATCTTGAAAATCCATTTGATATTTATGGAGATGTTAGCGAATTTTACAAAAACCTAATAGCAGATAAAACAGCAAAAGCAGCAGAGAAAAAAGCTGAAATAGCGGCTTGGAAACAAGCAAATGAAGCTTTAGGCGAAAAATTAGATTTCTTCTTGTCTGGAGAATTACCAGAATTAAATTTTGAATCTATCGAACACAAACCAGGTATAGCTACCAGAGCAGCATCTTCAAACGTATTGGGTTATTTAGCCGAAAATGTTGAGAATATGATTGTGTCTTCTGCAGATTTATCTAATAGTGATAAAACAGATGGATTCTTAAAAAAATCATCAGCATTACAAAAAGGAGATTTTAGCGGATCGTTTTTACAAGCAGGTGTTGCAGAATTAACAATGGCTTGTATTGCTAATGGTATTGCTTTGCATGGAGGTGTTATTCCAGTAGTGGCAACATTCTTTGTATTTTCAGATTATATGAAGCCTGCCATTCGTTTAAGTGGGATTCAAGAATTAGGTGTAAAATATGTATGGACACATGATGCCTTTAGAGTAGGAGAAGATGGACCAACACATCAACCTGTTGAGCAAGAAGCTCAAATACGTTTATTAGAAAAACTTAAAAACCATAGCGGTAAACCAAGTTTCTTAGCATTACGTCCTGCAGATTCTACCGAAACTGCAGTCGCTTGGAAAATGGCTTTAGAAAATAAAAATACCCCTTCCGGATTAATTTTATCCAGACAAGGTATTAAAGATTTAGCTGCACAAGGAGATTCCAGATATAGTGAAGCCTTAGGTGCAGAAAAAGGAGGCTATTTAGTAAAAGAAGTAGCAAATCCAGATGTGGTTTTAATTGCTAACGGATCAGAAGTTTCTACGCTAGTTGCTGCTGCCGAAATTTTAGAATCTCAAGAAGGATTAAAAGTAAACATAGCTTCAATTATTTCAGAAGGTGTATTCAGGTTACAATCTAAGGATTATCAAAATAGTGTGATTCCTAAAAATAAACCGTTATTTGGTTTAACAGCAGGATTACCAGTAAACCTAGAAGGGTTAGTTGGTGAAAACGGTCATGTTTTTGGATTAGAGCATTTTGGTTATTCAGCACCAGCAAATGTACTAGATGATAAATTTGGGTTCACTGGAGAAAAAGTAAGTAAACAAGTATTGGAATATTTAAAAACAGTATAATAACTATATATTATGAAATTTTTTATAGATACAGCAAACCTTGATGATATTGCAGAAGCACAAGCTTTAGGTGTTTTAGATGGTGTTACAACTAACCCATCATTAATGGCTAAAGAAGGCATTACAGGTGAAGCCAATATTTTAGCACATTACCAAAAAATTTGTGAAATAGTTGATGGAGATGTAAGTGCCGAAGTTATTTCAACTGATTTTGAAGGGATGGTTGCCGAAGGAGAAAAGTTAGCAGCTTTACACTCGCAAATAGTAGTAAAGTTACCATTAATTGCCGATGGTATTAAAGCGTGTAAATACTTTTCAGATAAAGGTATAAGAACAAATGTTACTTTAGTTTTTTCTGCAGGACAAGCATTACTAGCAGCAAAAGCAGGAGCTACTTATGTGTCTCCATTTATTGGTAGATTAGACGATATTTCTACAGATGGTTTAAACTTAATTGCAGAAATAAGACAGATTTACGATAACTATGGTTTCGAAACACAAATTTTAGCAGCTTCAGTACGTCATACAATGCATGTAATAGACTGTGCTAAGTTAGGGTCTGATGTGATGACTGGACCTTTATCATCAATTAAAGGATTACTAAAGCACCCTTTAACAGATATTGGTTTAGCTAAATTTTTAGAAGACTATAAAAAAGGAAATCAGTAAGTTCCTTAATAAGTTATATAATATAAAAAAAGCTGTCTAAAAAGTAAATTATTAATACTTTTTAGACAGCTTTGTATTTGAAGTATATCTATAATTATCCTTTTGCAGTAGACTTTCCGTAAACTAAACTTGCAAGAATACCTATTATCCCAAAATGAACAATATAAATAATGGCGTTTATAATAGTTCCGAATAAATCTAAAATGTTTGATGTTGAGTGATCAATAAGCCCACCTCCAAGACCTATTAAAATACCAACCCATATACCAAATTGAATCCCGTGAGAAGTACCATGTGTACCTCGAGCCCATTTTGAATACATAGTTGAAAATGCAAATCCTACAATTAAGCAGCCAATCGCCAGAATAGCCATATTTGGTGATTCTTTCATAAGACCATTAGTAACAGTATGGTCTGCAAGCATAGGGTCACCTATAATTCCCCAAAGTAGCCAACCACCAAGAAACCCCCAAAGCCCTGTGATAATCGTTGAAATTAAATTTGTTTTTGAAAACATAATACTAGTTTTAATTGGTTAATATGTATTTAAATATATATAAAATTATTAAATCAATAATTTTTTAGTTAAAAAAATAAAAATATCTTAACTTAAGAAAACCCCTAAACGTTGTTCAAAGGCTTTCGTTTAAATTGTTGTTAGTACCTGTTTATGAATGTTTGAAAAAGGGTCATTCTAACGAATTTGAATAGAAAGAAATGACATGAGCTTTAACTTTTAGATTTAAGCCAATTTATCGAGTTATTTTATTAAAAAAAATAATTAAATTTATGGTAAATTTTTTGTAACAATTTTACTGTTAAGTAGTCTAGTTAATAGCGACTAAATCAATAATTTGTAACTTTGTTTTTCAAGAATCATCAAAAAATGAACATTAACGATAATATAGAGTCTCCTTTAAATTTAAAAGTGAGTTTTAATATGCTGTTACAGCAATACGAAACTTTAGCTAAAAGTGACGACGAATTTATTGCAGCTAAGGCAAACCGTATATTAAAAACGGCGTCCGATTTCCCAGAATTACGAGCCGGTTTTAGTGATGTTTCAATAATAGAAAAAAGGAAAAAAGAAATACGAACAATACTTCAAGATTCGTTTAGTCCGCTTTTAACAAAAAATGAGATTAAAACAGCATCAGTTCCTTTCCATAATTTAATTTTTAATTCTTCAGAACGATTTAAGAGTATTATTAAAAATGCCGGTAACGATTTTGAGCTTCAAATGAAAAATATGCCGGAAGATGATACGTACATTATAGCATGTACTATTATTTTAAATTTTTGTTATGGTTATAATTTAAATTTTAAACGACCATTTTATTACGAAATACCGGATGTTAATGGCATACTTCATTATTATAAAATATTATATAATGCCGATTTTTGTGAAATAGTTCCAACTAAGACCGCTAAAAAAATTACTCAGGAAGATTACGATGAATTGTTAGACAATTTTGAAAATATTGATCTTTGGAAAGAGAAATTCCCGCCTAACAGTTATGATTTTAAGGGGTTCGTAATATCCAACATTTTTGATGTTACTGATGATCAATCTATATCAAATATAAAATCTAGCCTAATAGGAGATGATAAACGAAAAGATGAAGGTTTCATGGAAGGGTTTTATGAAATTTTCAGATCACTTCTGGGTATAAAAGATATTAAGGTAGGATTTTCAATCTACAATGATGAAGAACAAACGTTCGAACGTGTTTATGGTGTTGGAATGAATAGTTTTCTTATCGGAAATGTTGAAAGTGAAAGTTGCACAGATGCATTATGTGGATGGTCTTACGATAGGCTACTAAAAGAAAAGAAATACTTCTCGGTATCGGATGTCGATAAAGCATTAGAGATTTCAAAAGGATGTTCACCACATATTAAAGCGCTACATAAACAAGGTATAAAGAGTGCTATTTTAGCGCCTATTGCTAATGATAATGGACTTATGGGGATTCTAGAAATAGTATCGCTTAAACCACAAGTGCTTAATAGTATTAATGCCAACAAGTTGGTAGATATTATGCCATATATAGTATCGGCTGTAGAGCGCTCTAAGAGCGAAGAAGAAAATTTAATAGAAGCTATTATTCAAAAAGAATGTACATCAATACACCCAAGTGTACATTGGCGATTTGCAAAAGAAGCGAAAAATTTTATTAAAGCAGAGATGAATGGAGAAGAAGCAACTTTTAAAAAGATTGCTTTTGAAAATATTTATCCGCTTTATGGACAAATAGATATTAAAGGCTCATCTGAAGCTAGAAATAAAGCAACAAGACAAGATTTAAGTTTGCAACTTAAGGCTGTTAAAAATATTTTTAAAAAGACCTTAGAGAGTCAGGCTTTACCAATTTACGAACAGTTTATTTATCAAATTGATGATTATTTAAATGGTTTAGAGAAGTATTTTCAAGTAGATAGTGAACAACAAATTTCTGACTTTTTAAAACAAGATATAGAACCCGTTTTAAAACACCTTAATACAATTGATGCATTTAAAAAAGATGTTAGTTCTTATTTTGATAGTATAGATGATAAAATCAATGTATTATATAACCATAGAAAAGCATATGATGATACCATAGCTACCATTAATAAAGAAATGGCGTCGCTATTAGATAAAAAACAGGAAGAAGCACAGGCCATGTATCCACATTATTTTGAACGCTTTAAAACCGATGGTGTAGAGCATAACATGTATGTTGGAGAATCTATTACTAAAGAAAATAGTTTTAATCCTATTTATCTTTATAATTTAAGACTCTGGCAGTTGCAAGTGATGTGCGAAATGGAAAACGCGTATTATCAAATGCAATCTAAATTTCCGGTGGCTTTAAATGTAGCTTCAATGATTTTAGTATTTAATCAACCCTTATCTATAAGTTTTAGAATGGATGAAAAACAATTTGATGTAGATGGGACTTATAATGCCAGATATGAGATTGTTAAAAAGCGTGTAGATAAAGCTTATATAAAAGGAACAACAGAGCGTGTTACCCAAAAAGGAAAAATAAGTATTGTATATTCTCAAAAACAAGACGAAAAAGAATATTTAAGATATATTAAATTTTTACAATCTAAACACTATTTAGATACCGATATTGAAATAGTAGAGCTTCAGGATTTACAGGCAGTTACAGGCTTAAAAGCGATTAGAGTAAGTGTACTATATCATAAAAGTGAGGAAGACAAAGCTTTTTATACTTACGATGATTTAATGAAAGAAATTAAAGCTTAGTTTTCGATTTTAAATTTACAATTATCAAGTAGTCTTGCAATATGCTCCCTAGAAAACTTAGCGTTTTTCATTTTGTTATTTTCTGGATTTAGAGAAATATTCAATAAATCTGCAATCTCCTACTCATCTAGCTATAAATGCTTTTTTGAATAGTTTAGATTTTCGAAAACTTTATTTTCAATCAATGGTTTTTCAAAATTTTATTATACAAGAGTAGTGACTCCGGAAAAAAACTGAAATGCAATAGCAAAAGCAATAACACTCACTATAATACCTAACATAAAGACGCTATAAGTAAGTCGGAGTATTTTATATTTTTTGTCTAAAACCAACCCCAGAAAATACAAATCTTTTTTCATAGAAGAATAAAGATATTCTTTATCCTGCATCATTTCACCCATAGCCCATTCAAAATCGTTAAGGCTCATTTTATGAAAATTACCAAAAAATAAGAGGTTTACTTTTTTATTCGCAACATCTTCTTTTGTAAACTTACCGCTAGTAACATTTGGGCGTGTCGCTAATATTGATAATACAATAGATATCACCGTAAATAATACAAAAATAATTGTAGGAACAATTAAATAGTGATTTGATGCATTATCTAGTTTTGAAACTAAATTAGAAAGGACTAAGGATACTATTATAGCATTAACCGATAATAAAATATTAGCTTTAGTGTCTGCAATATTGCTTAAAGTGATGTGGTTTTTAAGAGTGACCCTAAACATCGTCTCAATACCACGTTCTGGTAATTCTACTTTATTTTTCTTTAAGCTTAATTCTTCCTTTTTATATTTAAGTTTGGTGCTTTCTTTATGTAATTTATTATGTGTTTTTAATAATTGTGAGAGGTTTTTACTCTTTGTTTTATCCCATTTAGCAGAAGCTTCATTCGTATAAAATCTATGGTTTTTAGATAAAAAATCAATATTCATACTTAACCACTCTTCTTCACTTAACGTTTTATCGCATGTAATTTCCCATTCTTTTCTAAGCAGTTCGGTAACACTGTCGAAATTTTTACTTCCAATATGAGCACAATCAGCATCTTTAATTATTTTTTCAAGATAATTTTTTGGCTCATAGTCCATTTTGGTAGCTAAAATTAGATCAGATACGTTTTTTATATCATTTTCAGGTACGTTATGCTCCTTTAAAAAATTACTTGCAATTTTCACACTTTCTGCTTCATGGTTTTCTATGTCTTTAGTGTAACCAGTATCATGAAACCAAGCGCTTAGTATTAAGTGTGATTTGTCTGTTTCATTTAAGTCAATAAGTTTAGCTAGTTCATTGGCTTTCTTAACCACATCTTGAGTATGCGATAAATTATGATAGACAAATTTGTTATCAAGATTTTCATTTAAGTATTGAATAACATATTTTTCTGCTTCAATAATGAGATTTTCCATAGAAAAGAAATGATTTTTAGTAAAAATACTAAACTTTAATTAATGTCAAGTTAACGCTTTCATTTGTCGTATATTTTAGAATTACTTTCATAGGTTGCTTAGTTAGCTAAACTGTAAGGAATAAAGCTTAATTTAGACTAGTTTTAAGATAAGTTCTTATATTTAAAAAGAAAGGAAATATTACTATGTTAACTTGGAAAGAAGTAATCAATTTTTCTGTAAAAGGAAACCCTGTACCAGACAGACGTGTTGAAAAAACAGATGACGAATGGCAGGCTCAATTAACCCCAGAACAATTTAGAATTACACGGCAAAAAGGAACCGAACACCCACATAGTGGAGCCCTTTGCAGTACGCATGACGCGGGTAAATATAACTGTATATGTTGCGATACGGCACTGTTCGATTCTACTATAAAATTTAACTCAGGTACA
Source organism: Flavivirga aquimarina (assembly GCF_030540835.1). Classification (GTDB taxonomy): domain Bacteria; phylum Bacteroidota; class Bacteroidia; order Flavobacteriales; family Flavobacteriaceae; genus Flavivirga; species Flavivirga aquimarina. Next base: position 9,186 of record NZ_JAUOEK010000041.1, on the reverse strand, counting down.
GGGTGGCCTAGTTTTACACAGCCCATTAAACAAAATGCTATTAAATATGAAAGAGATATGGCATTTGGAATGGTACGCGTAGAGGTGATGTGCAATACATGCGACGCACATTTAGGGCATGTATTTCCTGATGGTCCAGAGCCAAGCGGATTGCGTTATTGTATAAATTCAGAATCAATGCAGTTAGAAAAAAAGGAAGTTAATGGGAAATAAAAATTTACAATTAGCCACTTTTGGAGGTGGTTGTTTTTGGTGTACCGAAGCCATTTTTCAAGAAATAAAAGGAGTAGAGCAAGTCGTTTCTGGATATTCTGGTGGAAATGTTCCAGGAAAACCCACATATAGAGAAGTTTGTTCTGGTTTAACAGGACATGCTGAGGTCGTGCAAGTTACTTTTAATGCCGATATAATTTCTTATGAAGATATTTTAGTCATTTTTATGACTACCCATGATCCTACAACTTTGAACCGGCAAGGAGCCGATAAAGGTACGCAATACCGATCGGTGATTTATTATCACGATGATAAACAAAAAGACATTGCAGAGATTGTTTTAAAAGAAGTTGGGGTGTATTATGAAAATGCTGTGGTTACAGAAATTAGCCCTTTAGATGTGTTTTATGAAGCAGAAGACGATCATCAAAACTACTATAGAAATAATGAGCAACAAGGCTATTGCAGTTTTGTAATTACGCCTAAATTGGCAAAACTGCGTAAGCTTCATGCAGATAAATTGAAATAATTAAAAAAGGAAAGGAGCATTCAAATGTCAAATCATCCAGAGCAAAAACAAGTGTTTAATGCGCCAGAATTTCACGTCAATGATTGGATTGACGCTAATGGAAATAAAACAAAAGCAATAAAACTTTCAGATTATAAAGGTAAATTTAAAATAGTATACTGTTTTCAAAGCTGGTGTCCTGGTTGCCATAGTAAGGGGTTGCCAGATCTTAAAAAAATGGTAGAAGCTTTAAAAGCGCATTCAAATATCACATTTTTGGCTATACAAACAGTTTTCGAAGGTTATGAGGCTAATACGTACCAAAAGATGGTGGAAACACAAAAAAAGTATGACTTAAAAATACCGTTTGGGCATGATGCTGGGGATGATGGCAAATCACGATCTAATATGATGACTAATTATCAAACAGGAGGAACTCCTTGGTTTCTTTTTATTGATAAGCATGATAATGTCGTATTCTCAGATTTTCATTTGAATCCAGATGCAGCGATCAATTTTTTAAAAACAATTGGTTAAATGAAAAGAACCATTAAACTTTATGGTGCAGAAAGATGTCACAAAACCCAATATTATAAGGCGTTTTTGGAAACACGCAATTTAGATTACATGTTTCTTGATGTCGAAACTAATGGTGCTTTTGCTGATGAATTAAGAAGTTTATACGAAAATAGAAAACTCAATTTCCCAACAATAACAATAGGAGATAAGAAATTAAGAAATCCGTCTGATAAAGAACTGGACAAATATATTGCAAATTTATATGGACAGTAAACGAGCTAAAATAGCTTTAGGAGGCGGTTGTCATTGGTGTACAGAAGCTGTATTTCAATCGTTAAAAGGTGTTATAAAAGTTGAGCAAGGTTACGTCGCTTCAGTTGAAGAAAATAGTAGTTTTTCAGAAGCTGTCATAGTACATTTCAATACAGAAAATATTGCATTAAAAACACTTATCGAAATTCATTTACATACACATAAAAGTACAAGTAATCATTCTATGCGAAGCAAATATAGGTCTGCTGTTTATGTGTTTTCAGAAGAACAAAAAAGAGTGTCGGAATACATTATTAAATATTTTCAGAAAGACTTTGGCCATAAGTTAATTACTAAAGTCTATCCTTTTCAATCCTTTAAAGCATCAAGAGAAGCTATTCAAAATTATTATCAAAAAAATCCAAATAAACCCTTTTGTAAAACATTTATTGATCCTAAATTAAAGTATTTGTTACAAAAATTTTCTTATCAAGTTAATAAAAGTAAAGTGTCATGTATAGATACGACTATAGCATAAAGATTTAAAAATGAGAAGATCAAAATTAAATATTCAGAATAGTAAAGGCTTAAAACTTCAGGCATATTTAGAATTGCCAGCAAATCAAAAACCAAATTACTTTGCCATTTTTGCACACTGTTTTACATGTACAAGTTCATTAAGTGCGGTAAAAAATATTAGTCGAGCCTTAACGAATTATGGTTTTGGAGTAGTAAGATTCGATTTTACAGGTTTAGGTAGAAGCGAAGGAGAGTTTGCAGAAAGTCATTTTTCTGGCAATGTTGATGATTTAATTGCTGTAAGTAATTATATGAGTTCTAATTACCAAGCACCTTCATTATTGGTTGGCCATTCGTTAGGCGGTGCCGCTGTATTGTCGGCAGCTTCTCAATTAGAACATGTTAAAGCGGTTGCAACTATTGGAGCACCAGCCACAGTGAGTCATGTAACACATTTGTTTTCTCATAGTATTGAAGAAGTTAAAGAGAAAGGAGAAGTAGAAGTTAATATTGGAGGACGTCCTTTTAAAATTAATAAGGACTTTGTTGAGGATTTTGATAAAACCGATTTGCCTTCCATTGTAAAGACATTACGCAAACCGTTATTAATTTTGCATGCACCTTCAGACACCGTTGTAGGGATTAAAAATGCAGAGCAATTATACCATCATGCACATCACCCTAAAAGTTTTGTAACACTTGATAATGCCGACCATTTATTGTTAAATCCAAATGATAGTAAATATGCTGGAAATATGATTGGAACATGGGTACAGCGATATTTTGAGTTTAAAGAAAATAAAATGTTGGAAACTAAAGGCGAGCAATTAGTTGGACATTTAAATTTAATTGAAGACAATTTTACAACGTCCATTCAAACTAAAAATCATACAATGATTGCAGATGAACCTACTTCTATTGGAGGTGATGATTTTGGGCCTTCACCTTATGAGTACCTCAATGCAGGTTTAGTTGCTTGTACAGCAATGACCTTAAAAATGTATGCGCAACGTAAACAATGGGACTTACAAGAGGTGTTTGTTTATGTAACGCATTCCAGAAAACATAGTGACGACTTGGGCTTAGAAATAGAAACACCAACTTACTTGGATCATATAAGTAAAAAGTTGAAATTTGTTGGTAATTTGGATGAAAAACAAAAAGAACGCTTAAAAGAAATTGCATCAAAATGTCCAGTACATAAGACGATTGCAAGCGAAGTCGTTTTTGATACAACCATTATAGAAAATTAAATTATTACCTTTAATACATCACAAAACCCTCATATGTATACTCAATATAAAACCATTTTAGCTTTAATTGTCATGCTTATATTAAGCGCTTGCGCTACATATAAACCACAATATAAAAATCCAAATACAGACAGTTCTTTTCCAGATAAAGAGATCGTACATTCTTTTTATTTAATTGGTGATGCCGGTAATTCATCTTTGGGAACATCTTCAAAAGCCTTGCAATCATTTAAGGAAACATTAAATAAAGCTTCAAAACATAGTACAGCTCTTTTTTTAGGAGATAATATATATCCAAAAGGGTTGCCCAAAAAAGGAGATGAAGGACGAACTTTTGCAGAGCATCAATTAAATATTCAAACAGAAGCAGTAAAAGATTTTAAAGGAAAAGCAGTTTTTGTTCCAGGAAATCATGATTGGTATAGCAACGGGCTTAAAGGCCTTAAAAGACAAGAAAAGTACATTGAAGATATATTAGGAAAAAACACGTTTCTGCCCGAAAATGGTTGCCCTATTGAAAAAGTAAATATATCAGACGATATTGTTATGATTGTTGTTGATTCAGAATGGTATTTAACTAACTGGAATAAACACCCAACGATAAACGATGATTGCGAAATAAAGACACGAACTAAGTTTTTTGACGAATTTGAAGGAGAAATAAAAAAAGCAAGAGGAAAAACAACCATTGTTGCTATGCATCATCCCATGTTTACTAATGGACCTCATGGGGGACAGTTTTCTTTTGGGAGCCATATGAAACCCATTCCGGTTTTAGGAACGCTAAAAAATGTAATACGTAAAACAGGAGGTGTAACGATTGTAGATATACAAAATAAGGCATATAATGAATTTAAAAAACGCATTGTTACCTTATCTCAGGAAAATGACAAAGTCATTTTTGTGTCCGGACATGATCATAACTTACAATACATCGTCAAGGACAATTTACCTCAAATAGTAAGTGGATCCGGTTCTAAAGAAACCGCTACACGTAATGCAGGAAAAGGTCAGTTTTCTTATGGATCAGAAGGATATGCAAGGCTAGATGTATTTAAAGGTGGTTCATCTTATGTTCGGTTTTATTCGGTAAAAGACAATGCGATTGTATTTCAAACACAGGTTTTAGAAGCAGAAGACACTGAAACAATTAACAATTATAAAGAAACTACAGACAAAGAAGTTATAGCCTCCATTTATTCTGATGAAGAGACCACTAAAAGCGGGTTTTATAAAATGCTATGGGGCGAACGTTACCGTGATGCATTTAGTACAAAAGTTAAGGCGCCTACAGTAAGGCTAGACACACTTTTAGGTGGATTAACCCCTGTTAGAAAAGGAGGAGGGCACCAATCAAAATCGTTAAGATTAAGAGACCGTGAAGGTAAGGAATATGTTATGAGAGCACTTCGTAAAAATGCTATTCAATATATTCAAGCGGTGGGATTCAAAGATCAGTATATAGAAGGTCAATTTGATGACTCTTTTACAGAAAACTTAATACTGGATGTTTTTACAGGTTCACACCCTTATGCCCCTTTTACAATAGGAACACTATCTGATGCTGTTGGTGTTTATCATACAAATCCGGTACTTTATTATGTCCCGAAACAATCTGCGTTGGGTCAATTTAATAATGAATTCGGAAATGAACTATATATGATTGAAGAACGGGCAGATTCCGGTCATGGAGATAAGGCTAGTTTTGGTTTTTCAAATAAAGTAATAAGTACAGACGATCTGTTAAAAGAATTAAAAGAAGACGAAGATCATGTTTTAGATGAAGCAGCTTACATAAGAGCACGTCTGTTTGATATGGTAATTGGTGATTGGGATAGGCACGAAGACCAATGGCGTTGGGCAGAATTTAAAGAAAAAGGCAAAAAGATTTACCGTCCGATACCAAGAGATCGCGATCAGGCATTTTCTATCATGGCAGATGGAACATTACTTGGTTTTGCAACGACTATAATCCCTTCGATGCGCTTATTACAGAGTTATAAAGAAGATTTAAAAAGTCCAAAATGGTTCAATTTAGAGCCTTATCCTTTAGATATGACTTTAATTAATCAGTCAAGTAAAAGTGTTTGGGATACCCAAGTAAAGCATATTATAGAAAATTTAACAGATGCTGTTATAGATGAAGCCTTTTTAAATTTCCCTCCAGAAGTTAATAAAGAAGCCATAAAAGACATAAAGCGTAAACTGATAGGAAGACGTCATAATTTACAAGCGATTTCCGATAAGTATTATGACTACATTAGTAAATTTGGAGTTATTAAAGGAACAGATAAAGATGATTGGTTTCAAATTGAGCGGATGCCTAAAGGAGAAACTAAAGTAACCGCCTATAGAATTAAAAATGGAAAAAAGGCAGATGTATTTCATGAAAGAACCTATTCCTGTATAAATACTAAGGAAATCTGGATTTATGGTTTAGATGATGATGATAAGTTTGAAGTTTCTGGAACAGGCGATCAACTTATAAAAATACGATTAATAGGAGGGCAAAATAATGATACCTATACAATTAAAAATGGTAAGAGAGTTAAAATTTATGATCACAAATCTAAAAAGAACACATTTGTTACTAATAATGGACAAAAAAGACTTACGGATAATTACGAAACAAATGTATACGATCATAAAAAACTAAAAAATAGTGGGAATCAATTTATACCTACCATTGGGTCTAATCCGGACGATGGATTCAAAATAGGGTTTTCTAATACGTTTACTAATTATGGCTTTCAGCGTAACCCTTTTACATCTAAACACATCGTTTCCGGAGCCTATTATTTTGCAACACAAGGATTTGATTTAGGATATAAAGGTGAATTTGCGAAAGTTATTGGAATGATGAATTTAGCTTTAGAAGCCCAATTTACAAGCCCCAATTATGCTGTTAATTTCTTCGGATTTGGTAATAATACACCTAACCCTGAAGCAGACGAGGCCGATGGTTTAGATGTAGGCTTAAATTATAATAGAGTAAAGTTAAAAACACTAAAATTTGCACCATCATTAATTTGGCGAGGGCGTTTAGGAGCTAGTTTTAAAATTGGATTATCGTATGAATCTTATGAAGTTGAAGAAACCGAAGGGAGGTTTATTAACGACCAATTTATTGGTGATAATACAGAGGTTAGTAATGATTTTTATGGTATTGATGCTAAATATCATTATGAGAATTCCGATAATAAAGCATTTCCAACTTTAGGAATGATGGTAGCGCTCCAAACAGGATATAAAAACAACGCGAATGAGTCAAGAGGGTTTGCATACATTATTCCAGAATTAGGTTTCGATTATAAGTTAGTGCCCAGTGGACAACTCGTACTAGCGACAAAACTAAAAGGGCATATTAATTTTGGAGATGATTTTGAGTTCTACCAAGGTGCTAATTTAGGTGCTAATAACGGATTAAGAGGTTATAGAAATGAACGGTTTACAGGTAAGAGTGCTTTTGTACAAAGTACGGATATACGATTAAATTTACGTAAAGTAAGAACCGGGTTACTGCCTTTAAATATTGGGTTTTATGGAGGCGTAGATTATGGGCGTATTTGGGTAGATGACGATTTCTTATTAAACCCAAACGATCATTCAAATGATTGGAATACCTCTATTGGCGGAGGCATTTTTGCCAATGTAGCAGATATGGTTACGCTAAATGTATCTGCATTTAATAGTGATGATGGTTTGCGTTTAGCTTTTAAACTAGGGTTTGGGTTTTAATCCTGCCACGAAGCGGATTGCGAGTAATTCACTATCAAACCGAGTTGAAGTTGAAACGGGCGAAAACCGCCCCAATTAAGCACTTCACCGCTTTTTGCTATATTGCGTGTTAGCGTTTCGTTGGTTATTGTCATGCTATTTTTCATTTCTAGTTACTTATTGCCTTGCACCAAATACCAATCTACCCACGAGTCTAATTGACTTACTGAATTAGGTCGCAGTAAAATTTCTCGTTTATTATTAAGCAAATAAATGGTTGGGGTGGCAAATACATGATAACTTTGTACAATAGGGCTTTCCCATTTTTGGTAATCGCAGATGCTAATAAATGGAAACAATTCTGCAAAACTTTTAAATATGTTCTTGTCTTCGTCTAATGACACAAATACAACTTCAACGCCTTGTTCTTTCCATTTAGCATATTGTTTGGCCATTTGCGACAACTCTTGCGGGCATTGTGGACACCAACTTGCACCAAATACAACTACTGTATAATTGCTTTTTATATCGGAAAGCATTTTGGGTATTTCGGTAGCTTTATAGCTGGGTGCAATAATATCGTTCTTAAATTTAATATCTGGTGCTGTATTTCCTTTTTTCATGGCACGATAGCTTTCTAATTGTACCGCAAAATCGTTGTTAATGGTGCAGCCCTGCTCGTTGAGTAATTTCAATGCCAAATATTCTGATGCTCTGAATAAACTGCGTTTTTCAAGAGATTTGAATAAGTATTCTGTTATCTCATTCAATTTATATTCGTCCGGTAAAAGGTTTGCAACCAAAATGTCTATGGATTTATTCATTTCTATGTAAACAGAATCCAAAGAGCGACCGCTGTTTTCTATTAACCAAAAATGACTTTCAATAACTTCTTTCAGCAAGCCGCTATTATAAAGGCGTTTATCGGTGTAATCTATTTCTCTGAATGCTTGAATAGTAGAAGGAATTTCTTCGGTGCGGTATTGGGCTATGGTAGAGACCGAACTCCCCAATTTGCGAAGCGGCAAATAATAACTTACATAAGAATTTTTGGGTAAACTCGCCAAGAATAAACTGTCTTCGGCTATAATGCGTTGTTTTTCGGTTTCTATTGCCTGTTTGGGAATTTTATGAACAGCAAAAAGCGAATCTTTCCTGTAAACTTTTGTAAGGTAGTCCCATGCACTCAAAGTTTGTTCACGGCGTGGATGCTCCGTGGCATATTGCTCAAAAAGTTTATTTTGTTTACCGCTTATAATTACAATGGTTTCATGTGTAGCAAATTTTTCGGCTACTAATTGCAGGTTTTCATTTTCCGAAAGTATAATAACAAAACTTTTATTGTCCTGCAACAAAAGATAGCCCATGCCATAATCATTTTTACTGAATTTTAAATTAAATCTGCCTTTTTCATCAGCTTGTGTACTGTCAATTGCGTAAGTATCAAAACCGTTAAATCCTACAAGTTTAATGTGTTGATTGGCAAGTCCTGTAAATGTGCCTGTAATGCTGTTTTGGGCATAAGTAAAAGCACAAATGAATAATAAAACAATTATGGCTTTGAGTTTTTTCATAATACATTAATTTTAAAATTGGCATTAAAAGAAACAAGGGCTGTGGTTGAACCATGCATAGTATTACAATCCTTAAGGCAACGTACACTAAAGCCGTTCGCCCGGTTGTTGCTGTTCATGTTGGCATTGCTGCTGTTGAAGTTCAGGTTTCTGGCGTTTGTACCACTAACCGTACTTGACCAATAGTTGCCGTTAGAACCCACATTGTTGAGCGAACCATTGCTGTTGTTGCGGTTGCCTGCCACGGGCAATAAAACATATCTTCTACACATTTCAAAACAATGCATCGTTCTGAAACTGCTTACGCTTGTATCTCGCAAAAGGCGGGACGATATGTTAGGATTATTTGCTGCACTCCCCATACTATTCGTTTTTCTGTTCTTTAGCATGAGCTCCGGCAGTGTATTTTTGCCATGATGAAAGTTGTAATTTTGTTTAATGTCTTCTTTCAATGAAAAAACAATACCATAAGTTTTTTCAGTATAGCTTGTAGCTTGTATAGCTTCTGAAATAGCTTGTAGCTTTAAATTCTCTTTCTCTATTTCGCTTGCCGGAAAACCCAAACTCCGCACCTCCGCACCTACACTTTTTACAAATTTTGAGCTTACTTTATATGCCCGTACCTTTTGAG
>NZ_JAUOEK010000019.1 GCF_030540835.1 Flavivirga aquimarina | reverse complement strand
ATACCTGTTGCCCTAAATGATTATAGACCTTAATTAATTTTAAATCTGAAACATGCTTAACATAAAGCATATCCTCTACTGGATTTGGGTATACTTGTGCCTTTTGGAATGCATAATCATCAGTAACAGCTAATCTTCTTGAATTAACTGATAAATCGTCGAACCTATAATCCAAAGTCAAAGTAAGTGGAGATGCTGTTACCTCAACCCTAAAGGCCGTGACATCGGTCCAATTTAAGTAAAGCGTTCCGCCTCCTGGGACAGCACCCTCTACTAATGTGACCACCACAGGAGCATTTGTGCCTCCAATAGGGGTAAATGTTAATTCTCTACCGTCCCTCCTTCTAGCATCACTAACAACAATGGAGTTCACATCAACAGATTGGTCAAATGTAAAAATAACCAAGTTAGCACTACCAGTAGCAATTCTAGTACTTCCTAATGAAACAATATTATCAGGTTCACTATCACCATTTTCGAACGTCACTGTAATACCGTCAACAGTTTCGGTTATCAGTTTATGCTCGTCATTAACATCTACGGCCGTTTCCCATCCAAAAATGGTAGAACTATTATTACCAGCAACTGATAAATTGTCGAACGTAAATGCTGCGAGTTCGCTTGCTGATACGGTAAAGGACGTCACGTTAGTCCA
>NZ_JAUOEK010000018.1 GCF_030540835.1 Flavivirga aquimarina | reverse complement strand
ATACCTGTTGCCCTAAATGATTATAGACCTTAATTAATTTTAAATCTGAAACATGCTTAACATAAAGCATATCCTCTACTGGATTTGGGTATACTTGTGCCTTTTGGAATGCATAATCATCAGTAACAGCTAATCTTCTTGGATTAACTGATAAATCATCAAAGAGATAATCCAAAGTCAAAGTAAGTGGAGATGCTGTTACCTCAACCCTAAAGGCCGTGACATCGGTCCAATTTAAGTAAAGCGTTCCGCCTCCTGGGACAGCACCCTCTACTAATGTGACCACCACAGGAGCATTAGTACCTCCTCCAATAATAGGGGTAAATGTTAATTCTCTATCACTCCTACTACTAGCATCACTAACAACAATGGAGTTCACATCAACAGATTGGTCAAATGTAAAGATAGCCGAGTTAGCACTACTAGTACCGACTCTAGTACCTGTGGCGATAACAGTACTACTAGGTGTACCATCACCATTTTCGAACGTCACTGTAATACCGTCAACAGTTTCGGTTACCAGTTTATGCTCGTCATTAACATCTACGGCCGTTTCCCATCCAAAAATGGTAGAACTATTATTACCAGCAACTGATAAATTGTCGAACGTAAATGCTGCGAGTTCGCTTGCTGATACGGTAAAGGACGTCACGTTAGTCCA
>NZ_JAUOEK010000017.1 GCF_030540835.1 Flavivirga aquimarina | reverse complement strand
GGAGAAGAAATTTACAGTCACTTTCTATAGAGAAGAGTATGAACGTAATAATGCACGAGTGAACAGCCCCAGAGGCAGCTATATGAAAGGCAAACGTCAAAGTACGGTCGAACCCGTATTTGGAACGCTTACGCAGTTTCTAGGGCTTCGAAAAATAAATACATTGGGAATAAAACAGGCAAACAAAGTCATGCATCTATCCGCCATTGCTTATAACCTGAAAAAGTACCTGAAATTCGCCCAAAAAAGGGTGAAAAGTGGAGCAGGGATGCTTGCTTTATTATTTTTAATAAAAAATAGTGTGTACAAGCTCGAAAAGTTGTTTTTAAGGAGCCTTAAAATAGCTAATTATAAAGCGATCTAAAAAAAGAAACTGCCTTAGAAGGCAGTTATAGAAGTCTGTTTTTTATAATTTATTGGCTTGTGCAACGGTTACCATTGTTAGGCATCTGGCTTTTTATTTATTTCTCCCAAATTTTCCGAACAAGTTTAATTAAAGGTAATTTGAATTTTTCTTTTTCTACAATTTCAGATTTCTCTTTAGCTGGTTCAGATTGTTCAGTTGTAATTTTGTTTTCTTTCTCTGCTTTTTCTCTTTCAGCCATTTCAATTTCCCATAATTCGTCCTCGTCAGGTGGCTGAACTAAATCCGAGCCACCTTTATGTGGAAGCTGAACATAGTTTTTAGGTGGTTTCGGTAAATCCGCTTCACATTCTTTAGAACACAGATTTGCGAGCATAGGAATAGTGTCCGTTCCAATATGCGCGGTAATCCATATTTGGTTTGTCGTTTCGTGTGTCAGTTTTTTATCGCATACACTACACTTTAGATTATCTCCAAAATATTTTACAGGATTATGGTCAAGTTTCGGAAATCCCATTCGGTTTTTATAGTTTCCATAAAGTGCTCTTGTACTAATTCGGCTGTCTTTTAGTTTTTTACATCTAGAAATCTCGAAAGGAAACCAATTCAAATTGTAAGAAGTGTATGGGTCAAAGTATTCTAGTGATTCCATTTCTCCAATTTCAGGCGGAATTCTCTTTAAATTACTCCCATAAAGTCCAACTTTTTTTACTTTTTTTAGTTTAGAAATTGATTCAGGTAAAGTATAAATCTGAGAAAATAATTCGTCTCCTAAAACTTCTCTCGGTACAAATTCATCACTTCCATTTTCTGCAACTACATCAATATATTCACACAGTTTTTTCCAAGCAACAGAATTTCTGTCTTGTACATCATTTGGTATTTTAGAAATTCGTTTATTCATTTGAGTGATTTCAGCTTGTGCCTAACGGTTTTGTGTATGGTTTGTTGCGTGTTACAGCAACTAATTTAGTAAACAAAAACGAACGCGAGAAAATTCCGAAGGAATTTTCCAAATAAGCAACGACCAAAGCAATTAATTATAACACGTTGTTACCTCACGTTTTTTATTCCACTATTTTTAATTCAGATAATAATTGTTCATTCGAAAATCCAGAACAACTGTCGTCTTGAAAATTCAGCTTTTCTATTCCATTGTAAAGATTATAATTGATTCCGAAATTACAAGAATTGTCAGCGTTTTGCATTAGATTTAGTTTCCGCTCAAATAATGCTATTTTTTCTATAACAGATTCCGTTATTTTTATTTTTCCACGTTTTATTTTTTTTCCGTTTTTGTAATATTTATATTTTAAAAATCCATTTTTAGGTTTTAAAATCAGTTTGTCAGACTCAAAAGTTTGATGTCCCCAAGTTGAGTTTAAAACCCAGCTTTGGTCGTTTTGGATTGATTCTTTTATTATTGATTTCTTTTCATAATCCTTGAATTTATTCACACAGATTATTATTTCGTTCAGTTCTTTTGCGTTTACAAAAGTTGTGTCGATTCTCTGTCCAAAAATATTTGTGTATTCTATTTTTATAATGTCCGAATTATTGAGTAAAATCTTCTTTTGATTATTCCAATATTTTTCTTCTTGTTCAAATTTTTGTTCAGTCAGAATTTTCGGTTTAGCTCTATCCAACAAAAACATTGTAAATCCATTTTCTTGACTGCAATCATTCGAAATTAATTCAATTCTATTTTGGGCAAACAAAAAGAATGTATTTAATACTAAAAATATCGATATGAAAAGTGTTTTTCTCAAATGTGTGGTAACGGTTACATATATAAAATGTAGCGTTTAAATAAACGCCCCCCTTTCGAAGGGGGTTTTTGTTTTATAAAGAAACAAAAAAAATAGTTTATTTAAACATAAGCTATGTTTTATATGTGTTGTTGTGTTTAGTAAATGAGAAATGTCCCCGGGACATAGCTCGATTTACGTAGTTAGACTGGACGCTACATAGTATTTCTGGTTCAGGTTTATGGTTTTAAAATTATGCATTTTATCAGTTGATGATAAGGTGTCGTTATTTTAAAAGCGTCCCATGATTTTATAATATGCTTAAGGACAGTACTATAAAAGACCTGTTTTTGAATTATCTCTTGACTTTGTCAAAAAATAACTATAACTTCGGCAAGCTTTATGCGAATCAAAATTCGTATTTGATAGTGTAACTCTCATACGATTTCAATCGAAAGCTTGGTCAGTCCGAAATTGTACATAAGTCCAATTCCATACGCCTTTTATAGTACTGTCCTTAATCCTAAATTTTCGATGGGTAGCAATAAACCTGGGAAGATCCAAAAGTCCGTCTTATTAAATACAACTCGTTATATATGGAATAAAAGTACTCATTATTCATTAATTATTTCGGGATAATAGGAATTTTTGTTCCTCTTTTTGGGTTTCTTTTAATTGGTTGATGGCATGGTCTAAAGGACTTTTTATACTTACCAAATCTTTTCGTGTAACATGAGTGTAAATCATAGTGGTTTCTGTTTTACTATGGCCTAATAGTTCTTGTATATGCCTAATACCTACGTCGTTTTCTAATAAATGTGTTGCGTAACTATGCCTTAAAGTATGTGGTGTAACATTTATTTTTAAATTGGTCACTTTACAAGATTGTCCCAAAAACTTCCTTATACTACTAGCAGAATAAGCGCTTCCATTTCTGCCTTCAATAAAGTAAACTTTTGGCGTGTATGTATTTAAATAGTTAAATAATAATGGCATAAAGCTTTCTGCAAGAGTTACGTATCTGTCTTTTCTGCCTTTAGCATTTTTAATGATTAACTGTTTTTCTGTCTATTAAAAAGTGTTCTATCTTTAAATTTAAAATCTCACTTATTTTTATATACCAACTTTTAAAAGTTTTGCTCCAAGTAGCATTTGGTAAGGTACGGGTTAGTTTAATAAGTGTGTTATTATATTTAAACTGAATTAATATTTGATTTGAATTATTATGAAATTGGGGCTTTAATACAATTATTGGAAGGTTGGTCAAGATAATTTATTTAGCGACCTGAAAATATAATTTGTATATCAGAAAATAAAACAAAATTTATTTAATTTTAGAATCATAAATTTCTTTGGCTAAATGGTCTAAATACAGAATACCATTTAAATGATCTATTTCATGCTGAAAAATAACAGAAGTAAAACCTTCCACAGTTTCCGTTATGTGTTCACCTTTTATGGTATCATATTCAATAGAAATAGAAAAAGATCTGCTATTTAAAGTGTCACTCCTATTCGGTATGGATAAACAACCTTCTCTAACAGATTGTTTTTTATCTGAATAATTGACAATCTTTGGGTTTAGATAAACTTCAAATGGAAAGTTTTCTTTATCGAAACGCTGTACCCAAACAATATTTTTTAAAACACCAACTTGTGGCGCAGCAATGCCAACACCCATAGACATGCTATCTCTAACCGTAGCATAAAGCCTTTTTATAAAAATTTGTAATGTTTTATTATTTGTATCAGGTTTAATGTAACTGCTTCTAGACCTTAGTAAAAGTGAGTCTTTTTTATTAGTTATTTTATAAACCCTCATGGGTTTTAAACTATCAGCACTATTAATGAGGTTAATTTCATTAGAAGAAAAAGTATGCTTTACACTAGCGTTTTTTGTACTGGAGCATCCAATAAATAATGTAAGTATAAAGATGGCGAAGATTAATTTTTTCATTGTGAAACAATATCCATTGCAAGCTACCATTCATTAATTTTATTAGAATCTAATTTAATAAAGATAAAAATTAAAATAGTAAATGCCCAAAGTCCAGAACCACCATAACTAAATAGAGGTAAAGGAATACCTATGGTTGGGATTAACCCCATCACCATACCAATGTTTATTAGAAAATGAATGAATATAATAGAGGCGACTCCATAACCATATACCCTGCTAAATTGCGATTTTTGTGATTCTGCTAAATGAAGAATACGCAATAAAAGCAAAATGAATAAAATAACAACAAAGGAGCTGCCTAAGAATCCCCATTCTTCCCCTACAGTACTAAAAATATAATCGGTATGCTGTTCGGGTACAAATTTCCCGGTTGTTCGGGTTCCTTCCATAAAACCTTTTCCGGTAAAACCACCAGAGCTAATTGCTTTTTCAGATTCGTTTAAATTATAAGCAAAAGTTCTTTTCATTTCTTCTAACTTAACGGGGTCTTTTTCTAAGCGCAGCCATAAACTTATTCGATCTTGCTGGTGAGGTTTTAAAATACTGTCATAAAACAATTTTACGCCATAAGACAACCCTACAGAAAGTAACAAAGCAAGTATTACTTGAAAAAATGAAACCTTTTTTTTGTTAAAATAATAATAACCAAAAATAATGACAGAGGCGATAATAGAGGCTGTTAAAGCACCAAATTTTAATGCTAAAACCGACAGTATAATCACCGACATACCTAAAGAAAGATAATACTTTGGTAAACCTTCTCTATATAGAACAAAAAAGAAAGCACCATAAACGATTGTGCTTCCGGTGTCATTTTGTAATAGCACTAAAAGAGCAGGTATAATTATTATTACAAAGGTTTGAATTTGATCTTTAAAACTATTAATATTTGTATTTAAATCACTAATCTGTTTTGCTACGGCTAGTGCTGTAGCTGCTTTTGCAAATTCACTGGGTTGAAGTGTCATCGAACCTATGGCATACCATGATGTAGCACCGTTTACATTTTTTCCAAAAATAAAAAGCCCAACGAGGGATAACATGGATACGATATATATAATGCTTGAAAAGCGTTCATAAAATTTGGCTTCAATACCAAGTATAACGATAATGATACAAAAGGTGAACAGTATAAATATCGATTGCTTGCCATAAGATTTAGAGAAAGTGAAATAGTCAATATCGCCACCGGTATAAGAGGCAGAAAGTATATTTAACCAGCCAAACCCAACAATTAAGAAAAAAAGGATAATAGTGATCCAGTCAAATTTATAATGTCTGTTAGTTTCCCTAGCCATCAATCTATGGGGTTTGTAATTTTTTCAATTCTCTTTTTAACCGTTTATATTCGGAGTCGTCAACGAATTGTAATTTTGTGTATTCGTTTATTCTAAAGGGCTCTCCAGAATATGGCTTAGCATATTCATCCTCTAAACTATGCCTTATAATCCATTCTTCTAAATCTTTTCTGGTAATCTCGTTCTTAATGTGTTTCTCAATCATTAAACTCGCTATTTTTCCAGCAAAACGGCTTCCCCAATAACCGTTTTCAACAAAAACGGCAATGGCTATTTTAGGGTCATTTTTAGGTGCAAAAGCAACAAAAATAGAATGATCTGTAAGTTGTGTTTTCACACTATCAATAACAACAAAGTTTTCTACAGTTCCTGTTTTACCACAAATGTCGATATCTTTTACCTGTAATGATGCGGCAGTCCCTCTTTTATATACTTGTTGCATACCTTCTATTACAGGTTCAAAATGTTGTTTATCAATAGAGGTATATTTAATTTTCGTAAACTTATCAGGAACAGTTTCACCTTCAATAGATTTGATGATATGAGGTGTGTAATAATAGCCTCTATTGGCAATTGCTGCAACCATATTGGCTAACTGAATTGGGGTGGTCGCTACTTCACCCTGTCCTATGGCATTAGATATGGTATAGGTTGAATAAAAAGTTTTAGGATATACTTGTTTGTAATAAGCTCTATTCGGAATTCTTCCTTTTTGTCCAACAAATAAATCGTTATTTAAATAATCGCCCAGTCCAAAACTTTTAGCATGCTTACTCCAAGTATCAATACCTTCGGAAGCATTACTATTTTTATCTAAAATCTTTCTATATACAGTTGAAAAATAAGCGTTACAGGATTCTTGTATTCCAGAAATCATATTATTGCGTTTGCCAATATAGCAATGGCATTTCATAAAACGGTTACCATATTTATATCCTGCATAGCAGGTTACGGTTTCATTAGGCGTAATAACACCTTCCTGTAAACCAACTAAGGCATTCATGAGCTTAAAAGGAGAACCGGGCTCGTAAACGCCTTGTATACTTCTGTTGAATAACGGATTTGCGATAGAATCCCTAAGTTTAATAAAGTTTTTAGAGCGCTCTCTTCCTACCAAAAGATTGGGGTCATAAGTTGGAGCTGCTACCATAGCTAATATTTCTCCAGAAGCCGGCTCAATAGCAATAACACCACCACGTTTGTTTTGCATAAGTAGTTCACCGTATTCTTGCAGTTTAGAATCGATAGTAATGGTAATATCCTTTCCTTGCTCCGGAATTGTATCAAACGTACTGTTTTTATAAGGGCCAATATTTCTATTAAACCGATCTTTTTGAATAAACTTAATGCCCTTAACACCCCGAAGTGTTTTTTCATAAGAAGCTTCAACACCTTGTTTGCCTTTTAAATCTCCCATTTTGTAATAGGAGTCTTTTTTTAAATCGGTGGTATTTACTTCTCCAATATCCCCCAAAACGTTAGCACCAATAGTTCTTTGGTAATGTCTTAGTGATCTTTTTTGAATATAGAAACCTTCAAATTTTCGCATTTTTTCCTGCAAAGCAGCATAGTCTTGTTTCGATAAATGAGACAGGAGAACAGATGGTAATCTGGGAGAGTAGTGTTTCGCTCTATTAAATCTTTTTATAAATTGTTCTTTGTCAATTTTTAATAATGAACAAAACTCAAGTGTGTCCAATGGTTCTACTTCACGTGGAATAACCATAACATCGTACGATGGTTGGTTGGCTACTAAAAGCTCTCCGTTTCTATCGTAAATAAACCCTCGTTTTGGATAATCGTAAACTTTTCTAATAGCATTGTCTTCAAATAAATCATGTTCATTTGAAGTATATACTTGAAGGTAAAAGAGTCTGAATATGAATAAAATACCAACAAATATTATAGAAACGAAAAGGAATAATTGTCTCATTTAGGTTTTTGACTAAAAATAATAGTTATTATCATACTTAACAAAATAGTAAACATACTTGAGAATAACGTTTTTTGGAGCACGAAAATTATTTTTGATACACTAAATACTTGTAATGAGAACAAAATAATATGATGTAATGTAACAAGTAGTGTAATATAAGTAAGTTTAGAGCCAAACGCTATAGAAGCGAATTTTATAGTATGGTGTTCGTAAATCGTTCCAAAAGAAAACTTTAGTATAACTGGTCTTACATATGCAATAAATACACAAGCTGCGGCATGAATCCCTCCAGAGTCTAAAAACATATCGTTTGTTAACCCTAGTAAGAAACTTGCTAAAATGAATACAACACGGTTACTTTTTACTGGAAATAAGGCAATAAATAAAATGTATGGATAAGGATTAATGTAACCAAAAAAGTTAATATTATTACATACTAATACCTGTATTAATACTAATACAATAAAACGGATGCTATCTACAGAAAATATGTTATTCATTTAGTAAATTAGTAATCTCAGGTTTATTAGTATTTTTTATAATGTAAACATATTCCAGATTGGTCATGTCGTTAAAAAGTGCCACATTGATTTCATAATAATTTTCGGCTGCATCAAGGTTGTAATTTTCAATAACACCTATCGGTATGTCTTTAGGGAAAATAGAAGACTGTCCAGAAGTAACTATAGTATCTCCAACTAAAACTTTAGCTATTTTAGGAATGTCTTTAAGTTGAACCAATGCAGGGTTTTTAGCATCCCATGTTAAAGAGCCATAATGGCTTGTTTTTTTTAATTGAGCACTTATTGAACTGGTTGAGTTTAAAATAGATATTACATTAGCAAAATTGCCACTTGTTTTATCAACAATCCCAACAATGCCTTTAGTTGTTATAACTCCAAAGTCTTGTTGTATACTATCGTTTGTGCCTTTGTTAATTAAAAGTACATTATCTGTGGCAGAATAACTATTTTTAATAACCTGAGCATTAGAAAAGTAATATGATTTATTGAGAAGAAGACTATCGGAATAGGTAAAATGGCCGGTGTTTTCTAAATTATACAAAAGCGATTTTAAGCGTTTGTTTTCTTCGAATAAAAGTTGGTTTTGTGATTTTAGATTAAAATATGTACTAATCTTGTGTGCTGAATTGTAGATACCTCCAGATAAAAAGTTGGCCGAATTAATAAACTTGCTCCTGTGATAAGAATGCGATTGAATTGTAAATAAAATTGAAATAGAAAATAACAATAAGAACAACAGAAAGTTTTTGTTTCTTATTATGAAATTAATAATCTGTTGCATGATTTATTGGGGTGTCTCTATTTTATCAATACACTTTTGTATTTAGGCAAATTTTTAAGTGTAATTCCAGTACCTCGTACTACGGCACGTAATGGGTCTTCGGCTATATAAACAGGGAGATCTGTTTTTTGAGATAAACGTTTATCTAAACCTCGTAGCATCGAGCCACCACCAGCTAAATAAATACCAGTATTATATATATCTGCAGCTAATTCGGGAGGTGTTTGAGAAAGTGTTTCCATAACAGCATCTTCAATTCTTAAGATAGATTTGTCTAATGCTTTAGCAATTTCTCTATGCGATATAGATACTTGTTTAGGTTTACCAGTTAATAAATCACGCCCTTGAACGCTCATGTCTTCTGGTGGTAATTCTAAATCTTCGGTAGCAGCACCTATTTGTATTTTTATTTTTTCGGCAGTACGCTCTCCTACATATAAGTTGTGTTGTGTACGCATATAGTAAACAATATCGTTTGTAAAAACATCACCTGCAACTTTAACAGATTTATCGCACACTATACCACCAAGTGCAATAACAGCTATCTCTGTAGTACCACCACCTATATCTACAACCATATTTCCTTTAGGCTGCATAATATCTACTCCAATACCAATAGCGGCTGCCATTGGCTCATGTATTAAGTACACTTCTTTACCATTTACTCGTTCTGCACTTTCTTTTACCGCACGCATTTCTACTTCTGTTATTCCTGAAGGAATACATATAACCATACGAAGTGCAGGTGTAAAAAATTTCTTTTTTAAAGCGGGTATGTTTTTAATAAACATACTTATCATTTGCTCGGATGCATCAAAATCTGCAATAACGCCATCTTTTAAAGGGCGAATGGTTTTAATGTTTTCATGGGTTTTACCTTGCATTAAACTGGCTTCTTGACCAACGGCAATAATTTTACCAGAAATTCTGTCGCGTGCTACTATAGATGGTGCATCAACAACAACTTTGTCGTTATGAATAATAAGAGTATTTGCAGTTCCTAAATCTATTGCAATTTCTTCGGTTAAGAAGTCAAAAAAGCCCATGTGCTGTTAATAATTTAAGTGGTTTAAAAAACGAATCCCGTAAATGTAATAAAAGTTAATAAATATATAGGTTTTAAGTCTATTCAAATTTCACTAAAAAACACGATATGCTTTTTGTTGATTTATAGATAATTAATAATGTGAGAATTTTAGTGTTTAAAATGACGTGTGCCGGTAAATACCATGGCCAAGTTATTTTCATTACAATAATCAATACTTAGTTGATCTTTTATAGAACCTCCTGGTTGAATCACAGCATTTATACCAGCATTATTCGCAATTTCTACACAGTCTGGAAAAGGGAAAAAGGCATCACTTGCCATAGCAGCTCCCTTTAAGTCAAAATTAAATGAATTTGCTTTGTGTATGGCTTGTTCTAAGGCATCAACGCGACTTGTTTGTCCTGTCCCACTTGCACATAACTGTTTGTTTTTGGCTAATACGATGGTGTTAGATTTTGTGTGTTTGCAAATTTTTGATGCAAAAATTAAATCTTCCAGTTCACTATCGTTTGGTTTCGAATTGGTGACATTTTTTAAGCCATCAATAGTATCTGTAACATTATTTCTATCTTGAAGTAATACACCATTTAAACAACTTCTAACATTCATATTTGGTAACTCTATATCATGAAGAATCAATATAATTCTGTTCTTTTTACCTTGAAGAATTGTTAAGGCTTCTGCCGAGAAAGAAGGCGCAATAACAACTTCACAGAATAATTTATGAATTTCTTCAGCTGTTGCTACATCAATTTCGGTATTACTAATTAAAACACCCCCAAAAGCAGAAACAGGGTCTCCTGCTAAGGCATCAACATAAGCCTGATGCAATGTGTCGCGCTGTGCTAATCCACAAGCATTGTTGTGTTTTAAAATGGCAAAAGTTGGTGCGTCGTTTTTAAATTCATTCATTAAATTTACAGCCGCATCAACGTCTAAAAGGTTGTTGTAACTTAATTCTTTACCATGAAGTTTCGTGAATAACTCATCAAAGTTTCCAAAGAAAAAGCCTCTTTGGTGTGGGTTTTCTCCATAACGCAACACTTTTCCTTTTGTTTCACTAATTTTTAAAGCAGCTTCGTCATGGTTTTTATTAAAGTAATTAAAAATAGCTGTATCGTAGTGTGAGGATACGTTAAAAGCTTTACCAGCAAAACGTTTTCTGTTTTCTTCAGAAACAGTTCCGTTATTTTCGGAAATCAAGTCTAAAAACTCAGCATAATCATCTACCGATGATACACAAATAACATCTGCATAGTTTTTAGCAGCGGCACGAATTAACGAAATACCACCAATATCTATCTTTTCAATAATGTCCTGTGTGTCGGCACCAGACGCAACGGTTTTTTCAAATGGATATAAATCAACTATAACCACATCAATTTGAGGGATTTCAAACTCGGCCAATTCGGCTACATCACCAGCATGACTTTGTCTGTTTAAGATGCCTCCAAAAACTTTAGGGTGTAATGTTTTTACACGTCCACCTAGAATAGAAGGGTAAGAGGTTACGTCTTCAACAGGAACCACATCTACACCTAAATCGTTTATAAATTTCTGAGTGCCACCAGTTGAATAAATAGTAACACCTTGTTCGTTTAATTTTTTTACAATAGGTTCTAATCCGTCTTTACTAAATACTGAGATTAATGCCGATTTAATGGTTTTTTCGTTGCTCATTATTGTTGTTGTCTTTTGGTTCCTGATTTTACTGAGGTGAAATTTTTACTGTTTTTCAATAGGTTATATTGAAATTGTAAATAAAATGCAAAAGTAATTATTTCAACTAAAAAACGAGCTTAAGATTCCTTAAAAAGAACGTGTTTTTTTAACTAAAAACAGAAGTTGTTAACAAGGTGCTATTAAATTTCAAATTTCGAGTTTAAGGTTTCGAGTTTCAAATTGGAGTTTAGGAATTTTATTTTTGGAATTTATGTTGGTTTTAAAGGCTGATGGTGGAAGATAGGAGTTAGTGTGTGGCTTTTTAATTTAAATACTTACAAATTAGTATATAATATTTTACAAATAAGTAAATTTTAAAAACAAAAATTAAGTTCAGTAGTTGGAATTGTTCTAAAGACCGGTAATGAATGACCGAACACTGAACACTGAACACTGAACACTGAATTTAAAACAAATAATTTAATCTAAAGTATCATCGCTACCTGGGCGCAAACAAATTCTAAAAAACGTTCGTCTGCTTCGGTAAAAGGATTAGGTGTATTGGAGTCTATATCAATTTGCCCTATGTTTTCTCCATTTACAAAAATGGGAATAACAATTTCGGCTTTAACAGTTATGCTACAAGCTATATAATTATCTTGTGCTGTTACATCTGGCACTACAAAATTCTCGTTACTAACGGCAACTTGTCCACAAATACCTTTACCAAATGGAATTATAGTATGGTCTGTAGGTTCACCAACATAAGGCCCTAAATGTAATTCTTCTTTATTACCATTTCTAAAATAAAAACCAACCCAATTATAGTATGTTATATTAGCTTCAAGCAATTCGCAAATGCTTAAAAGACGCTTGTCCACTGTTTTATTTTTATTTAAAACAATGGTTTCTATTTGAGGTTTTAGGTTTTCAAAAATCATAAATTCAAAAGTTTTGGTAAAAGTATTTAAAAAGACGTAATTTCGACATCCGGTTTCAAATAATTTTAACCTAATAAACCAGATAACGTTTTTTGAAAACACTCTTTATAAAATACAGGTCGGTTATAAAGTTTATCCTTACTTTTTTATTGGTTTATATCTTTCTTTCTGTGATTTATAAACTGTATTTAGATGTTTCTGAAGGTTCGAAATATTATCCAGATTATATGACGCACTTAGTATCTAAACAGAGTGAATCATTATTAAAATCATTTGGGTATCATGCTCAAGTATTACCACATTTAGGCGAACCTTCTATGATAGTCGTTCTGGAGGGAAAGTATTTGGCTCGTGTGGTTGAGGGGTGTAATTCCATAAGTGTTATTATTTTATTTGTATCATTTATTATAGCATTTTCAGGAAAACTAAAAACCACATTTTTCTATATACTTTCGGGTAGCGTTTTAATTTATACAGTTAATTTACTTCGTATTGTAATATTAACTATAGCATTGTATCATTACCCAGAACACAAAGAAATATTGCATACGGTTGTTTTTCCTGCAATTATTTATGGAATGATGTTTTTACTATGGATCTTTTGGGTGAATCGTTTTTCTAAACTAAAAAAGAAAGATGCCTAAGCTAATTACATATACATTACTATTTGTATTATTCGGGTTGCTGATTTTAATTCGGATTTTTGAAAATGAATTGTTTTACGATCCGTATTTAATGTTCTTTCAAAACGACTATTTGTATGTAGATAGCCCAAGACGCGAAGTATTAAAATTAGTAAGTTTCACAACATTGCGATACGTATTAAATAGTGTTATTTCACTTGGTGTTTTATATGTAATTTTTAAAGATAAAAGCATCATTAAATTTTCAATAGTAATCTTTGTATTGGCATATACAATTTTGCTGTTAATTTATTTGTATTTCGTTATCAATCCGAGACAGGAAGATTATTATCTTTTTTTTAATGTGCGTCGTTTTTTAATACAACCTATTATTCTACTCTTATTGTTACCCGCTTTTTATTATCATAAGTTTAGAAGTTGAATAGCATTTGTATTTCACTTATTTCTTAACGCTGCTGTGAAGTGCAAAAAAGCCTAATTTTTCACTTCAATAAAAAATTCAGGATGAGTTTTGTGTTAATCATTTAATAAAAAAATACGTTCCATTTCAATTTTTTGTATTTTTGTTTTGTGATAAAAAAGTTATTACATAAAAGCTTTTCGATGCTTCTGGCATTGCTCGTTTTGTTTTCAACAGTATCTTTTACTATTGAAAAACACTTTTGTGGTGATGTGTTAGTTGATGTATCCATTTTTAATGAAGTGGATAAATGTGCTATGGAAGCTTATGAGATTGCTTTAGAAAAAATCACAAAAAAACCATGCTGTAAAGACGTCGTTGATGTTATTGAAGGTCAAAATGAAATGAAGTTTTCTTCATTTGAAGATTTAGATTTTGAGCAGCAACAATTTATCACAGTATTTGCTTATTCATATATTAATCTTTTTGAAGGATTAGAAAAGCAAATTATTCCGCATAAAGATTATTCTCCCCCCAATTTGGTCACCGACATACAGGTTTTAGACCAAGTTTTCTTGATTTGATTTATTAGTTTTTGTCATTCCTGTGAATGCGGGAATCCGCTTAGTACTAAAACTTATTAATATTTCAAATTGAAATCATGAAACATACATATACAGTTACAGGTATGACCTGTAATGGCTGTAAAGCGTCAGTTGAGAACGCCATAAAATCCATACCAGAAGTAGAAAGCGTTTCTGTGAGTTTGGAAGCGCAAGAAGCTGCCATTGAAATGTCGTATCATATTGCAACAGAAAATTTACAAAGAGTATTATCAAGTAAATATCAAATAACAGAAAAAGAAGGTGGTAATATCTTTAAGGATGCTTCCGAAACATCAAAATCGGAATTAAAACAATTATTTCCATTGTTTTTAATTTTCGGTTATATCACAATAGCTTCGATCTTATTAAATTATAAGCCATGGAACGGAACCGAATTTATGCTCGATTTCATGGGGCTTTTTTACATCGTTTTTAGTTTTTTCAAGCTTTTAGATTTAAAAGGTTTTCCAGAATCTTTTAAAATGTACGACCCTTTGGCTAAAGTAATGCCTGTTTATAGCTGGGTATATCCATTTATTGAATTAGCATTAGGCATCTTGTTTTTAATGCGTATTGAAATTCCAATAGCTTTAATAATCACATTGGTTATTTTAGGAATCACAACTATAGGGGTCACAAAAATACTTTTAAATAAAAAAACGATTCAATGTGCTTGTTTAGGAACTGCACTAAAACTCCCCATGACTAAAGCAACATTTATTGAAAACAGTATTATGATTGTTATGGCAATTACCATGCTGATTAAAACCTACAATTAAATGAAAAACATATTTTATATATTATTAATACTTCCCATGATAATAACGTCTCAAGATAAAATTAGCGGGACGATTTTGGAAGCAAATGAAAAAAATGAACCTATCGGTTTACCGGGAGCAAATGTCTATTGGTTAAATACGTCTGTAGGAACTGTAACCGATATAGATGGTAAGTTTACCATACCTTACCAAAAAGAATATACAAAACTAATTATTAGTTATGTAGGCTTTAAAACCGATACACTTACTATTACAGAGCCTAAAACGATTCGCCATTGGTTACAACCAACCAGTGATTTAGAGCAAATAACAGTAACCTCCAGAAAACAGGCCACGGCAAAGTCGTATTTGCAAGCTACTAATGTTTTTACAGTAAGTAGTGATGAGTTGTTAAAAGCAGCTTGTTGTAATCTTTCCGAGAGTTTTGAAACTAATCCATCTATTGATGTGAATTTTGCCGATGCTGTTACAGGTACGCGGCAAATAAAAATGTTAGGACTTAATAGTCCGTATATTTTAATTGCTACCGAAAATATTCCGTCCATTCGTGGAGCTTCACAAGCATTTGGGTTGAGTTTTATACCCGGAACTTGGGTGGAGAGTATTCAAATAACAAAAGGAGCAGGGAGTGTAGTAAATGGTTATGAAAGTATAGCGGGACAAATAAATGCAGAATTAGTAAAACCAGCAACCGATGATAAGTTGTTTGTTAATCTGTATGGAGCTACTAGCGAACGTTTAGAATTAAATACCCATATAAATACTAAAGTGAGTGACAAATGGCATACAGGGTTGTACTTACATGGTAATACACATAATGAAGAACATGATGTGAACCATGATGGTTTTTTAGATATGCCTAAGTACCATCAAATTAATGTTATGAATCGTTGGCAATATACCAATGCAGAAAAAGGTTTTGTGAGTTTTATCAATCTTAAATTTTTAAATGATGAAAAACAAACAGGACAACTTGGTTTTAATCCAGATACAGATAAATTAACAACAAATAATCCTGTACTGAGTGGAGATGAGGTATGGGGAAGTGAAATTGATACAAGGCGTTATGAGATATCCGCTAAATTAGGCTATGTGAACCCAGAAATTCCATACCAAAGTTTAGGAGTTCAAACAGCATTTAGTAGCCATAAGCAAGATTCTTATTTTGGGTTTAATCAATACGACATTACTCATAATAGTTTATATGCCAATGCTATTTATAACTCTATTATTAGTGATTCCAGACACAAAGTAAAAACGGGAGTTAGTTATACCTACGATCATTATGATGAGTTTGTTAACACGATAGATTATGAAAGGACAGAAACATCTGTTGGTGCATTTTTCGAATACAATTACGATAATTTAGAGAAGTTAAATTTAACAGCGGGTTTGCGAGTTGATTATCATAACTTGCTAGGTACATTTGCAACACCTCGTTTTCATGCCCGTTATACACCTTGGGAAAAATCGGCATTAAGAGCATCTTTTGGACGCGGAAAACGAAGTGCTAATATTTTTGCCGAGAATCAACAACTGTTCTCAACATCGCGAGCCATTAATATTATAAACACGACAGGAAATATTTATGGTTTAGATCCGGAGATCGCATGGAACTATGGATTGTCTTATTTGCAAGGCTTTAATCTTTTTGGAAGAAAAGCAGATATTACTTTAGATTATTATAAAACCGATTTTGAAAATCAAGTGGTAGTCGATTATGAAAATCCACAAGAAGTGAGTTTCTATAATCTGGAAGGAGATAGTTATGCGAATAGTTTTCAGGTGGAATTAAATTATAATGTATTTGAGCATTTCGATTTACGAATGGCCTATAAATATTATGACGTTAAAACAGATTATAATTCAGGAAAATTGTCAAAACCATTAGTGCCAACACATCGCTTATTTGCAAATACATCGTATGAAACACAGAAACAAGAAGGAGGTGGCCAATGGAAATTTGATGCGACGTTTAATTGGTTGGGAGAACAACGTTTTTCATCAACAGAGGCAAATCCTATAGCGTATCAATTACCAGATAAAACACCAACACTCGCTACTTTAAATGCACAGATAACTAAAGTATTTTCTCCAAAATTTGAAGTATATTTAGGAGGTGAAAACATAACTAATGTGAGGCAGTCTAATCCTATATTAGGGGCTGACGACCCTTTTGGAGCGAATTTTGATACAACATTTGTATACGGCCCCATTTTTGGAAGTATGTATTATGCAGGATTTCGATTTAAGATTTAAATTCCTGCGAAGGCAGGAACCCATTTTATAAAATTAAATTTCAATATAAAAGATTCCCTCCTTCGAGGGAATGATAAAAAAACATGAATTATGAAAAAAATAATAACAGTATTAACAATATTAATAACAACAGTAACATTCGCACAAAACAAAAACGCTAGAGCCTCTATAGAGGTCGATGGTGTTTGCTTAATGTGTAAAACCCGTATTGAAAAAGCTAGTTTGAATACTAAAGGTGTTAAATCTGCGGTATGGAATGTGAAAACTCATGAATTAAAATTAATTTATGATGAACGTAAAACGAATATAGACACTATTCAATCTAAAATTCTTGCTGTTGGTCATGACGTTAAAGATATAAAAGCAACTGATGAAGCTTATGCTACGGTGCACCCATGTTGTAAATACCGAGATGAAGTTGTGCAAGATGAGCATAAGGGAGAAGAAAAGCACAAAGAAGATGATGAGCATAATCATTGAAATTCTATAACATTGAATGACAGTTTTTTATCTCATTCTTAATGTGATATTTTTAAAACTTCAATATAAATTAGGTTAATTTGTTGTTTAAAAGCGACAGATTAAAATATGTTAAAAAATAACAAAAGGGCATCTAAAAAGTAATTTTAGATGCCCTTTTTGCTGCAAACTCATTAATAGGAATATAGCTATTTTTTAATGAGTTTCATTGTTTTAATATTTTGTTCATTTATAACTCTAACAAAATAAATTCCAGCAGATAAATGGCTTAGGTTAACCGAAGCGTTGCTCCTGGAAACGTTGCCAGAAACAACCATTTCTCCAATAGTATTAAATATTTTATATGTCGTTGTTTCTGAATTGTTTATGGATATTTTTAAGTGATTAATAACAGGGTTTGGGCTTATGTTTATAACAGCGCTATTTTCGTTTTTATCGAGAGGCAATTTAGTATTAACGCTCTTGGAAAAACTAGAAGTATAGCTCCCAAAAACTTCAACTTCTGCTAAAGATAGAGCCGTATTTGTTAAATTAGTACTCACCCTGACCGTTCTACCAGACACCCCTCCGGTATTAATGGTAAAAGATTGATTAGGCGTACTGGTAAAGGTTTGATTATAAACGGTATTGTTATTATTGTCGGAAATAAGCACAGTAAAGTTGGACAATCTATTGGTGCAGCAATCTGTTCTGTTGTAAATAACTATATCGTTAATATGAGCTTGCTGAGCAAGTACGACCTGCCACCAAGAACCTGTAGTAGCAGAAGTGTGGGTTACAGAACCATTATTGTACACCCCATTGGTATTGCCATCAATAGCTCGGGAAGCCGCGCCGTTATATGCCGTAGTAGACTGAGAGGCTGTACCATATAAGGCCAGATTGTCATCAGTATCAGTGACTTCGGAAATAGAAAACGATTCCCAAGTACCATTACTGTTAGTAGAAACCATTTTAACAGCCCCACTATTATTTACTTGTAGCCTTTTATAGTTGGTAGGGCCATCGGGTAAAGTAAAGAAAAAGGTGTTATTAGAAGCCCCTTTGGTAAATTCATAATAAGTCCAACTGCCATTCCATGCAATCCCTTGCATATCTGCATTGGCAGAATTATCGGTACGTAATCTAGGAACAGAACCTCCGGCTGCACGTTGCACGTGCCAGTATCCATTCCCTTTGTCAACAAATTTCCATTCGACATCATCTCCTGTCGTATTGGTGCTTGTTGTATAAGGATCTTCGCTTTCTCCCGTTGCTGCAAGTCTTAAATTATGATGTGGTACGTCTATATAATAGGTTTTATTAGGGTCTGGAATAAAATTTTCTTCAGGAGATCCATCGGGAAAATATAAATCGATAATATCTTGCAGCGCCTGTTTACCTAAATTACCATACGATTCATCATATACCTGAGATAAAGCATAATACCAGCCGTTACCATGACGTGTATCAGCAGTACTTGACAAACCTCCGGGATATAAATCCAAAGCATGATCTAAAAGTTCTGCATTGTCGGCAGGAAGTATTTCTTTATAATAAAGTAATTGGTCGTAAATAAGCTTAGAAGGCTTTAAATCATTCGCTTCAATATCTGTTGCTAATGATTCAAAATCATCTGGTTGTACGCCCCAAAAATGAATCAAAGGTCTTACATCAACACCAGCTCCTTTAGACATTCGTAAAATTCGTGCGTCTGCAGATTCTCCGGTATGTGCCGTCGGATTAGGAGAAATAGCATGTTCTTCATTAACCAATTCCCAAAAATTTTCGAGAGATTCCCAACCAAAAAGATTTACCATTTCAACATATCTACCAAATCCTCGGTGCTGATATGCAACTTCGTGTCGGTAATTTCCAGAAATAATACTCATTGAGTTTCCCTGCCTAAAGTTTTCAGTAACCATCCACATTTTTGCTGCATCGTCTAAATTAGCGTTTAATGCAGGTGATAGACAGTTTTCAAAAGCCGTATTTAAATCTACCCCAAACTTTTTATTCATTACAGCTACATAAAAAAAGTTTACTATACCTTCTTGCTCTCCATAAAATTTTGATACATAAAACTGATGCCCCCACTCGTGAATATCTTGCCAAATTGTTGCAGTAGGGCCTTGTAAATATCTATGGTCGGATCCGTCTCCATTAGCAGTCGCTAAAGGGTTGTAGTTTGTATTGGACATTGGGTATCCGGGGAAATAAGCCCCTCCTCTAAACGTTCGATCTACTTGCATATAAATAGGGGGTTTGGCATCTGATAAATTAGTTTGTCTTGCCAAGAGTTCTAAACATGCATCTACGGCGTCATCCCATTCCTCCATCATTGTTTCAGGGTCATTAAAGTTATTGATCCAGCTGGTAGGAACTTGCAGTATGAATTTTTCACTTTCAAAATCTGCAAAAGCCCCCGGATAGTGACGTTGTGTGTTTTGCCAGTCCGATAGTGATGTTTTGTTGGCTTTTGTATTAGAAAAAAAAGGTGAGCGTACTACATTTTTTAAAGAAACACTAATCACACCTGCATTTGCCAGATAAGGCACTTCGATATATATGTTACCTCCCAAAGGGTTTCCTACGATTATTGTTGTACTGTTTATTGGATAGGACAAAGACACTCTATCCAGACGTGTTGCTGATGCTTTATTTTCCAGATTCCATGTATGTGCCCCTACACGAATGCCAAACCCATTATTGACTAAGGAGTTTGGTACGGTAATAGTTGCTAGGCTACCTGGTGCTAAATAACAACCAGTAGCTCTTACTGCATCAACTGCTTCTGCTCCAGAAGGTCTTCCTACGGTTGCTTGTTGGGTGGCATTGATGCTAACCTGAACCGTAGTATTGGAATTTGAAGGAGCTGCTACTGCTCCAGGAAAAAAATCGGCAGTTTTATATCCTTCATTTTCAAAAACACTTGTATAGTTTTTAAGGTTGTCGACGGTATACGAGTAATCAATAATAGATTGCTGTAAATAAAACATGAATTTTTCAAGTTCAAGGCCTGTTGCTGTTCTTGAAAAGGAACCTTGGGTTGTAGATCCTTGAACAAATAATGGGCCTTTTACTGTTTCAAATAATTCTACTACCTCAAAAGATTTTTCGATAACTGTAGAACTATAAGACAATACATCGATAATTGCTTCTAAAGCTGTTTGTTGGGCTTCTATCTCGGTTCCTGATAAAATTGAAGCTCCAGAAATATGATCTTCAATTGTATTTAAAATTGAAAGAAATTCAGTTTCGGTAAAAGCATTATTGTATGCTATCTTATTTGTGGCGATTTCGTTTTTGTATAATTTCAAAGCGTTTGCACTTGTACTTAAACATAGTGCTATTAGTAATATTGAAATTAGTGCGATGTTGTGTAATAATTTGTACATAATTTATTATTTTAAGTTTATTTTCCTTGGTATAGATGTAGATGAAGGCAATCTCTTCCTTAACTAATAGAGTTTAAACCTGCATTATCATTTGGGTCTATAATATGCTAGGTGTTTTTACAATTTTTTCTATAGGAAAAAACCGGTAGTATTAGAATATTATTGGGGTCACCTCTGCATTGATAAATTGTATTTACCTCATTACGACTTTTTAATACGTCTCTTGTATAATAATTACCTCTTGAATATATGCCAATAGAAGTTGTGTCATGAATATTGTATAGTGGGGTGTCTAAGTACTTAGAAGAATAATATTGTAACTGTGATCTGTTACCCCAATTACTGGTTTCATTTGAAGTAAAAGTAATAGTGGAATTTATGGTACTAATAGTAAATAGCTTAAACGTAAAAACGGAGCTGCTACTTGATAATTGACTGGATATATAGTCAGTAACATCTATATAATAAGCACTACCGTCTTTACTACCATAAGCAAAAGATGGTTTTATTGAAGGTATTGAATTCCATGTAACTGAGCTTTTAGAAAATTTTAGAAGAACGCTTCTTTCACTAGCTTCAGAAACTGTGTGCTTTATTTTTAATACGATGTGTAAATAAAAGCTTTGGTTCGGATTGGCTTTTTCTGTGTAGATGCCTATTGATGGGTGTGCTATAGAGCTTTGGCCAAAGGAAATAATAGACAACGAGGTCACAAAAATTGTACCTGTAATTGTTTCCGTATTCATAATTAGGTTTTAGTTTTTTCATAATTACTAGTTTTGGGATTTCAATTTTTTAGTTGTCTTAATTGTTGTCTTTTTTTGTGATAAATACTTTTTATAAAATGTTTAAGTTGTTTATGTTTAATACTATAAGTTGTTTAATTATTTTCATAGAAAAATACTAATCGATTAATAACAGGGTTCAAGCCTAATATTAATGTTATTCTCACTTTCTTAAGTGATAGATTACTGAAGCCTTCTACAGAGTTAACTGTATACGTGGTTGCAGATAGAATAAATGGAAAAATCAATGAAACCAACTAGAAAGAAAAAGCTCGTTGTTTTCGTTTTTCACATAAAGTAGGTTGTTGGTTTTTTGATTTGGTAAACCAAATTCACCTCTTTAAAGATATTAATAATTTATTGATTTTTTAACAAAAAAAGTAATAAAAATACTATTCATTCATGTTATTGATAAGATTATACTTATTTTTTTGTAATAATTTTGATAAAAAATAATTCTGTCATTATTGATAATATTGGTTTACGACGTTTTTAACTTCTTTGTTTTGTAAACAGCACTAAATGAGTCTTTTAGAGAGGAAGGGTTTTGTTTCAATTTTTTTATGACTTGTTAAAATATTTTTACCATAATTTAGTAGTTGTTTTTTTTGATAGATTCAAGAAATATAAAATGTATTTTTGTTAAAATTCAGCTAAATAGTTAATTTAACAAACTCTTATTGTGGTAAAATATTCTTGACTAGTTCTGATGCTGGTTTTTGCAACCGGTATGGTATTAAGTAAGAATAAACAATATGATGTTATTTTAGTTATAGAGAAGTCTTTTCTATCTTTTAATTTTATGCGTAGAAACTGTATCTCAATACAGAAGAGAATTAAACATATTATTTAAGATATAGTTGATGATTTTATAGAAAAGCTATATGCATAACAAAACCCTAAAATTAATATAAACCTATTAGAAGTTGATTAAAGCAAGTAACAAAGACAAAGAAATAGTAATAGATATATTAACATCGGCTTTTGAAAGTTATAAGGAAGATAGCTCTATCAACTTAATCGTAAAACAGGATGAAAAACGTGTAGAGCGTATGCGGGTTTTAATGGGGTATTTATTTGAAAGAGCCATGCTTTTTGGAGATGTTTTTTTATCAGACGATAAAGAAGCTTGTGTTTTGATTAAATATACTGAAAAAGAAAAAGTCACACTTAAAACTATATGGTTTGATATAGGCTTGGTATTTAGATGTATTGGGGTTAAAGGCTTGATAAAAGTTATTAAACGACAGTATATAGCTAAGCGACATTATCCAAAAGAAAATCATATTAGACCAATGATAATAGGGGTAAAAAGTGGGGTTAAAGGAAAAATAAAAGCAGGGAAATTAATGCTAAGTGTACTTAAATATCATTCAGCTAATAAACTGCCTGTGATTATAGATACAGTATCGGAATATAATTTGAGATTATACCAGAAAATTGGATTTAAAATAATTGAAAAGGAAACTTCATTAGGATTTCCAATCTATTTTTTGCGTATAAATTAATAGAATTTTTAAGACTCAGATATTTAAACTTCGAAGGATCTTAAAAGCAGATAAGAAGCCAAGTGAATAAAACAATATTTGAAATTACTAAAATGGACTGTCCTTCGGAGGAAAATATTATCCGAATGAAATTGGACGGAATTTCAAGTATTGCAAATTTAGACTTTGACATTCCTAACCGAAAGTTAACCGTTTTTCACAAAGGAGAAATAGACCAAATTGAAAAGTCTGTTATCGAACTGAATTTAGGTGGAAAAAGAATATCGACTGAACAGACCAGCCAAACAAATTTTAAAGAAAATACAAATCAAAAAAAGTTACTTTGGTCTGTACTTATAATCAATTTTACTTTTTTTATTATTGAGATGGCCACAGGCTTGATTTCAAAATCTATGGGGCTTATTGCCGATAGTTTAGATATGCTTGCGGATAGTTTTGTTTATGGAATTAGTCTTTTTGCAGTTGGTGGGACATTGATTAAGAAAAAACAGATAGCCAAACTTGCTGGGTATTTTCAACTCACACTTGCGATTATAGGATTTTTGGAAGTTTTAAGACGGTTTTTCGGAGACGAGAAACTTCCTGATTTTTCAACTATGATTATCATCTCGATTTTAGCTCTTATTGCAAATGGAATTTGTATTTACATTTTGCAAAAGTCGAAGAGCAAAGAAGAGATACACATAAAAGCGAGTATGATTTTCACCTCGAATGACGTGATTATTAATTTAGGAGTGATAATCGCAGGAGTTATGGTAAGTTGGCTGAATTCCAATAAACCTGATTTGATTATTGGAACAATCGTATTTATTTTGGTAACTCAAGGTGCATTTCGAATACTGCAATTAAGCAAATAAAAGCACTCACTATATAGTGATGTTATGCAATAACCCTACACTTTTGTTTTTAGTAGCGAAACGTAGCTATGCTATTTGAG
This sequence comes from Flavivirga aquimarina, assembly GCF_030540835.1. Classification (GTDB taxonomy): domain Bacteria; phylum Bacteroidota; class Bacteroidia; order Flavobacteriales; family Flavobacteriaceae; genus Flavivirga; species Flavivirga aquimarina. The sequence continues at coordinate 48,882 of NZ_JAUOEK010000017.1, read as the reverse complement.
TAAACTTAATTACGTAAGTATCTGGATTTTGGGTAATTCCGGGAAGGGCAATTGGATAACTATGTCCACCATCTAGAAGTTTGCCTTCTCCATGACTTCCCTGGACTGCATTAAACCCATTTAAACCTGCCATTTTTACTATCAATTTGTTTTCTGGTCTTCTTTCTAATAGTTCACAAGGGTAACTATCACCATTTGGAATCTGTATTTGTGCCATTATATTAATGTTTAATCCTTACTCTGTTTAATACAGGCTTTTCGGGTTCCGCCTTTGTAATTAAAAGAAAACATAGAAGTTGCTAATCGAAAACCTCTCTTTTGATTATGTTTCGAAATTATTTTAACAACTTAGTTTTTACTTTTAACAATTTAAAGATGGGGAATAAATAAAAGGAGATTTGAAAAAATGTAATGAGTAGCAATTTTAATGTCACAAATGATTGAATTTAGTGTACAAAAAAAGGTATAATAAGAAGAAATATGAGTGTAATAATGGTTTAATGCTCTAGTGATTGCCAGTTTGAAATAGAAGGAGCCAGAGTCTTAAAATAAAGGCTTTTATTATCTTAGAAAACGCCATAAAAAAACCTCAATCTGAATACATATCCCAGATTGAGGTTTTTTAATATAATTTGAGTGTTCGAAATTTTCGACTTACATCATTCCTGGCATACCGCCACCGCCCATTGGAGGCATAGCTGGAGCCGCTTCTTCTTTAATGTCAATTAAAGCACATTCGGTAGTAAGAATCATTCCAGAAACAGAGGCTGCATTTTCTAAGGCAATACGTGTTACTTTTTTAGGATCGATAATACCTACTTTAAGCATATCTACGTAAGCTTCAGATTTAGCATCGTAACCAAAGTCTTTTTTACCTTCTAAAACTTTGTTTATTACTACGCTACCTTCTCCACCTGCATTTTCTACGATGGTACGTAATGGCGATTCAATTGCTTTATTTACAATTTGAACACCAGTAGTTTCATCTAAATTATCGGTAGTAATTTTTTCTAAAACCGATTTTGCTCTAACTAAAGCAACACCACCACCTGCAACAATGCCTTCTTCAACAGCAGCTCTGGTAGCATGTAAAGCATCGTCAACACGATCTTTCTTTTCTTTCATCTCCACTTCACTGGCAGCTCCAACATAAAGTACGGCAACACCACCAGCTAATTTAGCTAAACGCTCTTGTAGTTTTTCTTTATCGTAATCGCTCGTTGTAGTATCTATTTGAGCTTTAATTTGGTTTACTCTGGCTTTAATGTCTTTAGCAATGCCGGCACCATTAACAATAGTTGTATTGTCTTTGTCTACGGTTACAGTTTCAGCAGTTCCAAGCATAGATAAATCTGCATTTTCTAAAGTAAATCCTCTTTCTTCAGAAATCACAGTACCACCTGTTAAGATGGCAATATCCTCTAGCATAGCTTTACGTCTGTCTCCAAAACCGGGTGCTTTAACAGCAGCAATTTTAAGACCACCACGTAATTTGTTTACTACCAAAGTAGCTAAAGCTTGTCCGTCTACATCTTCTGCGATAATTAATAACGGACGACCAGATTGTGCAACCGGTTCTAAGATTGGAAGAATTTCTTGTAAGTTAGAGATCTTTTTATCAAATAATAAAATGTATGGATTCTCTAAATCAGCAATCATTTTGTCAGCATCTGTTACAAAGTAAGGCGATAAATATCCTCTGTCAAATTGCATACCTTCAACAACATCAACGTATGTTTCCATACCTTTTGCTTCTTCAACAGTAATCACACCTTCTTTACCAACTTTTTCAAAAGCTTGAGCTATTAACTCTCCAATAGTGTCATCGTTATTTGCAGAAATGGCAGCTACTTGCTTTATTTTCTCAGAAGAGTTACCTACTTTTTGAGCTTGTTTTTCTAGGTTGGTAGTAATAGCATCAACGGCTTTATCAATACCACGTTTTAAATCCATTGGATTTGCGCCAGAGGCTACATTTTTTAAACCTTCTTTTACAATGGCTTGTGCTAAAACAGTAGCAGTTGTAGTTCCGTCACCGGCTAAATCGTTAGTTTTACTAGCAACTTCTTTTACCATTTGGGCACCCATATTTTCATGAGCATCATCAAGTTCTATTTCTTTAGCAACGGAAACCCCATCTTTAGTTACTTGGGGAGCCCCAAAACTTTTACTAATAATTACATTACGTCCTTTAGGGCCTAAAGTTACTTTTACTGCATTAGCTAATGCGTCAACACCACGTTTTAAACCATCGCGTGCTTCAATATCAAATTTTATATCTTTTGCCATTTTTAAAAATTTTGTTGTTATTCCCGCTAAGGCGAGAACCTGTTTTATTAAAATTTAGTTTTTTGATAGAATTCCCTCCCGATAGTTATCGGGATTCGGGGAATAAAAAAAGCAACTAATTATATAATTGCTAAAATATCGCTTTCACGCATAATTAAATAGTCTTTACCTTCCAGTTTAAGTTCGGTTCCAGCATATTTTCCGTATAAAACAGTGTCACCAACTTTTACAGTAATAGGTTCGTCTTTGGTGCCTTTTCCAGCTGCTACTACATTTCCTTTTTGTGGTTTTTCTTTAGCGTTATCTGGAATAATAATTCCCGATGCCGTTGTAGTTTCGGCTGCAGCAGGTTCAATAAGAACACGGTCTGCTAATGGTTTAATGTTTAATGCCATTTGTTTTATTTTTTAATTTATTAATTATTATTTTCTGATGCTTATGCGTTATACTAAAAATGTGCCAATACTTGAGAACTGACAAACTTGCAGACTGACCTAACGTATAGGCAGAAACAAAAAATGCCAACTTTTAAAGCTGGCATTTTTTGTTTCTTTTATTAAGTGAAATTATTCTTCTGTAGAATTTTCAGGTGTTGCTGTTGCAGGATCGTTAGCTGCTGGTAGTGGAGCAGGTAAAGCAGGTGCAGTTGTTGCTGCATCTTCATCTAAAGCTTTAGAGTCTATACTTTCCGCCCCTCTGTTAATGGCTAAATTAGAAGCTAATATTAAAGCTAATAACAGGGTTGCTAAAGTCCATGTACTTTTATCTAAAAAGTCTGTTGTCTTTTTTACACCACCTAGTTGTTGTGTGCCACCGCCACCAAAAGATGATGATAATCCACCTCCTTTAGGATTCTGAACCATAATTACCACAACTAGTAAAAATGCTACTACTACAATTAGTATTAAAAATATTGTAAACGTACTCATTATTCTGTATTATTTTGTTCTTGTAATTGTTCTATTGCTTTGATTTGGTCTGCAAAGAAACCACTTTTTTCTGGATATTTCAAACTTAAAATTTTATAAGATTGAATTGCTTTTTTATAGTTTTTCTGTTCTACATAGATACGTGCTAAGGTCTCAGTCATTAAGGCTTCAGGTTGTATCATTTGCGTTTTTGCAATATTGCCTTTTTTAATTGTAGCTTTAAAAGGATTTATTTTCGGGTTTGTTGTAATAAATTTATCAATAAGCTCAAACTTTTTATCCTTGTCTAAAACATCTGGAGATGTATCCTTTACGGGTTCTGTTTCTATGAGATCTTTACTTTTGTCCTCGCCTCTTTCAATGGGTTTATAATGTGCTAATTTTAACCATTCGTTAAAGGAATGTGTTTCTGCTTTATCAAATTGAAGAGGTTTACCAAGACTTAATATATCGTTAATGGATATCTCTTGTGTTTTTGTTTCTTTAGTAACGTTTTCTATAGTTTCAGATTCGTCTAAAGTAAAATTTGCTGTTTTTTCAAAACGATCTTCTTTAGGTTGAAATAACGATGGATCCAACACGCCCACAGTGTCTTTAATCTGTCGTTTTAAAGAATGGTCTACCTTAACACTTTTATTTATCGAAATATCTTCTACAGTAACATTAATGTCTTTTAAGTGTGCTGTATTTTGTTTTATAGATTGCGAAATTTCATTTTGAATGAATGCTTCCGATGTAATGAAATCAAACAAAATACTCCTGTCTGTTGTATAAGCTGCCGTAATTTTAAGTTCTTGATTGTACTTAAAACTGCTTACGTTTTTTAAACCTTTAAGATATACGGCACGAGCCGATTGAAAATAAGGAAACTCATTGATAACAGATTTTATGGCATCTGTTTGTTGATGCGTTATGGTTTGCGGATGCTGCAATATGTTTACGAAATCTGTAGAGTTCATTAGGCTACCATTTGGCTAAAGTTGCATTAAAAATATCTTGTGTTAAACGTTCAAAAATTTCTTCGTGAGCTGTTGTTTTTATTGTACCAACTAGTTGAGAGCTCCCGGGGTAATCATAAAAAAATGAAAAACTTTGCTCCAAATCATCTTCTGTTTTCTTTCTGTTAAAAAAACGTACCTTAACACTAATCGTTAATCTGTTTTGAGCAGCTGTGTTCTCAGATGTTGAGGTAGTTGGCGAGATTCTATAATTAGTTATTTCTCCCTCGTAAACTAAATCACCATTTGAAGTAACAAGGCTGAGGTTGGTTTGATTTTGTATTAAATCTTCAAGAGCTAATTTAAAATCTCTTTCTAAACCAGGTTCTATTAATAATGAGGTATTCTCAAAACGATTGACTTGAAATGTTTTAACATTTGCAGGAATGGATGCTCCTGTAAATGAATAAAAACCACAATTTGTAAGTGTTAGTATAATTGACAGTAAGGATATATATTTAGCTATTTTCATGTGTTTTTACTTCATTTAATTTTTCAGTCTACCATTTAGCAGTTAGTGTAGCATTAAAGACATCATGTGTTATGCGTTCAAAAATTTCACTAATAGCTTCGTTTTTCAGATTTCCTATAAGATTTTTGTTTCTGGGATAATCATAAAAAAACGAAAAAGTTTGTTCAAAATTACTGTCTTTTTTTAATTTATTAAAAAATCTAACTCTTATACTTATATTTAATCTGTTTTGATCTGTTGTATTCTGAGATGTAGCGTTAATTGGTGAAATTTTATAATCTGTAATTTCTCCTTCATAAACCAAATCGCCATTAGATTTTACTAGACTTAATTTTGTTTGATTTAGTAATAATTCTTGCAAAGATAATGTGAAATATCTACTTATATCTGGCTCAACTAAATCGGCAGTATTACTAAAATTATTAATTTGAAATGTATTTGCATTTCCTATATTAATATTATCTAATGAGTATTTTGCTTTGCACCCAAAAACTATTACCGATATACTAGCACTAAGAATAATTAATTTGAAAAACGTCATCTAATAGTTATAAATACTTTTGTTACACTCCGGCTTGTACTCAATAAGGCATATTAGGTGTGGCACTTAGTTGATATTTGCAAAACGAATAGTTCGTAGTTTTGTTGTAATTTGGACTAAAAACTGCAACTGACCACTACTAACTAACCTAAAGATCATACTGCTTAATTTTTCTATACAAAGTACGTTCACTAATACCAAGTTCGGCGGCAGCTAATTTACGCTTTCCGTTGTGACGTTCGAGCGATTTTTTTATTAATTCTAATTCTTTGTCGTGTAATGATAAGGTTTCTTCTTCTTCAATCTCTTCAGCAAAATGGTATTTGTCTTGAATATTTACTATTTCAATGTCACTAGGTGTATGTTCCGGAATAGAGATCACATCATTGTTTTCGATGGGTTCTTTAAAGCTCGTATCATTGTCGTCATCGTTACCATAAATTTTCTGAATTAAACTTTCGTTATTTTTCTCAACATCTTTTGTGTTACCATTTTTCATGAGCTCCATGGTAAGTTTTTTTAAGTCGTTTAAATCGCTTTTCATATCGAAAAGGACTTTGTACAAAATTTCCCGTTCACTACTAAAATCACTTTCAGATTTTGATGTTTTAATAACTGCTGGTAAATTAGTATTCGCACTAGGTAAATAGTTTTGAAGTGTTGAAGCACTTATAGTACGATCTTGTTCTAAAACCGATAATTGCTCTGCGATATTGCGAAGCTGACGAATATTACCGCCCCATCGATGCTTTGTTAGCATTTGTACGGCAGGATCTGTTAGTTTAACAGTTGGCATTTTATATTTAAGAGCAAAATCACTGGCAAATTTTCTGAATAATAAATGAATATCTTCTCGACGCTCTCGTAATGGGGGTAAATGTATGTCTACCGTGCTTAGTCTATAATATAAATCTTCACGAAACTTTTCCTTATCAATGGCCTCAAACATGTTTACGTTAGTTGCGGCTACAATACGAACATTGGTTTTTTGTACTTTACTAGATCCTACTTTTAAAAACTCTCCATTTTCCAGAACACGTAATAAACGTACTTGAGTGGTTAAAGGAAGCTCACCAACTTCATCCAAAAAAATAGTACCACCATCGGCTACTTCAAAATAACCTTCTCTAGTTTGAGTGGCTCCTGTAAAGGCTCCTTTTTCGTGACCAAAAAGTTCACTGTCTATAGTTCCTTCGGGAATAGCACCGCAGTTTACAGCAATATATTTATTGTGTTTTCTATGAGATAATTGGTGTATTATTTTGGGAATACTTTCTTTACCAACCCCACTTTCTCCAGTAACTAAAACCGAAATATCGGTGGGAGCTACCTGAATCGCTTTTTCAATAGCACGATTTAAAGATGGTGTATTACCAATAATGCCAAAGCGTTGTTTTATAGATTGAATTGATTCCATTTAATTATTTTCTTTGTCATTCCCGCAAATCCCGATAACTCCCGATAGCTATCGGGACGGGAGGGAATCTTTTTAATTTTTATTGCTCAATATATTCAGAAACACCTGTTTCTTTTTTACCATTTAACCACTCCCAATGGAGTGTGAGTTTAATTTTATTATGTTTAGCTAAGCTTATATTAGCAATTGCCTTTCCGGCCTTTAATTCATTTTCTGTTGTTATGCATTGGTATAGCATGTTGAGCTTGTTCTCTTCTAAACTAGCAATTATTTTTCCATATTTAATGGTGCCTCCATAATAATTTGCTGTAACCAAATGGCCTTCCTGTTTATACTTAAATATGGTTTCAGAACTCACTTTCCCGTTTTCAGAATTTTCTGTTAACGAAAATATTTTGTTGTTAAAATTGAATTCTGTCATCTGCATTTAATTGTTTTCAGAATATCCAATTGCTTCACCGATAAGTGTTGCGCTGGTACAGCTTGTAGTTTTTACCATGACCAAATCGCCAATTTTGTAATGAGCTTTTGGAAAAACAACCACCGTATTTTGTGGGTTTCTTCCAGACCATTGTTGGTTCGATTTTTTAGATTCTTTTTCAATTAATACTTCCACAACAGTGTTTAACTGAGCTTCGGTTCTTACTCTGCTATGTTCTTGCTGAAGCGCAACCATCTCTGCAAGTCTTCTTTTCTTTACAGGTTCTGGTATATCGTCTTCCATTTTACGTTCGGCCATAGTTCCCGGACGTTCAGAGTAGGTAAACATATATCCGAAATGATATTTTACATAATCCATCAAAGACATAGTGTCTTGAAAATCTTCTTCAGTTTCGGTAGGAAAACCAACTATCATATCCTGACTTATGGCACAATCTGGAATGATTTGACGAATGTTATCAATTAAGGATATGTATTCTTCTCGCGTGTGCAGGCGATTCATTTCTTTTAAAATACGATCGCTACCACTCTGTACAGGTAAGTGAATATGGTTGCAAATATTATCGTATTTAGCCATGGTTTTAACCACATCTAATGTTAAATCTTGTGGATTTGATGTTGAAAAACGAATACGCATTTTTGGCTGTGCTTTAGCACATAATTCTAATAACTTTGAAAAGTTTACAGATGTTGCTTTTTGAATTTCGCTAGCTTTTTCAAAATCTTTTTTCAATCCACCACCGTACCAAAGGTAACTATCTACATTCTGACCCAATAGCGTAATTTCTTTAAAACCTCTGTTCCATAAATCATTTACTTCTTCCAAAATACTTTGTGGGTCTCTACTGCGCTCACGCCCACGTGTAAAAGGAACGACACAAAAAGTACACATATTATCGCAACCACGTGTAATTGATACAAAAGCGGTAACACCATTTGTGTTTAAGCGTACCGGTGAAATATCGCCATAGGTTTCTTCTTTTGAAAGAATGACATTAATAGCGTCGCGTCCTTCGTCAACTTCAGCTAAAAGGTTTGGTAAATCTTTATAGGCATCCGGACCAACAACCAAGTCGACAATTTTTTCTTCCTCAAGAAACTTTGTTTTTAATCGTTCTGCCATACAACCCAAAACCCCAACTTTCATTTTTGGATTATGTGTTCTTTTTACAGCGTTGTATTTCTCTAAACGCTTACGTACGGTTTGTTCTGCTTTGTCTCGAATGGAGCAGGTGTTTACCAAAACCAAATCGGCATCTTCTAAATTCTGTGTTGTATTAAACCCCTGATCTGCCATAATAGAAGCTACAATTTCGCTATCGCTGAAATTCATAGCACACCCGTAACTTTCAATAAAAAGTTTACGGTTGTTACCTTCTTTTTGGTCTAAAACAAGAGATTCACCTTGTTTATTTTCATCTATAATTTTCTCCATAGTATATCGAAACTGATAGCAGTCAATAAGTATGCAAAGATACAATTTATTTGTATTTTATGACAAAGTGGCAGTTTAATTTTTTTTGATTTTGAGAAATACTAAACAGCGTTTACGCAACCAAAATGTACTTTTAGTATCTATTTAAAAAACAAAACATTAAAAATGCTTTTTATTATGAAAAAGATTTTCTTTGTTGTTTCTGTTATGTTGTGCTTTTTGAACATGCAATGTGCAGATGATGATTCCATTACTTCAGACCCGGATAATTTATTAATAGGTAATTGGGTAGACCCGATATACGATGGTGAAAAAATAACATTTGAAAGAGCAGTGTCCTTGCCTGAAGAGGGTTACGGAATTTTATTTAAAGAAAATGGTGATTTTGTAGAGCGTTCTTCTGGTTGGTGTGCAACACCTCCATTGTTTTTTTTCGATATTGATGGAATATGGCAATTAGATGATACACTTATAAAAATAACGAAAGATAATTACCCTACAAACTATGGTTGGCGTATTGTATCAATTACTGCGAACGAATTGGTTGTACAAAGGGAACTGACAGATCAGGAAAAGGATTATAGGGAACTAATGGATTTATTTGATGAGATTTATAAGTTGTCAATAAGTGTTGCTTGTACCGATGCTAACGACTGGACTTTTACCGCTTACGGTGCTAAAGCCTGTGGCGGACCTAAAGGATATATAGCTTATTCTACAAAAATAGATACAGCAAGTTTTTTACAAAAAGTAGAAACTTATACAAATTTAGAAAAAGCTTATAATATAAAATGGGGTATTGTTTCCACATGCGATTTACCGAAACATCCGGTAGGGGTAATATGTGAAAACGGACATCCTGTACTGGAATATTAATTTAAAATAAGTTTTACCATGATAAAGAAGACTCTTTTTACTGTTTCGGTGATATTATGCTTTGTAAATATGCAGTGTGAAGATAATGATACTAACCTTCCTAATGAGTATTGTGATAAGGCAACTGTTATAAATGAGGATCTTTATAATAATCTGGTTTCTGATCATTTTGACTTAATTGATGCAGACATAAATAATGATTGTATAGCTATAAAAATAGCTGCTTCTGGTTGCGATGGTAGTACATGGGAGTTACATTTAGTAGATTCAGGTGCTGTTGCAGAGTCTTCACCAGAACAACGTTATCTCAAGCTTCAATTATTAAATACCGAATTATGTGATGCCTATTTTGAAAAGGTGATTTCATTTGATTTAACACCACTTCAAATTAGTGGAAGTAATGACATTATATTACATCTTGAAGGTTTAGAATCTTCATTAAATTATACATATTAAAATAAAATTATTTACTATGAAATTAAGATATCTTTTTTTGCCTCTGGTTTTTATAAGTGTATGGTCTTGCGATAAAAAAGATCTTGATTTTGAGCTTGTTCAAGTAGCCATTCCGGAGCTAATGACTAAAACCGATTTTAGAAATTCTATAGCTGTTACCGTACCTAAAAACATGGAAGAGGTTGGTAAGATTTATGCTTATAAAGATTACATTTTTGTTAGCGATATTAATGAGGGAGTACATGTTATTGATAATTCTAACCCAGTTTTACCAAAAGCAATTAAATATATTAATATTCCCGGAAATGAAGATATTTCTGTAAAAAATGATTTTTTATATGCAGATAGTGCAACAGATTTGGTGGTTTTTGATATCTCTGATATTAATTCCATTTCTTTGGTTGAGAGATTGGAAGATGTGTTTAATGTTTATGATTATAATATCCCTGTTGAAGCTGAGGCTGTTGACTATAGTAAAATAGATCTGGAAAATAATATTATTGTAGGCTGGACAGTAACTACCGAGAGACGCAAGAAAGTAGATGACCAATTTATTGATATTGCGTTACAGGACGGGATTGTTTTCTCTGCAGCAGAATCAGTTACGGGGCAAGGAGGTTCTTTAGCACGTTTTCAAATAGTAGATAATTATTTGTATACCGTTGGAAATTATGAAATGGCTATATTTAATATTCAAAGTTTGTCATCACCAGTACTGGAAAATACACAAATTGCAGGGTGGAATATAGAAACCATGTTTCAGGCAGACAGTTATTTGTATTTAGGAAGTACTAATGGGATGTATATTTATAATATAGAAAACCCATCGTCGCCAGAATATATTTCTGAGTTTACGCATTGGGAAGGTTGTGACCCAGTGGTTGTTGATGGAGATTATGCGTATTTAACTTTGCGTGGAGGAAACGAATGTGGGCAGTTGGAAAGTGTTTTAGAGGTGATTGATATTAGTAATAAATCAACACCAACATTAGCGGGTCGCTACAATTTAGAAAACCCTTATGGGTTAGGCATTAAAGACAATACTTTATTTGTATGTGATGGTACTTCTGGGCTAAAATTATTTGATAAAGCAGATCCACTACAAATAGAACTAACAAAAGCATATAGTAACATTCAGTCTAAAGATGTTATTCCGTTAGAAAATAGCTTACTTATGGTAGGGGGTGACATTTTGTATCAATATACATATGTAGCCGATGGTGTAGAATTAATAAGCTCGTATTCATTAAAATAATATTATCGGTATTGTGTATTGGATACGAATTTTACGAATTCTCACTAATTAACCTGTAAATTGGTAAATTTTAAACCTAAGCAGGTTTTTGGTTTAGTCAAGTATTGACGTAACCATAAGGCAATCGATTCGTGTAAATTCGTGCAATTCGTGTCTAAATTTATTATTCATAATAGAGATTAATATCTGTAACCAAACAATTAAGCTATCATGTGGTTTTTTTGTGATATATACTGGCTATTTTTGAAAAATCAATTACCTTTAAATCCACGAACCTTTTTAACCAACCAAAATGCATACCTTAAACTCTCTATTACAAAAAATAAGTCATGCCAAATCTTTAGATTTTGGTGATATTATTAATAACTCTATAGAATTATTTAAAAAGGTATGGCTTAAAGGGTTTTTAGTTATTTTGTTTCTAGGAATTGCAGCTTTCATAATAAGTTTAGTCTTTCAGCTTATTGGACTTGCGCCTAAAGCCTTTGATATTAATAACGGTTTTGACATAGAATCGTTTTCAGATTTTTATTTTCAAAATATACTTTACAGTATACCCCAAAATATTTTAGTTAGTACTTTAACGTTAGCTTTTGTTGCTGCTTTTTACAGAATTTGTAAGCAAATAGATTCTGGAGAAACAGCAAATGATGACTATTTTTATTTCCTTAAAAAAGAATACTTCACAAAGGTTTTTATGTTGGGGATTATTTACACTTTAATAGCAGCAGCTGCACAACGATTGTTTCTTATACCCTATATATATGTATTTGTTCCTTTGTCTTATTTTGCGGTTATTTTTGCTTTTAATCCGGATTTAAGTGAAACAGAAATAGTGAAAGCAAGTTTTGCGTTAGGGAATAAAAAATGGTTAATCACTTTTGGGACTATGTTTGTTATGTTGATTATAGGGGGGTTAGGAATATTAGGCTGTGGCATAGGGATACTATTTACAATATCTATTGTTTACTTACCTTCATTTTTAATTTATAAAGATGTAGTAGGTTTTAAGGCGCATAGTGAGATAGACAAAATAGGACTTAATGATGATGATGATGATGATTCTGATTATTAATAGTTGATGAAATTTCATAAATAAATTTTTATTTTTATATAAGAAAAACGGCTTTTAAAGTGTTAAAAGCCGTTTTTTTTGATTAAAAAATGAACAGATAAGCTGTAAAATGCAGCAGATAAACTTTTTTTCATATACATTTGTAGCTTCAAAAATTGAAGTATGGCGAAGAATTTAGTGATAGTTGAGTCACCAGCAAAAGCAAAAACCATTGAAAAATTTTTAGGAAAAGACTTTAAAGTAGAGTCTAGTTTCGGACATGTATCCGATTTGCCTTCCAAAGAATTAGGAGTAGATGTAGATGGTGATTTTAAACCAAAATATGAAGTTTCTAAGGATAAAAAGGCTATTGTAAAAAAACTAAAGGACTTGGCTAAAAAAGCAGAATGGGTTTGGTTAGCAAGTGATGAAGATCGAGAAGGAGAAGCTATAGCATGGCATTTGGCAGAAACTTTAAAATTAGATAAAGAAAAAACAAAACGTATTGTTTTTCATGAAATTACGAAAACTGCTATTCAAAAAGCAATTGCAAACCCAAGAGGTATTGATTATGATTTGGTCGATGCGCAACAAGCCCGTCGCGTATTAGACAGAATAGTTGGATACGAACTGTCGCCTGTACTCTGGCGAAAAGTAAAAGGAGGTTTGTCGGCAGGTCGAGTGCAATCTGTTTCAGTAAGGTTAATTGTTGAAAAAGAACGTGACATACAAGGGTTTACGCCTGTAGCTTCATATAGGGTTGATGCTGAATTTTCAAACGAAGATGGGCAAACTTTTAAAGCAAAGCTTCCAAAGAATTTTTCAACCAAAGAAGCAGCACAAGAATTTTTAGAAAAGAATAGTACCGCTAGTTTTAAAGTTTCAGATTTACAAAAGAAACCTGCAAAAAAATCACCAGCGGCACCATTTACAACATCTACATTACAACAAGAAGCATCACGTAAATTATATTTTTCGGTAAGTAAAACTATGACGATGGCGCAACGCCTTTACGAAGCAGGTTTAATTACTTATATGAGAACAGATAGTGTTAACTTATCTGACGAAGCACGACAAGGTGCCCAAGCAGAAATAGAGAGTGCTTTTGGTTCAAAATATAGCAAGCCAAGAAATTATAAAGGAAAAACAAAAGGCGCACAAGATGCGCATGAGGCTATACGTCCTACGAATTTTTCAACACATTCGGTAGATATTGACAGAGATCAAGCACGCCTATATGATTTAATTTGGAAAAGAGCCATAGCATCACAAATGAGTGAAGCAGAATTAGAGCGTACCAATGTAAAAGTTAGTGCATCTACACATAATGAATTATTTACAGCAAATGGAGAAGTTATCACTTTCGATGGCTTTTTAAAAGTATATTTAGAAGGAACCGATGATGAAGATGTTGAACAAGAAGGCATGCTTCCGGCAATGAAAACCAATGAAACACTTCTTAATAACTATATAGCAGCAACAGAGCGCTACACACGTCCACCGTCAAGATTTACAGAAGCTTCACTTGTTAAGAAGTTAGAAGAGTTGGGTATTGGACGTCCGTCAACATATGCACCAACAATTTCAACAATTCAAAACAGGAATTATGTAGAAAAAGGAACTGTAGAAGGTGAAGAAAGAAGCTATACACAATTAAGACTTCAAAATGGCCAAATAAGTGATAAAAAATTAACTGAAAAAATTGGTTCAGATAAAGGGAAACTAGTGCCAACAGATATTGGTATGATTGTCACCGACTTTTTGGTAAATCATTTTGAAACTATTTTAGATTATAATTTTACAGCTAAAGTAGAAGAGAATTTTGATGAGATAGCAGAAGGAAATGAAGATTGGACTAAAATGATGAAATCATTTTATAAAAACTTCCATCCAAAAGTAGAAGATGTAAAAGAGAATGCAGAAAGAGAATCTGGAGAGCGTATTTTAGGAACCGATCCGAAATCTGGAAAACAAGTTAGTGTTCGTTTAGGTAAGTTTGGACCCATGGTGCAAATTGGTACTGTTGATGATGACGAAAAACCACAGTTTGCTAGTTTAAGTCCAGACCAGCAATTAACAACCATTACCTATGAAGAAGCTATGGATTTATTTCAGCTTCCAAAAAGTTTAGGAACTTATGAAGGTGAAGATATTATTGTTAATAATGGTCGTTTTGGGCCTTATGTTAAGTTTGGGGATTCATTTGTTTCGTTACCAAAAGGTGTAGACCCTTTAAGTGTCGAACTTGATGATGCTATTGTTTTAATTAAAGAAAAACAAAAAGCAGATGCTCCTATATATATGTATAAAGAGTTACCTGTGCAAAAAGGGAAAGGACGTTTTGGACCATTTATTAAATGGAACAATATGTTTATTAACGTAAATAAAAAATATGATTGGGATAACTTATCCGATGAAGATATTGTTGAATTAATAGAAACAAAAATTCAAAAGGAAATAGATAAAGTAATTCACAATTGGGAAGAAGAAGGCATTCGTGTAGAAAAGGCACGTTGGGGCAGACATAATGTTATAAAAGGAAAGGTTAAAGTAGAAATTGCTAAAACAGTCGACGTTTCAGAAATGACTTTAGATGAAGCAAAAGCAATTATAGAAGCCAATGCTCCAAAGAAAAAAGCAACCAAGAAAAAAGCACCGGCAAAAAAGAAGTCGTAAAGCATAAATACATACCAGATGTTTTATACCAAACTATTAGGTAGTGAGAACAGCATATAGCGAATAAACAAAGAGAAGAATCATAATAAAATGAATTTTAATTTTTTAACGCCTGTTTCAGATTTAGTTTTAGCTCATAATGAGTTGCTTTCGTCTCAAGCTTTAGGAAAAAAAATAAAAATTCATTCTGCACAAAATGGCATTCCAGATTTAGATGATGTAGATATTGCTATTCTAGGTGTATTAGAAAACAGAAATGATGTTAACTATATAGGAGAAGAATTTCAATTGGATGATATTCGAAAATCTTTATATGGTCTTTTTTCCGGAAGTTGGAATACAACGATAGCAGATTTAGGAGATATAGATAAGGGGGAGAGTGTAGAAGATACCTATTTTGCATTAAAAACAGCAATAAGTATTTTAATAAAAAAAGATATTATACCAATTATAATAGGTGGCTCACAAGATCTTACTTATCCTAATTATAGAGCGTACGATAACGTAATACCTATGGTTAATGTCGTGAATGTAGATAGTAAGTTTGATTTAGGAGACTCCAACAAGCCCATAAAAAATAATAGTTTTGTTGGTAAGATAATTTTAGACCAACCTTATAATCTGTTTAATTATGCAACCATTGGCTATCAAACTTATTTCAATTCGCAAGAAGAGATAGATTTGATGGATAATCTTTATTTCGAATCTTATAGACTGGGACAAGTATCTAAAGATATTACTATAGTAGAACCAGTATTAAGAGATGCTAATATTGTTAGTGTCGATTTAACTTCGATAAAAGGAGCAGAAGTTAGTTTAAATCAAAAGTATTCGCCCAATGGGTTAGATGGAAAAGAGATTTGTGCTATTTCACGTTATGCAGGTATAAGTAATAAGGTAACGTCTTTTGGTATATATGAATACAAGCCATCTAAAAATGATGAAATGACATCCATGTTAGTTTCTCAAATAGTTTGGTATTTCATAGAAGGTGTCAATTATAGACTAGATGACGATGACTTTTCTGAAGATAAAAACTATCAAAAGTTTATCACTTTAGTAGATTCACAGGAATTAGTATTTTACAAAAGTAATAAGACAGGAAGGTGGTGGATTGAAATCCCTTTTTTAAACGAAGTAAATAATAAATTGAAAAGACATACGTTATTACCATGCATGCATCAAGATTACTTGGATGCTTGCAATAACAAGTTGCCAGACCGTTGGTATAAAGCATTTCAAAAGAATTGTGTTTAGAGCTAAATAAGATCAAATGTTTATTTCATCGGTGAAATGTTATTTTTTTACGACGAAATGTATTTTTTTTGTTGAAAAAGTTGTTTTTTAAAAAATATATAAATATGTTTACGCTCTTAAAATGAAGCTTAAACTAATTAACCTCGAGTTTTCTATGGATATGAAGAAATTTATATTATTAATCGCAGTAATAACAATGCTATCCAGTTGTGGCTCTAAAGATAGAGGCGAGCTGGTAGGCGTACAAGGAAAAAAATGGCACCCAGAAAAGCCTTATGGAATGCAACTCATTCCTGGGGGGGCATTTATTATGGGTAAGGCAGACGATGATCTTGCTGGTGTACACGATGCACCTGCAAAGACAGTTACCGTAAGAGCCTTTTATATGGACGAAACAGAAATAACAAATAGCGAATATCGTCAATTTGTTCATTGGGTTAGAGATTCCATAGTTAGAATGAAACTTGCTATATTAGCCGATGAAGTTGGTAAAATTCCAGATGATGGAGGAATTGGTGAGTATGCATTTAAAGATGCAGATACAGCTAATATGTCTGTTTACGAAAAGTATATGTTCGAAAACTATACAGGTTTAGGGCCTACTGGGTATGAGGGAAGAAAAATCAATCATGATGTCGATTTGGTTTTTGATACCGCAGAATATCCAGATGAGTATTATACAGAAGTTATGGACACGATGTATCTTCCTTTAGAAGAATCATATAATGGTCAACGTACCTGGGATGTAAAGAAATTCAAGTTTCAATACAATTATATGGATATTCGTGAAGCTGCAAGAAACAGAGGTATTAAACGTAAAGATGCTATCGTAAAAGAAGAAATTGAAATATATCCAGATACGACTGTTTGGATTAGAGATTTCGCTTATTCTTATAACGAGCCAATGCATAACGATTATTTTTGGCATGATGCTTACAGTGCTTATCCAGTTGTAGGAGTTACTTGGAAACAAGCAAAAGCATTTTGTGAATGGAGAACCATAAACAAAAATTCGTACCAAAAATCTAAAAAGGGATCGAGTCCTGTAAACAGATTTAGATTACCTAATGAAGCAGAGTGGGAGTATGCAGCGAGAGGTGGTCTCCAAGCGGCAACTTACCCATGGGGAGGACCTTATACTAAGAGTGATAGAGGTTGTTTTATGGCAAACTTTAAACCTGTAAGAGGGGATTACGCTGCAGATCAAGCATTATACACAGTAGAAGCAAAATCTTACGATCCTAACGATTATAATTTATATAATATGGCAGGTAACGTGTCTGAATGGGTAAATGCATCTTATGATCCTTCATCTTATGCATACACATCAACAATAAACCCTAGTGTTAACGATAGTGAAAACAAGCGTAAAATTGTAAGAGGTGGTTCGTGGAAAGATGTTGCGTACTTTTTACAAGTAAGTTCCAGAGACTATGAATATGCAGATTCTGCAAGAAGTTATATAGGATTTAGAACAGTACAGGATTACATGGGGACACAGGTGACAAAAAATTCTAATAAGAAATAAGAATAATCAAATCATAACAATAATAAATACTATTAATTAACCTACTTAAGTATTCATACTTAAAATTAAAAAAACCGAAATTATGGCAAAGTCAAAAGCAAGTAAAAAATTCATGAACATGGCTTATGGATTAGGAGCAGCAATTGTAATCGTTGGAGCACTATTCAAAATTATTCACTTTGAAATAGGACCTTTAACAGGTAACGTTATGTTAACTATAGGTCTAGTAACAGAAGCAATTATTTTTGCACTATCTGCATTCGAACCAGTTGATGATGAATTAGATTGGTCTTTAGTATATCCAGAATTAGCAGGGGGACAAACAGAAGCAAAAGAAGAAAAAAATCCACAAGGACTGTTAGCTAATAAATTAGATGATTTATTAAAAGACGCTAGAATAGATGGCGAATTAATGGCTAGCTTAGGAGAAAGTATCAGAAACTTCGAAGGAGCAGCAAAAAATATGACTTCTACAGTAGATTCTGTTGAAGCAGCTAAGAAATATGGTGAAGAATTATCATTAGCGGCAGCGCAAATGGAATCACTAAACAGCTTGTATAAAGTACAGTTAGAAAGTGTTAACAAACAAGCTTCAATTAATGAAGAGTCTATTGAAAATGCAGCTAAAT
Organism: Flavivirga aquimarina; assembly: GCF_030540835.1. Lineage (GTDB taxonomy): Bacteria > Bacteroidota > Bacteroidia > Flavobacteriales > Flavobacteriaceae > Flavivirga > Flavivirga aquimarina. Next base: position 30,629 of record NZ_JAUOEK010000017.1, on the reverse strand, counting down.
TAAAAGAGCAAATGCAATCATTAGCATCAAATTTATCTTCGTTAAATGGAGTATACGGTGGCATGCTGACTGCGATGAATAAGAGCTAATTAGGGGGACAACCCAAATTTTAATAATTAACCAAAACCTAATTAGACATGGCAGGAGGAAATTTATCACCAAGACAGAAAATGATTAATCTGATGTATTTAATATTTATAGCGATGCTAGCTTTAAATATGTCGAAAGAAGTGCTTTCTGCATTCGGATTAATGAACGAGAGACTAGTAGAGTCTAACAAATCAGCAAAAGAACGTAATCATAGTTTTGTTGAGAATTTGAAACTTAAAGCTGAAGAGCAGCCAGATAAATACGAACCTTTAAAAGCAAAAGGAGAAGCATTAGATAAGCTGGCAACAGATTTTGATACCTATCTTGAAGACTTAAAAAGTAAGATGATAGCAACAGTTGATGATCCTTCAGAATATGAGATCATGGATAAAGGCGATTACCTTGACCAAAATTTCTTTAAAGGAGATAAACTTAAACCAGCTGGGGAAGAGTTTTTAACACAAATTAATACTTTTAGAGATGGTGTTGTAGAGTTGCTTAAGGACGAAAAAGGTATGGAAGATATCGTTAAAGATGTTAAAGACAAGTTTAAAACAGATCCTATTCCAAGAGGAGCTGGAAAGCAAGACTGGTTAGACTACCATTATAAAGGATTTCCTTTAGTAGCTTCTTTAACTAAAATGACACAGCTTCAAGCAGATATCAAGACAACAGAATCTGAAGTATTGTCTACTATGATGCAAGGTACTCAAGCAGTTCAATTATCTATGACAAATTATACCACATTATTAGAAACATCTAAATCTGCTTATTTTAATGGTGAGCAATTTGATGGACAGATAGTGTTAGGTCGTAAAGATTCGTCTACAAAACCAAATAAAGTAGAATTAACTTTAGATGGTAGACCACTTACTGAAAAGCAATATACTATTGAAGATGGTAAAGTAAAACTTAAAATCAGCACTGGAGGTGTAGGTGAGCATAGAATTAAAGGAGATTTAATCTTCTTAGAAGATGGTGTTGAGACTAAAGTTCCAGTAGATCAGTCATTTGCTACAGTTTCGAAACCAAATGCAGCAACAATTTCTGCAGATAAAATGAATGTAGTATATAGAGGTGTTAAAAACCCAATGACAATTTCGTTTGCAGGTATCCCAGATAATAAAGTATCTGCGAGTGCTCAAGGTTTATCAAGAGCTGGAGGTAGCAGATATATCATGGATGCAACCAGAGTTAAAGGTAGAGAAGTAACCATTAATGTAACTGGAACATTACCAGGAGGACAAAAGGTAAGTGACAGAGCAAGTTTTAGAATTAAGGATTTACCAAAACCAACAGGAACCGTTAGAGGTGAAGATGGTGCTGTAAAAATGCAAAGAAGTGCTCTTGAAATATCTACTATTGGTGCAAAATTTGATGATTTCGATTTTGAATTACCATTACGAGTTACTGGTTTTAAATTTAAAGTTCCAGGACAACCAACAATTACCGTTAGAGGTAATAAGTTAGATAGCAGAGCAAAAGCAGCATTACGAAAAGCTAAGCGTGGATCTGCAGTTCAGATATTTAATGTTGAAGCTAAAGCCAAAGGTGTTAGCGTGATACTTAAAAAAGTATCTCCAGTTTTTGTTGAGTTAACAAACTAGTAGAGAAAAATTAAAATAAGAAGATGACATATCCATAGCGATAGCTAGAAAAATGAATTCTAAAACTGTTGTTATGGATATTGCACCTGCCTATTGACAGACACGTGCGACCATTGAGAAATAATAAATATAAGAACATGAAATTAAAAAGTTTTTTATTAACCGTTACAGCTGTTTTTACAGTGTCGGGTATGTTTGCACAAGCAAATATATTAAACGCTAAGAGTCCTGAAGAAATTGGCGTAAGAACAGAAGCTCAAAAGGAAGTAGACAATGATAAACCTTTAGAGTATGGTTATGTAGATGATAGAGATATTCTATTTTCTAAAATGACATGGGAAAAAATTATTCTTGACGAACGTGCAAATTTACCACTGTATTATCCAACAGATACTAATAATATTGGTAAAGATAGACGGTCGCTATATCATGTTCTTATGAAGAATATAGAAAACGGAAATATAGAAAATATATATGACGATTCTTATTTTACAACTAAGCGAACTTTAAAAGATATTGAAGCCGCTTTAGTTAAAATTGATACGACCGAATTGGGTATTGAGCAATTAAATGCAGGAGAAGAGTTATCTCCAGAATATATTAACAGAAGAGATATCTCGGCAGCAGATATTAAAGAATACCATATTAAAGGACTTTGGTACTTTGATAAACGTCAAGCTGAAATGAAATACAGATTGTTAGGTATAGCACCTGTTGCTCCAGATGTGAATTTTATTGATGAGCCAGAGCCAGATTTAGTACCTTTATTCTGGGTGTTTTTCCCAGATGCTAGAGAAGTGCTACATGAAGCAAAATCATTTAATAATGAGAACAGTTCTATTCCTTTCTCTTTCGACCATGTCTTAAATGCTAGACGTTTTCATGGCTATATATTTAAAGAAGAAAATGTTCATGGAGATAGACAAATTAATGAATACGTTTCAGAAAATGCTTTAATGCAATTATTAGAATCTGAAAGGATTAAAAATAAAATTAGAGATTTTGAATTGGATATGTGGACATATTAATTCGTAATATCAATTAAAATATACTAAACGCTCACTTTTTAAGTGAGCGTTTTTTATTTTCTAATTATCTTCGTGCTTATCATGAAAGTAGATTATATTGTAGTAGGAATTGGGCTAGCTGGCATTAGTTTTTGTGAGCAATTAAAGAAATATAATAAAACATTTGTAGTGTTTGATAATGCGTCACAGCTATCTTCTATTGTAGCTGGTGGTTTATATAATCCTGTGGTGTTAAAGCGTTTTACTTCCGTTTGGAAAAGTAAAGAACAATTAGAAATAGCATTGCCTTTATATGCACATTTAGAAAAAGAGCTGCATGTAAAACTAGATTATAAAATTCCAGTCTATCGCAAGTTTGCATCACTGGAAGAACAGAATGATTGGTTTATGGCTTCAGATAAACCTATACTTTCAGATTACCTTTCAGAAAAAATCATTAAAAATAAAAATAATGCGATTGAAGCAAATTTTGGATTTGGAGAGGTTTTAGATACCGGAAGAATAGATGTAAAAACAATGATTGAAGCTTATAAAGCAGATTTGTCGAAAAAAGAATTACTGTTTGAAGAAGCGTTTAACTATAATGCTGTTAAATTAGAAGGAGATGTGGTACAATATCAAAATATAACGACAACTCATATAGTGTTTTCCGAAGGGTACGGTATTAAACAAAACCCTTATTTTAATCATTTACCACTAGTACCAGCAAAAGGAGAGTTGCTAATTATACATGCGCCAGATTTAAAAATAAACTACGTTTTAAAAGCAGGTGTTTTTTTAATTCCGTTGGGTGCCGATTTGTACATTGTTGGAGCTACTTACGAATGGAAAGATTTAAGTAATGTTATTACTCAAGTAGCAAAAGAAACGCTCTTAAACAAGCTTGAAAAGCTTATTAGTTGTTCTTTTAAAGTAGTGAATCAAGTAGCAGGAATTCGCCCAACAGTTAAAGACAGACGCCCATTAGTTGGGCAACACCAAATACATAAAAACCTTTTTGTGCTTAATGGTTTAGGAACACGTGGTGTTATGATAGGGCCTTATGTAGCCAAACAGCTTTATAACTTTATTGAAAATAATGTTGCTTTAGAACCAGAAATTGATATTAACAGGTTTAAACTAAATGCTCAGTCAATATAGCTCTCCTTCTTTTTAAGGAGGAGTGGATTTAATTTCAATACATTGAAATTAAAGACGAGGTGGTTGTATTGTAAAACTTTTTTGCTGGCTAAACTCAAAGAGAAACTTATATTTATATTTTTATTGCATTAGGCTAGAGATTGAAATATCGATACTATCGGGATGTTTGGGCTCTTCGAAAGGCCCGACCCTTGTGATAACGCAAAAACTATTTTTTAGCAAACGACTTATCGTAGCTTATAAAAAAGTTAATCCAAATATTTCTGGAAAGCCTTAAAATAATAGGCATACACACAATTAAAGTAGCAATAATTGATATAAATATAACATGGATACTTGCTTTAAAAACAAAAAATGAAATAACAAAAGCAGCTGTTGCAAATGCTATACCAACGGGGTAGCTTACATACATAGAGCCATAAAAAAAGGAAGGCTCTATCTTATATTTTGTTTTACAATTGCTACAATGTTCATGCATACTTAAAGCCTGGGAAAGTATATAAGGGTTTTTGTTTTTAAACATAGGTTCTTCATGGCACTTTGGGCAGGTACCTGTTAAAATACTATATAATTTTGTTCCTTTTTTAAACATATAATTTAATGTATTTTTGCAAGCGCAATAGAAAATAACGTCTCGATTATAAACCGAGAATTTTATTAAAATTGTTTTTCGCGTGTTACACTAAGTATACTATACCAAGAGTGGTCGAGGTATCGAAGTGATAGTGAAAATATAGAACAAAAATAAGCCTTTAATAATTAAAGTGCTGTAATATAAGTTACATTTCTATGATGAACATTCATAATTTATCGATTTCATTTCAAGGAGAATACCTGTTTGAAGACATTACATTTAAACTGGGTAATGGAGATAGAATAGGCCTTATTGGGAAAAATGGAGCAGGTAAATCCACGATGCTTAAAATTTTATCAAAAGAAATGGAACCCGATACCGGGCAAATTGCCGCAGATAAAGAACTTAAAATTGGGTTTTTAAAACAAGATATCGATTTTGTTTTTGGACGAACAGTGCTAGAAGAAGCTTACGAAGCTTTTACAGAGATTAAAGAGTTGGAAGCTAAAATGGAGCACATTAATACACAATTGGCAGAGCGTACCGATTACGAAAGTGAAGGCTATAATCAATTGATGGTTGATATTAATGAGTTTCAGCATCAATATGACATTTTAGGCGGTTATAATTATCAGGGCGATACCGAAAAAATTCTTCAGGGATTAGGGTTTAAACGCCCAGATTTTAATAAGCTAACCGATACCTTTTCTGGAGGATGGCGTATGCGAATAGAACTGGCTAAATTATTGCTTCAAAATAATGATATCCTGTTATTAGATGAGCCTACAAACCATTTAGATATTGAGTCTATTATTTGGTTAGAAGGGTTTTTAAAAAATTATCAAGGGGCAGTAGCTATTGTATCGCATGATAAAATGTTTTTAGATAATGTTACTAATAGGACGATTGAGATTTCCTTAGGTAGAATTTATGATTACCCGAAGCCCTATACAAAATATTTAGTGCTACGTAAAGAGTTAAGAGAGCAACAATTAGCGTCTCAAAAAAACCAACAAAAACAGATTGAACAAACAGAGAAGCTCATAGAGAAGTTTCGTGCCAAAGCATCAAAAGCGACCATGGCACAATCGCTTATTAAAAAGCTTGATAAAATTGATAGAATTGAAGTTGACGAGGATGACAATAGTGCAATGACACTAAACTTTCCCGTATCTATAACGCCAGGTAAAGTGGTAGTAGAAACTGAAAATATTTCAAAAAACTATGGTGATAATCAAGTTTTAAAAAATATTAGTTTGCTTATAGAGCGTGATAGTAAAACGGCTTTTGTTGGACAAAACGGACAAGGAAAATCAACGCTAGCTAAGATTATAGTTGGAGAGATTAAGCATGAAGGTCATTTAAAACTGGGGCATAATGTACAGATAGGCTATTTTGCTCAAAATCAAGCAGAGTATTTAAATGGAAATAAAACTGTTTTAGATACTATGATTGATGCAGCAAACGAAACAAATAGAAGTAAAGTACGAGATATTTTAGGATCCTTTTTATTTCGTGGTGACGAGGTCGAGAAATATGTACGTGTTCTATCCGGAGGAGAACGAAACCGTTTAGCATTAGCAAAACTAATGCTACAACCGTTTAATGTTTTAATAATGGATGAGCCTACAAATCATTTAGATATAAAATCTAAAAATGTATTAAAAGAGGCTTTAAAACAATTTGAAGGCACTTTAATTTTGGTGTCTCACGATAGAGATTTTCTTCAAGGGTTAACCAATCTAGTATATGAGTTTAAAGACCATAAAATAAAAGAATACTTAGGTGATATAGATTATTATTTAGAACAGCGTAAAGTTGAAAGTCTACGTGATGTAGAAAAAAGAACGGTCGTAAAGGATGTTGTGATACCAAAAGAGAAGAAGCATCAATCTTACAAAGATCAGAAAAAGTTAAAGTCTTTAAATAATAAATTAAGTCATGTTGAAGCTCAAATCAATCAATTAGAGCGCGATATAAAAGCAATAGATTTAGAGCTCGAAATTAATTATGAAGCTGTGACTTCAAAATCAGATTTTTTTGATGATTATCAAAAAAAGAAAACCGAATTGAAAGATTTTATGGATAAATGGGAAGAGATTCAGTTGGAAATTGAACAGTTTACAGATTAATATTTGTTAAAATTTAATGCATTTAGTCGAATAAAATAGTTTTTCGTCGATATATTTTCTATTTTCGTAGTAAGTTAATCCCAAATCTATGCAAAACATGAAAACTTTAAAATTTTTAGTAGTATGTTTTTTTGTAACTATCTATTCGTTTGCTAATATTTCCCCAACAGAAAAAGAAGCATTAATTGCATTATATAATAATACTAAAGGAACTGAGTGGAATGCTAAATGGGATTTAGACACCACAGTAGATACGTGGTATGGTATTAAAATAGAAGATAGCAAAGTCATAGAAATTAACTTACCATTTAATAATCTGCAAGGTGAGTTACCACAAGAAATAGGGAGCTTAAAACATTTGAAAAAAATAAATTTAGGCTTTAATAAATTAACAGGGAAATTACCTTTAACAATAAAGAATTTAAAAGAGTTAACATCTTTAGAATTATTCATGAATAGTTTTGAAGGTGATATTCCTTCAGAATTAGGAGAATTAAAAAAACTTGAAGCTTTGAAGCTTTATAGTAATAAATTTACAGGTAATATTCCTGAATCACTAATGAGTTTAACTAATCTAAAAGAACTTTTATTGGGAAGTAACTTTTTAACTGGTAACATTCCAAGTGAGATTTACGCACTATCAAAATTAGAGAAGTTAAGTTTTATGGATAATAAAATGGATGGTGAGATTCCGGAGGAAATTGCACAGCTAAAAAACTTAGAAGAATTGCTATTATCTACAAATCAATTTACTGGCGATTTGCCAATGGAGCTCATGAACTTAACTAAGTTAAATACTATGATGGTTAGTGATAACAATTTAAATCAGGAATATATTAGTGTTTCTGGTAAAAACCCACCTAGCTTAGTGCATATGGAAATGCAAAGTGCTACAGCGACTATGGACATTGAAAAAGAATAATTAAATTTTTGAAAATTATTAGTTTTAAAAAGCCAACAAAATAATGTTGGCTTTTTTTAGTTTAATTATTTATGCTAGAACATTTTTTTACTTGTCCACATTGCTGGGAAACCATTTCTATGTTGATTGATAATTCTATTTCTAAACAATCTTATATTGAAGATTGTGAGGTGTGTTGTAACCCAATTCAAGTATCCGTTCAATTTTTTAATTCAGAGTTAGTAGATTTTCAGGCAACTAGCATCGAACAATAACATTTTCTAATTTTATTCTTGTAGAAACATAAAAAGGATTGTATATTTGCAGTCCGAAATAATTTGGTCGGCATTATGAACCGAAAGTTAAAAGCTAAGTAAATTATTTTAATATTATACCGCGGGATAGAGCAGTAGGTAGCTCGTCGGGCTCATAACCCGAAGGTCACTGGTTCGAGTCCAGTTCCCGCTACAACCAATAACCTCTTCATTTTGAAGGGGTTATTTTTGTTTATGAACGTTTTTTCTTCTTGAAAAATCTTCATTTTTTAGACTTACGTACAGTTTTTATTAAAAAAATCCGATAATAGAGATTTTTCTCTACAAATAGGATTATTCTTCGTTGTTTGTGAATTTTATGTAAACATTTAATATATAGGTGTTTATATGTCACATCTCGTGAATGATTTTGTTATGTGGAAATTGAGTCCTTCGGGTTAGATTACCCGAGAGAGCTGAATATAAATTTTGAACAAATTTATCTTGAGATTAGATTAATTTTAAATAGTTTTAAGGGAGAATATTTTTCAAATACTCTAAGAGTAATCAGATCCATGAATTTGAACCTCAAATGGAAGATTTGGTCACCATTTTTGAGACAGTTAAGACTATAAAGAAAAGCACTATTAAAAAGGCGATATGATAAAAACAGTACAACGATTAGAATTTGAAAATGTCTTTGGAGATGAGGATCAAAAAGATATTCTTGACTATTTAAAAAGGGTATCACAGTTTTCTTTGCTTAACATTATTGGTTTTAGCAATACTAGACCACAGCCCAATTTTGATAATTTTTTTAGTAATCGAGATGTTCAATGGGATATTATACAGAGAGTCACAAAATATGGTAAAGAAAATCAGATTCCTGAACCACCAGAAGTCGTGTCTAGAGAGACAAGTTTAAAACTTGCGGAAATTATTCTAGCTAATCGAGAAGCTATTTTAAACGATAATGTAAATGATGATAAAGATGCTGATGAGCTTAATCTTTTTAAAGCATTTCTTATTGTCAACAAGGAAGTGAATGAAAAGCAAAACTTTGGTGATGCAGAAGATAACATTAATAAAATGGCTGACATTTTAATCACAATGTCATTTTCTTCTGCTGATATTGGGGTTTATTCTAATATAGATTTAGAATTTGGGAAGGTATTATATACTACGATTGTAAAGTTCGAGCATTTAATCGAATTCCTACAATCAAATGAAGAATATATATATTTAGGCGAAGCTGTTTGTGCATATTTTGATGAAGAAAACCTAGAAACGTTAAATGAACAAGTGAAATTATTATTTGGGACGTTATTGAAATTGAAACATAACAATAGTTATAAGCTGGTTCTTGACAAGCAAAAACACATTAGATTTTTAAACACACTTGCATCTGCTGAGATAGAAGAATCAGAGGATTATACAAATTTGAAGAATTATCCTGTCTATAAAATTAATGATAATACATTTTCGATTATAGACTATTTCTATGTAGTAGATAAGTTCTTCAAGAGTGTAAGATTTATTTTGAAAGATGCTTATAACAGTCACCATAACTTACCGAAAAAAGATGGCTCTTTCTTTAGTTTTTATAACACAAAGTTTTCCGAAGAGTTTCTTATGAAACGAGTTTTAGATGATGTTTTTCATTGGAAATACATGGTAAAACGACAAGAAGCTGCAACAAAAGATAATGAACCTGATTATTATACGCGTCATAATAATAGGATTTATCTTTTTGAAAATAAAGATATTCTTGTTGCTGCGGGTATAAAAAGTTCAGACGATATAGATGAAATCAAAAAGTTATTAAAAAAGAAGTTTCTTAAAGATGGTAGTCGTGCAGTAGGGATTGGTCAATTGGTGAAGTCTATAGAACAAATCGTAAAAAATCAATTTCCTTTTGATGAATATGCGAATAACAAAAAGAACCTTACCATCTATCCAATATTACTTGTAAGTGATAGGGTTTTTGAAATAATGGGAATGAACTATATTTTAAATCAATGGTACATAAAATTAGTAAAGGAAAAATTAGGAGAACAATATAATCCTGGTCTTATTAGAGACTTAACCTTTATTGATATGGATACTTTAATTTATTGGTTGCCTTATCTGAAAAATAAAGATCGTTATTTTAAAGATATCATTGATACGCATCATAAGTCTATGAAAAAGGTTGCCAATATTAATAATCCAAATATTCAAGAGGGTATGCGTCAAGCTAATAAATCCTTTTACAATAGATTATCGCCTATGAGTAACCGGCTTAACAAGTATAAATTTCCATTAAATTTACTTGTAGATAAGTTCAGAGACGTTTTTCCCGAGTAATACTTCAACATTATATGTATTGAGAAGATAAATACACTTTTTAAGATTAGTATATCTATTCTATTTTGAAACTAAGAACCTGCATGTTTAAGGAATGCCCTGAAATCTCTAAATTGGTTTGAAAGAAGAGAGAATTACTTTATGGAATAGAAGGCTGAGTCAAAATTTTTGCAAGGATTGTTTAGGTATAACTCCCAAACTTTTTATAACTCCAAATTCACCAAAATATGATAAAGAACTAGCTTTTCTTTGTTTCTATTATAAGAGGTTCTGAAAACTTTAATCTCAGGTGCTTTAACATAAACTTTAGACAAATCTTCAGAATCAATTATTGTGATTCCCGGCATATCAAATTCCTTTATATATTTAAAGTATTTATCGGCTAGATTATTAAAATTTTTAGCCTCACAGTAGATTCCAATATATTTTTCTTTTAAACCATTGGGATCATAATTTAGTATTGCTTTTTTTAAATGTTTTTTGATAATAGAAGTTGCGAGAGAGTTCAAATTAAACCCTTCAAATATGGTAATGGGAGTGCCTTCTATTTCTTCGATTAAAATATCTAGTTCTCCAATACCTTTACCGGTTTCAGATTTACCTCTCCTTGATTGTTCTTGTGAAATAAAACCACGTTTTATAAGATAAGGCTTAAGTAAAGTATTTAAATAAGTGTTCCGTTCATCTTCGTTCATCTTTTGGAGGGTTATATGTCTTGTTTGTAATTGTGAAAATGCATCAATAAAATCCCGTATTAATAGCCTCTTAGTCTGTTTTGATTTGTATCCGCTTAATATTTCTTTTATTTCGACTCTTTCTGCACTCACTTGACAATCGATATAAGATTTTCCCAAATCTAAAAACTTATATAATGTTTTTTTATCAAATGTATAAGGAGATAAGCTTGAATAACATAAATTGCAATTACAAGCTAACATTTCTCTTAAATCCTCTTTTTTTAATTTTAAATCTTTATGTATTTGATTTAGTTCATGAAGAATTATATTAAATAAGTTAGCCCTAATCTGTCCAGTAACATATAAATAAATTCTTTTTTCAATTCTGTTAGAGTGAATTAAGGCTTTACTATATTCAGTTTTAAAAACAACACCATATTTCCAAAAATTGTTGGACTCTATATAGTTGTTTAATTTACAAATAATCCTCTCTATAATACCTGAAGGCATAAAATCATAATTTATCTGAAATTTCAAAGATTCCGGTGTTTTAAATTCATTTAAGAAGTTGTTACCTTCAATATTTGGAGAAAGTAATGCAGGTATCACATAAGAATTTTTGGAACCAATTACTTTAAAGCAAATATCAAAGTTTTCCATAAATAAAAGAATTTCGTGATGCTTGCCTCTAGGATATTTTTTACCATCCAAATATATTAATAAATCATCTGCGTTAAATAACCCATCATTTTTTTGAACTTCTAAGGTGTGAATTAGTTGGTAAATTGCTTTTGTTAACCAATGTGGGTTAATTATGACAATATTATTTAAACGAAAATCACGTCTTAAATGAATTATGTCGCCAATATCATTTAAATATCCGCTTAGAAAATTGACCAATGAATTATCCTCTACTTTACATATTTCTTTAAAACAATCATATGTGATGTAATCTTTTTTTAAATTTTTTAATTTAGACCTGATATCATCCCAAGATGATGGAAGTCCATCTCCAATATGAGGAAGTTCAGAGATATTTTTTTGTATTTTTTTGATTAAATTATGAATACCTTCTTTAGTAATACAAGAAACCTTGTAAAAGTCAATAATATTTTTAAATTTATCTCTATAACTTGTCTCATCAATATTCTTAACTCTAATATCAGATTTATTCATAACAATAATTACCGGACTATCATTACTGACTCTTTGTATTATGTTTAGCCAATAATCAAAGCTTTCTTCCTCATTGTCCGCTCTAGGTTCCCATATAAATAAGTATAGAGACCTTTTGGTTAAAAAAAATTGATGAGTGGAATACATGATTTCTTGCCCTCCAAAATCCCAAACGTTAATTTTTAGTTCTTTACGAATAAAAAAATTATCATCTATTCTAGAAGGTTCATCTGATATTCTTAGTTCAACTTTAAATTCATCATCAAAGTTTTCATAATGATTAGATAGAGGTTCATAAATTACATTATTTTCGAATATTCTCTCTTCTTCTTGATTCTCATAATCGTATTCAAAATCTCTTACATAGATATTATCAAAATCTTCATTCTTATTGTAAAAAGGATCTCGGGCAGGGAAATAAATATCTTTTTCTATTGTATTGATATTAATACCGTGAGTTGTTGTTTCTTGACCAATCTCAACTTCATATTCTGGATTTTTTAATAACTTCATCAAAGTTGTCTTTCCAACATCACCTTTTCCAACGATTAGGAGCTTGGCTTCAAATAATTTTTTTACATTCCCTCGTTCTTTTATTGAGTCAATGTAAAATTTGACGTATGATAAATTTTTTTCCCAACTTATTTCAGGAGGAAGACCTTCCAGAAATGGATTGTTATGATAAATTATTTCGGTATCTTCATCTAAGAAATCAATTATACTTGGAATATAGTTTAAGATGTTGTTAGATATATTAATTTCTTTATAAGAATAATAAGCACCATATTCTAGATCTATTTCTGTAAGATAATTGTAGCTAATATTTAGTATTTGAATATTAGTTAGTTTTAATAAATCTTTTGGGAATTCGCTAAAATTATTGAAACTTAAATTAATATCGAACAAATAAATCATATCCGATATATCAATTGGAATTTGACTTAGATGCAAGCCACTTAAATCTAGATATCTTAAGTTCTTTTCTTTTGCATTCTGAATTCGTTTAATTGCTGTATCTATATTTTTACTCACTTTGGAATAGGTCTAATAGTCGAAAACTAATTTGATTTTTAATGTACTTAAATATAAATCTATTTTTAATGCGTTTATCCAATGCTTTTAAATAAATATGAAAAATATTCATGAAGCTTGTAAAACTATAACTGTACGTAACACTTACGTACAGTTTTTACGTATCTATTTGTGCTTATTTGTTGGTGTTTGCGTACGCAACATTTTTTAATAAACTGGTTTTCAGAACGGTAAAACAAGTTCTTTTAGACTCATAACCCGAAGGTCACTGGTTCGAGTCCAGTTCCCGCTACTAGAAAAATCAAGGCTTTTGAGAAATCAGGAGCCTTTTTTTATTTCTCTGTACAACATATGTGCAACATTTTGATTATAAAATTTGACATCAAGTAAATTTGCTCACCTTCAATAGCGCCACTTTCTTTTAGCCCTGTTACTAATTTATCTATTTCATTCTCTAAATCATCGAAATACATATAATACAGTTTTGTCTACACAAATATTTATAATAGCCTTATAAAATTATTATTTAACAAGTTTAAGACATAACTTCCTTTTGCATTTCCCCTTTGATCGAATTTTCGCTGCCCATAAGAATGAAAAGGAGAACTCTCTAATAGTTTGTCCAATTTTTGAAATGGAATAAACCATACGCCAGTCATTGGTTTAACTTCTATTATCTTTCCATTCTCAAACTTGATTGCTTGCCAATCAACAGCGAAATATATTTCAATATCTGGATATTTTTCTTTGTATCTATGTCTATCTTTTCCGTTAAAAACAACAGTATATTGTGGGTCATAATTAAAACGTGTCTGCGCTTGAAAAAAAGGTGTGTTCTGGGTTTTTAAGTCTGCTAGTAGGTTCGTTGAAGTGTTTAGTAAATCAGGAGCATAAGGATTATTCTCCTTTTCCGGATTTATTATTAGGTTTAAACTTTTCCCAAACTTATCCACAAAAACTTTTTCTTTTGATGCTCCAGTTTGACACCATACACCCTTATCTTGTAAATCATGTTGTTCAATAACATTTCCATTTATATCAAATAATTTGTAGGCCATAACTTTAATTGTATTTTGACAGAAAAGGTAACAAAATTAATTTGAAAATTACTCTTTTTATCTTTTTTAAGAATTATTATAAAAAGGTTTCTTTTTTAAAAGGAATTATACCATTTCTGATTTAAAAATACTCAAAAAACATTTTAGAGAATAAAGAATTAGCTGCGATAGATATTGCCCTATAGGTTTAATGCCTTTAGATACTAAAACTCGCTTTTGTTAGGTCATCAATCCAAAACGCGTTTCATCTTGAAAGTAAAGATTAACACTATCGTAATTATCTTTATTTAGACTGTCTCTAATATTACTGAACAGACGAGGCAGTTTTTTTAAAGGCCTCTACAGCCTGTTCATCTTTTCTGTGATGTTTTACCTTGTTTGATTAGTAACAAGGCTTTGGGTCTCTGATGTTGCAGAAGTTGGCTCTGATTATTTAGTAGTGATTTTAGTTCAGACTCACTCTCTTTTATTTCTATATCTATTTGTTTTGCTATGTACTATATACAATTTATTGAGTAAATTAAAAAAAGAAATGGTGTGATTATTAGTTATCCGTTATTCAAAATTCTTCATAAATTCAAATGAGGTGAAGTATTTACTGAATTGTGGTCTTGATTTAACTTCATCAAGTACGTTTATCAAATCTTCTGTAGCTCCACGACCTACCATTCTAAATACAATGGTACCCTTGTTAGTTAATAAAGGTATAATGTTTTTTACAAATGTGCCATGATTTTTAATCCAATGAAGCGCTTCATTTGAAAAGATCAAATCAAACTTTTCTTCTAATTTTATAAATCGGGCATCGATGCATTTGAACTTTAAATTGTGATTTGTCGAATGAGGATGTTTTTTTCTCTGCAAGTTTTATCATGTCTATGGATCTATCTATTCCTAGCACATGACCTTTATCTATATTTTTAGCTATTCCCTTTGTAAGTGCACCATCTCCACAACCAAATATCTAATACCCGTTCATCTCCATTGAGGTTTATAGATGATTATTTCTTTCCCCATTCTTTTTGATTAGCAGAATTAGTTTCATAGTCCTCAGCGTTCCAATTATAATTTTTGTTCATGTTCTTTTGTGAGTGTTTTTAGTATTCTACTAGTTCTATTTCAACTCCATTTGGGTCATAGAAGTAGATTCTTTCTCCAGGCTCATAATTTTCATCGATATGAATATTTACATTTAACTCCTTAAGCTTTTCTCTAAAAGGAATTAGACTTTCAACTTCAAATGCAAAATGATTTATGCCATTTATACCATAGTTGGGTTGGTAGTTTCCTTTTTCTTCTGCTTCAAAAAATGACAAATATATTTCTCCAATTCCTAAGTGACAACATCTTACCTGACCAACTTCAGCAAATGCTGTTCCTTCCCACGTTTTTTTAAATCCAAATAATTGATGGTAAAAATCATAACTTTTCTCAAGGTTTGATACGGTAATATTGATATGCTCTATTCGTTTAATCATGATGTTTCTTTTCTGTGGTACATTCGTTTGAAACCCCATTTGAATTTCAAATGGGGTTGTTTAATTTTGGGGTATAGTAAAGACTAAATTATGGTTTATTAATGTAACTTTCTAATACCTTGCCTCCGAATTTTTTTATTAAATTTTGAGCAATGTCAATATTTAGAGCCTGTTCAAAACCCATTATATTCATCTTAATCATTTCATCGTTTTCGGAGGTGAAATAAGTATCCCATTGTAAAATGGTTTGTTCTCCTTTATCTTCTAAGGTGATAATACCTAATGATTGCTGTAAACCTAATATATTTGGCTCTTCGGCTAAAGAGACAAGACCTTTGTTTGGTTCATACCATTTAACAGTTTCACTATGAGTAGTTACTTCTCCTCCTTCTTCCATTGGGAAAAAATGACAAGTATAGTTTGTACATTTATTATCGGCATCGTAGTCGGCATCCAGTTTTTTAAGACCTGAACTATATTCTGGCATACGTTCTAATTTCCCAACTAATGCCCAAACTTCATTAACTGTGGCATCTAGCTCCAGTCTTATTCTATTTCTCAATGGGCTCTTTACAAAATCACTTGCTTTTGGGTAAATTGATGTTGTTTCTTTTTCTGTTTGGATTGTTTTTTTTTCATTCATTTTTACTTTGTTTTGACCATTACAACTCATCATTAATAAGATTGCAGGTACCATTAATAATTGTTTCATTTTATATCTTTTAAGTTAACTTGAAACAAAAATAAATAGAGGGAGTGACAGCCCTATGTCAACTAGGTTGGGGTAATTCATTAATATCTTTTAATAGACTGAAATCTTGTTGAGAAGTAATAGTTGATTTTAAAATTCTATCTAGCCTAAATTGCTTATTACTAAGATGAACAATCATCACGTTTTGTAAAAGAATTATAATAAAACATAGTTATAAATAACATTATAGTGTTTTTATAGTAGTTAGATAAAAAATCTGAGTCATTATATCTACCGGGTTTTTGCGTAAACACTAATTCATAATATTAATATTGTAAAAAACCTAAATCTTTCAAATACCATAGACTAGTGCTTAAACAAATCCATATTATTTTTTATCTAAAACTTGCAGCAGTTGTTGTTTTTGTGGGGAGAGGGTATCAATATCTCTTTTTTGGAGCACCGTTTAGAAGTCTTCTGTGGGATGAGAGTTTATTACAACCTATTGTTGATACTTTTTTTAATAGCTCTTGGAATGAGTATGCAACAAGCATAAAAGTTGATAAATGGATATCTTTTAGTATTATGATAAATGGCATTGTTTTATTTCTAGGAGCATTAGCGAGTGTCTTTATTAAAGAATCCAATAGAAAATTTTTGAAATTCCCTATTCTGTTGGGAGGTATATCATTAGGCTTTCTAGCCTTCTTAACGATGAAAGAAAACTCATATCAAGTGGCGCAATTTTTTGAATTATCTATTCAAATAGGAGTGCCTTTTTTGCTTTTATATGTTACAAGACCTAATATGTCATTTCAATTTTTTATGATCGTATTAAAACTATTGGTCAGTCTTACATTTATTGCACATGGCCTTTACGCTATTGGTTATTATGAGATACCGGGTCATTTCATAGATATGACTATTAATAGTTTTGGTATTACCGAAAATAGAGCTGTACTAATTATGAAAATAGCAGGAACGTTAGATTTTTTAGTGGCTATTTTAATTTTTATTCCTAAGGTGTCCAAATACGCCCTCATTTACGCAGTTATATGGGGCACGTTAACTGCGCTGGCAAGGTTTGTAGCTGCTTATAATCCACAATTCATAGCTGCGTCCTTTCATCAAACGGTGTATTTGGTTTGTTATAGACTTTCACACGGAATTATACCATTATTAATTTTAGTAATTCAGAAAAAACAAGCTCAAAAAGAGAGAAGAAATCTAAAGCTTAATTTTTTATAATATGAAAAAGTTGTTATTATTTATAGTTATTATTTCGCAAGTGATTGCATATGGAAACAATGATAAATATAGGCTTATAATTAATGATGACCCAGCTA
Source organism: Flavivirga aquimarina (assembly GCF_030540835.1). Taxonomy (GTDB): domain Bacteria; phylum Bacteroidota; class Bacteroidia; order Flavobacteriales; family Flavobacteriaceae; genus Flavivirga; species Flavivirga aquimarina. The sequence goes on along the minus strand of NZ_JAUOEK010000017.1, from coordinate 13,099 downwards.
CCACGATAACTATAGGATTTAACCAAATTTCTGGCACATTACCAACAGTACATTATGGTTTAATCGATTTTGGAACCGATTACACCATGTATCCATATAGCCGTACTGAAGATAGAAGTATTATTTATAGAGGTATGGACAATCGATTTGTTAGATTGACAGGGTTAATACCAAATACAAACTATTATTTTGTAATACATGATAGCGAAGGCACTAGCGAGCGGTTTTGGTTTAAAACGGCATCTAATGATCTTAGTAGATTATCTTTCATTGCAGGTGGAGATTCTAGAAACAATAGAGCCCCAAGAATAGACGCCAATACATTAGTCTCTAAATTGAAACCCCACGCCGTTTTATTTGGAGGCGATATGACCAGAGATGATACCAATTCTCAATGGCAATTATGGATGGACGATTGGCAATATACAACTGCAGATAATGGTAGAATGTTTCCTGTAATTGCAGCTAGAGGGAATCATGAAGATAGCTCAAATGTCATCTATAATTTATTTGATACACCTTCTCAAGACAGTTATTATGCGATAACTTTTGGAGATAATTTAATTAGAGCCTATACATTAAACACAGAAGTTTCTGTATCAGGAGATCAGTTAACTTGGCTTCAAAATGATCTAGAAGCAAATCCTAATACTCGTTGGAAAATGGCTCAGTACCATAAACCTATGCGTCCCCATACCTCAGGTAAATCAGAAGGCAATACCGAATATAATGCTTGGGCACAATTATTTTATGATAAAGGTGTGCGTTTGGTGGTGGATTGTGATTCTCATACAGTAAAAACAACGTGGCCTGTAGAGCCTTCCTCGGCTGCAGGTAACGATGAAGGTTTTATTCGTAATGATTTAGATGGTACTGTTTATGCAGGTGAAGGATGTTGGGGAGCCCCATTAAGAGTTAATAATGATGATAAGTCTTGGACTAGAAATTCAGGATCCTTTAATCAGTTTAAACTCATCTTTATAGATAGTAATGAGATTGAACTTAGAACGATTGTTGTGACACCCAATGCTTCTGAGGTAGATGAGGTTTCCGATAGCAATCCATTTACATTGCCAGATAATCTAGATATTTGGAACCCTTCTGAAGGTGATGTTGTTAAGATTATCCACACATCTATCTTGGGTGTAGAAGATGTTACTACTCTAGCAGAAGTCATAATATCCTCCAACCCATTTAACGACACATTAGAGATTATGATACATTCATTTTCAAAGGAATATTTAACAATCGAGATATTCGATATTAAGGGAGCTAATCTTTATAAAGAAGTTTTCTTGAATAAGAATCAAAGAAAAGTAATTCGACCAAATATCGAAAGCAATGGTATTTATTTCTTGAGACTTACCTCTAACAAAAAGAAACAAAGACTCGTGACGAAGAAAATAATTAAATTATAATCAGTTTCATATCTATGATAACGCGTAGATGTTTTTTCACTTTTAGATGAATTATTTCAGCGTCTTTACTGAAAGAATCTCTAAAAAAGGAGTTTTATATAACATTATGCAAAGCTAGTAGTATCTATATGGTATACGAATTATGTCAAGAAAGTATATGTTAATTTAATTTTACATCATAATTATTTAATCATTACTAAAGACATCTCATTATGAAACAAAAACTACTATTTACGTTAATTTTAATTACTTCAATAACAGTAATTAACGCTCAGACAGTTCTATTCGAAGAAGATTTTGAAAGTTATGCAGACCAGACAGGAATACAAGGTATAGATGCAGTGAACGTTGGAGATTATCCAGCTAGTACCTCCTTTACTATTGATAGTGAAGATCTAGATTTTAGTGACAGTTCAAGTGATTATATAGTTATTTCAAATGACCAGTTAGAGTTAAGAGATTTGGAAGGAGAAGGAGTTATTACCTTTGATGCTGTAGATATTTCTTCGCAAACAGGAAATGTAACCATTAATATTGGAACAGTAGATTTTAATATGAGATCTGCAACTTCTGAATGGGAAACCGATGATTATCTTGATGTCTATTATTCATTAGATGGTGGCGATAATTTTGTTTTAGTACCTAATCACATGGGGAATGGAGATGCAGTTAGCACGTTTATTCTTACTACAACTCCTGCTGAAGGAGCAAGTTTTAATTTTACTTTTTCTGAAGTTATTGATCCCGTTGCCGCAACGTCTTTGATTCTTGAAATTAGAGCTTTTAACGATAGCGGAGATGAAGAGTTTATATTAGACGACATTACTGTGTCTAGAGGAGGAGTCAATTTATATACTCAAGATTTTTCTGGTTTTACAGATCCATCAGGAGCCATAGGCTCAGGGTCTAATCTGAGTAGTAATTCTGGAGACTATCCTACCGTACCTTGGACATTAACTCTTGGTGATGCTGAACAATTAGAAAATTCTGGAGATTTTGTTAGAGTAGGAGATGAGAGTGGCAATAAAGTATTACATTTTAATGATCTTGGCGATAATCAACCTGTAAATTTTGATTTAGATGCTATTAATATTACTGGAGAATCTGATATTACTTTTGGTTTAGATATTAATTTTAGAGAAACCACTTATGAGTCTGAAGATTTTATTGACATATTCTATTCTTTAGATGGTGGTACTACATTTACTTTAGCTCAAGATGATGGTAATGGACATACGTATAGCGGCTCTACAATAGATGGATTTGGCACTAATGAAGATCAAGAATTTGTTCAAACATTATCAGGATTAACAAGTACTAATTTTATTTTAAGACTAGTAGCAAGTAACGATAGTACTAGCGAAGATTATCAATTAGATAACATAAAAGTCGTATCTGGCACGACACTTAGTACAAATGAAAATACATTAACTGGGGTTTCAATTTATCCCAATCCAGTAAAAGGTGGCTTATTAAATATAAAACCTCAGGATAAAGGGAATACAGATATAACATTATATGATATATCTGGGAGAGAAGTTTATAAAACAATATTACCATTAAACAATGTTATCGATATCTCAAACATCCAATCAGGATTATATACTTTAATAGTAGTTCAAGATAACAAAACCTTAAAAAAGAAAATAGTAAAGTAAAAAACTTGCTAATTATATAAGTAGCGATACATGTAAACATGTTTCTAAAGTAAGTTAGATAATTAAAATATAAATCAATTATGAAGGCAGGATTATCATCATAAAACCATGAAATTAAACCACATAAATTTATATTTACGCTGAATATTTTAATATTATAAAACCTAATACATGATGTTTAATAATACGTTAAAAACACTAGTTTTTATTTTTTTCGCCTTGTTATTTGCTTTAACAACAAGTGCTCAACAAAGAGGAAATGGTAACCTATCGGGGGTTGTTGTTGACGAATCTGGTATTCCACTTCCAGGAGCAGAAATTTATACTAAGATAAATAGTGGGTTTGTAGGAGCAACAAGTGATTTTGACGGAAAATTTATTGTCACTAATATTCCAGTAGGAAATCAAAGTTTAATTATAAAATATTTAGGATATAAAGAAAAAAGTATATCCATTACTGTAATCGAAAAAACAACAACAGATATTGGTAAAATACCATTACAACCTGATGTTGAAAGTTTAGACGATGTTATTGTAAATGCAAGATCAAAAGGACAAGTAAGATCATTAAATATTCAAAAAAACTCTGATAACATTGTAAACGTTATTTCATTGGAACAAGCAAGTAAATTTCCCGATTCTAATATTGGTGACGCATTAAAAAGAGTTTCAGGTATTTCGATACAAACAGACCAAGGAGAAGCCAGAAGTGTTAGTGTTCGTGGGTTAGGTTCTGAGTCGACAACAGTATTGGTAAATGGCGATAGAATTTCAGCTACTTCTTTCAATTCTCGATCTGTTGAAGTTGATTTAATCCCAGCCGATGTTATTCAAAATATTGAAGTTACTAAGAGTGCTTCTGCAGATTTAGATGGAGAGGCAACAGGCGGAGTTGTTAATTTAATAACCAGAGCAGCATATAGTAAAGATCTTAAATTTAGTTTGAGATCAAATTACAGTATCACACCCACTTGGGATAAAATAAACTACAATACAGCTATTGGTATCTCAAAAAAGTTCCTTAATGAACGTTTAGGAGTCGCTTTTAATGGGTCGTCAGATAGTAGATCATTCCAATCTAATAATATAGAAATAGATTGGGATTTTGCAGATACAGGAGAAATTGATAATCCTAATGATGATACAAGATTTCTAAATGAATTAGAAGTAAGACGGTATTGGGTAAGAAGAGATAGAAAAAACTTAAATTTAGGCTTAGACTATGAGTTTTCTAAAAACTCATTAATTGGTTTAAAAACGTCTCTGTCTTTTAGAGATGATTTTGAAAACAGGTACCGAACAAGGTATACTAGTATTGATTTTCCTCAAGAATTTACTCCAGACGGTATAGCCATTTCAGAAGGACTTGTTCGAACAGATACAAGAGGAGGAACCAGTGAAGGCAAACCCAATAATTATCGTTTAGACAGAAAAAATGTTTTTAATAACAAACTTTATGGAGAACATGTTATTGGATCTGTTGAAGCAGATTGGAGTTTATCTTATTCTAAGGCCAAAAAAAGAAGAACAAGGCGGTCTATAGATTATCGTGTAATAGAAGGAGAATCAACTTTATTCATCGATGCACGAAACCCTAATCGACCAAGAGTCACTTCAGATATTGAAAATTTTAATGAAAGTGCTGTTTTAGGAAGTATTTCTGAGACATTTCAGAACCTTGATGATGATGCCTTCAAAGGAAGTGTAACACTTAAAATCCCATTTAAAAACGGGTATTTAAAAACAGGTGCTAGATATAGAAGAAATGGACATTCAGAAGATAACAGAAATTTTGATATTGCCCCTATAACTGGAGATATAAATGATTTTGAAGATATAGAGAAAGAAAACTATCATACGAATAGTAGTGAGTTAAATAGCTATGAAGGATTTGATTCTCCAAGTAGAGAGTTTGTAGGAAGCTTAGATATTAATAACCCATTATTGTTTACAACAACAGAAGATTTTGAGTATAATTTTAATAACAGTTACGATGTTGTAGAAAAACGTTCTGCTGCATATATTCAGGGTAAATATGAATTTTCTGAAAATTTCTCTGTAAGAGGAGGGGTTCGTTGGGAACTTACACAAGGAGATTACAACGCTTATGTCTATAATGAAGTAGAAGATGTTATTACCCCAAACAACGTCAATATAGAGTATGATAATCTGTTACCAAGTATAGATTTTAAATATAAAATAAAATCCAATTTAATTGCACGTTTAGCCTATGCAAAAACACTAAATAGACCTACTTACACAAGACTTTTACCAAGAGTCGGGTTTACTGGTGGAGATGCAGACGATATTACCGATAATACTGTTTTAAGATTAGGAAACCCCGATTTAAAACCTCGTATTTCCGATAATTTCGATTTTAGTTTAGAGCTTTATTTGAGAAAAGCTGGGCTTGTATCAGTAGGTGTTTTTCATAAAGAACTTAACAATTTTATTGGGTCAGTTAGTTCATTTGAAACACTCGTAGATGGTAGAGTGCTTGATATTAGACAATTCCAAAACCTTGGCACAGGTAGAATAACAGGTGTAGAATTGGTTTTTCAAAGAGGCTTGGATTTCCTGCCTTGGCATTTTAGAAATTTAAACTTTTATGGTAATATTACCCTGTTAGATTCCGAATTATCAAACTTCACGACAAGTTTAAGTAATACAGTAAGTACAAATTTAAGAGGCAATGAAAAGAGAAATTTAGCAGATACGGCAGATTTTACTTATAATGTGTCTTTAAGTTACAAGGCTAAAAAGGTTGAAGTAACAGCTTCATACAACTCAACCTCAGAATTTATTGATAGCTATGGTATTATTGCGATCCAAGATGAATATGAGGATGAAAAGTCGTTTTTAGACCTTAATGCCAGTTACAGTATAAACTCCAATTTAAATATTTTTTTAGAAGCGAAAAACCTAACCAATCAAGCCTTACGCGAATATGTTGGGGAAAGACAAATTTTGCAAAGAGAAGAATATTATGGCGCTCAATATGTACTTGGGTTTAATTACAAATTTTAAAATGAAAAAGAAAATACTAAATAGCTTCATAGTCTTGTTTTTTGCGAGTTCGATGGCCATAGCACAAACTACCGATGGTCCGTATTTGTTTTATAAGAACGATAGCATTAATACAATAAACATTGTTAATGTTGTTCCTAAGGACACCCTCAATAAAGATTTTGATATTCAGTTTAGACAAGTTCAAAATCTAAAAAAAAATGAAGTGCTATCTTTTACAGTCGTACCTTTTTCATCTAATAAAAATGACGCTTTTAAAGTACAAACACAAACACAATTTGTAAAGCAAAAATCGATATATCCAGAGCCTAAAAAACTTGTTGCCATATCAGATATAGAAGGTAATTTTTATGCTTTTAAAAAAATATTGATTGGTGCTAAAATAATGAACAACAACTACGAATGGATTTTTGGAGAAGGTCATTTGGTATTTGTTGGTGATATTTTTGACAGAGGTAACAATGTAACACAGTGCTTATGGCTTATTTATGAATTAGAACGTCAAGCTGAGTTAAATGGAGGGAAAGTGCACTTCGTCATGGGAAATCATGAAAATATGAATTTAAGAGGTAGCACAAAATACGTTAAGGATAAGTATCTAGACCTTTCTAAAAAATTGAAATTGCCTTATAAAGAAATGTTTGGGAACAATACAGAATTAGGACAATGGTTAAGAACTAAAAACACAGTTGTGAAAATAGGATCAACTCTGTATGTTCATGCAGGTATAAGTATAGATATTATAAACAAAAAATACACTTTGGATGATATTAATGGTATTGCGAAAAAATATTATGGCAACCCTAATAGAAAAGAAATACAAGAATCTTCATTAGTATTTGATACCAAAAGAGGCCCATTATGGTACCGAGGGTATTTTAAAAATGATATAGGAAATAAAGGAATCTCAAAGATTCTTGAGCACTTTAATTCAGAAACCATTGTGGTAGGTCATACGGTACAAAATAAAATTAAAACGTTCTTTAAAAATAGAATTATTGCTATTGATTTAAAACATCCTAGAAACTCTAGAGATGGTGTAGTAAAGGTCTTATTGAAGGAGAATGATATTTTTTATATTGTTGATGAAAATAACAATCATGAAAAATTATTTTAATAATGATCATAAGGGTTCTTTAATTATTTTTATCTTTAGTTCCTAACTCAATGTCATTCTAAATGATTAATTCTCTCTTTAAATTAATATTTAGCCTAACTTTCTTTACGCTCTATTTAATCCTATGCCATACAAGCCAATTATATGCTCAAGAACAAAAAGATATTAAACAAAATATCATAAGTAAAGGAGATGAGTGGAGTTATCACGATGAAAATTATTTAGATAATAAAGATTGGATTGAACAACAATTTCTTCCAGTATCCGACTGGAAAACAGGTAAAGCACCGTTAGGCTATAGTATGGACGATTTAGGTACCATTATAGGCTTTGGGAAAGACTCTGTAAATAAAACGCTTACGTCTTATTATCATAAAACATTTTTCATAGAAAGGGCATCAGATTTTTATGCTTATAATCTAAATATAAGAAGAGATGATGGCGCTATTGTATACCTAAATGGTAAAGAAGTGTGGCGAACTAACATGCCTAATATTAATAAAATAGAGAATACAACAAAAGCAGCAGAAAGGGTAGAAGGAAGTAGTGAGCATGAATTTCATAATAAAGTTTTATTTCCAAATAATTTCTTAAATGGCATAAATATTATTGCAGTAGAAATTCATCAAATAAAAGGAAGGACTTCAGATTGTGTTTTTGATTTAGAATTATCTGGAACCAATGATATAAGTTATTTAAAAGCGTTTTTATCCAATCAAGACAACCAAAATATAGAACTTAAAAATGAAATAAAAGACCTCAATTATAAAATTGAGATTGAAAAACAGGATAAAGAACTAAATAGCTTAAAAACAAGAAAAACTATAATAGATATCATACTTATTATTGCCATAGTAGTGTTACTAATTGGAGCTATATTTATAATACTATTAATTAAAGATAAAATTAAAGCTAAAGACAATATCCGAGATTTAAAAGAATCAGTCATGCTTAAGGAGAAAGAATTATTAAACCTGTCTTTAACTAATATTCAAAGTAAACAACAATTAGAACTCATACACGAAGATTTAAACGCGATCATAAAAAAGAATGAAACCCTTGATAATAAAAATGTGGTATCTGGTTTAAAAACCTTAAACAAAATGATCGATCAGAATTTAAATCAAGAAGATGAGTGGTTAGAATTACAAAGACATTTTAATTTAGTGCACTCAGGTTTTTTTGATCGCTTAAACAAAGAATACCCTTCATTAGCACAAAGCGAACTAAGACATTGTAGTTTGATAAAACTGCATCTTTCAACTAAAGAAATAGCAAAGTACCTTCATGTGAGTCCAAAATCTGTACAAGCTTCAAGGTATAGGATAAAAAAGAAAATGCAGCTTGACGAATCTGAAGATTTAAAAAGCTATTTACTAAACTATTAAGCCGCTAATGTACCGATACATAAAAGGCATTTCTTATAAGTTTTAAAATAAAATTCTTTATCTAAACCTGTTTTTTTACATAATTTTATAAGACGAGTAGCTTAATAGTACTAAAATAAAAACTGATAGGAGTTATATAACCTACATGGCAACCTTGTTATCTGCATTTAGTTCGACATTTGTAATTGACTCACTAAAATATCAATACAATATGAAAAGTAATAAAATACAATTAGGATTTATAGCAATAGGCGTATTCTTTTTTGCTTCAATTCTGTTTTCTTGTACAGACGACAATAATGATTTTGTCCCAATACCTGTTATATTAGATTTTGCTCCCGATGCAATTACTCTAGGAGATACAATTAATTTGATAGGAGGTAATTTTAAGCAAAATATATCTGAAAATGAAGTAAATTTTTCAAGTGCATTAAATGGAACGTCATATACTATTGATGCTGTTGCAAAAGTGTTAGAAGCACAAACTAATGTGCTAACAGTTATTGTTCCTATTAATGCAATATCCGGTCCTGTTACTGTAACAGCTGGAGGAAAAACAGGAACAAGTAATATATTAAATATAGACGTCCCAAATTTAACTATAACATCTATAAACCCACCTGCTGCTAACAGAGGAGATACCGTAACACTCTCTGGTGTAGATTTTGGAGATACAATAGATGATAATACCGTTTTATTTGGTACAGAAGCCGCAACAATTGTATCTGCTTCATCAACTGAAATAGAAGTTATTGTACCAGAAAGTCTTTCAGTTGGCCCCTTAACAGTAACATTAACTGTTGCAAGTATAAACCAAGAAACTACTATAGACTTTGAAGTAACAGATATTGTTTCAGTAACCGTGACATCATATAATCCACCAGCAGAAAGCGTAGGTGCAGAGATCACCATTTTTGGAACAAATTTTAGTGAAATTACTTCAGAAAACGAAGTGTCTTTTAACGGTACAAATGCAACTGTTACTGCCGCTACATCAAATGCGCTAACAGTTATTGTGCCAGATGGTGCTACAACTGGACCTATAAGTGTGACTATTGATGGAGAAACCGCAGTTGGTCCAGATTTTACCATCTTATTTGGTTTTACAGAATTGCTTACAATACCTGGCGTAGATACCTCGGCAGACTTTACTAGAGTATTTTGGGTAGATAATTCGGTTGTATATATCACTGGAGAAGATGGAATTTTAATAAAATCTACCGATGCTGGTGCAACTTGGACCTCAATAACGACACCATTAACTGAAAATTTATACGATTCTTTTTGGATTAATGAAATGACAGGGTGGCTAGCACAAAGCGATGGAACAATTCATTCAACAACCGATGGCGGAAGTTCTTGGAACAGTTGGGTAGACGTGGGAGGCATAGCCAATGGAGTAGCTATAGGAGCTTTTTCATTTGTCGATGCCAATACAGGTTGGGCTTCTGGAGATAATGGAATTATCTTAAAAACGACTGATGGAGGTGCTAGTTGGTCTCTACAAGCTGCTGGTCTTTATAACTCTGTAGATTTTGATAATATTTATTTTATGGATGAAAATAAAGGATGGGCTGTTGGAGAACTTGGTACAATTATAAGTACAACTGATGGTGGGAACACCTGGATCGACCAAACAATAACTGAGTTGCAAACTGCCGGAACTGATTTAAAGAGAATTACGTTTTCAGATGCTATGAATGGTTGGTTAGCTGGAGAAGATCTAGAAATATACAACACTACAGATGGAGGAGCTACTTGGAATCCTGTGGCAATTTCTGGTACTTATTCTGATGATTTAAATGATTTAGTCATCGTTAACGATCAATTAATAATAGCTGTAGGAGATGATGGCGGAATAGTTAGAAGTGTTGATGGTGGAGTATCTTTTACTGCTTCAGTATCATCTTTTACTGACGAAAACTTTGATGGCGTAGGAGCTTCACCAGATGGTACAAAAGTTATAGCTGTTAGTGATTTAGCAACTATACTTAGATAATTCAAGAAATTTAAATAATCTAAGGTTCGTATTGAACCAGATTTCTCTAATTATATAAATTATTTGGTTCGACATTTTTCCCATATGTTCTACTAATAAAGAAAAGGGTTTCAAGAAATTGAAATCCTTTTTTACGTAATGGGTATCACATAGGTATAGTATTTCGCTTTATTTCTTCTTAGTTTTTTCAAGTGAAAATTGTCTTAATCATAATGTATATAGGTAATATGGGATTTGGTGCTTAAAAATGCAACTAAGTTGCATTAGTGTGTATTATAAATTATATTTGCAACTAAGTTGTATTAATAAAATTTAAATGATACTGATAAAACAAAAACCTGATACTTTTGGAACTCTCGCAAGTTCATTATGTCTTATCCATTGCGTTGCTACTCCATTTCTTTTTATAGCTCAAACCTGTTCAACAACTTGCTGCGAAGCAACGCCCATATGGTGGCAATCTATTGATTATATTTTCTTAGTTATCTCTTTTTTTGCAATTTATTGGTCTACTCAAACAACTTCTATTAATTGGATTAAACCTTTAATGTGGTTAAGTTGGATTTCATTATTAATAGTAGTTGTGAATGAAAAATTAAAATGGTTTCCATTAGCTGAAGCTATTATTTATATTCCTGCATTTGTTTTAATTATACTACATCTTTATAATAAAAAATACTGTAAATGCGGTACAGATACATGTTGTACAAATGAAAAATAAAGAACACATTGAAATAACTGGAGATAATCATTTTTCATCAAGCATAAAAACACCTTTACGTGCAGATGCATTCGAAAAATCAGATGATGAAAAAATAAAAAGCATAGCACATCATTTTGAAAAGATAATGCAAGAAATGGGACTCGATTTAACAGACGACAGTCTATCTGGTACGCCTTATCGCGTTGCAAAAATGTATATAAAAGAGTTATTCTACGGGTTAAATCCAATTAATAAACCAAAACTTTCAACATTTGAAAATAAGTACGGTTATAAAAAAATGCTTATTGAGCAGAATATCACAATTGATTCTGCTTGCGAACATCATTTTTTACCCATAATAGGACATGCCCATGTAGCATATGTTCCTAAAAATAAGGTGATTGGATTGTCGAAAATTAATCGTTTGGTCGATTATTACGCTCGTCGTCCACAAGTTCAAGAAAGACTAGTTCTTCAAATTCTTAATGATTTGCAAGATGTACTGGAAACAAAAGATGTAATTGTTTCGGTAACAGCTAAGCACCTTTGTGTTTCATCAAGAGGAATAAAAGACCAAAGTAGCTTTACTACAACTTTAGAATACGGAGGTTGTTTTACAGAGATTGCAACCCGTAATGAATTCCTGAAAGTTATTGCACAACAAGCAATATAAAAATGAGATTAAAAGTGTTAGATTTGAAATTACTTTTAGAAAAATATGGAAGCTATCATTACAATTGTTGGTTTTTTAGGAGCAGGGAAAACTACGCTTTTAAAACATTTAACGAACAGTTATATCGATAAAGGTTGGAATCCTTTTATTGTTCTAAATGATTACGAGAATGCAAATCTTGATGCTACGCAACTTACTGATAAGATTGACCCAAAATGGATTAAACCTCTTACTGGTAGTTGTATTTGTTGCAGTGGGATAAATGAGCTGAGAAATTATGTAAATCGAATACCTCAACGAACAAACGGTATTACCCTAATTGAGGCAAATGGCACTTCGGATGCCTGTTCTCTTTTGGAGTTTCTTGGTGTTGGATTACATGATAGATTTTTACCGCCCATACAAGTATCAGTTGTAGATGTTAAAAACTGGCAAAAACGCGGAGAGCACAACGAACTGGAATCAAATCAGATTCAGGTATCATCACTAATTGTCCTTACACATATTAAAAAAATATCAGAGAGTAGACGATTATTAGTTGTTAAAGAGCTAAAGGAACGCAACCCTTTCGCAAAAATATTAACCATGGATGCTATTGATATTACCTTGCTTCCTGAACTCTTACCATCTAAAAACACCGCTAAAAAACTAGAACACCAAAAAGCACATTGGTCTTCATGCTCTACCGATTTACCCACTTTACCAGATATAAATTGTATTTACAATATTTGTGCTATGCTGCCTAAAAGTATTCTTCGGGTAAAAGGCTGTACTAAAATCGGTCAAGAAAAAAAGTATACTTATTTTGAACGAAATCCCGATGGTGAAGTATTTCTTAGGCCGTTTAATGGAGAACCAATAACTGGTGCAAAACTTCTAACTATTGGCCCAGGTAGTGACCCTTCTATTTTAGAAAAAACTATCAAAGAAAGTTTTGTGACAGCAAATTTACGTCTACCAATAAAAACTAATAATTAACGTGAATCTTGGATAAGAATTAATGCAAGATTTATTAGCAAAAAAGGCTGATTTTGAGTAAATTAAAGTGTCAAATTTTAGTTTAACCTCAAAAAACAACCTTTATGCTTAGAGATAAAATTACAGAATTCTTCGTAG
>NZ_JAUOEK010000009.1 GCF_030540835.1 Flavivirga aquimarina | reverse complement strand
ATTGTATGATTTAATTGTTCCAAAAGAGAATTTACTAAGGAAAATCAATAATTTAATAGATTTTTCTTTCATTTACGACGAATTATTAACCAAGTATTGTCATAATAATGGGCGAACCGCAGAATGTCCTATTCGAATGTTTAAATACTTGTTGTTAAAAGTAATATATACCATATCAGATGTTGATGTAGTAGAGCGTTCACGTTTTGATATGTCCTTCAAATATTTTTTAGGTATGTTACCAGAAGAAGATGTGATCCACCCAAGTTCACTAACAAAATTTAGAAAGCTTCGCCTAAAAGACACAGATCTTTTAAATTTATTGATTAGCAAAACGGTGTCTATTGCCATTGAGAAAGAGATTATTCGCTCAAGATCTATTATCGTTGATGCTACACATACCTTGTCTAGATCAAATCCATATTCAGCCCTTGAGATATTAAGAGAACGCTCCAAGCAGCTTCGCAAAACGGTATATAGCTTTGATGAGAACTTTAAAGAAAGAATGCCAAAAAAGAACAATGACAATGATATCGAAAAAGAACTGGATTATTCTAAAGCGCTAGAAAATTGCATTGAAAAAGAGTTGTCTATAAGTTCAATTCCTGCGGTTAAGGAAAAATTAAACTTATTAAAAGAAACCATTGAAGATACTCAGGATAACTGCACAATGTCTAAAGATAAGGATGCCAAAACAGGTCATAAGTCGGTCGACAGTTCGTTTTTTGGGTATAAGACTCACATAGCAATGAGTGAAGAACGTATTATTACCGCCGCTGTAGTAACATCAGGAGAAAAAGGTGATGGGCCTAAACTACCTGAGCTTTTAGAGATTAGTCAGCAAAACGGAATTGATGTTGACACCGTTATAGGTGATGCAGCCTACTCAGGAAAGGATAATCTTAAACTAACCAATGAGCAAGAGATTAAAATTGTAGCTAAGCTAAATCCTTCTATAACACAAGGGTTTAGAAAAAAAGAAGATCAATTCGATTATAATAAAGATGCAGATATGTTTGTTTGTCCAGCAGGTCACTTGGCTATCCGAAAATCTAAACAAGGCAAGAAAGACATTGGAACTAATCAGGTAAATACTTATTACTTTGATATAGAAAAATGTAAAATATGTCCTTTAAAAGAGGGCTGTTATAAAGAAGGTGCCAAATCAAAATCCTATTCTGTTTCCATAAAATCAACTATTCATAAGGAACAAATGGTTTTTCAAGAGACAGCATACTTTAAAGATAAAGCGAAGCATCGTTATAAAATAGAAGCAAAAAATGGTGAATTGAAAAATGCGCATGGTTTTGGAAGAGCCACATCTTATGGTATCACAAATATGGAAATGCAGGGAGCAATGGCAATTTTTGCCGTTAACCTCAAAAGAATACTAAAACTCAGTTAAAAAGTGAGGTAGTTATTTGGACTAATAGCTGAAAATAGCTG
>NZ_JAUOEK010000008.1 GCF_030540835.1 Flavivirga aquimarina | reverse complement strand
TAGCTTGTATAGCTTCTGAAATAGCTTGTAGCTTTAAATTCTCTTTCTCTATTTCGCTTGCCGGAAAACCCAAACTCCGCACCTCCGCACCTACACTTTTTACAAATTTTGAGCTTACTTTATATGCCCGTACCTTTTGAGTAAACATCATAGCATCCTCGTTATAGCACTTATAAAATAAACCTTCTTTGAAAAGTGTAAATCTTGTTTTATCGGCACTAACTTGTACTTTTTCTGCTATGGTCATATTATGGATATTTCAAAAAAAAATTATTAACATGATTTTTGCTCAACTCGGCATAGTTTAAACAAGTTCAACTCTGCTCTTGTTTTTCGCAAAAATTCCGACCCGCAAAGCGGGTATTATAAAAAACTACCTGTCCGCCGAAAAGGCGGAACAGGTAGTTTAAGTGACAAAGTATCAAATCGCTTCGCTAATCAAAGTGTCAATCCTTAAGGCAACGTACACTAAAGCCGCCCGCCCGGTAGTTGCTGTTCATGTAGGCATCGCTGCTGTAGAAGGACAGGCGCTTGGCGAATGTACCATTATTAACCGTACTTGACCAATAGTAGCCGAAGAAACCCACATTGCCGAGCGAACCATTGCTGAAGCTGCGGTAGCCTGCCACGGGCAATTTAAGTGGCGATGCAAAAGCACCGGCTGAATTATTACTGTCCCAGCTCGTGTGCTCGTCTATCCATTCAGCTTCTGTTGGCAGGCGGTAACCACTTGGGCAAGGGTTGTTGGTGCCGCTTACGCCCTGCCATAAATTGTCGTTTTGTGAGCTACGCCAGTCGGCTGGGCTACTGTTGGTAATAAAATCGCCATGCCCGGGAGTATCACTTGTTGCTAATGTAGCTGTTGTGCTTGATGTTCTGCTTTCGTGCCCATCGGCAGCACGCCCCCATTGGTACAAGTCCCCGTAAGCATCAGCATCGTTACTGCTTGTTGCTACTTGCGAAGCTCCAAGGTTGCGGTCCATCCATATTTTGCCTGTGTCGGAAGAAGTTATATCTTGCCACATTAGTCCAGATGTAGGATCAATATTGGTCCAAATTGGTACGCCATTTAGATTAGTAAGTCTTTGCCCTGTAGTTCCTGCTGCCACTATTACCCATGCAGTGCCGTTCCAGTATTGCATTTGGCCGGTAGCTGTGCCTGTGATAGCCCCAACTTTTGCAGTGTTTATTGCTACAGCATCAGATGCAGATGTTGAATAAGAAACTTTAAGAGTGTTAGCTGCAATTTCATCAGCTTGTGCAGTCGAAATACCCACTTTTTCAGTATTGGCAACTACATGGTCATTATCTGACACCAAGGCATCGGTATATCCTACTTTTAAAGTGTTGGCAGCTATTTCATTAGCTTGTGCAGTCGAAATACCATTTTCAGCTTTTTTTGCCTGCAATGCATAAGGTACACTTAACAACTGGCTTGTGCCTGCAATGGTATAGCTTGTGCCTCCTGTTGGGTCGGTTTCTGTTTTTATAAAAGAAGGACCAGAAGACCAATCTATGGTAGTAAAATTGCCACTTAAAACAGTTCCTGTTCCTATTTCTAATGTTACTAATCCGTTAACATTAGTGGTTGGTGTTTGGTTTTCTTTGTATACAACTGTTCCTGTCGCTGTAGTTTGCAAAATGCTTATTTGCATCCCTACTACTTGGTTTGTTACTAAAGCACCTGCTCCATCGCGGATTACCGCTTGATAACTCATTTTTTCGGGTGCTTGTGCAAAGGTGGTTGCTGTTAGTAATACAGCTAAAATAAATGTAAATAATTTTTTCATTGGTTTGACCTCCTTAATTTTTAATGATTTTAAATGTTTTAACTTCTTTGTTGACCTGCATTACTTTCACAAAGTATGTTGAAGGAAGAAGATTACTCATAATAATACTTGTTTGATTACCTATGATTTTCTCGTTTTGCAAAAGTTTTCCGTTAATGTCATATAGTTGATATGATAAATTTTTCAACTTCCAACTTTCAACTTTCAACTGTAAATAATCGGTAGTTGGGTTGGGATAAGCCGTAACCGAAAGGTTTATGCCTTTGGCTTGTTCAATTCCTAATGCTATCGAAATATAGGGTTGTTGTACGCCTTGTGCCACAGAACCATTTGTTCCTGTGTTGGTCGTGTAAACAACCTGTCCTACGGAATAGCTAGCCGAACCTCCGCTGCCTGAAGCATTGCCGCCTGTGGCGTTAACGCTTTCTTGTGCCTGCAACCCTGTCAGTCCGAGTCCTAATATGAGTATGGCACTTAGTTTTAATCGTTTGTAACTCATTTGTCCACCTTTTTTAATTATTAATATTCATTTTTGGTTATCTATTTAATATTCTGTTTTTCTGTGTCGTTTCGGCGGTCTTTTTTTTCAATGAACGCTAACGGCAGTTGTAGAGATAGAAGTAACTTGGTATTTTATATTATTAGCAGCCGTAAATTCATCTCCTACAGATTGACCATAGCTGGTCAAACTCAGTAAGCTAAAAAGGATGAAGGATAATTGCAATTGTATTTTTTTTCCATTTTCTTAGGAGTGTTTAATTTTATGATTTTCCTTTATGATTTTTGGTATATTTTAAACCGAATAGTATGAACTTCTCAGAGAACAGCCAATAATAAGTGCTTATGTAAATTAAACAAGGGACGAATAAAGCATTAAAAGGGATTTATCAAGATCAAATTCTCCATAAAGATTAATATGTTAGCTGGCCATAACCAAAATCGAACTCTATAAAAATATTAGGTATGCTGCGCATCTTTACTATTTCCTTTGAAAACGAAAGCAAAAAGGAACGCTGCGCTAGGACATAAATAAATATTGGCACTAAGTACAGCGCGTTCAATTTACCATCAAATTTATCTGCTTAAATAATGGCATTAACCCG
>NZ_JAUOEK010000007.1 GCF_030540835.1 Flavivirga aquimarina | reverse complement strand
TGTGTCATAACAATGTTTTTTGGCGTCATGCTGAACTCGTTTCAGCATCCCATAACAGCTATAAACATTGATGATTTATGATGAGAACCTGAAACAAGTTCAGGTTGACAGTGGGCTTTATGATTGATTACGGACATTCAAAAATTTTTACTTATTATTTGTATTTACTCCTATTTGGTTAAACAATTATAATGTTTCTAGTTTAGCAAAACCAACTGTTTTTCTATAATTATCTGGTGAAACTCCTACTTTCTTTTTAAAAAATCGGCTAAAATAAAATTCATCTCCGTACCCCAAAGCATCTGCTATTTGTTTTACAGGTTTTGAGGTTAAATAAAGTTCTCGCTTAGCAGCAATAATAATTCTATTAGCTATTAAAGATGTTAAAGTTTGGTTTAAATATTTTTTTACTATTCCTGCCAAAGTTTTAGAACTTATACATAGGATGTCTGCGTATTCTTTTGGTGCATGTAGCTTATGGTAATTACTTTCAATAGCATCTACCAAATTTTGTAAAACTTCAGATTGTCTATCTGCATATTTTAGTACGGTGTCTTTATCAAATTTCTTTTTCTGTCTCACAGCTTCAATAAGGAAAATTTTCAAAAAAGATACAAGTACTTCATGTTGTGCAATAGAATCCTTATCCATTTCTTTTGAAATATTATCTATAAGGTTAAAAAACAATGTTTCTTCATATAGTTTAAAAAAAGGTATCTCTTGAAAATTACCAAAAAGAACACCTTCGGTTTCAATTTCGTTTTGATGGCGGTAGGTGCAAAAAAAATCGGGATGAAAATTTAGCAGAAATCCAGAGCATTGTTGGTCTGTCCCTATCATAAAGGGTTGATAAGGTGATAGACAAACGATATGATTACCTTGAAGGTGATATTTTGAAAAATCTACTTTTAGATTAAAACTCGTACCATATAATAAAATAATAGAGTAATAATTTTTTCGTTGTAAATGATCAAACTGTTTTAGGTTATTAAACTTCTCTAATCTAAATGCTAATTCGTCATTTTGTTTGTTAATAATAATTTGTTCCATATAATGTAGTTTGGGTAAAATTTATAATTTATAGGGAAAAATGGCAGCTAAAAAAATAGTGTTAGAGCTTGGTATTGTGAAAAATTCGCACATGAGTCAACCGCCACCTTCTAATTGTTCTTTTTAAATAATTGTTTTATAGATATCTAACCCTTATAATAATTTATAGAAATTGGTAGACATTTCTGGGTTTAAAAATCTTTCATAAATCTAACTCAATAAAATTTAATTTTCAAATAACTAATCATAAAATTATTACTATGTAGGATTTTATTGTCATCCCTATAAAGGTTAAGTAATTCGAAAACAAAATTATTTTGTTTAAAGTCAAAAGTATAGCTTGTGAAGAGCTTGTCTACTGGTAGGTAGGGTATACCCACAAATATTGGAGCAGAAATAGCTATTTATAAAGTTTTAAAGGTAATAACTAACAAGTCCTTCGACTGCGTTCAGGAAGACAATGGAACTATCATTTCGACTACCTCATTGCTTACGCTAGTTAAATTTTAACAAAGGTCTCGAACATACATAAATTTCCTTAACTAATGACATTGGCCTGCCGGCAGGCAGGTTTGTTACTTTTCTTTAGACGAGCAAAGAAATCGAAGATTCATGAACTCCTATTTATCAAATAAGATTTGTGAACTAAAAGTAAATAATAAAATAGAAACCTTCTTTAAAAGATGTGGGTACACCCTAGCTACTGGTAGGTCAACGTCATTAAGTTAAGGCTGAAATGTCAGTCTGAGCGCAGTCGAAGACATTATAAATCTTAGTTTTAATAGCATTTCGACTGCGCAAATCAATGTGACAAAAACAGAACAAATTCCCTTAACTTAATAACATTGACTGGCAGTCAAGGGAGTCTCTTTATTATAAAGTTTCTCCGTCACTCATTCTTCTTCCGATAGCCATCTGAACTGTCGAAATGATATAAATAACTAACAAACAAAATTTTAAAACAATAATCAAATAATTGTTTAAAGGATTTTCAAGTTTACTCTAACTATTTGTTGTAAAAAATCATGTAACGATTAAATATTTGACCTATCATTATGACCAGACAGACATCCTTAAGTCGTCTATAAAATAAATTTTTAAGTGATCTTATTTAGTTATTACTTAAAATTGGATTGGTTAATTCATCCACAGGCGTAATCTTGGATTGTTTTTTTGAATTAATAAGGTTAAACTTCAATATCACTTCATGATTTCCTCCGCTATAGTTTTTTACTGCTGTTATCGAACTATCATAGGCATAGCCTGCCCGCACCGAATCTGTTATCTTAAAAAACACCAATCCACTTATAGATTCTTTTAATCGATGGCTAATTCCAAACTCCAATGTATTATTCATATTCAATGTCCCACTTATATCCATCGACAAAGGAACACCACTCACCATTCTGGTTAATACAGAGGGGGTAAAAATCATATCATTCTTTAAAGAAAAATGGTACCCTGCACCTGCATAAAAATGTAATTTATCTGTAGCCTCTGTTGCTATTCCCGATTCTTTTTCATATCGATTGGTTTTTAAAATCGCTGGAGCCGATACATTTACATAAAAATTGTCTCCCCTCAAATAGGCGCCAATCCCTATATTTGGATTGAATTCGCTTATATTCTCGGTAAAGAGCGGATCGTTCTCAACTCCTG
>NZ_JAUOEK010000005.1 GCF_030540835.1 Flavivirga aquimarina | reverse complement strand
CATGCCCAAAGTGTTTGCTTTGGGCTTTTTATTTTTATTGTAAGATCTCTCTTAAATCATCTACATTATATTCTTTGGGTAACTCATAGCCATTTATAGATATGGTTGGGGTATGTGTGATTTTTTCTGCAACACACCAATTATGCATGGCTTCTATTTTATCGTTTTGTTGTTCCAGTTCGCCATCCATAGGATATTTTTTTGGCAAATACATCATAACCTTTTTGATCTGCCATATACCAATCATCTATGGCTTCTTGGGTTTTATTAATATTATTAAGTTCATTTTAAAAAGAGTAGAAACCTACCATTGGCAAGTTTCTACTAATAAATAATTATCCTT
>NZ_JAUOEK010000003.1 GCF_030540835.1 Flavivirga aquimarina | reverse complement strand
TCTTTCAAGATACCGTTTACACGTTCAGCCATGGCGTTTTCATAGCAATGATTTTCTTCCGTCATACTGATGTCTATTTTATTTCTTTTAAGAATTTGTGTGTATACATTACTGCAATATTGTATGCCTCTGTCTGAATGGTGGATAAGACCTTTAATATTTTTTGCTTGGTAAATAGCCTTATTAAGTGCTCTAACACATCCTTTAAGTTCCAAACTATTACTTAGGTCATAACCAATAATTTTTCTAGAACACATGTCTGTAATGAGAGCGAGATAACAAAACCCTTTTATGGTTCTTATATAAGTTATATTGCTCACCCAAACTTGATTTGGACTTATGACTTCTACATTTTTAATGATGTTTTTATACTTGTAGAACCTGTGCAACGAATTGGTTGTTCTAGAACTATATTTCTTTCTAAGTGTTAACATTTGGTGTTTTCTAAGGACATTAAATAATGTGTCTCTACCGACTTTAAGATTAGCTTTTTTAAACTCATTATGCAATGATTTTTTAAGTTTACGGACACCTTCTCTGGGCAGGGATCTGCGTCTTCTCATTACAATTTCTATAATCTGTTGTTCTATCTTTACACGCTTATCAGCTCTATCTTTATATTTATAATACGCATCGCGTTTAAGTCCAAAACAAAGAGTTATAGTAGTTAAAGGAGCAAATCCCTTAGCTTTTTTTTTAGTTCAGCAACAGATTTATATCCTA
>NZ_JAUOEK010000032.1 GCF_030540835.1 Flavivirga aquimarina | reverse complement strand
TGCTGTCCAACACAGCCGTAAACACCAATAACGATACAGAAATAAGTTATAATGAAGCGGCCGCTTTTACAGGAACAATGGATGTTTCATTTAATAACATAGCAGATTTAACAGGTATTGAGGCTTTTGTTAATATTACAGGTTTAAATTGTAGAGACAATGCTTTAACAAGTTTAGATGTATCTGAAAATACAGCTTTAATATATTTATATTGTGACGATAATGCTTTAACAAGTTTAGATGTCTCTGCTAATACAGCTTTAACATTGTTATATTGTTACGATAATGCTTTAACAAGTTTAGATGTCTCTGCTAATACATATTTAGGAGATTTATATTGTGACGGTAATGCTTTAACAAGTTTAGATGTCTCTGCTAATACAGCTTTAATATATTTATATTGTGACGGTAATGCTTTAACAAGTTTAGATGTCTCTGCTAATACAGCTTTAACATGGTTATTTTGTTACGATAATGCTTTAACAAGTTTAGATGTCTCTGCTAATACAGCTTTAACAAGGTTATATTGTGACGGTAATGCTTTAACAAGTTTAGATGTCTCTGCTAATACAGCTTTAACAACTTTATATTGTGACAATAATGCTTTAACAAGTTTAGATGTCTCTGCTAATACAGCTTTAACAAGGTTATATTGTGACGATAATGCTTTAACAAGTTTAGATGTCTCTGCCAATACAGCTTTAAGAGGTTTATATTGTGACGATAATGCTTTAACAAG
>NZ_JAUOEK010000171.1 GCF_030540835.1 Flavivirga aquimarina | reverse complement strand
GAGGCCACTGAAAAAGTCTATTAAGACTTAAATAGTAATGAAAAGGAGTAGAAATCGAAGATTTTCTACTCCTTTTTTTGTATCTTAAAAGAGTAAAAATATTCTTTTACCTATGCTAGATCAACAACAAAAAGTTCAATTTAGTGAATACAGTTCATTGTATGATTTAATTGTTCCAAAAGAGAATTTACTAAGGAAAATCAATAATTTAATAGATTTTTCTTTCATTTACGACGAATTATTAACCAAGTATTGTCATAATAATGGGCGAACCGCAGAATGTCCTATTCGAATGTT
>NZ_JAUOEK010000170.1 GCF_030540835.1 Flavivirga aquimarina | reverse complement strand
GTTTCATATTTGCAGTGTTGAATCATAGAAGGTTCAATTGTATTAACTGTTTAACATTAAAATTTAAAATTATGAACACGCTTAGAAACAAAGTACAGTTGATTGGTAACTTAGGAAACGATCCAGAAATTATTAATCTAGAATCAGGTAAAACATTAGCAAAGTTTGCTATTGCAACCAACGAAAGCTACACGAATAATAACGGTGAAAAAATCACAGACAC
>NZ_JAUOEK010000169.1 GCF_030540835.1 Flavivirga aquimarina | reverse complement strand
GCTAAATCTTTTGATGGATTCAAAAATAGAATCTTGTCCAAAATCACAGCAATGACAGTAGTCCAGTTTATCAATAAGTTCGTGTTTAATAGGAATATTAATAACTTAAAAGTTAATATCGCCTAAATGCACAACGGGTTTAATATATATAATCTTACATAATTAATAACTCAAATTTAGAAATTAAATTAAAATTTTAACATTTTTAAACTTTTATTTCGACGAAATTATTATTTAAAGAATGAACTATGGAGGCTTTTCCCGAATCAAAGATATCTATTTAATGAATAATGATCTTACAGAAAAACTCTATGTAAATGACATTGCGAATCTAAGGGAGAAGCAAGAGGGTAGCGTGCTAAAGCAGCGCTACATTTTTCATTTACTCCGTAAAGCCTTTGTTTACAAAGGATTAGAAAGGTTGATAAAAAACTGATAAAACAGTCATTTACAGTAAAAACCATAAAAACACTCAAATGTGACATTCAATCGCCACTTAGGCTAGCATTTTAAAAAATGCAACAGCTTAGAAGTAGTCTGTTGTAGCACTGCGTCAGACTTAACGACCCTTATATAAGTTAAATAAATCAACTGGACAGAAATGTTATCTGCTTTCAAAACTTGTCTTCCAGCTTACACATATCCTCACTTACCTTTCTCTCTATTACCTTGGCATAAATCTGAGTGGTCGTGATTTTTGAATGCCCCAAAAGCTTGGATACCGTTTCTATGGGGACTCCATTGCTCAAAGTCACTGTTGTAGCAAAGGTATGTCTGGCTATATGAAAGGTCAAATCCTTGTGTATTGAGCAAATGTCTGCTATCTCCTTTAAATAGGAATTTAATTTTTGATCGGATATGGTCGGGAACAAAGTTGCTTTATTTATGGATTTTGGGTGCTTTTTATACTTTTCAATGATACGTAAGGGCTTTGATAACAATGGTATCTTTATGGGAATACTGGTCTTTTCCCGTTGTGAGTGTATCCATTGTTTTCCATCCATACCCATACATAAATTATTGGTTCTTAAACCCATTACATCTCCATAGGACAGACCTGTATAGCAGCTGAACACGAACAAATCTTTGATCAGCTGTAATCTTGGGATATTAAACGCTTTGTTTTCTATAGCCTGTAATTTCTCTAAGGTTAAAAAGGTTCTTTCTTTTTTTTCGTACTTGGCTTCAAAATTTATGAACGGGTCTTTATCCGTCCATTCCATCTTATGGGCTAGACTGACCATTTTACGTAGCCGTTCTATATGTTTCATCACCGTATTGTTCCCCATAGCGTTTCGGTGCCTTAAAAAGCGTTCAAAATCTATAATGAACTTATAATTTAGGTCTGACAGGTAGATATCCGTTGTTTTGTGTTTTTGACTTAGAAAGAGATAAATATATTTATGGGTCGTGAAATAGTTCTTTTGTGTTCCCCAGCGCAATGTGGACTTCATATGTTCATTATGATATGCTATAATATCCGATAGGGTGTAACTGCTTTCATCGATGCCCAAAAAATGCGATTTAATCATGCTGGAAGTCACCAACTTGTTTTCTCTTTTTAATTTTCGGTAGGATTCGAAAAGTTGGGCATTCACCTCTTTGATATAATTGTTGACCTGTTTGACCTGTTCACTTAAGCCCTTTAATTTGTTTTTGTTGGCATCCCAATCACTAATAGGGAGTTTTCTTTTTAAGGATAGCTCTGATCGTTTTCCATCTACCGTAATTCGCGCATAAAGCGGTGCTTTTCCGTTTTTGGCATTGGCTTGTTTTAGCCAGAACAGAATACTGAACGTACTTGAAGTCTTCATAATCTTTTGTTTTAAAATTGAACATTAAAAACAAAAGTCAAATCAAATGATGCGGTTACCTTTTTTATACATTTTATAGCTTGGTAACCGAATTGGTCACATTTTTAACCAAATCTATTCAAATTAAATGATAGCTATAAAACCACAAAAACTTGATAATCATTAGATTAACAAGCTTTTAATACTATTTGATACATTAAAAAGTCGGGGCGGCAGGATTCGAACCTGCGACCTCCGCGTCCCAAACGCGGCGCGATAACCGGGCTACGCTACGCCCCGAATTGGTTATCCTGTTTTAAAGGAATGCAAATATACTTTATTTATTCATTTTGCAATTAATTTTTCCTGAAATTTTATCACATTAAAATCATACTTTAGATGTTTTAAAACTCTAATCTATAATTTTGTATTTAAAATCAAAAAAAATACTTGCTTTCATTTTATTTTGTGCAACTTTCTTAGGGAATGGACAATCAAAAATAACAGGAAAAATAATTGATTCCGATACTGGTGCCCCATTAAAATTTACTCAAATAAAAAATATTGACACTAACACATCTATATCATCAAATCCTGATGGCAGTTTTGAGATTTTAAAAGAAGGTCATTATACTTTTCTAAAAGAAGGATATATTATTAAAACAATTAAACTTACAGAAAACCAATATTACATTATTCAACTAAACATAAACCCTTCCGAATTAAATGAAGTTATTATTAATGCGAATCATATTCCGAAAAAACTAAAGAAAGCAACAGCATCCATTGCTATTATTACTTCTAAAGACATAGCATTATCAAATAACACAGACTTTGCCCCTATTTTGAATAGAACACCTGGAGTTTTTATGCAAAATGGCGCACTTAATACAAATCGTATTACAATTAGAGGTATTGGTTCAAGAAACCTTTTTGGAACTGCAAAAATTAGAGCTTATTTTAAAGATATACCTTTAACAAATGGAAGTGGAGAAACAACCATTGAAGATTTTGAATTAGCTTCCATATCCCGTTTTGAAATTATTAAAGGAGCTGGCTCAAGCATTTATGGTGCTGGTTTAGGAGGAACTATTCACTTAACACCACAAAATGCTTATTTGAATAATTCTAATATAAATGGTGAATTATCTATTGGTTCTTTCGGGTTAAGAAAAGGCATTGTAAACATAAACCATGGCACCACTAAAAATAGTTTCAGAGCTGTTTATAGTAATACGCATAGCGATGGTTATCGAGAAAATAATGCCTATAATAGACAAACCTTCACTATGAATAGTAGCCATTATATTAGTAAAAAAAATGAGATAACATTTCTGGCAAGTTATGTTGATTTAAAAGCCTTCATACCTAGCTCTATTAATGAAACCGATTATTTAAACAATCCAGAAAAAGCAGCTTTTACTTGGCAACAATCAAAAGGGTTTGAAGATTCAAAACGCGGTGTATTTGGGTTATCTTGGAATCATAATTACCATTCAAAATTAAAACAAGTCACAAGTATTTTTACTTCTTTTAGAGACGCGTATGAACCACGCCCTTTTAATATTTTAGAAGAAAACACCTTTGCTTTTGGTATTAGAACCAGACTATTAGGCAACTATAAATTATTCAACAAAAATTTAAATTGGACACTTGGTGGCGAGCTTTTTAAAGATCTTTATACGTACGGAACTTTTGAAAACTTATATGAAGATTTCCCTACCGGCAATGGTAGTGTTAAAGGCAATAGATTATCTAACTTTAAAGAAAAAAGAAATTATTACAATGTTTTTATTGAAACCAACTATGAGTTTTCGGAAAACACAACACTTTCTTTGGGCTTCAACCTAAATAAAACAGCCTACAAATTAGATGATAGATTTACTGTTTCAGTTGAAAATCCAGATCAATCTGGAAGTTTTAAATTTAAAAATATCGTATCCCCAAAATTAGGGATATCCCATTTGTTTTCAAAAAACATTAGTTTGTTTTCTAGTATTAGTCATGGTTTCTCTCCTATCTCATTAAATGAAACATTATTACCCGATGGGCAAATAAATACGGATTTAAAACCAGAAACAGGCTGGAATTTTGAGATTGGAACCCGAGCATCACTTTTAAATAACAAACTCCAATTAAATTTGGCTGTTTATAGATTAAACATAAAGAATCTATTGGTATCCAGAAGAACGGCTCAAGATGAGTTTATTGGAATTAATGCTGGAAAAACACAACATGACGGATTAGAGATCTCTTTAAACTACGATTGGTTGAAAAAAGAAGAATTATCGATAAGTACATTTGCCAATTACACCTTAAATAATTTTACTTTTAAAGAGTTTATTGATAATACAAATGATTTTTCTGGAAACGAATTAACGGGAGTACCATCTGATGTATTTAATACTGGTATTCTCATTGATTCAGCTTTTGGTTTTTACGGAAACATTAACTTTCAATACGTAGGGAGTATGCCAATTACAGATGCTAATAGCTTGTATTCTGATAGTTACAACTTAACTAATTTAAAAATAGGATTTAAAGTTTATCTTAATAAAAAGCTAAAATTAAACGCCTTTTTGGGTTTAAACAATATCTTTGATGAGCATTATGCCTCACAAATCTTAATAAATACGTCTGGTTTTGGTGGTAGTGCACCTAGATACTATTATCCCGGAAATCCTGTGAATTATTATACTGGGATTAACATTAATTATGTTTTTTAATGTAAATTTAAAATCAAAAAGACTGTCATGAAACAGATTCACTCATTACTAATTATTATATTAATTGCATTTTCGGCTTGTGCGCAACAAACAGAATCAGAAGTAAAAGCAGAAGAACCAATTGCTCTTAATTATACAACAGAACTTGTAGTTTCAGGTTTGAACATTCCTTGGGGTATGACATTTTTACCCGATGGAAGTATGTTAATTACAGAAAAATCTGGAGAACTCATTCATTTTAAAAATGAAGTAAAAACAACTATTGAAGGCGTACCAGAAGTTTATGTTCGCGGTCAAGGTGGTTTTTTAGATATTGAATTACATCCCAATTATGAAAATAATGGTTGGATTTATATGACCTATGCTTCTTCTGAAGGTGAAGACGATGGTGGTAATACAGCCTTAATTAGAGCTAAATTGAATGGCAACTCACTAGTAGAATTAGAAAAACTTTATAAAGCCGGTCCTAATACTAAAAAAGGACAACATTGGGGATCTCGAATAGAATTTGATGATGAAGGCTACTTATACTTTTCTATAGGAGACAGAGGTAATCGAGATGTTAACCCACAAGACATTACCAGAGATTGTGGTAAAATTTATAGACTGAATGATGATGGAAGTATTCCTGCCGATAACCCTTTTGTAAATACTCAAAATGCAAAAACAGCTATTTTTAGTTACGGACACAGAAATCCACAGGGTATGGCAAAAAACCCTTTTACCGGAGCAATTTGGGTAAATGAGCATGGTCCGCAAGGAGGTGACGAAATTAATATTGTAGAAAAAGGTAAAAACTTTGGATGGCCCGTTATTTCTTATGGCATTAACTACAGTGGAACCTCATTTACAGATATTACCGAAAAAGAAGGTATGGAACAACCGCTTTTTTACTGGGTGCCTTCTATTGCTCCTAGTGGAATGGCTATTGTCTCTTCAGAAAAATATCCAGACTGGAACACTAATGTACTTGTTGGCTCATTAAAATTCAAATACCTTGAACGCCTAATTTTAGAAAATAACAAAGTTGTTAAACGCGAAAAATTATTTGAAGATATAGGTCGTGTTAGAAATGTAGTTCAAGCTCCAGACGGTTATATTTATATAGCTGTTGAAGGAAAGGGTATTTATAAAATTATTGTAGAAGAATAAAAAAAACGAATGAAATTAATTGCCATCTCCCTATTTGCATTATTATTTATATTTAACTCAAATACAAATTTACACTCCCCTCAAGACCCATTAAAAGAAAGTATAGAAAGAGGAAACGAAATTTATACAGACTTTTGTATGTCTTGCCACTTACCTAATGGTGAGGGTGTAGAAAATGTATACCCACCGTTAGCAAAATCTGATTACCTTATAAAAAAACGAGAAGAAAGTATTAGAGGTATTAAATATGGGCTAGAAGGAGAAATTGTTGTAAACGGAATAACTTATAACAGCAATATGGCTGCTTTAGGATTAAGTGACGACGAAGTAGCTGATGTTATGAATTACATCACCAATAGTTGGGGAAATAAAAACAATAAAATAGTCACCGAAGAAGAAGTCAAAAACATTAAAAAATAAGCTTAATTTAAATAAACCATGGATTGGAAGTCAAGTCCATAGGTTCATTTTAGCAGACTGAAAGTCTTTTTCGTGAAATACCAAAACAACAGAAAAAGAATAAATATTGTAAAACTGAATTAATGTAAATTCGTGAAACCTGCCAGCCGGCAGGCTGGTGCGTGTCAAATTTTTTTAGAAATTGAAAACGAAATACACTAAAGTATATAGTTTTAACTAAAGTTGAGACCAATAAAAAAACAAACTTAATTTCTGTAACAGAATGATACTTCTTTTTTAATACTTAAAACAAAATGGCACACTAATTGTTTAAGCACTTTTCAATTAGCAAATATTTTAATATGTTTATCATCTATATGATAACCAACTAAAAATGCTACCATATCAAAATTATATGTTTCTAAATCTTCTGATATAAACACTCCAGATGGAGCTTTAAAAGTTGACAGCAACAGTCTTATTTATTTTGAAAACAATGGTACAGAATACATAATAAATCGTTTTCAAATAGGAGAAACTAAAGACATTAAGACCTATAAAAAGAACGGAAAGGTAAAAGTAAAAACAGCTAAAAAGGGTAAAGATATTATTCTGGTTGATGGACAAGTAAGGAGGATTTCATGGTAAACTTTTTAAAATTTTCAATTTTATTAGTTTTATTGCTGTTTAATTTAATTATTCTCATTAAAACTCTTTTATCACTAAGAAATAACATAAATAATAAGTAAATTTGTAGATCGTAAAATTCTAAAATCAACACATGCTTATTATAGGAATTGCAGGCGGTACCGGTTGTGGTAAAACGACGGTTGTAAATCAGATATTAAACGAGTTACCCGAAGGCGAAGTTGGTGTAATTTCGCAAGATTCCTATTATAAAGATACGACGCATTTATCTTACGAAGAGCGCGTAAAAACAAATTTTGATCACCCACGTTCTATCGATTTTGATCTTTTAACAAATCATTTAAAAGATCTCAAAAAAAATACTCCCGTACACCAACCGGTATATTCTTTCGTTAAACATAATAGAACCGGAGATACTATTTTAACACACCCAAGAAAGGTCATGATTGTTGAAGGTATTTTAATTTTAACAAATCCAAAATTACGGGATATGTTTGATATTAAAATATTTGTACATGCAGATACAGACGAGCGTTTAATAAGACGTTTAAAACGTGATATCTCAGAACGCGGTAGAGATTTAGATGAAGTTTTAGAACGGTACCAAACAACATTAAAACCAATGCACGATCAATTTATCGAACCTATGAAAGAATACGCAGATATTATAATACCTAACAATAAATATAATACTGTGGCTATCGATATTGTTAAAACCATAATAAATGAAAAACTGTAAATGGGATTATTAAAACATAAATTTTTCAAGCCTTTTAAAAATTGGCTTACCCTAATTTTAGCCACTTTTATAGTTTGGATGCTATTTTTTGATGCTAATTCATGGCTCATACACCACGAATTAAATACAGACGTGGAAGCTTTGGAAAATGAAAAAGAATATTATAAAAAAGAAATAGAAAAAGATAATAAAGCCATAAAAAAACTAAGCACCTCAGATGGTTTAGAAAAATTTGCGCGCGAAGCATATTATATGAAACGCGATAACGAAGAAATATATATTATTGAATACGAAGATAGTTTAAAAACTAAAAAAAATGAGTAATAAGTTGTTTAATGAATTTGATACAGTCTCAGCTAAACAATGGAAACAAAAAATACAGTTCGATTTAAAAGGTGCTGATTATAATGACACACTCGTTTGGAAAACTAATGAAGATATTTCTGTAAAACCATTTTATCATGCCGATGATTTTAAAGAACTACCAGAAGTTTCAAATACAAAAACAACATGGAACATTTGCCAATCTATTTTTGTAGCAGATGTTAAGAAATCCAATGAGAAGGCCATTGATGTTATAGAAAGAGGAGCCGAAAGTATCAAATTTATTATTCCTTCGGAAACTATTGCAATTAACGATTTATTAGAAAATATCAATCCGGTATCTACACCGCTCTATTTTGAATTACTATTTCTTTCTGAAGCATTCGTAAAACAGTTAACAACTATCCTATCTCATAAAGGCATCTATATTCATACAGATATTATTGGAAACTTAGTAAAAAATGGGAACTGGTATAACAGTTTAAAAGACGATTTCTCTAAGTTTAAAACGATAATAACTCATACAAAATCCCTTCCAATTAATGTTTCGTTATACCAAAATGCAGGAGCAAATATGGTCCAACAATTGGCATACGCTTTAGCACATGCCAATGAGTATTTAAGTTTTTTTGAAACTAATAAAAATATCTTACCTAATTTAAAAATAACCTTTCATCTTTCAGTTGGTACAAACTATTTTTTTGAAATTGCAAAATTACGCGCATTGCGAATGTTATGGGATACACTAGCAACCGAATATCAAGCAAATCCAGATTGCCACATTATGGCAACTCCAACAAAACGCAATAAAACATTATACGATTATAACACCAATTTACTACGCACAACTACCGAATGCATGAGTGCAATTCTTGGTGGCGCAGATAGTATCTGTAATTTACCTTACGACTCCATATACCATAAAGACAATGAATTTGGCGAACGCATTGCAAGAAACCAACTATTAGTTTTAAAACACGAGAGTTATTTTGATGTTGTTAATAATCCATCAGACGGTACGTATTACATAGAATCCATTACCAATCAACTAGCCGAAAAAGCATTAGATTTATTCAAAAATATTGAAAAAAACGGCGGCTTTTTAAAGCAGTTAAAAACGGGTACCATCCAGCGGAAAATTAAGGAAAATGCAGCCAAAGAAGATGTCCAATTTAAAGCTGGAGAAGCTGTATTATTAGGCACGAATAAGCATCCAAACCCAGAAGATAAAATGAAGCATGAGTTAGAGCTTTACCCTTTTGTAAAAACAAATCAAAGAAAAACATTAATAGAGCCAATAATAGAAAAACGGTTGGCAGAAAAAAAAGAACAAGAACGATTAAAAAATGAATAATAAAATGAACCTGAATTTTAACATTATTACACTTTTATTAGTACTTACTTTACTAAACTGTAAAAACGACAACTCATTTTCGGATTATAAATATACCGATAAACCTATCGTATTGACATGTAATGATTTCAATTCAAAACTGTATCATGAAGCATTATATGCGTTTGAAAACGATATTCTGAAATTTTATAGCAAAACAGGTAAAAATGTATCTCTAACTCAAGCTTACGGCAACTTTGTAAGGAATGCATCTTATAAAAGAGTAAAATATGAAGATGTTATCTCTGCCCATACTCTCGAAGTATTTAAAGCTTTAAAAAATGAAAATACACTATGGGATGCTAATAATGCTAAAAGCCATTTAAACTATAACAGTTCTATTGTAAACTGCATAGCAAACAATATCCAGGACACAGCCTTAAAAACAACCTTTAATGCACTTGTAACAACTAACAGTATGAGCCCCAAATTGTTTGGAGCGCCATTAAATAGTAAATACAGAACTGTTATTAAAGACAAATATTTAGCAACCTATATAGCATTAGATTTATTTTATTCAAAGCTTTTTGATATCGATTTTTCTAAAGTCGATTTGGACAAACCTGAACCTAAAGTAGATTTTAATAAGAAACCTGAATAATCTTGAGAAAAGATCTTCAACATATCGCAATAAAAAGTAAACAAAAAAAATCAAAAACCGAAAAGCCAGACCTTTTTTTGACTGCTGAAGGTATTGAGGTAAAATCAACCTACACCAAAGATGATATTAAAGATCTGGAACATCTCGGATTTGTTGCTGGAATAGCGCCAAACTTACGAGGCCCTTATAGCACCATGTATGTTAGAAGACCTTGGACCATTAGGCAATATGCTGGTTTTAGTACTGCCGAAGAAAGTAATGCCTTTTACAAACGTAATTTAGCTGCTGGACAAAAAGGGCTTTCTGTGGCATTTGATTTAGCAACACATAGAGGCTACGATAGTGACCATGAACGCGTGGTTGGAGACGTTGGAAAAGCTGGTGTAGCCATAGATTCGGTTGAAGATATGAAAATACTCTTCGATCAAATCCCGTTAGATAAAATGTCGGTTTCCATGACCATGAACGGTGCAGTATTACCCATTATGGCATTTTATATTGTAGCTGCCCAAGAACAAGGTGTTGCACCAGAATTACTAGCCGGCACTATTCAAAATGATATTTTAAAAGAATTTATGGTGCGTAACACATATATATACCCACCTACGCCTTCCATGAAAATCATTTCAGATATTTTTGAATACACCAGTAAAAAAATGCCCAAGTTTAATAGCATTAGCATCTCTGGGTATCATATGCAAGAAGCTGGGGCTACCTGTGATATTGAATTAGCTTATACCCTCGCAGATGGTCTGGAATATATTAGAAAAGGACTTGCTGCTGGTATGGATATAGACACATTTGCACCTCGGCTGTCCTTCTTTTGGGCTATTGGTATGAATCATTTCATGGAAATTGCTAAAATGCGTGCAGCACGTATACTTTGGGCAAAACTGGTTAAACAATTTAATCCTAAAAACGAAAAATCATTAGCATTACGCACACATTGTCAAACCAGTGGCTGGAGTTTAACAGAACAAGATCCTTTTAACAATGTAGCAAGAACAACTATAGAAGCAGCGGCGGCAGCTTTTGGAGGCACGCAAAGCCTACATACCAATGCGTTAGATGAAGCCATCGCTTTACCAACCGATTTTTCGGCACGAATAGCTAGAAATACACAGATATATTTACAAGAAGAAACAAAAATTACAAAAACCGTAGATCCTTGGGCTGGAAGTTATTACGTAGAAAACCTAACACATAATATAGCCCAAAAAGCATGGTCTTTAATTGAAGAAGTTGAAGCCTTAGGAGGTATGACGAAAGCTATAGAAGCCGGTATTCCAAAAATTCGAATAGAAGAAGCTGCTGCAAAAAAACAAGCACGTATAGATTCCGGTCAGGATATTATAGTTGGAGTTAATAAATACAGGCTTGAAAAAGAAGATATAATTTCAACACTCGAAGTCGATAATCAAACCGTTAGAAACCAACAAATAGAACGATTAAATCAAATTAAAGCTGAGAGGAATTTAGAAAAAGTAACTACAGCTCTTTCAAAGTTAACAAAAGCTGCAAAATTTTCCTTAAATTCGACTGATGCGAATTCAAAAGATCCACACCTACGTGAGGATTATAATTTATTAGCTTTGGCTGTAGAAGCTGCTCGCGAACGCGCTACTCTTGGAGAAATTAGTGATGCCTTAGAGTCTGTGTTTGGACGCTATAAAGCACAAATAAAATCATTTTCTGGTGTGTATAGTAAAGAAATAAAAAACGACGAATCCTTTAAAAAAGCACAACAATTAGCCGATATTTTTGCAGAACAAGATGGTAGAAGACCTCGTATTATGATTGCAAAAATGGGACAAGACGGTCATGATCGCGGTGCTAAAGTAGTAGCCACAGGATATGCAGACGTTGGTTTCGATGTAGATATTGGCCCTTTATTTCAAACACCGCAAGAAGCCGCAAAACAAGCTGTAGAAAACGATGTACATATCTTAGGTGTTTCTTCATTAGCAGCAGGACATAAAACCTTAGTCCCTCAGGTCATTAAAGCCTTAAAAGAATATGGTCGTAATGATATTATGGTCATAGTAGGCGGTGTAATACCAAAACAAGACTATCAATACTTATTCGATGCAGGTGCCATAGCTGTATTTGGACCCGGAACCAAAATTAGCGATGCAGCCATCAAAATCTTAGAAATTTTGATTGATTGAAAGTTGTTGGTAAAGAGGTTTTTGTAAGTTAATACCATTTTTTTATATGAATTATCAGTAAATTCTGTTTTAATTCCTAATAAATAATTGTATTTTTACTTTCCCCTATCTAATAACTAATGAGCAAAATCATTGCAATAGCTAACCAAAAAGGTGGCGTTGGCAAAACCACTACTGCTATAAACTTGGCAGATACTTTAGGTATCCTTGAAAAAAAAGTGCTTTTAATAGACTTAGACCCACAAGCAAATGCTACTTCTGGTGTAGGTCTTGTTCCTTTAGATATTAAATACAGCAGCTTAAGTTTTTTCACCAATACGTTTAAACCTAAATATAATATAGTTAAACCGGATTCGGCACATTTTGATTTTATACCTTCTAACATACGCCTAGCATCTATAGAAGTAAATAAATCCAAATCTATTGATCTATTTAAGCTAAAAAGAGCACTTGCTAATATTATAGAAAACTATGAATACATTCTTATTGACTGCTCGCCTTCATTCGGATTATTAACTCTTAACGCATTAACAGCGTCCCATTCGGTAATTATACCAGTACAGTGTGAATTTTATGCTTTAGAAGGTTTAAACAAACTACTAAGAACTATAAAAAGTATAAAAAAAACATCGAATCCGAATATTGATATTGAAGGCTTATTAATTACCATGTACGATTCAAGAACAAACATATCCAATCAATTACGGGAAGAATTAATTAAACATTTTGAATCTATGGTTTTTAATACGGTGATACAACGAAATATTACACTAAGTGAAGCACCAAGTTATGGATTAAGTATTATCAAATACAACCCTAATTGTATTGGATCCGAAAATTATTTAAATTTAGGGTTAGAATTAATCAAAAAAAACACAAATGAATTAACAGACCAGAAGCTTGAAAAAGATCTGACTAAGATATTAACACACGACACGGAAGATGTTGACTATATTATTAATTTAAATAAGTTAAAAAAGAACAATATAGATGAAGATTATAGCCATTTAATTGGTTTAAGAAAAGATGAAATAAATAATGTATTAGGGTTTTCTTATAATGATATCCATTCAAACGTATGGATGTACAGAACAACTACGTCATTTAGTCTTATTAAAAAAAATTATTTGTATTTATATTTTGAAAATGGAAAAATTATAAATTATAAACTCTCGACATTTAGAATTAATTAAGCTTAATAGTCACTATTAAACATAATTTAATGTCGTTTTTTTATCAAAAATCATTACCTTTCGCTCATATTTTCTTATAACAAAATTTATAAAAATATAACCAAAACCAAATCATTTCATGGGTAAAATTATAGCAATTGCTAATCAAAAAGGAGGTGTTGGCAAAACGACAACATCTATAAATCTAGCGGCATCGCTTGGCGTGCTGGAAAAAAAGGTATTACTTATTGATGCTGACCCTCAAGCAAATGCAACATCTGGAATCGGAATAGATGTAGAATCTGTAGAAATAGGAACCTACCAACTACTAGAACACTCTACTTCTATTAGAGATGCCATAATGAAAACCGAAACACCTAACCTAGACATTATTCCTGCACATATAGACTTAGTTGCTATTGAAATAGAACTTGTTGATAAAAAAGCACGTGAATACATGTTAAAAGAGACACTGACAGAAATTAAAAATGATTACGATTATATTTTAATTGATTGTGCTCCGTCTTTAGGTCTGCTTACATTAAATGCATTAACAGCAGCAGACGCTGTAGTAATTCCTATACAGTGTGAATATTTTGCATTGGAAGGTTTAGGGAAATTATTAAACACTATAAAAAGTGTTCAGAAAATACATAACCCCAAATTAGATATTGAAGGCCTACTGCTTACTATGTACGATGCTCGATTAAGATTGTCTAATCAAGTCGTTGAAGAAGTTCAAAAACATTTTAACAACATGGTGTTTCAAACCATTATTCAGCGTAATGTACGACTAAGTGAGGCTCCTAGTTATGGAGAAAGTATAATTAACTATGATGCCGGTAGTAAAGGTGCCGACAATTACTTAAGTTTGGCTAAAGAAATCATCAATAAAAACACTTAAATTATATGGCTAAGGCAACCAAAAAACAGGCTTTAGGAAGAGGTTTATCTGCTTTATTACAAGACCCAGATAACGATATTAAGTCGGTAAAAGATAAAAATGCCGATAAAGTTATTGGGAATATCGTTGAGTTAGATATTGAATGTATTGAGGTTAATCCTTTTCAACCACGTACTAATTTTAGTGAAGAATCATTACGCGAATTAGCGTCATCTATAAAAGAATTAGGTATTATTCAACCTATTACTGTTAGGAAGTTAGATTTTAACAGCTATCAATTAGTTTCAGGAGAACGTCGTTTTAGAGCTTCAAAATTAATTGGGTTAAAAACTATTCCTGCATATATTAGAATCGCTAACGATCAGGAATCGTTAGAAATGGCATTAGTTGAAAACATTCAACGTCAAGACTTAGATCCTATAGAAATTGCTTTGTCATACCAACGTTTAATTGACGAAATCAATTTAACACAAGAACAAATGAGCGAACGTGTTGGAAAAAAACGCTCTACAATCGCAAATTACCTGCGCCTATTAAAACTTGATCCAATCATCCAAACCGGAATGCGAGATGGTTTTATTTCTATGGGACACGGACGTGCTATTATTAACATTGAAGACACAACCATTCAACTGGATATTTACGAAAAAATATTATCTGATAAATTATCTGTTAGAGAAACCGAAAATATGGTTCGTAACTTCAATGAAACCCAAGAAGTAAAAACCACATCTAAAAAAGAAAAAGAGAGCAACGAAGACGCTCCAAAATACATAAAAAAAGGTATTAATACATTTTCTGAATACTTTGGACATAAAATTGACGTTAAAGTCTCTAAAAACGGAAAAGGAAAAATTACTATTCCATTTCATTCAGAAGAAGACTTTAATCGTATTAAAAAATTAGTTGAGAGTGCTAAATAAATTTCTAATAGTAAGTATCTTTGCCTTTTTATTTTGTTTTTCAGCAACAGCACAAGAAAAAGATAAGAAAACAAAAAAACTTCCAAAAGAAGTCATTATAGATTCTATTATAGAAATTAAAAAACCTATCAACCCTTTATCCCCAGCTAAAGCAGCTTTCTATTCTGCTGTACTTCCAGGACTTGGACAAGCCTACAATAAAAAGTATTGGAAAATCCCATTAGTTTATGGAGCTATTGGTACAGGAGTTTATTTTTATATAACGAACAATAAAGAATACAACAGGTATAGAGATGCTTACAAGAGGAGATTAGCAGGTTTTACAGATGATGAGTTCTATTTTTCTAATGGCGAACAATTAACAACACCAAGAGTTACTACAGAAAATTTAGAACGAGCTCAAGAATTCTATAGAAAAAACAAAGAAATTTCATTATTAGTAACACTCGGGATTTATGCCTTAAATATAATTGATGCTAATGTAGATGCCCATTTAATGCAATATAATGTAGATGAAAATTTATCGCTGGCACCTCATTATAGATTTAACGAATTTGATGCATCGAGCAATCTCGGATTAACTTTAAACTTTAAATTTTAAATGAATATAGCTTTACTAGGGTACGGAAAAATGGGAAAAACCATTGAGCAAATTGCTATTAAACGAGGCCATAACATTGTATTGACTGTTGACAAAGATGATAAAGATTACGACATTACAAAAGCTGATGTCGCTATAGATTTTAGTATTCCAACAGAAGCATTTAATAATATATCTAACTGTATAAACAATCAAGTACCTGTTATTTCAGGAACAACGGGTTGGTTAGACAATTACGATA
Organism: Flavivirga aquimarina; assembly: GCF_030540835.1. Lineage (GTDB taxonomy): Bacteria > Bacteroidota > Bacteroidia > Flavobacteriales > Flavobacteriaceae > Flavivirga > Flavivirga aquimarina. The sequence continues at coordinate 92,813 of NZ_JAUOEK010000169.1, read as the reverse complement.
AAGCAGTCGCTTTGTGCCAAGAGAAAAAAGGCGCATTTATTTATACGTCCAATTATAGTTTAGGTGTTAACATATTTTTCGAGCTTAATAAAACGCTTGCAAAAATGATGAGTACACTTAAACAGTACAATGTTAGTATGGAAGAAATTCATCATACGCAAAAACTGGATGCTCCTAGTGGAACAGCCATTTCTTTAGCAAACGATATTATTTCGCAACATAGCGGTTATGACAACTGGAAATTAAACGAAAATGGCGAAAAAATAGTTCCAATAATTGCAAAACGCATTGAAAATGTCCCAGGAACACATACTGTTAACTACGAAAGTGAGGTAGATTCAATTTCTATAGAACATATAGCACATACAAGGCAAGGTTTTGCATTAGGCGCTGTAATTGCAGCCGAATGGATTGCAGGAAAAACTGGAGTATTCACAATGAAAGATGTGTTAAATATTGGTTAAAACTTAATGAGTTTGTAACAGCATTTATGAGTTTAGCTACTAATAAAAAATTAAAAATAAAATTATGACGCTTTCGCAATGGCTTATATTCATATTGATTATACAAGTAATACATGGTTTAGGTACGTGGAAACTATACATAAAAGCTGGTAGACAAGCTTGGGAAGCTTTTGTACCTGTTTATAACGGTGTCGTTTTAATGAAAATAATAAAACGCCCATGGTGGTGGGTTATCTTATTATTTTTACCAATAGTAAACCTAATCATGTTTCCTGTTGTATGGGTTGAAACTGCCAGAAGTTTTGGTAAAAATTCGCCTATGGATACTTTTTTAGCCATTATAACTTTTGGTTTTTACAATTACTATTTAAATTATATAGCAGATGTTAGCCATATTGAAAATCGTAATTTACAACCAAAAACATCTGCAGGAGATTGGGTGAGTTCTATTTTATTCGCTATTGTTGCTGCAACAATAGTTCATACATATTTTATACAACCCTTTACAATACCATCATCCTCACTAGAAAAATCTTTGTTAGTTGGTGATTTTCTTTTCGTAAGTAAATTTCATTATGGTGCTAGAATACCTATGACAACTGTTGGAGCTCCTATGGTGCATGATACCATTCCTAAACTAGGAACAAAATCATATTTATTTAACGATAATTTTGAAGAAAGAAAAACCTCTTGGATAAATAAACTCCAATTACCTTATTTAAGGTTTCCCGGTTTTGAAAAAATAGACAGAAATGAAATAGTCGTTTTTAATCAACCGGCAGACACTTTACTGGATATGAATAATTTTCGTCCAGATAGAAATTATTATAAGCCTATAGACAAAAAAACCAATTTAGTAAAGAGATGTGTTGCCGTTGCTGGTGATTCATTAGAAATTCGAAATGGTTATGTATATATAAATGGTAAGCAAAATGAGCTACCAGACAGAGCGCATTTACAATTTAGCTACTTTGTACAACCAAAAACAAATCAATTTAGCCAGGCATATCTTAAAAAACGATATGATATAACGGATGACTTTAGAATAATAAACGATCAAAATACTTACCATTTTTCTGCTATTTCAGACGAAGCTTTAGCTAAGTTTAAAAACCATCCAAACGTTGCAAGTATAACCCCTATAAAGCAGAAAAAAGGCGTAAGAGACCCAAATGTTTTTCCACACAATCCAAATTATAAATGGAACGTTGATTTCTTTGGCCCACTATATATCCCCGAAGAAGGAAAAACTATTGATATAAATTTAGACGTGTTGCCATTATATAAGCGTGTCATTACAGAGTATGAGTGTAATACACTGCAGGTTAAGGATAATCAGATTTTAATAAACGGTGAAGTAGCAAACACTTATACCTTTAAACAAAATTATTATTGGATGATGGGAGACAACCGTCATAACTCTATTGATGCACGTGCATGGGGATTTGTCCCTTTTGACCATGTAGTAGGTAAACCAGTATTCATTTGGATGAGTTGGGATGGTATAAAAAATCCTCGTTGGGAACGTTTCTTTACCACAGTAAGTGGTAGTGGTAAGGCGACATCTTATTTTATTCCATTTCTTGTTTTATTATTTGGATGGATTGGGTTTAACAAATGGAGAGCACGTAAAAAAGCTTAAACGTAGGATAAATATATGGACAATTCTTTATTAGAAAGCCTTCTTAAAGCTCTAGAGTTTTCTCCTGATAACATAGAATTAAGGTTACAGGTAGCAAAAATTTATATTAATAATTTAAACTATATTAAAGCTGAGGATCATTTAATTCAAATTCTTGACAAAGAACCAAAAAGCAAATATAAATTTCTTTTAGCTAAATGTTATTTTAACCAATCTAAATATAACTTAACAGAAGTAATCCTAGAAGAACTTATAGAAAAGAGTAATAATATAGATTACCTTGAACTTTATTGTCATTGTTTACTTAAACAAAATAACCATTCTAGTGCCCTTTCTATCTATCAAAATATCTTATCCATTAATAACAAATACAGAAACGAAGATTTTGAAAGTTTATTTAAAACTTCAATAGGAGGAAATTCGTCTTATGATTTTATAGATGAAGATGCATCAAGTATTTTGAAAAAGCCCACTATTAACTTTAATGATGTTGGTGGTATGGACAAAGTCAAAGAAGAAATAGATTTAAAGATAATCAAACCTCTTATACACAAAGATCTTTATAAAGCTTATGGGAAAAAAATTGGTGGAGGAATTTTGCTTTATGGACCGCCAGGATGTGGAAAAACTCATATAGCAAAGGCTACAGCTGGAGAGATTAATGCTAACTTTATAAATATTGGCATTAATGATATTCTAGATATGTGGTTAGGAAATTCCGAAAAAAATTTACATGAAATATTTGAAACAGCTAGAAGAAATAAGCCTTGTGTTATTTTTATTGATGAAATAGATGCTCTTGGAGCTAACAGAAATGACATTAATAAAACAGCAGGAAGAACTGTAATTAATCAATTTTTATCAGAATTGGATGGCATAGAATCTGACAACGATGGTATTTTAGTTTTAGGAGCAACAAATGCACCATGGTATATAGACCCTGCTTTTAGACGACCAGGACGTTTTGATAGAATAATATTTGTTTCTCCACCTGATGAAATTTCGAGAAAATCTATCTTTAATATTGAACTAAAAGGAAAACCTATAGGCAATATAGATTTAGATGAACTTGCAAAGAAAAGTAAAGAATTTTCTGGAGCAGATATAAAATCAAGTATTGATATAGCTATAGAACAAAAACTTAAAGAATCATTTAAAGACGGTGTGCCAAAGCCTCTATCAACAAAAGACATTATAAAAACTTTCAAAAAAATGAAAGCATCAACTAAAGAGTGGTTTAGTTCTGCTAAAAACTATGCGTTATATTCTAATGAGTCTGGACTTTACGACGATATCCTAACTTATTTAAAAATAAAAAAATAATGGATAGTCCAAATTTAGAAAGAGGTATTCAACTTTTTGAAATGGGAAGATACCAAGATGCTATCACTTATTTTCAAACAGCTCTTTCTGAAAACGTTGATAATTTTACTTCTAAGTATTATTTAGCTCAATGCTTTTTCCAAAATAGCAACATAAAAAAGGCTTTAAGCTTAGCTTTAGAACTTAGATCTTTAGCTCCAAATGATGAACACGTTTATTTCTTATTATCACAAATTTATTTACATAACAATGATAATAAAGAAGCTGAAAAGAATATTGATAAAGCAATAGAAATAAATCCATATGATGAAAATTTCTTTGGTCAAAAATCATACATTTTACTTTCACAAAAAAAATTCGAATATGCATTGGAATATGCCAATGAAGGACTAAAAATTAATGCAAAAAGTATCTTTTGCTTAAATGCAAGAACAACTGCATTAACAAAATTAAATAAAAAAGAAGAAGCAAGTTCTTCAATCGAATTTTTGTTAAATGACAACCCTGAAGACGCACACTCTCACGCTAATGTTGGATGGAGTCATTTAGAGAACAACGATATAAAAAAAGCATTGACTCATTTTAAAGAGTCATTAACATTAAACCCTAACTTAGAATTTGCTAGATCTGGAATGGTTACAGCCGTAAAATCTAAAAATAAAATTTATAATCTTTATTTAAGATATGTCTTTTGGATGGGTAATAAGTCAGATAAAAATCAGTGGATCTTTATAATAGGTATTTACCTTATTTATCGATTTTCATTAAAAATACTATCTGCAAGTGGATTAACTTATTTAGCGATACCTCTTATTATTCTTTATCTCTTATTTGCCTTAGGAAGTTGGGTAATGGATCCCTTGTCTAATATGCTACTAATGTTAGATAATCATGGAAAATATCTTTTAGACAAACAAGAAAAGTTGAGTGGACAAGTACTTTTTTCTTTACTAATTTCTTCTTTTATTATGTTATCCTACTCAATTTTAACCAATGATACTTACTTTACTATTTTGAGTTTAACTTTCCTTGCTACAATTTTACCCTTTACAGCAGGGGTTTTATCAAACAAGAAAAACAACAAGACTATTAATTTAATTTATGGTTCTGTCATGCTATTAATTGCTATTTTGGGAAGTGCTTTTAGTTATCCAACAACATTAATAGGATCAATTATTGCTGTTATGTTTATAGCATATACTTGGCTCGGAAGCTTTTTAGTAAAATAATGAATATCATAATACACCCTACATACTTTCCTAACATAGCACATTTTGTTACCATAGTAAAAGCAAAGAACATTATATATGAGGTTGATGATAATTTCTTAAAACAAACCTATAGAAATCGTACCTATATTTATGGTGCTAACGGGAAACTTGCTTTAAACATTCCAGTAATCCATTCGCAAAAGAATCGTCAAAAATATCGAGATGTAAAAATTTTTAACGAAGAAAAATGGCAAAGCCTTCATTGGAAATCATTACTTTCAGCTTATAGAACATCGCCTTTTTTTGAATATTACGAAGATGAACTACAACCTTTGTTTCATACAAAATTCAACTATATTTTAGATTATAATTTTAAATGTCTCGAAGTCATTTATGACTGTTTACAATTAGAATTAAACACGTCAAAATCTAAAACGTATCAAAAAACAATTGAAGGTATAACAGACTTCAGACACTTAGTAAATGCTAAAAAAGAATCAATTCAACATTTTGAAACTTACACACAAGTGTTTGGTGACAAACACGGTTTTATACCTAATCTAAGTATTTTAGATTTACTTTTTAATGAAGGCCCAAATGCTTTAAATTATTTAGAATCTCAAACCATTACTGTACAATAATGCTACAAACAGTTGTTCATTATGGATGTCATATTTTTATTCCATTATTAGTCGCGCTAATTTGGTATAAACGATTTTGGAAACTGGCATTTCTAATTATGTTTTCTGGTATGTGGATCGATTTAGATCATTTGCTGGCAACCCCTATTTTCGACCCTAGTAGATGTAGCATTAATTTTCATCCTCTACACTCCTATTATGCCATAGCAGTATATATTATTCTTTTATTTCCAAAGAAAACGCGTTTAATAGGCTTGGGATTGGTCATCCATATTATTGCGGATACAATTGATTGTACTTTTATGTAAACTTTGGGCTTAATTTTGATTTACAGATTTTAAAACTTCAATAAAAAAACACCAAATTCCAACAACTTACCAAACAATGAACATCTTTTTTATCGCAAAGACGCGAAAACACAAACGCCTAAAAACAGAACCTTTTAATCTTCCATTAAACTAACTGAATACTGGTCACTGAACACTGACCACTGAATACGACCTACTCTTCCCCTCCCAAATCAAGCGTCGCCATAATAGGATAATGATCAGAATAATGAGCATCATAAGCTTTAAAACCATTTACAGAAAATGCTTCATCAGAAAAAATAAAATCAATTCGCATAGGGAAAAATTTAAAATCGTGAGTACGTCCAAACCCATTTCCAGCTTCTTTAAACGTATCATTTAAATTACCTTTAATTTTTCTATACACATAAGAGAATGTTGTATTATTAAAATCGCCACATATAATCATCTTATGTTTACACTTTTTTTTATGCATTAAAAATAATTCTGTTTGAAACTGTTGCATCTTAAATGTAGCTCCTATTCGATTAAAAAGGCGCTCGGAATCTTCTTTTTTAAGAGTTTCAACATTGGTGTCAATATGTAAAGATTCCAAATGAATATTATAAATTCTAATTGTATCAATGCCTTTTACAATATCAGCAAAAATCGCATTATTACCAGTATTTGGAAACGCAATAGATCCGGAATTCACAATGGGATACTGTGAAAAAATAGCCTGTCCGTATTTTGTTTTTTTTCCCGAAAGCTTCTCATATTTATGTTTAAAAAAGGAAAGGTCGATATTTTTATGAGGGTGATATTCTTGAATACTTAAAATTTCTGGAGTCTCTTCCTTAATAAAATCTATAATTTTGTTTTCTATATTTTTTTCAGGAATCCAATCGTAAAGGTTAAATAATCTTACATTGTAGTTCATAACCTTTATATTATTTGGGCTTTCTATCTTTTTTGAAGATGAAAACTTATACAAAGACCCAAAAGAAATATACCCAATAAAAAGCACAAAAAAAGACAGCATTAATTGCTTTTTAAGCTTTACTAGCCAAAAGATAAAGAACAATACATTAACTAATATTAAAAACGAAACACCTAAGTTAAGTACAGATAATAAGGAAAATGTTTTAGGGGGTAAAAACGGTAAGGCAAATGAAAACAATAATAAAAGTGCTACAATTATATTTATAAAGTAGATAATTTTATTTATAAAACTTAATTTTTTCATATTATGATTTAAACATCATAAACCGATGCACAAATTCTATTTTAATGTTTACTGCTTGACTATTTTTTAGTAAACACGTTAATTTCTCTTTTAGAAAACTAATAGAATATCCAATAAAATAACGTTCTGGATTTAGATTGTCTCATTAATCCCTCTTGAAATATTTAAAAAAGAGAAGATAATTCATAAATCTCTTTATGTAAGAAATTTTCGACTAACGAATGTATTTCCTGCCCCAAATGCATGTCTGCTTATTACTATCTTTGGTCTCCCCCAATAAAAACTATTTTCCTGCTCTAAACAAAAACTCTTTTTCTTCGGCGGTTAAACTATCATAACCACTTTTACTTATTTTATCTAAGATAACATCTATTTTCTTTTGATTATTAAACTCTTTAAAATCGGCTTTAGTATACCCACCTACTTTCGATTTATTTTTATGAACCGTTTTTAACGGTCCTTTTTTTGATGACTTAAACATGCTAAAAACAGTATCCATAAACCGCTCAAAACCTTTACCTATATCTTGACCCTTAAATAATTGTTTCGCATAAAAATAGCCTAATAATACGCCTCCCAAATGTGCCAAATAACCACCGGAATTACCATTGGGGTTATTAATCCCAGAAAATACGCCAATCACATCAATTATAACGATAGCAACACCTATATACCAAAGTTTTATATTAAATGTAAAAAATCGGAGTTCTTGATTTGGCATATAAGCACAAAGAAAAATTAATAAGGCTCTCACGGCACCCGAAGCACCTAATAGGCGCGAGTTTGTTCCAAACACATTAGGAAACATAGTATAACATAACATAAACAACAAACCTCCGGCTATAGCTCCTAAAAAATAAATATTCAATGCTGTCTTAGGACTAAAGAGGTTTAAAAACATACGTCCTATAAAATACAACCAGAGCATATTAAAAAAAAGATGCCAAAAATCGTAATGCAAGAAAGCATAGGTTATAATAGCCCATGGCTTCATTATAAAATCAGAAAAGCCACTTGGTAATTCAAACCAGCCTAAATTAGATTTTAAAAGTAAGCCAAGAATATAAATAACTACATTAATAACTATAATTTTTTCCAGCACATTAAGTCTGGACAATTTATCTTTTATGTCTTGAGAGAGCGAGGTCATTAATTCCAACGGTTTCTGTTAAACTGCGTTTTTTTCCAGTACCACATAATTAAGAAGCCGGTTAATGCGCCTCCAACATGTGCAAAATAACCAACATTACTATTAGCTAATAAAGGAGTTCCTGTTAAAAGTGCACTTAGAAAATCACCACCTATCATACCTATAGCTAGGTATTTTATTTTAATTGGAATTGGAGGAAAAAGTAAATACACTTCTCTATTTGGAAATAGAAAGGCATAAGCCGCAAATACTCCCATTATTGCTCCCGATGCTCCAAGCGTAATACCGTTATATATTTGATTAAATTTAGGGCCAATATCAACAAAAACTTTGTCTTCTTTAAATATTTTAATTATTTGCTCTGGTGTTGCTCCTAAACTCAACGCTTGAGTCTCCATTAAATGGTATCTAAGATAATGCTCCCCTAGCTGTAATATAAGTGCCCCTAAACCAGCAGAAATATATAAAAACAAAAACTTATTCCTTCCTATTGCAAACTCCAGTCCGGACCCAACAAAAAATAGTAGTAACATATTAAAAAGAAGATGTTCAAACCCTCCATGCATAAACATGTGAGTAATAATTTGCCATGGCTGAAAGGCTTCATTTTTCGGAAAATGCATGGCAAATAAATCATAAAACAAAATACCTTCACCTACTGTTAAAGTACCTATAAATATAATCACATTAATGATTATTAGATGTTTAACAGTCTCTGAAATCCTCATCATAATCTATATAAATTTTTTGTCTAACTCATCAACACTTAACGTAATAAATGTTGACCTGTTAGTAGGTGAAATATTTGGTTCTTTACAAGCAAACAGTTTATTTACCAAATGTTCTTGTTCATCTTTCTGTAATGATTGTCCTGTTTTAATGGCTAAACTTTTCGCCATCGATTTTGCTAATAAATCGGTTGCACTAAAATTACTATCCGGCACTTCATTTTCTACATCACTAATTAATTGTTCTAAAATAATAGGCACTTCACTTTCTGGTACCGATACCGGAACACCTGTAACTTCAAGAGATTCGTCATCAATACTTGAAAATACAAACCCCGTATTTTCTAAATCGCCTTTCAATTCCTTTATAATAGTAATTTCTTGGGTTGATAAATGTAGCTGAAGCGGAAATAATAATTGCTGACTCACCGCTTCTTTAATAGTCATATTTTTAAGAAGCTCTTCATATAAAATACGTTGGTGAGCCCGATGTTGATCTATAACCAACATACCCGATTTAATGGTGCTTACAATATATTTATTGTGAAGCTGATAGGTCGTATTTGCAGTTTCTATTTGTTTTTCATCATCAAAAATAGAAGGCGTAGACTCTTCACTTTCAAAATGCACTTCACTAAAATCTTGTTGCGTTTTAGTGCCTTTAGATTCTAAACCTACATATAAACTTTCCCAATTTGCAACAGGTTCTTTTTTATAGGTAGATGTACCAGTTGTTTTCGGTTGTGTTTCTTCTTGAAATGGGTTAAAACTCCTGTCTATTTCTATTTTAGGAGTATCTGCAACGTTATTTTTATAATCGTATGGTGTATCTAAACTTGGATCACGTTCAAAATCTAAAACGGGTGCTATATTAAACTGCCCTAAACTATGTTTTACTGCCGAACGCAACAAGGCATACAAAGTATGCTCATCGTCAAACTTAATCTCCGTTTTTGTTGGGTGTATATTAATATCGATAGTTTGCGGATCTACCGTTAAATTTAAAAAATAGCTTGGATGCGTACCATTTTTCAATAAACCATCAAATGCCGAAGTAATGGCATGATTTAAATAGGCACTTTTTATAAAGCGGTTGTTTACAAAAAAATACTGCTCGCCTCTTGTTTTCTTTGCGAACTCAGGTTTTCCAACAAATCCTGATATTTTAAGAACTTCAGTATCCTCTTCAACAGGCACCAACTTTTCATTGGTTTTATTTCCAAAAATATTAACGATACGCTGCCTATAGTTACTAACAGGTAAATTAAAAGATTCGCTTCCGTTGTTATATAATACAAAACTAATATCTGGATGTGCCAGTGCCACACGATGGAATTCATCTATAACGTGTCTTAGTTCAACCGTATTTGATTTTAAAAAATTACGCCTTGCAGGAATATTAAAAAAGAGATTTTTCACAGAAACGGATGTTCCTTTTGGCGTCACTACGACTTCTTGTGAAACTATATTACTACCTTCTATGGTAATAACATTACCAACATCATCTTGTTCTTGTCTAGTCTTTAATTCTACATGTGCTATGGCGGCTATACTAGCTAAAGCTTCCCCTCGAAATCCTTTTGTATGTAATTGAAATAAATCGTCGGCAGTACTAATTTTAGAAGTGGCATGACGCTCGAAACTCAAACGGGCATCAGTAGTACTCATCCCCTTTCCATCATCAATAACCTGTATTAATGTTTTTCCGGCATCTTTTATAATAAGTTTAATGGTTGAAGCGTCTGCATCAATAGCATTTTCAAGCAACTCTTTAACAACAGATGCTGGACGTTGTACAACTTCTCCTGCAGCTATTTGATTGGCTACATGATCTGGTAAAAGCTGGATAATATCTGCCATGTATTACTTAGAAAAGAAAATAGATAAATCGAAATCGATGATAAAAAGAAATATCAGAACAAGAATAGCTACAATTATTAAAACACGCTTGTTAACCTCTCTGTCCTGATTGCTTTTTAAGTCATCTAAAGCATTATTAATTTTTGTTTTTAAACCTGCATTACTACCAACAGTCTTCCTATATTCATCAAATTTATGTTTAATTTCAAAAGGGTTGCCTTCACCTTTATCATCGAAATAACGCGGTGTGTAATTAAATTTTTTATTTTTTCGCAATTTTAATATCCCCATAATTTCTAAGCTTTTAAGTTACATGTATTTTTTCTCTAATAAATACATACAAAGCAATAATAATACCAAAACTAAAATTAAAGTTCTCACTGGCAGGGCACCTTTAACCTGAACATTCTTACCTCTTTGTCGTTGCCATTTGGAAGCAAAATCTTCGGTGTCAAAATTATCTTCTAAACCTAAATCATTTTGATCTTCTTTAGAAAATCTAGATTTATAATTAAAGGTTTTATTTTTGCGTTGCTTAAACAAAATAATTGAATGCTTATACTTCAAAAATACTTAAAAATAGGGAGAAAACAGGGGTTTGAATACCAAAAATTGTTAACAAAACAAAAACAAAGTTTGAAGGTTGAAGTGCGAAGTTAGAAGTATAAAACGAATAGCCAAAAATCACATGTTAAACATTTTCTTACGTAGATAATATTACAAAGACGCAAAGCCACAAAGAAAATCACCTACCAAACACTGAATACTGAATACTGAATACTGAATACTAAACTAACTATTCCTGCGTAATTCGGCCATTTTAATAGCAGCAACAGCCGCTTCGGTGCCTTTATTACCATGCTTACCACCAGAGCGCTCTATGGCTTGTTGCATTGTGTTATCTGTAAGGACACAGAAAATTACTGGTGTTTCATGTATAACATTTAAGTCTTTAATACCTTGTGCTACACCTTCGCAAACAAAATCGAAATGTTTTGTTTCTCCTTGAATAACACTACCAATAGCAATAACTGCATTAACCATTTGTTCTTGCATTTTTTTGCTTCCGTAAATAAGTTCGAAACTACCCGGAACATCCCAACGAATTATATTATTTGGCAAAACACCATGCGCAATCAAAGTATCGTATGCACCTTTATACAAACCTTCTGTAATGGTATCGTTCCACTCTGAAACAACAATCCCAAACCGAAATTTATTCGCGTTTGGGATTGTTGTTTTATCGTAATCGGATAAATTTTTATTTGCCGTAGCCATGCTATGCCAATTTATTTATTTGTCAATACTTGAGCTTTACCTATAAACACATCTACTTTAGAGGCTTCTGTTGCATTAGGGTACCCATTTTTAATTCTCTCAAAATAAGTTAATGCTTTATCTGCTTCTCCTAAATCTAATGCAATAGTTCCTGCTTTATACAAATACATAGGTGTTGTATAGTCGTTATTACGCATTTCGGCTGCTTGTTCGTAATAGCTTAAAGCTTCATTTGGCTGATTTAATTGCACAAAAGCATCACCAATATTTCCTTTAGCTATCGGTGCTAATATTTCGTCATCACTTTTAAAATTCTCTAAATGCTCTACAGCTTTTTTATAATTTTTTAATCTTAAGTAAGCTGTACCCGCGTAATAACTTGCTAAATTAGCAGATGGTGTACCACCATACTCATCAATAATATCTAACATACCAAACTTTCCTTCTCCGCCATTTAGAGCCAAATTGTACAATGAATCTTTTTCAACACCTATAACTGCTTGATCAAAATATTTTTGCGCCTGGAACATATCGTTCATAGCAGATACCTGCTTAGGCTTTGATATAAATTCCTTATACCCTAAAGATCCTAAAACAATTACAGCTACAAGTGCTATAATTATAAAAATATATATTTGATTTTTTTCAACAAACGCCTCTGTCTTTGATGCAGTCTCATCGAGTGTATTAAAAACTTCAGCTGTAGTAGAGTCTGCTTCAATGTTTTGTTCTTTCTCTACTTTATTTTTTGGTTTGTATCCTCTTTTATTATAAGTTGCCATGTATTCTATCTGTATTTATGCCCGCAAAAATATAATTTTTCTTCATAACTAAAAGGGTATTTATTTGATATTTTTCAATAATTTGCACTTCTTTTAAAGAGTTTCACTACTAAATGACCTTTAAGTTACTTTTTGTATGATTTTAAAATCACTTTCATTACTTAATTATAAAAATTTTGATAGTAAGTCGTTTACTTTCAATGATAAGATAAATTGTATTGTTGGTAATAACGGTATTGGAAAAACCAATGTGCTTGATGCCATTTACCATTTGTCTTTTGGGAAAAGTTATTTTAATCCGGTGGCGACCCAAAACATTAAGCACAATGAAGATTTTTTTGTTATAAATGGCGATTATATAAAAGACAATAATTCTGAAAAAATAGCTATTAGCCTAAAACGAGGTCAAAAAAAAGTTATTAAACGCAATGCTAAAGTTTATGAAAAGTTTAGTGAGCACATTGGTTTTTTGCCTTTAGTGATTATTTCGCCGGCCGATAGAGATTTGATTACAGAAGGTAGCGACACCCGACGAAAGTTTATAGATAGTGTCATTTCTCAAAGTGATAAAACCTATTTAAGCCATTTAATCAACTATAATAAAATACTGGCACAGCGCAATGCATTACTAAAGTATTTCGCTTTAAATCATACCTTTAATAATGATACTTTAGAAGTTTATAACAATCAATTAACAGACTTTGGAACTCGTGTTTTTGAGAAACGAGATGCCTTTTTAAAAACGTTCATTCCTATTTTTAAAGCACGTTACGAAGCTATTAGCAATGGTAACGAAACGGTAGATCTGGTATACCACAGCGACTTGTTTAACGGCTCATTAAATACGCTTTTACAAAACGCCATTAACAAAGATAAAGCTTTGCAATACACAAGCGTTGGTGTTCATAAAGATGATTTGCATTTTAATATTGAAGGGCATCCTATTAAAAAATTTGGAAGCCAAGGTCAACAAAAATCATTCTTAATTGCTTTAAAATTAGCTCAGTTCGATTTTATAAAATCCCAAAGTGGCGTAAACCCTATTTTATTGCTAGATGATATTTTTGATAAGTTAGATGAACATCGTGTTACTCAAATTATTAAATTAGTAGATGACGAAAATTTTGGACAGTTATTTATAAGCGACACTCATGCAGAGCGCACAGAAGCAACTGTAAAACAGGTACATCAATCTTATGAAATATTTAAGTTATAAATAAACCGATGGCAAAACGACACAACGAACATATTAGTATTCAAGATGCTCTTAAAGAATTTGTAGAGACAAATAAATTAGAAAAGGGCTTAAATAAAGTGAATGTTGCAGATGCATGGACAAGCCTTATGGGTAATGGTGTAAATAATTACACAGCCTCGATAAGCCTAGAACGAGATACGTTATATATACAGCTAACTTCAAGTGTTCTTAGAGAAGAATTGAGTTATGGGAAACAAAAAATAATCAATATGCTTAACGAGGAATTAGGAAAAGAAATTATTAAAAAACTGGTACTCCGATAATTACACAAGGGTAATTTATGCGAAATTTTTATAAAAAACAAAAAAGCTACGATTATTTATACTATATTTGTGACTTAATTTTTATATAAACAATACAATGAGTAAAGGTACCGTAAAATTTTTCAATGATTCTAAAGGTTTTGGATTTATCGTTGAAGAAGACAACAACAAAGAACATTTCGTACACATTTCAGGACTTATCGATGAAATTCGTGAAGGTGATACAGTAGAATTCGATCTACAAGAAGGTAGAAAAGGATTAAACGCCGTAAACGTAAAAGTAGTCTAACGTATATACTTTAACAATTTACAATTACAAGTCTATCATTTATAATGGTAGACTTTTTTATTACAAAAACTCTAAATTATAGTTAATTATAATGTAGAAATTTTTAAAAAGAAATAAATGCAAAAAATATGAAAGTAATTTAATACTTTTTAAAATAAAAAACCTGTAACAGTATTTGTTACAGGCTTTTTTTATATAATTTCTTCTTTCCAAATAACTTAAAACATCTCTCTCCCGGAAAAATGAAAAGCACCTTCAATAGCTGCATTTTCGTCACTATCACTACCGTGTACAGCATTTTCTCCAATAGACGCTGCATATAGTTTACGAATCGTTCCTTCAGCTGCATCAGCAGGGTTTGTTGCTCCTATTAATGTTCTAAAATCCTCAACAGCGTTGTCTTTTTCTAAAATAGCTGCAACAATAGGGCCACGAGTCATATATTCAACTAAATCAGCAAAAAATGGACGCTCATTATGTATTGCATAAAAAGCTTCTGCATCAGCTTTTGTCATTTGTGTTAATTTCATTGCTACGATTCTAAATCCTGAAGCTGAAATTTTTTCTAATATTGCGCCAATGTGTCCTTTTTCAACAGCATCTGGCTTAAGCATTGTAAATGTTTTATTCGTTGCCATTATATTGTTTTAATTTTGCAGCAAAAGTAATGCTTTTCCGATTAAAAACAAGTTTATCCAATTTTAAAAAGTTGTATCTTCGTCAGCTATGAATACACAAGACATCACAAGCATAAAACAACTATTATCCACTAAAAAAAAGATCGTAATAGTATCTCATAAAAACCCAGATGGCGATGCTATCGGTTCTACGCTTGGCCTCTATCATTATCTTTTAAAAGGCAATCACGACGTACATGTTTTAGTTCCTAACGATTTTCCTACTTTCTTAAAATGGATACCCGGAAACGGTATGATATTAAAGCATGATTCTCAGACTAAAAAATGCAATGCATTAATTGAGGCTGCAGATATTATATTTACCTTAGATTTTAATGCTTTTCATAGAGCTGGTAGCATGGAAACTATATTAGCTAAAAGTCATGCTCTAAAAATCATGATTGATCATCACCAAGCACCCGATAATTATGCTACTTACATGTTTAGTGATGTTAGTATGAGTTCTACATGCGAAATGGTCTATCATTTTATTGATATGTTAGGCGATACGCACCTAATAGACATCAACATTTCGACTTGCTTATATGTTGGTATCATGACAGATACTGGTTCTTTTAGGTTTTTATCTACTACTA
This sequence comes from Flavivirga aquimarina, assembly GCF_030540835.1. Taxonomy (GTDB): domain Bacteria; phylum Bacteroidota; class Bacteroidia; order Flavobacteriales; family Flavobacteriaceae; genus Flavivirga; species Flavivirga aquimarina. The sequence goes on along the minus strand of NZ_JAUOEK010000169.1, from coordinate 77,118 downwards.
GTAAAACACACCAAATAATAGCTCAACTTATTGAAAAAGGAGCCAAAAACACAGAAATTCATAACAATGTTTACGATACAAATAGCTACGAACGCTTGCAACTACTTGGTTGTGCATTAAGTAATTTAAAAGTCATACCAGAATCAAGAACAGCTTATATAACACTTTCTCAAGAAGAGTTATTTAAATACGATTATAAAAAAGGGGATACTGAAGGCGTTGTAAATTATGCCTTATCATTAAAAAATACTATCCTAGCTGCTATTTTTATTGAAGATAAACAAGAAGGCATTATAAAAATATCATTACGCTCAAAAGGAAATTTTTCTGTTAACGAATTATCCAGAGCCCATTTTGGTGGTGGTGGTCATACTAATGCTGCTGGTGGAAAAAGCGATTTGTCACTAGAGGCAACTGTTGCTAAATTTATTAGTATATTGCCTAGTTATAATAAAGCCCTAAATGATGAATAAATTATTAACATTAGCCATTGTTTTACTGGCATTAAACTGTAAAACACCTGAAACCAGACGCCCCATTTCTGTAAAGACTGGTTCTTTTATAGATGCTTCGGTAGAACGAAATAAAAAACTCAATGCACAAGAACAGGCTTCTATAGAAAAAATTATGCAAGCACAAAACAAAAGTTATATAGCTTCAAAAAACGGCTTCTGGTATTACTACAATAACAAAATAGAAACAGACACATTACAAACGCCTCTTTTTGGAGATATTGTAAACTATAATTACAACGTAAAAGCATTGGATGGCAGCCTGATATATTCAAAAGAAGATATTAAAACCCAGACCTATGCTATGGATAAACAAGAACTGTTTACGGGTTTACGTGAAGGTTTAAAACTAATGAAAATTGGAGAAACTATTACCTTTCTTTTTCCGTCACAAAAAGCATATGGTTATTATGGCGATGAAAACAAAATAGGTCGTAGTACACCTATAATTTGTGAAGTTACAGTAAATTCTATTACCCAAAATCAAACTAATTAAAATGACCATTTTAAAAAATTCAATCAAAATTTTATTAATTACTTTTTTAATAACTTTAACCTCATGCAAAACCCAATATCCAGATCTTGAAGATGGGTTATATGCAGAATTTATTACTACAGAAGGTATTATGGTTGCAAAATTAGCACAAAAAAAAGCTCCTATAACGGTTGCGAATTTTGTATCATTAGCAGAAGGCACTAATACCATGGTAGATAGTATTTATAAAGGAAAAAAATTCTATAATGGACTTATTTTTCATCGTGTCATTAATGAATTTATGATTCAGGGAGGTGACCCTACCGGTACTGGTAATGGAAGTCCTGGTTATAAGTTCACAGACGAGTTTCATCCGGATTTAAAACATGATAAACCCGGTATTTTATCTATGGCAAACTCAGGGCGCAATACAAACGGAAGTCAATTCTTTATTACCGAAGTTCCAAAACCTTACTTAGACAACGGGTATAATGTTTTTGGTGAGTTAGTGATAGGTATAAATGTTCAAGACAGTATTTCTAATGTAAAAACCGCATCTAGAAACAGACCCGTAGAAGATGTTGTAATTAAAGAACTAAACATTATAAGAAAAGGTAAAGAAGCTAAATCTTTTGATGCTCCAAATACATTTAACAATCATTTTGCAGAAGCAGAGCGTAAAGAAAAAGAAAGAAAAGCAAAAAAAGAAGCGATTTTAAAAGCCACTAAAGAAAAATTTGACAAACAACGAGCTGAAGCTATTACGCTACCTTCTGGCTTACAATATATTATTACCGAAAAAGGCTCTGGTGAAAAATTACCAGAAAATGCCAGTGTACTTACTCATTATGCTGTATATTTTGAAAATGGAAAACTACTGCAAACCAGTAATTTAAAAACAGCTGAAGCTTTAGATGCTGTAAATGAAAAACTTAAAGCAGCCAATAGATACCAACCTATTACAGCAGATATTGGCCCGGATGCCAGTATGATTGCTGGTTTTAAAGAAGGATTACAACAATTAAATGTTGGAGATAAGGCAACCTTATTTATCCCCTATCATTTAGCTTATGGAGAAGCTGGAGGTAGAGGAATTCCAGCAAAATCCAATATCATTTTTGAGGTTGAAATTTTAGAACTTTTAAAGTAAAAAATAAAACGTATGCATACATTAAAATTTGATTGGAATCCTGTAACTGGAATTGACATTGTTGGAAATTTCAAATTGCATTTCTACAGTCTTATGTGGGTCGTTGCCTTTATAATTGGCTGGTATATTATGAAGCGTATTTTTACTAAAGAAAAAATATCTTTAGACTATCTAGATCCGTTATTTATTTACACCGTGTTAGCAACTATGCTAGGGGCACGTTTGGGTCATGTTTTGTTTTATCAATCGGAATTAATATCGCAAGACTTTTTTAGCATTTTTTTACCATTCAAATTTAAAGGAGGCTTTGAATTTACCGGCTTTCAAGGATTAGCAAGCCATGGCGCTGCTATAGGTATTATAATAGGTATGTATTTGTATCGTAAAAAGTATAAATACAAATCATTATTATGGGTCTTAGATCGTGTTGTTATATCGGTTGCTTCTGGAGCTATTTTTATAAGAATTGGAAATTTTATCAATTCTGAAATTATTGGTAAAGTTACCGACTCTAATTTAGGAGTTCGTTTTATTCAAGACGAATACTACAAGGGTCAAATTACACAACTTACAGGAATTAAAGATGTACAAAAAGCATACAATGCCGTAACCGATAATCCTCAATTTACAGAATTGCTGGAAAAAGTCCCTTATAGACACCCATCGCAGCTATACGAATCTTTCTGTTATATTTTTGTGTTTTTAATTTTATGGTACTTCTATTCTAAAACTAAAAAAAGAGAACAAACAGGTTTTTTATTCGGGCTGTTTTTAATCTTACTATGGACCATTCGTTTCTTTATAGAATTTACAAAGGAACCTCAAGGAGAAGAATACATTAATTGGGCTAATTTAAATACCGGGCAATGGCTTAGTATCCCATTTATTCTTATTGGTTTATATTTTATGTTTATTTACAAACCAAAAACAGCTGTTAAATAATATGTTTTTTAAACGTTTCCCTTTAGTAACTTTTATAATTTCGAGTGGTTTAATTTTAAATATGTCGTTTTGTAAAGAAAATAAAAAAGTAATAAAACAAACCGAAATTGCTTTTAAAAAAGAAGGGGAACTTACCATTTTTAAATCTGTTGATTCTACACTGGTAAAACTCGATATTGAAATAGCCGACACCGATTTCGATATTCAAACGGGATTAATGTATAGAGATTCTATGGAAACAAAACAAGGTATGCTATTTGTGTTTGAGGATGTTAGAGAACGTTTCTTCTATATGAAAAACGTCAAAATACCTTTAGACTTAATTTATATAAACGAAAACAAAAACATAGTGAGCTTTCAGAAAAATGCTAAACCTTTTGATGAAAGCTCATTACCTTCTAAATTTCCTGCAAAATATGTACTGGAAATTAATGCCGGTATGGTTGATACTTGGTCGCTTTCTGTTGGTGATAGTATTAGTTATACTGAACATTAAACTACAGCAGCCAACACTAGCTTTACCTGCTATTGGGCACCGAATACTTCCTACTGGACATCACCAACACCTGTAATTGAATACTGAGCATTAAAATTCTCGCTGAGGCACAAAGACGCCAAGAAAAACTGAATACTGTGACTGAACACTGAACACTAATTCAAACTAGCCAAACTCGCTTTAAGGGTTTCAATTTTTGCCAAAGCATCAGCCTCTTTTTTCTTCTCACTAGCAACTACTTGTTCTGGTGCACCGGCAACAAAACGTTCGTTAGAGAGTTTCTTTTGTACCGATTTTAAAAAGCCTTCTGTATAATTTAATTCTTCTGTTAATTTTTTAATTTCTGCTTCTACATCAATGCTACCAGCCATTGGTATAAAATACTCATTAGACTTTACTCTAAAAGTTAAAGCACCATCAATGGCATTAGAAACGTAATCGATGCTCTCTAAATTCCCCAATTTGGAAATAATACTATCAAATGTTTTATTTACCTTCTCATTATTAATTATAGAGAATCCAATAGCATCTTTAAAAGCTATGTTCTTTTGTTTTCTAATATTTCTAATCCCAGAAATAACTTCCGAAGCAAATTCAAACTCATTAATTAAAGCTTCATTAATTTGTTTAGACTCTGGCCATTTTGCAACAATTAAAGCTTCTTCCGGAGTTCTGTTTGCTATATAATGCCATATATCTTCTGTTAAAAAGGGCATAAAAGGGTGTACTATTTTTAAATTATCTTCAAAAATGGCAATAACACTTTTTAATGTTTTAGCATCAATAGGTTGTTGATATCCTGGTTTGATCATTTCTAAAAACCAGCCGCAAAAATCATCAAAAATAAGCTTGTAAATCGTCATTAGCGCATCACTCAACCTGTACTTACTAAAATGGTCTTCAATTTCAATTAAAGCTTTCTGGAATTTAGATTCGTACCAATCTATCGCTATTTTACTAGACTCTGGCTGTTCTATATTGGTATCTGTATCCCATCCGTCAACTAAACGATACGCATTCCAAATTTTGTTTACAAAACCTTTCCCTTGTTGACAAAGTGCCTCATCAAACATTAAATCGTTACCAGCAGCAGAGCTTAATAACAAACCAACACGAACACCGCCTGCTCCATATGTCTCTATAAGCTTTAAGGCATCTGGCGAATTACCAAGTTGTTTAGCCATTTTACGTCGTTGCTTATCGCGAACCAACCCTGTTAAATATACATTGCTAAATGGTTTCTCATCTTTATACTCATACCCAGAGATTATCATACGTGCTACCCAAAAGAATAAAATATCAGGCCCTGTTACCAAGTCGTTTGTCGGGTAATAGTATTTTATATCATCATTTTCTGGGTTTCTTATCCCGTCAAAAACACTTATTGGCCATAACCACGAGCTAAACCAAGTATCTAAAGCATCGGTATCTTGTTTTAAATCAGAGGCCTGAAGCCCAGAGTTTGAAGTCTTCTCTTGTGCTAATTTTAATGCACTTTCTATATTTTCTGCTACTACAAAGTCTTCTTTTCCATCTCCGTAGTAATAAGCCGGAATTTGTTGTCCCCAAAGTAATTGACGTGATATATTCCAATCGCGAATATTTTCCATCCAATGACGATAGGTGTTTTCAAATTTCTTAGGAAACAGATTAATTTCAGGGGCATCACCTAAAACCGCTTTAATTGCAGGTTTTACCAAATCTTCCATTTTTAAAAACCATTGGTCGCTTAAGCGTGGTTCTATAACAGCTTTTGTTCTTTCGGAGGTTCCTACTTTATTAATATGGGTTTCGGTTTTTACTAAAACACCTGTTTCTTCCAATTCTTTAGCAACTGCTTTTCTGGCCACAAAGCGGTCTTGCCCTTCAAAATGCAGTCCAAAACTATTCAAAGAAGCATCTTCATTAAAAATGTCTATAACTTCCAGATTATGTTTATCTCCTAAATTCTTATCGTTTTCATCGTGTGCCGGCGTTACTTTAAGACAGCCCGTACCAAACTCAACGTCTACATAATCATCCTCAATAATAGGGACAACGCGATTACATATGGGCACTATAGCTTTTTTTCCTCGTAAATGCTGAAACCTCTCATCATTTGGATTAATACAAATAGCTGTATCTCCAAAAATAGTTTCTGGGCGTGTTGTTGCTATGGTTAGATATTCCTCCCCTAACCCCTCTGAAGGAGGTGAACTCTCACGCTCTCCCTCTCCTTCGGAGAGGTTCGGGGTGAAGATTTTATATTTAAGGTAATACAAATTTCCTTGTCGCTCTTCATGAATTACCTCTTCATCAGACAAAGTTGTTTTTGCTTCTGGATCCCAGTTTACCATACGGTAACCGCGATAAATTAAGCCTTTATTAAACAAATCCACAAACACCTTGATGACTGCTTCACTCATGTCATCATCCATTGTAAATTTAGTTCGCTCCCAATCACAAGAACACCCTAACTTTTTAAGCTGTTCTAGAATAACCCCTCCATATTCATGTGTCCAATCCCAAGCATGTTTTAAAAATTCGTCGCGAGACAAATCGTTTTTATCAATGCCCTGCTCTTTTAATTTAGCAACTACTTTAGCCTCGGTAGCAATAGATGCATGATCCGTACCCGGTACCCAACAAGCATTTTTGCCTTGTAATCGTGCACGACGAATTAATACATCCTGAATGGTATTATTAAGCATATGCCCCATGTGTAAAACACCGGTTACGTTTGGCGGAGGTATTACTATAGTATATGGCTCTCTTTCATCTGGCTCTGAATGAAAATAATTATGTTTCATCCAGTAATCATACCATTTGTTTTCTACCTGACTAGCTTCATATTTTGAAGGTATTTGCATACTTTGGAATAGTTTTTGAACATTGATGTGCAAAAGTACTTATATTTCTTTTTCTGTGAAATGAGCCTAGCTATTAATTTCATTAATAAATGATATTTTAATATGCAAATTAAGCCTAGCTGGTTCAAAAACAGTAAAAAAATAAAGATTATTATAGATAGAAACCATAAATATCATTCATAAAACAGAGGTCGTTGAATATTTAACATTTATGGTAGGTTTATTCAGAAAAGTTATACGTACTTTTAACTTAGTTGAATATGTTAATATGTCTGTAATATATCTAATATTTTTGCAGATTGTAGAAAAAGTAAGTATGTTTGACATGAATTTATGGTTGAAAGTAGTGAATCAAACATTACTTAAATCTTAATAAGTTTTAGATCAGTTTAATATAATGCAAATGGCATTTTACCTTATAAAAACAATAAAAAATAGACAAATGAAACAGTTATTTACAATTTTATTTATCGGACTAGTCAGTTTTTCTGTATACGCACAAGATAAAGTAGCAAAAATAGAATTTAAGTCTGATACAATCGATTATGGAACTATCGAAAAAGGATCTAATGGTGTACGTACTTTTGAATTCACAAACACCGGAGATGCACCTCTTATAATTTCTAAAGTTTCATCTACATGTGGTTGTACTATTCCAAAAAAGCCAAAAGATCCTATTTTACCAGGACAAACCGGAGAAATTGAAGTTAAGTACGATACAAATAGAGTAAACCCTATTAGAAAAACAATAACTGTTATATCTAATGCCGAAACACCTACAGTCGCTTTAAAAATAAAGGGCTTAGTTATTGATTCTAGTAAGAAAAGTGTATTAGAAAAGAAAGACAAAAGTATTGTACAGCAATAAACTCTTTATATAAAGAAAATAAGAAAAGCTTAAACTACGGTTTAGGCTTTTTTTTATTTAAAAAGATCTTCCAACTTAAATTCGAAAGCTAGAATTATATTATTTCTTGAAACTACTATTTTAATAAGTTTACCCGAATTTCCATAAAACATTTGAATTAATTCCTGTAACTTAAATTGATAAGCCTGCTTGCCATTTACACTCAAAACTGAATCTCCTACAAGCAAACCTGTTTTTTCTGCTGGAGAATTTTTTCTTAGTTCCACTATAACATAACTAGGCTTCAATGATAATTTATATCGAGGATTTATTATAATTTTTGTAGCATTTTGGCTTTTATAATTCGTATTAAGAGCACTACTAACAGAAGCCCCTTCCCTTTCTTTTACTAGCATATATCCACTGTGCGCTAATTCTATACCGCTTTTATTATATCGAAATTTATCATTAAAATAACCATTCTTATTTAATGTAATCATTGCATTTTGATAATCAAAAATAACATTGAAACGTTTTAGCACATTGCCAGACACACTGCCATTTCGATCCTTAATTTTTCTTGCCTGTGATATATATACCGAATCCGGATACGAAACATTAACCATTTTAAGCTCAAAGCTTTTTAAAGAAAGGCTTTTAACTTTTGAGCGTTTACCGTAAACACTTCCACTTAAACCATGCCCAAGAAAATCATAAAAATTGTTATTGCTCGATTTAATCCCTAAAGAGTTATCCTCAAACAACCACAAAGCATCACTACCTCCAGAATCTATTAGTAATTTAATAGGTATCTTTTTTTCTTCTATAGTTACTTCAGCATTGATATAAGGCTTGTTATTGTAAAATTCTAAATTTAATCTTTCGCATTTTTTACACTTTTTATACTTATATTTTTCTGGTTTCGTTAAGGTTATAACCTTTTTAGAATAGCTTATCTCTACTATTAAGTCCTTAAACAAATCAAAACCAATAATGCCATGAACTGGTATACCCAATCTGGGGGTGAAATTTAGATTAGAATCGTAAATCGCATATAAATCCTGATTGAAATTAGTAACATCTCCTATTTTAAAAACATTATTTCTGGATTTTAATGCTTCTACAGATTTTTTATCACCCAAACCTCTTAAAAAAATAGTTTCAGTATTTTTTATTTTTAGGGTATCTGAAACATTAAAAAGAATCGTTTTACTTACCCCTGTATCTAATAAAAAAGATAATTTTACACCATTAACTTCTACAGGTAAAATAATTAGATTACTTATTAATTTAAAACTAATTTTGTCCGATTTTTTTTTATTTTGAATAACAAATTCATTTTGAGAAAAACCAAGATTACTGAAACAAAAAAATATTGAAATAACAATAAAAAACTTATTGATTGATGAGATGATAATTTTCATATTATGAATTTACGAATCTTTTATATTAACTTGATTATTTAGTTTTGTTTTTTAAAAAAAATTTAAGATAATTTTCTCAACTTTGCAGCATAATTTTTCACAGAATGCCAATAATATCCAAAAAAGGGCAACAAATGCCTGCATCTCCCATACGTAAACTAGTTCCTTATGCTGAAGAAGCTGTAAAAAAAGGAAAAAGTATTTATTATCTAAATATTGGACAACCAGATATTAAAACTCCCGAAATTGCTTTACAAGCGATAAAAGAGTGCAATATAGACATATTAGCGTATTCCAGATCGGAAGGTTCTGAGACATACAGGCAAAAAATTTCAGCGTATTATTCTAAACACAACATCCATGTTACTCATGATGATATTGTTGTAACAACAGGTGGTAGTGAAGCGCTTCTTTTTGCCTTTGGAAGCATTATGGATGTGGATGATGAAATTATTATCCCTGAACCATTTTATGCTAATTATAACGGATTTTCAACAGCTTCTGGAGTAAAAGTAGTTCCAGTAATTTCTAAAATTGAAAACAATTTTGCTTTACCACCAATCGAAGCATTTGAAAAATTGATTACTCCAAAAACAAAGGCTATTTTAATTTGTAATCCAGGAAATCCAACTGGTTATCTATACTCTAAAGAAGAAATACAAAAACTAGCAGCCATTGTTAAAAAGCATGATTTATTTTTAATTGCTGATGAAGTATACCGAGAATTTGTATATGATGGAAACACGCATTATTCTGTCATGCAAGAAACAGGACTTGAAGACCATACCATTATGATTGATTCTGTTTCGAAGCGATATAGTATGTGTGGGGCAAGAGTTGGATGCTTAGTATCAAAAAACAAAACACTCATCCAAACCGTTTTGAAGTTTGCCCAAGCACGTTTAAGTCCACCAACATTAGCTCAAATTGCTAGTGAAGCTGCACTAGAAACACCGCAAAGCTATTTTGATGCGGTTATTGAAGAATATGTAGAAAGAAGAAATACTTTAATTTCAGAATTACAAAAAATAGATGGTGTAAAAATAGCAAAACCAAAAGGTGCTTTTTACTGTATTGTAGAACTTCCTATAAAAAATTCTGATGATTTTGCACAATGGCTTTTAGAAAACTTTGATGTTAATGGCGAAACAATAATGGTTGCTCCTGCTGGTGGTTTTTACTCCACGGCAAACGTTGGCTTAAACCAAATACGTATTGCTTACGTACTTAAAAAAGAAAGTCTAATAAAAGCAGTTAATATTTTAAAAGAGGCTTTAAAAGTTTACAATAATTAGTGTCTATAAAACAAAACATATCTTTAAAATCATACAATACTTTTGGTATTGACGTATCAGCAAAATTTTTTATTTCTGTTTCCAGTATTGATGAATTAAAGCAGGTTTTAGTTCTCAAAGAACATCCTAACAAACTTATTTTAGGTGGCGGGAGCAATATGTTACTTACTAAAGATTTTGAAGGTCTTGTTATACATATTAATTTAAAAGGTATAGAAATCATTTCCGAAACCGATGATTTTGTTACTGTTAAAGTAAATGCTGGGGAAAATTGGCACGCTTTTGTACTTTGGTGCATTAATAATGATTTTGGAGGTATTGAAAACTTATCGTTAATTCCAGGTAATGTTGGCACTGCTCCTATCCAGAATATTGGAGCTTATGGAGTTGAATTAAAAGATACTTTTGTATCGTGTGAAGCTATATCGTTAGACACAAAAACGTTAAAAACTTTTACAAAAGTTGATTGTGATTTTGGTTATAGAAATTCCATTTTTAAACAACATGCTAAAGGAAAATATATTCTAACAAATGTAACCTTCAAACTTAGCAAAACCAATCATCAACTTCATGTAAACTATGGTGCTATTAAATCTCAATTAGAAATAATGCATATTGCACATCCAACCATTCAGGATGTTTCAAAAGCGGTTATAGCTATAAGAAAAAGTAAACTACCAGACCCCAAAGAGATAGGTAATAGTGGTAGTTTTTTCAAGAACCCGGTAATTTCAAAATCTCATTTCGAAACATTATTACAAAATTTCCCAGACATTCCGAGTTACCCCATTTCAGAAGATGAAGTAAAAATTCCTGCAGGTTGGCTTATTGAAAAAGCTGGATTTAAAGGTAAACGATTTGGCGATTATGGTGTGCATAAAAATCAAGCCTTAGTCCTTGTAAATTATGGCAATGCAAAGGGTTCTGATATATTAAATCTTTCCACATTAATACAAAAAACAGTTAAGAGACTTTTCGATATTTCTATTGAAGCTGAAGTAAATATCTTGTAGTTTAAAAGAAATTTCTAACTTTGGCACAATTAACACTATACTGATTTAATTGTTAAAACCAAATTTACTTTGATTTCATCTACAGAAAAAGAAATAATTAACTACCTAGAAAAAGGCGATAAAAAAGCCATTGCTTTACTTTACGAAAGCTACTCGGATTCATTATTTGGTGTTATTAAAAAGATAATATCAGATGATGATACTGCACAAGATGTGCTTCAGGAAAGTTTTGTAAAAATATGGAGATACTCAAAAAAATACGATTCCAGCAAAGCTAAATTATTTACTTGGCTATATAGAATTGCGTATAATACTGCTATCGATAAAGTTAGATCTTTAAAGAATAAAAGCAATAAAGAAGTCCAAATAGAAACTTCATCCGTATATAAAATAACATCAAATGCACTAAATCAAGACGTTTTAGATATTAAAACCCATCTAAGAAAGCTTGATGAAAAGTATCAAATAGTAATTAATGCACTCTTTTTTGAGGGCATGACACAACAAGAAGCCAGTGATGAATTAGAAATTCCATTGGGCACAATAAAATCGAGATTAAAAATTGGATTACGTGAATTGAAAAAAATTTATAATCCGTAACTAAACAAAGTCATGAATGAGAAAATAACTACTTTTTTAAATTCTGGCCTTTTAGAAAAATATCTATTAGGTGAAACTACTTCTGTTGAAACAGAAAAGGTTGAATCTTATATTTCAAAATATCCAGAAGTACAGAATGAATACAACACATTGCAATACAATTTAGAAATTGTAGCTAAAAGTAATGCTGTTGAGGCCCCTAAAAGCATCTTAAATAATATTTTAGAAGAGCTTGATGAGAAACCAGTTGTTAAACTAAATACACAGAAAAAATACAAGTCGTGGTATAAAATTAGCGTAGCTGCTAGTATTGCTGCCTTTATTTTTGCTGGTACTTCTTATCATTTCTATAGTCAAAAACAAAAACTGTCTCAAGAAAACCAAATAGTGGTTGATGAAATTTTTGATTTACGAAGTGATATTGAAAAAAACAACCTGATGCTTGATAATGTTATGAGGCAACTATTAAAGCTCAATAATCCGGAGACTGAAAAATACATCATCAAAGGAAATGAAAGAGCAAAAGACTTAAAAACAGTTGCTTACATTAACCCTAAAGAAAAAACGTCTATGATCGATGTGGTTTCACTACCTCAATTACCAGAAGAACAGTGCTACCAAATATGGGCCGATTTACAAGGTCAGATGGTAAGCTTAGGGATTTTAAATGAAGCAGACAGGCAACTTATGTCTATTCCGTATGCTGAAAATGCACTTGCTTTAAATATTACTATTGAGCCAAAAGGAGGAAACACCATTGCCTCCGTTGAGAATACAGTTGCAGAAATTAGCTTACAGTAAACAATATATTACATTATAAAAAAAGCCTCGTTTTAATTTATTAAAGCGAGGCTTCTTATATAAATAAAGATAATCCCTCAATTATTCTTTATCAAATAGCGTTTTATGTATCAAACCTGCCACAATAGCACCAGCAATTGGAGCCACCCAAAACAACCAAAGTTGTGATGTAAAATCACCTCCAGCAAATAATGCCTGACTCGTAGAACGTGCCGGATTCACCGAAGTATTTGTTATTGGAATACTAATTAAATGTATTAAAGTTAACCCCAAACCAATAGCAATAGGAGCAAAGCCTTTAGGAGCTCTAGCATTCGTACTCCCTAAAATTATTAACAAGAAAAAAGCTGTTAGTAAAAATTCTGTAATTAATGCAGCTGTCATAGAGTAATTATCGGGAGATAAATCACCATAACCGTTAGCTGCAAAGCCTCCAATAGTGATAAAATCAGATTTGTTAGTTACTATTAAATATAATGCAGCTGCAGCTACTACAGCACCTATTAATTGGGCTACAATATAACCTACTAAGTTTTTAGCTTCAAACTTCCCTCCTGCCCATAAACCAAGAGATACAGCTGGGTTAAAATGCCCGCCAGAAATATGCCCAACAGCATAAGCCATTGTTAATACAGTAAGTCCAAACGCTAGTGCAACACCAACAAAACCAATTCCTAATTCTGGATAACCTGCTGCAAAAACAGCACTACCACAGCCTCCAAAAACAAGCCAAAATGTTCCGAAAAATTCTGCAAATAATTTTTTCATAAATATTAAATTTTAATTAGTTAGTATTTCAATGTACAAATTATTTATTGAGACACTAAATAATATAATCCGTCACCCAAATAACATATCCTAACTATATTCAACACTATTTTTATTGAAAAGCATTATCTTTGTAGAAAATAAATCATATCGAAACATCATTTACAAAACCTTTAAACTTTACGGAATATTAGTAATTAGATGTTACATACTTATGCTAAGTGACTTGTGCTGGACACAGTCGAAATAAGTCGAAGTATGATCTTTGATAAACAAAAAATTATCACATGAAACTTCTTTTAATAACCATCATCTTATTAGGCTTAGGAATTGCTGGAATTGCAATTAAAATTTGGACAAAAAAGGACGGTAAATTTGCCGGCACATGTGCAAGTCAAAACCCAATGCTTAATGAAAGTGGTGAGGCCTGTGGTTTTTGTGGAAAAACTCCAGATCAATTTAGTGATTGTAATGAACCTCAACATTCATAATTATTTATGTTACTTCTTGATTTTGTTCTCTACACATTCATTGCTGTAGTTTTTATTCAAGTAATCTTTTATGTTTTTTTCTTTGGAAGGTTTGCTTTATTTGAACAAGAAAAAAAATCTAGAAAAAACAATGAGGTCTCAGTAATTATCTGCGCTAAAAATGAAGCCGAAAATTTACAGAATTTTTTACCTTCTGCTATTGACCAAAACTATCCAAGTTTTGAAATCATTCTCATTAATGATGCTTCTAATGACAACACATTAGAAGTTATGGAGCAATTTGCAAACCAACATGAAAATATCAAAATTGTAAACGTAAAAAATACCGAAGCTTTTTGGGGAAATAAAAAATATGCTTTAACACTTGGTATTAAAGCCTCAAAAAATGAAATTCTTTTGTTTACAGATGCCGACTGCAAACCTCTTTCGAAATATTGGATTAGAAACATGAGCGACCATTTTAGCAAAAAGAAACATATTGTTTTGGGTTATAGTGGTTATTCAAAAATTAAAAACTCTTTATTAAACAAGCTCATCCGTTTTGAAACATTAGTAACAGCAATACACTATTTTTCTTTTGCAAAATTAGGGATACCTTATATGGGTGTTGGCAGAAATTTAGCTTATACAAAAACTACATTTTTCAAAACCAATGGTTTTGTCGATCATATGAAAGTGCTTTCTGGTGATGATGATTTATTTGTTAATAAGGTAGCAAATAAAAAGAACACAGCTATCTGCTTTTCAAAAAACAGCTTTGTAGAATCAGCTCCAAAAACAACTTTTAAAAATTGGTTTAAACAAAAAAGACGTCACGTCTCAACATCAAAATACTATAAGTTAAAGCATAAAATTTTATTGGCCTTAATTTACAGTTCTCAATTACTGTTTTGGGCTTTAGCAATCGCATTAGTTGTTATAAAACACCAATGGCAAGTTGTTTTAGCTTTATTTTTATTAAGAGCTATTATTCAACATATTGTTTTTAAAAAATCTTCAAAAAAATTAAACGAAACCGATCTGTTAGCTTTACTGCCTTTGTTGGAAGTTTTTTTAATTATTATACAATTAACTATCTTTATAAATAATCTTATATCAAAACCTAATTATTGGAAATAAGCGAAGCTATTAAACGTGCAAAAGAAAACGACCAAAAAGCGTTTAATTACTTATTAGATGTCTTTTGGGATGATGTGTATGGTTTTCAATTAAAACGTATTCATAATGAAAATGATGCCGAGGATATTACCATTCAAACATTTTCAAAAGCTTTTGATAGAATTACAACATTCGACGATAAGTACAAGTTTAAAACATGGCTTATTACCATTTCTAAAAACATCCATATAGACTTACTGCGAAAAGAAAAGAATTCTATTTCCCAAATTATTTCTAACGATGATAAATCTGTATATCAAATATTAGATGAATCACCTTCTGCCGAAGACGAACTCATTACAGAACAGCATCTAGCAAAACTGCTTCGAGATATCAAGAAATTAAAACCGCACTATCAGGAAGTTATAAACCTGCGCTATTTTCAAGAATTAAGTTATAAAGAAATCTCCAAAAAATTAAATGAACCTATAAATAATGTTAAGGTAAAGCTTCTGCGTGCAAAAAAATTACTTGCCGAAATTATTCAAAAAAACGGATGATTAATAAACTTAAAAACTTAGGTCCCGGTTTATTATTTGCCGGAGCAGCCGTGGGTGTATCACACTTAGTGCAGTCTACTCGCGCTGGTGCCGATTTTGGTTTAGGGTTACTTTGGGCTTTACTTTTAGTAAATATCTTTAAATATCCGTTTTTTCAATTTGGTCCACGCTATGCTACAGCTACCGGAGAAAGTTTATTAGACGGCTACAAGAAATTAGGAAGAGGGGTTTTAGCGACCTACTACGTACTAAATTTAGCGACCATGTTTACGATTCAAACCGCAGTTACTATAGTAACCGCAGGTTTAGCCTCTAGCCTTTTTGGAAACTTAGAGACGGCCTCTATAAGTGGTACTGAGGTTTGGACCATTATCATTACATCCGTTTGTTTGTTATTACTATTAATAGGTAAGTATAAACTGTTAGATAAGTTAATGAAAGTTATCATCATTACATTAACCATTAGTACTCTAATTGCTGTAAGTATGGCATTAAATAACGCTACCCCCATGTCTTTTAAGCAAATACTTCCAGATAATAGCGTAGAAATTGCATTTCTTATCGCATTTATGGGATGGATGCCGGCTCCATTAGATATTTCTGTATGGCATTCGGTTTGGACTATAGAAAAGAAGAAAGACACAAAAGTTTATGGTTCAAAATCTGCTTTATTCGATTTTAACGTCGGTTACATAGGTACTATCATATTAGGCATTGGTTTTTTGCTATTAGGGGCTTTGGTAATGTTTAATAGTTCGGAAACTTTTAGTAGCTCTGCTGGAAAATTTTCTAATCAATTAATAAATATGTACAAAACCAGCTTAGGTGGTTGGAGTTGGGCGTATATTATAATTGGTATTGCTGCTTTCACAACAATGTTTAGTACGACACTCACTACGTTAGATGCCTCACCAAGAGTCATGGCAAAAACAACACAATTACTTTTTGGTAAAAACTCAAAACTAACCTACAAATTTTGGATAGCTTTACTTGCAACAGGAACTATTGTTATTTTTATATTTTTTGCATCAGAAATGGGTTTCCTTATAAAAGTAGCCACCATTCTATCCTTTATTACTGCTCCTTTTTATGCTATTATCAATTATATTCTAATTTCAAGCAAACACACACCCAAAGATTGGCAACCATCTAAACTACTTCACATTTTAAGCTGGCTAGGCATTTCTTTTTTAATAGGATTTAGTATCTGGTACCTCACCACTTTATAAAGTACTTTTAAAAGCATTATTCGTATCTTTGCGATCAATTTTTACAGTATGAATTCAGAAACTGCTTCAAATATATTACCAGAGCGACAAGCCAAGCCTAAATGGCTTCGTGTTAAGCTACCAACTGGTAAAAAATACACCGAACTTAGAGGTTTAGTCGATAAATATAAATTAAACACTATTTGTACTTCCGGAAGCTGCCCTAATATGGGTGAATGTTGGGGAGAAGGTACCGCCACGTTTATGATATTAGGAAACGTTTGTACGCGTTCTTGTGGCTTTTGTGGTGTAAAAACCGGAAGACCGGAAACAGTAGATTGGGATGAGCCTGAAAAAGTAGCACGATCTATAAAAATCATGAAAATTAAACATGCTGTTTTAACAAGTGTTGACAGAGATGATTTAAAAGATATGGGAAGTATTATGTGGGCTGAAACCGTTAAAGCTGTACGCAGAATGAATCCTGAAACGACACTTGAAACTTTAATTCCAGATTTTCAAGGTATTGAACTACATATAGACAGAATTATTGATGTCGCTCCAGAAGTTGTATCTCATAATATTGAAACTGTTAAACGCTTAACTAGAGAAGTTCGCATACAAGCTCAATACGAGAGAAGTCTTGGTGTTTTAAAATATTTGAAACAGCAAGGTCAAAGACGTACCAAATCTGGTATTATGCTTGGCTTAGGAGAAACCAGAGAGGAAGTTATAGAAACACTTCACGATTTAAAAGCAAATGATGTTGATGTCGTTACTATTGGTCAATACCTTCAACCTAGTAAAAAGCATTTACCCGTAAAACAGTTTATAAACCCCGATCAGTTTAAAGAATACGAAGACATTGGACTCGAATTAGGTTTCCGCCATGTTGAAAGTAGTGCTTTGGTAAGATCTTCTTATCGAGCGCAAAAACACATAAATTAATTATGATTACTGTTGCAATTAACGGGTTTGGAAGGATTGGCAGACGTGTTTTTAGATTACTTCAAGAATATAAAAACATAAAAGTTGTCGCTATTAATGACTTAGCCGATACTAAAACCTTAAGCCATCTTCTTAAATACGATAGTATTCATGGACTATTCAATGGTACAGTATCATACGATGATAACAACATTATTGTAAACGAAGAAAAAGTTCCTTTATTAAATAACAATCATCCCAAAACCACCAATTGGGAACCATATAACATAGATTTTGTTATTGAGGCTACCGGAAAGTTTAAAACAAGTACTGAGTTACAAAATCATATAAACAATGGAGCAAAATGTGTTGTTTTAAGTGTTCCTCCTTTAGATGATACTATAAAAACAATAGTTAGAGGTGTTAACGAAGACTGCATAGATGGATCTGAAACCATCATTTCTAATGCCTCATGTACCACAAACAATGCGGCTCCAATGATTGATATTATTAATAAACTTTGTGGTATTAATCAAGCTTATATTACTACAGTTCATTCTTATACTACCGATCAAAGTTTACATGACCAACCCCACCGCGATTTACGTCGTGCCAGAGCAGCCGGCCAATCTATTGTACCAACAACAACAGGAGCAGCAAAAGCACTTACTAAAATATTTCCGGATTTATTAGAGGTTATTGGGGGATGTGGTATAAGAGTTCCGGTTATAAATGGTTCCTTAACCGATATTACTTTTAATGTAAAAAGAAATGTTTCAATAGATGATATAAACTATGCTTTTAAAGAAGCTTCCAAAAATCATTACAAAGGTATTTTAGAATATACAGAAGATCCTATTGTCTCTATTGACATAGTTGGAAACACACATTCTTGTATTTTCGATTCGGGTATGACATCTGTTATTGGAAATATGGTAAAAATAATAGGTTGGTACGATAATGAAACTGGATATTCTAAGCGAATAATTGATCTAATATGTAATTTGTCGGAAAAAAAGTGTACTTTGTCGATAAAATAGTTATATTTGTCAGTAATATTAAAAAATAATGTCCCAAATCAAAAACTACATATATATAATAACTATACTATTTAGTCTCAGTGCTTTGTCTCAAAAAACAATAGACGAAGACCCCGAGATACAGCAAAATAGTATTAACTACCGTATAGACCAGTCGCAAGTTGAATTGGAGAAATACAACTATTATGATGCTCAAAAAAATCTGGATGAAGCCTTAAAACTGGCTAAAAAATCGGATAATAAAAAAAGTATTGGAGTCATTTATGCCATTAAAGGGAAACTTCAACTTATAATTGAAGAGGAAGACAACGCCATACAATCGCTTAACAAAGCCATTGAAATGCAAAGAATTATAAATGATAACAAAAACCTAGGTAAATCTTATAAAATTTTTGGAGATGTCTATTTAACAAAAAAGAATTACCATCAAGCGCTCGACTCTTATAAAGCTGCTAAATCAAAATTTCAAGAAGAAGGTTTAAATGAAAATCTAGCTGAAGTTCTTTTAGCAGAAGGGAAAACTTATATGTTTTTAAAGAATTACAGAAAAGCAAGAGACATTATTGAGCAATCCTTAGCACAAGCAAAAAAAGGCGAATACAAAAAAACACAAAGTGATGCCTTAATTAACCATGGTAAAATTTATAGCAAACTTGGCGATTACGAAAAAGCTTTAGCTTTTGCCAGCGAAGGTTTGCAAATTGCGCAAGAAAATAACTTTACAAGTATACTTAATGAAGGATTTTTAGTTGTCAGTAATATTTATAATGCTACCGAAAACTTTAAACTTTCTAGAGAATATTTATATAAACATACTAACCTCTCAGATTCCATAAGGTCCTTAACACGTGTAAATTCTTCAAAAGACCAAGAAACACAGTACTTATTAAATGAGGCCAATGAAAAGAATATTGAGATCGTAGAAAAGTTAGAAAAAGCTGAAGACGATAAAAATTTAGGTACTTTAATTTCTATTTTGAGTGTTGCTTTAATTACCATTTTATCGCTGTTAACTTTATCGCTTTACAAAAACAATAACATTAGACTTAAAACCAATAATATGCTTCATAAAAAAAATGGAGAACTTATTATTGCTAAAGAAAAAGCAGAATTGGCATCAAAAACCAAAGCTAATTTCTTATCTACAGTAACTCACGAGTTACGTACACCACTTTATGCTGTTACCGGATTAAGTAACATGTTACTGGATGAAAACCCAAAACCAGAACAAGTTCAACATTTAAAATCATTAAAGTTTTCTGGGGATTATCTTTTAACGTTTATTAATGATATTCTTCAAATAAATAAAATCGAAGCAAATAAAGTTGATATTGAACCAGAATCATTCAACTTAAAAAAGAAAATAAATAATATTGTATTAGCACTTAACAATTCGGCACAAGACAACAATATTGAAATTCATTTTGAATACGATACTAATTTGCCCGAAAACTTTATTGCAGATCAATTAAAAATCTCTCAAATTCTCATTAATTTAATTGGTAACTCTATTAAGTTTACCAAAGACGGTGATATTTGGATTAGAGTTTATAAAATAGAAGAAAAAGATAATGTTTACACCTTACGCTTCGAAGTAGAAGATAATGGTATTGGCATTAGCCAGGAAAAACAAGACAATATGTTTGAGAGCTTTTCACAAGGTTCTATTCAAATAAACCGCAAATATGGCGGTACTGGTTTAGGGCTGTCTATTGTAAAAGGGCTAATTGATATTTTAAAAGGAAAAATTTACGTTAAAAGTGAATTAGAAAAAGGAACAACATTCTACTTTGAAATACCTCTTGAATATACCTCCATTGAAGAAGAAAAAGACAATAAAGTGACTTATTTTGATGGGGACGCGAGCAAATTAGATTTAACCAATGTTAAGATTTTAGTTGTTGAAGACAATAAAATCAATCAAATGATCACTAAAAAGATTCTTACTAAAATGAATCTTAAATGTGATATTGTAGACAATGGTGAAGAAGCGGTTGAAATGATTAAGGCAAACAAGTATGACATTATTTTAATGGATATTCATATGCCAGGTATTAGTGGTATGGAAGCGACCAAACGTGTTCGAGCCTTTGATAAAGAGTTAACTATTTTTGCTCTAACAGCAGTAACGATTGAAGATAAAATGCACGAATTTGAAGAAGCTGGTTTTACCGATATTATCCCTAAACCCTTTAAACAAGAAGAATTCGAGAAAAAACTTTACAATGCTTTGGCAGCTAATAACGACCAGTCTGCTACAGCTTAATTTTTAAAAAGTCTTTTATCAACTTATTTATTCTTACCTCATCATTAATTACAACGTTAATTGGGAGATAAAATAATTTATCTTTTAAAGATTCATATTGCTTTAAACGCATAAAATCCTTTTCAGTAGTCACTATTAATGCACGTTTGTTTAGTTCAATAATATCTTGTTTCGAAAAATCATGATGGTCTTTAAAGTTTAAATGTTCAAATTTTAAACCTTTATCACCTAAAAAATGAACTAAAGGGGAAGCATTAGCAATACCAGTAACTAAGGTAAAGTCCTCTAAATCTTCAACAGCCTTAGTAGCCTCACTAGAAATAACACTATTTGAATAGCTAATTGAACTAAAAAACACATGCTGATTAGTTTCTGGGTCTACTTGTTTTAAGATACTATTCTTTTCAGCTTCGCTTAAATCTTTTGGGCATTTAGTAACAATTATAATATTAGCCCGTTTAGCACCACTTCTAGGTTCTCGTAAATTCCCAGTAGGCAAAACAATATCTTTAAAATACGGGTTATTATAAGTAGTGAGCAATATATTAAATCCAGCTTTCACCTTTCTGTGTTGGAACGCATCATCTAGTAAAATAACATCTGGTTGTTTATCAATTAATT
The DNA here is from genome assembly GCF_030540835.1 of Flavivirga aquimarina. Lineage (GTDB taxonomy): Bacteria > Bacteroidota > Bacteroidia > Flavobacteriales > Flavobacteriaceae > Flavivirga > Flavivirga aquimarina. The sequence continues at coordinate 55,735 of NZ_JAUOEK010000169.1, read as the reverse complement.
GCAATTGTTTAATCCCATTATTCCTGTTAGCATCAACCGCTACAAGTATGTCGTTTTTAAACTTATTATAAAATTGATAAGGCTCATCCCCTATTGATTCTGCTGTAGCATCGATATTTGCTAATTGAAAGCCTTCCGTTTTACGCTTGTAACCACGACTTAATGTGGCTACTAGATAATCATCCTTTAAAAGATTAATTAAATACTCAATCATAGGTGTTTTCCCTGTACCACCAACACTTAAATTACCAACACAAATAACAGGGAAGTTATAAGACACCGATTTTTTAATTCCGAAATCATATAATATATTCCTTAACCATGTTACTAAATAGTAAATGGGAACAATTGGTAACAAAATGTAACGCAAAAAAATCATCACAACGAATGTAATTATTTTATCTTTGAATTTAAACACAAATACGTATGATTGTTCAAGACATTATTAACTATTTAGAAGAATTAGCTCCATTAGCTTACGCTGAAGATTTTGACAATGTTGGTCTTTTAGTCGGTAATAGAAATGAAAAAATAACGGGTGTTCTTGTTACATTAGACACACTTGAAACCGTTGTAGACGAAGCCATAAAAGAAAACTGCAATCTCATAGTTAGTTTTCATCCTATTATTTTTAAAGGCTTAAAAAAGTTAACAGGTAAAAATTATGTAGAACGTGTAGTCATGAAAGCCATTAAACATGATATTGCTATTTATAGCATGCACACAGCTCTTGACAATGCATTACAAGGCGTCAATGACATGATTTGTAATCAATTGGAACTAATAAACAAACAGATTCTAATTCCGCAGTCAGAAACCATAAAAAAACTTACAACGTACGTACCCAAAGATGAAGCTGAGCAATTGCGAACCGCTTTATTTAATGTTGGAGCAGGAAATATAGGTAATTATAGTAATTGTAGTTTTAATGTAGAAGGCTATGGCACTTTTAATGGTAACGAAAATACTACACCAACAAAAGGAGAAAAAGGGAAAACACATACCGAACCCGAAACTCAAATTACGGTTACGTATGCTAAACATTTAGAATCAAAAATCATTAAAACCCTTTTTGAATCGCACAGTTATGAAGAAGTTGCTTATCAAATAACGACACTGGAAAATAAAAATCAGAATATTGGTATGGGTATGTTAGGCGAATTAAAAGATCCCATGAACGAGTCGGACTTCCTAAATTATATAAAAACCAGAATGAAAACTAAGCTTATCAGGCATTCTCCATTCATACACAAACCAATTAAAAAGGTAGCCGTGCTTGGCGGCTCTGGTAGTTTTGCCATCGAAGCAGCTAAAGCATCTGGTGCTGATGCTTTTATAACAGCAGATTTAAAATATCATGACTTTTTTATGGGAGAAAACCACATACTTTTGGCAGATATAGGGCATTATGAAAGCGAACAGTTCACAAAAAATCTTTTAGTAGCGTATCTTACAAAAAAAATTACTAATTTTGCAGTCGTTTTATCAAAGACAACTACCAATCCTGTTAAGTATTTTTAAAGTATGGCTAAAAAGAAAGAAGTAACTGTAGAAGAGCGTTTAAGAGCTTTATACGATTTACAACTAATCGATTCTCGTATAGATGAAATCAGAAATGTTCGAGGAGAACTTCCATTAGAAGTTCGTGATTTAGAAGATGAAGTAACTGGACTAAGTATAAGAGTCGAAAAACTTGTTGCAAGTTTAGAAGTAATCAATAATGATATAGCATCAAAGAAAAACATTATTGAAGAATCTAAAGCTTTAATAAAAAAGTATAGTGAGCAACAAAAAAATGTTAGAAATAACAGAGAATATAATTCTTTAACTAAAGAAGTAGAATTTCAAGAATTAGAAATTGAATTAGCTGAAAAGCACATTAAAGAATTTAAAGCTCAAATAGAACAGAAAAAAGAAGTTATAGCTGAAACAAAAGAGCGTTTAAAAGAACGTGAGACTCATTTAAAACACAAAAAAGGTGAATTAGATGCCATTTTAGCTGAAACTGAAAAAGAAGAGCAAGCTTTAATTGAGAAGTCTGAAGCTTACAAAACTCAAATAGAAGAGCGATTGGTTGCAGCTTATAACAGAATTCGCACGAATGTAAAAAACGGATTGGCCGTTGTACCAATTGAAAGAGGTGCTTCAGGAGGATCTTTCTTTACAATACCACCACAGGTACAAGTAGAAATTGCCTCTCGTAAAAAAGTCATTACAGATGAGCATAGTGGCAGAATTTTGGTTGATGCTGTTTTAGCTGAAGAACAAAAAGCAAAAATGGAAAAAATGTTTGCTAAACTTTAATCCATTATTAAATATATTTTTAAAGCCTTCATACTTATGAAGGCTTTTTTATGTCTTAGATTTTCCTTTGTCATGTTGACTATACGAAACATCTTCATTATAAATACTAATTAACCTTTTAAGGTTTTGTATTTTTATACGTCTATTAAAAAAGAAAAAATATCGTTATGAAAAAATTGATCATCTTTTTTGTTTTCGCACTATTATTTAATTGTCATAATACAGCACAAGTCAACCCAAAACAGCAAGCAGTTATTAATGCAGAACCTGTTGAAATTCCATTAAAAAATGGCAAAGCCAAAGCCTATTTTGCCAGTGGTTGCTTTTGGTGTGTAGAAGCTATTTACGAAAGCGTTAAAGGTGTAGAAGAGTCTATTTCCGGGTATTCTGGTGGCCATTCTAAAAACCCAACCTATGATGCTAGTAACACAGGAAGAACCGGACATGCAGAGGCAGTCGAGATAATATACGACCCTAATATTGTAAGTTTTGAAACTTTAGTTGATGTATACTTCGCTTCGCAAAACGTAACTCAGATAAACGGACAAGGTAATGACAGAGGCTCGCAATACCGTTCCATCATTTTTTATCAGAACGAAATTCAAAAACAAATTATTTTAAAGAAAAAAGAAGCTTTAGCAAAAAAACTAGGTGTTAAAATTGCTGCCGAAGTATATCCATTTCAAAAGTTTTGGGTTGCCGAAGATTACCATCAAAACTATGAAAGGTTACATCCCAATAATAGTTATATAAGAAATGTATCCATTCCCAGATTAAATAGGTTTAAAGCCAAATTTCCAAAAGAGTTATTAAAATCACAAGAACATTAAGATATCTCATAAAATATATTTCAAAACCAAATCATGCAATTTCTAATTTTTACCTAAAAATTATCTTTTTTGGTATTAAACAAACCTATCCATACAAAAGATTTACAACTTAGTAGCTTTTAATGTAAAAATCAACGGATATAATTTATCTTTAGTTACATACATCCCAGATTCAGTTTTCTCCAAACCCGTCAAGACATCATAAGGACTTTCATCATACTCTTTTAAATACTCAATATGCAAACCAGCTTCTGTTAAAGCAGAAACAACTTCACCCAAACCATGATTCCACCCATATTCTTTACTAATCATCTTTGATTCTTGGTTAGCATAAGTCCCCTCATATTCTTCATAAATAACGTCATCTTGCATGTAACCATATTTCATAACAGGTTTATCTTCTAAATAATCAAACATCCAAACTATAGGATGAAATTCAGCCATAAAAAACGCCCCCCCCTTTTTTAAACGTTCAGCAATCATTTGCCCCCAAGGTTTTAAATCAGGCAACCAACCAATCACACCATAACTTGTAAAAACAATATCAAATGTATCTCTTACAAACTCAGACGTATTTAAAACATTGCAACAAACAAATTCAGCATTTAAGTTTAGTTCTGTATTTAAACGTTGTGCTAGCTTAATACCTTCATCGCTTAAATCAACACCAGTACATTTGGCTCCCAACCTGCTCCAACTTAATGTGTCTTGCCCAAAATGGCATTGTAAATGCAAAAGTGATTTCCCATGTACATCTCTCAAAGCTTCCAACTCATAAGGCATTAAAGACGATTTACCTTTCTTAAAGTCATCCAAATGATACATATCACTTTTAGCATGAATTGCTACTTTCTCATTCCATGTTCTTTTATTGGTTTTAAAATAATTTTCGTTTACATTCACAACTGAATTACATATCTGTTTTAAAAATTCTAAATTATGAAAAAAATACTGTTTATAGTAAGCCTAATAAGCCTTTGCTATTCTTGCAAACAAAAAGAAGAGAAAGCATTAGTTGTTACCGAAACTTCAATAGCAGAAAAAATTGCAAATGCTCACGGTTTTGAGCATTGGAAAAACGTTTCTGAAATCACCTTTACTTTTGGAGGAAAAAGAAACTGGACATGGAACCCAAAAACAAACGATATCACACTAATAACAAAAAAGGACACCATACATTACAATAGAAAAACTATTGATAGTACATCTCAAAAAGCAGATCGTGGGTTTATAAATGACAAATTCTGGTTACTTATTCCATTTCAATTGGTTTGGGATACCAGTGCCGGTATTTCCGATCCTATAAAAACAGAAGCCCCTATAAGCAAAACAGAAATGAATAAAATCACTATAACTTATTCCAAAAAAGGCGGTTATACCCCTGGTGATGCTTACGATATTTATTTCGATAAAGATTATATCATTAGGGAATGGGCATTTAGAAAAGGAAATAAAGCAAAAGCCGGCCTTATTAATACCTTTGAGAACTATCAAGATTATAATGGAATAAAACTAGCTTTAGGCCATACAAAACAAGCAGGCAATCAAGGTGTTAAATTCACTAATGTAAAAGTAACGTTTCAATAATTTTGGCATAACCTTTGCTATTTAATTAATAATTAATTTAGTCTTGATGAAATTAAAACATCCAACTTACGACTAAGATCGTATATAAAGTATAAATAGAATTTTCCGCATTTGCGTCTATATATATTAAAAAGCGCTTTAATCAATGGTTAAAGCGCTTTTTTCCTTTTTAGTATTAATATTTTGGGATCTCTTTTTAATATATTAGTCTTTAAAACCTTGCTTTACATGCGCACCATCACAAAAAGGCTTGTTTTCTGAAGCTCCACATCTACAAAATGCAGTGGTTTTATTTTTAGTTTCCTGGGTGCCATCTTTATAAGTTACATTTAATGTACCATAAACCAATAAAGGCCCATTCTCTAAAACCTCAACTTTTGTCTCTAAAACTTCTGAGGTTTTATCACCTTCAGCATTCATATAAAAACGTAATGCGCCAGAAGGGCATTGTTTTACCAGAGCTATAATAGCATCTGTAGAAGCAGCATCTATTTTAACCCATGGTCGTTCTCTTGGTTGGAATACTTCAGGCAAACCTTTGGCACAAATTGCAGAATGTATGCATTTCTCAGCTTCCCAAACAACAGTCGTTTCTCCGTTTGAATATTCTTTTATTTTACCCATATCAAGAAGTTTTACTAAAGATACAAAATGATTATTTAAAATATTTACACTTTGCTATTAGCCTTAAACAGAACAAACCCCATTTTAATTTAACCTGAGTTAAATTTAATTGTAATCACGTATATGTGCCTCTATTTCAAAAGCACCTTTCTTTATAATAGACAAATAAGATTGTATATTTTCAGGTTTAAATCGACTTGACGGCCCCGAAACACTTATCCCTGCTACGATTTTTTTATCTTTATTAAAAACTGGTATAGCAATACAAATAAGACCTAATTCAAGCTCTTCCATATCTAATGCATATTCTTTTTCTCTTATTTGCTTAAGCTCCGTCAATAAACCATCAGAACTAACAATAGTATTTAAAGTACAGGTCTTAAGTTTTACATGCTTTAAATAATCTGAAATTTGATCTGTAGAAGAAAAAGCTAAAAGCACTTTACCCAAAGCTGTACAATATGCATCTTGAGAAGACCCTATTTGTGTACTAACCTTTAACCCCAGTGGACTTTCTACTTTATTTAAATACAAAACCCGGCTATTATTTAATACACCAAAATGTACCGTTTCTTTAATTTCTTTAGCAATATTTTCTAAAGGAATTCTGGAGTAGTATCTCAATGATTTATGTACAGATACTAAATTCCCTAATTCAAATAATTTAAGTCCCAAAATGTATTTATCGTTATCATTCTTTTGTACAATATCCAAGGCTTCTAGTGTACTTAATAAACGATAGGTAGTCGTTTTGTTATAACCTGTTTTTTTTGCCAATTCACGTACACCCCATGCTTGCTTATCATTTAAATACACATCTAAAAGCTTAAAAGCTTTGATAACAGATAAATTTAAATCTTTGTTAACGTCTTTCATAAGGGCAATGCCGATCAAACTACCTTTTACAATAGAGAAATCAAATAGTTTTTATTATTCAAAAATAAGTATTATTTTTGAAACAGTGTTTCGTATTATGAAACGATTTTACAAAATAGAACAAAATTTTTCATTAGTAAAATCATAAATTTTAATGTTAAATCATTGGCTCTAAAATGCATAAAGCAACTTTAGATTACGCAAAGAAGCAAGATGAATTAGATGAACTTTCTAATTACCGGAATCTATTTCATATCCCAAAAGACAAACATGGAAATGAATTGATATACATGACGGGAAACTCACTCGGACTTCAACCAAAACAAACAAAAGCATACATAAATCAAGAACTAGAAGATTGGGCCAATTTAGGTGTAGAAGGGCATACAGAAGCAAAAAATCCATGGTTACCATATCATGAGTTTTTAACCGAAAGTATGGCTAACATTGTTGGTGCTAAACCTATTGAAGTCATTACCATGAATACATTGACTGCTAATCTTCACTTCATGATGGTATCGTTTTATAAACCAACAAAATCACGCTATAAAATAATTATTGAAAGTGATGCATTTCCATCCGATAAATATGCCGTAGAATCACAATTACGGCATCACGGTTTCGATGACAAAGAAGATCTAATTCTTTGGAAACCTAGAAAAAATGGCGCACTATTACACTATGACGATTTAGAAGCTATTCTTAAAAAGCACGGTAACGAGGTAGCATTAATTATGATTGGTGGTGTAAACTATTACACCGGACAATATTTCGACTTAAAACACATTACACAACTAGGACATAAACATGGCTGTACCGTTGGATTTGATTGTGCGCATGGTGCAGGAAATGTAGCACTGAATTTGCATGATTCTGGAGCAGATTTTGCCGTTTGGTGCACCTATAAATATTTAAATTCCGGCCCCGGTAGTTTAGCAGGGTGTTTTGTACACGAAAAACATGCATATCGTAAAGACCTAAATCGTTTTACGGGTTGGTGGAGCCATAATAAACAAACACGTTTTAATATGCGCCAGGAGTTTGATTTGCTCCCGGGAGCCGAAGGGTGGCAACTTAGTAATCCACCCATATTATCAATGGCTGCCATTAAAGCTTCTTTAGACATTTTTAACGAAGTAGGCATAAAAAAACTAACCAATAAGTCTAAAAAATTAACAGGCTACTTTGAGTTTTTACTAAAACAGCTGGGAGAAGATGTTATTAAAATAATAACACCTCAGAATCCAAAAGAACGTGGTTGCCAACTATCCATACAGGTTTTAAACGCAAATAAAGCGTTACATAATAACTTAACAAAAGCAGGAATAATAAGTGATTGGAGAGAACCCGATGTCATTCGTTGTGCTCCCACTCCACTATATAATTCATTTCAAGATGTTTATCATATAGTTGATAAATTGAAAGATATATTAAATAAGAAAAACTGAAACAACATAAACCTTGTCTGCAAAGCACAAAATATTAATGATAAAAAAAGCCTCAGTGCATAATTTTTCAGAAACATTATTGTCATCAGATAAATCTCTTTTAGGTCTCTTATTTTTTTTAAAACGTGAAAAATTTGATTATTTAATAATTACAAAAAAAAGAATATTGTACATTATAAGAAATAAGGTTATTAAGAATATTTCATATAATAATAACTCTAAAGTTAATTTTGATTCGAAACAAAACAGAATTGAATATTATGATAACCAACAAGAAAAAGAATATATTGAGTTATACGATTTTAGAATTACTCTTGAGGAAATTCAACAAATAAAAAATGCGCTAAACAAATTTTATTTAATCAGGTAATTCGTTTATAAATCATACTTAATTAAGATTCCCTCTGATAGTAATTGACTCTATGAACAAAAAACAAAATATACTTATAATAGGTGCTGGTCTTTGTGGTTCTCTCCTAGCCTTACGTTTAGGTCAAAGAGGTTATAATGTTTCAGTTTATGAAATGCGCCCGGACTTACGAAAAGTAGATATTAGCGCAGGGCGTTCTATAAATTTAGCTTTTTCAAATCGTGGCAATAAAGCTATGAAACTGGTTGATATAGAAGATAAAGTAAAAGCAATTTGCATTCCAATGACTGGTCGTATGATTCATGATAAAGAAGGCAATGCGTTTCTATCTAATTATAGTGGACGCGATCATGAATACATCAACTCTGTGTCTCGTGGTGAGCTTAATGCATTACTTCTGGATGAAGCAGAAAAACATGAAAATGTTTCTATATATTTCAATAAAAAATGTAAATCGGTCAATTTTAAAAAAACAACCGCATTATTTAAAGATTACGAGACAAAATCCGATTTTGTAGAGGATGCCGACGTCATTATTGCCACAGATGGTGCTGGATCTGCCATGAGAAAGAGCTACTATTTAGGTAAAACATTTTTATTTAGTTTTTCGCAAGACTACTTAACGCATGGTTATAAAGAGCTTAGTATTCTACCAACCGAAACCGGTGATTATAAAACTTATAAAAATGCATTACATATATGGCCTCGTGGTACTTTTATGCTTATTGCATTACCAAATTTAGATGGTAGTTTCACAGTCACTTTATTTTTAAGTTACGACGATGGGGCATATAATTTCAATAATTTAACCACGCCCGAAATCGTTTCAGAATTCTTTCAAAAAGAATTCCCAGATGCTTTGCAATTAATGCCAAATCTTGTTAAAGACTTCTTTAATAATCCAACAGCACCATTAGGCACTGTAAAATGCTCGCCTTGGCATTATAAAGGTAATACCTTATTAATGGGTGATTCTGCTCATGCTATTGTTCCTTTTTACGGACAAGGCATGAATGCCTCTTTTGAAGATGTTGTGGAATTCGATGCTGTTTTAGATCAGAATTTAGAAAACTGGGAAGCTGTATTTAAAGCCTATGAAAAAAACCGCAAAAAAGACACAGATGCTATTGCAGATTTAGCCATAGATAACTTTCATGAAATGAAAGACCACGTCGCTAACCCTATATTCCAAGAAAAGCGTAAATTAGAAATGGCTTTAGAAAAGAGCTTTCCAGACGAATACTCATCAAAATACTCGTTAGTTACATTTAATGAGAATATCGGTTATAGAGAAGCTATGCTAAAAGGACGTGCCCAAGACAAAGCTATTTTAAATATGTTAACAGATAAAGAGCTCTCAATTACGCATGATATGACAAAAGATGCATTAAAAGTTATATTAGAAAAAGTTAAAACAGCAACCCAAGATATTCTAGAAGAAGACAAAATTGCTGGACTTAAAAAGAGTTAGGAAAAAAATTAATGAAAATAAACCCCATATTAATATGGGTTGACAAAATATATATAAAATGAAAAGTAGCAATGTAACACCCAGAGGCGCTTACCCACACACCAAACGAGTAGGTGATTTCATATTTGTATCAGGCACTAGTTCACGCAAAGCCGACAATACGATTGCTGGTGTTGATATTATTGATAACATGGGTACCAAGCGTTTAAATATTGAAGTACAAACCCGTGAAGTTTTACAAAATATAGAAAAGAATCTAGCTAAAGAAGGCGCTACTTTAAAAGATGTAGTGGACGTTACATCATTTTTAGTAAACATGAACGATTTTGCAGGCTATAATAAAGCTTATGCTGAGTTTTTTGATAAAGAAACAGGGCCAACCAGAACAACAGTAGCCGTACACCAATTACCACATCCAGATTTAGTAGTAGAGATTAAGGTTATGGCTTATAAGAAACAATGATTTTTAACTAAATGTCTCCTCGCAGTCGAGAGGTTAATTATGAAAACGTATTATGTATACATACTAAAATGTTCTGATGGATTAACCTATACAGGAGTTACAAATAATATTTTAAGACGCTTTGTAGAACACCAAAACGGACTTGACAAAAGTTGTTTCACTTTTAAAAGAAGACCTGTCGAATTAATTTTTCATCAAGAGTTTAACGACATCAATCAAGCTATTTATTTCGAAAAGAAAATTAAAAATTGGAGTGCAAAGAAAAAGTTAGCTTTAGCTAATGAAAATTTTGATTTGTTACAAATTTTAGCTGAATGTAGAAATGCAACACATTCAAAATATAATCCAGAAACCGAGCAGGTCTCGACTGCGCTCGACCAGACAGGCCAATGAACATACAGAATTATATAAACGGTCAATTCCATAATCCAGCCTCAAACGATTGGATAGATAACTATTGCCCAGCAAATGGCAAAGTCTATGGACAAATACCGAACTCATCAAAAGCCGATGTAGAAAACGCCTATATCGCAGCAAAATCTACATTTCCGACTTGGTCTCAAACCACTCTGGAAGCACGAAGCAGAATCCTCATCAAAATTTCAGAATTACTGGAAACTAATTTACAACGCTTTGCAGAAGCAGAAAGTAAAGACAACGGCAAACCTGTTAGTTTGGCAAAAACAATCGATATTCCTAGAGCAGCAAGCAACTTTCGCTTTTTTGGGAATGCCATTACTCAATTTGCAAGTGAGAGTCATGAAAGTGTTGGTCTTGACGCTATAAATTATACATTACGTCAACCCATTGGTGTGGTAGGTTGTATTTCACCCTGGAACCTCCCACTCTATCTCTTTACCTGGAAAATTGCTCCAGCTATTGCAGCAGGAAATTGTGTAGTTGCCAAACCCAGTGAGGTTACCCCTATGACAGCTTATTTATTAGGTGAAATCTGTACAGAAGCCGGTTTACCTAAAGGAGTTTTAAATATTGTTCATGGTTTAGGTACAACGACAGGGCAAGCCATTATAGAACATCCGGACATTAAAGCTATTTCGTTTACAGGAGGAACAACAACAGGTGCACATATTGCAAAAGTAGCAGCCCCTTTGTTTAAGAAATTATCGTTGGAACTCGGAGGTAAAAACCCAAACATCATTTTTGCAGATTGCGATTATGACGACATGCTAGAAACAACAGTACGCTCATCTTTTGCTAATCAAGGTCAGATTTGCTTATGCGGAAGTCGCATTTTTGTTGAAGCATCCATTTATAAAAAATTTAAAACTGATTTTATTAAAAAAGTAAAACAGCTTAAAGTTGGCCACCCCTCTAAAGAAGACACAAATATAGGTGCTTTAGTATCTAAACCTCATCTGGAAAAGGTCATGCAATATATTGCTATCGCCAAAGAAGAAAACGGAATGATTCTTTGTGGAGGAAATAAAATGACAATAACGGGTTACGAAAATGGTTATTATTTAGAACCTACAGTTATTGAAGTATCTACAGACGAATGTAGAGTAAATCAAGAAGAAATTTTTGGTCCCGTAGTAACGATGATGCCTTTTAACACGGAAGACGATGCTTTACAGATCGCCAATAAAGTTAAATATGGACTATCTGCTACCTTATGGACAAATAATCTAAAACGTTCTATGAGAATGAGCAATCAGCTACAATCTGGCATCGTTTGGGTCAATACATGGATGTTACGTGATTTACGAACTCCTTTTGGTGGTATTAAAGCCTCTGGTATTGGACGTGAAGGTGGATTTGAAGCGCTTCGCTTTTTTACCGAAGCTAAAAATGTATGTATTAAATATTGAAACTATGGTAGCCCTTGAAAACAATATTTATTTTTCGTCTCAAACCAAAGACATGGATTTAAATTTAATCTGTAATTTTATAAAAAACTCATATTGGGGATCATCCCGAACCTTTGAAGAGCAAAAAATGGCCATAGAGAACACAATAAACTTCGGTTTGTTTATTGATGGGAACCAAATTGCTTATGCTCGTGTTATGACCGATAAAGTTTTTTTTGCTTATCTAATGGATGTTTTTGTTATTAAAGATTATCAAGGAAAAGGATACTCTAAATTATTAATTGACAAGATCTTAAATTTTCCTGAATTAAAAGCAATCGATAAGTGGATGCTGGCGACAAAAGATGCGCATCTGCTTTATAAAAAATTTGGGTTTACGTCAGTTAAAAGCCCTGAAATGCTTATGGAAAAAATGAGTACTCGTGCTAAAAAAATATACGAATAAATGAATTTAAATTTAAACAATAAAAACGCCTTGGTATGCGGAAGCACTCAAGGCATCGGCAAAGCAACAGCTATAGCATTAGCACAAGAAGGTGTTAATGTAACATTAGTTGCTAGAAATAGAGATAAACTTAAAGCTGTTTTAAATGAATTACCCGAACATGGGAACCACAGTTTTATAGTAGCAGATTTTTCAGATCCCAGAGATTTGCAAGAGAAAACAATTAAGTTTATTAATGAAAATCATGGGTTTCATATTCTTATTAATAATACAGGTGGACCAAGAAGCGGTCATATTTTAACCGCCAGTTTAGAAGAATTTGATAATGCGTTTATACAACACCTTAAGTGCAATCATGTTCTAGCACAGGCTACTATTCCATTTATGAAAGAAGAAGGATTTGGAAGAATTATAAATATTATTTCCACCTCGGTAAAAGAGCCTATACCGGGTCTTGGTGTTAGCAATACTATAAGAGGAGCCGTTGGTAATTGGAGTAAAACCTTATCTAACGAAGTTGCTTCATTCGGTATTACGATAAATAATGTGTTGCCGGGTTTTACAGAAACCGAACGTTTAACAGAAATTATAGAAATTAAGGCAAAAGGTGCTGCTGTTTCGGTTGAAGAAATGACTAAAATAATGAAAACCCATACCCCAATAAAACGTTTTGCCAAGCCAGAAGAAACCGCAAATGTGATTACGTTTTTAGCCAGCGAAGCTGCAAGTTATGTTAATGGAATTAACGTCCCTGTTGACGGTGGACGAACAAAAAGTTTGTAACTTTATAAAGATGAATTCAGTATATAATTACATCTAAACAATAAAAAAACAAAATATAAATAGATGAATAAGTTAGTTTCTCCTTTAAATTTTAAAGCTTGGATTGAAGAAAATAGACATCTTTTAAAACCTCCTGTGGGTAACAAATGTGTATGGAAAGATGGTGATTTTATTGTAATGGTTGTTGGTGGGCCTAATAACAGAAAAGATTATCATTACAACGAAACTCCTGAATTTTTCTATCAGGTTGAAGGCGATATGGTTTTAAAAATTATTGATGGCAATACTCCTAAAGATGTTCATATTAAGGAAGGAGATATTTATTTATTGCCGCCAAAAGTGCCGCATTCTCCACAACGTGTAGCTAATACAGTTGGATTGGTTATTGAGTATCCGCGTTCTAAAAAAATGAAAGACGCCCTAGAGTGGTACTGCGAAAATTGTAATAATTTGCTTTACAGGAAAAAGTTTAAGCTTGACGATATAGAAACAGACATGCCAAAAATATTTGATAAGTTTTATAGCAACAAGAAAAAACGTACCTGTAAAAGTTGTGAAAATATTATGCAACCTCCTAAATAGATTTAGCAATAATGATTGAAGCTATAAAACAAAGTTATAACAAACAAGGGTTTATGAAAACACTTGGTGCCGAGTTAGTTTCAATTAAAGAAGGAGAAGTTATCATAACATGCCATTTAAATGACACACTAACACAGCAACACGGCTTTTTTCATGCTGGAGTACTTACTAGCATAGCAGACGTAGCCTGTGGATATGCAGCCCTAAGTGCCATGCCAAAAGGTTCTGATGTACTTACTGTTGAATTTAAAACGAACTTTATAAAAGCTGCTAAAACAGATAAAATTATAGCCAAAGGACACGTAATTAAATCCGGTAAAACACTTACATTTTGTGAAGGTGTTGTAACCAATGTCGAACAAAATATAACGTATGCAACCATGCAAGCCACTATGATTTGTCTAAGGTCAAACCAACAACATAAATGAAACGTAAACTACGCATAAACGGTCATTCACATTTACTTCCATATCCGGAACAGATTCCTGAATTCATGAAAGAAAAGGAAATATTTTGGGTAGACGACGAACGTAAATACATGCTTCAAAAAGGTTGGAGACGACCTGTAACAGATTCCAGTTTCTTTTTACATGAAAAATTAGAATGGATGGAACGTAACAAATTAGACCATGCAGTAGTTTTAAACTTATCGCAACTTTACGGTAATGGACTGCGTTTAGAAGAAATGAAAAAAGCGCTCCGTTTTCAAAACGATTTTAACGCAAAAGTACAGCACGATCATCCGGAAAAGTTTACCTGTGGTTTTGTAGTACACCCAGGGTTTATACATGGAGCTTTATACGAAATTGAGCGCTGTGTAGAAGAATTGGATATGAAAGTATTGTGCTTACCAACTCATTTTATGGATTCTATTGGACAATGGCGATCTGTTTTTGACCAAGAAAACGATGCTATTTTTGAATTGGCTAATAAATATAAACTAGCTATCGAAATACATCCTTACGATGGTGATAAAATGATAAATCTGGAAAATTCCTCATGGCGGTTTCACTTAATATGGATGCTGGCACAATGTGGTGATGCTTATCATTTTTACACGTTAAATGGCATGCAAGAACGTTTTCCTAACATAAGAACCTGTTTTGCACATGGCGGACAACTGGCTCAAATGAATTTAGGAAGACGTATTCAAGGTTTTGATGGTAGGCCGGATTTGTTTAAAGGGAAACACCATCCTAGAAAAGCTGTTGGACACCCGAATATTTATTTTGATACTTTAGTGCATGATACCGATTCATTAAAACTTATGATAGACCGCCAAGGCAGTAATCAAGTAATTATGGGGTTAGATGACCCTTATCCTTTGGGCGAAATGGAAAGTGATGCACAATCTTCTTACCCTGGGAAATTATTAGACTTGGCCATAGAGAAACGTGTTATCAATAAAAATCAATATGATGACATATGGGAAGACAATGTATTGCGTTGGTTATTTGGTAATAATGATATTGAAAAACAAAAATTGGTGAGCAGAATTCTAGCTAATTAGTATATACAATTTTTGATTTTATTAGTCTGATTGTTGATATATTTGTAATACTAATTTCACCAGTTATTAAAAATTAATTTCTGGTGTACATTTATGGAGAACCATGCATTTTATACCTGAAAAATTAGACGATTATGTTGTAAAACATTCTGAAGACGAACCAGACTTATTACAACAACTTAGTAGAGAAACTTATCAAAAAATATTACAACCCCGTATGCTTAGCGGACACTATCAAGGACGTATTTTGAGCATCATATCTAAATTAACACACCCAAAAAACATTTTAGAAATAGGGACTTACACCGGCTATTCTGCCTTATGTTTAGCAGAAGGAATACAAGCTTCTGGAGAATTACACACAATTGATATTAATGAAGAGTTAGTAGATTTTCAACGAAAGTATTTTGATAAATCGGGTTATGGGAATCAAATTTTTCAGCATACAGGAAATGCATTAAATATTATCCCTGATCTGGATATAAATTTTGATTTAGTATTTATTGATGCCGATAAAGAAAATTACCCTAATTATTTTAATATAGTTATCGATAAATTAAACCCTGGAGGTATTATTTTATCTGACAATGTGCTTTGGAGCGGTAAAATACTTGAAGAGTTACAACCTGATGACACCTCAACAAAAGCATTATTAGAGTACAACATCCTTTTAAAAAATGATAATCGCATTGAAACCGTAGTCTTGCCCATTAGAGATGGATTAACAATTAGTATGAAGCCTAAATAACAATCTTTATTTATGCTATTAAAACATTTTTTATAGATTCATTATTTTTCGGCAACCCTGTTTTGCTCAACTCTATATTTGTTTCAATAATTTGGTAAAATTCATAATTATCAAATGGCTTATAAATAACATCATTAAAACCATCTCCATTACAACCTTTTTTTACGCTGCCAACATCAGATGCTGTTAAAGCTATTATAGGAACACGAACATCAAATTCCCTGATATGTTTAGTTGCTTCCCTACCATTCATAATTGGCATATTAATATCCATTAAAATAAGATCAAACTTATTTTTCTTAGCAGCATTTAATGCTTCTAAACCATTGCCAACAACAAGATATTCATAATTAGCCTTTTTTAATAGATTTTGTGTGACGATCTGGTTTATCTTATTATCTTCAACTACCAGAATATTATATGCTTTATTTAAAGTTTTCGTTTCAACTTCATTCTTTGATTGCGTCTTATTCTTTTCTACTTTATCTATTTCAAAAGAAATATTAAAACTAAACATACTACCAGACCCTACTTCACTTTCAAGTTCAATTTCGCTATTAAACAACTCAACCAAGTTTTTAGTAATGGAAAGTCCTAAGCCTGTGCCTTGATAATTAATGTTATTATTTTCATCTAATTGTGAAAAATTATCAAAGATAGTATCGAATTTATGTTGCGGAATGCCACAACCATTATCTTCAATTTCAAAACGTATACTTACTTTTTCCTCATTTTTGTTTAACATAATAAGTCGGAAGTTAATATACCCGCTTTCAGTAAATTTTATACTGTTTCCTATTAAATTAATTAAAATTTGGGAAAGCCTTACATTATCACATTTTACACATTCCGGAAGTGCATCATCAATTAGTACATTAATTTTATTATTAGTTTCTTTTAATCTAAATTCGAAAGAATCAACAATATTTTTTACTAATGTTCTTAAATTAACCGAAGTGTTTTTTAATTCTATTTTTTGTGATTCAATTTTACTTACTTGTAAAATATCATTGATAAGATTCAATAAATAATCACCTGAATATTTTAGTGAATTTATAAGTTTTGTATCACTTTCACTCAAATCATTGTTTTCAAGCAGCAATGAAGTTATACCAACAACACCATAAAGAGGCGTTCTTAATTCGTGTGTTACATTTGATATAAATTTCGATTTTAAATCTGATGATTTTACAGCTTCATTTCTAGCAAATTCTAATTGTTCATTTTGATCTTTTAAAATATTAGTTAATTTTCTTTTAGAAATATAACTTTTATAAACTGTGATTAACGATATAAGAAACAGAAATAATACAACTGTAATAATAATATTTAAGGTTTTTACTTTATTCGTAATTTCAATTTGTTGTATACGTGCCGTATTCGCTATTTGGGCATCTTTTTTATAATCTTCAATAAGGAATTTTGATTCCATAATAGATTTTCGCTCAGATTGCGCTTCATTCGTATATTGATACATATAATTATTATATTTCAATAACGTCTGGTAAGCCTGTTCGTCTAAATCTTGCTTATCTAAAGATAAAACCAGTTTATCATAAACATTAAGTAAAAGTAAATTATACTGTTGCTTATTACCTGTATCGTTTTTTTCTAGAAATGCTAAAGCTTCATTAAATTTTTTGTTCGCATTACTAAATAATCCTTTTTCAATAAAATATAACCCTTTAGTATACTTTAAATGGCCATAAGCATTCGAATTCGCCTTATATTTACCTAAAATATTCTCTGCTCTTAAAAGATATATTAGTGCTTTTTCTGTGAAATTATTCTCTAAGTATAATTGGCATAAATTAATTTGAATATCGAACAAAAGACCGTACTGATTATCAAGATTATTATGGTCTTTAACATTACCCGTGGAAGCATATTTCAAAGCTTTATCAAAGTAATAACGCACTTGATCTAATGATTTCTTTTCCTTATATAACTTTCCTAAATTTAAATACGAATTTGCTATTAAATAATTATCGTCAATTTTTAATGAGAATTTAAGTGACTTAATAAATCTACTCTCGGCAGTATCATACTCCTCTATAGAATTATAAATTTGACCTTGAGTAAAATTAGCTAATGCGTTACCATAAACATCATTAATTGATTCTGATAATCTTTTAGATTCATTAGATAAGGATAGTGCATTTACCATCTCATTATTATCATAAAATCGTAAAGCACCAGAATTTAAACTATCAATTTGAAAGATAATGTGTTTATCATCTTGAGAAAAAGATAAGGTTATGATACTGAGAAAACATACAAGTAGGATTGTTTTCATTTTGGTTAGATTTTTATAGATTTGGTTAGGCTAATATATTTTCCAATAAATGAGAAACTTAAAATATTCGTTGAAAACACAAATTAATCCGACAAGAAGTAAATAATCGATTATAATCGTGAAATGAGACTAAAATTTGCGTTTAACCGAACCTGTAAAATCGTCTAAATCGTCTTTAACCTTATTAAGTTCTTTCTTAACATCATCTGTGATACTTGTATCTATGCCATTTTTATCGGCTGTTTTGGTAATTTCATGCTTAATGTCGTTGGTAGCATCTTTAAGAGTACGCATCCCTTTACCTAAGCCACGAGCAATTTCCGGTAACTTATCCGCACCAAAAACCATAATAACAATAAATAGTATGAATGCTATTTCTGCACCACTAATAAATAAAAATGTAGCTTGTTGTATCACAACGCAAATATAGTGAGTTTGTTTGTTAGAATAAAAAAGCCGATTGTAAAATCGGCTTTTTTATTCTAATATTTTATCTATTTTATCCTTTAACCTTTTCTTTAAATTGGTCAAAATCGCTTTGCTCTACTTTTTTGGGCCATGAATTATTAGACATATCTACATCGGCAGTTTCCAAATCTGGATCTACCATGATATTAGTAATTGCTTTTTGAGTTTTAAAAACCTTTTTTACTTCTTTATCATTGTATCTCCAAATTTGTGCTGGAAATGTTTTTCTTTCTTTTGTTCCATCTTCATAAGTTAACTCTAAAATTATTGGCATTACCAATCCGCCCGGTTTTTCGAAAGTAACTTCATAAAAATATTTTGGTGCATCACCTAATCGTGCTTTTTCTTCTGCACTTAAACTATTTATATGATTATTTAACGATGCAAAGTCTGAAGCGTTTTTTGCATCTTCTGGAATAACGCCTTCTTCCGATTCTGCAAAATAAATCAACTTATCTTTATATTCATCAAGATTAAAATTATTCTGCTTTGCAATTTCTTTAGCTTTTTCAGTTGGTTTGTCTGTTAAATAGTAACTCTTAACTTGTTTAACACCTATGTCGGTATAATCTGTAGTATAAAACCATCCTCTCCAAAACCAATCTAAATCCATAGCAGAAGCATCTTCCATACTTCTAAAAAAGTCTGCAGGTGTTGGGTGTTTAAACATCCAGCGTTTTGAATATGTTCTAAAAGCATAATCAAATAACTCAGGCCCCATAATAGTTTGTCTTAGCATATATAATCCTGCTGCTGGCTTAGTATAGGCATTAGGCCCAAATTGATACACATAGTCTCCTTGCGACATAATTGGAGAAATATGGCTTTGATCTCCACCCATATATGGAACAATATCTTTAGGTAGATTACCTGTTATAAAATTAGGGTCGTAATCTAATTCTGCTAAGGTTTCTACAAATGAATTCAAACCTTCGTCCATCCATGTCCATTGGCGTTCATCACTATTTACAATCATTGGAAAAAAATTATGACCAACTTCATGGGTAATAACCCCAATCATACCTCTTTTTAATCTTTCTGAATAAGTCCCATCTGGGTTAGGCCTCCCATAATTAAAACAAATCATAGGGTATTCCATGCCCATTTGTGCATGTACGGAAACGGCTTTATTATACGGATAATCAAAAGTAAGCTTAGAATATTCTTCTAATGTATTGGCTACAACCCTTGTTGAATGTTCTTCCCAAAGCGGATTACCTTCCTTTGAATATAAAGAAATTGCCATAACAGCCCTTCCATTTATATCTACAGCCATAGCATCCCATATAAATTTTCTTGATGTAGCAAAAGCAAAATCTCTTACATTATTCGCTTTAAAATGCCAAGTTTTAGTTTTTGCACTTCTTTCTGTTTCGGCTTTTTCGGCTTCTTCTTGAGTGACAATAAAAACAGGGTCTTTATATGATTTTTTAGCCAATTCAAAACGCTTAAGTTGTTCTTTTGTTAAAACGTCCTTTTTGTTTTGTAATACTCCTGTTGCTTCTAATTTATGATCTGCAGGTACTGTTAACTTAACATCAAAATCTCCAAACTCTAAAGCAAACTCACTACGTCCCCAAAACTGCATATTTTGCCAACCTTCAACATTATCGTAAACACAAAGTCTTGGATAAAACTGAGCAATTACATAATTATTATTTCCATCTGGAAATGCTTCATAGCCGGATCGGCCATTATCTTCAATATGGTTGTTAATATTGTACCACCATTTTATTTGAAACTTAAATACTTCACCAGGCGCTAATGGCTTGGGTAAGTTAATTCGCATCATGGTTTGGTTTATCATAAAAGATAAATCTGAACCATCCGAGTTTTGTACAGATTCAATATTAAAACCGCCGTCAAAAATCTTTTTTAAATTTGCTTTAGTGAAACTTATCGGTCCATTAAGTGGCGAGTTAAATTCTTCAGTTGTAATATCTGGGGTTTTTGAATCTTTAGCTCTCATGTTTTGATCGAGCTGCACCCATAAATACTCTAAATAATCTTTAGAATTATTATGGTATGTTATTTTTTCGTTCCCATAAATCTGATTTTTAGATTCATCCAAACGAATGTCCATTATATAATCAACTTTCTGCTGTGTATACTGGTAACCAGGAGCTCCGGAAGCGGTTCTGGTTGTATTAGGTGTAGGCAGCACATCTTTCATTTGCCTAAATTTATTCTGATCCGTATGGCCTTGAGGTTTTATTGCTTCTTTGTCTTGCGCAAAAAGACCAGTTGAAAGTAGAACTATAGCAAGGAAATAATAATTAAGCTTTTTCATTATTAATTTTTATGTTTTATTTAATAAATTCAACATTTTGATAAAAATAATTGAACCATTATTACTAAAAATCGAAAATAATAAATTAAGCAAGATTTTAACTTCTTTTTAATTAAAATTTAACAATACGTTATCTTTTTCGCGAATAAGAATAAAACTTTTTTGTTTAGAGTTTATTTTAGTCTTAATAATATTCTGCTGGTCTTCAAATAAATCGAATAAGACTTTATTACTAACTTCAAAAGATTCAACGTTACTAACTTTTTCTATTTCTAAATAACAACGCATAATATCTTGATCGTATTCTTTGCCTATAAAAGTAAGATATGCCTCTTCGTTATTAATTTTAATCTTTATTTTTTCTTTTAAATACTTACCAATATAATTATCGGTAGTTTTTGGTTCATCATTACCTGCTAACGTTATAGTTTCATCATAACGTTCGCGTAACAAATTTTCAAAATCGTCAATAAAAATTCTTGTTGTTATTTGTACAGATTGTTTCTCTTCAATAAAATTAATTTGGGTAACACTTATATAATATTTATGCAGACCGGTAAACGCAAAAAGCGGTATGATTAAAAAAAACAAAAATGGTTTAATCAATTTCATCTATATTATTTTTTGCTAAAGTAATTATTTTGGCGTTTTATAAACTTACCCTTTACTGTTTTAATTGTCTAATCTCCAGAATTTCATATAATCATATTATAACATAAATACATTTTGGTAATAAAAGTTTCAAAAAGCATTCCAAAAGTATTAGTCTTTACCAGATTCTAAATTATTTAAATATTGTTTGTACTTATGCCTTAAAAAAATCAGTATTTTAAAGTCGGTTTTATTTTTACAATATTTAATAAAATGTTCGTCATCTGCACAGAAATAGAAAAAATCCATTCTTAATTCTTCATCTAACGGATTAGATGCAAAAAAGTCTCGTGACAATCTCGATTTTATAATTAGCATAAGTGTTTCTTTTGTTTCAATCTCAACGCGCCTTTTTAACATTTTAGTTCTACCAGAAATCCCATTAATTATAGGGTCTAAAGAAGCTCCCCCCAATACCATTCCTATTAACATTTTAGGTTTAAAATCTCCTGCTTGACTTAGTCTACGTTCACTTTGTGTCGCTATTTTTCCCGTATATCCTGGAATACCAAGATCGAAAAAATTAACTGGTGGCTTTCCTTCCATATTAGCAATATCGGTAAGCAAATTTCCTGTTAAGACTTTACCAACTACGACTTCATCTAATTTATTAACTTGCTCATCTAAGTTTACTATAATTATTTTAGATATAATCTCATTTTTTGAAATGACAATCTCTTTTAATTTATGCTGAATAGATGAAAACATCAAAGAATCGTACAAAGAAACATTAATTTTAAACGCTCCATTTTTATCGGTGATGGTAAAAACCTGTGCTGTTTTATTAATAACGTGAATATTTTCAACATTGGCATTACTTTGAACTTTTCCAGATATTTCTACAGATTGAGAAACAGCTACTTGAAAAGAAAACAACATAAACATTATTATTATAGCCTTATTTTTTAACATCTTAATACTTTAAAAATAATTCACTTTGTTTTACTAAAAACTCAATAAGATATATTCTATTTTCACTCGTGAAAAGTTTTGGCTCAATCCCTTTTCTTTCTACAAAAGCAATAAAATCTGTAACATCTTCTAATGGTATATTTAAAGTTTCGCTTAAAAATTTATGGTCATAAACATCCAATATCCCTTTTAATTCTGGAACTGGTTTTTCTTCTGTTTTTCTCTTGTATAAATCATATTTGAGAGGTAAATCTTTTTTAAATAATAATTTAAAAATTTTCTCAACGTCGGGAAGATAATTGCGTGCTTCCGGGTTTATTACTGCTTTTAAATGATTCTGTACGGCCTCATTGTCAAAAGCTTTATCGTCATTATATTCAAAAGCCACATTCATATTTCCCATATCGATACGAATAGGGTCAACGGTTTTAACGTTTAACATATCTGTTACTAGGTTTCCTGATAGACCTGAAGAAAGTGTCACAGCATCTAATCGATTAACTTGCTCAATTAATTGTATTTTTAACTGTTTTGCTTTAAAAACGTCTGCATCAACAGTAATTGTAACGGTTTGAAATTGTAAGGCTGAAATTTCAATAGTATCATATAATGCTATTTCAATAACAAATTCCCCTTTTTCATTGGTAATGGTGCCTTTATTTGATGACGTATTAAAAATTGTTACAGCTTCTACATCATTGCTATCGGAAAGAAGCACACCTTTTATTTCTATTCTATTAATTGATTGACCACTTAAGTGAAGTGATAAAAAAAGGAGTATAAAAGAGGTAGGTGCTCGTTTCAAGTTGTTGAAATTAGAGCATAAAGAACGCTTTTAAAGTCTTAAATAAATTTAAAAACCATTCTAAACTTTTGTTAAAAACCAACTTGAAACTTAAAATAGTTTTTTAAGCTCATTTTTATTTCAATAGAAAAAGCTTAGATACGTTTATTGTTTTTTCTTGTTTAGTCTTAAAAACTCAATACTTTTTTTATTCAATAGTTCAAGAAAATCCATTTCTTTCCCATAGTTAAGTAACGAAAAGTCAAAATCATTACTTTCAACAAATCTTATAAACTCCTCAACTCGATGATTTGGAATATTAAAATTATCAACCAAAAACTCTGATCCAAAATAGTACTTTATCGATTCGACAGGAATATCGGGAATACCAGATTCTTTTTTGTTAATAACCTTCGATCTAAATAACGGCAATAATAATTGATCGACTACATTTACTATATTAAGTCCATTAATCATGGTTTGACGCTCAGAATTCATTGTAATGTTTTTTGTTTTAGACATATAATCATCCTTAAAACCGAAATCGTCACTATGTTTAATTCCGAAATACAAAGCATCTAATTTTGGCTCGAAAAAATCGGTGTTATCTACATCTGTATTTAAATTTCCTGATAACCCTTTTGACGATACAACAATCTCATCTAGCTTATATACTTCTTCAAATAAAAAGAGTTTTATTGTTTTAGACTTAATAATGGCTTCATTAACTCTAAAACTAATATTTTCGTATTGCAACGCACTTACTTCTATTAAGTCATCTAATGCCACAAGCAACATAAACTCTCCTTTTTCGTTAGTTATAGTCCCTTTATTTGATGATATATTATAAATAGTAATACCAGAAATATCACTACTTTCTACAATGATTCTCCCATTAACTGGTGCTCTCTTAATGTTTTGGGACATAATTTGCATGGCAGATAATAAAGTAAAAAAGTAAATAGCTTTTTTCATAATTGTATTTTTATTGAAAATAGTATTTTTATTAGACTTTTCTATATCAAAACTCATAAAAATTTCTTACACATAATATTAATGTTAGTTCTATAATAGCTAATTTTACTGTGAAAATTATTTTTTATGAAAAATATACTTATTGCAAGTACTTCAACACTTCATGGAAGTGGTTATTTGGATTATATTTTAGATGATTTAGCAATTCTCTTTAACGGAATTGAAGAACTTCTTTTTATTCCGTATGCAAGACCAAGTGGTATATCTCATGATGCGTACACCAAAATTGTTAACGCAGCTTTTTCTAAAATAAATATAAATGTAAAAGGTATTCATACATACAAAGATCCTATTGATGCTATAAAAAACGCCAAAGCCATTTTTACAGGTGGTGGTAATACATTTGTTTTAACTAACCAGCTTTATAAAAACAATTTAATTGACGTCTTACTAACGGTTATAAAAAACGGAACGCCTTATTTAGGTACTAGTGCAGGAAGTAACATTTGTGGACTTACTATAAAAACAACTAACGACATGCCTATTGTGTATCCACCAAGCTTTAATGCATTAGGTCTTGTTCCTTTTAATATTAACCCACATTATTTAGATCCAGATAAAAGTAGCAAACATATGGGTGAAACCAGAGAAACCAGAATAAAAGAGTTTCATAATTTCAATACCCAGCCTGTTGTTGGCTTACGAGAAGGTAGCTGGTTAGAAGTAAAAGATAATTCTATTATTTTAAAAGGACATTTAACCGCTCGTGTTTTTGAATACAACAAAACACCTTACGAAGTGCCATCTGGAACCGAGTTAAACCATTTAAAATAAAAAAGCTCCATATTTCTATGAAGCTTTTGTGAGCGGGAGACCAGGTTCGAACTGGCGACATTCAGCTTGGAAGGCTGACGCTCTACCAACTGAGCTACTCCCGCATTATTAACGCTGCAAATATATACAAACTGTTAACTCTTTTGCAAGAAAAAATTATAACTTTTTAAAAAAATGATATCCTAAAATATTAAAACCTTCATTATAATAAAATTTATGAGAAGCATAATTACTTACATATGTGTTTAGTTCAATAGCTTCATAGCCTTTTTCTAAAGCATATTTATATATCCATTCAAAAAACTGCTTCCCCAAACCTTTTCCTCGATAAGCCTCATCTATATAAACATGATCTGCTTCCACACTTTTACCAGAATAATGCCTTGTACAAAACCACAGGCCTGTAACGCCTATTAAATCATCATTATCATATATCACGGCACATTCATAATTTTGAGTAATCATTTCAGAAAAACGTTGTTCTAAAACAGCATAAGAAATTTTATTACTGTTTAGCTTTTGTACCAAAGGAATAACAGCATTTATATTTTCTTTTTCTATAATTTTAAATGTAATAGACATAATATATATTTTATAAAATGAGTGCTTAAAATTAATTCTATTTTAATAACTGTTCTAGTGACTTTTAATAAAATATAGTGTCTAAATACATAATTGATTTTATTTAGCTGCATATTAATTTTAAACGAGTCAATTTAGTATAGAAAATTTTTATATTTTTAATTGCAATAAAGAATTTCAATGAAAATTTTATCTGCCCATAGATCTATAATAAAGTTGAATCTCAAAAAAATTCTTTTCTATTAAACTAAAAAAATGAGAGGAAAAAATCTAAAAGTCAGATTATTAATAGGTGCAGCCATTGCATTATTTTTTGTTTTCAAAAGGTGCAGCCAACAAGAAGTAAACCCTTATACCGGTAGGACACAAACCATATCTATGACACCAGATAAAGAAATTGCCATAGGTTTACAAAGTGCTCCTCAAATGACACAACAACACGGAGGGCTACATCCAAACAATCAATATCAAGCTTTAGTTGATAATGTTGGCAATAAACTAGTAAACAATAGCATTGCTAAAGGCACACCTTATCAATACGAATTTCATTTACTGGCAGATCCTAACACTATAAATGCATTTGCATTACCTGGAGGGCAAATATTTATAACCCATGCTTTATTTGCTAAATTAGAAAACGAAGACCAATTAGCCGGAGTTTTGGGTCACGAAATCGGGCATGTTCTAGGTCGTCATAGTGCTGAGAGAATTGCAGAAAGTGAATATTGGCAAGGATTAGCCACTGCCGGTTCTGTTGGTGCAGATATGGGTGGTCTTGTAAATAGTATTGGTCAAAATACTCTACTGACTAATGGAAGAGATGATGAGTTGGAAAGCGATGACCTTGGTGTTCTTTTTATGCTCAATGCCGGTTATAACCCCGAAGAAATGATTGGTGTTATGAAAATTTTAAAGGCTGCAGCCGGCCCAAATCGAGTTCCAGAATTTCAAAGCACGCATCCAGATCCAGATAATAGGATTGAAAAAATTCAAGAAGCTATAGAAAAGTACAAAAACCAATAAAATAAAAAAGCCTCGAAATTCGAGGCTTTTACGAGTGACTAACTCAAAATAATTATTTATTTTATAATTATTTTCTCTTTTTTGATTTGGCTTCGACTATAGCTTTTTTTATAATCGCGGCTGCTTCTTTTGCGCCATGTAATTCTGCATATTTTAATGCTGTCATTTTTTTAGCAGATCTTGCTTTTAAATTAGCGCCTTTAGCTATTAAAAGTTTTAAAATGTCTACTCTGTTAAATTTAGCAGCGTACATTACAGGGGTCATTCCATTAGACATTTCATTTACATCTGCACCTCTATTAATAAGTTTTTTTACAGTTTCTAAATCGCCTTTAGCAATTGAAACGCAAAATGAGTTTACTTTAAATACAAACTCTGCATTTGTATTATTAATGTTTTTTGTAATAGGTTTGGCATTAACAGTTACAATAGAGAAACATAATGCAATGGCTGTGATAATGATTGATTTTTTCATGATGAAAGTTTTAATTTGATTTTTATAGTTGTTTTTTGATATACTAAAGAGACGACATTAATTTCAATCTGTTACACAAAAAATAATAAATAACACATTTTTAACTTTTTTTTCACAAATAATTAACTGAACGATTCTTTTTTTCAAAACCTCGAAAAAACCCCAAAAAACCTCGTATTTAGAATGCTATTTCCGTATTATTTTGTACAACTTCTTTATCTTTGTTTTATATAAATTTTAACAAAAAATGAATAAAAAAGTTATCTTAATGATACTTGACGGTTGGGGTAATTCACCAGATCCTAAAGTTTCTGCTATCGATCATGCAAACACGCCTTATATAGACACTCTTTATAAAAAATATCCATTCGCCACGCTAAGAACCGACGGATTACATGTTGGGTTACCTGAAGGTCAAATGGGAAATAGCGAAGTTGGGCATATGAATCTTGGTGCAGGACGTATCGTATACCAAGATTTAGTAAAAGTTAATTTAGCTGTAAAAAACAAAACATTAAATAACGAAAAAGTACTGGTAGATGCATTTAACTATGCTAAAACTAATAATAAAAATGTTCATTTTTTAGGATTGTTAAGTGATGGTGGTGTACACTCTCATATTAATCATTTGTTAGGATTATTAGATGCTGCTAACGATTTTGGATTAACCAAAACTTTTGTTCATGCATTTACAGACGGTCGTGATGTAGACCCTAAATCGGGTTATGGCTTTCTTACCGAATTAGAAGATCATTTAGAAAAAACAAATGGCAAATTAGCTACGGTTACTGGTCGTTACTACGCCATGGATAGAGATAAACGTTGGGAACGTGTTAAATTGGCTTATGATGCTATGGTAAATGGCATTGGTGAAACCTCTACTAATGTCACTGAAACTATTCAAAAAAGTTATAAAAATGATATTACTGATGAATTTATCAAACCTATTATTATGGTTGATGAATCTGGTAATCCTCAAGCAACTATAAAAGAAGATGATGTTGTTATCTTTTTTAATTTTAGAACAGATCGTGGTAGGGAATTAACTGAAGCTTTATCGCAAACTGATTTCCATGAGCAAAACATGCACAAATTAAATTTGTATTATGTAACACTTACAAATTACGATGAAACTTATAAAAATGTAAATGTTATATTCAATAAAGATAATTTAACGGAAACATTGGGTGAGGTTTTAGAAAAGCATGATAAAAAACAAATCCGTATTGCTGAAACAGAAAAATATCCGCACGTTACATTCTTTTTCTCTGGTGGGCGTGAAACCCCTTTTAATGGAGAAACACGTATTCTAAGAAACTCGCCAAAAGTAGCTACATACGATTTAAAGCCCGAAATGAGCGCTTACGAATTACGAGATGCATTAATTCCTGAGCTACAAAAAGGTGATGTTGATTTTGTCTGTTTAAATTTTGCAAACGGCGATATGGTAGGTCATACAGGTGTTATGGAAGCTGCCATAAAAGCTTGTGAAGCGGTAGATAAATGTGTAGAAGACGTTCTTACTACAGCTTTAGAAAATGGCTACACGACACTACTTATAGCCGATCATGGAAATTGTGAAACCATGATAAATCCAGACGGTTCACCAAATACAGCACATACAACAAACCCTGTTCCTGTAATTTTAATCGATACCGAATTAAAAAGCATTAAAGATGGTATTTTAGGTGATATGGCGCCTACCATTTTAAAGTTAATGGGTGTTGAACAACCAGAATCTATGACACAGCATGCCTTGGTTTAAATAAGCAAAAAATAAATTGTTTACTTTTGTTATAAACCCAAGTTTTTAACTTAAATGAATTTTAACAATAAACTTATTATTGCAATAGATTTTGATGGCACTGTTGTTGAGGACGCATATCCAAAAATAGGAAAGCCCATGTTGTTTGCTTTTGAAACTTTAAAAAAGTTACAAGACGATGGGCATCGGCTTATTTTGTGGACTTATAGAAGTGGTAAAAGACTAAATGAAGCTGTTAAATTCTGTGAGGATAAAGGGATTATTTTTTATGCTGTAAATAATAGCTTCCCCGAAGAGGAATATACTAAAGATGTAAGTAGAAAAATTAACGCCGATATATTTATTGACGATAGAAATATTGGTGGTTTTTTAGGCTGGGGTGAAATATATCAAATACTCACAAACACTGCTCCTCCAGAAATTTCAAAAAAGAAAGGTTTCTTTAGTTTTCTAAAATAAATCTGTTTATATAAGTTGATAATAAGCTTTATCAATAGATTCTCTATGATTTGGGTGTGCAATATTCACTAACGCTTTAACCCTTTCTTTAATGGTTTTTCCATATAAGTTAGCTATTCCATATTCGGTAACTACATGATGTACATGTGCTCTGGTAGTAACAACTCCTGCCCCCGGTTTTAAAGATGGTACGATCCTACTAATTCCTTTTTTTGTAATTGATGGCAATGCAATAATCGCTTTCCCTCCATTACTTAAAGATGCCCCTCTAATATAATCCATTTGCCCACCTACTCCCGAATACATTTTAGCGCCAATAGAATCTGCACAAACCTGACCGGTCACATCTATTTCAATAGCAGAATTAATAGCAACCATTCTGGGGTTTTGTTTAATAATAGACACATCATTTACATAGTCTGAAGCGCGCATTTCAACAAACGGATTATCATCAACGTAATCATACAATCTTTTAGACCCTATTAAAAATGTTGCTAATGCACGACCTGGATTAACACCTTTAAAGTTTCCGTTTATGACATCTTTTAAAATTAAATCAATAACACCATCAGAGAACATTTCGGTATGTAAACCCAAGTCTTTATGATTCGTTAAACGTGATAATACTGCATTAGGAATAGATCCAATTCCCATTTGCAAGGTGCTTTTATCTTCAATCAAACTCGCAACATAATCTCCTATTTTATTTTCAATAATTGATGGCTCCCCAAAAATATGGACAGGTATAGGCTCATTGCATTCAACAAATAAATCTATCTCTGTAATATGAATAATACCATCTCCATGGGTTCTTGGCATTAGTTGGTTTACCTGTGCTATTACAATTTTTGCATTATCTATAGCCGCCAAAGTAGCTTCAACCGAAACACCTAACGAACAATACCCATGTTTATCTGGAACAGACACATGGATTAATGCAACATCTAATGGCAAAATATTTCTTTTAAACAATAATGGCAACTCACTCAAAAAAACAGGTGTATAAGAACCATTGCCTTCTGTTAATGTATGGCGCACATTATTTCCAATAAAAAATGAATTTACATGAAAACTATCTCTAAGTTCTGGGTTAGCATAACCTGTTTCTCCTTCGACATGTAAGTGACACACTTCAACATTTTTTAATTCCCCATGGCGTTCAGTCATAGCATTCATTAACAACTGTGGAGCTGCTGCAGCTGCCTGAATATAAACCCTGTCATTACTTTTAATTACTTTAACAGCATCTTCTGCACTAACAATTTTATACATTTCTTTTAATTTAATACAATAAATGTATTCATTTACAGCATCTTAAAAAATGCCAAAAGTCATATAACTGTAAAAATATTAATACTTAATTTTAAGTATCTTTGCCATTATTTTTTAAGCATGATTGTAGTAAAAACAAAAGAAGAAATTGAGTTAATGCGAAAAAGCGCATTAATAGTATCTAAAACACTTGGGATGCTTGCTAAAGAAGTCAAAGAAGGTGTTACCACAATGCAACTTGATAAGCTTGCTGAAGAATTTATAAGAGATCAAGGTGCATTACCGGGTTTTTTAGGGTTATATGACTGTCCATCAACTTTACTCTGTAGTGTAAACGATGCAGTCGTTCACGGTTTACCAACACAAACACCTTTAAAAAATGGTGATATTGTTTCTATTGATTGTGGTGCGCTAATGAACGATTTTTACGGAGACCATGCCTATACTTTTGAAATTGGTGATGTAGATCCTGAAACTAAAAAACTTATACAGGTAACTAAAGAATCTCTTTATGTTGGTATTAGGGAGTTTAAAGCTAATAATCGCGTGGGTGACGTTGGATATGCTATACAAAAACATTGTGAAGATCAAGGTTACGGAGTCGTTCGGGAATTAGTTGGCCATGGACTGGGTAAAAAGATGCATGAAGATCCGGAAATGCCAAATTATGGTCGACGTGGTCGTGGCAAAAAATTTGTTGAGGGTATGGTCGTTGCGATAGAACCCATGATAAATGGAGGTACTCATAAAGTAAGACAATTAAAGGATGGTTGGACTATTGTTACACAAGACGGAAAACCTAGTGTCCATTTTGAACATGACGTGGCACTTGTAAATGGAAAGCCCGAAATACTGTCAACTTTTGCTTATGTGCATGAAGCTTTAGGTATTGAAAGTGATGAGGAAGATGAATTTCGTCAGAAGGCTTTAGTCTTATAAACTGTTTCACAGAGTTACACAGAGAGTCACAGAGATACGCAGAGAAAAATTAATGAATAAAAATCTAACTGAAAAAATTATTGGTGCTGCCATTGAAGTGCATCGAACTCTGGGTCCTGGATTATTAGAATCTGCATATCAAGAATGTTTACTTTTCGAGTTAAAACGTTTAAATCTTAACGTTACTAAGGAAATTGCTCTTCCTATAGTATATAAAGATATAAAACTAGATCATGGTTATAGAATTGATCTATTAGTCGAAAATAAAATTGTTATCGAACTTAAAACCGTTGAAACTTTTACTGATGTTCATTCTGCACAGATATTGACTTATATGAAATTAGGGAATTATCCATTAGGATTATTAATAAATTTCCATACCAAACTTTTAAAAGATGGAATTAAACGATTTATAAACACACCTCAGTGAATCTCTGTGAGTCTCTGTGTAACTCAGCGAAATAACTTGAAAAAACTCTTCAAATTCATATTAAATTTTATTCCCAGACCTTTACTCATTAGGTTAAGTTATGTCATTCGTCCTGTTTTAGCATTTTTTTTAAAAGGAGATACATATACAGACCCTATTGACGGCAGAAGTTTCAAAAGCTTTTTACCTTATGGTTATGGTAAACAACGAAACAATGTTCTCTCCCCTTCCACACTTTCTTTAGAACGCCATAGGCTGCTATGGTTATATTTAAAAAATGAAACGGACTTCTTTCAACCTGAACTCGTTTCAGGTTCTTCAAAAAAGGAATCAAAAAAAGTTATTTTAAGAGATCCCGAAACAAGTTCGGTATTAAAAGTATTGCATTTTGCGCCGGAACAAGCTTTTTATAAACGCTTTAGAAAACTTAAAAATTTAGATTATACCACTACAGATTTGCTTTCGCCATTGGCAGATGTTAAAGCTGATATCTGTAATTTACCTTTTGAAGACAATAGTTATGATATTATTCTTTGCAATCATGTATTAGAACATATTCCAGATGACAAAAAAGCCATGCAAGAGCTCTATCGGGTTTTAAAGGTTGGTGGCATGGGTATCTTTCAAATCCCTCAAGACTTAACGCGAGAAAAGACTTTTGAGGACGATACTATAACTGACAAGAAAGAGCGTGCAAAAATCTTTGGGCAATATGACCATGTACGTGTATATGGTCGTGATTATTTTGATACACTTCGCAGTGTAGGTTTTAATGTTGAAGAAGTTGATTATACGGCTAATTTAACAAAAGAGGCAGTACAAAAGTATTGTTTAGCGTCAGGAGAAATTATCCCTATAGCTTACAAGCCTTAGTTTTCATTTTCAGGAAACCCATTTAAAGATAATGTTTCAAATTCTTTTTTATTATTTTCAAAAATTAAAAACACCTTTAATTCTGGGTGCGATTTTAAAAACATTTTCACTTTTTCAATCCCCATCGTTTTAAAAGCTGTAGCATAAGCATCAGCAGTCATGCAATCTTTAGCAACTACCGAAATACTAAGCAAATTAGTTTTACTTGGATATCCAGTTTTAGTATCAATAATATGCGAAAATCGATTTCCGTTTTTATCTATTTTAAATTTCCTGTAAGTCCCCGAAGTCGCCATAGCTTCGTTAGATAAAGCGAGTATTCTGGAAAGGGATTGCGTACCATCAAAATTAGGCTTTTCAACACCAACCATCCAATCTGTGTTTTTTTCAATATTAATCCCTTTAGCATTTAGCTCACCTCCTATATTAACGATGTAATTCTGAATGCTTTTATTATCTAAGAATTTTGCAATAACATCTACGGCATACCCCTTTGCTATCGCATTAAAATCTAAAAATGTCCCTTTTGGTTTAGCTATAGTATTTTGGGTTCTAAGAACTTTATTAAAACCAACTGTTAGCATCAAACTGTCAATTTTTAAACTATCTAAATTTACAATTTTACCTTCCGGCCCAAAGTCCCAAGCATTTACAACAGCACCAATGGTAGGATCGAAAGCACCATGCGTTTCATTATATATTTCTTTTGAAGCTTGAAACACGTTTTCAAAGTGCTCATCAATTGTAACTGATTCGTTTCTGTTAATTCTTGAAATATCTGAATTAGCTTGATAGGTAGACAATGATTTATTAATAACATAAAACAGGCTATCAAATTCCTTTTGAAAACTTATTTCAGAATCATACGTTATCTCATAAAAAGTACCAAAAACAGTCCCAGATAATTTGGTATTTTTAAAATTTGTGACAGTTGTATTTTTAACTTCTTTACAAGAAACAAGTATGAATACAAAGAATATTGAAACTATAATTGAAAAATAGTTATATAATTTCTTTCTGCTTATTAGTTTGAAATAATAGGTGGTGTTCATTCTTTTTTTCAGCATTCCCTTTTTCAGTTCAAATTTGTTTCTAAAACTTGTATACCATTATATTCTAACAAATATTCTTTATCTAAAAAAATGGGGCCTTTTTTATTGTCTACATTACCTAATCCAACACCAGCATATAAAACTTTTGCATCTTTTTCTCTGGCATGCTTTTTAAATGACTCCATCCAAACAACATCATAATTATTAGGGTTATCAGGTAATATGACTGCTCTTACAATTACAAAATAATATTGTTTGTTTTTATCTATACAAACAAACTGCGGATGTTTTTTAAGTTTACTATTTACAGCTATAAATTCGAAACCACGCTGTTCCAGATCTTTTCCAACATAGTTCATGGCTAAGTTATGCAATTCTTGTTCCGTAAGAGGTTTACTCATAATACAAAAATAGTTAACGCTATTTAAATTGCACAAATTTTGAGCTACCAAATGTGTTATTTGAAACAAGATTATTACTTCTTTTTAAAATTAATGTCGCAATTAAATAACCGAAAAGGATATCTTTAATTATCGAATTTTCAATTTTAAATCTTTCATATTCAATCTTTCTAGATTTTTATGTAGAAAAAATACTTCAAAAAGAGCAAGACAATCATGAAATATCTTTAATTTTTATCAAAAAAACAGAGCTAAAGACCATGTTGTACGAAAAAGAAACATTAACATGTGTTAAAACTGTCGTAAATAGCACGGATTACAAGGCTTTACAGGGTATTACAGACAGTTTTTTTTGTATGTAAACCTCAATAAATCAATGATATCCATAATCACAAAATACATTTTATCGATTTTTTTTGCTTTTAATCTATTTTGTTCAAAAAAAATTTTATATTTGAGGCGTTATTAACAAAATGAATCATAGCTAGTTATACTAGTCTTTAATTTAAAAATAATGACACACTAACGAACCCAAATTAGAGCAAATGTAAATTTGTTCTTAAAAAATTTAACCAGGTAAGCTTGAAATCGCCTAATGTTTTAAGTTTACAATAATACTTTTAAGTTATGAATAAAACCTTACTAAAAATTTTAATGCTTTTTTGCTTGGTGGTTTCTTGTAAAACAAATGTACAGGAAGATACTATAGTTAATAAGTGTGAGCTGTTCGCAATTGGAAATTATAAGTTTTATAATCCAAGAGTATATGAGCGTCCTGTAATCTTTAAAAAAGGAAGCCATGAATTATTACATGATGAGTATGTACCTGCATGGTATCCTGGATATTGTGCCGATAATTTACCTTCGTTTTTTGAAACAAAAGGAGATTATATTAAGCATATTCATTCTAACCAAATAAAAAGCTTAGGTTCTCCTTATTTTGAAGATTTCTATGAAAGAAACAAGTCAAATGTAAAAGGGAAGCAAGACATTTATCATGAAAACTACCACTTGTTATTTAGAGGTACTGTTAGCGTAAAAAACAAAAAATCTGGTAACGAATATCTTTTAGTAGCTGGAAAAAGTTATATTGATAATGCAGAAGACTATGATAAAAACACAGATTTTTACGAAAGTAGCGTAAAAATGATGTTTGCATTTATGTTAGAAAATGGTGTGTACAAATCAGTTGATCCAGATTTAGTATTTGGAACTTTCACTAAAGACCAACAAGATCAGGTGTATGACATTTTAAATGTTAAGACATTAGTATATGCTTCTTGTTTTGAAAATGTAAACACTTTGAAGAAACCTAATTTTGATAATTCATCATTACCTAGTTGGGTTTATAACAAGTCTGAATTAGACGAAGATCATTAAAATAGTCTTGATTTTCTTTATATAAAGATAAAGTCAGACTTCAATAATAAAAAAAGCTTTACCAATAGGTAAAGCTTTTTTACGTTTAATTCATTCTTTCTCATCTTTTTAACTGTCCTAAAACCGTTTATTTTTTTAGGCAAAAAAACTATTCCAAATTACTGCCAATTAATATTATCTCTTATTTTATCAATAAAAATTTAAGGCTATTTGACGGTCTAAATTTATATTTTTAGTAATTTAACTAAAAATACTGCTTATGAATACTTCAAAACGCTTAGAACAAGCTTTAAAAAAGTTATATACTGCATTTCACCATAATAAATTAAACCCCGAATGCTGTAAGCAATGTGCCGTTGGAAATATTTTAGATAATACTGATAATTGGAAATATCTTTCGGACTCACATGGTGCGTTAGAATTGAATTATATTGGTAAGGTGCATCAAGCCTTAGGTAGAAAATTTAATGGATATACGCCACTAGAACTATTAAAAATTGAGCGTGTTTTTCTAAATGCCTGTAACTATAAATTACCTCTCCACTACAAAAACGAAAAGCCCAAGAATCCAACCGATAAAGATGTTTTATTTAATGGACTAAATGAGGTCGTGAAATTTTTGTGCTATCTGGATAATATTTCTAACGTTATGGATTACACAAAACTGTTTGAATTTGAAAATGATAAACCAAAATATAAGTTAGTGTTTACTAATTAAAGAATTCCTGCTAACATATTTAAACAAAAAACCCAACATTACGTTGGGTTTTATTTTATTCTGGATTCTCTATCTGTTATGACAGAGAGGTGTGTTTCACTACTAGTATGACATTGGTTTATCCTCCAAAGTCATCGAATCTTATATGTTCATCAGGGATACCGAAATCTTCTCCCATTTTTTGAACCGCCTTATTCATTAATGGGGGTCCACAGAAATATAATTCAATATCTTCAGGTGCTTCATGTTTGCTTAAATAATTATCAATAACACAGTTATGAATAAATCCAACAAAACCATCACCAGGTGCATCAATATTCTCTTTTACTTTCCAATTATCTTCTTCTAATGGCTCAGATAAGGCTAAGTAGAATTTGAAGTTAGGAAATTCCTTTTCTAACTCATAGAAATGCTCTAAATAGAACAATTCGCGTTTAGATCGTCCTCCATACCAATAAGTCACTTTTCTTCCTGTTCTTAATGTTTTAAACAGATGGTATAAGTGTGAACGCATTGGTGCCATACCTGCACCTCCACCTACATATAACATTTCAGATTCAGATTCATTTATAAAGAATTCGCCATAAGGTCCTGAAATGATTACTTTATCTCCTGGTTTTTGGTTAAAAATATAAGAAGATGCAATACCTGGGTTAACATCCATCCATCCATTTTTAGCTCTATCCCATGGTGGACAAGCTACACGAACGTTTAACATAATTTCACGCCCTTCTGCAGGGAAAGAAGCCATAGAGTATGCTCTTTCAATAGTTTCTGTATTCTTCATCACTAAAGGCCATAAACCAAATTTATCCCACTCTGCTTGAAACTTATCTGGTGTTTCATGTTCCTCAGGGTGTGCTGTAATATCCATATCTGAATATTTAACTTCACAAGGTGGAATTTCAATTTGAATATACCCGCCTGCTTTATATCCCATATCTTCAGGAATCTCAACAACAAACTCTTTAATAAAAGAGGCTACGTTATAATTACGTACTACTGTTGCTTCCCACTTTTTAATACCAAAAACCTCTTCTGGAATGGTAATATTCATGTCTTGTTTTACTTTAACTTGACATGATAAACGAGCTCCTTCTTTTAATTCTTTTCTACTAAAGTGAGGTGTTTCTGTTGGAAGTGCTTCTCCTCCTCCTTCTAAAACATGACATTCACATTGAATACAAGTACCACCACCACCACATGCTGATGGTAAGAATATTTTTTGCGCACCTAAAGTAGATAATAAGCTATCTCCTGAAGCGACTTCAATTTCTCTTTCTCCATTTATGGTAATCTTTACTGGACCAGATGGTGATAATTTTTGCTTTACAAATAATAATAATGCTACCAACAATAACGTAACTATTAAAAACGCTATTACGGTTGCAATTATAACTCCGAAATCAATTGCTAATATCATATTACTCATTTACTTTTATGTTGTTAGCTAACACTTTTTCTTCTTTTATATTCTCATCAGAACTTACATGCACTGTTTGTTCTTCTTTTTTTCCTTCATCATCACCTCCAGTTAGCATACCTCCAAAACTCATAAAACCAATAGCCATTAAACCAGTGATTATAAATGTAATTCCTAAGCCTCTTAAAGCTGGTGGCACGTTTGAATATCTTATTTTTTCTCGGATAGCAGCAATTGCTAAAATGGCTAAAAACCAACCAATACCTGAACCAATTCCATAAGTTGTTGCTAATCCTAAAGTTGCTATTTCACGAGATTGCATAAATAAAGACCCTCCTAAGATCGCACAGTTTACAGCAATAAGTGGTAAAAAAATACCAAGTGAATTATATAATGATGGTGAGAACTTTTCAACCACAATTTCTACTAACTGTACCATAGTTGCAATAGTTGCAATAAACATGATAAATGACAAGAAACTTAAATCGTAAGATGCATATTCTTCACCTAACCAGCTTAAAGCTCCTGGTTGTAAAAGATACTGATCTAACAACCAGTTTAAAGGGACTGTTATTGCTAGTACAAATATAACTGCTGCTCCTAAACCAACTGCTGTACTCACTTTTTTAGAAACTGCCAGGTAAGAACACATTCCTAAGAATGTCGCAAATACCATGTTGTCTATAAATATTGATTTGAAAAATAATTCTATATGTTCCATTTTTTCTAGTATTCAGTATTCAGCGCCCAGTGTTCAGTATTCAATACTGTCTACTGCGACTGTTTACTAATTTTTAGTCTTCAATTAATGCTTTGTTTCTAGTTCTTTGTACCCAAATAATAATACCGACTACAATTAATGCCATTGGTGCTAATAACATAAATCCGTTATTCTCATAACCATATTTATAAACACCCGTTTTCTCAATAGGATCTCCTAAAACTTTAATTCCTAATAGAGTTCCTGCTCCAAGTAATTCTCTAAAAAATGCGACTATAATTAAAATAACACCGTATCCTAGAGAGTTCCCTATACCATCTAAGAATGAACGCCAAGGTCCATTTCCTAATGCAAATGCTTCAAAACGCCCCATGATGATACAGTTGGTAATAATTAAACCAACAAATACCGAAAGTGTTTTACTTAATTCGTATGCAAATGCTTTTAATACTTGATCAACAATAATTACCAAAGCTGCAACTACAATTAATTGAACAATAATTCTAATTTTTGATGGAATGATATTCCTCATTAAAGAAATAACTACGTTTCCTATTCCTAATACAAACAATACTGAAACAGACATTACAATTGCTGCTTCTAATTCGGCTGTAATTGCTAATGCTGAACATATTCCTAATACTTGAATAGTAATAGGATTATTATCTGCTAATGGATCTTTAATTAATGCTGCGTCTTTTTTTGATAAAAGTCCCATAATAATTATTTCAATGTTTTAAAATAAGGTACATACTGTCTTAGCTCAGATTTAAGCATTGCAGAAACTCCGTCGCCAGTAATAGTTGCTCCGGCTATAGCGTCTACCTCGTTATCGTTCTTTTCTAAATTCTTTGGATCGTTGTTTCCTTTTGCAACTGTAATCCCTTTAAAACTTCCGTTACTCATTAAGCTTTCACCTATAAAATCGTCCATAAAGTAACGTTGCTTAATATTGGCACCCAGACCTGCTGTTTCTCCTTTATGGTCGAAATAAGCACCTTGAACAACCATATTAGAATCCATGGCAACATAGGCCCAAATAGCATCCCAAAGTCCTTTTCCTCTAATAGGTGCTATATAAAATGTTTTACCATCTTTAGTACCGACAAACAATGGTAGTCTTCTTTCATTACCTGCTTTTGCACTAGTTTGTTCCTTCTTTACATCGATTAAATATGCTTCAGGATCTTCTGTTACATTATCTCCTTGTATTACTAATTGCTTAGTAATGTATTTAGAGAACAACTCAGGAGCTTCTTTAGTAGAAACGAATATCGCACTACTTTCATCGTTTGCATTAACTCCCATAGCATACAATATATTTTGTTGCTTTTCTAGTCGTTCGTTATTATCAATTCTAGGTCTTAAAGCCGATGCCGTAAACGCCAATAAACCTCCTACTACTATTACCATAGCTATGGCAAAAAGTATGGTATATAAATTTGAATCCGTTTTTTTACTCATGATTAAGCTGTTTTTGCTTTTAAACGTTTCATTCTTTGTTTCACATTACCTTGAACCACATAATGGTCAATTGTTGGTGCAAACACATTCATTAATAGAATCGCTAGCATTACACCCTCTGGGTATGCTGGATTGAATACACGAATCAAAATAGAAATAAATCCTACCAAGAAACCGTAAATCCATTTTCCTTTATTTGTTTGAGATGCCGTTACAGGATCTGTAGCCATAAATACCGTACCAAAAGCAAAACCTCCAATAAGTAAATGATGCCACCAAGTCGTACTCATTAAACCGTAGAATTTACTACTTTCTGTTATCCATCCAGAATCAACTACTTGATTAAAGATTAGCCCCATGACAATAGCACCAAGCGCAGAAGACAACATGATTCTCCAACTACCTATTTTAGCGAAAATCAAAAATAATCCTCCTAATAATATTAATAAAGTAGATGTTTCACCAACTGAGCCTGGTATGAATCCTAAAAACATATCCATGACTTCATAACCAGCTTCTTTTCCTTGTGCCAAACTTCCTAATATAGTTTCACCAGAAATAGCATCCAGATTTGCTCCAGCTACAATTTCATTTGTTCTTTCTACAGCGCCTTCAACCCAAACCTTATCTCCAGACATCCATGTAGGATATGCAAAGAATAAGAATGCACGAATCGTTAATGCAGGATTAAGAATATTCATTCCTGTACCTCCAAAAACTTCTTTACCAATAACAACACCAAATATAACTGCAACTGCGAGCATCCAAAGTGGAATGTCTACTGGTACAATTAATGGCACTAACATTCCTGTTACTAAGTATCCTTCTTCTACTTCGTGTCCTTTAATAATAGCGAATATGAATTCAATTCCTAAACCAACACCATAAGAAACAATGACTAATGGTAATATTTTCCAGAAACCAATCATGAAGTTAGCCATAGTCCAAAATTCTGAACTAAAGAAACTTCCTGCTGCTGCCTGTACATCTCCAACTTGCAAATTATGTTGGTAACCAGCATTAAACATACCGAATATTAAACATGGTACCATAGCCATAATAACAGTATTCATGGTACGCTTTAAATCATCGGCTGCTTTAATATGAGTCCCATTATGGGTCGTCTCATTTGGTAAGTATAAAAACGTATGGATTGCAGAGAATGCAGGTAACCACTTCTTGTCTTTGTTCTTTTCCTTAAAATTATGTAAACTTTCTTTTAAACCCATTATCCTATTTCTTTAAGCATTAAGTCTAAACCTTCTCTTATTATTTTTTGATGTGGTTGTTTAGACACACAAACAAATTCTGTTAATGCAAAATCTTCAGGAGCTACCTCGTACATTCCTAAAGCTTCCATCTCGTCTAAATCTTTATACATACATGCTTTTAATATCTGCATTGGATAAATATCTAAAGGGAATACCTCTTCGTAAGTTCCTGTTGTTACAAAAGCACGATGTTCTCCATTGGTATTGGTATTTAAATCGTATACTTTTTTAGGGCTTAACCAAGAAAAAGTAAGTGCTCTGGATGTAGATATTTTATTAAAAACAGGTTTGTTCCATCCAAAAAACTCATAATCATCACCTTCTGGAATTATAGATATAACATTGCTATAATAATCTAAATACCCATCTGGTTTTATTTGTTTTCCACTTAAAACATTTCCTGATATGATACGATCATTAGAATCTTTTGCAACCCCTTTATCATAAACCATAGTAGCTACTTCACTTCCTATTTTAGTCACAAAATATCTGGGTTTTTCAACCGAAGAACCAACTAAAGCAATAACACGTTCTGCGTTAAACTTTCCTGTTAGTAACAATTCTCCAATAATGACCAAATCTTGAGGATTAACGGTCCAAACAACCTCTCCTTTATTTATCGGGTCTATTTTGTTTATTTGTGTCCCTACGTTCCCTGATGGGTGTGGTCCAGAAACTTTATGTAACGTAACCCCCGTTAAGCCTGCTAATGGGGAATTCCCATTTTTGCCAACAGATACATGTACTTTACCTTCGGTAAGTTTTCCTAAAGCTGAAATAGCAGCTTGTAATTCAGATTCTTTTCCTTGCAAAGTAAAATCTAAATCGGCAGCTAATGGTGCACTTGCGTACCCCGATATAAATATAGCTTTTGGTGCTTTATCTGGGTTTGCTATAACATCGTACGGACGTTGTTTTACAAACGGCCAGCAACCCGATGCTAATAAATGCGATTTAATAGCTTCAGAATCTGCAGCATCTATATCAAACTTACCATTATCCTGATAGGTTTGTTCTTTATCTGCTTGAATTTTAATTGCTAAAATTCTACGTTTTTCCCCACGAGAGATTTCTAAAACTTCACCAGAAACTGGAGAAGCAAACTTGATAGCTTCGTTTGACTTATCGAAAAAAACAGCTTCTCCTGCTTTTACTTTTGTGCCAACTTTAGAAATTAATTTAGGTATAACGCCGTGGAAATCTTCAGGTCTTAAAGTATAAAAGTTGCTTACTATTGCCTTCTCGGAGGTTTTTTCAGCTGCACCCTTAAGTTTAATGTCTAGACCTTTTGTAATGCGAATGTCGTGTGACATATTTTTTTATTGTAATTAGTTGTCTAAAAATCGGTGCAAAAATACAAATTAATACCTATAAAATTATCTCAAATAAAGTCTTCTTTTTTATTTATACTAATTCTAAATAAAGAAAAGGTTTTAGGCATAAAATTTGTTTTATATTTACAAAAACTGTCTTTATAATGCTATTAAAATTTACTTCTATTATAACTATTCTTTTATATTCTAATCTGATTTTTGGCCAAATAGATGAAGTCAATCCTCCCGATTATATTAAAACCATAAACTTTAAAGGTGATACCACAGAAACACAGCTCCCTATTTTAAGCCTTGGTGAATATGTTATCTTAGAGTTTGATGCTTTAAATGGAGATGAAGCCGATTTTTATTATAAAATTGAGCATTTTAATTTTGACTGG
Organism: Flavivirga aquimarina; assembly: GCF_030540835.1. GTDB lineage: Bacteria > Bacteroidota > Bacteroidia > Flavobacteriales > Flavobacteriaceae > Flavivirga > Flavivirga aquimarina. The sequence goes on along the minus strand of NZ_JAUOEK010000169.1, from coordinate 12,693 downwards.
ACACCATCTGTATTAGTGAAATCTGAATACATGGACGGTTTTGACAATCAGCGCATTAGAAACTACGAAAACTCTTTTAATACTTATCAAATTTATTCGCATTATAAACTCACTATTCCTAATGCACAGACCAAACGCTTAAAAGTCTCAGGGAATTATATGCTTTCTGTTTTTAATAATGATGATGAACTCGTTTTTTCAAGAAAATTCATGATTTATGAAGATAAAGTGAATGTTGGAGTTAGTGTTAAACGTTCGCGGAATATTGAATTTATTGAAGAAAAACAACGCGTCGAAATCGTTATTGATTCTAATACCATACCTCTAAATAACCCTACACAAACTGTAAAAGCTATTATAGTTCAAAATAACAACCTAAAAACTGCTATTTCTAATATAAAACCGCAATATACTGTTGGTAATCAATTAATATACAGATACGATACAGAAACCAGTTTTTGGGGTGGTAATGAATACTTATTTTTTGAAAACAAAGATGTTCGTGCAGCTAATACAGGAATACAACTCATAGACTTAAAGGATTTATACCATAATTATCTATTCACAAACTTTGAGAGAGCTACCAGACCATATACTTATAACCCGGATATTAATGGCAATTATGTTATTCTAAACATAGATGCAGAAAACCCAAGCATTGAGGCAGATTATGTCTGGATGCATTTCTCATTACTACCTATTGAATCTTTAAAAAATAAAGACATTCATGTTTATGGTAATTTTAACAACTATGTTATTGACGAGAGTACCAAAATGATTTTTGACGAATATCGCAACGTTTATACAAATACTATGTTACTAAAACAAGGCTTTTATAACTATAAGTATGTTGTTGCAAATGGTGATAAAAACATGGAGGAAGGTGCTATTAGCGGGAACTTCTATCAAACTGAAAACAATTATAAAGTGATTGTTTATTATAGGGATTTAGGTGGACGATACGATAAAATTATTGGTCTTGGAGAAGGGAGTTCAATCAACATTTCGAACTAATAATTGTGCTTTTTAACTAGTTTTTTAACCAAAGACGTAAAAACTTACTTCTAAACACTTAATATTTACTATTTTAGCATCCAACAAATACGTTGTATATTAGTATCAAGATGGTTCAACAAGTAACAAGAGGCATAAAAATATCGGTGATTACCACTTATGAAGGCTCATTTTATAAAAATTATAAAATGCAGTATGCTTTTGGATATACTATAACTATTGAAAATCAAAGTAAAGATTCTGTCCAGCTTAATGCACGCCGCTGGGAAATTTTAGATGCCTTAAATAATATTGAAATCGTTTCTGGTGAAGGTGTTATTGGTAAAAAACCAGTACTAAAACCTGGAGAATCTCATACTTATACCTCTGGATGCTTACTTACCTCTCCTTTTGGAGCCATGCAAGGTCACTATAGCATGATAAATTTTACTACGACTAAAAAGTTTAAAGTGGCTATACCTACTTTTAAATTAAGTGCGCCTTTTGCTATAAACTAGTAGATCGTCATTGTGAGGGAGGGACGACCGTAACAATCTCTTCATTTTAAGCACTATCCAAAATAAAACAACCACCCATCTGATAGGTCTTTCCATTCTGGATTATCTTTCTCTATGAGGTTAATCTTATTAATCCGCTTGTATTTTTTAATCTGTTTTTCTCTTTTAATAGCTTCTTCAATAGAATCGAATGTCTCAAAATAAATTAACTTTTCACAGTTATATTTTGCTGCAAAACCTTTATGAAATTTTGACTTGTGCTGATACATTCGCTTAACCAAATCACTGATAACCCCTGTATACAAAACAGTATTATTTTTTGTTGGTTATAATGTATACATGAGATTGTTTCATAAGTAATTCCAGATCTTTTTTAAACTGATTCTCACGTCGCGCTCTGGTGCTCCTCAGAATGTCCTAAACGACAAACAGATTCTTACGTCTCGCTTTAGGACGAGACTCAGAATGACAGAAAAATTAAACTTTTCGTTCAAATCTAAAAACTTGTTCTCCTTGCTTTATATTAAAAAACTTGCAGTTAGAATAATGGACAAACTCAAAAGGAATGTCATAATTAAAAGCCTCATTTACAGTAAAAATAGCATCGCAATCAATATTTCCATAAGGTGAAACACGTCTAAATTGGTATTCTGTTTTATTATTCGTTTTATGCAACTCAAACCAAGCCCCTGCCGCTATACCAGATAACCATTGTGCTTTTTTATGCAAACCTTCAACAGGTTTAGACTCTAAAGTACCAACTAAATTAACTTTATGATCTTTTAGTTTATCTAAAAAGCAACGTACATTTTCACTCTTCTGCGTGCCTTTAAATTCTGAAATACCTCCTGTTTCGGAGACTTCATAAACGTAATTTTCTGTATCTGCCAACAACACATTACCAACCGTACTTGGTGTAAACCATTTCGATTTCTCTAACTTGGTTTTAATAGTTAAATCTGTAACAGAAGCTATCAATGCATCAGTTACAAAACGTGCACAATTGCACGCATCTTTTATAAACGCGGCATAGCGTATAAAAGCCTTTTTTTGCATACTGGTAATATGTGCTCTGGCTTTTTTATAATCCACCGTATTACAAACAGAAGCTACCAATTTACCATCGCCATGTGTTAATTTAGGATGTGTCCCTAAGAATTCTAAAATATCATTTAAGTTTTTAATCCTATCATTTTCAATGTCTGCTTTTATTGGAAAGTCTAATTCATTATCAGTATCTCTTCCTCGCACTCTTCCATTAGGTTCCGGTGTAATGTAACGTCCAAAATCATGATATTCTAAAACGCCTGTGTTTTTATCAATCAATACCAATGCCGCATGTCCAGCCCTTAAATAATTCTTTTTGCCAACACCTATAAATCGTAAATACGGGGAAAACCATTCCTCAGAAACCATAACAATAGTATCTGGATATGCCAATGTTAAAATTATGCCTGTGCTATTCATTAACTATTTGAGGCAAACTAAAAGCTTTGTTTGTAACCGTATTATCTTGTAGACTTTCATAATACATATCAGCAGCATTACCTCTTTTTTCAACCTGGGTAATGCTAGTCGTTTTAACGAATCCACGATTCATAACAACACCATAATCATTATTGGGTTCTCCTGCTTTTTTATGAAATTGTAATACTGTTTTAGCATCCAACTCGTTTTCACTCTTAAAGGCTTCGAACCAGTTTTGGCGTTCTACTTTCATCTCTCTAGTGTACAAGGTCGACGATGACCATAACTTAGGTTCTTTAGGCAATTCTGTAGCATGTCTTTTGTTACCATCCCAAACCAGTTCAAAAAACTTTAAATCATCATTCCAGTCGGCAATTACCATAGTGAAGGGTTCTATATCTTTTAAATTATATGTTTCAATAGTATCAATAATATTTTCAGTAACCATAAAATCCTTAGCAACAACACCTCTACTCATTCTATACTCAGGCAAACGTTCATGATATACAAAACCGCCATTTAGTACACATATTAATCTGTTTTTATCACTCAAACCTATCCAGGTTCCTCCAGACAAAACATCTTTAGGGTATAAAACCTTTGCATCATGAATGTTATAAAAATCAGGAGGTAATGATACTCTGTTAGGAGCTTCATCACGATTGGAGGTTAAAATAAAACCGTTTTTCCCTTTAGGGATAATTGTTACTGTACACATATAACCTATAGTCAAAATATAGTTTGGCAACTTACAAAAAATAAATAAATTAACGTGCTTTTAAGAAGTCATCCTTCCAATTAATCATTTAATTATTCGTAAATTTGCACCTCATTTACTGAAAATTCAATAACGAAAAATAGAAAATCATGGGAAAAGGCTTTTTTAATGTACCAATTGCAGTTAACGAACCTGTAAAAAGCTATGCACCGGGAACTCCGGAAAGAGATGCTGTTTTAAAAACATACAAAGATATGTTTCATAGCAAAATTGAAGTCCCTTTATATATAAATGGCAAAGATGTAAAAACTGGGAATACCAGAACCATGTCACCTCCTCATGACCACCAACACACTGTTGGGGCGTATCATGTAGCAGAACAATCTCATATAGATGATGCTATAGCTACTGCTTTAGAAGCTAGGAAAGCTTGGTCTGTAATGCCGTGGGAACAACGTGCTGCTATCTTCTTAAAAGCTGCCGAATTAATTGCCGGTCCTTATAGGGCTAAAATAAATGCTGCTACCATGATAGCACAATCTAAAACCATCCATCAGGCTGAAATTGATGCTGCCTGTGAGTTTATAGATTTCTTGCGTTTTAATGTGCAGTTTATGACAGACATTTATACTGAACAACCTGAAAGCACAAGTGATGCATGGAATCGTATTGAATATAGACCTCTTGAAGGGTTTACCTATGCTGTAACCCCTTTTAATTTTACTGCTATCGCAGGAAACTTACCGGCTTGCATGGCATTAATGGGTAATGTAGTGGTTTGGAAACCTAGTGATAGCCAAGTATATTCTGCCAAAGTAATTATGGATGTGTTTGAAGAAGCTGGCGTTCCTCCTGGCGTTATTAATGTTGTTTTTGGTGACCCTGTTATGATAACTAATACGATTATGGCAAGTCCTGATTTTTCAGGCTTACACTTTACTGGTTCAACATTTATATTTAAAGAACTTTGGAAACAAATAGGAAATAATATACACAACTATAAAACCTACCCAAGAATTGTAGGTGAAACTGGTGGAAAAGATTTTATTGTAGCACATAAATCTGCAAATGCCAAACAAGTGGCTACTGCTATTGTTCGTGGAGCATTCGAATTTCAAGGACAAAAATGTAGTGCGGCCTCGAGAGCTTATATTCCTAAAAGCTTATGGAACGATGTAAAAGAATTTGTAATTAATGATGTAAAATCATTCAAAATGGGTTCTCCGGAAGATATGAGCAACTTTATTACAGCAGTAATTCACGAAGGTTCTTTTGATAAGCTAGCAAAATATATAGACCAAGCTAAATCTGATAGTGATGCCGAAATTATTGTTGGCGGAAATTACGATAAAAGCAAAGGTTATTTTATTGAACCTACTGTTATTGTGACTACAGATCCAAAATACACCACCATGTGCACGGAGTTATTTGGCCCTGTAATTACTATTTATGTATATGAAGATGACGCCTATGCAGAAACTTTAAAATTGGTAGATGAAACGAGCGAATATGCCTTAACTGGTGCTATACTTTCTACCGATAGATATGCGGTAACTCAGGCTACCGAAGCTTTACAAAATGCTGCTGGGAACTTCTATATTAACGACAAACCAACCGGTGCCGTTGTTGGACAACAACCTTTTGGTGGCGCCAGAGCTTCTGGAACAAACGATAAAGCGGGAAGTGCTCAAAACTTATTACGTTGGGTATCTCCTAGAATGATAAAGGAAACTTTTGTGACTCCTACAGATTATCGTTATCCGTTTTTGGAGGAATAGAATTCCTGCCTTTCGGCTTCGCTCAAGATAAACTTCAGCAGGAATCTCATAATCGAAAAACCTATATAAAAAGACTGTCTAAAATTAAGATAGTCTCTTTTTTATTTTGTAAACTTTTGCAATTGAGATCCTTGATTTTATCAGAAAAATTAGCGAACTTCGTTTAACATTAGTTATAAAACAACCTGTATTGAACTTGTTTCAGTATTAAAACGATTTCATATCATATCGTTATCATTTATAAGAAATGACCAAGGAAGAAGCTGAAAAATTAGTACAAGAACATTTAACGAAAAATTTAAAAGGTTTCTCTGTTATTTCAGAATCCACTATGGAATCTGAATCTTGCTTTGCGGTTTTTTATCAATCTGACAAGTACCTAAAATCTAACAAGTTTGAGGATATTGCAGTTGGACAAGGACCAACAATAGTTTCTAAAATTGATAGCAAATTATTTGAGACAGGTTCAGGTCGCTTTGTTGAAGATTCAATTGAATCATTTGAAAAATATGGAGACCCTTATTTAGAAAAAGATAATTCAAAGATTATTTTATCATTAGTCAAAAATAAAAATTTTGACTTAAAATCAATGATAGCACTTTTGAAAAAAACGACCAACAAAGGAATACTTGAGTCTAAACAAATTCTGACTGATTTAATAGATGGTGGAACAATTCATTTTGAAAACAATTTGACTGAAGATGACTTTCAAGAATTGAGTGAATTTGGATTTACAGTCGATTATGCTTGGTTGGATTGAAATGAAAAATTACAAATGCTAACATGTATAATTCATTGCTAGTACTCGCCTACTTACGAAAATCCTCGTAGATTTTCTATTCGGTTTGTATTTGCTAAATTAGATGCTTAAAACACGCAACAAACCATATACAAAACCGTTAAACGAACAAATCCTCAAAAAACTATTATATCTATCCCAAATCATTAATCATTCCCTCCTCTCCCTTAAAGACTGAAGTACTTCAACTCGCAATCAGTTACACTAAGATTAAAATGATATCTAAAGAACTCAAAAAGAACGATTTCGTTATTAAAGAAAACTTTTAAGTTATCGATTTGACAAAATAACTACAGTAAATTTCATAACTCATTTTTAAATATTCTTAAAATTTTTGAAGTGGTAATTTATTACAAATAACCTTCCAAAACCTTTCATGTTTTTTATAAAAATGTATCTTTAGGTATACGAACCCCTTATTTAATTTACATGCGAATAGGTATTATTATTGGTAGAATTGGTGGTGTAGATGGCGTAGCACTTGAAACCGAAAAATGGATAGAAGTATTAAAAAAGTTAGGTCATGAAGTCTTTATCATGTCTGGAGAATTCGAATCTTGGGATATGGATTATGAGCATGATTATCTCTTTCCTGCCTTATCCTTTTTTTCGGTTGAAGCCGAATGGGGACAACGGAAAGCTTTTTATGAACCTGATAAAGATCCAGACCCATTACTAGATCATGTTGAAAGTGCGTCTAACATGATTTATGAAGCCATGCTTCAATGGGTTACAGATAAAAAAATAGACGCGATACTTTCAGAAAACGCTTCAGCACTCCCTTGCCATTTGTCTATGGGGGTGGCTATTAAAAAACTAATTAAAGATACTGGGTTACCTATAGTAACTCACGATCATGATTTTCATTGGGAACGCGGGCAGCGTTATGTTTCAGTGCATCCTGAGATCAACCAATATGTAGATGATAATTTCCCATTATTGCTACCCAACGTAAAACACGCAGTCATTAACACCTTTGGTGTAGAAACCTTTAAAAACAGATTTAATATAGATGCTACTTTGGTACCTAATGTTATGGATTTTAATCGGGTTTACGGAGTTCCAACTCCAGAAAACCAGTGCTTCCTTAAAGATATAGGTATTACAGAAGATGAAATTGCATTGTTACAAGTAACACGTATCGTTAGACGTAAAGGCATTGAAACGGCTATTTCGTTAATTGATAAACTAGATGACAAAAAGCTAAAACTGGTTATTACTGGAAATAATAATGATGACGAAAACAAAGAATATTATAATGAATTAATCGATCAAATTCATGAACTAAATCTATCTAATCAAATCATATTTGCAGCTCACAAGGTATTAGACCATAAAGATTTATCTGATGTTTATGCACACGGTAGAGCCTGTACTTATTTTAGCACTTATGAAGGTTTTGGAAATGCTTTTGTTGAAAGTGTACTTGCAAAAAAACCCATATTTGTAAATAACTACAAGCCTGTATATATGCAAGATATTGGCAATAAAGGGTTTGAAACAGTCATGATAGAAGACGGACATCTCACTCCTAAAAGTGTTCAACAAATGTCAGACATCATATACAATCCAAAACGATGTTTAGAAATTGGCGCATATAACTTTAACCTTGGTAAAAAATATTTCTCATTTGATGTCCTTGAAGAAAAATTAAATAGCCTATTTACATTTTAAGAAACGAACAAATGACTAAGACAGCGAAAATTACTAATATTTTAAATGAACTTAAAAATGAAAAAATAAACACCTGGTTTGATTTAGGGTTATTTATTGATAAATTTAAAGAACAAAATTCAAAATCAGCCTTTGAAGGTGATGCACAGTCATTTAATGCTCACATTGAAAAAGGAGGCATTGCTTTTTTAACATTTTACTTCACTATAGATGGTATTACAGTAGAAACAGAAAAATATGCCAAAACCTTTAAGAAGATTTATCCTAATATTCCCATTCATTTTATAGCAGGAGATATTAAACAAGAGGCCGATGAATTAATTCCAAAAGATGCCTTTAAAAAAGTATTCCCAGAAATGGAGGCTTTTGATGCCTGGCCGCTATACGATGATTTTTTTAGAATAAAAATGGAACGTGGCAGTGAAGCCTACAATGACCTTATTGGTAAGTTTTGGAAAGAGGTTTTAGTGCTAGTAGAAAAATTAGGCCATTATATTGAAGAAAATGATATTTCGCTGTTGTATTTAATCAATGTGTGCTCTAATCCTGGTAATGTTTCTTTGGCTTTGGCTACCGTATTAATTTCAGAATATTTAGGAATTCCAGTCATTAATAATAATCATGATTTTTATTGGGAAGGCGGTAATAGAAAGGTCGAAATTAAAAAGAAAGGTCTAAAAAAAGGGCCAAGAGATTTCTTTTTTCATAATGCGCATGTCGGAGAGTTTTTCTCAATTATAGAAATGGTTTATCCATGGGAAAGTCGCTCTTGGATGCATGTAAATATTAATAAAATCCAACAAAATCATCTTATAGATATTAATGGTCATAACCCAGCCAATGTGGCATTAATAGGAACAGCGGTAGATACGAAAATGCATCAAATGAGTAAACGTGATATTATTAAAGCGTTTATGCAAGTGTCTACTATTTTTGCTAATAAAAAAGACACGATAACAGTTCATACAGCAGCACACCATACCGATAGTGAACGGTCATTAAAACCCATATTATTAGGCCATAAAACCATTCGCGAATTTGATTTTGTAAATAATAATATTGTTTTCTTACAACCTACACGGGTAATTAGCAGAAAATCTATAGAGCTTAATTTTAAATTAATTAAGCGCTTATTTTCTTATGATTCATTTGCCGAAAAATTTATTACAAATCCACAATTAAAATTATCTTTAATTGTTTCAGGACCTATACCACATGGTCAACAAAATTACTATCACGATTTAAAAAAAGATTTTGAAAAGTTCCTTAAGGAGCTTCCAAAAACATTCAGATCAAGAGTCCTTCTTGGGTTTTTATTTAGTGAGTTCGATAAAAATGAATTTAAGAAAAAATATAAAAAGCCATTAGACATTGAGCAACTGTATGATGTGGCCTCCTTAATTTTATTGCCAAGTCAAACCGAAGGCAGAGGCTTACCCATTATTGAAGCAGCAGCTTGTGGCACACCCATATTTTGTAGACAGTACGAACCAAGAGAAGTTTATGATGAAGTTATTGGTCGTCATTTAGATCAGTCATTACGTTTAAACGTCTTAGAGTTTAAAGGTTCTAAAATTCCTAAACGATTGGCAGAAAAAATATGTGATCATGTGTTTTATCCTCAAAACAGAATGGTTGATGTTACGCATAATAGAAGCGTTATTAATAAGCGCTATAGCATAGAGGCGTTGCAAAAAAACATGCAATATATTCTAGGAAGACTGCATTTGCAATTAGGAGCTATTTCTAATACCGTTAACCCACAAGTGGTTAATTTATTAGAAGCATACAAAAATATGGTACATTTTGAAAATGAAGACCTTCATGCTATACTTAATAAAAAAACGAGACATTACTTACCTGGTTATGGCAGATTGTCGTTTATGACGTATTTAAAATCTCTAATAGACCCTAGTTTTTTTAGAGTAGAAGAGCAGCTTATAAAAGGAAAAGTAATGGGGTATGCTAGAATGATGGAAAATGACATTCCTGATTTAGTAAATACTAATCTTAATTTAATCCATAAATATTATAATGCCATAGATGATATTTTTAAATATGTAGATGGAGAATTAACAATAAGACACGATCATGCTTTGGCATACAGGCATAGAAACAAAAAACAATATGCCTATCAAGCATTTACGTATCATGAAGTAACGGGCTTGGTTAATATGATTTATAGCGATGTTTTTAAACCAAAAAATCTACCAGATTTAACCTTAGCACCACAATTTTTTGCTGATTGGGAATTAGCATTATTTCAATTAACCAATAGTAAATTTTTAGGAATTGATGATCGAAAAATTTTAACAAAAAAATTAAAAAACAATGTTCCTAAGGGGTACTTTCCAGGGCGCTTTATTAAGCATGAATTGGAATATTTTGTGTTGCAACCTATCCGTGCGCAGCTTAAACTTAAAATAGAAGAAGAACTTACTGCAAATGTCCTTAAAGAAAAAGGTAAAGAATTAGAAAAAGTCTATATTTTTATACACGAACCGAGAATCACAAAATGGTTTTCAAATGCCAATATTAAGGAGTATTTAGAAAGTGGAAAGGAGCCTGAACTAGGGTTGCTATTTAAAACAGGCGTTGTTCAGATAATAAAAACAAAACAATGGTCTGAAGGGGTTCATTTTCCACAAATGGGAGCCAAAGCAATTAAGATTTTACGAAACATTAAAGAATCTAACGGTTTTATAATTACCAATGGTGAGTATGCGGCAATGATGACCGACATTGTAGAAATAGATCATTTCCACATAGGAAAGGTACAGCATACCATGACTGCTAAGATTATGGGAATCCCTAAGGATAGCGGTTTTATTCAATTTGTACCAGCAGCTGTTAGAACCACTTTAGCATTTCCTACTCCCATACAAACAGCCAAAGATTTTGATAATGTTTTAAAAGGTAAACTATATAAAAAACTTAAAAAAACGCTTGGCGAAAAGGAATTGTTGCAACTTATATCTAAAGATGCTATTGAAAATGGCACCCCTATAGCGAAGCTATTAAAACAGATAAATGAGAACTTAAAAGACACTAAAACTGTCGAAAAAGTAACAGCATCATTTGCTGGAGGCGTTTATGAAGATGGTTTACCCTGGAGCGGTGTATTAGCTGAAATTGATACCAAAAAAGATAACTGGAAATTCGCAGCCCATATTGCCAAAAAAGAACCTAAAAATGTACCTGCGCTCATCGATGAGTATAAGAAGACCAGTAAAAACCCGAATAAAATAGAGTTAGCTTGGAATGGAGGCTACATATTAAACCCGGAATTGGTTGGCAAACTAGGATTGCCAGAAACCTATATAGGCTCACCTTTAGGCCTATTAATTATGAATAATACCGTGTTCTGTCCGCCACTTTTTAATAAACCAGCATTCATTATTTATAAAAATGGCGATGTAGATATTCGAAAGGTAAACAGCAAAGCGGGCTTTATTGTAAAAGGAAAACAAAACATCCTATTTGCTCCAGGCCATTATAATATACACAGCAAAACCGAACCTTGTTATTACGATTTGTCTTATCCTAAAGACACTATACAAGGTGATGGTCATGTTATTTTAAGAATAGCAGGCCATACAGTAAAGCAAATTATTAAAACAAAAGCAAATGAAGTTGTGCCTGTTATTCCAGTAGGGATTACCTTGTCTATACCCTTAGAGGTGTTTGCTAATGGGGAATTTAAAGAAGGCATGCCATTAGATATTCAGTTATTAGAGCCAAAAACCAACCCTTACAAATGGGATGAGATATCGTATGCTATTGAAGCAGGACCGATGTTAATTAATGGCGGCAAGCAAATTTTAAATATGGAAGATGAAGGTTGGAAAACGACTAATTCTATTAATACACAAGCGGCTCGATTAGATTTTACAGATATGCGTGGCCCAAAAATAGCCGTAGGTATTACAAAAGCAGGAAAACTTATGGTGCTTATGGTAAACGGACGTATTAGAGAATCTGTTGGAGCTACCCATTTTGATATGGTAGACATTCTTTTAAAATACGGCATGGATAAAGCCATGGGCTTTGACCCTGGAGGCAGCAGTACCTTGGTTGTTGATGGTAACATTATGAATATTTCACCATACAATAAAAATTACGAGAAAGATATTTACTCATTACTACCAGAACCGCGATTTGTTGCCAATGCTATTATGGGCTGGATTGAAGAATAAGTTTTAACGTACTCTCAAACAAAAAACGATAACACCAAAAGAGATATGTTTCAACAAACTATTTTAAAAATCATTTTCTTCACCACCTTTAAAGATTGAAATACGTCAACTCGTATCAGCTATACTAAGGTTAACTAAACGAATCTATAGACTTCCAGTCCATAGATTCGTTTTTGCAGGCTGAAAGTCTGCTTCGTGAAATACCGAAATATAAAATAATAAACATTGTAAAATGGAATTAGTGTAAACTGGTGAAACCTGCCCACCGGCAGGCTGGTTCGTGTCAAAAATTTAAAGTTTTTAGACACTGAAAGCAACGTGTACTAAATCATATAGTTTTAACTGCATTTGAAACCAATAAAAGATTCCTGCCAAAGTTTATCTTGAGCGAAGCCGAAAGACAGGAATTTTAATAAAGAATTTCTTGAAACCAACTATCCTCGAGGCAGAGCCATAGAGGTATTTCGCTGGTTTCATTTTGACCTAAAAAGGTCAAAAACCGAAATTCTGTATTTAGATTCCCGTTTTCACGGGAATGACAATTTCAACG
>NZ_JAUOEK010000153.1 GCF_030540835.1 Flavivirga aquimarina | reverse complement strand
TCCGCTTTCTCCATAATAGCCCTTGGTCATTGGGTATAGAAAGTCTAAATCCAATACCCCTTTTAAGCGTCTATAAAAGTTCTGCTCGGGAACGAGATCGCTCAATTGAAATTGTGCAAATAATTTCTCTTGATAATCTTTCTTGCCTTGCATAATACAAGATACATATTTTCTGTATATTTACATAGGGGTTGTGCAACAGGCACAATGTGTAAAAATAATACGTAAGTTTATTCCTTGAACCTAAGGTAGTGCTTATTTGCTAGCGTCCAATTTTCCTTCAGAAAATCAGCCTTTATCAAATACGCAATATTCTTACACCAAACGTCAGACTGTGCATTAACTTTTTTTGTATTCTGATTGTTAATGGTTTGAGTAATTCTTATCTTGTATAGGAACACAAATCATACTTATGGAACATATACATGGTCAGGATCGTAATCAAATCCGGATGACTTCCCT
>NZ_JAUOEK010000152.1 GCF_030540835.1 Flavivirga aquimarina | reverse complement strand
AAATGTTCAATTTTCAGTTTGTTTTTTAACTCATCATAAAAGGTTTCAACACCCCACCTTTTGGCATAAAGTTCTTTAAAGAGAGAGCTAGGGTACACTTTGCTATTAAGCAAGGAGGTTATTAAAACTTCAACTTGCCCCCGCTAGTCCTCGTATGCGCTAGCGCTTCGTCTATGACGAGTGCCGTACCGAGTAAGACAATAAAAAACTATACTATAAAGGTATAGTTTTTTGTATTTTAGAGCCATGAGCAGAAAATACAAGTTCCATAACAAAGGTGGTTTATATTTTGTAAGTTTCGCAACCGTTTATTGGCTAGATGTATTTATAAGGCAAGTATATTTTAATGTATTAGCAGAAAGCATAGACTACTGCAGAAAAGAAAAAGGTATGGAATTATATGCATATTGTTTTATGCCAAGTCATATTCATTTAATGTTTAGATCCAGTGATGAACGACCTATGGAATTATTGAGAGATTTTAAAAAGCATACAGCAAAAAAAGTAATAGAAACCATAGGAAATAACTCACGAGAAAGCCGAAAAGAATGGTTATTATGTATGTTTGAAAGAGCAGGAAAAAAGCAAGGTAATGTTACAAAATATCAGTTTTGGCAGCATCATAATAAGCCTATAGAACTATGGAGTGAGAAGGTTATTAAACAAAAAATAGACTATATTCATAATAACCCAGTAGAAAGTGGTTTTGTAACCAGTGCTATAGATTGGAAATACTCAAGTGCAAAGAATTTTCAAGAAGACCATAGTATATTAGAGATAGATGATACGGGGTTTTTTGGGTAAGGCTAATTTAAAAAGTTACTCTATTTCTGAAGTAAAGTAGTTTGTTAAATATTTTTCTTACTCATTTCGGCACTCGTTATAAACGAGCGCTAGCAAGGGATATGATTGGAAATATGCCACAATTTTACAAATTTAAAAATGATTCCTTGTTTGAAGTTGTCTTTAAGTTAGAGAATTAGACTTCCTCCTCTAGTCCTCGTATGCCCCTGCTAGCGCTTCGTTTATAACGAGCGCCGTCAAAGATAGGCAAGCGCAAGAGTAAGAAAATAATACAGAAAAGCTTTTACAGTCTCGTTAACTATCGGGATGTAAAGGCTTTTTTATGAGCTAAATAGCGGGGCTTGTTTGTGAAAAGTATCAAGTATGAGTAAGAAAATAAAAGCTATTCTAAAAATAGAGTAGCTTTTGTGTTTTTAGGTGATTAAACAGTAAATCTATTTTAAGGTTAAGTATAAAAAAGTAAACTTAAATATCAATAATTTTACTTATAAGTATATTTTTGTTTAATAATAATTAAAATTTATTGTTGACAGTTACTTCGAAGGGCGATTTCTATAGTATAAGTGTATATAATTTTTTTGTTAACACAATATAATAAACCTTAGTTTTATTAAGGTAAAACCTTAGTGAGATTTATGCCTATACCATTAATTTTACTAGTAGTAAAAAGATAAGATTAAAATTTGTGAAAAAGCATGTATTAGGTTTCGTTTTAGTTGCTTTATGTTTAGCCTTTACCGTAGAATTACAAAAGCGTACAATACGTGAAAACGGTTATGATATAAAATGTTACATAGCATTAAAAAAGATAAACAATTTTGATGTAGATAAGACCTATTACTGGTATAAGTCGGGAGGAATACATAAATCGGTAGCCAATATTGGAGGCGAGGTATTGCATAACGAATATTTAAAATACTACAGGTCTAATCAACTGGCAGAACAAGGAACTTACAATTACGGATTAAAAAACGGGTTGTGGAAAAGCTGGTATGAAAACGGACAGTTAAGTACTCTGGAACATTGGAATAATGGTTATTTAGATGGCAAAATAGCTAATTATGATTCCAGTGGAAGCATAACTTTAAAAGGCGAGTATAACAATAATTTAAAAGTAGGAACCTGGATTAACTATAAGACTAAAGATACCTCTTACTACAAAAAAGACTTAAAGTTTGAAGAAAAGCCTAAAAACTTGTTACAACGAGTACTTTATAAAAAAGATTCTATAGAAAAAGCACAAATTAAACTTGAAAAAGTAATAAAACGTAGAAACGACTCTATAGGAAAAGTAAAAGCCAAGCTTAAAAAGAAAAATGAAAAGCGAAAAGACTCTATAAAAAGAGTCACAGCAAAACACAATCGTAAACTTAAAAAACAAAACGATTCTATACAACGGGCAAATAAAAAGAAAAACAAATCTGTAGAAGAGAAAACGAACTCAAATACAAAGGACGATGGGTTCTTTAAGACGCTATTTAAAAAGAAAAAATAGCTACCATAATGTTGTTAATTTGATTTTGTTGAGTGTAAGTATTTGTATAGTTGCTTAATAAGTATTCTTAAAAAAATAAAAACTAATCCAAAGCATTTTTAGTAACAAACCACCTCCAGCCAATAATAGCCATTTGCAGCTTATTAGCTTTAGCTAGATCTAATTGTTGTTTGGAATAACTAGGTAGGACTATTTTATTAACCTTCGCTAAAAATTTAAATACTTGCTTTTGCATTTCATAAAAATAATAAAACTTATTCTAGACTAAGTTTTACATTTAGTTAAATTTATATAATCGCGATAATAAATAATATTACATCAATTATAAGTTTGGCAAGTGTTATCATATTTCTAAAGTTTTAAAGGTTATTAAATAAGTTATTTATATCAATGTTTTTTGAAGATATATATTTACCTATATGTTTGCCAAACGTTTTTACGAAAATTGATGAAATTGAATGTGAATTTGTAAGTAAAAAAACAGAATAGATTACAATATTTATGTGACTCTCTTTATCAAAGTTTTATTTTGTAATTATTTTTCAACTATTTAATTTTAAAATGAAATAATTATAGGGGTATTTCGAGTGTGTTTTTAATTATCAAGGCACTATTTGCTTTAAAAAAGGTGTTTTTTATCAATTTCATCTTTTTTAATAATAAAATATAAAAAAAGACACTCTATATAGAGTGTCTTGAAAATAGCTTAAATATGTAATGTATTATGAGTCTTTATATTATTTTTTGGAAGTAATGATAACAACACCATGCTTTCCTTTTTTTCCATATTTTTTTATTTCAGGTTTATTTTTCAGAATAACAACAGATTTAATATTGTTGCTTTTTAATTCAACTAATTGTTTTTTTTGAATTTCTTTTCCATCCAGAATATATAAGGGTAACCCGTAACCAAAATCAATATTGTCGTTGACACTTTTTCCATTATTTCCATTTTTTTTGGAAGTAATAATAATAACACCATGTTTTCCTTTCTTCCCGTATTTTTTTATTTCAGATTTATCTTTAAGTTCAGATACAGATTCAATATCATCTGTATTTAGAGCATCAAATTTCTTTTTTGAAATTTCTTTTCCGTCAAGAATATACAAAGGGTCAATTTGTTGATCAGAAAAGGGCAATACACCATGGTTTTTACCTGTCTCAATGGGTTTTATTGAATTTGGAGTTTTAGCAACACAAACTTTTTCTGTATTAAAACTCATTAAAAATATTGATAACAGAGGTATTGCTATAACAAATTTAAATTGATTGATTTTTTTTGATTTCGATTTGTGTAACATAACGATTCGTTTTTTAATTGATGACGTATAAAAATTATTGCTTAAAGCCAATTTATTAATAGAGAAGGCTGTTTTAAGCAAAGTGTATTGGTAACCTTTCTTGTTTTTGATATTATTTATTGTCAAATTATCAGCTAAAAACTCCAAATTCTGCTTTAAATCTTTATTGTATAACCACATAAACGGATTAAACCAAAGAACAATACAGGAAAGTTGGGTTAGTAAAATATCCATAGAATGATACTGCTGAGCATGAGCTTTTTCGTGCGTAATAATCTGATCTAATTCAGTTTTATTAAATGAGTTGGGATTATAAACGATCCAATTAAAAAATGAAAATGGTGACATATTGGTATTAATTCTAACAAATGTATATCCTCCCTGTTTTTTGCTTTTACCTTTAAAAATTATTGCAACTAACGAAACTAATTGTATCATAAAACGGATAAAAAAGAAGAGAACACCAGCTAAATAAACCATAGTAAGATAGTCTAAAATACTAAGAGGCTCTTCTATCTTTTGTACTGTTGTAACACCATCATAACTTGAAGTTAAAGCAGAAGTATATTCGATATAAATAGGAATAACCAAAAAAGGAATTATAAATGAACTAATTAATCCTAAAAAAAGAAAAATTCTAATAGATTCAAAAAAGGTTTCATGTTGTAAAAACACCTTGTAAATGAAATAAAAAATAGAAATTAAGGCACTAACTTTTAGTAAATATTCCATGTTTAGTCCTTTTTTTCAATTAATGCAATAATTTCTTTAAGTTCGTCTACACTAATTTTCTCTTCTTTGGCAAAAAAGGATACCATGTTTTTATAAGAATTATTAAAATAATTGTTAATGGCCATAGACATAAAACGCTTTCTATAATCTTCCTTTTTAATAATAGGGTAGTATTGATGCGTTTTACCATACGCATTATAAGCCAGATAACCTTTTTCCTCTAAATTTCTTATAATGGTAGATAGTGTATTGTAATGGGGTTTATCATTTTTTATTTCTGCAAGAACATCTTTTACAAAAGCCTTTTCCAGTCTCCATAAAATATGCATGATTTCTTCTTCTTTATTTGTTAATTTTTCCATCGATTAATATGTTTTTCATTTCCTTGAAGGAGGAAATCTTAATTATTTATTTTGATATTACCTTTAGGTTGGACTTTCACAATTTACTTCTGAATAAAAAACTATAAAGGGTAACCAAGTTGTTTAATTTTTTAATAGAAAACAAATATATAACTATTTTTATAGTTGTTTAACGAAACTTTTAGTTTTAATGCTGTTTTGCATACTGTGAATTAGTAAGGAACTTAAAAATTGTAGATCAAAAATCAAAAATCTTAATTCTTATATTATCTTCGCAAAAAATATATTTATGAGTATACTTTGGGTGATCCTTGGTTTTATATTGTTGGTAGTAGGAGGGGAGTTTTTGGTACGTTCGTCTGTAGCATTATCATTTAAGTTTAGTATATCTAAAATGGTGATTGGTATGACGGTAGTATCTTTTGCTACTTCGGCACCAGAACTATTGGTAAGTATCCAAGCCGCATTAACAGGATCACCAGCTATAGCAATTAACAATGTGGTAGGTTCCAATATTGCAAATATTGGTTTAGTACTAGGTATAACTGCTATAATAGGTACTATAGCAGTCGATAAATCATTTTACAAGCTTAATTGGCCAGTTATGATGGTTTTCTCAATAGTTCTATACTATTTTCTTAAAAATGATAATAAACTTACAGCTATAGAAGGCGGTATTTTATTTATCGGTCTTATTTTCTTTTTATTTATATTAATAAAAAAAACTGGTAAGAATACAAACATTGAAGAAGTTGATGAAGCCCTAGCGGTAGTTTCAAATTTTAAGATCTTTATTTGGTTGGTTATTGGAGCGGTCGCTCTATATTATGGAAGTGTTTGGTTAGTAGATGGGTCAAGAGATATCGCACGTTCAGTTGGTGTTAGTGAAGCTGTAATTGGAGTATCTTTAATTGCCATAGGAACAAGTGTACCAGAATTAGCTGCATCTGTAATTGCAGCAGCAAAGCAAGAAAAAGCCATTTCTTTAGGTAATTTAATTGGATCAAATATTTTTAATATCGCCTCAGTTTTGGGGTTAACGTCTATTATAAAGCCTATTCCTGTTACAGAACCTCAAATACTGTCTAATGATATTTTTTGGATGCTAGGTTTCAGTTTTATTATATTCCCGATAATATTTTTGCCAAAAAGATTACAGATAAGCAGAGCAAAAGGTTTCTTTTTAGTTTTTGCTTATGGTATTTTTATGTTCTTAATATTTACAAAGAATACATTTTAAAGTATTACTTATATGTATAAAAGTAGGTTGTAAAACCAAGTTTTTTAACTTTACTTAGAACCAAGGTTGGTTTAATTATGATATATGCCTTGCTTTTTAGACACCATTTTTCTACCTAATTTTTAATATATTTACCATCATGAAAAAACTAATCATCATTAACGGTCCTAACCTTAATCTTTTGGGTAAAAGAGAACCTAATATTTATGGAAGTTTATCGTTTACTGAGTTTTTAGAAGAAGTTAAACAAAAGTATACAAACGTAGAGATAGACTATTTTCAATCTAATATAGAAGGAGAACTCATTGATAAACTACACGAAGTAGGTTTTAGTTTAGATGGTATTATTTTAAACGCTGCAGCCTATACACATACATCTGTTGGAATAGGTGATGCTGTTAAAGCTATAGAAACACCTGTTGTAGAAGTACATATTTCGAATACCTTTAATAGAGAAGAGTTTCGTCATCAATCATTTATATCTCCAAATGCTCGAGGGGTTATTCTTGGTTTTGGATTGCAGAGTTATGAGTTGGCTATTCAAAGTTTTCTTTAGATTTTGTTATAAATATTTAACAATTTCCTGGCTTATTTTATGACTTGATTATGATAATAACCTGATATTTAAATATAGATTTGTATTTATTATTTAAAGAACTCATTTAAACTTTTTCAATTTGCTAAAAAATTGCTGTTTTCAACTCTATTTTTGTCTTTTTTTCCTTCCGTAACTCTGCTATGCAACTTAAAAAAGTCTTCAACAGAGCTAAAAACTTCTAATTTTCGCTAAAATTCAAAAAGTCTAAATGAGTTCAAATAAAACTGGTTATGAAAAATAAGTTACTTGTTATTATTATCTTTTTTATAGTTTTAAAACCTGTTTTATCTCAAGAGGAAAGAAAAGCGGATTCTTTTCTTATTACAGACGAAATTAATATAAATGATACTCCAATATTTTATTCTAATTATTTTTCTGAATTTAAAATAAATGAGAATTTGTTTTTTAGACTAGGAAGGGAAGAAAGAAGCACAAATGATCTTGTTAATAGCTACACTGTTACAGAATTTCCGCTACTGACCAAATATTTTATAAGTAATAAATTTAGCGTTTTGTTTGGACCTAAAGTAGGCTTGTTAAGAAAGAATGGATCTATAGAGACAAATGCTACGTCTTTATTTTCAACTTTTGGCTTTCAATATGATATAACAGATGATTTTTCTATTTATGGAGGAGTAAATCTTAGATTAACAAAAAAAGATCCTTCGGTTAACTATTCAGTGGGTAATAATATGATCTATAAATTTGGTACGCGTCTTAAATTTTAAAATAAAAAAAGGTTCCGAGAAATCGAAACTTTTACTTGGTTGAATAGGGCATTATATTATAATGTAAGATATAATAAAATGGCGATTCTTATACATATAAGAATCGCCATTTTTTATAATTTTGAGTAAGAATTCCTCCCCTTTGGGGAGGCTAGGTGGGGCTTTTACAAATGAATCACTTCATCATAAGCATCAGCAACAGCTTCCATAACCGCTTCACTCATCGTTGGATGCGGATGTACTGCTTTTAATACTTCATGTCCGGTAGTTTCCAGTTTTCTACCTAAAACAGCTTCTGCAATCATATCGGTAACACCAGCACCAATCATGTGGCAACCTAGCCATTCGCCATATTTAGCATCAAAAATAACTTTTACAAAACCGTCTTTGTTTCCACCTGCACTTGCTTTACCAGAAGCAGAGAATGGAAATTTACCAACTTTAATATCTAAGCCTTTTTCTTTAGCTTGTTTTTCAGTTAAACCTACACTCGCAATTTCTGGCGAACAATAAGTACAACCAGGAATGTTTCCGTAATCTAAAGCTTCAACATGTTGACCAGCTAATTTTTCTACACACAGTATTCCTTCGGCAGAAGCGACATGTGCCAAAGCTTGACCAGGAGTAACATCTCCAATAGCATAGTAACCAGGAATATTTGTTTGATAAAAATCGTTAACAATAATCTTATCTCTGTCTACAACAATACCAACATCTTCTAATCCAATATTTTCAATATTTGATTTAATACCTACAGCAGACAGAATAATATCAGCTTCAAGAACTTCTTCTCCTTTTTTAGTTTTTACCGTTGCTTTTACTCCTTTTCCAGAAGTATCAACAGATGTCACTTCGGCAGAAGTCATAATTTTTATACCACTTTTCTTAAAAGAACGTTCTAATTGTTTAGAAACATCTTCATCTTCAACAGGAACTATATTAGGTAAATATTCAACAATGGTTACTTCCGTTCCCATAGAATTGTAAAAATATGCAAACTCAACACCAATCGCACCAGAACCAACAACAATCATTTTCTTTGGTTGTTTTGGTAAGTTCATAGCCTCTCTATAACCAATCACCTTTTTTCCGTCTTGTGGTAAACTTGGTAATTCGCGAGATCGTGCACCAGTTGCAATAATGATATTGTCTGCACTATATTCTGTTCCGTCTACATCAATCTTTTTACCAGGTTTAAGTTTTCCAAAACCATCAATAACGTCAATTTTATTCTTCTTCATTAAAAACTGAACACCTTTACTCATACCATCAGCAACCCCACGACTACGCTTAACTACTGCGTTAAAATCTTTATCGAAATTTTCAACCGATAGACCATAGTCTCCCGCATGTTTAAGATATTCAAATACCTGGGCAGATTTTAACAACGCTTTTGTTGGGATACATCCCCAATTTAAACAGATGCCTCCAAGATTTTCTTTTTCAATAACAGCAGTTTTAAAACCCAATTGCGATGCTCTAATGGCAGCAACATAACCACCGGGACCACTTCCAAGAACTATAATATCGTATTTACTCATGTGTTAAAATTTAGGGTACGAATTTACGAAATCGAATTTGAATAAAGAATATACAAGGCTTTAAATTTGCATCTTTATGTTACCTTTGCCTTGCAAGTATTTATATGTTAAATAAGCATAACTAAAATTATGTAAATCATATAAAATCTGTTAAAAAAATAAAAACTTGCTTATGAACATAAAAAAAACAAGTTTCCCTCGTATTGTTATTGTAGGGGGTGGTTTTGCAGGAGTTGCTTTAGCAAAAAAGCTATCCAAACAGGACCTTCAAGTTGTTTTATTAGACAAGAATAACTACCATACATTTCAACCTTTATTATATCAAGTATCTACTGGCGGATTAGAGCCGGATTCTATTGCCTATCCCATTAGAAAAATATTAAAGGACTTTCCTAACTTCCATTTTAGATTGGCTGATGTTGAGGAAATTGACCCTATAAAAAACAAAGTAATTACTAATATAGGTAAACTTAAATTTGACTATTTGGTCGTGGCTTCGGGTTCTGAAACTAATTATTTTGGAAATACCAATATAGAAAAATATAGTATGGCTATGAAAACCATACCCCAATCTCTTAATTTAAGAAGCTTGATTTTGGAGAATTTTGAAGATGCTTTGTTAACTTCAGATTTAAACGAACGTAATGCTCTTATGAATTTTGTGATTGTTGGAGGAGGCCCTACAGGTGTTGAGTTGGCTGGTGCTTTGGCAGAAATTAAAAAAGGTATTTTACCAAAGGACTACCCTGATTTAGATACCAGATTGGCGCAAATTCATGTGGTTCAGTCGGGGGATAATATTTTAAAAGGGATGAGTGCTAAGGCATCTCAAAAGGCCGAGGATTTTTTAGAAAAGCTAGGCGTTAATGTTTGGAAAAATGTTAGAGTGGTTAACTATGACGGAAAAACAGTAACCACTAATACAGATATAACATTTGAAACGGCTACTTTAATTTGGGCAGCGGGTGTAAAAGGAGCCAATATAAAAGGGTTGGATGCAGAAAAATTTATAACTAGGGGGAATAGGCTTTTAGTAAACGAATTTAATCAGGTTAGAGAATTCAATCACATTTTTGCAATAGGTGATGTCGCTTGTATGACAAGTGAGGAATACCCCAATGGTTTACCCATGATGGCCCAACCTGCCATACAACAGGGAGATCAGTTAGGCGATAATATGCTTCGATTAATAGAAGAACGCCCCATGAAACCATTTGTATACACAGACAAAGGAACTATGGCAACTATAGGAAGAAACAAAGCGGTGGTTGATTTAAAACGGTTTAAGTTTCAAGGTGTTTTTGCCTGGTATGTTTGGATGTTTGTCCACCTCTTTTTTCTAATAGGTTTTAGAAACAGGATGGTTGTTTTTGTAAATTGGGTGTATAATTATGTACGGTTTGATAGGGAAGCTCGCTTAATTATTAGGCCTTTTAAAAGAAGGTAACCAAGTCATTTTTATTTGGCGAGTTACTATGAAAAATGGTAAATAGGCTTTCGGTAGTTGCTAATTTGTTAGTCATATCGAATGAGGCACGATTGAGATATCACATCATAAAAAGTGTATAGTTTCTTCAATCAAATTATGTGATTTCTCTCTAGCGTTCGAAATGACTTGTAGATTATAAATCATCAGTAAAATGACGGCGTTCTTTTTCTTTACTAAATTTTTCTGCATTGTACTTTTTAGAATCACCTTTTGGAATAGATAACGATTCCCAGTTCTTACTTTTTACCAATTTTCCAAGAAAAACAATTTGTCCAACATGATAGGAGTAATGCGCTAATTGTCTGTTAATAGCTTCGGTAACCGTATGTCCTTGATTTCGAATATAAATAATGCGCTCTAAATCGGTTTCCGCTAAAGGTGTAATGGCATTAAATAAACAGTTCCAACCTTTATTCCAATCAGTAATAAGTGCATCTTTTGTAGTGTAAGTATCTTCAAATTCTAAATCGCGTTGTCGCCATGTTTTTTCACCATCTTCAGTTAAAAAATGGGTCCATCTGCTTAGCATATTACCAACAAGGTGTTTTACAATAATAGAAATTGAATTAGAATCTTCAGCAAATTCTTTTTGGAGTGCTTCGAAGTCAAGTTGTTTAAAAGTTTTATCGCCTAAGCTTTTATAATATTCAAACTGTTTTATAATACTGGTTAAATAGCTTTCCATGTATTAAAAGTAACGCACTTGTTATGAAATTCCAAATTTTGAATATGAAGCTATTGGAGTTTGAAACTTGTTTTTTGAGATTTCTATTTATTCGGAATAAATTTTAAAGCTGCCCCATTGATACAATGACGTTTCCCGGTAGTGTCTTTTGGGCCATCATTAAAAACATGTCCCAAATGTCCGCCACAAGTAGCACAATGCTCTTCGTCACGCGAGTATCCCAGTTTATTATCAGAACCAAAAGCAACATTACCTTCAATTTCTCTGTCAAAACTCGGCCATCCAGTGCCAGAATCAAATTTATGTTCACTTTTAAATAAAGGGGTATCGCATCCTGCACAAGTATAAATGCCTGCTTTGTAATTTTTATTTAAAGGACTTGAAAAAGGACGTTCTGTGCCCGCTTCTCTTAAAACATGATATGCTATGGGAGACAATTGTGATTTCCATTCAGCATTTGTTTTAGAAACTTTATATGTTTTTTGTTCAGTTTTCTGAGCATTGCTGTTGCAATTAAACATTATAATTGACAAAAATAATAAGATTAGCTTTTTCATGTTGTTTGAGTTCTAGTTTTAAATATGTCGTATGCGTTAAGTATACATGACATTTCTATTTAAATATTTTTTTACTCTATTTTTGTGACCAAATAAAATAGATGGTGTCTAAACTATTAAGATACAAATTTTGTATTTTTATGCAATATTATAAACTTTATATGATGAAATTAAAAAAGGCACTTTTAATATTAGGAGTAGTAGTATTTATATTATCGTGTGCTACGAATCCATTTACAGGAAAAAAGACCATGGCTTTAGTGCCTAATTCTCAATTATTCCCAACATCTTTTGCTCAATACGACCAGTTTTTAACAGAAAACAAAGTCGTTACTGGAACAAAAGATGCGGCTATGATAACCAGAGTAGGGCAACGTATTGCAGTAGCAGCAGAGCGTTGGTTAAACGCTAATGGGCATGAGGGCTATTTAAACGATTATAAATGGGAATACAATTTAGTTGATGATAAAACAGTAAATGCCTGGTGTATGCCAGGAGGTAAAATTGTGTTTTATACTGGTATTTTACCAATTGCCAATGGCGAAACAGGTGTGGCTGCTATTATGGGCCATGAGGTAGCACATGCATTAGCAAATCATGGGCAACAACGTATGAGTGCCGCTTATGTACAACAAGGTTTGGCGGTAGCTGGAAATGTCGCGATTAAAGATGAAAAATCCAGAAATGCATTTAATCAATACTATGGTGTTGGTACACAAGTAGGGGTGATGTTACCTTTTAGTAGAAGTCATGAGACCGAAGCAGATAAAATTGGTTTATATTTAATGGCGATAGCCGGTTATAACCCAGATGAAGCATCAGAATTGTGGAAACGTATGAAAGCTAATAGCGGTGGACAAGCACCACCAGAAATATTAAGTACACACCCATCTAACGATTCACGTATTGCAAATCTTGCAGCTTTAGCACCCACAGCTAAAGCAGAAGCTAAAAAGTTTGGAGTTACTACATTTAGATAAGTTCTCGATACATCCTGAACTTGTTTCAGGGTATCTGAACGGATATTATAAAACCATTATAAATCAAAATGCATAATAGGTAGATAATAATTTTTTAATGTAGATATAAAAATATTTGATTATTTTAGTGAGCTGCTCATACAAGGGCAGCTTTTTTGTTAAAACAAGAAATTATTCATTTCTTGTTTTAACAATCCCAGCGTAGGTTGGGATCTCATTATTTATTGAGATAAAGGTATATTTAAATATTTATATGGAACAACTTAAAAAAGGGAGTAAAAAACTCTTAAACGCCTGGGCATTTTACGATTGGGCAAATTCAGTTTATAGTTTAGTAATAGCATCAGCAATATTCCCCATTTTTTATGGCGCTCTTTTTAGGGTAGCCGAAGTAGAAAAGGTTGAAGTTTTTGGTGGCGAAATAGCCAGAGCCCCTTTGATAAGTTATACAACATCTTTGGCATTTGTATTTATTGCTTTAATAACACCTTTGATTTCAGGCATTGCAGATTATTTAGGTAACAAACGCCTTTTTATGAAGTTTTTCTGTTATTTGGGAGGTGTTTCTTGCATTGGACTATATTGGTTTTCCTTAGAGCATATCTACTTTAGTTTGCTTTGCTACTTTTTTGGTCTAGTAGGGTTTTGGGTAAGTTTTGCCATTAATAATTCATATTTGCCGGATATTGCTTTCCCTGAGCAGCAGGACA
The DNA here is from genome assembly GCF_030540835.1 of Flavivirga aquimarina. Classification (GTDB taxonomy): domain Bacteria; phylum Bacteroidota; class Bacteroidia; order Flavobacteriales; family Flavobacteriaceae; genus Flavivirga; species Flavivirga aquimarina. The sequence goes on along the minus strand of NZ_JAUOEK010000152.1, from coordinate 49,395 downwards.
AGATTAGTGCTAAAGGGTTTTCATTAGGATACATTGGTAGTGTTATTCTTTTACTCATTAATCTAGCAATGGTAATGAAACCAGATTTTTTTGGAATTACTTCAGATGCAAATGAAGCAGCAGAAATTAAAGCAATGAAATATTCTTTCCTTTCAGTAGGGATTTGGTGGATTCTCTTTAGTCAATATACGTTCTTCAATTTGCCTAAAGGAAATAAAAAAGAAAGCCCAAAACAAAACATAATATTTAATGGCTTTAAAGAATTAAAATTGGTGTGGGGGCAGTTAAAAAATGAAGCAAAATTAAAGCGTTATTTACTGGCCTTTTTTGTGTATAGTATGGCAGTACAAACAGTCATGCTTATCGCAACCTATTTTGGGGAAGAAGAGATTGATTGGGGGACTGATGAGCAAAGAACCATAGGGTTAATAGTTAGCATTCTGGTCATTCAAGTTGTGGCGGTCATTGGAGCACTAGTTACTGCCAGAGCTTCAAAAGTGTTTGGTAATATAAAAACATTGATAGTTATTAATATATTTTGGGCATGTATTTGTGTGTATGCTTACTTTTTAATTACGCCTATGGATTTTTATATCGCGGCTGGTTTGGTTGGAATTGTTATGGGAGGTATTCAAGCGTTATCAAGGTCTACATATTCTAAATTTTTACCGGAAACCACCGATACGACTTCATTTTTTAGTTTTTATGACGTTGCAGAAAAAATAGGTATAGTAATCGGTACTTTTCTTTATGGTTTTATAGCTCAAATTACGGGTAGTATGCGTAATGCCACCTTGTTTTTATTTATATTCTTTTTAGTAGGGATTATTCTACTTTTTAGAGTTTCTAAATTGTCAAAGAAAGATTAAACGAAAAAGAGAGCAAAAAATTAGTTTAGTGATCATTTCATGACTTTGTAAAAGTCGTGACAATCTGTTTAATTTTTTGCCCCTTTTTTGATAATTGATGATTGATGAAAATTTAAGTTATTAATTGGTGGAAATACTTCCAGAACCTGAAACTTTGCTGTCTACTATAGGATCATTCCCTCTATAAGCAATATCACCAGATCCAGCTACTCTTGCTTTTAAAGTTTTGTTGCTAACAACTTTGGCATCTCCGGATCCTGCAACTGAAACTTCTGTATTATTAGCTTGTAAATTAAAACCATGAAAATCACCAGACCCAGCTACTTTAGCCTCCAGATTATTGGTGTCACCTTTTAATTTGAGGTCGCCAGAACCTGCTATAGATGCTTTGGTAGATGATGTTTTGATATCAAGAGCAACATCTCCAGACCCAGCTAAAGAAATATTTAATTTTGTTGCGGTTATAGTATCCTCATTCCATAAATCACCAGATCCGGCAAGCGAAACATGACTAATGTCTTCAAACGGAATAGTGATTTTTATGGTTTTATTTTTACTGGATTTTAAGTTAATACCTTTTCTTGTTTTTACAATTAAATTATTGTTTTTAACCTCGGTAATAATGTATTCTAACAGGTTTTCTTCTCCTTCAATTGTAATATGACCTTCAGAACCGCTTACTATAACAAAATCCATACTTCCGGCACATTTTATACCATCATATTCAGTGGTTGTTCTGGTTATGGTTTTTGTATCACCATTCCCTTTGATGTATTTTCCCGATTGGGCACACGATGTAAAAACTAGGACTAATGTAGCTATAATTGAAACTGTTTGTTTTTTGATTAATTTTTTCATGTGATTAATGATTTATTATTGATGAATTAATTTTTAAAAAAGGAGATGCTTCCGTAATCAGATTCTATGTTAATCGTATTGTTGGAAGTTTTTTTGCCATAATATCCCAGATAGAGTTTGTCTGTAGTTTTTATAATTTTTTTTGTAAACTCTAATTCGTCAGCTTTTAAAGACCCGTATTCTAAATCAATATTAAAATTGAAATTATATGCAGGTGCGTAACCTATTTTAATACCAACATAATCAGATTTTATAGTTACATTTCCAGCATTTTTATTCATTCTTTTAATCTTTATGGAACCATAATCGGCCCTAAGGTCTATGTTTTTATATACATCGCCAATAATGGTAGTTAAATAGTCACCATTCCCAATCACATTGTTAGCTTTATCAATGCTTATGTTACCATAATCACAATTATAATTAACGTTTTCGGCTACTTCAACTTTAGAGTTTGTATAGTCTGCATTGATATTTAATTTATTCGTTTTAGATACAGTGAAATCACTATAATCAGCATTTATTTTTCCACTTTTTATATATTCAAAATAACAGTTTTTGGTATAATCGAAATTGATACTATTGTTATCGGCCATTAATTCTTTAGTAGTAATTTTGCCGTAGTCACAATTTATTTTTGCATGCCCATCTAGCTTATCTACATTAATGCTTCCGTAGTCATTATTTAAATCGATATTATTGGTAACAGGGATTTTAACAATGTAGTTAATTTTCATACTAACTTTGTTGCTTTTTTTCCAACTCCACCAGGAATTTGATTTGCTATCTCCAAATTTCGTTTTTGCTGAAACATAACTTGATGATGCTTCAAAATTAACTGTAATATCATCTAGTTTCTGTTGGACTTTTTCTTCATCATTGCCCGAGGTGGTAATAGTAATTTCAAAAACTACTTTGTTTTCATTCCAGGTAATAATATCTATATTACCGTAGCTGTTATTTATATTTAGCACAGCATCCGGTACTACAGAGAACGTTTTGTTTATTGTTTTCTTTTTTGTGTACTTACCTTTGGGGCCTGTTATTGATGCAGTAGCAAACAAAGGCAACATTAAGAGTAAGATTAATATTTTAGATTGTAGTGCTCGTTTCATGTAACGTGTTGTTTAATTGTTTGATATTTTCTATTTGTTCTAGGGTATTTTGTAATATGTCTATTCTATTTTGAAAATTGGAAATCATAGCGTAGATAACCCGCTTATCGTCTCCACTTTCGGTTAAATCCTTTTTTAAAGATTCGTAATCTTCTTCCAATTTCTTGATACGCTTCATAGCATCTTGGATTATAACTTGGACTTTAGGAGAGTTTTCTTTTTCTATTTTACTTAATTCTTCGGCGATAGTTAATGTGAAAAAATCTTCAGTTTCTGCCATTTTAGGAGAAACACTGGCTAAACTCCCGTAATCTGAGTCTTGTTGATTTCCTATAAAAAAGGCCATTAGTAGCATAATAGAAGCGGCTACACCAATTAAAGGTTTCCATAAACGACGCCTTTGTTTATCAACTTTAACTAGTTGTAGCTCGCCTTGTTTGTTTAGTTTGTTTAAAAAACGTTCTGTATGATTTGATTCTGGGTTTTCAATATCGAAATCATTAACATGCTTTTTAAATAGCGCTTCTATGTTATCTTCCTTATTCATAAACCGTTTGTAATTTTGTTCTTAAGCTTTCTTTTGCTCTGGAAATTGTTGTTCTGCAATTTGCATTGGTGATATTTAAAATATCGCTTATTTCTTCATAATCGTAACCTTCAATTAAATTCAAGGTTAAAGCAATTCTATAATTATCTTTTAATGACTTCATAGTGTCTAAAATTTGCTTCACTTTTATATTTTCAAATTCGCAATTGCTATCTATACCATTATTATCATCTTCTATTTTATATAGCATATCATCTAAAGGAACTTCTTTGTTTTTGTTATTCTTTTTATAATGATAAATACTATTATTTATAACAATTCGCTTTAACCATGCTCCAAATATTTTTGCTTCTTTAAGGCTATTTAGTTTTGTAAAAGCCATTAAAAATGAATCTTGCATTATGTCTTCTGCTTCAAAACTGTCTTTTACAATTCTAAAAGAAACATTGTACATGGCTTTATAGTATCTGTTGTATATTTCCAATTGCGAGGATTGGTTCCCAGATTTACAAAGCTCAACAAGCTGTTCGATATTTAATTCGGTTGGCGTCAAAAAAACAAATTGTTATAATATAGATTTATGTTATTTCATTTTGTTACAGTTATTCAAAAAAAAAATCCTATACTCTCGTAGAATATAGGATTTTAATATGGAACTCGTTTAAACTTTTTCAATTTGCTAAAAAATTGCTGTTTTTAATTTTCGCTTAAATCCAAAAAGATTAAACGAGTTCATGACTAAAAGGAATCATTTTTTAAAATTCCATTAGTAAATAAATAAAATTAAGCGGTTTCCATTTCTTTCTCTCTTAGTTGTTTAGCTGCTTGTACCAAATTTTTTAAAGCTGTTTTCGTTTCCGGCCAGTCTCTGGTTTTTAATCCACAGTCTGGATTTACCCAGATATGTTCTTTAGGTAATACATGCTTTGCTTTTATTAGTAGGTATTCAATTTCTTTTATCGATGGTACTCTGGGTGAATGGATGTCATAAACTCCGGGGCCAATTTCATTTGGATATTTAAAATTCACAAAAGCATCTAATAATTCCATTTCAGATCTCGAGGTTTCAATGGTAATAACGTCGGCATCCATGGCTGCAATATCATTAATGATATCATTGAATTCGGAATAGCACATATGAGTATGAATTTGTGTTTCATCTTTTACACCACTTGCAGAAATTCGGAATGCTTTTACGGCCCAATTTAAATATGTTTTCCATGCTTCTTGTCTTAATGGCAAACCTTCTCGAATAGCAGGTTCGTCAATTTGGATAACCTTTATTCCGTTGTTCTCTAAGTCTACGACTTCGTCTCTAATAGCTAATGCTATTTGATTGCATGTTATTTGCCGAGGTTGGTCGTTTCTAACAAAAGACCATTGTAAAATTGTAACTGGCCCGGTGAGCATCCCTTTTACTGGTAAATCTGTTAAGGATTGTGCATAAGCAGACCATTTAACAGTCATTGCATTTTCGCGAGAGACATCTCCAAATAGGATAGGTGGTTTTACACATCTGCTACCATAACTTTGCACCCAGCCATAACTACTAAATGCAAACCCGTTTAACCTTTCTCCAAAATATTCAACCATATCATTACGCTCAAACTCTCCATGAACTAAAACATCAATACCTGTTTCTTCTTGAAAACGGATAGACGCTTTTGTTTCTTTTGCAATTAAGGCATCGTATTCAGGTTGGGTTAACTGCCCCTTTTTAAATTTAGATCGCCAGCTTCTTACTTCTTTGGTTTGTGGAAATGAACCAATAGTGGTCGTAGGGAATAAGGGTAAGTTTAGTGCTAATCTCTGTTTGGCCTGTCTGTTTTTAAAGGTGCTTTTTCTCTTACTATCATCTTCAGTTAATGAAAGAACTCTCTTTTTTATGTTTTCATTATGTATTAATGTAGACTCTTTTCTGTTTATATGAGCGATTTTATTGTATTTAAATTCTTTTTCAAACTCATTATAGTCTGAGGAGGCTAAACCTTTTAAGGTTCTAATTTCTTGTAATTTTTGCTTGGCAAATGCCAACCATTGTTTTATTTCTGAGGTTAAGGCTTTTTCATTGGTTTCTAAATCTAAATCATAAGGAACATGTAATAAAGAGCATGACGAAGCTATCCAGATGTTTTCTTCTCCAATTTTTGAAATCACTAATTCAATGGTTTGCAGAGAGTCATCGAAATTGTTTTTCCAAATATTTCTTCCGTCTACCAAACCTAAAGATAGTTTTGTATTTTTATAATATTTAGATTTTAAAATATCGTTTAATTGTAATTGGCATCTTACTAAATCTAAATGTAAGGTGTCAATAGGCAGCTGTAAGACCATATTTAAGTTATCACCATAGCAATCGAAATAATTAGCTAAAAAGACTTTTAAATTTGGGAATTTGATATTTATTTTTTCATAAGTAGATTTAATAGCTTCTCTTTCTTGTTCGTTTAAATCTAAGGCTAAGCAAGGTTCGTCAAATTGAATATATTCTACATCTAATAAAGTTAATTGAGAAATAATTTCGAAATAGACTGGTAAAAGTTTTTCTAATAAACTTAATCTATGAAAACCTGCTTCTTTTTCTTTACCTAGTAATAGAAATGTGACCGGCCCAATTAATACAGGTTTGGTTTTAATACCTAATTCTAATGCTTCTTTGTATTCGTCAATTATTTTAGTTGAGAAGAACTCAAAGGTTTGATCTTTTTCAAATTCGGGCACTATGTAATGGTAGTTTGTATCGAACCATTTGGTCATTTCCATGGCGGTACAATCTATATCTTTATTCTGTATACCTCTTGCCATTGCAAAGTATAAATCTAATGGCGTTTTATTTTTTAGTTTGCTGTAGCGTTTTGGAATACATCCAACTGTTAAACAAGTGTCGAGTACTTGATCGTAAAAAGAAAAGTCATTAGAAGGAATACTGTCTATTCCCATATTTTTTTGAAGCAGCCAGTTTTCTTCTCTAATTTGGCGACCAATTCTTAAAAGTTCATTTTTACCTGTTTTACCAGCCCAGTAAGCCTCGCTTACTTTTTTAAGTTCTCTTTGTTTACCAATTCTTGGGTATCCTAAAATTGTAGTTTTCATAAAATCACATTATTTATATATCTGTACAAAATTAGTTTTACAGATTATTTATATCGTTAAATGTGTATTATTTGGTATTAAAGCCTATTTTTGGGTATTTTAAAAGATTTTTAATCTTTTTTTGACGTTAAGAAGTAAGTTAAACAGAAAATAATTCTACCATGCTATTAGATAAAATAGATTTACGCATCTTAAATATCCTTCAAAACAACTCTAATTTAACTACTAAGGAATTAGCCGCTAAGGTAAATTTGTCTACTACACCTGTTTTTGAAAGGGTGAAAAAATTAGAAAAGGAAGGTTATATAAAAAAATACAAAGCCATTTTAGATTCCGAAAAGTTAGATAGGGGACTTATGGTGTTTTGTAATATAACCCTTAAGGAGCATACTCGCAAAATAGGCAATCAGTTTGTAAAAGATATTCTCTCTTTAGACGAAGTTGTTGAATGTTATAATATTTCTGGTGATTATGATTTTTTAATGAAGGTTTTAGTAAGGGATATGAAACATTACCAGAATTTTGTATTAAATCATTTAGGAGAAATTCGAAATATAGGAAGTGCTCACAGTGCTTTTGTAATGGGAGAAATTAAGAATTCTTATTTGGTTCCTATTTGATTGAAAATGAAAAGGAATCTAAAAAGTTAAAAAATACCGTCATTACGAGGAGAGAATCGACGTGGTAATCTTTCTAATTGAATTAAAAATTAAACAGATTGTTACGACTTTTTCAAAGTCTCACAATGACACTGATTTAAACTTTTTAGATTCCTTTTTTATGTTTTTGATTTTTTTAAGACTCTGCAGGCTTTTCAGCTTTTTCAATACTGATGTTTAATTCCTGAGATTTCTTATCTAAATCAATACTTATTTTGTCTCCTTCTTCTACATTAGAGGCTACAATTTCTTCGGCTAAAGCATCTTCAATATATTTTTGAATAGCTCTTTTTAAAGGCCTTGCGCCGTATTGTTTATCGAAACCTTTTTCGGCAATATAATCTTTAGCACTATTACTAAGTTTTAAGATATAACCTAAACCTTTAATTCTTTCTAAAAGTTTTTCTAGCTCGATATCTATAATTTTATTGATATCTTCTTTCTCTAAAGCATTAAATACAACAACATCATCAATTCTATTTAAAAACTCGGGAGCAAACGATTTTTTTAATGCGTTTTCAATAACACTTTTGGCATTAGCATCTTCTTGAGCTTTTTGTGATGCTGTTCCAAAACCTATACCGGTACCAAAATCTTTAAGTTTTCTAGCACCAATATTAGATGTCATAATTATGATTGTGTTTTTAAAGTCAATTTTTCTTCCTAAGCTATCCGTTAAGAATCCATCATCAAGTACTTGAAGTAACATATTAAAGACATCTGGATGAGCTTTCTCGATCTCATCTAATAATATAACAGCGTATGGTTTACGTCTAACTTTTTCGGTTAATTGGCCGCCTTCTTCGTAACCAACATATCCTGGAGGTGCTCCTATTAATCTTGAAATAGCAAATTTCTCCATGTATTCGCTCATGTCAACTCTAACAAGAGAGTCTTCACTATCAAATAATTCTTTGGATAATACTTTTGCCAACTGTGTTTTACCAACACCTGTTTGTCCTAAAAATATAAATGAACCAATTGGTTTATTAGGATCTTTAAGTCCGGAACGGTTACGCTGAATCGCTTTTACTACTTTAGCAACTGCTTCATCTTGGCCAATTACTTTTCCTTTTATAAGGTTTGGTAATTCGGCAAGTTTATTAATTTCTGTTTGCGCAATTCTGTTTACCGGTACGCCAGTCATCATAGAAACCACATCGGCAACATTATCTTCGGTTACAACTTCTCTATGTTGTTTTGTGTCTTCTTCCCATTTTTCTTGGGCAACAACTAACTCTTTTTCAATGCGTTTTTCGTCATCTCTAAGTTTAGCGGCTTCTTCATACTTTTGTTTTCTAACAACAGCATTTTTGGTTTCTTTAATGCCTTCGAGTTCCTTTTCGAGTTCTAAAATTTGTTTAGGAACATCAATATTAGTTATGTGTACACGAGACCCAGCTTCATCTAAAGCATCAATAGCTTTGTCCGGTAAAAAACGTTCGGTCATATATCTGTTTGTCAATTTAACACAAGCTTCAATAGCTTCAGGTGTATAATCAACATTATGATGTTCTTCGTATTTCCCTTTTATATTATTAAGGATTTCAATAGTCTCTTCTACCGAAGTAGGTTCAACGATTACTTTTTGAAAACGACGTTCTAAAGCACCATCTTTTTCAATATATTGTCTATACTCATCTAAAGTTGTGGCACCTATACATTGAATTTCACCACGAGCTAAAGCCGGTTTAAACATATTGGAAGCATCTAAACTACCTGTCGCTCCACCAGCACCAACAATAGTATGTATTTCATCAATAAAAAGAATAACGTCATCATTCTTTTCGAGCTCATTCATAACAGCCTTCATACGTTCTTCAAACTGTCCGCGATATTTTGTCCCCGCTACCAAACTTGCTAAATCTAAAGTTACCACACGCTTATTAAACAAAATACGTGATACCTTTCGCTTTACAATTCTAAGTGCCAAACCTTCAGCAATGGCAGATTTACCAACACCGGGCTCTCCAATTAAAAGCGGGTTGTTTTTTTTACGTCTACTTAAAATTTGTGAGACACGCTGTATTTCCTTTTCGCGACCAACAACTGGGTCTAGTTTGCCTTCTTCTGCTAAAACGGTTAAATCGCGTCCAAAATTATCTAAAACAGGTGTTTTAGACTTCTTGTTTGTTTTCCCTGCCGGGGTATTGAAAATATTGTCTTTTGAAGCGCCTTCTTCCGGATTCATATCGTCATCTTGAAAAGATTCAGATTTGGGCTCTATATAGTCATTATCGTTAGTAATCATAAGTTTAAATTGTTCTTTAACATTGTCGTAATTAACTTTTAGTTTATTTAAAAGCTTTGTAGTAGGGTCATTTTCATTCCTTAGTATACAAAGTAATAAATGTGCTGTATTTATAGAAGTACTTTGAAATAGCTTGGCTTCTAAAAATGTCGTTTTTAAAGCACGTTCTGCTTGCCTTGTAAGATGTAAGTTCTTTTTTTGATTTGAAGTTACAGTAATATTGGGGTTTGCAGGACTTAAAATTTCTACTTTGCGTCTTAGATGATTTAAATCAATATCTAAAGCATTTAATATATTAATAGCTTTGCCACTACCATCGCGTAAGAGCCCGAGCATTAAATGTTCGGTACCAATAAAATCATGACCTAACCTTAGTGCTTCTTCTTTGCTATAAGCAATTACATCTTTTACTCTTGGTGAAAAATTATCATCCATAATCCTGTTCTTTCTGCATTAAAAATACTAAAACATTTTACTAAAGGCAAAAACTATACCTTAAATTGTCAGTAAGTTGCTAATTGACGAAAAAATCTTTATAAAATCAAAATTTTTTAAAACATACTTATTAACTAAAAAAGCATGTGAAATTGTTAATAAAAAATACGAAAAAACAGAGCAGAAACACACAGCATAACTATAGGAATGGTTATATTAGCATGTTGTGAAATACACATAAAACTTAATTAAAATATTTATGGCAGAAGGAGAGAAATTGATTCCTATTAATATTGAAGATGAGATGAAATCGGCGTACATTGATTATTCAATGTCGGTCATTGTGTCACGTGCTTTACCGGATGTAAGAGACGGTTTGAAGCCAGTTCATAGACGTGTACTTTATGGTATGCACGAGTTAGGAGTTAGAGCCAATACGGCGCATAAGAAATCCGCAAGAATAGTTGGAGAGGTTTTAGGTAAGTATCACCCGCATGGCGATACGTCTGTTTATGATGCTATGGTACGTATGGCTCAAGAATGGAGTTTACGTTATATGCTTATTGACGGTCAGGGAAACTTTGGTTCTATAGATGGAGATAGTCCTGCAGCAATGCGTTATACGGAAGCACGTATGCGTAAGATATCTGAAGATATGTTAGCAGATATAGAGAAAGAAACTGTAGACCATAAATTAAATTTTGACGATACTTTAAATGAACCAACTGTTTTACCAACGCGTATTCCAGGGCTTTTAGTTAATGGTGCATCGGGTATTGCCGTAGGTATGGCTACTAACATGCCTCCACATAATTTAACCGAAGTGGTTAATGGTACCATTGCTTACATTGAGAATAATGATATCGAAATCGACGAGTTAATTACACATGTTAAAGCGCCTGATTTTCCAACCGGTGGAACTATTTATGGATATGATGGTGTTAAGGAAGCATTTCATACAGGACGTGGTCGTGTTGTTATGAGAGGAAAAGCAAATATAGAGGAAGTAAACGGACGTGAGTGTATTATAGTTGAAGAGATACCTTATCAGGTTAACAAAGCAGACATGATTAAAAAGACTGCTGATTTGGTAAACGATAAGAAATTGGAAGGTATTTCGACTATTCGTGATGAGTCTGATAGAAATGGTATGCGTATTGTGTATGTTTTAAAACGTGATGCCATTCCAAATATTGTATTAAACAAATTGTTTAAATACACAGCTTTACAATCCTCATTTAGTGTCAATAATATTGCGCTGGTTGATGGACGTCCGCAATTGTTAAACCTAAAAGAGCTTATTCATTATTTTGTTGAGCATAGACATGATGTTGTTGTAAGACGAACAACTTATGAGTTACGCAAAGCGGAAGAACGTGCCCATATTTTAGAAGGTTTAATTATTGCATCAGACAATATTGATGAAGTTATTGCTATTATTAGAGCATCTTCTAATGCAGATGAAGCCAGAGCGAATTTAATAAAACGTTTTGAGCTTTCCGAGATTCAGGCTAAGGCTATAGTTGAAATGCGTTTGCGTCAACTAACAGGATTAGAACAAGATAAACTGCGTTCGGAGTATGAAGAGATTATGAAAACCATTGAAGACTTAAAAGATATCTTAGCTAAAAAAGAGCGTAGAATGGATATTATTAAGGAAGAACTGGAAGTTATTAGAGATAAATATGGTGACGAGCGTCGTTCTACTATAGAGTATGCAGGAGGTGATTTAAGTATTGAAGATATGATTCCTGATGAAAAAGTGGTGATTACCATTTCGCATGCAGGTTATATAAAACGTACATCGCTTACAGAATATAAAACGCAAAATAGAGGAGGGGTTGGTCAAAAAGCATCAACCACTCGAAATGAAGATTTCTTAGAACATTTATTTGTAGGGACTAACCACCAATATATGTTGTTCTTTACTCAAAAAGGAAAATGTTTCTGGATGCGTGTTTATGAAATTCCGGAAGGTAGTAAAACATCAAAAGGAAGAGCTATTCAAAACCTTATAAATATAGAACAGGATGATAAGGTAATGGCTTTCATTTGTACTCAAGATCTAAAAGATGAAGACTATATTAATAGTCATTATGTCATTATGGCTACTAAAAATGGACAGGTTAAGAAAACTTGCTTAGAGCAATATTCGAGACCTAGAACTAATGGTATTAATGCCATTACCATAAAAGAAGATGATGTACTTTTAGAAGCTAAATTAACAACAGGTAGCAGCCAAGTTATGTTAGCACTAAAATCAGGAAAAGCAATTCGTTTCGAAGAAGCTAAAACAAGACCGATGGGACGTGGTGCTTCTGGTGTTAGAGGTATTAGGCTTGCTCATGATAAAGATGAAGTTATAGGCATGGTAACCATAGAAAACTCAAAAGAAGAGTCTGTGCTTGTAGTTTCAGAGAATGGTTATGGTAAGCGTACTTATATTGACGATCCTGAAGATGGAGAACCAGTATATAGAATTACCAATAGAGGCGGAAAGGGAGTGAAAACCATTTCTATTACAGAAAAAACAGGAAACTTAGTAGCTATAAAAAGCGTAACAGATCATGATGATTTAATGATTATTAATAAATCTGGTATTGCTATACGTATGGTCGTGGAAAATTTAAGAGTTATGGGTAGAGCTACTCAAGGCGTTAAATTAATCAATTTGAAAGGAAATGATTCTATAGCAGCAGTTGCTAAAGTAATGCATGAAGACGACGACGTTGAAGATATTGAAACTATTGAAAACACTAATGATATAGAGGATGGCACAACTCTTGATAATAATGCCGATGGTGAGAGTACCGAAAATTAATTAAAATATTTTATAAAAATGAGAAAACAGTTAGTTGTAGCTTTAATCTTTTCAATAAGTGCATTTGTGTTTGCGCAAAAAAAAGAACTGAAAACAGTAGAGAAAGCTATTAAAGGGGAAAAATACACAGAGGCAAAAGCAGCTTTGAAACAAGCGGAAGCTTTAATGTCTAGTATGGATGATAAGACTAAATCTAAATTTTATTACTTAAGTGCCCAAGTGCTGAATGCAGGAGGAACAGGCTCAATAGCTGATACAGATGCTGCTTTAGTTAATTTAGATAAAGTTAAAATTGGGTATTCCGCCGAAGTTAATTTATTAAAGCAAGAAATAGCAAATGCTTTATTATTAAAAGGAAATAAGGCTTATGAGAAAAAAGATTTTTCAAAAGCTTCCGTATTTTTTGAAAAATCTTATAGAGTTACAGAAAGAGATACGGTATTTCTTTATTATGCAGCTGCAACAGCAGTTAATGTTAGTGAGCTTGATAGAGCTTTAAGTCTCTATGAAGAACTTAAAAAAGTAGGGTATACTGGTATTGCGACACAATATGTAGCCTTTAATGTTGAAAAACAAGAAGAAGAGGTTTTTAGTAATAAAAATATGCGTGATCTTTCTGTTAAAACTAAGACGCATATTAAACCGAGTGAACGCGTATTAGAATCGAAGAAACCAGAAATTGTAAAAAACATTGCCCTTATATATGTTAATAAGGGAGATAATGAAAAAGCAATTGCTGCTATGAAAGAAGCTAGAGCAGAAAGTCCTAATGATATTAATTTATTATTGTCAGAAGCTAATGTTCACTATAAAATGGGTAATACAGATGAGTTTAAAAAATTATTAGAACAAGCGACTCAAATGGATCCTAAAAACCCGGAGTTACAATACAATTTAGGGGTAATAGCAACAGAATCTAATCAAAATGAAGAAGCAAAAGGCTATTATGAAAAAGCAGTAGAGTTAGATCCAAACTACATAAATGCGTATATAAATTTAGCTTCTTTAGTTTTAAGCAAAGAAGAAGCTATGATTGAAGAAATGAATAATTTAGGGACTTCTAAAGCTGATAATAAACGCTACGATGAATTAAGAGATCAGCGTCAAGCACTTTATAAAGAAGCTGTTCCTTATTTGACTAAAGCACTTGAAATTGATTCTAAAAATTTGAGTGCAGCAAAAACGTTGATGAATATTTATAGTATTCTTGGAGAAACAGATAAACATAAAAGTCTGAAAGAAACAGTTGCAACTCTGGAAGCAGAAGGCGCTAACTAATTCGGATATACTTACATTGATAAAAAAAGGAGCAAATTTAATTTGCTCCTTTTTTAGTTAGATTACTTTTTTAATGACTCGTAATTTATGTGTATGTGTTTTTTTGTCAACATTATAAATACCAGAGTGGTCTAATCTATCAATTCTAACTTTACCATGGGCATGTATTATATAATTATCTTTCATGATAATGCCAACATGGGTTATAATGCCTTCATTATTATCAAAAAAAGCTAAATCACCAGGTTCGCTTTCTTCAATAAAACTCAAGGCTTCACCTTGAGTTGCTTGTTGTGAAGCATCTCGTAATAACTTATAGCCATTTAGCTTATAAACCATTTGAGTAAGTCCAGAACAATCTATACCAAAAGGTGTTTTCCCACCCCAAAGATATGGCGTGTTTAAATATAAAAATGCCGTTTTAATAATGTTGTTTTTTTCTTTTTTGCCTTCAACACAATGACCTTCATATTTATGGTTTAAGTTTGATAGTCCATTTAAGGCAGACCCTAATAAGATAGGATGTAACTGGTTATTGTTGTCTTCAATAAATTCTACTAAATCTACAGAAAGTTTAGGAGTTTCTTTATTTAAAGATTTATAAATGTCTCCTGATATATTGAGGTATTGTTTATTATCTATCCAACCCTCATAAGAATCAAATGCCAAACGAATTTTAATCCAGTTTTTACGTTGTTCTAATATTTTAAAAATGTCACCATAGATTAGTTGCGATACAAGTTCACTTGTATCAGTAGGCTCATCTCTAAGAGGAACAATGCTTAAATTACAAATTCCGTATTGCATAAAGTTATTATCTATTGGCTATTACTATTAATTATTTTATGCAATTAACTGGTGAAAAATGAGATTGCTGAATAAAAATTTAAAAAATATTTCATAATAAATATTAGCAATAAAAATATTTTATACTTAGCGTTCTATAATAATTGCTGATGCACCGCCACCTCCATTACAAATAGCAGCTGCACCAATTTTAGCATTGTTTTGTTCTAAAACATTTAATAATGTGATTATAATTCTAACACCAGAGCAGCCCAATGGATGACCCAATGATACAGCACCACCATTAACATTTACATTGCTGTCATTCAGCCCGAGAATTTTCATATTGGCTAGGCCAACTACAGAAAAAGCTTCGTTAAATTCGAAATATTCTATATCACTAATTTTAATTCCAGCTTTATTTATAGCTTTAGGTAATGCCTTTGCTGGTGCAGTTGTAAACCATTCAGGTTCATGAGCAGCATCAGCATAACTTTTAATGGTTGCCAATGGTGTTAAACCTAATTCGTTAGCTTTTTCTTTACTCATTAAAATCATAGCACCAGCCCCATCATTTATAGTTGAGGCATTAGCAGCGGTAACAGTCCCGTCTTTTGTGAATGCAGCACGTAATTGTGGAATCTTATCCATTTTTACATTCGTAAATTCTTCATCTTTACTAACTATAATTGGTTCTCCACGACGTTGAGGCACTTCAACAGGAACTACTTCATTATCAAATTTTCCGGCATCCCACGCAGCGGCAGAACGATTATAGGATTGTATAGCAAAAGCATCCTGTTCTTCTCTTGAGAATTTATACTCTGTAGCACAGGCATCTGCACAAACACCCATAGCATTTTGATCGTAAGCATCTACCAGACCATCTTTTTGCATACCGTCAATTAATGAAGCTGGTCCAAATTTAGTACCAGTTCGAGCCTGTAAATAATGAGGAATTAAGCTCATGTTTTCCATACCACCGGCAACAACAATATCAGCATCACCAAGAGCAACAGTTTGGGCAGCTTGCATAACAGCTTTCATGCCAGATGCACATACTTTATTTATTGTAGTACATGGAACAGTATTTGGAATGCCTGCATAAATAGCAGCCTGTCTAGCTGGGGCTTGTCCCGCTCCAGCTTGTACTACATGCCCCATTAATACCTCTTCAACAAGTTCTGGATTTAAATTTATTTTATCTAAGGCTCCTTTAATCGCAATAGCTCCAAGTTTTGGGGCTGCTACAGTGGATAGGGCGCCTAAAAAACTACCTATGGGAGTTCTTGCTGCAGATACAATAACTACTTCTTTATTCATTAATTTGATGCTTTAGTTTATACTTGCGAAAATAATGATTTTTTAATAGAAATATCAATGATTATTTAGTAGAAATATGAATGATTCATTTATTACTAAAATGGAGAAAGCTTATAATTTTATTACATTTGAAACTGTTAAGCTTTTCTATGAAAGATTTTATAAATAAACTGTATAGAAATCATTCCTTGATTTATAAAGGGTTGTTATTTATCTCTACCACTTTTTTTATAGTGTACTTATTCCCTAAAAGTGGAAAATTTAAGTACAATTTTGAAAATGGAAAACCTTGGCAATCGGAAAATTTATATGCTCCTTTTGATTTTGCTATAAAGAAAACAGATGCAGAAATAACTTCTGAAAAAGAAGCATTGGTTAATAACTCGGTATTGTATTTTAATTTAGATAATACTATAGAAGCTAAAATTAAATCTTCGTATAAAAACCAGTTTAAAAATACATTTTCAGATTCTATTAGGAGAACGACATCGAGAAAGTTATACAAAGCTGGAGAAACCATTATTTCTGAGTTGTATTTATTTGGAATTTTAAGTGAGAGCTATAATTTTCCGGATGAAAGGGCTATAGTTGTACTTGATGGAAGAGTTAAAAAACAAGATGGATTCTTTTCTCATTTAATTAAACAAGATGCTGTTTCAAAAGTGATTGATGATGTTTTAAGTAAACAGGGGTTAATCCATTACAAAACAAGTTTTACTTCTTTGTTTTTTGATTTAATTGAGCCTAATTTAACTTACGACAAATCTTTTACAGATAAGGCATTACAAGAAGAGTTAGATAAAATAGCTTATACCAGAGGGAGTGTTGCAAAAGAAACCCTAATAGTTTCTAAAGGAGAAGTTGTTGAAGGTGATAAGTATCAAATTTTAAAGTCATTACAATCTGAGTACGAGTCGCAAGTTTGGAATAAATCTAATTATATTTGGGTGCTGTTCGCTTATACATTATTGGTAGCTTTAGCTCTGTTAATGTTGCTTTTATTCTTACGAAAATATAGAATAAGTGTCTTTGAAAATAACACAAAAGTCACATTTATTTTTTTTAATATTTCCTTGTTGATATTTATAACTACTATGGTTGTAAATTACGATTCGAAGTATATTTATATTGTTCCTATTTGTATTTTACCTCTAGTACTTAAAGCATTTTTTGATGCTAGATTAGGCATGTTTGCTCATGTTATTACGGTTTTATTAATAGGATTTATTGTTCCCAATAGTTATGAGTATATGTTTCTTCAAATTATTGCTGGAATTGTAACGATACTAACTGTTTCAGAATTATATAAAAGAGCCAATTTGTTTATTTCAGTAGGACAAATTACATTCATTTATATTATAGCTTATTTTGCTTTTTTTGTCATTCATGAAGCTAGTGTAGAAACTATAAAATGGCAAACATTTATATGGTTTATTTTGAGTGGATTGGCAACTTTGTTTGTACAGCCTTTAATATATGCCTATGAGAAAATTTTTGGTTTGGTTTCAGATGTATCACTTTTAGAACTATCGGATACAAACTCTAAATTACTTAAAGAACTGTCTAACAAAGCACCAGGAACATTTCATCATTCTTTGAATGTCGCAAATCTTGCTGAGGCTTCTGCAAATGAAATTAGAGCCAATGCAATGTTAGTAAGAGTGGGGGCTTTGTATCATGACATTGGTAAAATGAAAAACCCAACTTATTTTACCGAAAATCAATCAACGGGAATCAACCCACATGATGAATTGCTACCAAAGGAAAGTGCCCGAATAATTACAGATCATGTTATAAATGGTATTGAGATAGCCAGAAAAAATAATTTACCAGATAGAGTTATCGATTTTATACGTACGCATCATGGTACCAGTATTGTTTATTATTTCTATATGCAAGAAAAAAAAGGGTTTGAAGACGTTGACAAGTTGGATTTTAGCTATGCGGGACCAAAGCCATTTAGTAAAGAAACTGCTATTTTAATGATGTGTGAT
This sequence comes from Flavivirga aquimarina, assembly GCF_030540835.1. GTDB lineage: Bacteria > Bacteroidota > Bacteroidia > Flavobacteriales > Flavobacteriaceae > Flavivirga > Flavivirga aquimarina. Next base: position 31,366 of record NZ_JAUOEK010000152.1, on the reverse strand, counting down.
AGTATTGAAGCCGCTTCAAAAAGTTTAAAAGAACCCACCTCTACAAAGATTGATGCTTTTGTAGAAAATATAATAAATAAACAAATAGAGGAAGGTCAATTTTTAAATGCCAATATTACTTTTAAAGAGATTGAATCAATAAAAAAGGTGTTAAAGCGCAAGCTTGCAAATATTTATCATTTGCGTATTGAATATCCTGAATAAAAATTACAAAAAATTAAATAAAATAGTTGCGTTCTTATAATGTATGAATTACATTTGCAACCGCAATTTTATTGCAGTAGTTCTTAATAAAATTTAGGAGAGGTGCCAGAGTGGTAATGGAGCAGATTGCTAATCTGTCAACGCGTAAGTGTTGCCCGGGTTCGAATCCCGGTCTCTCCGCAAATTTTCTTAAATAAGATAACTGTTTCGGGGCGTAGCGTAGCCCGGTTATCGCGCCGCGTTTGGGACGCGGAGGTCGCAGGTTCGAATCCTGCCGCCCCGACAAAATAGAGTATCAATCTATACCAAAAACCTGTTAATCGTATGATTAACAGGTTTTTTCATTTTTAGAGATATCAGAGAAGCATAAAAAATGCTCAATACCTATTTAGACGATATTTGTGCCAATTTATTGGCCTGCCACAAACAGTTGATAGATGAGTTCAAGTTGATTACTGCCTATAACATCAAGGCTCGTTTTTTGGGAGAAGACGAACAGCATAAGACTCTTATGGAATTAGTGGACTACCATAATACCAGTATGAAGTCTGTTCTTAAATTCGGAACCCTTAAAAATTATTATACTACAGAAAGATATCTGAAAAAATTCTTGACCACAAAAATCAAGGTAAACGATATTTTTTTAAAACAGCTATCCTATAGCTTCATTATTGATTTTGAACAGTTTTTGAAGTTTTTTACAAAGGGACGAGTTAAACTTAAACTGTGAAGAACTATGTGTTTTTTGGATTTTCTGAACACTGTTTACCGATGACTGATTACTGCCCACTGAACACGGCATACTGAATCTTATAAATCCCAAAAAACACATAGTTCTTCCCTGATTAAGTCATAAACAACACTTTTTTTTGGAGTAATGGTTGTTGTTTTGATTATTTGTTCAAATAATAATATTAACTATTTAATAAAAATCAATATTGTGTCCAATTTCGTATAAAATGGATAATAATTTACATATAATGAGTCATAATTTACATCTAAAAATGTTGATTAATCATTAATTTGTAATAACAAACTAAAAACCTATTTTATAGATGTTGTTAAATAGTAATTTCAAATTAACATTTAATTAATCATCTAACTTCACTTAAAAAAAACTAAACAAAAAAACCATGTTAACACAATCAAATTACCCATAGAAAGATTATGAATTAGAAAAAATGCATAAGAGTTATGACATCATGAAAACAATTTATTTGTTATTTCTCGATTCAATTAACTAATCTTCATGAAGCTGCACCAACAATATTCTAAAACTTAAAACCTTAGTTATCTCTACTACATTTTTAGGTTGCTTTTTATAAGCATTGTTTTTAGTTGAAAAAATACAGACTAAATCCATGCTTGGTTTTAAATATTAAAGCTACTTGTAATGAATCATATTAATATCAACATAAGCAATTTGATATTGGTTTGATTAAAAAAACAATTACTTAATAAACTTTTATTACTAGTAACGTAAAATCATGATAAATCACCAATTAACCTTTAAAAACTGAATTAAACTAAATATCCTTATTAAACACAACTAACTTTAAATATGATAAAAAAATGAAGCATATAAATAGTTTAATTATAATAGTATTTATAATTATCTCCGCTTTTGGCTGCAAACCTGACTCGCTTGAATTTGCACGTCCCGAAAATTTGGCTGGTACAGTTTATACACAACTTGAGTCAATGGGAAACTTCAATTATTACTTACAATTAATAGATCAAACGGAGTATAAAGAGCCTTTAGAAAAAGGAGGGTCTTGGACCATATTTGCTCCTACTGATGAAGCCTTTGAAGCATATATGACCGCAGAAGGCTATACATCAATAGACGCTATCCCATCGGATAAAATACTAGACATTATTCAATACTCAATTATTATTGATGCTTGGAATACAACAACATTAACATACTTCAATAGAGGGTTTTATGCTGGAAATAGTTTTAAACGCTTTACACAATATAAAGACTCCATTGAAGTGTTAAATGCTGATGATTACCCCAATATTATGAAATGGGAACCAGGACAGTATAGGGTTGACCCAAGTTACGGAAGAAACAAGCCCACAGTCTACTTTCTTGATGATTATATTGAAGCAAAAGCGGGTTTTGAAACGACCGATTATGCATTTATGTTCCCTGGAGAAACATATAACCCAGGAGACATGAAAGTATTTGAAGCAAATGTATCTCAAGCCAATATAATAGCTGAAAACGGAATGATTTATGCCTTAGACAAGGTAATTGAACCAAGAAAAAACCTATATCAAAACCTTACTTCTGAAGAATATGGAAATAAGTATACACTTTTTAAGAGCTTACTAGATCGCTTTGCCATTTTTAGTGACCGAGGTGAGGTTATTAATGATGTGGGAGAACCAGAACAACTTTATTACTTATTATTCGAAACAGGAATTGTAGATAACTTATTACCATTTAGTCCTTACGATGAAAGTTACCCAAGATTACTTAATAATGTAGATAGAACTTTAGCCAATGCTACTGGTTTATTAGTCCCTACTAATGATGCTTTAGAACAATACTTAAACGGAAACAGTATTCTTGGTCAATTTTATGATTCATACGATGCTATGCCATTAGATGTTCTAGGTAAATTTCTTAGCACTTTTTTCTTTAGAGACTTTTGGAGTATCTGCCCAACAAATATTGGTCAATCTTTAAATGTAGCTTTAGATTTAGTTGATTATAAACTCGAAGATGTCGTTGATCAAAAATTTTGCAGCAATGGTTTCTTTGTGGGAATTGATGAAGTGTATACTAACGATAATTTCTCTACCATTATGGGGCCTTTATTATTAGATTCAGAGTATACCATTATGTTAAAGGCTGTACAAGATTTAGGCATAGATAACGCCTTACTAAGTAAAGGGTCGCAATTCTCTGTATTTGGAATTAAAAATGATCAATTTGTTAATATTGCAGACCCTAACAGTGCAACAAGAACAATAACAGTATTATTAGATGAGACTCCAGAAGATTTATCTGTAATATATATGCAAGTAGACGGCGATCCTGTTACGGCAAACAATCGCACATATCCAGACCCAAATGATTCTACTCCAAATTCAACAGATGTAGATTATGTTACAACCACTTTAAAAGATATTGTACTGAATCAAATTGTAGAAGAAACTGTAGATCTTAGTAGTAATAATTATTATCCAACTAAAAGTGGTGAATTTATTTACGCCTATGAAGGAAATAAAGTGTCTGGAGGCGGCAATATAGCATTAAATGAACCTGCTCAAGTAATTTCTATACAAGATACAGATAATGGTAAATTCTATGAGATGAGTCGCTCAGTTGAAAGACCATTAAAATTCACTTACGGAATGCTCATGGAAGACCCAGTTAGATTCTCTAGATTTATTGAAGTTCTTGAGGCAGCAGATGCATTAGTTAATATACCTAATTATACAGGTGACAAACTGGTTACTTTCCTTAATTTATTAAGAACATTCACCTTACTTGCTCCAAACAATAATGCTGTAAACCAAGCTATTAGTGATGGTATCATCGTAGAACCAAGTACATTAGGTTCTTTATCCCCCCTTGAATTTGCAATCGCCAAACAAGATCTTTTAAATTTTGTTAAAAAGCATTTTATACAGCAAGCTATAACTACTGATGGTAATACAGCAGGAGATTTTGATTCTATGTATTTCAGTAAAGTGATTGATTTTGTACCCGTTTACGATACTTACACATTTGAAAATAACTATGCGACATCAACTTTAACAATAAAAAATCCAACTACTGGAGATGTTATAACAGAAACAGCTAGCGTAACAAACTTATTTTCAAAAAGAGTAGTCATTCACGAAATCGACAATTATTTAAACTAGTAAAAAACAAAAGCTTGATAAGTATGAAGTATAAACACAAGTCATATTCATATATCTTTATAATAGTATTCGCATTGTTCTCTGTGTATACCATGACTGCTCAATCCAATAAATTTATTATTACAGGGACTATTACTGCAGATTCAGACGGTGGGCCACTAGCCGGGGCAACTGTTGCAGAAAAAGATAAAAATAACCGTCTTATTAGTGGGGCCGTGGCCAATTTTAACGGACGCTTTTCTATAGAAGTTACCGACCCTAATAATATTTTAACATTTTCTTATATCGGGTTTATTACACAAGAACTCGTACCCGGCAATCAAAGAGAAATAAATATTGAATTAAAAGAAGATATATCAGAATTAGATGCCATCGTATTACGCGCAAATAAAAGGGTTTTCACCGGAGAATTCGATATCGATAAACGTCGCATTGCAACAGCAATAGAAACGATCTCACTTAAAGAAATTAGCCAAACAGTTTCCACTGGTATTGTGGATCAATTACAAGGCCGATTAAGTGGTGTTGACATTGTTGCTAATTCTGGAGAACCAGGAGCAGGGATGTCCATTAGAATTCGAGGAACCTCATCATTAAACGCATCTTCAGAGCCGCTAATTGTTATTAATGGTGTACCATTTGAAACAGAAATTGATGCACTTTTTGATTTTAGTTCTGCCGACGAACAACAGTATGCAGCCATGATTGGTGTATCGCCGGATGATATTGAAGAGATTTCGGTACTAAAAGATGCCGCAGCAACCGCTCAATTTGGCTCACGTGCTGCAAATGGTGTTTTACTTATTAAAACAAAACGAGGCGCTAAAGGAAAAGCTAGGTTTTCATACAGTTATAGAGGTAGTGTTGGTTGGCAGCCAGAAGGGATTCCTATGCTAAATGGAGATCAATATTCTACCCTAATTAAAGATGAAAATATAGCAGTAAACAATACTATCAGTTATCCACAAATTGAATACAATCCAGATTATGAGTTTTACGAGCTTTATAATAAAAATGTGAATTGGATAGATGAAATAACACAAACAGGATCAATACATGAAAACTTTTTAGGTGTTTCCGGTGGTGGAGAAAAATCAACATACCGTATTTCTGCGAGTTATAAAAATCAAGTAGGTACTACTGTTGGCACAGGATTTAAGCTATTTACTACCAGAGCCATTCTCGATTATAATATTTCTGATAAAATTTCAATTGCATCAGAGTTATCATATAGTCATGGGTCGTTAGATAGATCTTTCAGGTTAGGAAACCAAGGCATTAGAGCATTAGCACTTATTAAAATGCCCAATCAATCTATTTATGAAATAGATGATTCTGGTAACCCTACAGATGTATATTTCACACCAGTCGATGCTTTTCAAGGTAATGGAGCTGCTTATTATAACCCTGTAGCCATGGCTAGGCTATCTAAGTTTAATGTAGAAAACAATAGAATTTCTCCCATATTTAGATTTAATTATAAGCCCATTAAACAATTAAACTATACTTCAATTATCTCGTTTGATATTAATGTGGATAAGACGTCTAGGTTTACTCCCGAAGCTGCATTAGGAGCTGCATGGACGAATTCTTCAGCAAATAGAGCTATTTTTTCTGACGCTGAATTTTTTGTAATGCGTACCGATAATAGACTTATTTGGAAACCTTACTTAGGAGATAAGCACTCTCTTTTTACAAGTGTAGCACTTCAAACCTTTGAAAAAACAAGTGAAGGGTATGCGGTTACAACAAGTAACTCTCCCAGTAGTTTAATACAAACTCCCATTGCCCAGACAAGAATTGAAGGTTCTGATAACACCTTAGTATCAAGTTTCACACAAAATAGATCGGTAGCTTATAACTTTATGTTTAACTATCAATTTTCAGATCGGTACATTCTAAATGGTGGTATCCGGTCCGAAGGCAACTCCAAATTCGGTAGTAGTTATAGGTACGGTACATTCCCTAGTATTGCCGGAAAATGGATCATTTCAGACGAACCTTTTATGGAGTCTTTAAATTTTATAGATGAATTAGGTTTAAGAGCCAGTTATGGTGTTAATGGTAACTCACCAAACTTTAACTATGGACAATATAACACCTATTCTACATATAATTACAATTACCTCGGAGAGCGCCCAGTATTACCAGACAATATGGAATTAACAGATTTAAGATGGGAAACTGTGATACAAAAAAACTTAGGACTTACCTATTCCTTTTTAGATAATCGTATAAGTGGCGATTTAGAATTTTACAAAAAGCAAACCAAAGACTTATTAACCAAAGATACTGCTATCCCTTCTACATCAGGCTTTTCAAATGTTCCGTTTCTTAATTTAGGAAACATAGATAATCAAGGGTTTGAATTAAGTGTAAGAACTAAAATCATTCAAAATAAAGACTTTTCTTTAGACTTAAACTTCAATATCGCACGTAACACCAATATAATAACAAAAATATCTGAAGCTCAAGATGTTGAAGACGGAAACCCTTTAGCAACGGGACCTGATGGTTACTTAAAAAGAATACAAGAAGATAATCCTATTGGATCATTCTATGGTTACAGGTACTTAGGCGTGTATAGCACCAGTGACGAATTAATAGCACGCGATGCCAATGGTGATATTATTTATGATTTAAATGGTGATCCAAAAAATATGGTATTTAATGAAAGTAGACTATTTAATGCCGGTGAAGCTAAATATGAAGACATTAATAAAGATGGTAGTATAGATCGATTAGATGTTGTTTACCTAGGTAATGCTAACCCATTACTGTATGGTGGTTTTGGATCAACGATAAGGTATAAAAACCTTCAGTTAAATACATTCTTCAATTTCAGGTATAACCAAAAGGTTATAAACTTGGCAAGAATGAATACTGAAAGTATGGATAGCTATGACAACCAAAGCACAGCTACATTACGCCGATGGAGGTTTGAAGGCGATGTTACCGACATTCCGAGAGCTGTTTTTAATAGCCCGGTTAATACACTTGGATCTGATCGCTTTCTTGAAGATGCTTCATTTATAAGAATGAGATTCATTACTCTTAAGTATAATCTACCTAAGACATTTATAGAAAAAATAAACTTTACAAATGCATCACTTTTTGTAACAGGAACCAACCTACTAACCTTTACAAAATACTCAGGTGCTGATCCAGAAACAGGAAATAGTGCTAACTGGAAAGAACTTGGTTATGATAATAATCAAACCCCAAGATCTAAGCAAATAACATTAGGAGTAAACCTGTCATTCTAAATGGTAAAATTTAAAAAATATTATGAAACAAAATATATTTAAAATATTCACAATCATTCCAGTAATCTTGATGACATTATCTTCATGCACTGGTTATTTAGAACTAGAACCTAAAGACAATCTTACACAACAAGAGTTTTGGAAAAACAAAGAACAAGTCTCTGCTGCACTTGCAGGATGTTACGGTTCAATGAACCAAGCAGCATTTACAGATAAAGTATTACTATGGGGAGAATTAAGAGCCGAAATGTTGGTTTCTGTAAGAGCAGGTGGTAATCAATTAAACATGATGAAAAACTACATGTTCCCCAGCAATGCATTAGTTAGCTGGAGTAGTTTTTACAAAACAATTAACCATTGTAATCTGGTACTAACGTTTGCAGACCAAGCTCAGGCACAAGATTTATCGTTTACAGAACAAGAACTTAATAGAATTAAAGCAGAAGCTTTAACCATTCGTTCTTTAGCTTACTTTATACTTGTTAAAAACTTTAAAGAAGTACCATTAATACTAACTTCAACGTCTAATAATCAAGTAGATTTTTATCCAGCTAAAAGTACCGAATCTGAAATTATAACTCAAATCATTTCAGACCTTGAGTTTGCTGTAGATGACCTTAATTTAGGCTTCTCACAATCTGCCGCACACGATAAAGGTAAAATGACAAAAGGAGCAGCTCTATCTATACTAACAGATGTTTATTTATGGAACGAGCAGTATGACGAAAGTATTGATGCTTCTAACCGTCTTGTAAACCTGGGTAAATACAATTTAGTTGATGGTTCAGAATGGTTTAATCAAATATTTTTCGAAGGCAACTCAAACGAAGGTATTTTTGAACTTCAATTTGATGATATTTTTGCAACAATAAACAGTTCATTCTACGTAGGAAACCCTGTTTATGCTCCCTTTGATGGAATAATAGATTTATATCAAGAATTCCCAGACGATATAAGGGCAAATTATGCAACTTTTGGGAGTCCTGAAAACTCCGTATTTAAATATGCAGGTGTAGATGAAACAGGAAGATATAGAGCACAAGACGAGTTTTACAATACATTCATATTTTATAGGTATGCCGATGTTTTACTCATGCAGGCAGAAGCATATATACTATCATCTAATAACAAAGATCTAAATAAAGCATACGATCTTATAAATCAAATACACCAACGTGCTACAGGAGTCCCCCTGAACGTTCCTGTTTTAGAGAACGAATTACTTAATGCCTTACTATTAGAGCGTCAAAAGGAGTTTGCTTTTGAAGGTAAAAGATGGTATGATGTGCTCCGTTTTGCAAAACGTAATAACTTCGAAAACCAAGACCTTATATTAATCTTAGCTGAAGTAAAAGCTGGTCCAGATGATTTAGAACAAATTTTAAGTTATTACTCAGATACAGAATCTTATTATTTACCTATTTATCAAAATGAGATTAATTTAAATCCTAATCTACGTCAAAACCCTTATTATGAAAATTAAAAATTATAGATTATGAAAACTAAAAAAAATATTGTTTGGATAACCGGACTTGTAGTAATTATACTTAGCATAATTAGTTGCAACGACGACCTTGACAGAGCGACATTCTTTACTACAGATGAAATGACGATTATTGAAACTTTAGAAGCTAATCCGGAGATATTTTCATCCTATATTGAAATTCTTGAAAAAACAGAATTTTATAATTCTCTGAAGAGTTATGGTAACTATACATGTTTCACGCCAACCAACGAAGCTGTTAAAGCCTATATTAAAGAAAAATGGAACGTAGCATCTGTAAGTGAGATAACCAATCCAGAGGATATTGAATTTTTAAAATTAATTGTAAAATTTCATACCATACCAACAGGTAGATTAACAAGTGGCTTTGTTGAAGGACGCCTTGCAGATACAACATATACAGGAGATTACCTTACAACATCATTCCTAAAAGGAGGCGGTATTGCCAATGTAGAAATTAATCGGGGCGTAGGGTTGGACGAGTATGACATTCGCTCTAGTAATGGTATTATACATGCTCTAGATGGCGTATTATCACCTTTTGTAGACCCGGTTCCCGTAGTTATGGAAAAAGCAGGTAAACATACCATTTTTGTTGAGGCTTTGAAACAAACAGGATACTATGAGGTATTCTCGGTTGTTTTTAACGAATTCGGTTCAAAAAATAATTTTACCATTTTAGCAGAGTCTGATGAAGTTTATAGCCAAGAAGGCATTAATTCTTTTGAAGATTTGGCTAATTTATTGTCTCCAGGAGATACAGATTACGCCAATCCAGATAATGAACTAAATAGATTTGTAGGGTATCATGCGACACAAAATTTCCTGTATTCCAGAAATTTTCCAGACGATGCATTTGTAAATACTGTTTTACCAAGAAATGCATGGAAATCGTTTAAAACAGATACTGAACTAAGAATAAACGAAACAGAAACAGGAGAAAATGATACATGGACATCTTTAATTATAGAAGACAGTAACTATCCAGCTAAAAATGGGGTTTACCATACTGTAAATAAACTATTTACCATATTTACACCAAAGCCTAAGCATATTATTTTTGATGTTGTAAGCGATCAGCCTGAATACCAATCAAGGTTAATTAGACGAAATCAAAACGTGCCAAGCACAGCTTGGGAATTTATTAGATGGTTTCCTGAAGGGAATAAACGCTATTTACAACAATCCAATAGAGTAAATTTAAATAACAACATATTAGATGTTGGTGGTTATGCTTGGATTGAATTTGACACACCTGTGTTACCCAAAGGGAAATATGAAATGTTAATATCTAGTAATGGCGGTAATAGAGCCAGAGCCATTACTCAAATTTATTGGGATGGCGAGCCTATTGGTTCTGTTTACGATTTAACATTAGGTAATTCTGGTAAAGGATATCCAGATGAAGCCCTTATGGAGTCTAGAGGTTGGAGACATGGTTACAGGTGTATTACTAATAACGCTGGTACTAGTCAATATGATGTTGCTGGTGCAAGCAGATTTATTATAACCAAAGAGCTACTTTGTCCAGAGCAAAAAAGACACGTTTTTCGAATGGAAGTTGTTAAAGCGGGAGGTACTCCAATAGATTATATAGAGTGGATACCTGTAGATGATAATTCTGGACCAGATGATTCGGAATGTTATAATGATTAAAAACTGTTAAAGCTGAGTATTAAGATTTGATTTTTTAAAACGAATACCTCCAGTAGACCAAAAAATAGATAACTAAAGATTTTATAATGAAAAACAGAAATAATTGCATACTTAATTTCAGTCGGTTATTGGTAATAGCTTGCTTAATTCTTTGCTTTAGCTGTAAAGAAGAGGCTTGGGATGACCATTACGAACAACTTGATTCCAGACTGGAAAACAATATCATTAGCATACTATCTGAAGATCCTGAGTATACCACATTTGTTCAATTACTTGAGCAAACAGGATACAAAAGTCAGTTAGAAACATCACAAGCTTTTACCGTTTGGGCACCCAGTAATGCTGCTTTAGAACAAGTATCTGACAATATACTAAACGATCCAGATTTGTTAAAAAATCTAATAGGAAACCATATTAGTCTATTTTCCTATAATACAACAAGTAATGAACAAACTTTTGTAAAAATGTTCAACAATAAATATGTTGAATTCATTAATACAAATGATGATTCAAGTTTTGGAGACGTTGACCTTGTAGAAAAAGATATATTAGCATCTAATGGGATCATACATACTATTGATGATGTTTTAGAAGTTAACCAGAACATTTGGGAATACCTTAACAATAACAGCGCCCAGTTCCCATCATTAATGACTTTTTTATCCCAATTTAATGAAATTGTTTTCGATGAAGAAAATAGTATAAAAACAGGAACAAACTCCTTAGGACAAACAGTTTACGACTCTATTTTTAAGTTATCAAACACTTACTTTAAAGTTATAGGAGACTTAAACTCTGAAGAAAAACGTTATTCTTTTATTGGTTTAACAGAACCAGCCTACACAGGAATTTACGATGTTTTTAAAGATTATTACCAACACCCTATAGCAGATACTATTCAGGTAAATACAGACAGAACCATATTTAGTAATTTAAATTTCCTTGCTGTAGATCTAAATGATTTAGATGGCACACCTATTAGTACCACAACAGGTAATGAAGTTATACTAGATAACACTATTGCAGAAGATGTTGCTTTAAGTAACGGTAACATATTTGTAGTAAACACATTAGATTACAACCCCAAAGATGTCATCTATAAACCGGTAAAATATGAAATAGAAGACTCGGAAAGAAGGACTATTGGTAATCTATCGGATTTGACAATCCAAAAAAAGTTTAACATTACAGCTTCTGGTCGATTTATTAATGATGTGAATCTAGCTGTAAACCCAGATGCAAGTGAAAGTAACAACTATTTTGAAATAGCCTTTAGCAATGTCCTATCTGCCAGTTACACCCTGCATTTAAAATTTGCCCCAATAGGAGCATCACAACAGACCAAGTTAAAATTTGAGCTAAGTTACGTTGATGAAAATAATGACATAATTGTTAATCAGATTCCGCCAATTATAGTCAATAATTTAGAAGAAAACCTCATACAAATTGGAGATACCTATACTTTTCCTGTATATATAAACCAAGAGAATGACAATAACTATTATGTGAAACTAAAAGTTTTTGTTGATGTTAGTGAATCAGAACTAATACTATATGATCGAAGATTCGGTATTGATTATGCAGAACTAATTCCAATAGAATAAGACAACTAAAAATTAAATATGAATTATTATCTGACCATGATGAAAATAAAAAATACTTATATCCTCTTTTGCATTTTATTTTTAGGAATCACATTTGCATTGCAAGCGCAGGTAAAATCTAGTACTGTGGTAACTGGAACAGTGTTAGATGCCACTAACAAAGAACCTTTAGTAGGAATAAGCGTACAAGTAAAAGAATATGCATCTGTATTAACCGACGAAAATGGTAAGTTTTCTCTAATAGTACCAGATGCAAGAGTAACACTTATAGTTACTAGTTCTAACTATCAAACTAAGGAAGTTGCGTTAAAAGGTCGTAATAGTGTCGACATTATAATTTATAACAACGGTTTTAAATCGTATTATAAAGATGTCGATATGCCACTTGGTAAACAATCAAATGCCTCCATTGCTAGTGCCATAGAAACTAAAGAAGGGACCATATCCACTCCCCGAGAGTCTGTTGCCAATATATTAAATGGTGAAGTAAGTGGTATGAGAGCAATTATGCGTTCTGGTGTTCCCGGAATTGGAGCTAATATATTTATTAGAGGGTACAATACATTAAATGCTTCAACACAACCCTTAGTTATTGTTGATGGAATGATGCTTGAAACCAATACATTTACCAATAACACCCTGATAAATGGCTACAGTTATGATCCTTTATCGGATATAAACCCAAAAGATGTTGCTAATATTACTGTTATAAAAGACGCTGCCTCTATGTATGGTTCAAGAGGAGCCAATGGTGTTATTTTAATTGAAACAAATAAGACCAATGAGGTCACTACTAAAATAGATTTTTATGTTCAAGGAGGTTTAAATATTGCCCCTAACAATATTCCTATGATGAATGAGAATCAATTTAGATCTTATCTGTCCGATCAAATAAACAACTCTGAACTTTATACAGATGATAACCAAATTAGTAATTTGCCTTTCTTTAATGAAAACCGTTCATTTGAGGATTATGAAAAATATCACAATGCAACAGATTGGCAAAAACAAATATTTAGTGACGATTATGTAAATGAGTATTATTTTAGAGTTACAGGGGGAGATGAAGTTGCTAAATATGGACTATCTATAGGCTATTCATCTAACAATGGGGTTGTTTCTAATGGCGGGTTTGATAGATTTGCAACACGATTTAATGCCGAAACTAATATTACTGAAAGATTATCGTTAAAAACTAACTTAAGTGTTAGTTACACAAAACGTGATTTATTCGACGATGGGTTATTTAGCACATCGCCTATTTTCTCTGCATTAAATAAATCACCGTTCCTATCACCTTATGTTCCTAATGCAGACGGTATTGTAACAGATATATATGAAGACGTAGACAATATAGGAGGCTTTAGTAACCCTGTTGCAATAACAGATAATGCTATTTTTGAAGCCAAGGATTACAATTTATACGGTCATCTGGATTTTGGATACAAAATATCTAAGAAAACAACCTTTAATTCTTTAATTGGAGTTAATTATATAAAGAACAGGCAAAATGTTTTCTTACCAGATTTAGGGCTATCTACAGAGTTTAATGACTACGGTGATGCGCTTTTTAGAACATCAAAAGTAAATGCAGAAAGTTTATTTGCTATATATAATGACAGTAGATTTAACTATTTACATAATGCAAGAGGTATACATGATTTTTCATTTAATCTGGGTTTACGTTTAAATATAAATAATTACGAAAACTCATTTTCTACAAGTGGTAACTCTGCAGACGATCAATTTACATCTTTAGATAGCGGTGATAGGTTAACCTTTGTTACTTCGGGTAGTATAGGAAATTGGAGACAGGTATCTATTTATGGTAATGCAAACTATGCTTTTTTAAACAAATACTTTGTAAGTTGTAATATATCAGCCGATGCCTCTTCTCGTTTTGGAAATGATAAATCTGTTGGTATATTTCCTGCTGTTAGTGCGGGTTGGTTAATCTCTTCCGAAAATTTTATGGCTAATAACACAAGCATCGATCAACTTAAATTGCGTGCTAGCTATGGTTTAACAGGAAATGATGGTATTGGCAATTACAATGCTGAATCCTACTTTGTATCTAAAAGATTTTTAGAAGGAACAAGCCTTGTTAGTGGTAATTTAGCGAATAGCTCTATAAGATGGGAAGAAACAGCTAAAGCAAACTTAGGATTAGATGTGGGTTTATTTGACGAACGCTTATCATTTAGCTTCGACTATTTTAACAACGTTACAGATGGCCTGCTTAATACCAGAGACATAAGCCCTGTTTATGGCTATGACAGCTATATTACAAACGATGGTAAACTTAGTAACCAAGGTATTGAGTTGAGTTTTAATGCACGTTTATTTAACACCCCTAATTTCAGTTGGGATATAGGTGGTAATATATCGCAATATAAAAATGAAATTACTTCACTGCCGGGACAAACTCAGGTTATAAATATAGATGGTGTAAATGCAACAATACTAAATCAGGTAGGGAGTCCATTAGGATTGTTCTACGGCTATAAAACCGATGGTATTTATAACAATGCCGCCGAGGCCTCTTCTGCTGGTTTAAATTGGACAGATTTTAGAGGTTTCGAAGAACCATTTGTTGCAGGAGATGTACGATTTGTAAACACAAATGCTTCAGATAATGTTATTAATGAAGACGATAGAGTTGTTATAGGAGATCCTAATCCCGACTTTACGGGAATGTTTCAAAACACATTTACATATAAAAAAATTACACTATCAGCGATATTTACCTTTAGCCAAGGAAATGATATCTATAACGCGTTAAGAAGAAACACAGAATCTATGTCGGGTTTTGCTAATCAAAGTTTAGCAGTAGCCAATCGTTGGAGAATTGATAACCAAAACACAAATATACCGCGTGCTGTATATGGTGACGACGTTGGGAACTCCAGATTTTCAGATAGGTGGATAGAAGATGGATCTTATATTCGTCTTAAAACATTATCATTATCATACAGTTCAGAGGCCTTTAATACGACATTCTATGTAACAGCAAACAACTTGTTTACAATAACAGATTATTTAGGTTACGACCCAGAAGTAAGTGCTTCTCAAGCAAGTTATTTACAAGGTATAGATGCAGGTTTTACACCGCAATACAGCTCTATACTGGTAGGTATAAGGGTCGGATTATAATTTTTTGAAAAAGATTGAAATAATTAAAAAAAAACAAATGAAACATTATATAAGTATATTTTTCAGCTTACTTTTCGCTTCAACCCTGCTTACATCTTGCGAAAGCTTTTTAGAGGTTTCTCCAGAAGAGGTATTATTAACAGAAGATTACCTTGGAGATGATAAACTTGATGCAAGGTCGGCCCTATTCGGTGTCCTCGCACTAATGCAAGACATTACAGGACAGTATATTGTGTTAGGAGAAATGAGAGCAGATTTAGTAGATGTTACCGATAACACAAGCGATGAAATTAGACAAATTAGCAGGCATGAAATTAATCCTGATAATAGCTATATAAATCCAACAACATTATTCGCCATAATTAACAATTGCAATTTTGCATTACATGGCATTGATACCGAGGCATACGATGGTGTTTTGCTAGAAGACTACGCTTCAATTTTACGAATTAGAACATGGGCGCAATTACAAATATTAATAAACTTTGGTGAGTTACCATACATAACCAAACCTATTGCTAGCGATGAGAATTTAGAAGAAAATTACCCTTTACTTTCTTTTAATGCAGCTTTAGATACATTAATTCAAAATTTAGCATCTATAGAAGGTGTCGAAAATGTTACTAAATATGCAAACTCATTAGGGTACAATATATTTAGTATGATTCCAGATCAAGATATTCTTTTGGGTGATTTAAATTTATGGAAAGGAGATTTTATTACTGCTGCAACACGCTATAAACAATTTCTTGATAATCACGTTTCTGGAGGTGGTAATTTCTATAACTTATCAGCTTACGGTACAACGACAACCCTTAATGGTGGCAACTATACTGTGGTAACTGCTTGGCCAAGTATTTTTGATGAAAACCTCGCACCTCAAGAAATAATTAATTACACCGCTTTTAGCGATCAGTACAGACAGCAAAATAACAGTTTTGAAGTTATTACTAATCAATTAAAACCTTCCGTTCTAATTTTACAAAATTGGGCGTCACAATACAGGTCTTACAATGGTGAAGCTTATAATCAATTAGGAGATATAAGAACTGTAGGATCTGTAACTGGTACCATAGGAGATATTACTCCTTATACTGAAGAGACAGCAAAAATTTATAAATACCAATATGACTATTTTATGTGGAATAGAGCCGCTAAAATTTATCTTAGATATGCAGAAGCGATCAATTATGCAGGACACCCCAGACAGGCACTAGCTATTGTAAATGGTATTTTCAATACAACAGATGCACCAGTAGATGCACCTTTATTTGGCAACCTAGAGAACTTTTTAAACTTCCCAATCGGTCAATATTATACAGTTAACACTAGTGATGAGCCTATTTCTGGAAACCGAGGCATTAGAGGAAGAGTTGATATGGCAGCCGTAAATGTTCCTGAAAATATAACCTTAACAGATTCTATTCAAGCAGTAAATAGGTTAATTCTTGATGAAAATGCTTTAGAGCTTGCATTTGAAGGTAACAGGTGGGAAGACTTACTTCGTTTTGCTAGAAGAAGTAACGATCCTAGCATTATTGCAGATGCTGTAGCAAGCAAATTTGAAAATGCGGGTGATGACGCTGGAGCTAATGCTGTTCAAGTAAAATTAATGAATCCGGAAAACTGGTATTTACCATTAACTATTCCAGACAATTTTGTTACAACAGATTAAATAACGTATTCTAAGATAAAACCAAATAATTAAGCTGCGAATTTATTTTTTCCTTGAAAAACCACCTGCTATGCAGGTGGTCATGTTCTTAAGGCTATGCCTATATTTGTATTATAAACAAATATAAGAAACTTAGTCATGTTGTCTATAAATGTGATTATCATATAATAAAAGATAACCTTGACAGTCATTGGCGAAAACCTTGTGTTTGGACGAACAATGCAAATAAATGTCCAATGTCTTTTTATTAACATCTATCCCTAAGACTTCTCTAAATTTCATGTTTTTACTTTTAGATTAAACAAAAATGTTGCGTTAACATTGATTTTTATCTTAGGCTAAACTAAAGGTATTCTAAGAGAAAGAATTAATGAGACAGAGCCGCAATTTGTGCAAGTACAATTATTTTTTTCTTACCCATCTAGATATTTTAGAGTTGTTGCGGAATATTGGATTATAGAGATATTTAAAAAAAAGAGAACTAAAAAACCTTGTGAACTATATAATTCGAAAGGTTTTATGTGCTTAAATCTTTATAAAAACAGAATTCACAACTAATCTCGGCTAACAAACCTTTCGGTACTTAAAAAGTAAGAAGAGTAATAGCAAATCAACCTAATTATTTTTAGACCCAATAACTTTTTAAAGAGAAGGTGTTTTTATTATAAAAAAACATCCTTATTAAAGTAATATTTCTTTAGATTTGTTTTTAAATAAGTATTACAAAGTTAGTTTTGCTTGTTTAGTATTTAACTATAAATATTGAAATGATTGTTAGCAGTTTAAACAAAAAATATGATGCCATAGTTATTGGAACTGGAATTTCCGGAGGATGGGCAGCTAAAGAATTATGTGAAAAAGGATTAAAAACACTGGTTTTAGAACGGGGTAGAATGGTTAAACATGTAGAGGACTATCCAACCGCTAATAAGGATATTTGGGAGTTTGAGTATAGAGGAAAAGCCAGTAACAATGAAATACAACGGCAAAAAAAACAAAACAGAACAGGTTTTGTTACTTCAAAAATCACAAAGCACTGGTTTGTAGACGACTTGAAGCATCCATATAACGAAACCAAGCGTTTTGATTGGATTAGGGGATATCATTTAGGAGGTAAGTCTATAACATGGGGAAGACAAGCTTTGAGAATGAGTGATTTAGACTTTGAGGCTAATAAAAAAGAAGGCGTTGGTGTTGATTGGCCAATTCGATATGCAGATATTGCAGATTGGTATACAAAAGTTGAAAAATTCATAGGAGTTTGCGGTGAAAACTTAGGGTTGTCACATTTGCCAGATGGTTATTTTTCTCCTCCTATGGAATTAAACCCGGTAGAAAAATATTTTCGTAGTGAAATTTCTAAACATTATAAAAACCGTTATTTAACAATTGGTAGGTTTGCTAATTTAACTGGAGATGCGAATCATTTGGGGAGAGCAAATTGTATAAACAGAAATAGATGTATGAGAGGGTGTCCTTTAGGGGCTTATTTTAGCAGTAATTCTTCTACTTTACCAGCAGCAGAGAGAACAGGGAATATGACCTTAAGGACAAATTCAATAGTCTATGAAATAGTATATGATGATTACAGTAAAAAAGCAACAGGGGTTAAAATAATAGATGCAATAACAAAGGAAAAGGTCGAATATTCAGCAAATGTAATTTTTTGTTGTGCCTCGGCAATTGCTACCACCAGTATTTTATTACAGTCAAAATCAGACAGGTTCCCTAACGGACTAGGGAATGATAGCGGTGAATTAGGACATAACCTAATGGATCATCATTTCAGGGTTGGAGCAACAGGAACAACTAATAAGTTTAAAGATAAAGACTATATAGGGAACAGGCCTGCAAGCTTCCATATTCCAAGATTTAGAAATCTGGAAGAAAACAATAAGTCTAAATTTTTAAGAGGCTATTCGTTTCAGGGAAGTGCTAGTAGGACAGATTGGAGAAGAGCAATTAAAGAGCTGAGTTATGGAGGAGCTATTAAAGACGATCTTTTAAAGCAGGGGTCTTGGCGGGTAGGAATGACAGGTTTTGGTGAGTGCTTGCCATATCACGAAAATAAAATGACCCTTGACTATAAAAACACAGATGAATGGGGCTTGCCTACGATTACTTTTGATGCAGATTTCAAAGAAAATGAAATACAAATGAGAAAGGATATAAAGCAAGAAGCTATAAAGATGTTAACGTTGGCAGGTTTTGAGAATGTAAAAGGTTATGATGATGTAGCGTCATTTTATCCAGGGCATGCCATTCATGAAATGGGTACAGCTCGTATGGGGCACGATCCAAAAACATCTGTGTTGAATAAATACAATCAAATTCATGCTGTGCCAAATGTTTATGTTACAGATGGTGCCTGTATGACATCATCCGGAAATCAAAACCCATCATTAACATATATGGCTTTAACAGCGAGGGCTGTTGATCATGCAGTTAATCAAATGAAGTCTAAAACAATATAGTTATGGACAGAAGAATAGCAATTAAAAATATACTAGCAACACTCGGATTAACCGTGTCTACATCAACAATAATAGGCTTTCTTGAATCTTGTTCTGATAATAAGGTTGCTGAGGTTTCCGTTTTTTTTGATAAAACAGAAATATACTTAATTGATTGTTTGGTGGATGTCTTTTTGCCAAGAACATCAATAGTAGGGGGTAAAGATTTAAACCTTACCCAATTTGTAGATAAAATGTGTGCTAATGTTTTAACAATTCAAAAGCAAAAAGAAATTAAACTGGGTTTGAATGAATTTTTAAAGAAATTTGAGCAAAAATTTAACAAAGAAGCTTCCGAAGTTTCAGTTGATACATGTGAAATTTTGTTAGATATTTGTTTAAATATTTCGAAAGAAAAAGAAGTAGAAGTGTTTAAGCTTTTAGAGTCAGATTATAGTAGTTTGTCTAAGCACTCGAAGAGTAAATGTTTGCTTTATAGGTTCTTAACTACTGTGCGTGAATTTAGTTTTTTAGGATATTTTACATCAGAAATCATAATAAAAACAGAAAAAAGCTTACTTTCATAGCGGAAAAATAGTTGTAAAATAATTTTTCTGTTTATGTATTAAATGAAAATATAATATCTCAATAAATAATAGTTAAATATGTGTTTTTAATATAATTAATAAAACTATCATTAGTCAATTTATAATTTTTAAAATTGTGTTGCTTTATGAAAGTTATTTTAATATATTTAAAAAGTAATAATGGATTATGAGAAAAGAATATGATAAGATGGATATTGGGCTTTTACATCTTGAAAATAAAAAAGTTATTTTAAAGCTTATAAAGCATGAAAATGAAATTAGCCGATCTGCCATAGCCAAGAAATCCGGATTAACACCACCAACCATTACAAGAATAGTAAATGATTTAATTCTTAATGATAAACTGGTCGAAAGACTAGGATTAGGTGATTCAAGCGGTGGGAGGCCTCCGTTAATCGTTAAGTTTAAAAACACAAGCAATCATGTTATAGGTATCGATTTAGGAGCTACTTACATAAGAGGCTGTTTGGTTGATTTAAACGCCAATTTTATTTCAGAGATACAAGTACCAACCGAACTGGAAAAAGGCTTTGAAAGTATTGTTGAAAAAATAGTGGCAATTGTAGCTAAGCTTCGAAAAAGAAAAGGACCTGATGAGAAAATTTGGGGTATAGGTATAGGCGTTGCGGGTCTTGTGAATAGTGAAACAGGAATTATTGAATCTTCACCCGATTTTGGTTGGTCGAACATAGATTTAAGAAAAGAGTTAGATAAACGATTGGATTTACCGTTTTTCTATGACAATTCAACACGTTTAATGGCTTTGGGTGAATTGAAAATGGGAATACGTGAAAATCAGAAAAATTTTGTGGTTATAAATATTGGCTATGGAATTGCATCAGGTATTGTAGCAGAAGGTAATTTGTTAAAAGGATATAATGGGTTTGCTGGAGAATTTGGTCATATTTCTGTCGATCCCGATAGCGATGTTCAATGTAAATGTGGTATGTATGGATGTTTAGAAGCTTTGGCGTCTGGACACAGAATTGCATCATTAGGAATTCAGGAATTAGAAAATAACAGGTCAGAAATGTTAAAAGAACTGTCGGGAGGAAATAAAGACTTGATTACGGCAGAGCTTGTAGCCAATGCAGCATTAAAAGGAGATAAAACATCTCTTGAAATTTTTGATAAAATTGCTGAGTATTTGTGTAAAGGTATTGGTGTTATAGCTAATTTATTAAATCCGGAAACAGTTTATATTGGAGGAGGAATTTCTTTAAATGAAGGTTTATTGTTTAAATTAATAGAAGAAAAGAAGAAGAAATATTTGCTCCAGTCAAACTTAAAAGTGCAAATTTTACCAGCAACACATGGTGATCAAGCGACATCCATAGGTGCAGTTGCATTAATTTTAAATAAAATCATGAATTTAGAATTAAGATAATTTTCTAAGTAAAAGGTTAGCTTAACCTCAAGTATCCTATCAATGTAATATTGGTTTAATTAAATTTATTAATAGCAAATGAAAAAGACAAACCTTAAAGTAATAGTGGCTTTATGTTTTGTCTTTTTTAGTTGTAAGGAAGAACATAAAACAACTGTATCAAATGTAGATACCAAGAAGCCTAATGTCATTATTATTATGACTGACGATCAAGGGTACGGAGACCTTAGTTGTCACGGAAACCCGTATGTAAAAACACCAATAATAGATGAGTTTTACAGAAAGAGTATTCGTTTTACAGACTTTCATGTAGATCCATCATGTTCACCTACCAGATCTGCTTTACTAACAGGAAATTATTCTGCCCGTGCAGGTGTTTGGCATACTATAGGAGGTCGATCTTTATTAAAAGAAGGCATGGTAACCATGCCAGAACTATTTAAGGATAATGGTTACGAAACAGCAGTATTTGGAAAATGGCACTTAGGGGAAAATTATCCCTTTCGGCCCATAGATCGCGGTTTTAAAGAAGCTATTGTACATGGTGGTGGCGGTATTGGGCAGAACCCCGACTATTGGGGGAATAATTATGATGACGATACTTATAAACATAAAGGAGTATTTAAAAAGTACGATGGGTATTGCAATACAGTATGGTTTGGTGAAGCAATAAATTATATCAAAAAAAACAAAGACAAACCATTTTTTTGTTACATATCTACAAATTTACCACATGCACCACTTTTAGTAGATGAAAAGTATATAGAGCCTTATAAAAAACAGGTTTCTGGGCGTCTAGCTAGCTATTATGGAATGATAAGTAAGATTGATGAAGATATAGGAGTTTTGTTTAAAGAAGTTAAGAATATGGGATTAGAGGAAAATACCATTGTCATTTTTATGACGGATAATGGGCCTTGTCCATGGTTTGGGGGTATCGTTATTGATTTTGAAACAGGTTTAGTTAAAGAAGGGTATAGTAGTGGTATGCGAGGAGGTAAAATATGGGGATATGAAAATGCGCAACATGTACCGTTTTTTATTCGTTGGCCTAAGGGTAATATAAAAGGAGGTAAAGATATAGATGTACTAACAGCACACATTGATGTTATGCCAACCTTAATTGATTTATGCAAGTTAAATATTGATGACACACTTAAAATAGATGGCAGAAATTTAACGCCGCTTCTAGATGGATCAAATAAAGAATGGTTGGATGACAGGACGTTGTTTATACATAACCAACGTGTTGAATACCCTGTAAAAGATAAAGAATATCAAGTTTTAACAGAGCAATGGCGACTTGTTAAAAGGGAAACAGACGAATTGTATAATATAAAAACCGATCCAGAACAAAAAACAAATGTCGTTAAACAACATCCAAATATCGTTAAGGATTTATATCATAGGTATGAGAACTGGTGGGAAGATGTTTCTGTAGATTTTGATAAATATGCCAAAATATATATTGGAACACCATACGAAAACCCAGTAAGCCTATATGCTCACGATGCCCATACTCGCAATGGAAAAAAAATATGGGTCGTTAATGTGGCACGAGATGGAAAATATGAAGTGAATTTGAATCGTTGGCCTCAGGAATCGGAAAAAAGGATAGTAGAAAACAGGCGTGGTGACCAAGAAGTAGACATTGAAAATGTTCATTTAAATGTTGGGAATATTTACAAAACAGCTACCGTAACTAATGATATGAAAACAGTAAAGTTTGAGCTTAATCTAAAAGCAGGTACGACATGTTTTGAAACCTATTTTAAATTAAAAGGAAGTAGCAAAACCTTTAGTACAGAATGTATATATGTAAATTATATAGGAAAAGGAGAAGAACCAAAAATAAAAGATTATGTAGCATCTGTACCCGACAGGCTGTTAAAAGACAATTATAAACAAAAAGTGATACTCTTTGATTAATATATTTTCAATAAATACTCAGGTTTAAATAAATAAAATTATGAAAAATATAATAGTTTTTTTTCTATTGGCAGGACTTGTATTAGCGTGTAAAAATAAAAGCTATCAAGAAAAGGAGATTAAAGAAAAAGAAAGACCAAATATAATTTTTATTCTCACAGACGATCAACGATGGGATGCTTTAGGGTATGCAGGTAATACCATAATTAAAACTCCCAATATGGATGAACTTGCCAGTACCGGTCTGTATTTTAAAAACGCTTTCGTAACAACACCCATATGTACAGCAAGTAGAGCTACCATATTTACAGGGTTATACGAAAGAACACATGACTTTAATTTCGGAAAGCCAAGTTTAAATAATGGCTATATGTATAAAAGTTATCCATATTTACTAAAAAAATCAGGTTATAGAACAGGTATGATAGGTAAATTTGGAGTAAAAGTGAATAAAGGCATTGAAGATTCTTTATTTGATACTTGTATAAAAACACGTTGGCCATATTTAATAGAAGAAGATGGAAAAGAAGTACATCTTGCAGATATTCATGGAAATCATGCTATAGACTTTATAAAATCTGATAATGATAAACCCTTTTGTCTATCACTATCATTTTGGTCTCCCCATGCAGACGATAGTGCCGAGGAGCAATACTTTTGGCCTAAATATGTAGACAGTCTTTATGTTGACGATGAAATTCCTACCCCCCTTACTGCAGATCCAGCTTTTTTTGATGCCTTGCCCGAATTTATGAAGCAAACTATGAACAGGAAAAGATGGTATTGGCGTTATGATACACCCGACAAATACCAAAAAATGGTGAAAGGATATTATAGGATGATTAGTACGGTAGACAGTGTTATAGGAAGAATAAGAAAGACATTAAAAGAAGAAGGCTTAGCAGATAACACAGTAATTATTTTTATGGGTGATAATGGTTATTATATTGGAGAAAGAGGGTTTTCTGGCAAATGGTTAATGCACGAACAATCGCTACGTGTGCCGTTAGTAATTTATGACCCAAGAGAGTCTGAACCATCAAAGGCGAAAACTTTTGATGAGATGGTGCTAAATCTTGATATCGCACCAACTATATTGGAATATGCAGGGATAGACATCCCAAAAGTTTATCAAGGAGAAAGTCTTGCAACTTTTTATAATAAAGATATTGAAGATTGGCGTCAGTCAGCTTTTTTCGAACATCAAAGAGAAGGCGTTTCTTTATTGCCAAAGACAGAGTGTTTTAGAGATGAAACATGGAAATACATAAGGTACGAAGCTAATCCAGAATATGTAGAATTATATAATCATAAAGAAGATTTTTATGAAACGAATAACCTGGCATTAGATAAAAAGTATGCAGATAAAATAGTATCCTATGCTCATAAATGTGATTCGGTGATAAATAAACTAATGACGCAAAGAATTATAGAATAATAGTAATTTGTAAATATACTATACTACATAGATAATTTTGTATTCTATAAAAGCCTTTTAAAACGTATTTTTATCAACTGTTTTTGTCCTAAAAATTAGGAATTATCAATATTAAGAAAGTGTTTTAATACAAAATATTAATACAATGAGTAAGCGGTTTGTAGTATGTTTTCTATTTCTGGGAATAGTGTCTTTAATGTTTTCTCAAAATCGAAAATATCCCAAAAAAATATGGAGTGAAAAGGAGATTGATGCATTAATTGAAAAATCTGAGTTAATACCTATTCAAATAACAGGGGATAAGGATAACAGAATCAATGTGGTTATTATGAACCAATGGACATCATCTGAGAGTGAGCCTTATAATTCACCGGCTATGAGAGATGAATTTATTAAAGATATCAATAATTCATTAGTAGCAGCTTTAACTTATGGAGATGAGCGAGCAAAAACAGCCTATGCAAACTATAAAGAGTTTTTTAATGTATACGGACTATGGGTTCCAGATGTTCCAGAATGGAAAAAAGGTATAGATGTTCAAGCAGTAGATGCAATTCGCGATAAGTTGTTTTTACCTTGGAAAGATGAACACAAAGGATGGGTTACTTTTTTAGTGATGCCTAATAGAGATAAAGGAGGCGGTGGAGCTGCCAGAAACCTGGAAAAAAGATATGGAACAGCTGTTATAGCAGGTAATGGAATAGGGAAAATGCTACATGAAATCTCACATACATGTATGAGCCTTGGCGATGAATACACAGCAGTAGCCACTGGGACAAGTGCGTTTCCTACATATGCTTCCGATATTGAGCATGAACGCGATAAAATAAAATGGAAAAAGTGGATAGAACCAACAACACCACTACCAACACCATACGAACAAGAATATTTAGACAAAGTGGGTGCTTTTGAAGGAAATCAATACCATTTAATTAATTATTTCCGGCCAACAGCACAAGGTTGTATTATGGGGGCAGGGGTGTTTGATAATACCGAAGAAATGTGCCCAGTATGCGACCAGCGAGTGTCTATGAGAGTATACGATTTGGTAAACCCTATTAATCATATAAGTCCTAGCAATACTTCGATTAATATAGATGGAAAGACCAAATTACATTTTGCAGTAGATCATATTACACCACAACCAAATACGCAGGTAGTTAGATGGATTTTAAATGGAAAAATAATAGCAACCAATATAGACGAAATAGATGTTGAATTTGGAGCGATATCCCAATATAAATTAACTTGTTCCATTACAGATGAAACAAGTTATATAAGACCCGATCCACCGTATGCCAAGTTTCCTAAATTTGAAGTTACTTGGAATATTTCAAATACATCACCGACATCTAATGCTAAAAAGTTGGTAGTAACATTAGACGCAAAACAAAAAGATAAAAAATCAGAGACGTCTAATACAATTAAACCAACTATTACAGGAGGGAAGCCTCCCTATAATTATATGTGGTCTACCGGGGGTACCGATGACATATTGAAAGATGCCGGGGTAGGTATATACGATTTAACAGTGATTGATAGTGAATATAGAAAAGCAAAAGCCCATTATACGATCTATAAGAGTCGTTTAGAAAAAAATAAGACCACTAAAGCTAAGAAAAAAGATGAAGCAATAGAAATTATAACAACTATTAAAGCTTCAGAAATTAAGAAGAATAATGGAGCAGTAGCGTTGCAATTTACAGGAGGAACTCCACCTTACCATGTACAATGGAAAAATGCTAAATTTAACTATGGAGCTAATCAAATTTACGAAGCCGAAAATGCTACATTCGAAATATCAGATTATGAAATAAAAACCATTCTAAGTGCCAGTAATAATTCATTTGTACATTTTAAAAATCAAGAAGGCAAAGTTTCATGGAATGTTGAGGTAGCAAACAGCGGAATATATCCGGTAGAAGTTATTTATGGAGGTATTTTAATGAAAGGTTCTTATGCACAAATTTCAATCAATGAGGTGCTGGAAAACGAATCTATGCGCTTTAATCAAACACGTCCCTTATATACGGGTTGGGATTCATCAGTCATTAATGTTTATTTAAAAGAAGGTTATAACAAGATAACACTAGTTTCTAACGGTCAGTCATTACCCAATATAGATTACATTAGAGTACCCTCAACAGTTAAGACAGTGCCAGTTAGTAAAAAAGAAAGGATAAACCTATCGCCAGATAATTATAGTTTTGTGGTTACTGATGCTAATAAAAATGTGAGACAGGGTATGGTTGCCATTCCAGAAGTTTATCCATTTGAAATAAACAATATAGAATTAGATACAGTTGATGCACAGACATTGAAAATAGTAAACCCCTTAAAAGATTATATTTACAAATGGTATACAGAAGATGCTAATGCCTATAAAGGAGAAGCCTATGAATTCCCAATACATACCGGTAATACATTTTCTCCTAAAACTAAAGGTAATTACTATGTATCTGCAAAAAATAATTTAACAAAAGCAGAGAGTGTAAATAGAATTGGTTTTGCGGTAGGTGACATTGCAGATAAAAGAAAAGTTGCCATAAACCCATTAGAATTAGAAAGAGAAAGTATGCTCCTTTGGTTTGATGCCAGCGACATAAATGGAGATAGAAAAACAGATGTGATTGCGCCCGAAAGAGGCCCAGTTAAAACATGGAAAGATAAATCGCGTAACACGCCCAATAGCATATTTGTTAAGTACGAACCTAATAAAATAAATGGTAAAGGAGTTGCGGCTTTAGATCATGTATGGGTGTCTGTGATGAAAGAAAAGGTTGTAGATTATCAAACCATCATATTAGTTTATAAAGAAAGCTCTATGTCTTTTCCCGGAGCAAGTCCATATAGAGCGTTGAACGGTATTATAGGAAAAAGCAAGGACTCTAAAAAAGCGATTTTTGATGAAGATACAATTGATGAAAAAACCAAAAATGGCAAGGTGTATCTTAATGGTAAGAAAATAGATCCTTTTACAACAGCTAACCCTATGGATTATTGTATTCTTACTGTAGAATTAGAATCGAAATCCAATATACCTTTCAGTAGAGTAGAGGGTTTATGGGAAGCATCTGTAGCCGAAATGATATTTATAAATAGAGCACTTACAAATTGGGAAAGAAAAGGAATTGAAGAGTATCTTCGACGAAAATGGCTTTCTTCAGTTGACCTAAAATTCGAATAAACTTTTAATAAAAATCTAATGAAAAATTTAATCAAAAACCGTAATTTTTTAATTCTATTAATCATAAGCTGTATTTTTCTAATGGGATGTAATACAAATACCGCTCAAGACAATGTTTTAACTAAACAGGAAAAAGAAGACGGCTGGAAATTATTATTTGATGGAAAAACAACTAATGGTTGGAGAGGTTATAAAACTAATGATATGCCTGTAGCCTGGAAAGTAGAAGAAGGAACTTTAATGACTATTGGAGCTGGAGGCGATATAATGGGAGATATTATAACAACCGATAAATATGATAATTTTGATCTTAAGTTAGAATGGAAATTAGCACCAGAAGGAAACAGTGGGATATTATATCACATAGTTGAAGCTCCGGAGTTGGAGGCTACGTATTTTTCGGGTCCTGAATACCAAATTATTGATGATTTGGGGTTTCCAGGCGGGGTAACACCGTACAATTCAACAGGAGCAGATTATGCCATGACACCAGCAGATTCTACTCAAAAAAATCTAAACCCAATTAATACTTGGAATAGTTCGAGAATAGTCTTTAATAAAGGTAAAGTAACCCATTACCTTAACGGAAAAAAGATTGTAGAGTTTACAGCTTGGAATGATGAATGGGACTCTAAAGTCGCAAAAGGTAAATGGAAGAACTTTCCAGCTTATGGAAAATCAAAAACAGGATTTATTGGATTGCAAGACCATGGGAGTAAAATATGGTTCAAAAATATTAAGATTAAAGAGTTGTAGAAAAAGTCTTTAACCCGCATTTCTGTTTGCGTACTTAGTAACTAACATTCACCTTTTTATAATGAATAAAAAAAGACTATTTTCCATATACATCGCAGTATTGTTTGCAGGTTTCTTTACGTCATGTAAGCAGCCTGAGAAAGAAAAGAAAGCACAGCAACCCAATATAATTTATATCATGACGGATGATCATGGTTACCAAGCCATGAGCTGTTACAATGGTAAGTTGAACCAAACACCTAATATCGATAGAATAGCAAACGAAGGTGTCAAGTTTACAAGAAGCTTTGTAACCAATTCTATCTGTTCACCAAGTAGAGCAGTTATGCTTACAGGTAAGTTTTCACATCTTAATGGACAGCGTAACAATGGAGAGCAATTTGATGGAAGCCAACCAACCTTTCCTAAGATGTTGCGACAAGTAGGCTACCAAACAGCTATGATAGGGAAATGGCATTTGGGGAGCGACCCTACAGGTTTTGATTATTGGAATATTTTACCAGGACAGGGAGATTACTATAATCCAGATTTTATTGAAATGGGGCAGAAATCAAGAAAAGAAGGATATGTTACTAGTTTGATTACTGATTATAGTTTAGACTGGTTGAAAAAGAGAGATACAACAAAACCTTTTGCACTTTTAATGCATCATAAAGCACCTCATAGATGTTGGATGCCCGATATAAAATATTTAGATAAATACAATGATGTAAAGTTTCCAATTCCTGATAGTTTTTATGATGACTATGAGGGGCGTACAGCAGCTGCAAGTCAAAGAATGCACATGAAAGACTTTTGCCCTGTAAATGATTTAAAGATGCTTGATAAAGAAGGCGAGATAGAAGGGCCTTTGCGAAAATACTTTGAGAATCAAATGAATCGTATGAATCCGGAGCAAAGAGCTGCCTGGGACAAAGCATACAAAAAAGAAATAGATGCCTATAAAGAGGCTAAGCTTACAGGAAAAGAATTATTAGAATGGAGTTATCAACGTTATTTAGAAGATTATTTAAGATGTATAGCCTCTGTAGATGATAGTGTAGGGGAGGTTTTAGATTATTTAGAAGAAAATGGGCTGGCAGAAAACACCTTAGTAGTTTATACATCAGATCAAGGCTTCTATTTAGGGGAACATGGTTGGTTCGACAAACGTTTTATATATGAAGAGTCATTTCGTACACCTTTAGTAATGAAGTTGCCGTCTAAAATTAAAAAAGGAACTGTTAATAAATTAGTACAAAATATAGATTATGCACCTACTATTTTAGAATTAGCTGGTGCTAAGATTCCTCAAGATATGCAAGGAAAATCATTACTGCCTTTATTAAAAGAAGAAAAGGGTAGTGCATGGCGAGATGCTTTGTATTATCATTATTATGAATATCCCGGACCTCATGATGTTAAAAGACACTACGGTGTTAGAACAGATAAACATAAATTGGTTCACTTTTATAATAATATAGACCAGTGGGAACTATACGATTTGGAAGAAGACCCAGGTGAAATCAATAATTTATATGGAAAAAAGGGGTATGGAGGGATTACTCAAACCATGTATGCACAATTGTTGGAATTACAAAAAAAATATAATGATACCACAGTTGTAGATGTTAGGTTGAACTAAACAAATATAATTCTGTTACTAGAGTTTTAAGTATGAAAATTAAAAAGCAATGGCTTATATTCCTAGTACTTGTTTGCGTAACAAGTACAGGTATCTCGCAAATCGAAATTTCCAGACCGGTAAAAATATTTCTATTAGGAGGTCAATCTAATATGGATGGTTGTGGTTTGTCTGAAGAGCTTCCGCTGGAATACCAAACACACCCTGAAAATATTATAACTTGGGATAATAAAAAAGAAAAATGGGTGGTTTTAGGAACCGATTCTTTTGCCGAAAGAAGAAAATATAAATTCGGACCAGAAATAGCTTTCACCCATTTACTTTCAAAAAAAAATCCTAACCACACAATTGCAGTAGTAAAAACATCAGGAGGTGGCACTAAGCTATGGAAACATTGGCTGCCAGAGCAACCTATGTATTCCAGATTGCTTAAAAATTTAGATCGTGCAGTTAAAAATTTAAAAGAAAAAGGCATTGCTTATGAGATTTGTGGTATGCTATGGATGCAAGGAGAATCTGATGCAGAAACTATAGAATGGGCTAGTGCTTATGAAAAGAATTTGAAATTACTTTTTGCAGATGTGAGGAAACAAACAAAAAAAGAAGATTTACCAATTGTTATGGGGCGGATTTCCAAGTCTCTTTTAAAAAAAACACCTTGGAATTTTGATTTTACAGAGGTTGTTCAAGAAGCTCAAGATAAAGTAGCAAAAGCAGATAAAAATGTGTTTATAATAAATACAAACAAGCTAAAAACATTAAAAGATAATACTCATTTTAATAGTGAAGCACAAATATGGCTTGGAAAAAAAATGGGAAAATTAATGCTGCGAATTACTAAGTAACATGTAATTGTCTTTTTTGAATTAATACGCATCAAATACATTTAGACCTTAATATAACGTGAATCTTGGATAAGAATTAATGCAAGATTTATTAGCAAAAAAGGCTGATTTTGAGTAAATTAAAGTGTCAAATTTTAGTTTAACCTCAAAAAACAACCTTTATGCTTAGAGATAAAATTACAGAATTCTTCGTAG
>NZ_JAUOEK010000149.1 GCF_030540835.1 Flavivirga aquimarina | reverse complement strand
AAAGTTCACTCTTTGTATGTTTTCCAATGCTAAGTTCGTCTAAAATTTTTAATTTGAAAGGTTCGCTGTAACGTCTAATTACTTTGTCATTTTTGTACATAATTGTGTTAAATTATGTAGCCTTTATTCAGGACGAGTCATGCTTATTGCTAACGTTGATGTGTATTAGAAGTTGCGTGTTTGTGTGCGAGGATTTTTCGAAGGAAAATCAGCAGCTAGCAAAAGAGCAACTCACATTGGTTAAGCACAAAATAGCAATTTTTTATAGGATACTATGTTGTGCCTTGTTTTTTTCTTGTTTAATTATTCCGATGACCTTTGTTAATTCATTCATACTGTTTTTTGAATTCACTCTAAACCATACCTCAATAAATACAAACCTAAAAGCCAAAATGAATAGAATGATTTTTAATGAAGTTTCGAATTCGCTCCGAATTAATGAAATAACAAATCCCGAAATAACAAATAAAACCAAAATCCCTGAAAGCAGTTTATATATTTTACTGATTTGAATTTTCAATATTCCATTTTTGTTTTCTAATTTTCCTTTCAGGATACAAAATGACCCAAATCTTTTTTTTGCTAATTTTATTTCAAAGCCATTTTGGTCAACCTTTCCGATAAATATTTTATTCCATTCCACAATAAATTGTTCGTCAGACAAAGTTTCCTTTTGTAAGTCGGAAAGAGTTTTCGAACACTCATTCTTTAAGCCAATTAAATACTTTGTTTCTGGAAATATTTTCAATTAGTTCGGTTTTTTTAAATGAGGCACAACGTCTCGTATATGAAATGTAGCGCTGAAAATAAGCGATAAATTTCGAATTATACACAAGCCGAATTTTTAAATTTTACTAATTATTTTGTTTTTGGGAATTTGTCAAATTTAAAAATTTGGTGACTTTCCAAAAATACCCAAACCTTTGTGCTAGCAATGACTTGCGCTATTTTTTATATACACTGTAGGTAGTTTTTTATTTTTCAATTTTTGTTATTCTATAAAATTTTTCTTTCATTCGAATGTAATCATCTCCGTTTAAATTCTTGGTTTCAAATTTCAATTTATTCAACTTCTTTCTAACATCTTCAATCTTGTCAGTTTCATAAATATTCACTTTACGGATTAAATTGATTCCTTCGGTTTCATTTTTGAAGTAAGTTCTTGAGTCAATTAGAGTAGCATAAGGTTCACTTTCTAAACGTTTTCTTTTGTATAGCAAAATATCTTTTCCGTTTATTATTTCTCCAAACACAAATCCGTTTTTTTCGTAAAAATACATTTCAATATCCATTAATTTGGTATGAACGAATTCTACTTTTATTTTCTTTTTTTCTCCTGCTTTATATTCTGTTGTTGTAGATTTCCCATCTTTTTCATCAATAACTTTAGTAGCAATCAAAACAGCATTTTTATCAGTTTCAGCTATTGTCTTTTTGGTTTCATTGAGCCAGTCGGTTTGTAGTCCGAAAATGACAAATATCAAAATGAAAAGTTTGTTCATTATATTGGTTTTTAATTCTGACTAACGTAAAATTATTGTGTTCAAAATCAACAATTTAAAATTAGTTGTTTTTTATCTCATTTTTCTCATCTTCGTTAGCCATAGTATTAAAGACTCTTTTGGAGTCTATGAGGGATTACCTACAACGGTTACATATATAAAATGTAGCGTTTAAATAAACGCCCCCCTTTCGAGGGTGTTTTTGTTTTATAAAGAAACAAAAAAAATAGTTTATTTAAACATAAGCTATGTTTTATAGCATCCATGAAAAAGCAGTAAGTCGAGTATCTTTAAAGATCATCAAAACAATGTAAGATATGAACACTCAAATTACTGCCCCATCAAAGTTATACATTGGAATAGACATACACAAACGCAGCTGGAAAATCCATTGTTCCACAGACCTGTTTAGTGGTAAATCCGTAAGTATGGAGCCAAAACCAGAAGTTTTGCATAAATATGTATTGAGACATTATCCGGAATATCAGGTGAGTGTTGCCTATGAGGCAGGCTGTTGTGGCTATTACGCACATCGTTGTTTTCAGGGTTATGGTTGGAAGTCCTTGGTGGTTAACCCTGCGGATATTCATCGCAAGGGCAAAAGAGAAACATACCAAGACCGACCGCATAGATGCACAGCTCATTAGTAGAGAGCTTAAAGACGTTAGTCAGGAATCGATCACAAATAAGATGCTGAGCAAGTTATATCAAAAAGAAAAAAGTGGTTTAAGTCAAAAAGAAAATAGTAACTTTGAAGTACCGATAGCTATCGGGATTGGCTAGTGTTTTTCATAGGACACGTTATTAACTACAGGGTTTTTAAACTTTTACTTAGTTCAATTATTCATTTTTATTCAATTAACTTTTGATAAAAATATTTTTCAAGATTCGTGTTAATTTATTTATTAAAAAGCATAATACTAATAATACTATTCCGATTATAATTGGCAGTATTCCTCCAAATGTAAATAACATTCCAATTACAAATCCTAATAGATATTCTGGCAAATGAACAGGTTTAAAAAAAGCAATAATAATAGGGGCAAGAATAAAGTATTGTAGAGAACTCGAAAAATTAAATTCCCATAGTAATGATGCTATGATTCCAAATAACAATGCAACTAGAAAACCTTTCAAAATTTTGCTATCATAATTTTCAAGGTTCGTTGGTTCAGACTTTATTATTTTATCTCGTCGTTTATTTATTAAAGACATTATTAACCAAGTTAACAATGGAATACTCAATAATCCCCAAAAATTGGAAATACCGGGCAAATCTTCTCTTGCTAATAGATGATGAGTTATCACTCCACCATTAAAATGCTCCCAAAGAATAAAAACTGAAGCTAAAATAAAAACTACTAGGATAATTGAAATTTTTTTGTTTAGTATTGATTCCATTTCTATATGACTAAATTGTGTTGTATAAACGAGACGAAAGTCATAAGATTTTGTTACAAGTTTTTATGGGATTTCAGAATATTCCTTGTTACTAACTGTTTGTGTAAGGATAGTTGCGTGATTAAGTAACTAACTTACCAAAACTGGAACGAACCAGAGGAAAATCCGTAGGATTTTCCGAGTAGGCGAGAACCAAGCAATTATTTTTACATTTTGTTGAACGTATTTATTCATTCAAAAGCGCTTCCATTTTTGAATTAAAAACGGAAGTTATTTCATCCCATTTTAAATCAATTTCATCAATACTACAATCACCTCCTAAATGGACGACAGCGACTTTTTTATTTGCAATAGTATCAATTCCGACTCCATAAACAGGAGCAATTCCACCAGAGGTTTTTAATAGAGTGTAATTATTTGATTTATAAAATTCAGAAGCGATATTTTTTGTCCGTTTTTTTAGTTCCCTTATTTCCTTCTCATTCAATTTCAACTCCTTACTATTCACAAAAGAATTCACACAAGAATATATGTCATTTAAGTCGGATTTGAGTTTCTTTTTAAGGCTAATTATTGTACTGTTATCTTCTAAACTTAGAATCGGAAGTTTCATAATGAATGAAACTTGATTATCCGCACCTTTTTGTTTATTCAGTTCCGAAATGAGTTTGTTCTCCTGCGCTTTAGTTGCGAGTGATAAAATCAGTAGGATTAATGTGAAAAGCGTTTTTCTCATATGTACAACGGTCGCGTATTAACCGTCAGTTACGGGTTAATATGCGTTAATTTTCGGTTTAAGCACTAGCCCTAGCAATTCCGAGTGGATTCGGACGTAGTCGAATCCGCCGTAATTGCGGTTATACATTGTGGTTAGTTTTTTATTTTCAGTTTTAAATATTTTATTTCTTTTTTACAGTTAGTTTGAAAATCAGATTCAAGTTTTAAATAATAAATATTCTCATTTATTTTTACATCTACGGTTCTCCAACCTTCAATTCCGATAACGTACTGTTCTTTAGTTTTTAAATCCGTTAACGCAATTTCTTCTTCTCCATAATAGTTTGAGTATGAAATAGCAATTTGCCCGTCAGATGTGATAGGTTTTCCCATAGTAAAGCAAGTGAGTCCATTTTTTAAGTCAACGGATAAAAATCCCCAACTTTCATATCCTGTGATTTCTATTAAAGCATTTCCACAATAAACTCCTTTGAATTTAAAATCTGAATATTCTTTTGATTTAACTTTATTTTTACAAGCTTTTAAGAGTCCTTTGTTAATTCCAATTCCATCATCTGCATTTGCTCGAAAAGTGTAGCAAGAATCTTTAAGTTTAAAAATTTCAGGATATGTTTTAGTCAGTTCAAGTTCAGATTTTGGTTGATAGTCAATGAGTTTTTCTGAAATTTCGACAACTTTTTCGTATTCCAATTTTTCAAGAAGTTCCGATTTCCCGTTTAGATTATTCGATAAATTTCGTATTTCAAAATCACAATCTTGAGACCAAGAAGTTTGGGAAATTGTAAGTAGAAATATTAAAATCAGTTTTCTGTTCATTGGTTTAGGTAAATTAACCATAACGTGTATGATTTCGTTGCGTGTTTCAGCAACTAAATTAGTAAACTAAAACGAACCAGAGGAAATTCCGAAGGAATTTCCAAGTAGGCGATAACAAGCAATTACTTATACCCTTGTTGTGCGTTCGTTTTTTATTTGACTTTCAGTTTACTTATTGTTTCCAAAATCCAATCTTCATTAACTTTTTTTGATTTTTTATTCTCTATGATTTTCTTTTCCAACAATGGGATGAAATCTTTATCATTAAATAATTCAATAGATTCCAAAATCAGTGAACCATTTTCATCTATGCTTTCAAGTTCAGTTTTTAAAACTTCCTTTATTTTTCTGTCTTTCCTTTTTGCTAATCCTGAAATCGCTTCTAATCTTGTAATTTCGTCTTTGTCTGTAATTCTATTCCACAATGCATTTCTGATTTCTTTAGTATCGTTTTCAATTTGCGTTGCTATTCCGAAAGTTGCCCAATTTTTGGTGTCAGAGTCTTTGTCGTTAGATAATTCAATTAAAGTTTTTATTGCGTTATCATTTTCCAAACAAGAAAGTGCAAGTGCCAATTCAAACCTAACATTAACAAACTTGTGAGTTTTGAATTCTATTAATTTTAAAACCTGTTGCTCATTTAAATTCTCATTATTATGACTTATAGAGGATAAAATTGCTGATATGACTTTTGGTGACGTCTCATTTTCTAATAATTCAAAATATAAATCTACTGTTTTGTCTTGTTGAAATCTTGGGTCAAAACCTAATTGAGCTAAAACATAAATTCCAATAATTTTCTCTTTTTCAATTTTAGATTTAGCAAGTTTGAAAGCTTTATTATAAACATCTTTATTTGGTCGCTTTCTTAATTCTCGAATATTTTCCCAAAAAGTCTTTTGCGTTTTATTATTCAGCAGTCGAGTGAATATTTTTTCAGATGTCCATTTTTTTCGACTCATTTTCTTTTTTTTCGAGTGTGTTGCTTAAATTAAACACAACGGTTTTGTGTATGATTAGTGGCGTGTTTAAGCACCTAATTTAGTAAATAAAAATCGAATAGAAAATCCGCGAGGATTTTCGTAAGTAGGCGATAACAAGCCATTAATTATACACGGCTGCCAACAGTATTTTTATTTATAAATTTTATTATTCTTTCAAAATATTCATCTCCTCCAGTTTTCCATACATTCAAGTGATTAGCATTTTCTATTTCTATAAATTCTTTTTTTGTACTTGGGATTTTTGAAAAATTATCTTTACCATATTGAATATTAATTCTTTCGTCTTTATTTCCGTGAATAATTAAAATAGGCTGTTCAATGTTTTCACAATATTTAATTGGTTTTGCTTCTTTTGGGTCAAAGTCAGCTATTTTTCCAGCCCTGTAAACTAAATAATTCGTTAGTGGTCTAATATTAAATCCAGCGTGATAGTTAAAGTAATCATTTGTTATTGTTTTAAAATCGGAAAACGTACTTTCTATTATTCCAAACTTAATTCGTTTATCATTTCCAAGAGCTTGTAAACCAATTGCTCCTCCTAAAGATTGCCCCCAAACTCCTATGTTTTCAGTTATTCCTTCTTTTTCTGATAAAACACTAATTAATTCAGAAACATCTTTTTTTTCTTTTACTCCGAAAGTACAATATGTTCCATTACTTTGTCCGTGAGCTCTTGAATCCAAGGCTACCGTATTGAAACCATGTTTTGATAGTTTAGTACTCAATTCAATAAAGCTTTCTTTTTTAGACCTAATTCCGTGTAATAAAATGATTGTTCCTTTTACTGTATCTAAACTTGAGTAAGTTAAATAACTTGATAATTTTGTATCATCAAAAGAATTAAAGTTGATGTATTTTCCATTTAGTTCATTATTCTCGAAAATTGGAACTTCTGTAATTAAATAATTACCTTTAATTAATTGTATGAGAGGATTCTTAATTTCAGTTATAAATCTAGGTACATAGAAATGCAAAAAAAGAAGTCCTGAAATTGTCAGAACTAAAAAT
This sequence comes from Flavivirga aquimarina, assembly GCF_030540835.1. Classification (GTDB taxonomy): domain Bacteria; phylum Bacteroidota; class Bacteroidia; order Flavobacteriales; family Flavobacteriaceae; genus Flavivirga; species Flavivirga aquimarina. Next base: position 361 of record NZ_JAUOEK010000149.1, on the reverse strand, counting down.
ATTCGTTTAAATATCCTCCTTTTTTGAGTTTTCTTCATATTGTTGGCAACGGTCTCGTATAAGAATAGTGCGGTTTTGTGTCCGAGGATTTTCCGCAGGAAAATCAGAGTGACCAAATAGGCACTAACCTTTGATTAAGTATTAAATTTAGCATTATTTTTATACATTGTGCCTGTTGCACAAACACAGGTTAAATATACAGAAAATTCGTATCTTGTTATATGCAAGGTAAAAAAGAATATCAAGAGAAATTATTCTCACAATTCCAACTTAGTGAACGTGTCCCCGAGCACAACTTTTATCGGCGATTAAAAGAGGTTCTGGATCTAGATTTTTTGTACCCCTTGACCAAGTGTTACTA
>NZ_JAUOEK010000148.1 GCF_030540835.1 Flavivirga aquimarina | reverse complement strand
TTTTGAAGCATTTTTTAACTTCATATATAAGCCCATATCAAAAAATTACACAAAACATAAAAGCGATTAAGAAATATTACCTTTTTCTTAATCGCTTTTAAAATTACATTTGAAAAAGAACTACCTTTTTCAGTGGCCTCGAAAATCTCAGCCTCTTTTAAATTAAATATGTCTTAAAAAAGAATACTTTTATCTACCGTCATTAACACTTTCGTCAATATTATCATTAGCATCGATTTCTTTCTGAGGGACCTTTAAAAAGAATTTTTTATCATCAGGCTCTAGATCAGAATTTATAAGTCTATGATTAGCTGTTCTTGGAATACCTCTTCTTAATCTTTTTGCATCAAACCATTCTACTCCAAGTTCTGCATAAAGCTCTTTTCTTCTTTCAACAAGTATTTCTTCGTACAGGTCGTTACCGGTATTTGTTGATTTTACAGCATTTACATCTCTGTTAGATTGCAATTCAAATAACAGATCATGAGCTGTAGGGTCTCCTTGTTTAAATTTAGCTTCAGCTTCTATTAGTATCATTTCAGCAGTACGCATTAAAGGCATATCTGAATCAAATTTGAAGGTGAATTTGGTTGTTGTTAAATGAAACCAATCATTTGGCCCTCCTCCATAGGTATTGTCAAATAGGTTTCTTACATCATCATCAGAAAATAATTCTGCAAATTCTCTATTTACATAAGTTCCAAAATAGCCGTCATTAAAATGGTCAGTAAAAGCATGCGGTGCTATGTAGAAAAAATTTGATTGATCGTTAGTTTGTGGGCTACCCCAAATCCACTCGATATTAGAAATATCATCAAAACCATCATCATAGGTACTGGCATCTAAGACAGAAGAAACATCTCCACCGTATGCAGCTCTTGCTGCAGCTTCTGCTCCTGGCCAATTTTCTATTACTTGATATACTCGTGCTAAAATACCATTAGCTACTTGTTGGTTAACATAAGATTTTCCTAATCTGGAATCTCCTAATCCTGCAACTGCATCTGTTAAATCTGAAACTATTTGATCATAGATCTGCTCAAGGGTACTCATTGGTTTCCCTTCTAAAGACAACTCTGTATAAATAGGAGGTGCAGGTAAAGAAGAATCATATGTGTAAGTGTGTTGAAACTCCATAGCAAGCTGAAAATAGAAAAACCCTCTTAATGCCTTACCTTGCGCAATTAATTCCGTTTTGTCAATATCAGATAATGAGCTAGCTTCAACACCGTTAATTAGAGTATTAGCCTGATTAATTAAATAATAAGGAAACTCCCAGTTAAAAATAGTTCTAGTATAGTTTGGTTCTCTATTGTCATTGTCATAATCAAAATTATACCAAGAATTTTGAATAAAGTCATTACCTTTTACGGTACGTGCAAAATATAAACTGTAAACACCTCCAGCATCTGTTCTTGTAAATTGTCTTCTAAAATTTCTTTGTATTCCAGATAATAAAGCTTCTGCTCCAGCTCTGGAACCAAAAATCACAACATCTGCAACAGAAGCAGTAGGCTGAGGATCGTCTAAAAAGTCTTTTTCACAGCTAATGAACATTAAGGCCACTAGCAATAAAATTTTGAATTTGAATATATTAGTTTTCATAGTTTTTTTTTTAAAAATCTAAATTAACACCGAAAGAAATTATTCTTTGGTTATAAGATCTGTTATTGGTAGTTCCTGCAAAACTTTGCTCAGGATCAATTCCTTCGTGAGATTGGAAAGTAAGTAAATTATCTCCTTGTATGAAACATCTTAATCTGGAAACGCCAAATTTTTCTAAAGTTTCAGTTGGGAAACTATAACCTAGTGTAAGTGCTTTTAACCTTACATAATCATTTTTGAAAAGAAATCTATCAGATCGACTAGAAAAATCATTTTGATTTTGTAATAATAATGGAACATCTGTAATGTCACCAGGTTGTTGCCATCTGTTTGCTAAATCAACAGTCCCAGGTCCTCCCGCAGTTTCAAATGCACCAAATAACCCAGCATAAATCGAATCATAGACATAAGCACCAAAGCTAAAGTTAAATAAAAAGTTAAAATCAAAATCACCAAAAGTAAAACTATTGTTGAATCCACCAATAACATCAGGTAACGATGATTTATTGACATAATTTCTAGAAGCATCGGCATATTCTTGTGTAGTTGTTTGTTCTCCAGTAGGATTTCCTTCGGTATCTAATACATCTACGTACCACTGAGCATAACCAGTATCTGGATTTACACCAGCCCACTCAGCCATATAAAATTCATATAGAGATCTGCCAACTTCCCATCTTTTAGTACCATTGATAAAAGATTCTTGAGTTAGTTCTGTAATTTCATTTTTATCGAAAGAGAAGTTTACACTAGAATTCCATTTAAATTTCTCATTATTAATGATATTTGCTCTTAAGGATACTTCTATACCATAATTTTTTAATGCTCCTACATTAGTTTTTATAGATTCGTTTCCTGTTGAAACAGCTAGAGGTTGATCGTATATTAAGTCAACAGATTCTTTGCTATAATAATCAACAGAACCAGAGATAATATTTTTAAATAATCCAAAATCTAATCCAACATTTATGGATTCTGTTTTTTCCCATGTTAAAAATCTATCAGCAACAGAACCTAAAAGAACTCCTGTATTGGTTAGTTCATTTTGCCCTGTCTCAAATAACGATAAATAAGGGAAATATGATGCAACTAATGTGCCAGTACCATCATCAACTAACGTTCTATTATTTCCTAACTCACCATAGGAACCTCTTAATTTTAAGAAATTTAAAACATTATTATCTCTTAGGAAATTCTCTTCCGAAACTATCCAACTACCACCAATTGAGTAAAAATTACCCCATCTAACTTCTCGAGCAAATCTACTTGAGCCATCTGTTCTAAATGAACCTTCTAAAAAATAACGTTCTTTGAAATTGTAAGAAACTCTACCTAGATAAGATTCTAATGTCTCATCGGTAAAAGCGCCACTTATGTTTTCAGGTGTAGTACTTCCGTTAAGTACTTTAACATTAGGTAAAAAACCAACACCTTGAGCTCCTAACTCATCATTATTTCTTTCAAAAGCTTCATGAATGGCATCAATATTAAATGTATGATCACCAAATGTCTTTTTATAATTTAATGAATTAATAATGTTTTTAGTTGTAGTAAAGTCTCTGTCTTGATCTACTCTACCACTAACACTTGCAGCAACACCAAACTCATTATGGTTATATTCGTAAGTGTCTAAAGTGTATTTTTCGTAAGATAGTTGAGTTTTAAAACTTAGATCCTCAAGTATTTGTACTTGTGCATAACCATTTGCTGTAAAGTTGTCTCTTTTGTTTCTAACTTCATACAAGTATAGGGAACCAACGATATTTTCTCCTTGAAATTGAGGACGGGCAGCATTTACTGGTTGCCCACCACTTGTGTTTCCGTAATCATATACTTTTTCACCATTAGAGTTAAGATCTAAAGCTCCATTGGCATCTCTTCTATAGAGAGGGTAGAAAGAAGAAAGATTATTTATCCATTGAATTGTACTTGTAAATGATGTACCGCTTTGATCTGGTACATTTTGTTTAGATGTAGAATAAAATGCACTTAATCCTGCTTTGAACCAACTGTTTACTTTTGTGTCAATACTTAATCTAGTAGTGATCCTTTCAAAATCAGATGTTTTTATAGTACCCTCTTGGTCTAAATAATTTCCAGAAAAATAGTATGAAGTATTCTCACTACCTCCAGATACTGCTAAAGTATGTTCTTTTCTAATAGCAGCTTCATTTATTAATAGATCTGCCCAATCTGTATCCCATGCTTTATTTGTAGATACTAACTTTCCATCAGTTCCAACTGGGTTAGCTATACCATAAGGGTTATACCCCAAAGTAGGAATTAAGTTGTTTGTTGCTGAGGTAGCTGCAACTTCAGCAGTATTACCGTCCTCGTATTGTGATGCATTTCTTAAGGCCTCCCAAGTATATTCTGTGAAGGTATCTGTATCTGTTAACTTATGTCTGTCAACTGCTTGATTTGCAAATCCTATAGTCGATCTAAAACTAACAGTGGTAGGCGTATTAAATTTACCTTTTTTAGTAGTTATTAAAATTACACCATTGGCACCACGAGAGCCATAAAGAGAAGTAGAAGAGGCATCTTTTAATACATTTATACTTTCTATTTGATCGGCGCTAATTGTATTGATGTTTCCATTGAAAGGTGCTCCATCTAAAATAATTAAAGGATCTGCAGAAGCATTAATCGAAGAAGTACCTCTGATACGGATTGTAGGACTATTTCCTGGTTGGCCACCACCTGATATAATATTAACCCCAGGAACACTTCCTTGTAATGCGGAAGTCACAGATATGGTTTGTTGATTTTCAATTATATCTGAAGAAACAACTGTTAAAGCACCTACAATTGATTTTTTTGTTTGAGAACCATAGGCAACTACAACAACCTCTTCCAAGGATTCTGTGTCTTCTTGTAACGTAATATTAATTGTATTGGAAGCGCCTACTGAAACTTCGGTTGTCGTATACCCTACGAAACTAAAAACAATTGTTGCACCTTGAGAAGCACTAATTGAATATTTACCATCGAAATCTGAAGATGTACCAGAACTGGTACCTTTAACTAAGACAGTTGCTCCAGGCAACGGTAAGCCAGAATCATCTGAAACTGTACCTGAAATTGTCTTTTCTTGTGCAAACGCAAGTTGCACTACCAACGCTAGTAATAGCGTTAGAATTCCACTAAACTTTGTTTTCATTTTATAATTATTTGAATTAGTCAATGCCAAAAATCCTAATAAAAAGTTAATAAAACAATAAATATTGGTTAAAATTTGCTTTTTTATGAGGTATTTTGAAAAAATGAAGGTAAAACATAACAGGCTTTGACACAGGTTTCTTGGTGTCTTTGGAGAAAAATAGGCAGTAGTATTTATAGCTCCAATGACTGCTCTAATACCAAAATTTTGTGTTTGATCTTGTATGAGGTACAAGGTATAAAAAAACCATCCTAAAAAAGGATGGTTTTAAACTAATAAATAGATTTTTTTTAATTAAAAGTTGGTATGTTTGTGTCGTCAGCTCTAGCAGGTGCAGCACTAATATCAAAATGTGGTACAACACCGGTTGGATCTGCAGTTACACCTCCCAATGTATATAATTCCTCTTGAATTACCTGCAACTCTGTAGCGGGTACAGGGAAGTGTCTAAAAGTTCCAACTTGTAATTGATTGGTTCTTCTTCTGTCAAAGAATCCAGATCCACAACCTGAATTGAATAATTCTACATAACGCTCGTAAAAAATAGCATCCATTATTTCTGTTTTGGAAGCTCCGCCTGCTAAAGGAGGTAATTCACCTCTAGTCACTCTAGAGCTTTCATTAACAGTGCTCACAGCTCCTCCAAGATCATCTAATCTGGCTTGTGCTTCAGCTAATAATAATCTATTGTCCTCAAGCATAAATGATTTAAGTTGCTTAGAATCTGCCCCGTCTGAAAAGTTATCATCATTAGCATAACGCATACTAATATAGTGGGAAAAATGAAACTGACCTCTATCAGGGAAGAAGACAATATTTGATCTAAATTCAAAATCCTTGCCATCTCCAACTCTAGCATCAGGTGTGGTCATTTCTGGGTTATCTAAAACATCACCAGGTGTGGCTGGATAGAATTCTGGTTGACTAGGATCCAGTAAATTAACAACTCTCATGTCTAATCGTCCTCCAAAAGTTCCAAAACCATTTGGAGATTCGCTAAAAACAAAAACATTACTCCACCAAATTACTCCGTTATCTCCTGTTGGCCCAAAATCTTGGGTTATACCATTTTCGACAAGGGTCTTTATAGTGTTCCAGTCAATAGCATTAGTCTCATCAAGATTTCTAGCTGATTGTACAATAAACCGTGCTTTAAAAGAATTAGAGATCTTTATTAATTCTGCACTTGTTGGCATAATGCCATTTATAAAGTTGTCAGTAATTGTAAAGTCGTTACTATTTGCTATAGCGATTGCTGCGTCTAAATCTGTTATGGCTTGTGCAATTAACTCTTGGTAACCAACAAATGGCAATTTTAGTGAAAGGTCAGTATTCTCATCAACAATAAAACCTTTTTCAAAAAGTAATCCCAAATAACCATAGGCAAGACCTCTTAAAAAATGTGCAGAAGCCTCAACCTGAGGTGTTCTGTCTACATCGCCTTCAATCCATTCAATACCGTCGTTATTTATGGCTCCTAAAACATCGTTTGCAGACGAGATAGATGCATAATTACCTTGCCATGGTTGTTCAACAACGTTTGCATCTGCCCAAGAAGCAGCATTAAGTATCGGGTTTCTTGGCTCCCATGATAAAGATCTCATCCCATAGTTCCCCCAAGAAGCAGTTCCATGATCAGCGGCCACCGCCAAAGCTGCATATGTGTCTCTATTATTGGCTTGCCACCAGGTTGTATAGCCGCCTCCTACAACTGCATTTAAATCAGAACCGACAGATAGTACCTGCTGAGTATCTGGATTGTTAAGGTTTTTAACCGCATCCATTTCATCAGCACATGATATAAACATGAGTATAAAACCCATGTACATGATATTGTTAAATTTTAATATTTTCATTTTGTTTTTTTTAAAAGTTTAATTGTATAGAAAAGCTATACGATCTGGTAGTAGGATAAGGAAAGTTATCTACCTTAAATACATTAGGGTCACCCCCAGGTGTATTTGCATCATTACCAAGACCATTAGTATCTCTACTAGTTAAGTCTGATCTACTTGCTTCAGCTTGATTTGTAATTTCAGGGTCGAAACCAGTATAGTCAGTCCAAGTAATTAAGTTTCTTCCTATGAATCCTATTCTCATACTCTCTATAAAGTTACCAATGTTCCCCATACTTTCACCGTAAAGTGTGTAGTAAAGAGAAAGTTCTCTCAGTTTTACAAACGAACCATCTTCTATAAAGCCAGAACTTGGATTCCCCGTATTATAAAGTCCTGCATAGAAACTAGCTGGAACTTGTGAATTTGCAGAAACTGCATGTCTTGTATCACGATACAGCCATTGATTGGTTCTATTATAAATGTCACCACCTTGTTTCCAATCAAACAGTGTGTATAATGAGAAATTTTTATATTTTAAAGTGGTATTTATACCCATTCTAAAATCTGGAGTAATATCACCAATCACAAAAAATGCGTTACCTTCATCATCAACTCTTGCCACAGGGGTCGATCCAGTTGCCGCATCAACTACATAACCCTCAGCATTTACTTGGTAATCATTAGCATCAAGACCAGCTGGCAAATCTGATAAAGATTGAATAAAATCAGTACCATACATAATACCAAAGTTTTGGCCTTCTTCTACTCTAAAGAAGGTTGTGTTCTGAGTCCCTGGTCCAGTGAGGTATGCTGGTACATCTAGACGAGTAATTTTTTGCTTAGATTTATCCCAAACTATGCCCAAATTCCATGAGAAGTTATCATTTCTAATAATATCATAGTTTAAAGAAGCTTCAAACGTTGTACCTTCTATTTCTCCAGCATTTCGCCACTGAGAACCAAAACCTGTAGCCGCTGATAATGGCACATTAAGAATTTGATCATCAGTTATAGCTTTAACATAGTTAAATTCAAAATTAAAACGATCTAAGAAATCTATATTAATACCTAATTCCATCTCACCTGTTTTTGCAGGTTTTAATTTATTATTACCTATAGTAGACTTACTAGCTGCTCCATTTCTTAATGAAAATGTTTCAAAACGCATTTCATAAGTTGGTCTAATACCAGCCGTACCGTAAGATGCTCTTAGTTTTAATTCTTGAATACCTGGAATTTCGAAGTCCTCAGTTAATCTGTAAGCTAAACTTGCTCTAAAGTAATTAGCCCATCTGGTGTCAGGTCCAAATAAAGAAGATCCTTCTCGTCTTACAACCCCACTAAAAATATATTTCTTTTTGTAATCAATATCAGCAATTGCAAAATAACTATCAGAAATGATAGTCTGAGATTCAGAAGCTAAAGCAGGCCTGTCTTTAATATTGTCTAATGAACGAATACCAGACACTGACAAATTATACCCTTCTGAATTATTAAAAGCACTATTATACCTTTCATTTAAGTAACTTAATCTTAAGTTTAAATTAAAAGCGTCATCTTCACCAAATCCCTTAGAAAATAACGCATTGAATCTTATATTTTGTGCACGGCCGTTGAAATTGGACCTTTGAATAAATCCTATATTTTGAGCCTGCCCATCAGGACTATCAGATAAAAAGCCTTTTGGTATATAGTTTTCAAAGGCATTGTTTTCGTAGTCGTAAGAATATGAGCCGTTTAAAGTTAGCCATGGCATAACTTCATAATCTAACGCCACATTACCTAAAACTCTATTTCTTCGTTCTTCCCTGTCATTATTAGCCAAAGAATAAAGTGGGTTTCTGTTATTACCATCAATAGTATCAAAATCATAATTGTAAGGCGAGCCATCTTCTTCATTAGGAGCTAACATATCATGTATTGGCTCTGTCATTAATGTAGCGAAAAGAGCATTTAATGTAGAGCCAGAATTAATTCCAGCATCTCTTCTTGAATTACCATAAAAAAGCGACGTTTTCAAGTTTAGTTTCTCAGATATTTTGCTGTCTAAGTTTAACCTGAAGTTATCTCTTCTATACTTATCAACCTCTTTAATAATTCCTTCATCATCAAGTCTTGAATAAGAGAATAAATATCTAGCATTTTCACTTCCTCCATTTATAGAAGCAAAATGACTGTTGAAATGACCAGTTTGAAAGATTCTATCTTGATTATCATATAAGGTGCTACTAGTTGGATATGGATTATCAGCAAACCCATCTGGATCAAGTTGTCTTGAACCTGTTGATAAATCAAAATCAGAACCATCAGGAAGCATTAAGAACTTATGTGTTGTCGCCAAGTCATATTCAGAATTCACATTTCTCCAACCAAGTTCAGATCTATACGTAACGTTAACTTTATCACTGTATTTACCGCGTTTAGAAAATATTTGGATAACACCATTTGCTGCTCGAGATCCATATAGTGAAGCTCCCGCTGCACCTTTAGCTACCTCAATACGGTCAATGTCTTCCGTGTTGATGTCTGCAAGTCCTCCTTCTAAGATTACTCCATCTAATATAATTAGAGGGTTTTGACCTGTAGCTATTGAATTAGCCGTTCTTAATTGGATACTGACATCACTACCTGGCTGTCCTCCAGAAGGAGAAATCGTTAGACCTGATATTTTACCTTGAAGCGCTTGACCCGCCGATGTGGCTGGAACATTATCCAAAAGCTCATTGTTTACTTGCCCTAAAGCAAAACTCAATTCTTTAATGGATCTACCTTTTGCGGTACCCGTAACAATTACTTCCTCTAAAGATTCTGCACTTTCTGGCAATGTAACATTAACTGTGTTGGAAGCACCAACAGTAACCTCAGTAGTAGTATACCCTACAAAGCTAAATACAAGAACACTACCTTGGCTAGCTTGAATTGAGTAATTACCATCAAAATCTGAAGATGTACCTGATGAAGTGCCTTTAACTAAGACCGTAGCTCCAGGTAACGGTAAGCCAGAATCGTCTGAAACAGTACCTGAAATTGTCTTTTCTTGTGCAAACGCAAGCTGCACTACTAACACTAGTAATAGTGTTAGAATTCCACTAAACTTTGTTTTCATTTTATAATTATTTGAATTAGTCAATGCCAAAAATCATAATAAAAAGTTAATAAAACAATAAATAATGGTTAAAATTTGCCTTTTAACGGGGAAATCTAAGAAAAAATGCAAAAATAACGGGGTTTTATTGGAATATTGACTTTTAAATAAAAAGAAGCTGCCTTTTTTAAACAGTTCTAAAATTTGTTTTCATTTTATATTTATTTTGAATTAGTCAATTATAAAAGTTGGATATAAAATTTGGCTTAAAAGTGTAATGAATTTTTTTTCAATGTGTTGTATGTGTTTTTTTAGTGAATGTTTTAAACAAGATAGGTTAATTTGAAAAACAACTTGTAGGACAGCCGTAAAATGACATAAAAAGGATGCTTAATTAAGTTGCTAAAATGGTGTTATTTATGATTTCAATTTAAAAATATGAAAATACACAGTGAAAGTTAAAAATTAGCTATCAGGCTTAAGTGTATTTTAGAATTGGAGAGTTTGAATTTTTGATTTTCATTTTTTCCATTAGCGTAGTTAAATTTAAATAACCCGGCTTGAGTAAGAATACCAAAGCCTAAACCGTATCCAAAAAGTTTTTCCTTGGTATTTAAAATTTTATTTTCAAAATAGGCAGCATCTATAATTGAATGAATATAAATTGAGTTGTTAAGTTGATACCTGTATTCTGTATTGATTAAACCAAATAAAGAAGAAAATAGGCTGTTTTCTTCAAACCCTCTAATGGAATTGATACCTCCAAATCGGAATAATTCATTTTCGAAATAAGTATTAGAATTTAAAGAAGCGCCGTTCAGTCTTAAAAATAGGCTGTTTTTTCTGTTTAAGTTAAAGATTTTAAATGCGTCCATATAGAACTGAGATTGTTTTTCTTGGGTGTTATTTGCTTTTCTTTCTCCAAAATTTGCTTCCAGATATAGTTTAGAATGTATTGAGAAAAGAAGATTGTAAGGTTGTGACTTTATATACTCGTAAGCAAGTGTGTAGTATTGTGTTTTATAATCTAAAATAGATAATGTGCCTTCTGTTAATAGATTATTTGACTCAGTAAAAAGAAGCCCAGCATATAATTTATGTTTTGGATTTATTTGATAATGTAGTTTTAATGACTGATTTACAGTTGTGAATGATGAATCTTTTTTAAAAATCTGTAATTGTAAATCGACACCTATTGGAGAATTAAATAAATAAGGTAAGGTTAAATCAGTTTGAAAGGTGTCTTGATCGTTCTCATCACTTTTGTAAAGGAGTTTAAATGACTCACCAAAATTTAAGTTATTGGTTAAATTTAAGTTTAAATAGCCATCAAAGTCCAGTTTATTTGTTTCTTCATTGGTACCAAAACCTAAGAAACCATCAAAAGAATTACTTTTTGCTTTTTCAAGATATAAATACAACGTTGTCGAGTCTTTAGAAAATAAAACTTCGGGAGATTTTATTTCGTTGGCAAATTTTAAATTGGTTAATTGGTTGGTCTTGTTTTCAATTTTAGCTAAATCGAAAACTTGAGATGGTTTAATTTTTAAATAATGTTTTAGGTAGGAGCGTGGAAATTTTTCATAACCTTTAATGATGATATTATTAATAACTCTTTTGCTTTTTTTCGATTCAATTATCAAATGTGCAGATAAATTGAAGTTGTCCTTAATTTTAATATTAGACAAACGTAGTTTAGAAAAAGGTAGTCCTTCCTCTGAAATTTTAGAATTAATAAAGTTTAAAGCCTTTTCAATGTTTATAAATTCTAATTCAAAATAATCATCAAAAACGTTTTTTGAAATGACTTCTAAAAAAGAACGTTTAACCTCTGTTTTGTCATAGTATATATATATGGTGTTAAATTTCTTTTTTAAATGAACTTGAGTTTTAAATGACGAATCATTTATTTTAATGATTTCTTTAAAGCCGTTTTCAATGTATCCCATTTTAAAAAGCCTTTTTTGCACTGAGTCTGCCTCATGTTTAATTGAAGCATAATCCTTATGAGCTTTTAAATAGTTTAAAGAATCTATAACATCGGTTTCAAATTCGGTATGGCCATTAATTTTAAGATATAAATTTTGGCAAAACAGTTCCGAAGAAAAAAGTATATATATAATAAAGAATAAAAAAGAAGTTTTTTGCACTTTATAACTAGCTGTTTATTGTGTAAATCTAACGGAAAACGTAGACTTATAATATAGAGGATGAGATAATTTTTAAATTCTATGTAAAATAACTCAGGTATTTTATGAAAAAAGGACAAGTAATCTATGTCATTTTAAAGACGAAATTAGACAAATAGATGGAGAAATGAGGGAGTTCCTCATTACATAAAAAACAAAAAATCATTACGATATGAAAATTAATGATTTAGGGTTTGAATTATTCATTTTAATTTCTACCTTTGCAGCCCTCTTAAAAGAGGATTTTAAAATTTATATATATTATATATGCCAACAATTTCACAATTAGTAAGAACAGGAAGAGCCAAAATAACCAAGAAGAGTAAATCGGCTGCTTTAGATTCTTGTCCGCAAAGACGTGGTGTGTGTACTCGTGTTTACACGACAACTCCTAAAAAACCAAACTCAGCGATGCGTAAGGTAGCAAGGGTTCGTTTAACAAACGGTAACGAGGTGAATGCATACATTGGTGGAGAAGGACATAATCTACAAGAGCACTCGATAGTATTGGTTAGAGGTGGAAGGGTAAAAGATTTGCCAGGAGTTAGATATCATATCGTTCGTGGAGCTTTAGACACAGCAGGTGTTTCAGGTAGAACACAACGTAGATCTAAGTATGGTGCAAAACGCCCTAAGAAGTAATTTAAAACTTTAAGAAGAAGACATGAGAAAAAGAGCAGCAAAAAAAAGACCGCTTTTACCAGATCCACGTTTTAACGATCAGTTAGTAACTCGTTTCGTTAACATGATGATGTGGGATGGAAAGAAGTCTGTCGCTTTTAAAGTATTCTACGATGCAATTGATATTGTAGATTCGAAAAAAACTGACGAAGAAAAAACAGCATTAGAAACTTGGAAAGATGCTTTGTCAAATGTGATGCCTCACGTAGAAGTACGTAGTCGTCGTGTTGGAGGTGCAACATTCCAAATCCCAATGCAGATTCGTCCAGATCGTAAAGTTTCTACGGCAATGAAATGGCTAATTAGCTACGCAAGAAAGAGAAACGAAAAATCTATGGCTAATCGTTTAGCTTCAGAAATTTTAGCAGCAGCTAAAGAAGAAGGAGCAGCAGTTAAGAAAAGAGTTGATACTCATAAAATGGCGGAAGCTAATAAAGCATTCTCTCACTTTAGATTTTAATACGACATGGCAAGAGATTTAAAATTCACTAGAAATATAGGTATTGCTGCGCACATTGACGCAGGAAAAACTACTACTACAGAGCGTATTCTTTATTATACAGGCGTATCTCATAAAATTGGAGAAGTACATGATGGTGCTGCAACAATGGACTGGATGGAGCAAGAGCAAGAAAGAGGTATTACAATTACTTCTGCTGCGACTACTTGTGAGTGGAAATTCCCAATTGAAAATGGGCAACCAACTTCTGAAACAAAAGGATATCACTTTAATATAATTGACACACCCGGTCACGTAGATTTTACAGTTGAAGTAAATCGTTCATTACGTGTACTTGATGGTTTAGTATTCTTATTTAGTGCGGTTGATGGTGTTGAGCCACAATCTGAAACTAACTGGAGACTAGCAGATAACTATAAAGTGCCTAGAATTGGTTTCGTTAATAAAATGGACCGTCAAGGGTCAAACTTTTTAGGTGTTTGTCAACAAGTAAAAGATATGTTAAAGTCTAACGCCGTGCCAATCGTTTTAAACATTGGTGATGAGGCAGACTTTAAAGGGATTATCGATTTAGTAAAAAACCGTGCTATTGTATGGCATGACGAAACTCAAGGGGCAACTTTTGATGTGATTGATATTCCAGAAGATATGAAAGAAGAAGCTCGTAAGTACCGTGCACTTTTAATTGAAGAAGTTGCGACTTACGATGAGAACCTTTTAGAGAAATTCATGGAAGATGAAGATTCTATTACAGAAGAAGAAGTGCATGCTGCACTTAGAGCTGCTGTAATGGATATGGCTATCATTCCTATGATTTGTGGTTCTGCTTTCAAAAATAAAGGGGTGCAGTTCTTATTAGATGCTGTTTGTCGTTACTTACCTTCTCCAACAGATAGGGATAACATTGTAGGGACAGACCCAAGAACAGGAGATGAAGCTATACGTAAGCCAGATGTTAAAGATCCATTTGCGGCTTTAGCGTTTAAAATTGCTACAGATCCTTTCGTTGGTCGTTTAGCATTTTTTAGAGCTTACTCTGGTCGTTTAGACGCAGGTTCTTATATATTGAACAACCGTTCAGGTAAAAAAGAACGTATCTCACGTATCTACCAAATGCACTCTAACAAACAAAATGCTATCGATTATATCGAAGCAGGAGATATTGGAGCAGCAGTTGGATTTAAGGATATCAAGACAGGAGATACTATGTCTGATGAAAAGAATCCTATTGTTTTAGAATCTATGGACTTCCCAGATCCAGTAATTGGTATCGCAGTTGAGCCTAAAACTAAAGCAGATGTTGATAAATTAGGAATGTCTTTAGCTAAATTAGCAGAAGAAGATCCAACATTTACAGCGAGAACAGATGAAGCTTCAGGACAGACTATTATTTCTGGAATGGGTGAGCTTCACTTAGATATTATTGTAGACCGTCTTAAACGTGAGTTTAAGGTTGAAGTAAATCAAGGTCAACCACAAGTTGAGTACAAAGAAGCTATTACACAACGTGCAGAACACAGAGAAGTTTATAAGAAACAATCTGGTGGACGTGGTAAATTCGCAGATATTGTATTTACACTTGAGCCTGCTGAAGAAGGAAAAGTAGGATTAGAGTTTATTTCTGAAATCAAAGGTGGTAACGTTCCTAAAGAATTTATTCCATCTATTGAAAAAGGATTCAAAATGGCTATGCAAAATGGTCCATTGGCAGGATACGAAGTTGATGCTATGAAAGTAACATTAACGGATGGTTCTTACCATGATGTGGATTCAGATCAATTATCATTCGAATTGGCTGCGAAACTTGGATTTAAAAACTCTGCAAAAGCTGCAAAAGCGGTGATTATGGAGCCTATCATGAAACTTGAGGTAATTACACCTGAAGAAAACATGGGTGATATTGTTGGAGATTTAAATAGAAGAAGAGGGCAAGTAAGTGATATGGGTGATAGAGCTGGTGCGAAAACTGTAAAAGCTACTGTGCCATTATCTGAAATGTTTGGTTATGTAACAACATTAAGAACATTATCATCAGGTCGTGCAACGTCAACAATGGAATTTTCACATTATGCTGAAACACCTTCAAATATATCTGAAGAAGTGATCAAGGCAGCAAAAGGTGTTGAAGCTTAAAATCTAAGAAAATGAGTCAAAAAATCAGAATAAAATTAAAATCTTACGATCACAACTTAGTAGACAAATCTGCTGATAAGATTGTAAAAACAGTAAAAAGTACTGGAGCTGTTGTAACTGGACCAATTCCATTACCAACGCACAAGAAAATTTTCACTGTATTACGTTCACCACACGTAAACAAGAAATCAAGAGAACAATTTCAATTAAGCTCTTATAAGAGGTTATTAGATATCTACTCTTCGTCATCAAAAACAATTGATGCGTTAATGAAGCTTGAGTTACCAAGTGGAGTTGAGGTGGAAATTAAAGTTTAATTTCCATTCCCACGAAGGTGGAAATCTCATTAAAAGTAAGAGATTAGAAGTATAAGATTTCCGTTTTTACGGAAATGAAAATGTCCCACCGATGCGGTCGCGGGAAAAACGGAAAAATACATTTCAGGGACGAAAAGTATTTTGTCCCTGAATTTTTTTAAATAAGTAAATTAATAACAAAGATTGAAGATTTTAAATTTAAAAATCAACAATCGTAAATCGTAAATTAAAATGTCTGGGTTAATTGGAAAAAAAATCGGTATGACCAGCATCTTTGATGACAACGGGAAGAACATTCCTTGTACAGTTATCCAAGCTGGACCATGTATCGTTACCCAAGTCAGAACCGAAGAAATTGATGGCTATGAAGCTGTTCAATTAGGTTTCGATGACGCGACAGAAAAAAGTGCTACTAAAGCAGACTTAGGTCATGCAAAAAAAGCAGGTACTTCTGTAAAGCGTAAAATCGTCGAATTCAAAGGTTTTGAGGAGGAGTACAAATTAGGTGATGCAATCACTGTAGAGCACTTTGAAGAAGGTGAATTTGTTGATGTTTCAGGAACATCAAAAGGAAAAGGATTCCAAGGGGTTGTAAAACGTCATGGTTTTGGTGGTGTAGGTCAAGCGACTCACGGTCAACACAATCGTTTAAGAGCACCTGGTTCTATTGGAGCAGCTTCTTACCCTGCAAGAGTTTTTAAAGGAATGAAGATGGCAGGAAGAATGGGTGGAGACACAGTAAAAGTTCAAAATTTAAGAGTTTTAAAAGTAGTTGCTGAAAAGAATCTACTTGTTGTTAAAGGATGTGTTCCTGGACATAAAAGCGCTTATGTAATTATTAGAAAATAATGAAAGTAGCAGTTTTAGATATAAACGGAAAAGACACAGGTAGAAAGGCAGACCTTTCTAAAGATGTGTTCGCTATTGAGCCTAATAATCACGCTGTATATTTGGATGTTAAACAGTATTTAGCAAATCAAAGACAAGGAACTCACAAATCTAAAGAAAGAGGTGAGATTACTGGAAGTACGCGTAAAATTAAAAAGCAAAAAGGAACTGGTACCGCAAGAGCAGGTAGTATTAAGTCAGGTATATTTAAAGGAGGAGGCCGTATGTTTGGCCCAAGACCAAGAAATTATAGCTTCAAACTTAATAAAAATGTTAAGCGTTTAGCACGTAAATCTGCATTAAGTATTAAAGCAGGAGAAAAGTCAATTACAGTTTTAGAAGACTTTAATTTTGATGCTCCAAAAACTAAAAACTTTACAGCAGTTTTAAAAGCATTAGAGCTTGAAAACAAAAAGTCTTTGTTTGTGTTGGGTGGGTCAAATAATAATGTATATTTGTCATCGCGTAATTTAAAAGGTTCTGAAGTTATAACGTCTTCAGAATTAAGTACTTACAAAATTCTAAATGCAAATCAAATAGTGCTTTTAGAAGGTGCCTTAGAAGGAATTGAAACAAACTTAAGTAAATAAGAAACAGATGAGTATCTTAATTAAACCTATAATCACAGAAAAAGCGACTGCAGATAGCGAGTTAAGAAACTGCTATACTTTCGCGGTGAATACAAAGGCGAACAAGGTAGAAATCAAAAAGGCAGTGGAAGCTGCTTATGGTGTTTCTGTTGAAAAAGTTCGTACTATAAATGTCCGTCCAGATCGTAGTACCAAGTATACAAAAACTGGTATTCAACATGGTAAAACAAATGCTGTTAAAAAAGCAATTGTACAACTGGCGGAAGGTGAAATGATTGATTTATACAGTAACATGTAATTAGACAACAATGTCAGTAAGAAAATTAAAACCAATCACACCAGGACAGCGATTTAGAGTAGTAAATGGATTTGACGCCATAACTACTGATAAGCCGGAAAAGAGTTTACTCGTTCCGAATAAAAGGTCTGGTGGTAGAAACAGTCAAGGAAAAATGACCATGCGCTACAAAGGCGGAGGTCATAAAAGAAAGTATCGTATTATCGATTTTAAACGTGACAAAACCGGTATTCCGGCAGAAGTTAAGTCAATTGAATACGATCCAAACAGAACAGCTTTTATCGCTTTATTGAATTATCAAGATGGCGAAAAAAGATACATCATTGCTCAAAATGGTTTACAAGTTGGGCAAAATGTTGTTTCAGGTGCATCAAGTGTTGCTCCAGAAATCGGAAATGCAATGCCGTTAAGTGAAATTCCATTAGGAACTATCATTTCTTGTGTAGAGTTACGTCCAGGTCAAGGTGCGGTAATGGCACGTAGTGCTGGAGCTTTTGCTCAGTTAATGGCAAGAGATGGTAAATTCGCAACTATTAAATTACCTTCAGGAGAAACAAGATTAATTCTTGTTAATTGTATGGCAACGATAGGTGTTGTGTCTAACTCAGATCATCAATTATTGGTGTCTGGTAAGGCAGGTAGAACAAGATGGTTAGGAAGAAGACCACGTACTAGACCAGTAGTAATGAATCCGGTTGATCACCCAATGGGAGGTGGTGAAGGTAAATCTTCAGGAGGACACCCGCGTTCTAGAAATGGTATACCGGCTAAAGGTTATAGAACTCGTTCTAAGACTAAAGCAAGTAATAAATATATTGTAGAACGTAGAAAGAAATAAGATATGTCAAGATCATTAAAAAAAGGACCTTACGTTCATTATAAATTAGAGAAAAAAGTGGCTGCAAATCTTGAAGCTAACAAAAAAACAGTAATCAAAACTTGGTCTAGAGCCAGTATGATTACTCCAGATTTTGTTGGACAAACAATAGCAGTACATAATGGCCGTCAATTTGTACCAGTATATGTAACAGAAAACATGGTAGGTCATAAATTAGGAGAATTTTCACCAACACGTTCATTCCGTGGGCATGCAGGTGCTAAAAATAAAGGTAAAAAGTAGTAAGCTATGGGAAGTCGTAAAAAACAAATGGCAGACGCTATTAAGGAAGCAAAAAAGCAAGTTGCTTTTGCTAAACTTAATAATTGTCCTACATCACCGAGAAAAATGCGTTTAGTAGCCGATTTAGTAAGAGGTGAAAAAGTAGAACATGCACTTAATATTTTAAAGTTCAACCAAAAGGAAGCATCAGGTCGTTTAGAGAAATTGTTGTTGTCTGCAATTGCAAACTGGCAATCTAAAAACGAAAATGCTGATGTTGAAGCAGCTGAATTATTTGTAAAGGAGATTAAAGTTGACAGCGGATCTATGTTAAAAAGATTGCGTCCTGCTCCTCAAGGTCGTGCACACAGAATAAGAAAACGTTCTAACCACGTAACGATCGTAGTTGGAGCTAACAATAACACACAAAGCTAAGATAAGATATGGGACAAAAAACAAATCCAATCGGGAATCGCTTAGGTATTATCAGAGGATGGGAATCTAACTGGTACGGAGGTAATGATTATGGAGATAAGCTTGCCGAAGACGATAAAATTAGAAAATACGTTCACGCACGTCTATCTAAAGCTAGTGTAAGTAGAGTAATTATTGAAAGAACTTTAAAACTTGTAACCGTTACTATCACTACTGCCAGACCTGGTATCATTATTGGAAAAGGTGGACAAGAGGTAGACAAGTTAAAAGAAGAGCTTAAGAAAATTACTGGAAAAGAAGTTCAGATTAATATTTTTGAAATTAAAAGACCTGAACTTGATGCATTTTTAGTAGGATCTAGTATTGCTCGTCAAATTGAAAATAGAATTTCATACAGACGTGCAATAAAAATGGCTATTGCTGCTACAATGCGTATGAATGCTGAAGGAATTAAAATCCAAATTAGTGGGCGTTTAAATGGTGCTGAAATGGCACGTAGCGAACACTATAAAGAAGGACGTATTCCTTTATCAACCTTTAGAGCCGATATTGATTATGCTTTAGTTGAGGCACACACTACTTATGGTAGATTGGGTGTTAAAGTATGGATTATGAAAGGCGAAGTATATGGTAAAAGAGAACTTTCTCCGCTTGTTGGATTATCCAAAAAGCAAGGAAAAGGTGGAGCCGGAGGACATGGTGGAAATAGAGATAACAAATCTCGTCGTAGAAAGTAATTTTTTATAAAGTAAAAAAAAATGTTACAGCCTAAAAGAACAAAATTTCGTAAGCAACAAAAAGGACGTATGAAAGGTCTTTCTCAAAGAGGAAACCAACTTTCAAGCGGAACTTTTGGAATTAAAGCACTGGATTCTAAGTTTATAACATCACGTCAAATAGAAGCTGCACGTATTGCCGCTACACGTTATATGAAAAGAGAAGGGCAACTTTGGATTAAAATATTTCCAGACAAGCCAATCACAAAGAAACCTCTTGAAGTACGTATGGGTAAAGGTAAAGGTGCCGTTGAATATTGGGTAGCTGTTGTGAAACCAGGACGCGTTTTATTTGAAATAGGTGGTGTGCCATTAGACGTAGCTAAAGAAGCATTACGTTTAGCAGCACAAAAACTACCTGTAAAAACTAAGTTTTTAATTGCTCGCGATTACGAAGCATAATTTATTTGATATTATGAAATGAGCTGTTAATAATTTTCATATTAACGAAAAGTATAAATAGCGAATTACATCTGACAAATTAAAAAATAAGAATCACAGATGAAACAATCAGAAATTAAAGAATTATCAATAGCTGAGTTACAAGAGAAACTTAGTGAGACTAAAAAAAGTTATTCGGACCTAAAAATGGCTCATGCAATATCTCCTTTAGAGAATCCAATTCAATTACGTTCTATAAGAAGAACAGTAGCTAGAATTGCGACTGAATTAACTAAAAGAGAATTACAATAATTCAGCTGAAAGATGGAAACAAGAAATTTAAGAAAAGAACGTATAGGAGTTGTTACAAGTAACAAAATGCAGAAATCTATTGTGGTTTCTGAGGTTAAAAAAGTGAAACATCCTATGTATGGTAAGTTCGTGTTAAAAACAAAAAAATATGTTGCACACGACGAGCAAAATGACTGCAACGAAGGAGATACTGTAAGAATCATGGAAACAAGACCTTTAAGTAAATCTAAATGTTGGAGATTAGTTGAAATCATAGAAAGAGCTAAATAATTATGGTACAGCAAGAATCAAGATTAAAGGTAGCAGATAACACTGGAGCAAAAGAAGTATTAACAATACGTGTTCTAGGTGGTACTAAAAGAAGATACGCTTCTGTAGGAGACAAAATAGTTGTTTCTGTTAAAGATGCAACACCTAATGGAAACATTAAAAAAGGTGCTGTTTCTACTGCAGTTGTTGTTCGTACTAAAAAAGAAGTAAGAAGACCAGACGGATCTTATATAAGATTTGATGATAACGCTTGTGTTTTATTAAACCCAACGGGTGAGATGAGAGGAACACGTGTATTTGGTCCTGTTGCAAGAGAACTTCGTGATAAACAATTCATGAAAATTGTATCATTAGCACCAGAGGTGCTTTAATACATTAATTTAAGATGACAAAGCTTAAAATAAAAACTGGAGATACTGTAAAAGTAATTGCTGGAGACCATAAAGGGTCTGAAGGGAAAGTACAAAAGGTATTTATAGGAAAGAACAAAGCGATCGTTGAGGGTATAAACATGGTGAAGAAACACATGAAACCAAGTGCTCAAAACCCACAAGGAGGAATCGTAGAAAAAGAAGCAGCTATACATATTTCTAACTTATCATTGTTAACTTCAAAAGGAGAAACGACAAGAGTTGGATTTAAAATAGAAGGCGATAAAAAAGTAAGGTTTTCAAAAAAATCTAATGAAGTAATATAGTTATGGCATATTCACCTAGACTTAAAGAAGAGTATAAAAGCAGAGTAATTGCAGCTCTTACAGACGAATTTGGATATAAGAATGTAATGCAAGTTCCTAAACTTACTAAGATAGTGATATCTAAAGGTGTTGGAGCGGCAGTTGCAGACAAAAAGCTAATCGACTACGCTGTAGACGAGTTAACAGCTATATCTGGACAAAAAGCGATATCTACATTATCTAAAAAAGATGTTGCATCATTTAAATTGCGTAAAGGTATGCCAATTGGGGCTAAAGTTACTTTACGTGGTGAAAGAATGTATGAGTTTTTAGATCGTTTAGTTACTTCAGCACTTCCACGTGTTAGAGATTTTAGCGGAATTAAAGCGACTGGATTTGATGGACGTGGTAATTATAATTTAGGAATTACAGAACAAATTATATTTCCAGAAATAGATATTGATAAAGTAAATAAAATTTCTGGTATGGATGTTACATTTGTAACAACTGCAGAAACAGATAAGGAAGCAAAATCATTATTAACCGAATTAGGATTACCTTTTAAAAAGAACTAAGATATGGCTAAAGAATCAATGAAAGCCCGTGAGGTAAAAAGATCTAAAACAGTAGCTAAGTATGCTGAAAAACGTAAAGCTTTAAAAGAAGCTGGAGATTATGAAGCATTACAAAAGTTACCTAAAAATGCATCTCCTATTCGTCAGCATAATAGATGTAAATTAACAGGAAGACCAAAAGGTTATATGAGAACTTTTGGAATTTCTCGTGTAACTTTTAGAGAGATGGCCAATCAAGGTCTTATCCCTGGAGTAAGAAAAGCTAGTTGGTAATATTATTTAAATAATCGGGTTTAAGGTTCGAAATAGTTCGAAAACCAAGACCACAAAATCAATTCATTATGTACTCAGATCCAATTGCGGATTATTTGACAAGAATTAGAAATGCAGTGCGTGCTAACCACAGAGTCGTGGAGATACCTGCATCTAATTTGAAAAAAGATATCACTAAAATATTATTCGAACAAGGATATATTTTAAGTTATAAATTTGATGATTCGACTGTACAAGGCACTATTAAAATAGCGCTTAAGTACAACAAAGAAACAAAAGAACCAGTAATTAAAAAACTTCAAAGAATTAGTACACCAGGTTTACGTAAGTATGCCGGAGCTAACGATTTACCTAGAATCCTTAATGGTCTTGGTATTGCTATTGTTTCAACTTCTCATGGAGTTATGACAGGTAAGCAAGCTAAAAGAGACAATGTAGGAGGCGAAGTTTTATGTTATGTTTACTAATTTAAAGCCGAAAAGAAATGTCAAGAATAGGAAATAATCCAGTAGCCATTCCAGAAGGTGTAACAGTAGATGTTAAAGATAACGTTGTAACTGTAAAAGGAAAATTAGGAGAGTTAACACAAAATTACGATTCTATAGAGATAAAAGTAGAGGAAGGAAATGTTTTAGTAACACGTTCTTCTGATACTAAAGACCAAAAAGCAAAACATGGTTTATACAGATCATTAATGTATAACATGATTGAAGGTGTGTCTAAAGGGTGGACTAAAGAATTAGAATTGGTAGGTGTAGGTTATAGAGCATCAAACCAAGGTCAAAAATTAGATTTAGCCTTAGGGTTTTCTCATAATATTGTTTTAAATATTGCTCCAGAAGTAAAAGTTGAAACAATTTCAGAAAAAGGGAAAAATCCAATAGTAAAGTTAACATCATTCGATAAACAACTTGTTGGTCAAGTAGCTGCGAAAATTCGCGGATTTAGAAAACCAGAGCCTTACAAAGGAAAAGGGGTTAAGTTTGTTGGTGAGGAAATAAGAAGAAAAGCAGGTAAATCAGCTTAATAATTAAGTTATGGCATTAACAAAGACTGAAAGAAGACTAAGAATAAAAAACAGAATCCGTAAGGTAGTTTCTGGTACAGAAGCAAGACCAAGATTAGCTGTTTTTAGAAGTAATAAGGAAATTTATGCTCAATTGGTTGATGATGTGACTGGTAAGACTATCAGTGCAGCATCTTCAAGAGATAAAGACATTAGTGCTGCGAAAGCAACTAAATCAGAAGTAGCTAAATTAGTAGGTAAGTCACTTGCTGAAAAAGCTGTAAAAGCTGGTGTAGAAACCATTACTTTTGATAGAGGTGGTTATTTATACCATGGAAGAGTAAAATCATTAGCTGAAGGAGCTAGAGAAGCAGGACTTAAATTCTAAGAAATTATGTTTAAAAAATATAAAAGTGCAGAATTAGTAAAACCAGGTGGATTAGATCTTAAAGATCGTTTGGTTGGCGTACAAAGAGTTACTAAAGTAACAAAAGGAGGTAGAGCATTTGGTTTTTCAGCAATTGTAGTAGTTGGTGATGAAGCAGGTGTTGTAGGACAAGGTTTAGGAAAGTCTAAAGATGTTGCCAGTGCGATAGCAAAAGCAATAGAAGATGCTAAGAAAAACCTGGTAAGAATTCCTATTAGAAAAGGGACTTTACCTCACGAACAAAAAGGTAAATATGGAGGCGCAAGAGTAAATATTATTCCTGCCGCTCCTGGTACAGGAGTTATTGCTGGTGGTGCAGTTAGAACTGTACTTGAGGCTGTTGGTGTACATGATGTATTATCAAAATCTCAAGGATCGTCTAACCCTCATAATGTGGTAAAAGCAACGTTTGATGCTTTATTACAATTAAGAGATGCTAACGCAATTGCTAGAGATAGAGGTATTTCACTTGAACAAGTTTTTAACGCTTAATACAGACAGAGATGGCAAAGATTAAAGTAACAAAAGTTAAAAGCGCAATCAATCGTACACAAAGACAAAAAAGAACATTAGAAGCTTTAGGTCTTAAAAAGATTGGTCAAGTAAAAGAGCACGAAGCTACACCTAATATATTAGGTATGGTTGCTAAAGTTTCACATTTAGTTTCTGTTGAAGAGGCAAAATAATATAAAACTGAAAATGGATTTAAGTAATTTAAAACCTGCAGAAGGTTCAGTAAAAAATCAAGGAAAAAGAATAGGAAGAGGACAAGGTTCTGGTAAAGGTGGTACGGCTACACGTGGTCACAAAGGAGCTAAATCTCGTTCAGGATATTCTAAGAAACTAGGATTTGAAGGAGGGCAAATGCCACTTCAAAGACGTGTTCCTAAATTTGGTTTTACTAACATTAACCGTGTTGAATACCAAGGTATCAATTTAGATACTTTACAACAATTGGTTGATGATAAGAAAATAAAAGATACGGTAGATTTTGAAACGTTATTCTCAAACCGTTTAGCTGGAAAGAATGATCTGGTTAAGATTTTAGGTAGAGGAGAGTTAAAAGCAAAATTAAAAGTATCTGCACATAAATTTACTGCTACTGCAAAAGCCGCTATTGAGGCAGCAGGAGGAGAAGCAATAACATTATAAGACCATATTATACGTATGAAGTTTATAGAATCGTTAAAAAATGTTTGGAAAATTGAGGAACTAAGAAACAGAATCATAGTAACACTAGGTCTGTTATTAGTATATCGTTTCGGTACTCAGGTTACTTTGCCAGGTGTTGATGCCGCGCAATTAGCAGCCTTAGGAGACAAAACTAGTCAGGGGTTATTAGGATTACTTAGCCAGTTTACTGGAGGAGCTTTTTCTAGAGCATCTGTATTTGCCTTAGGTATTATGCCTTACATTTCTGCTTCTATTGTAGTACAATTAATGGGTATAGCTATTCCTTATTTACAGAAATTGCAAAAAGAAGGAGCGAGTGGACAGAAAAAAGTGAATCAAATTACACGTTGGTTAACCATTGCTATTTGTTTATTACAAGCACCAGGTTATTTAGCAAGTTTACCTGCTTTAGGTGTGCCACAAAGTGCCTTTTTATTAGGCACTGGACCTTTATTCTATTTTTCATCAGTAACAATTTTAGTTACAGGCTGTATTTTTGCGATGTGGTTAGGTGAAAAAATAACAGACAAAGGTATAGGTAATGGAATTTCATTATTAATCATGGTTGGTATCATTGCTACATTACCACAGTCATTTATTCAAAATGCAGCAACTAGATTAGAAGGTAACAATGTGATGTTAATTCTTTTTGAACTGGTTATTTGGTTTGTTATTATTTTAGTTACAATCATGCTAGTTATGGCTGTTAGAAAAATAGCTGTACAATATGCAAGAAGAACTGCTTCTGGTGGGTATGAGAAAAGTGCTATGGCTGGTTCAAGACAGTATATTCCATTAAAGCTAAATGCTTCTGGAGTAATGCCTATTATATTTGCTCAAGCTATTATGTTTGTGCCCGGTATGATAGGAGGTACAGATTTGTTAAAAGATTCATCAGTAGGAGCATGGTTAGTAACCAACCTTGGTCCAGCAAGTATGTTTGGCTTTTGGTACAACGTAGTATTCGGTTTATTAATCATAGTATTCACGTATTTCTATACCGCTATCACCGTACCAACAAATAAAATGGCAGACGATTTAAAAAGAAGTGGTGGTTTTATTCCTGGTATTCGTCCAGGTACAGAAACAGCTGAATATCTTGATAAAATAATGTCTCAGATAACCTTACCAGGATCTATATTTTTAGCACTTATAGCTGTGTTCCCAGCATTTATAGTTAAACTTATGGATGTACAACAAGGATGGGCATTATTTTTTGGAGGAACTTCATTATTAATCATGGTTGGAGTTGCAATTGATACGATGCAACAAGTAAATTCATACTTGTTAAATAGACATTATGATGGCTTGATGAAAACTGGTAAAAATAGAAAAGCTAGCGCTTAATATATATCTACTATGGCAAAACAGGCAGCAATAGAACAAGACGGAACCATTATAGAAGCATTATCAAATGCTATGTTTCGTGTTGAATTAGAAAATGGTCATATTGTGACTGCACACATTTCTGGTAAAATGCGTATGCATTATATAAAATTATTACCAGGAGATAAAGTGAAATTAGAAATGAGTCCTTACGATTTAACAAAGGCTCGAATAACTTATAGATACTAATACGATGAAAGTAAGAGCATCACTTAAAAAGAGAAGTGCGGATTGTAAAATCGTACGAAGAAAAGGCAGACTTTACGTTATAAACAAAAAGAATCCTAGATTTAAACAAAGACAAGGGTAATTATGGCAAGAATTGCAGGTGTAGACATACCAAAAAACAAAAGAGGAGTAATCTCTTTAACTTATATCTATGGAATAGGTAGAAGTAGAGCAAAAGAAATTTTAGCAGCCGCTAAGGTTGACGAAAGCACAAAAGTTCAAGATTGGAACGATGATCAGATTAGTGGTATTCGTGAAGCTGTTGGAGCTTTTACAATCGAAGGTGAATTACGTTCTGAAACACAATTAAACATTAAGCGATTAATGGATATTGGATGTTACAGAGGTATTCGTCATAGATCGGGTCTTCCATTAAGAGGGCAACGTACTAAAAACAACTCTAGAACTAGAAAAGGTAGAAGAAAAACAGTTGCTAACAAGAAAAAAGCAACTAAATAATAATTAATCCCGATAGCTCCCGATAATTATCGGGAGGGGATAGTCTTTAGTATTTAGACGTTGGAAGGAATCTGTTTGAAATTATAAAGGTTTAGGATTCTAGCGACTATCACTAATAACTGAAAACTAGAAAATATGGCAAAAACAAGCACAAAAAAGCGTAAAGTTATTGTAGATTCTGTTGGAGAAGCACATGTTACAGCTTCTTTTAATAACATCATTATATCACTTACCAATAAAAAAGGAGACGTAATTTCATGGTCTTCTGCTGGTAAAATGGGATTTAGAGGTTCTAAGAAAAACACTCCTTACGCAGCTCAATTAGCGGCAGAAGATGCAGCAGCTGTAGCTCAAGAAGCTGGTTTAAAGAAAGTAAAGGTTTATGTAAAAGGGCCAGGAAATGGTAGAGAATCTGCTATTCGTTCAATTCATAATGCTGGTATAGAAGTAACAGAGATTATTGATGTTACACCATTACCACATAATGGATGTCGTCCTCCAAAACGTAGAAGAGTATAATTTATATATTTTATGAGAATTAATATCAATTGTTTTAACAGTTGATATTAATTTTTTATATGTAAATTTGCAAACTGAAAAAAAATAATAACAAGTATCAACGAGAGATAAAAAAGATTATCGAAGGATAAGATTAAGACCTTAATTCATAATCACTCTCACAAACAAATTTAAAATGGCAAGATATACTGGTCCTAAAACTAAAATAGCTCGTAAATTTGGAGAAGCTATTTTTGGAGACGATAAGTCTTTTGAAAAAAGAAACTACCCTCCAGGTCAACACGGAAATAACAGAAGACGTGGAAAAAAATCTGAATACGCAATCCAGTTAATGGAAAAACAAAAAGCTAAATATACCTATGGTATTTTAGAGCGTCAATTTAGAGGTTTATTTAAGAAAGCAAGAGCAGCACAAGGTATTACAGGTGAAGTTTTATTACAATTATGTGAGTCTAGATTAGACAACGTAGTGTATAGAATGGGAATCTCTCCTTCAAGAAGCGGAGCAAGACAATTAGTATCTCACAGACACATTACTGTAAATGGGGAGCTAGTAAATATTCCTTCTTACCAATTAAAAGCAGGAGACGTTGTGGCAGTAAGAGAAAAGTCAAAATCGCTTGAAGCTATTGAAAGATCTTTATCAAACTCAAATCACGTTTACGAATGGATTACTTGGAATGATGATACAAAGCAAGGAACTTATGTTTCTGTTCCTGCAAGAATTCAAATTCCAGAAAACATAAACGAACAATTCATAGTAGAATTATATTCTAAATAATAAATTAATCATATTGGTATTTGGCCAAAGGGTTTATTTGTCTTCTTCAAACTTATAAACCGCGCAACTAAATAACAATTAAAACGAAGAAAATATGGCAGTATTTAATTTTCAGAAGCCCGACAAAGTAATCATGATTGATTCAACAGATTTTGAAGGCAAATTCGAATTTCGCCCTTTAGAACCTGGTTACGGATTAACAGTAGGAAATGCATTAAGAAGAGTTTTACTTTCTTCATTAGAAGGATTTGCAATTACATCGGTTAGAATTGAAGGTGTAGATCATGAGTTTTCTGCAATTGCAGGAGTGGTTGAAGATGTTACAGAAATCATTTTAAATTTAAAACAGATACGTTTTAAAAGACAAATTGACGATATTGATAATGAATCAATTTCAATTTCAATTTCTGGTCAAGATAGAATCACTGCTGGGGATTTTCAAAAATTCATTTCAGGATTCCAAGTATTAAATACAGAATTGGTTATTTGTAATTTAGATCCTAAAGTTAATTTTAACTTGGAAATTACTATTGAAAAAGGTAGAGGTTATGTTCCTGCAGAAGAAAATAAGAAAGCTGCTGCACCAATAGGAACGATCTTTACAGATTCAATTTATACACCAATAAAAAATGTTAAGTATAGTATTGAAAACTATCGTGTAGAACAAAAAACAGATTACGAAAAATTAGTTTTTGAGGTTATTACAGATGGTTCAATTACACCACAAGACGCTTTAACAGAAGCAGCTAAGACATTAATTCACCACTTCATGTTATTCTCTGATGAGCGTATCACTTTAGAAGCTGATGAAATTGCACAAACTGAAACATATGATGAGGAATCATTACACATGAGACAGTTGCTTAAAACTAAGTTAATCGATATGGATTTATCTGTACGTGCACTTAACTGTTTAAAAGCTGCAGAAGTAGATACTTTAGGAGACTTAGTGTCATTCAATAAAAACGACTTAATGAAATTCAGAAACTTCGGTAAGAAATCTTTAACAGAGCTTGAAGAGCTTGTAAATGTTAAAGGTTTAAATTTCGGAATGGATTTAAGTAAATATAAATTAGATAAAGACTAATTAAAATCAAGATTTTAGATTTACGATTTTAGAATTGTTTAAAATTTATAGCAATCCAAAAATCGTAAGTCGTAAATCAAAAATCTAAAATAATGAATCATATTTTGCTCCTCATCCCGATAGCTATCGGGACGAGTTTGGTAGCAAGATGATAAAACAAAAGTCATGAGACACGGAAAAAAAATAAATCATTTAGGTAGAAAAACTGCTCACAGAAAATCAATGTTAGCTAATATGGCTTGTTCTTTAATAGAGCACAAACGTATTAACACAACTGTTGCAAAAGCAAAAGCTTTAAAGCAATTTGTTGAGCCAATGATTACAAAATCTAAGGAAGACACCACTCATAACAGACGTATAGTGATGGCTCGTCTTAGACAAAAAGAAGCAGTTGCCGAATTATTTAGAGATGTTGCAGCAAAAGTTGCAGATCGCCCAGGAGGTTACACAAGAATTATCAAACTTGGTAATCGTCTAGGAGATAATGCAGATATGGCTATGATCGAGCTTGTAGATTACAACGAAATTTACAATGCAGATAAGAAACCTAAGAAAACGACAAGAAGAAGTAGAAGAGGTGGTTCTAAACCAGCTGCGGCTCCGGTTGTTGAAACAAAAGCAACAAACGAAGAGGAAGAATAAATGTTAATAAGCATTTAAATAATTAAGGGCAAACTATTTTAGTTTGTCCTTTTTTTTATGCAATTTTGTAAAACTTTTTTTTTAATGAAATATCACAGACGACAAAAAGCCATTATTCTTCTAGCAGATGGCACTATTTTTTACGGTAAAGCAGTTGGAAACAAGCAAGGGACGTCTTTTGGCGAAGTGTGCTTTAACACGGGTATGACCGGGTACCAAGAAATTTTTACAGACCCATCCTATTATGGGCAACTTATGGTAGCGACCAATGCGCATATAGGTAATTATGGAACCAATGCAAATGAAGTAGAATCTGATTCAATTAAGATAGCTGGACTTATTGTTAAGAACTTTAGTTATGAATACTCACGTGTTGATTCTGAAGGTTCTTTAGAGGCGTTTTTAGAAAAAAATAACTTGCTGGCTATTTCAGATGTTGATACACGGGCTTTAGTGAGCTATATTAGAGATCATGGCGCAATGAATGCTGTTATTTCTACAGAAGTCGATAACATTGAAGGATTAAAGAAACAATTGGCTGAAGTGCCAAAGATGGAAGGCTTAGAATTAGCATCAAAAGTGTCTACCAAAGAACCTTATTATTTTGGAGATGAAAATGCTACTTACAAAGTAGCAGCTTTAGACATAGGAATAAAAAAGAATATATTACGAAATATTGCAAGTAGAGATGCTTATATAAAAGTTTTCCCGTACAATTCTAAGTTTGAAGATTTAGAAGCTTTTAAACCAGATGGGTACTTTTTATCAAATGGACCGGGAGACCCTGAGCCTTTAGTAGAAGCACAGAATTTAGCAAAAGAAATTATAAAAAGAGATTTACCCTTATTTGGTATATGTTTAGGGCATCAGGTAATTGCCAGAGCCAATGGTGTATCTACTTATAAAATGCATAATGGTCACAGAGGAATCAATCATCCGGTAAAAAATCTAGTAACAGGAAAAGGGGAGATCACTTCTCAGAACCATGGATTCGCTGTAAGTAGGGAAGAAGCTGAGTCGAATTCTGATTTACAAGTAACTCATGTTCATTTAAATGATGACACTGTAGCAGGATTGGCTATGAAAAATAAAAATTGTTTTTCAGTACAATACCACCCTGAAGCAAGTCCGGGGCCACATGATTCATCTTATCTTTTCGATCAATTCATTGAAAATATTAAGAAGTAAACCCAAAAAGGAAGGTGTTTAAAAAGTCTTGAAACTGTCATTTTGAGTACTTCGGCTACGCACAGTATAGGCACGTCGAAAAACCTCTAAATACGAATTACAAATGTATTACTAATGGAGAGACTCTTCGGTCGTTGAGATAGCTATCAAGACTCCGTCTGAAAGGCATTTTAAAAACTTTTTAAACACCCTATTTTTTACTAAAACGTTATAGATGTGGTTTTGAATATTTCTTTAAAAACATCTTAAAATAGATAATATTTAACCGTAAATTTGAAGTATTAAAAGTTTAAAAATAACTAATTATGAGTGTAATAATTAATATCCACGCAAGACAAATTCTAGATTCTAGAGGTAACCCTACAGTAGAAGTAGATGTAGTAACAGAAAACAATGTGTTAGGAAGAGCTGCTGTGCCGTCTGGAGCATCAACAGGAGAACATGAAGCCGTAGAATTACGTGATGGAGGCGATACCTATATGGGAAAAGGGGTATTAAAAGCCGTAGATAATGTTAATTCTATTATAGCTCAAGAACTCTTAGGGGTTTCAGTATTTGAACAAAACTTAATCGATCAAATTATGATTGATTTAGACGGAACACCTAACAAATCTAAATTAGGCGCTAATGCCATTTTAGGAGTTTCTTTAGCAGTAGCTAAAGCTGCAGCAAGTGAGCTTGGTTTGCCATTATATCGTTATGTAGGAGGTGTTTCTGCCAATACATTACCATTACCAATGATGAATATTATTAATGGAGGATCTCACAGTGATGCACCTATAGCATTTCAAGAGTTTATGATTATGCCTGTAAAAGCTAAAGACTTTACTCATGCCATGCAAATGGGAACCGAGATATTCCATAACCTTAAAAAAGTATTACACGATAGAAATTTAAGTACGGCAGTTGGAGATGAAGGTGGATTTGCACCAAACTTAGCAGGAGGAACTGAAGATGCTCTCGAAACTATTGCAAAAGCAGTTGAGAACGCTGGATATAAATTTGGTGATGAAGTGAAAATCGCTTTAGATTGTGCTTCAGCAGAATTTTATGAAAATGGACAATACGATTACAAAAAATTCGAAGGTGATGCAGGTGTTATAAGAACTAGTAAAGAACAAGCAGATTATTTAGCAGAATTAGTAGCTAAATATCCAATTATCTCCATCGAAGATGGTATGGATGAAAACGACTGGGATGGTTGGAAATATTTAACAGAACTAGTTGGTGATAAAGTACAATTAGTAGGAGATGATTTATTTGTAACGAATGTAGAACGTTTATCTCGTGGAATAGAAGAAGGGATTGCAAATTCAATTCTTATTAAGGTAAATCAAATAGGAACACTAACCGAGACAATCGCGGCCGTTAACATGGCACATAATGCAGGTTATACTTCTGTTATGTCTCACCGTTCTGGAGAAACTGAAGATAATACTATAGCAGATTTAGCAGTTGCACTAAATACAGGGCAAATTAAAACAGGTTCTGCATCTCGTAGTGACCGTATGGCTAAATACAATCAATTACTTCGTATTGAAGAAGAATTAGGTGAAGTTGCCTATTTTCCACAAGAAAAGGCATTCAAAATAAAATAAAGTAAATTATATTTTTTGCAAAAAAGCGATTGTTATTTTTAACAATCGCTTTTTTATTTAGTATCAATTTTGATAATATCTAAATTGCTTAAATCATTTGTCGTAAGCTTTAAAAATAGGCAGATATTTCGTAACTTAGCGTTCCGCATAAACTAAATAAATTTACTTGAACTTATGGCAAATACTGCTACCATAGAAATAAATGGTCAAAAACAAGAATTCCCTTTAATTGAAGGAACAGAAAAAGAAGTAGCAATCGATATTAAGGCGTTAAGAGCAGCCACAGGAGGTTTTATTACACTAGACCCAGGATATAAAAATACAGGGTCTTGCGAAAGCGGAATTACTTTTTTAGATGGAGAAAAAGGAATCTTAAGATACAGAGGATATACCATTGAAGAATTAGCTGAAAAAGCCGATTTTTTAGAAGTGGCTTTTCTTTTAATATTTGGAGAACTTCCTACTAAAGAGCAATTGGATAAATTTCATGAAGACATTAAGAAAAACTCTATTGTAGATGAAGATGTTAAGAAGATTTTAGATGCTTTTCCTAAAGCAGCACACCCTATGGGAGTTTTATCTTCATTAACTAGTGCATTAACAGCTTTTAACCCATCATCTGTAGATGTTGATTCTGAAGAAGATATGTATAATTCTGTGGTGCGTATTTTAGGCAAATTCCCAGTTTTAGTTGCTTGGGCTATGCGTAAAAAAAGCGGCATGCCTTTAGATTATGGTGATAAGAATTTAGGCTATGTAGAGAACATCTTAAAAATGATGTTTAAAAAGCCAAACGAAGAATATGTTCAAAACAAAATATTAGTAGATGCATTAGATAAACTTTTAATCTTACATGCCGATCATGAACAAAATTGTTCAACGTCAACAGTAAGAATAGTAGGGTCATCACATGCAGGACTCTTTGCTTCAATTTCTGCTGGAATTTCAGCACTTTGGGGACCACTACACGGAGGTGCAAATCAGGCAGTTTTAGAAATGTTAGAAGCTATTAAAGAAGATGGAGGAGATACCAAGAAGTATATGGCTAAGGCAAAAGATAAAGCAGATCCATTCCGTTTAATGGGCTTTGGTCATCGTGTTTATAAAAACTTTGATCCACGAGCAAAAATTATAAAGGTAGCAGCAGACGAAGTACTTGGTGATTTAGGTATTGAAGACCCTATTTTAAATATTGCTAAAGGACTTGAGCAAGAAGCTTTAAATGATGATTATTTTGTTAAACGTAAACTATATCCTAATGTAGATTTCTATTCAGGAATTATTTATAGAGCTATGGAGATTCCAACAGATATGTTTACAGTAATGTTTGCTTTAGGTCGATTACCAGGTTGGATAGCGCAGTGGCGCGAAATGCGTTTACGAAAAGAACCTATTGGTCGTCCAAGACAACTTTATACTGGTGCAACTAAAAGAGCGTTTGTTTCTATAAATAAGAGATAAAATACATACTTTTTGTATTATTTATAAGCTTCATGAGTTTTTCATGAAGCTTTTCTTTTTTTAAGAATAATACAAAAAGTGTATAATTATGATTAGTTTTGCCCTATCGATAATCAGATATGTTTTAGCTTTATAGTATGTTAGAATTGAATATTAAAAATGAGACGTCTCGGTTACGTGCTGTAGTTTTGGGTACAGCTAAAAGTAATGGACCTACTCCGAAAATAGAAGATTGCTACGATCCAAAAAGTATTCAACATGTGTTGGCAGGAACATATCCCAAGGAAGAGGATATGATTTTAGAGACAGAAGCAGTAGTTGCTGTTTTTAAAAAGTATGGTGTAGATGTTTATAGACCAGAAGTGATTACCAATTGTAATCAGATATTTTCCCGAGATATAGCATTTGTAATTGAAGACAAAATTATAAGAGCAAATATTCTTCCAAATAGAGAAGAAGAAGTTGAAGCAATAAGGCCTATTTGGAATAAAATAAAAAAAGAAAACCGAATTATTTTACCAGAAGCATGCCATGTAGAAGGTGGTGATGTAATGCCTTGGAATGATTATATTTTTATAGGCACATATTCTGGTGAAGATTATCCGGATTTAATAACTGCACGAACTAATATGAATGCAGTAAAGGCTATTCAAGAGTTGTTTCCAAATAAAACGGTAAAGGCATTCGAATTACGAAAATCAAATACAGACCCTAAAGAAAATGCTTTGCATTTAGACTGTTGTTTTCAGCCAATAGGTAATGATAAAGCCATTATTCATGAAAATGGGTTTTTAGTTGAGAGTGACTACGAATGGTTGATTAACTTTTTTGGAAAGGACAATGTATTCGAAATTACTAAAGAAGAAATGTCTAATATGAATAGTAACATATTTTCTATATCAGAAAATGTTATTATATCAGAAAGAAGCTTTACACGACTTAACAAATGGTTACGTCAAAAAGGTTTTACGGTTGAAGAAGTGCCATATGCAGAAATTGGTAAACAGGGCGGGTTATTAAGATGTACTACGATGCCTTTAATTAGGGATTAGATCATTCTAACCATAAGTTCACAATTCGTGATATACCTTTTTATATGTCGCAGAGCTTTTTTACGATCTTTATATAACTCAAAATAATCGGAATGCAGCAAACCACAAATACTATTTTAATGATTCGTCCTGTTAA
Source organism: Flavivirga aquimarina (assembly GCF_030540835.1). Classification (GTDB taxonomy): domain Bacteria; phylum Bacteroidota; class Bacteroidia; order Flavobacteriales; family Flavobacteriaceae; genus Flavivirga; species Flavivirga aquimarina. Next base: position 17,675 of record NZ_JAUOEK010000148.1, on the reverse strand, counting down.
TTTTAGGATGAATGAGCAAACTGCTATAAATAACTATTATCAAAAAGCACTAGATAATATGTTACCTGAAGCAATTAATGCTAAAGCGCAAACTGAATTCGATACCTATGTCGAAAAGTTGCGAAGTATAGGGGTTAATGTTGTTGTGGTTAATGATACTTTAGAAACCAATACACCAGACTCCATTTTTCCGAATAATTGGGTGTCTTTTCATGAAAATGGCGATGTAGGTTTATACCCTATGTTTGCAGAAAACAGACGTTTAGAGCGCCGAGAAGATATTCTTAATACTTTGGAAGAAAACGGATTTCAAATTAATAATATTATTGATTATACAAGTGCTGAAGAAGAAAGTGTTTTTCTTGAAGGTACTGGAAGCATGATTTTAGATAGAGTAAATAGAAAAGCCTACTGTGCCTTGTCTCCAAGAGCAGACGAAGATTTGTTTATTGAGTTTTGTGAGGATTTTGAATATTTACCAGTTATATTTAACTCTAATCAAACAGTAAGTGGAGAGCGTAAAGCCATTTATCATACCAATGTCATGATGTGTCTGGGTGACACCTTTGCTGTTATTTGTTTAAGCAGTATTGATGATAAAAAAGAACGCAAAAATGTTATTAAACATTTAAAGGAAAATAACAAAGAGATTATTGATATTACCGAAGCACAGGTAAATAGTTTTGCAGGTAACATGTTGCAAGTAAAAGGAGCTAATGATGAACGTTATTTAATTATGAGTCAGGCAGCCTATGATTCTTTAACAACATCTCAAATAAAAAGGTTAGAAAAACATACTAAAATAGTATCAAGTTCTTTAAGTGTTATTGAAACATGTGGTGGTGGTAGCGCACGTTGTATGATGGCAGAAGTATTTTTGCCTAAAGCTTAATCACCATTAGGTCTAGATTTAGGTAACTGTACATAGAATGTACTACCTACTCCCAGTGTGCTTTCAACCCAAATTTTACCATTATTTAATTCTATAAGCTCTTTACAAATAGAGAGCCCTAAACCAGTCCCTTTTTCATTATTAGTTCCAACGGTGGTAAACGAGCTGTTATTTTTAAATAGTTTTTCCAAGTTCTGTTTAGAAATACCAACACCTGTATCTGCAATACTTACAATACAGCTTCCATTACTAATATGATTAGAAATAGTAATAGTATCTCCACTTTTACAGAATTTTAAAGCATTGGCAAGTAAGTTTTGAACAACAATTTCAAACATACTTCTGTCTGCATAAGCAAAGTCACGTAAAGAATGGTCGGTTAAAGTGATGCCTTTATTCTCCATACGTTGTTCAACAAGTTTAACTTTATCTTCAAAAACTTCCTGAACATCAAATAAACTAGGTTTTGGTTCTAGCGATTGCATTTGAGATTTAGACCAGTTTAATAAATTAAACAACAATAATGATGCATTGTTTGCATTTTCACTTAATTCTGGAATTAAATTATCAAACTCTTCTCTAGATAGTGAACCGTCTTTAAGTAAATCTATAAAGCCATTAATAGAAGAAAGTGAGTCTTTCAAATCATGAGAAACAATAGAAAATAATTTATCTTTTACATTATTCACATTTTCAAGATGTTTGGTTTGCTCTTGAAATGCTACATTTTGCAATTCAATTTTAATGTTTTTTTCTTCTAATTCCTGAGTGTATTTCATATTGGTATTACGCTTTAGGTATATTAGAACCAAAAAGGTAGATACAATAGCAAGTGCCGCTAATAAGGCATAAAAAATCAGCTTAAACTTGTTAAGTTTATCTTTAGATTCGGTTATTTCTATTTTTGGTGTAGTCTCTATTTTTTCATCTACAGTCGGCTTATCAAAATCTGGATCTAGTTCTAGTTTTACAGGACTGTCATTTTCCGAATCTATTTTTACTTCATTAATATTAAGCTTGTTTTTTAAATCGTAATATTGACGTTGCCAAGCAAAAGCTCTGTCAAATCGCTCTTTTGTAGAATCTAACGATTTCATCAATTTGTAATGCTTAAGTAATTCCGTTTTATTATCTATATTTTTAGCGATGTCACCAGCTTCAAGCAACTGTTTTTCAGCTAAGATTAATTTACCTTGTTGTAAATTTAAATCGCCAAGGTTATTTAAAGCACTTAATAAACCATCTTTATAACGACCGCGTCTATTAAGTCTTAAACCTCTTACCAGATAATCGGCCGCATTATCATAATCATTAAACATCAAATATTCGCCACCTAATTTAGAGTAAATACTTCCGCGAACAGAATCGTTGCTTGTTTCTTTGTTTGCTAATACTTTTTCGTAATACTCGATTGCTTTTCTATGTTCCTTTTTAAAAGAATATAATTCTGCTAATTGACTGTTTGAACGATTGGTGCCTTTAATGTCATTTAATTGTTCTTGTACATCCAGTGCTTTTAAATAAAATTCAATAGCTTTATCGTATGCATTGATATTATAATAAGCATCAGCTAAGTTGCTGTAAGCTAATTGTAGATCATGTACTAAATGCCTTTTTTCTAATTCTTTAATAGCAGCAAGTGAGAACTGTAACCCTTTGCCGTAATTTCCTCTTTTAATCTCTATTAACCCAATGCTGTTATTTACTTTGGCAACTCCAAGAGTATCCTTTAATTGAAAAAATAAAGCTTTAGATTTTTCGTAACCACTAACAGCGTTTATATAATCATCTTTTTTAGCATAAATTAGTGCTTTATAATAAGTGATTTCTGCAATACCTTTATTGTATTTTATATTATTAGAAAGTTTTTCACTTTCAATAATATATTTTAAAGCTCTATCATAATCGTTTATATCGTAAAGCGACTTAATAAGCTTTATAGATGTTTCTATTTTAAGGGTATCTTGAGTTTGATAAGCTAATTCTAGAGCGAGACTATCCACATCGTTAGTTTGACTGTAGCCAATCGATACGGATAAAAATATAATTAAAGTAATTATTCTCCTCATATAACATTTAAATTACAACTATAAATAAAAGCAATAATTAAAAAGTCTTAAACTCGAGGGAAAGTAAGATTACTTTATTTGGTTGTAATGTTTTTGTTAGTGTTAAAATTTCCAAACAAATGGATTTACTAATAGCTTTACTGGACAAAAGTTGGAAAAAGCCTTATTAAAATCTAATTTCTGCGTTTTAATGCGAATAAATTAGATAAAATGACACTCAAAAATTAACACAAAAATCGACGAATAGACGAACGGCAAAAATCATAGAAAAAGAACACTTTTATCGATGAAATGCATGTTTTTTTTCGACACTTTTTTTTATTTTTTTTATAACCTATTGTTAATACGTTATTTGTTTATTTTTATTTCAAATAGTATGTCGTTTTTCTTTTTATGAGCTAACGATTTATTAAGAACTAATTTTTACGAGTAAGCTTTAATAAAAGTTTTATCTTTGCTCACTTAAAAATTAACCATATAAATGAGCCTTAAAGAGACTTTATCCAATCAAGTAAAGCAAGCTGTAAAATCCAGTTTTAATATCGTATTGGAAACAGTAGAGTTTCAAGCAACCAGAAAAGAGTTTGCAGGAGATATTACTGTTGTTATTTTTCCAATGTTACGTTTTATTAAAGGTAATCCTGTTCAAATAGGAGAGACCATTGGTAACTATTTAGTAGAAAATATAGCTAATGTAAAGGCCTTTAATGTGGTGAAAGGATTTTTAAATGTTGAAATAAACGATTCGTATTACATCGATTTTTTTAATACTGCAAAGGATAATGACACTTATGGTTTTGTTTCACCTAAGGAGGAAGAAAAAGCGGTTATGGTAGAATATTCTTCTCCAAATACTAACAAACCATTGCATTTAGGGCATGTACGAAATAATCTTTTAGGATATAGTGTTTCCGAAATTTTAAAAGCAGCCGGTACAAAAGTTTACAAAACTCAAATTATAAACGATCGAGGAATTCATATTTGTAAAAGTATGTTGGCTTGGAAACGTTTTGGGAATGGGGAAACTCCAGATAGTTCAGGTTTAAAGGGTGATAAGCTAGTAGGAAATTATTATGTGAAATTCGACCAGGAATATAAAAAAGAAATAGAAAAATTAGTAGCTACAGGTGAAACTCAAGATGAAGCTAAAAAGAAAGCTCCTATTTTATTAGAAGCTCAAGATATGCTTTTAAAATGGGAAGCTGGAGACGAAGAAACAGTGACACTTTGGAAACAAATGAACGGTTGGGTTTATGACGGATTCGATATCACATATGAAAATTTAGGTGTTGATTTTGACACATTGTATTATGAAAGTAACACTTATTTATTAGGTAAAGAGTTTGTTGCTGAAGGCTTGAAATCGGGTGTTTTTATTACTGAAGAAGATGGATCTGTTTGGTGTGATTTAACTGAAGATGGTTTAGATAAAAAAATAGTACAGCGTGCCGATGGTACTGCGGTTTATATGACACAAGATATAGGCACAGCCATACAACGTATTAAAGATTTTCCCGATGTTGGAGGTATGGTTTATACCGTAGGTAACGAGCAGGATTATCATTTTCAAGTTCTGTTTTTAATTCTGAAAAAACTTGGGTTTGATTGGGCTAAAAATTTATATCACCTAAGTTACGGCATGGTAGATTTACCTAGCGGAAAAATGAAGAGTAGAGAAGGAACGGTAGTTGATGCAGACGATTTAATTGATGAAATGGCTGCAACAGCTGGAGAGATTTCGGAAGAATTAGGGAAACTAGATGGTTATTCTGAATCAGAAAAACAAATGCTTTATAAAACCATAGGTTTAGGTGCTCTAAAATATTATATTTTAAAAGTAGACCCTGCAAAGCGTATTTTATTCGACCCCAAAGAGTCTATCGATTTTCAAGGAAATACGGGGCCTTTTATTCAATATACCTATGCCAGAATTCAATCTATATTAAGAAAAGCTGCTTCGACTAAGTTTAGTAACCAGGATATAAGTGGAATTGAGCTTCATGAGAAAGAAAAAGAACTTCTAAAACAAATTCAATTGTTTCCAGAGGTGATACAAAATGCAGCTATGCAACATAGTCCGGCTTTAATTGCTAATTATACTTACGATTTGGTCAAGGAATTTAATTCCTTTTATCAAAATGTATCTATTTTAGGGGCAGATAATGATAATGAAAAAGCATTTAGAGTACAACTTTCAAATATGGTTGCTAATACGATTAAAAATGCTTTTAGCGTTTTAGGAATTCAGGTTCCTGAACGGATGTAATTAATTAGTTAAGAGCTTTGTTTTACTTCATATTCAACTAAACTACTTTGTAGCATATATTCTTATTATTAGAAATAGTTTCAATTACAATTAACATAGTTTCTAAATTATCTGCATTATAAAAACAATTCCTAAAACACATTTAGTATTTTAGGAATTGGGAATCAAGATTCATTTATAATAAGAGATTAATCAATTTACATTTCTAACCAAGCGTACATAATTATACGAACGTTCACCGCCTTCTCCTAAAGCACCACCTTTGTATTTGGTATCGAAACGTACGCCCCCTGCTCCATGAAAATCTTTGCCTTCACGATTTACAGCCATTCCGAAAGCTACATACCAGGCATAAAAGTGAGGCTGACCCCTAGTGAAATTTGCCGATGTATTAGTCCAATAATAACCATAATCATTATTGCCAGCTTCATTAATTATTGGAGTACATGAAAATAAAGGATTGATAGCTGGGCCTACTTTAGAAGCCTTAGTAGCACTAGGCGAATAGGAATAATCTATAATACCTTGTAGTTCTTTTACATTTGGCAAACGCCAATCGCTATAATCGGCAAGTTTACTTTGCTTAGCATAAACTAGTGCATCTTGCCAATCCAAACCCTTACCGTTGTCATTTTTAGCCCACATTAAACCAGAAGCGTTATCGGTAATAGTATTGTCTCCATTATCTACAAAATTATTAATACCATAATTAGCTCCACGAACAGCTCGCACTTGTTTTGCAGCTGGGTTACCTCTTGGTGGTCCAGATTGACCATTTGATGGTCCGCCTTGTCTTGGCGGAGGTTGATTTTCGGCTTTTGATGGAGGAGAAGTCTCATTCCTTTCAGGTTTACCTTTGCCATTTGGACTTGAAGCCGGATATGCTTTTATATGACCTGTAACATGATTGACTCCAAAAGCGGAATTATCGCCACCTCTTCCCGTAGACCCAACATATTTATTACTAGACCAATATTGTTCATCTTTTACAATTTTACCAGATGCTAACGCAAAATATGTAGTATCTAAATATGGCCATCCAGAACTGAAATCGCTAATAGAAAACAACTCTTTAGCACTCGGTATTCTCCAATCGTCATAACCAGCTAATTTTAAATTTTCACAATAATCGACAGCTTCTTGCCAAGTAAAACCATCGGGAACAGGAATTTTTTGCCACATAAGACCAGTGTTTAAATCTGATACAGTTCCATCTTCATTATCTTTATAAGCCATTTTTTCACCCTTTTGATAATTCGCATCTTGGCCATAAAGACTATCTGTTTTAGTGAGTGATACAATTACCTTTCCATCGTTATTATACAAATTCGTTTGACCTGTTGCAATTTGTATATAGTTATTTATTATAGGTTTTTCTTTAGATATACTAGTATTTTGATTGCTTTTGCAACTTATAGTGATGTTTGCAATAGGAAGTATTACAAAGATTACTATTCTATAAATCACTTTTTTCATTTGTTATTTAAATTAATCTGTATCTCGAACTAATCTCACATAGTTATATATTCTAATAGAATCCCCTTGAGGGCCATGCCCATCAGTAAATTCATCTGGATTCCCATCTTTTGGGTCACTACGTTGTGCGCCTGCTCCATGAACATCTGTCCAAGTGGTCGTTCCCATATTGCCCATGCATCGTCCAAAAGCAACATAAGCAGCCCAACCTCCTTCATTCTCGTCTGAGCTTGTTGCATGTGTTGTACTACTCCAGTACCAAGGGTAATCGATTTCACCTGCTTCATTTTGAATTTGGGTGCAGTTAAATATTGGATCAATTGCCGGAGAATTGGTTGTAGCTGGCGACCTTGTGTAATCTACAATACTTTGCAGTTCTTTTGCATCAGGTAAACGCCAATCTGTATACCCTGCATATTCTTTTCCTTCAGCATAGGCTAGAGCACTTTGCCATGGTATAGCTTCAGCATTGTCATCCTGAGTCCACATTAGTCCAGTAGCAGTATCGGTAATGGTACCATCACCATTATCTGTAAAGCTATTTTCTCCGTAAGTCTCATTACCGCGAACGAGTAAGTAATTGAATGCTTTTGATCTTCCCATTTGTTCCATTCCGTACCCCTTGATTCTACCATCGGCAAAATTCACACCAAATACCATGTTTTCAACCTCAGTACTAACATACACATTGGTGGTGGCACATTGAACATCTATCAACCGTTCATTGTTGTCAAGGTCTCCATAGTTAAATTCAAAATAATCCGTATTCATAAATGGAGTTAAGCCCTCTGTTGATGTTCCTTGATAACTGCTAATGTCACGTCCGCTAAACATTATGAGAGAATATTGTTCTTTAATACTAGGAACTCTCCAATCTGTATACCCTCCTGTTGTTACAGTACTCGGAACAGTTAAAATTTCATCGTAAGTTAGTTTGTCATCATAATCAATACTACCGTCACCATTATGGTCAAATGAACTTTGCCACATTAAACCAGTTACCATATCGGTAACTGTACCATCTTCATTATCTATATAATTGGGAACATTGCCTAGATAGTTTGCATTTTGTCCATAAAAATCATCTCCATCATTTTGAGTTGATGTATTTGTTAAATTATTGAAGAAAGTCGTTTGATTTGTTCCAACAATAGGAAAACCGGTTATATCCGGTAAGTTTTCTTCTGGGGTCTCTTCGGTTGTGCTATCATTGTTACAAGACATAATTAGAATTGCACTCATCATTGTTACTAATTGAATAAATTTAATCGCATTCATTTTATTAATTTTTTAGGTTTAATTCATTTAATAAAACTCTGCTATACCTGACTTTTATTTTTAGATGCCTTTTTAGAAAAAACATTGCTCTACTTTAAATAAAAATTGAAAATATTTTCTGAATGTACTTTCATTAAAAGAGTTCTTTGATATCTTCACTTTCTACATCTTCTTCTTTTTTGTCAATTTGTTCAATGTTGAACTTTGGGAGATTGTCTTTGCTTTGAAACGTTATGGGCACTGGTAAAACGGAGGCCAAAGCTATCATGAATATTAAAGCCAATAGCCTTAATAGTTTTTTTGTCTTCATAAATATAAGCGTGTTTAACATCAAGTGTATTTGATGTTATTAAACATTAAGTTGTGTTGTGATTTTGCCAAAAGCGCGGCAAATAGAAACGAGAAATTATTTTATGAAGGCAGGTTCAGGATCTCCTGAAAATGTTTGAGCTATAAGATTTTGCTCTAATATATTATAATTGGTAAACAATAATTCGATTGTTTTTTGAGATTTAAAACGAAAGGTAAGATCAAAATCGAATGTATTTAAAAAACATTTAAAATTAAAAACAATGTATTGATTGAAAATTGTTTTTTTAGGGCAATAACGACTTATATTCAGATAATTTACGGTATCATTATCTGTGATATTCTTTGTAAATAAAAGTTCGGTTTGGGCCGAATGACTATTCGCAGTTACAGGGCTAAATCCAGAAAAACTTATTAGAGTAATTAATAAAAGAAACCCTGATAAAATTTTATGTATGTGCTTTATAAACTGCATATTACAAATGTAATAATATTAGTTGAAATGTAGCCTCTAAGGTCGATTAAAGTATTAAAAGCCTAAAAATGAATTCTTAAACTTACATTGGGCGTAATACCAAGAGATTCATTTTCAATTTTGTTTACCACATTATCATCATCTAAAGTATAATATGTATTTAGAATATTTTTTTTGTTTAAAACATTCCAAACCGATATACCAATAGATGATCGAGTCGTGTCAGAAATATTAAAAGCATAAGTAGCAGAGCAATCTGCACGTAGATAATCTTCTAAATTAGCACTATTAGGAGCTGTGTAAATTATAGTATTTTCATCACGAGGGTCATTTGTGGTTGGAGGTGTTGTAGGTCTACCAGAATGCCAATTTAGTCCCAATGCTAATTTAATATTGTTTTGCGTAAAAGTACCACCAAAAGAAAACGTATGCTTTATATCGGCGTTATTAGGGAATTTATTACCATTGTTTAAAGCAGCGAATATATAATTATTATCACTGTAAGAATACGAAATCCAAGTGCTTACAATATTTTTAAACTGTTTGTTTAATAAGAAATCTAATCCTTTAACTTCATAGCTTCCTACACTGTTTATAAATTGATATTGGTTTTGAAACCCTTGGCTTCTAGTAGTAATCCCATCTACTTTTTTTAGGTACCCTTCGACACTAATTAGTAATTTATTTTTATTATAATGAACGCCCGTAGATAGTTGTTTGCTTTTTACTACAGGAACTGGGTAGAACGTTTTATTATTAATAACGATATTTTCACTATTATTATTAGATAATACCCATCGGCGATTTTCAATACCTAAAAAATCGTTTTGTAAATCGATAATTTGAGAAGTTGTTTGATGTTTAAATTCACCCAATACTTCGAATCTGAAATTATTAAGAAAGCGTTGACTAAATCTTAATCTGGGTTCTGCCAAAAATAATTTAAACTTATTTATATAATTTAAACGTACTCCTATTTTTAAATTTGTTTTGGCATTATTAGATAAAAGTGCTGTTTCTGCGTAAGCAGCATGGCTTCTAATAACATCTCTAACATAACTTCTAAAAATAGGGTTGTTAACGTCTTCTAAATTGCTAATACCAACTTCGGTGAATTGGTAACCACCATCTATTTTTAATTGGCGATTGTGTTTGTAATTAATATCAAGTTTTGCAGAACCATCAAACACTTCGTTTTCTTGAATGAGGCGTTGATTATTAATAATGTCAATATTTGTAGCATCCAAATCATAATTAGAAACATAGATTTGCGATGTTGTTGAAAGCCTGTTAGTCCAATCTCTGGTATAGGTAATTCCAATAGCAGAATTTTGTTGTGATAAATTACTGTTTAAAGCTTCATCTCTATCATTGATAGTTGATTGTTCTTCATAATTTAATTTGTTAGTTACATTTAAAAAATGAAATCTAATTTTGTCTTTTTTAGAAATATCGTATAAGAACTTTGCAGCAATATCATAAAAATAGAACGTTTCATTTTGAGAAACAGAATTGTTACTGGATTTATTAAAATCTGAATCTTGAAAAACACGTTTTAGATATTGATCGTAAGTAGGTGTAACAATTAAATCGGTAACAGATCGGCGGGTTGATAATTGCAGTTCTGCTTTTTTTGATAATAATGGGATTTTTGCATGCCCATCAGCGTTAATTAAATTGAAACCGATACCACCATTAAATTCATTGTCAATGTCGTCTGGTAATTCTATATCTATAATACTCGAAATACCATCACCATATTTAGCACTAGTGCCATTTTTATAGATGTTAACGCGTTTGGCTGTATGCGGATTAAAAGCGGAAATGAGTCCGAAAAAATGTCCAGATTGATACATTTTTATACCATCCCATAATAACAAATTTTGATCGTGAGTACCGCCTCTAATGTTTATGTTCGATACAGTTTCGTCTGCACTTAAAATACCGGGAAGAGCTTGAATAGTTTGCAAAACATCAGGTTCTATTAAACCGGGAAGAATACCAAAAGCCTCAGGTTTTATAGTAATTGAGCCATCGTTTAATTTTGTGATACCATTAGTAAGGTAATTGGTTACTATAACTTCTTCAAGCTTTTGTATTCTGTAATTGTTTTTTTCTTTTTTTAAAAGCTTAATGGCAACAAAACGATCATTTAATAATTCGAAATCCAAGTTGGTTTCATCTTTAAGAAATTCTAGAATAACTTCTAGAGTTAAGTCTTCATTGGGTAGGATAATTGTTTTGTCTTTAATTGTTTCGTCTGCATAAGAAAAACGGATGTTATAACGTTCTTCAAGAATCGTTAAAACAGACAAAAGTGGTTGCTTTTCTTTTTGAATGGTTTGGGCACTTGGGTTTGCAACATTCAAAAAAAACAAGAATAAAAAAATGTAAAAGGTATTTTTCCTATTCACGTTTTAATGTTATAGTATTGTTTGTTTTACTATAAGTTACACGTAAAGGTAGGGTAATTGATTTTAAAGCGACATCTATATTGTCGTGTGCAAAACTACCTGTAAACAGTTGCTCAGAATCAATATTCATTAAAGTAATATGAACGCCATATTGTCTTTCAAATTCGGCAATAACAGTTTTATAAGGTAAACTTTTAAAAGTACTTTCGTTATTTAACCACGAAGGCGAAGAGCGGTTTTCTTTTTCTTTAGCAATTATTTTCCCATCGATAATTAAAAAACTGTTGCCAGGTTTTAATTTTGTTTCTTGAGAATTGTAAGTGACGCCAACTAAACCTTCGTAGCAAATAACCTCAAAATAATGATCCCAATGTTTCACATTAAATTGAGTTCCGTAAACAGTTATAGTACCTGTATTTGTTTTTACTTTAAATGATGAGCCTTTAGCAACTTTAAAAAAGCCCTCACCATTAAGTTCTACTTCTCTATTATGTTTCCAATCTTTTTTATTGAATGTTAATAATGATTTAGCATTTAAAGAAACGCTGGAAGCATCGGGTAGCTCTATGGTTGTTTTTTGAGCAAACTCGGTAGTTATAGTAGTATCTAAAGTAGTTGTATAATAATATAAGCTAAAACAAACAGCAAGTATAGCTGCAACACGCATTAGTGGCTTAAACCATTGCATTGTTTGTTTTTTACTGCCCCCGATAGCTGTCGGGGTAATGGTAGATAATACATTGTCAAGCTCTTTTGAGGTGTCATAATCTGATGCCTTAAAAGCCTGTATGCTTGTATCTAACTTTACTAAATCATCATAGTCTTCAAGCATTTTAAACGCTTCAAGTTCCTGATCGTTTAGATCGTTATTTAACCATTTCGATATTAAAATTTCTCGTTTCATAATCTTATTACAACTATATAACAGTTAACTTTTATTTTTTCCTACCCTGTATTTAAATTTTTTTTTCAAAATTTAAATTTCAGTGTTCAGTGTTCATTTTTTGATAAGAAATAAAATCTACGAAATTCCAAAAGTTCAATTTCCTAACTCTTTCTTATAACTCCTTAATATCTTTCCTCAATTTTTCCAAAGCACCATATATACGTTTTTCAACTGCTTTGGTAGAAATGTCTAAAATTTCAGCGATCTCTTTAAAGCGTTTCCCTTCAACCCGGTTCATCATAAATGCAACTCGTTGTGCTTCGGTTAAATTACTGAGTGCTTTTTGTAATTTAGCATGATATTCACTTTCCTGCATTAAAAATTCAGGATTCTCGTTAGTTGATGTTTTGGGTTTAATTTGTTGATGCTTTAATACGACCTTTTGATGTGCTACTTCATTCAACATTAAATTATTGGCTGTAGTAAACACAAAACTCTTTGCTTTATCTGGAGCTATTTTTGCACAGTTTTGCCATAACTTAATAAAAGCTTCCTGCACTTTATCTTTTGGGTTTAATAGTTCACCAAACTTATAGTATAAAAAATTGTGTAAATCTTTGGCGTGTTTATTAAATAAGGAAGAAAAAATATGTTCTTCACAAATATTTTCATGTAGTTGTTTCCTCATTATTATTTGGTGGTTAGTGGCACTAAATTAAGGTTTTTTAGAAGTTGTTTTTTGGAATTTAGAATTTTTTTTTCAATTCGGGGTAGGAATTTTTAAAGTTATCCTGTTTTATATTCAAAATGCTATGTTTAACCCAAAAAATTATATCATGAAATTTAAAATGAGAACATTATTACTAATACCTTTTTTTGCTCTTTTATTATTCACTTCTTGTCAAGATGAAGTAATAGATATTACACCTCCCGATGAAAGTGAAGCACTTGTTGCAGATTCTGAATTAACAAGTTTTATTAGCTCTACATCTGCCAAGGACGGATCTGCAGATAACATTATTGATAAAGCTAGTTGTTTATCTGTTGAATTACCAGTTACTGTTGTTGTTAATGGTTTGGAAATTATTGTTGATTCTGAAGACGATTTTGATGTCATTGAGACTATCTTAAAAGAATTTGATGACGATGAAGATAATCTTGAAATGGTATTTCCTATCACAATTATTTTATCTGATTACACAGAGATTGTACTTAATAATCGTGAAGAGTTAGAAGTATTAATTGCTGAGTGTGGAGACGAAAATGAAGAAGATGACGATATAGAATGTATCGATTTTCAATACCCTATATCCTTCTCAATCTATGATACAGATTTTCGAGTTATAGATGTCATTGAAATTGAAAACGATAGAGCGTTACACAAATTTATTAAACGTGTAAAAAACGCTGAGGTTTTTGCAAGTCTTGATTTTCCTGTAACTATGGTTTTAGCAGATGGAACTGAAATAGTTGTAAACAATAATGAGGAATTAGAAAGCACTATTAGAGAAGCAAAAGATGCTTGTGATGAAGATGACGATAATGATTATGGTGATGACGATTTCACAAAAGAACGTTTAGATGAGTATTTACAAATTTGCCCTTGGGTTGTATATGAATTTGAGAGAAATAATCAGGATAATACTGCCGAGTACAAAGAATATGCTTTAAACTTTAAAGAAGATGGTGTTGTTGTAATGCGTGCTAGAGAGGGAGATATTTTAACAGGTACATGGAGTACTCGTGTAACCGATAGAGGTGCACTTTTAAAATTAGAGTTTGATAATTTAGCAGACTTTACTCTAGAATGGATTGTTTATGATATTGAATACGGTGTAATCAAGCTTTACGAAGTTGGTGGTAACAGAATTATCATGAAGAAAAACTGTGATGTGGTTATCGATATCACCAAAGAAAGAATAGAAAGCTATTTACAAGAGTGTTTATGGAGAGTAGCACGTTTAAATGTTAATGGTGCAGATAATGAAAAAGATTATATAGGTACACCTTTAAAATTCTATGAAAACAATGTTGTAAAAATTAGAGTTAATGGTGAGTTAGTTGAAGGTACGTATGAAATTGGAGTAAGAAATACTGGCTTTATTTTACAGATTACCTTAGAAGGAAGACCAGATTTACAATTAGAATGGTTAATAACATTCTTAGAGTCAGGATTGATTAAACTAGAAAATGTTAATAATCAAATGATTTTGAAGAGACATTGTGAAGGTGTTGACGAAGATGTAAACTACATTAACGACGTAATTCTTAGCAGCGTATGGGATGTAGCATTATATGAAGATGGAGATGTTAATAAAACTGAGAACTATTTTGGTTATACTATAGATTTTCTTGATTCTGGTAGAATTAAAGTAACAGATCCTAATGATGGTACTATAGTTGGTTCTTGGTTAGCATATAGAAATGAGGGGCTATTCCTTGGTATGCTTTTCGAAGATGTAGAACCATTTTATGCATTAACTCACAGATGGCAAATCAAAGAAATTACTCAAAATAGAATTGAATTAAAAGATTACAATGCTAATGGAGAAATAGAAAGAATACTTGTTCTTGAACAAGTAGAACTGTAATTGAATTGTTATAGTTTATAAAAAGGAAACTTATCTTTTCGGTTTGTTAGGTTAATTAGTTAAGTAAGTCTTCTTATATATGGGCTGTCAAATTATAAAATTTGACAGCCTTTTTTTATTCCATTTTTATAATGAACTTGTTTAAACTTTTTGGATTTAAGCGAAAATTAGAAGTTTTTAGTTCTGTTGAAGGCTTTTTTGAGTTGCATAGCAGAGCTACGGAAGGAAAAAAAGACAAAAACAGAGTTGGAAACAGCAATTTTTTAGCAAATTGAAAAAGTTTAAACAAGTTCAATAAGCCACTTTATTAATACGCTTCAAATCATTAACTTTGCCACTCCTAAAATTAAAAGTAAATTATGTTTAATAATTTAAGCGATAAATTAGATAAAGCCTTACATGTTTTAAAAGGACATGGAAGCATCACAGAGGTTAATGTAGCAGAAACTTTAAAGGAAGTTCGTCGCGCATTACTAGATGCCGATGTCAATTTTAAAATAGCCAAAGAGTTTACAAATAAAGTTAAGGAAAAAGCACTTGGTCAAAATGTTTTAACAACATTACAACCGGGGCAGTTAATGGTTAAAATCGTAAAAGATGAGTTAACCGAGCTTATGGGAGGCGATGCAGAAGGTGTTAATCTTTCCGAACCCCCAAGTGTTATTTTAATGTCTGGTTTGCAAGGTTCTGGTAAGACTACTTTTTCTGGTAAGCTTGCTAATTATCTTAAAAATAAGAAAACTAAAAAACCACTATTGGTAGCCTGTGATGTGTACCGTCCGGCAGCGATAGATCAATTACATGTTGTTGGAGATCAAATAGGCGTTGAGGTTTTTAGTGATAGAGGAAATAATGATCCGGTAGCCATTTCTAAAGCTGGTATTGCCCATGCAAAAGCAAATGGACATAATGTTGTTATCATTGATACCGCGGGACGTTTAGCTGTTGATGAGGTTATGATGACCGAAATATCAAATATTCACAAAGCGATAAAACCACAAGAAACGTTATTTGTTGTAGATTCCATGACCGGACAAGATGCGGTTAATACGGCAAAAGCTTTTAATGATGTATTAAATTTTGACGGTGTTATACTTACCAAGCTTGATGGTGATACACGTGGTGGAGCAGCTATTTCTATAAAATCTGTAGTAAATAAACCAATCAAGTTTATAGGTACAGGTGAAAAAATGGAAGCTATTGATGTGTTCTATCCATCTCGTATGGCAGATCGTATTTTGGGAATGGGAGATGTCGTGTCTTTAGTTGAACGTGCGCAAGAGCAGTTTGACGAAGTAGAAGCGCGTAAACTCCAAAAGAAAATAGCTAAAAACCAATTTGGGTTTGACGATTTCTTAAAGCAGATTCAGCAAATTAAGAAAATGGGAAATATGAAAGACCTTGTTGGTATGATTCCCGGTGCTGGAAAAATGATGAAAGATATCGATATTGATGATGATGCTTTTAAAGGTATAGAAGCCATTATTCATTCTATGACACCTAAAGAAAGAAGTAATCCAGCTATAATAAATTCAAGTAGAAAAATACGTATAGGGAAAGGATCGGGTACATCTGTTCAAGAAGTAAATCAATTATTAAAGCAATTTAACCAAATGAGTAAGATGATGAAGATGATGCAAGGTGGCGGAGGCAAAAAAATGATGCAAATGATGAAGGGGATGCGTTAAAATTTTAGTTGGTAGTCTTCAGTTTCCAGTTAAATGATATAGCAGAAGCTTATATAAAAGAAGATACCCTAATACTTTATAGCAATCTTACTGATATAGATAGAGAAAACTCAGAAACAAGTACCTAATTGAAATGAATTACAACACGCAGATTTAGAGCAGCAGAGTAAGAAACTGTGACTGCAACTGCGACCGAAAACTATATAATAATGACAATTTTAGACGGAAAAAAAGTTAGCAACGATATTAAGAATGAAATTGCGGCCGAAGTTCAGAAAATAAAAGATAAAGGAGAGAAAGTGCCTCATCTAGCAGCAATCATCGTGGGTAACGACGGAGCAAGTTTAACCTATGTTGGTAGTAAAGTAAAAGCGTGCGAACGTGTTGGTTTTGAGTCTACATTAGTACAGATGTCTAACACAACGAGTGAAATTGAATTGTTAGAAAAAATAAAAGAGCTTAATGAAAATCCCGAGATTGATGGATTTATAGTTCAGTTACCATTACCACCACAAATTAATGAGCAAAAAGTATTATTAGCTGTAAACCCAGATAAAGATGTAGATGGTTTTCACCCTACAAATTTTGGTAAAATGGCTTTAGATATGTCTACTTTTATTCCAGCAACACCATTTGGTATTTTAGAATTACTAGACCGTTATGGTGTAGAAACAAAAGGAAAACATACCGTTGTTATTGGACGTTCTCATATTGTAGGGAGACCGATGAGTATTTTAATGGGACGTAAAGGGTTTCCTGGAAACTCTACAGTAACCTTAACACATAGTCATACTAAAAATATCACTCAAATTACATCGCAAGCAGATATTATCATTTCGGCATTGGGAGTTCCTAATTTCTTAAAAGCTGAAATGGTTAAAGATGATGCTGTTATTGTAGATGTTGGGATTACAAGAGTTACAGACGAAACCAGACCAAGAGGTTATAGAATTGTTGGTGATGTAGATTTTGCAAATGTTAGTAAAAAAGCAAGTTATATTACGCCAGTTCCTGGAGGTGTTGGACCTATGACAATTGCTATGCTACTTAAAAACACATTACTTGCTCGAGAGAGACATACAAGATAAATATACATTTTTAAACAAATATTCTTAAAAAGTGCTCAGCTGTAAAGTTTGAGCATTTTTTTATGTCGATATTATACTTCAACAAATAATAATCAAAAGTGATTTTATTGGTCTCAAATGGAGTTAAAACTATGTACTTTAGTGTATGTCGCTTTCAGCTTCTAAAAACTTTTGACACGAACCAGCCTGCCGGCTGGCAGGTTTCACGAATTCACACGAATTCAGTTTTACCATATTTCACGA
>NZ_JAUOEK010000141.1 GCF_030540835.1 Flavivirga aquimarina | reverse complement strand
TAACTAAATCCCGTTATTTATCAGTCAAAAACAATTATTTTAAGCTCTTTTTTTCTAAAAGATTAAACTTAAGTATTAATCAAAAACAACTTTTATATATTTGAATCAACAAAACTAAGTTAATACACAGACTCACGTTGTGGTTCATTTTGAGAAAACGAACGAGACAACAAGAAAAATTTAGAAATATGAATAGAATAACTGTCAAAACTTCTGTTCAAGCTGACCTTGACAAAGTTTGGAATTATTGGACTAAACCAGAGCACATTACGAATTGGAATTTTGCAACGGACGAATGGTGTTGCCCAAAAGCTGAAAACAATCTTCAACCGAATAAAAAATTTTCGTGGCGAATGGAAGCCAAAGACGGAAGTATGGGATTTAACTTTGAGGGAACATATGACAAAATCGTTGAAAAAGAACTGATTTCGTATGAAATGTCAGACGGACGAAAAGTTGATATTGAATTCACTCAAAACGGAAATGAAATTCAAGTCAGTGAAACCTTTGACGCAGAGGGAACAAACTCTGACGAACAGCAACGTGCAGGATGGCAAGCTATACTTGGGAATTTTAAAAAATACGTTGAAGCAGAATAAAAAAACGACACCACAACAATGGATGCTATAATTCATTGCTAGTAATCACCTACTTACGAAAATCCTCACGGATTTTCTATTCGGTTTGTATTTGCTAATTTAGTTGCTCAAACACGCAACGAAATCATACAAACACGTTAGCTTGCATTTTGACTCGTCCTGAATAAAGGCTACATAATTTAACACAATTATGTACAAAAATGACAAAGTAATTAGACGTTACAGCGAACCTTTCAAATTAAAAATTTTAGACGAACTTAGCATTGGAAAACATACAAAGAGTGAACTT
>NZ_JAUOEK010000140.1 GCF_030540835.1 Flavivirga aquimarina | reverse complement strand
GCTAAATCTTTTGATGGATTCAAAAATAGAATCTTGTCCAAAATCACAGCAATGACAGTAGTCCAGTTTATCAATAAGTTCGTGTTTAATAGGAATATTAATAACTTAAAAGTTAATATCGCCTAAATGCACAACGGGTTTTATTAATTATAAGTAATTTTAGTTTTTCATCCTATTATCTTGAACTTTGACTATAATTTATTAATATTCAATAAAAATTTTGTACTATTAATACTTTATCCCTTAGTACAGATCTAATTTATAGCAGTTTTTAACGGCGATATAAGCCATTAATCTGTTGTAATTTGAAAGAATTTGAAATTTTAATAGCCCCCACAATCAATAAGTCCATTGATAGCACGTACGGGCTTGGTGATAATATTATTACCGAAGGTGAGACCCCTTGGGATGCAGCTCATCGATACAGGCAGAAAACAGGTTATAAAGGTTTTACTGAACCTAATATTATAAATAATCTTTATAATAATGTTGAGAATAGTTTAATTGCCAAATCAATTGAAGAACCATATCTACAGAATTGGCCATCTCCACCAGAAATAGAAAATCATGTCATATGGCATTTATTAGATGATTTTTCACAATTAAGAAAAGCTAAGGAACGTGTTTGGAAAAAGGTTCAGAAAGATAGATGTATAAAAATAGCTCATATCGATACAGGTTATCAACCAAATCATCCAGCCCTCCCAAAATTCATGACTAAAGGTATTAGTTTTTTGAAAGATGAAAACGAGGGTTCAGCAATTGACGTTACAAAGGATTCTTTTCAAGAGCAGGATGGCCATGGTACAGCTACAATGTCAATTCTGGCGGGAAATAAAGTTTCAATAAATAGTAATGGTATTACATTTAATGACGAATTGGGTGCTATTCCATTTGCAGAGATCATTCCTATACGAATTTGTGATACAGTTGCTTTAATTCGATCTCAAAATTTCGTGAAAGCCTTAGATTATGCAATTGACATTGGTTGTGAGGTTGTTACAATGTCTATGGCCGGTGTTCCAACTAATCAATGGGCTAATGCTATTAATAGGGCCTATGAAGCTGGAGTTACTGTAGTCACAGCAGCTGGGAATAGTTGGAATAAAGAAGCCAAAAGGTTATTGCCTAAAAAAACGTTGTATCCAGCTCGCTGGAAAAGGGTTATATCTGCTACTGGGGTTACTGCAAATCACTTGCCTTATGTATTTAAAGCCCAAATAAGTGCAAAGACAGAGGGGGGAGAAACAATGCAAGGTAATTTTGGGCCTAAAAAAGTTATGGATAATTCAATAGCCGCTTACACCCCAAATACAGTTTGGGCTACTATGAATCAATCAAACGATAATATTTTTTATCGTTTGGATGGAGGGGGAACATCTTCTGCCACACCACAGATAGCAGCAGCAGCGGCACTATGGCTAAGTTTTCACAGAGATAAAATCGAATCAAATCTTGATCCAGCTAAGAAATGGAAAAAAGTTGAAGCTGTAAAGTATGCTTTATTTAATAGTGCTGATAAATCATATGAAAAACATAAAAAATATTATGGACAAGGTATACTAAAAGCTAATGATGCTTTAAATATTTTCCCCGATTGGAAGATATTAAGGAAATCTAAAAAAGCTAAATGTTCTTTAAATGGGATATTGGATTTATTAGGTATTATGTTAAGGTTAAAAGGCAACCAAAATGAATCAGAGGAGGAAATGTATGCCACAGAAATTTTACAACTTCTTCATACTGAGCCAGATTTACACAATTACCTTAAAATCGATGAAGATGAAAAATGGTCTCAAAAGCGAAAGCGTGAGATTATTCATAAACTCATGAATTCTGAAAAAGCTTCCAGTAGTCTTAAACGGCGCCTTAATTCGATCGTCGAAGATTCGGGAAATTTGAATTTATCTAATGCTCATGCTTTGCTTATAGGAGTTGGGGGGCATGATATTCCTGTAACAGTAGATGATGCCAAAGATCTGGGAGAGTTGCTTAAGGATTCCCAGAAAGCTGCGTACCGAAAAGAAAATGTTAAAATCCTGGTTAACGAAGATGCCAACAGATTTAATGTTTTGGCCTCACTGGAGAATATAGTCGAGAAAGTTAAAAGTGAAGATGATGCCACAGTGATTGTATATTACTCTGGACATGGAGGAATAGTCAATAATGGCTCATCAAATGAATACTATCTTTTGACTCATGGTGCTAATTCATTAAATAGAGAAAATACAATGGTTAGCGGTTCTGAATTCTCTGATTTAATTAACAGGATTAATGCGAAAAAACTATTGGTTATGCTTGATTGTTGCCATGCCTCAGGGATGATTGAAGACAAACCTTTACTTAAGCTTAAAAGTCCTGATTTGGATATGGTGAATTCGAACGTCGAACTTTTGAAAAGATTGAATACTGGAGGAGGTAAAGTTTTTATTACTTCATGCGATGATGATGAACAATCTGTAATACTTCCAGGAGCAAAAAATAGTCTATTTACGGCAGTAGTGCTTGAGGCATTAGCTGGTTACGCAAGTGATGGTGATCCATACGTAAGAATGGTTGATTTATTATACCATGTTTTAAGAGAGGTTCCAAGAAGG
Source organism: Flavivirga aquimarina (assembly GCF_030540835.1). Taxonomy (GTDB): domain Bacteria; phylum Bacteroidota; class Bacteroidia; order Flavobacteriales; family Flavobacteriaceae; genus Flavivirga; species Flavivirga aquimarina. The sequence goes on along the minus strand of NZ_JAUOEK010000140.1, from coordinate 91,194 downwards.
GTTAAAGAGTACAAGCATGTGCAAAGGCCTATAGTAAATAGGGTGAAAAATTTAAGTTCAGATTATTTTCTTTGCAGATCTAGCGAGGTAACCAAAACTTTTAGCGGAATTAATAAAGAACTATTGACTGAACTACTTAAGACCTATAATCTTAACAACAGTCATAAAGAGATTGATATAAATCAGGTTTCGCAATCTTCAAATGAAGATAAGTCAGGTGAAGAAATAAAAAATGAGATTTCAGCAATTAGGAAGGAGGTATCCAAGAATCAAATAGGTAAATCAATATCACTATTGTTGAAACTAGCTAAATCACATTTTGACTCATATTTTAACGGAATTATTATGCTGTCAGGAGACTATAATGATCTCCTTAGTAAAAAGCAAAAAGGAATTATTGATGATTCTTCTTATAGAATTTGGTTGGCACAAATAAAGGATAGAATATTGACATATCTTGATATGTTTGAAAACGAAAATGATAACGAATCCTTTGATGATTTTTAAATAAACTTTAAATATTATTATGTTAAACGAATTTGAATGGACCGCTATAATTGAAGGAATAAAAACAAAGCAATGCATAATTTGTCTGGGGCCTGAACTTTTTTTATTGGGTAATTCCTTTGAAGATCAAAAAACACCAAATGTATTTTCAGATTACATATCCAACTATTTGTTGAAACACAAGGACGAACTTAATATAAAAGTTCAAGAAAACGGATGGTTTCATCTAAATCATGGTGGTTCAGATGGTCCAACTTATCAAGCTATAAAAGGTTTTTATAATAGAGTAACTAATTCTACTTCTAAAGGATTATTGGATAAAATAGCCCAAATAAAATTTCATCTCTACCTCTCATTAACCCCAGATTATCATTTAACAGATTCATTTGAAGAACTAGGTTTGTCCTATGTTTTTGATTCTTACGTTCGCAACCAACCAGAAAAAATTAATGCTAATCCAACAATTGAAAGACCTTTAATCTATAATTTGCTGGGTGAATTAAACAATCGTAATTCACTAGTACTAACCTATGATGATTTTTATGATTATCTAGAGAGCGTTATTAAAGGTAATAGCATGTCAAAATTAATTAAAGATAACCTTTTGGATGCTCAGTATTACCTTTTTATTGGTATGTCATTTAATCAATGGTTTGTACATCTATTCATGCGTATATTAAGGCAACATAAAGAGAGAAAAACGAAGTATGCTACTGGCATGAACCTCTCACCTAAAGATATTGACATTTGTAAAGAACAATACCATATTAGGTTTGTCAATTCAGATATACCAGAGTTTATTGACCAGTTATTTGCGAGATGTAAACAACATAATTTAATTAAAGATCTCAATGAAAAACAACAAAGAGCAACTGCCCGGTCTTCTCTTGTAAGTTACCTTTTGAATTTAGCCCAGAAAAATAATTTTGATAAGATTGATGAAAAATTAAAAGAAAGTTTAAATGGAAAAGGTGAAACAAGAAAGCCTTTATTACTAAAGGTCATTCACCTAAAAGGACAGTACAATAATTTTAAGGATAAAAAATTATGTAGTTTAATAAGACCTGAAGAAGAACCTATTCAACTAAATATTATAAGGGATAGTTATATACAGCTAATAAACGAATTTAAAAATGAGCTAATTGTTTAGAATTTAGACTCATAACAACCTATACTCAAAAAAATTGAAAAAGGAAAACAACCTTAATTCGGTCAGGTACCCGGGATCTAAACCATTTGAAGAGAATCAAAAAGATATATTTTTTGGAAGGGATACACATATTGAAGAAATATATCGAAGAATTTCTCTGGAACCATTTACTATTTTATTTAGTAAATCTGGTTTAGGTAAAAGCTCACTGATTAATGCTGGATTGATTCCAAAGATACTTAAGGAAAATAAGTATAAACCTATTTATATCCGGTTTTTATCTAATGAAAGCGAAGAGCTTAGTCCTGTTCAAAAAACTGGTTTAAGAATTAGGCATGGCAAGAGCAATGTTTCAACTTATTTAGACAAACTTATTGAGAATGAGGATTCTTTATGGCATGATTTAAAGGAATTTCAAATTGTTTGTAAAGGTAAAAAAAGCATAGTTCTTATTTTTGACCAATTTGAAGAATTTTTCACATATTCCCTAGAAGACCAACTGGAATTTAGAAAACAACTTTCTGAAGTCCTCAATACTCCAACTCCCCAAAGATATTGGGATATTCTTGAACTTTATACAAGTGATAACAATCCATTTACTAATGAACAACTTGCCTTGCTTCAAGAAGATTTAAATTTGAAAGTACTAATTTCTATCAGAGAGGATCGCCTACATTTATTGGAACACATGGCAGACTATTTACCTACGAGTAGTGCCAATTGGTATAAGCTTGGTCCACTTGATGATAGTTCGGCAAAAAAGGCTATTGAGAATCCGGCTAATATTAGTGGTGAGTTTGAGAGCGATCCATTTACCTATAGTTCAGAGGCCTTGGATCATATTTTAAATTTTCTAAATAAGGAACATAGAAAGCAAATAGAGAGTTCTCAGCTTCAAATTATATGTAGCTCAATTGAAGAAAAAGTGATTGAATCAAAATTAAAAGTTATTCAACTTAGTGATGTTAACGATTTGAATTCGATTATTGGGAATTATTATGCGCAAAGAATAAATGCCATTGACGATTTGGATGAACGCAAAAAGGCAAAAGACGTGATTGAAGAGGATCTTGTTTTCGAAGATGGGGAACAAAAAAGAAGGCTGGCTCTATATGAGGGGAAAATTCTGCGAAAAATAAATGAGTCCACCTTAAAAAACTTAGTGGATAGCCATTTATTAAGATCGGTTCCTCAAGAAATGGGAGGCTTTACATATGAATTGAGCCATGATGTGTTACTAGAGCCAATTTTAAAAGCGAAAGCGCATCGAAAAGAAAAAGAATTATCTGAAAAACGGCTTCTAGAGCTTAAAACCTTGAATGAGGAAAAGGAAAGGGAAAAGGAAGAAAACGAAAGGTTAAAAAGAAAAAATAAAAGAATAAAGCAATTGAGTTTCTTATTAGGTATTTTCTTAGTGGCTTCAGGTTGGCTTTATGTTGAATTGAGTAAAGAAAAAAAAGATGCAGATAAGTTGAATGTAAAGTCACTAAAGCAACTAAAAGAACTTAAAAAAGTTAAGCAACAAACTCTAATTGGTTTTGCTGAAATAAACGCAAATGACGCTACATTGAGTTTTCGATTAGCTGAAAAAGCCTATAACGATATCACGAAAGATAGTGTTATTATTGCCAAAGATGACCTTGAAAGGTCTGAGAATATTATTCGTTCATTTTATAATGTACCAAACTATTTAAAGTTCTCCAACACCTATCTTAATCCTAATAATGAAAAAATCACTGGTATAAGAGTTCATGAAGGTAAAAATATTCTATTTGCGGCAACTGAAAACTTAAGTATCCAAATGCATAATCTTAGTTCACCATCAGATTCAATTCAATCTTTTCCATCGGGACATGAGGGTAAAATAAATACAATATCAATCAATAAATCGGGGGATTTTTTGCTTACTTCATCCTTAGACGGTACTGTCGTATTGCGAAATCTCAAGAATAATGATACAATATGTATAAAGCATCATGCTGCAGTCAATACAGCTTTTTTTGATCCGAGTGAAAACTTTGTAATAACAGCATCAAATGCTCCAATTGGAAGTGGTAATGGAGAAGTCAGAATTTATAACAGAAAAGGACTTCTCCTTGCCAAAGACACCTATAAAGGAAATATGGTATACGCAGATTTTGTAACTCAAAACAAAATTGTCACAAAATCTAAAGGAAAAATTGTACGTTTTTATCATTTTGTAAACGGCAAATTAGATGAAGCGGGTGATAATATGCACGGAAACAATGAACTATCGCCATTGGTGCACTTATATGAGGATAAAATTGTTTTGTCTGCTTACGAAAATGGTAAGATCTTTTTGAATAACCAGTTCAATGTTATAGACTCAAATACAGTTAGGGTCAATAAAGCACTAGAGTTCAGTCTAAAAATAGGTAATCAAAAATTAAAACACGCTACGTTTTCTAAAGAGAAAAATTTAGTTGTTGCAATAGTAGGTGATGACATATTAATTTATGATATACTGAAGAGTAAGAGAATTCATAAGATTGATAATCCCCATTCTTCGGAAATAAAACGTTTGAAAATCTCTAACCATGGAGATTATTTCTTAACATCTGGAGACGACCAAAACGTTAAACTCTGGGACCTCGAAGGTAATCCTCTTGCAACTCTATCAGGTCATATAAACCTCACTCAGATGTGGTTTTCTAGAAATGATGATTTCATAATTACAGTATCAGACTCAAAGATTCGCCAATGGCCGATGAAAAAGAAAGCCACAACTGTTTATAATACAAATCAAAAAACCAATATACTAAGTTTGAATTATTTGAATAATGAAGATAATATTTTAACAACTTTTCAAAATGGAATGGTTAGTATTTATTCATTACTGAAACAAGATTCGAAAGTCCTAATTTCTGAATTTGGTGAACCAATATTAAATTCAAATGACGGGAAAAATAATGTAATTGGATCAGTACCAAAATACAATAATACGGATCCTCATTTTAAGGATTATTTCTCTATAATTAGAAATAACGAGTTGATGAGTTTTGTATTTAGGAACGATTCTATAAGTCTACTTAATAGGTGTACTTTAAAAGATAATCAAATGTTCAACACCATTAATTCCTTTGCAGAAGGCAAACAATTAGTAACATCTACAAACAGAGGCGAAGCATTGATATGGAATAGTAACTTGGATAAGTGCATGCAAATTGATAAATGGTCCTCCAAGTTTCCAACTATAGGAATTGGAGAATCTATTATTATGGAATTTAATGATAATACTTTTGATAATAGTACAAGCCTACTTTCTGCAATAACACCTAATAATCATGTTGAATTTTACAAAATAGTTAAAGAAGATAAACTAAGTTCTGGCTCAAAATATTTATTCAATCAAGTTGGTACTTTGAAAAGTCATAGTGCCAAAATTAATTTAATAAAAGCTTCTAGAGATCAAACCTTATATTTAACTGCTTCAGAAGATAGAACGATTCATGTTTATGATTTCAGTAATGGTTTTACAGATTCAATATTCTTAAAATTAACAGGTCACTCTAGTGGTATAAAATATGCTAATTTCTCACCAGATGGAAGATTTATCATAAGTTGTTCCAAAGATAATACAATCAAAATATGGTCAATAGAAGATGGTGGTAAACTAATCCTCGATCTAACGGAAGAAGGAGATAATATTTCAATTGCAGAATTATCTAAAGATAATCGATCATTACTAATGGGAACAAATGATGGCTTAATTAAAATAAAACCAATATTATTGGAGATAAGTGACATTATAAAGGCTATTAAAAAAGGAGAAGACTTCGGGCAGGTCGGGGAACTAACTAAAAAACAGAAGAAAAGATTTTTTGCTGATTTTAATGAATAATTAAATCTTAATTATTTTACACTTTAGAAAATGGATTCCTACTGAATTTATGCATAGCTTTGGATAAGAAATATATTTAATCCCAAAATTTGAAGTTAAAACAAAATTTTTTCGAATTTAGAGTAGAGGAGTTCAGATAAGAGATAGCCCGAAAGGCCAATTAATAATTACTCTTTGATTAGATCAGAACCATTTCTCCGAACAAACTCATTCAATTCTTTAATTGTATAATTATTGGGATCAAGATTGCAATTTTGCATATAACTTGCGTCAAGTTTTAAAAGGCTAAAAGATTTTTTTTCCCAATCCGGAGATAAATATGTGCCCTTCGCTTCATGAAATTTTTGACCATCGAAATAAAATGTTATGCTTCCTATACCAAGATCATTACTTTCACCTATAGGTATATCTCTTTTTTCTTCACTGTTGTATTTCCATCCTTCATAGTTATATTCTAATTTATTGTCTTTAAAATATGCATATTTTGAATTCCACCATCCTTTCCTCTTAAATGGAGAAAGGTTATAATAGTGTCCATCAAAACGAAGATTATCATTTTCATCGACATAGATTTTACAAATTGCTAATGAGCTTTTATCTCCATCAATTCGCTCACAGTATACTCCTTCAATTCTTTTTAATTCATTAATCCAATTAATATATGAGGTAGTTAAATGATTTATATCACTATTTATTTCAATTAAATCTGTCTTAATTTTTTTGAACGATTTCTTCTGGCTGAAATCCATATATTTATAGGCTAAAATCGATATGCACACTATCACAGCAAGCAGTATCCAATTAAAAGTTTTTATCTTTTTTAATTCTTTGTTTTGCTCCTTAAAATCTTTAGAAATTGCTTTTCCTTCCTGCGTGCCAAATAAACTATTAAACTCTTCTTGTTCATCAGAATCCAACTTCACTTCATTCAAATAAGTTGAGTTCTCGATATTTATTCTATCAGTTAAAATTAAAGTGTGATTAATAATTTTACTTCGTCGAACTCCTAATTCATCACTATTCTCTGTACCTTTAATTATAATATCCTCGTATTCTCTTAAGTCTGCCTTAATTTTTAATATCTGGTTTGAATATATTTTTTCAGATTTTTTATCTACAAATTCAAGTAATTGAATTGCACCCCTCAGGTTATTTAGGGCAATTTGCCTTTTAATTGATTGGAAAATATTAGTGCTATTGATTTTCATAAAATTAAACTTGATTTTTTATTAGGATTATTTAATCATTAAAGATACACCATAAATTTAGGATCGATCTTTATTGTACTCACTTTCCTTGCTATAATGTATAATGAATAAGATTAGCACTATGTTTTAATATACTATTCTCCTTAACTATCAAATAAATTATTCCCTCCTCCAGAACCTAGTCTAATTTCATTAGTAAAATAAGGGTTGGTATTTTAAAGGTGCCTTAGGGTAATTAAAAGGGTAACTAAATTTTACTAAACCTTATTTTTAACTCAGTTCGTCCTAAGGAACAACTTGAGTTAAAAGGTTAAATTTGACGTGCGTAAGTTTAGCCTTCATAGTGTAAACAACGGTAAATATTTAGTATATTTACCCTCGTTTATATGACGCAAGTAATTATTACCCTTGTTCAAAATGACAGATTTTAATAGAAATAAACCCTATAATAGCTTACCGTTTTTGCCACCAAAGGTAACATTAGAAACCACTATAGTGTTACGAAAGACTATTGATGCCAGTAGAGCATTAGCACAACTTAATGGTATGCTCACTAATTTACCTAACCCAACCTTGTTTTTAGATACGATTCATTTACAGGAAGCAAAAGCAAGTTCCGAAATAGAGAATATAATAACGACTAATGACGATCTGTATAAATCTTTAGTTGCAGATAAAAAATTTGACAATCCTGCAACAAAAGAAGTTATAAGTTATAAAGAAGCACTTTGGAATGGTTTACAACTTATTGAAAAACGTCCTTTTATAACAACCAATCTTTGTGTTGAAATAGTACAAAGTATAAAAAAGAATACAGCGGGCATTAGAACTACTCCAAGAACTGCTTTAAAAAATGCGAAAGGCGAAACTATTTATACACCACCGACTGGTGAATCTGTTATAAGAGAAAAGTTGGCTAATCTCGAAGCTTTTATAAATGGTGAAGATTCTATTGACCCTTTGATTAAAATGGCAATAATGCACTACCAATTTGAAGCGATACATCCTTTTAGTGATGGTAATGGTAGGACAGGACGTATTTTGCTGTTATTATGCTTAAAACTTGAAAAACTATTAGATACACCGGCTATTTATTTAAGTGAATATATAATAAAAAACAAAGTAGACTATTATACGAAACTACGTGAGGTTACCGAAAACGAAGATTGGGAAGCTTGGATAATCTACATGCTTGAAATGGTAGAGTTTACTGCAAACAAAGGATTACAACGCTTAAAGGTTGTAACTAACTTAATGGAGCAAATGGCTACAGAAATTAAAGAAACGTTACCTAAAGTATATACTAAAGAATTAGTTGAAATACTGTTTAGATTGCCTTACTCAAAAAGACAGTTTTTAATTGATGCTAAATTAGGCACGCCAAAAACGGTTGGTAACTATTTAAATGATTTAGAGGAAGCTGGCTTTTTAATTTCTGAAAAAGTGGGTAAAGAAAAACTATATCTCAATCATAGATTAATGACTGTTTTAGAAGCATTTTAATTGTCTTGGTTACCGAAATGAAACAAACAAATATTTGAGGTGGTCCCCAACTCCAGAACCTAACTTGGTCTCTAAGTAATAGCAAGGGTTTATTTTTCAAATAGACATGGGGTAACTAAAAGGGTAACTATAAGGTTGCTACTTAAAACTAATATATAGAATTAGTAATTTTAATTATACTCGATTTTTTTTCTTAAATCATTAGGGTTATAGGCTGTTATTTTAGCCGGATATCTTTTATCTAAAAGTAGTTTCACTCTATTTGCGACTAGTTCGTGACTTGGATTAATAATAATTATTTCTTCGATATTCGGTGATAAACAGCCTGCTCCAAGAGTTTGATTTAATTCAGCGTCTAGGGGATCAAGCGAAATCCCATAAAGAATAGTTCTATTGCCCTTTTCTAATATGGACATCAATGAAGCATGATTACTACCTAATTTCATTTCATCTTCTTTTGTCCTATAAATTTCTTGTGTAATTTCTGAGGGTAAATAAAGTTCATCAGGTGATTCAATACTACCATGAATATGAAAACTTTCAATTTTGAAATTAGTATTAGGATTGTTAGAACGGTATAGTTTATTTATTTCTAAATCTATTACGTTATCCCAATTGGTATTTACTACATAAGATCTGTCTACTTTAGACACAACAAATTTGTCTATTACTTCTTTGAAGTTTTCTCTTGGTTTTATTTCACCCGAATTTTGCGCTTTTTTTAATTCATAAGCTATATTGTTCTTTAAAACCCTAATGTTTGACTTCATTATCTCAAACATTTCTGGGTGTTTTCTGGCTTTAGCTACTGTAGAGTAAAATTTCAATAAATAAATATAGCGTGCGAAAAGAAAATTTGCTCCGTCTCCATTTGTCTTAATATTATCTGTTTTATTAATTGCTCTGATTACCGGATTCCAAGCATTTTCAACGGCTCCAGCTCCTACAACGAACGTTATGTTTTTTCCTTTCAATTTATATGCTCAAAATTATGTATAACACAGAGATTAACGTAATTACGTTAATCTACATTATATTTATCACAATAAAAATACATAATAATTTTATAAATCAATAGGATTTTTACCTCCTCTAGAACCTACCTCAATTCCACTAGTAATATAAAGGGGTTGCCTTTTCAAAAGAGACTAGGGTAGCTAACCTTCAAAAAGCCAAACTTGAATTATTCATAAAAACAAAAATTATTCTTTAAAACGATTTTTTAAATCCAATAAAAAAGATGGTTTTCGGTTCTACAACATCAAAATCATAAACTGATTAATTAAATGATTTTACTTCTTTATTTTATCGATTTAACCATTGATCAAACTAACCCGTAAAGTTTGTTTTAACGACCTTGAAAACTTCATGCTTTATGGTGCCAGCAAACGAAAGAAAATAAACCATAGGTTTTATGTTCGTTAAATTTGTTGAATACTCAATATTTTATGGGGTTACAGAGAACTCTTTTGACTTTTTACCAAGCGTTTTAAGTAATCCAAAATTTGAATAATTAAAAGTGGTTTATAATAGGTATAAAATCATTGTTTAAATTAGAGTAAACTTGATCGTTTTTTTACTAATTCAATATCATGAAATATGAGTACATTGAATAGAAAGAGCTACCATAAATATGATAGCTCTTGATGATGAAAAGAGATTCTTTTCAATATCTATTTACCATTCATAAGTTAGTTCTAATCCCACCAAAAGGGACTGTGATACATTTTTGACCTCCAATGTTTCAGGAAAACCATTGAAGTTATTATATACTATGAACGGTTCACTTGCCATAAAATCATCTTCACTATTTTCATCATAGTCATAAATATTCACTATGAACCCATTTACGTAGTTAACTATTTTAAGATTGGGAGTAAACTCTAAATATAAGTTTGGGGCTATGCTAGCATTTTGAAAAAATGTTGTACTATCATAAATGACATCCAGTACTGAATTTTCAAAAGTAATATAAACATCGGGCAGCTCATTTATAGGATTTAGCAAGTCAAAATCCCAATTATCGCCATTAGTTCGTTGAATAGGAAAGGCCTTCACAATTACTTTTGTGATGGTTATACTTCTCGGAGTAACCTGTTCTGAACAATCGGTTCCCGTGTAACCTTCAGGACAATCGCATTCACAATCTGTAAAAGTACCACCGTTAAAGCACACAATAGTTTCACAGCTATCAGAATTTTTGGAGCAGTTAAGCATAATTAAACATAATACTAAGAAAATTGTTGGTTTGAAAAATTTATTTTTCATGAGTAAAAGATTTACTCACCCAGTTCCGAAGTGAAGTTTATATAAACAAATAAGCGTGGAACTGTAGCTTACAGTCCTTGAGGCATCGCCAGAAGCCCTACACACATATAAACTAAGCCCACACCTTACCTTTAGATTTGTTTTTAAATAAAAAATTAATAAGATTGATTATAATTATGTTGAAAAGATGGTCTCCGGTAGAGACCGATAACCCTTAAAATTGTTATTAAGTTTGAGGGTAGAAAAAAGAACGGAGTGAACTTGCACGCCCTTTAGTAAACAAGAACTATCTCACGCATTAGTCTCCGTTCTTTTAAATCGGTTACAAAGGACCAAATAGAATTTTAGAGTTTACTACCTATTAAAGGTTTTAGTCAAAGTAACCATAAACTTAAAACATAAAATTATGAAAATTAAAGAGACTATTGGAATTGACATCAGTAAACTGACCTTGGATGTAAGGGTTCATAGCAGCCAAGTGTTCCACGTTTTTGAAAACACATTGAAAGATTATGGAAAAATGTTGAAGTGGGTGAGAAAGAATACCCGTTTTTTAAACTCGGAAACGATATTCGTTTTCGAGCATACAGGACTTTATTCATATGGTCTGTCCGCGTTTTTGTCCGAACATAATATTCCCTTTGCAGTGATCTCAGGGCTGGAAATAAAAAAGTCTTTGGGAATAGTTAGGGGAAAGAACGATAAAATTGATGCCACTAAAATAGCCTTATATGCTTATAGACTCAGGGATGAAATTACTCTGTTCCAAATGCCGACCAATGAAATCAATAGATTAAAACGGCTACTTTCATTGCGAGATCGGATGGTAAAGCACAGGGCAGGTTATAAAAATTCTTTTGGGGAATATCAGAGACTGTTCTGCAGAGTTGAAAACAGAAGCTTCTTTCAATCCCAGAAGAAGTTGATCCGGTGCTTGTCAATTGAGATTAAAGCTATTGAGGATCAAATGAAGAAAATCATTGATAGTACCTCTAAACTGAAGGAGCTGTACGGGCTCATAACTAGTATTAAGGGTATAGGGTCTCAAACAGCCTTGTTTTTAATCGTTTATACCAATGGCTTTACAAAGTTTAAAAACGCTCGAAAATTTGCCTCTTATTGTGGGATTGCACCATTTCCGTATTCTTCAGGAACTAGTATTCGAAGGAGGACCAAGATAAGCCACTTTGCCAATAAAAAAATAAAGAGTCTGCTTGATATGTGCGCCAAAACTGCTATCCAATATAATGTTGAAATGAAATTATATTATGAGCAGAAAGTTGAAGAAGGAAAAAATAGAAGAAGTACAATAAATGTCATAAGAAACAAATTATTAGCTAGGGTTTTTGCAGTAGTACAAAGAGGAACTCCTTATGTAGATATTAAAAAATATGCTGCTTGAAATAAATCAATAAATTTATCGGTAAAAATTTGTTTTAACCATAGAATGCCTTTATACTCGCTTTCATACTTTAAAAAGGATTCGAGATTATGGATAAATGCACCAGTAATTTTTTCCACAGCTATATTATCAATCTTATATTTTTTGCGTAAGAATATTTTAATTAAGTTTTTGGCTCGATCATATTTTTGTAAAGAAGCAGGAGAGCGCTCTCCATATTCCACTTTTCTTTCAAAATCTTTATTATGAATATCAAATATGTCAAGTAAACCTATTTTGGTTTTAGTTTTGACTTGCTTTTTTCCAAGAATCTCAATTTTAATTTCATTAAGATTAATAGTAGCATTGTTTTTAAGTAATAAATTGAATTTTGTTTCAAATAACATAGTCAGTGAGTCTAGAGAAGCTTTGATGACTTTTTCTTTTTGAACCCTTAAAGGCCCTCTTAAATTACTGGTAAATTTCCAACGCTCTTTACTAATGTATTTACCAGTGCTCATGGTAATACTTTTACCTTGATAAGAAATTTTGGCGTAAATGGGGCATTCGTCATTACTATTTGACTTTTCCGATTTGATAAAATAAATAATTTTAAGCATAGCTTAGTTTTTAAATTAGTACTAATTGATTTAAAAACATTTTGATAGCCTAATGTTTTAGGCGAATTCGCTGCGAATTCTTAAAAAGTAGTTACCCTAAGTTTGGAATCGAACCTAAAATGCGATAGGGTAACCAATAGGGTAACTAAACTATGCGTTTTTATGTGCGATTTGAAAATAGTCAAAAAAAGAAAAACCCTTTAAACACTGAGTTTAAAGGGTTTTTGAAATTTTATGTTTCTTTTGAAACATCGTTTCAGCGGAGAAAGAGGGATTCGAACCCCCGGAGGTGTGACCCTCAACAGTTTTCAAGACTGCCGCATTCGACCACTCTGCCATTTCTCCTTGAGTGCCTCATCAGGTATTCCCTGAATGCGGGTGCAAATATAGAACGCTTTTTTAATTCTTTCAAATAAAAAGCAAACTTTTTAAAAAAATAATCTAGGGTTATTTGTCTTGATTTATTTTATCCTTTAATATGGTGAAAAACAAAATATCAAACCTTATTTTTGCACATATATTTATGCAAAATGGATACTATAAAACAGTTGCAATGGCGGTATGCTACTAAAAAATTTAATAAAAGCAAGAAGCTCACAAGCACAAAGCTTAATATTTTAAAAGAAGCCTTTAATTTAACAGCAACTTCTTTTGGGCTTCAAACCATTAAATTAATAATTGTCGAAAATAAAGATTTACGAACTTCGTTAGTTAAACATTCATTTAATCAGAAACAAATCTTGGATGCTTCTTATTTGTTGGTGATTTGCATTCAAAATGATATTAGCGAAGAAGATATAAATGCGTATTATGATACTATTAAATCTATTAGAAAAACACCAGATACGATTTTAGACCCTTATAGGTTAGAACTAATTGATATGATGAAAAACATGTCTGTTGAAGAACGGCAATCATGGTCAAAAAACCAAGCCTATATTGCTCTGGGTAATTTGATGACGGTATGTGCTGTTGAAGGGGTAGATTCTTGTCCTATGGAAGGTTTTTTACCGAAAGAATATGATACTATTTTAGGATTGGACAAGCTCAATTTAAAATCGGTGTTGTTATTACCTGTCGGATATAGAGCAGATGACGATATGTTTTCTGAATTTGAAAAAGTTAGGATGCCAATTGACGACACAATCATTGAATTATAAATTAAATTACAACTATATTATTACTATTTATGCCAGGATTTGAATTATTTGGAGAATTAGAACGTAAGGAAGTTAATGATGTTTTAGACAATGGCGTTTTAATGCGTTATGGTTTTGATGGAATGCGTAAAGGACATTGGAAATCGAAAGAACTTGAAACAGCATTACAACAATCTTTTAAAACGGAACATGTACAACTTGTTTCGAGCGGAACAGCTGCCGTTTCTGTAGCATTGGCATCTGCCGGAGTTGGAGCAGGAGACGAGGTTATTATGCCGGTATTTACTTTTGTAGCGAGTTTTGAGGCTATTATGATGCTTGGCGCTATTCCTGTTTTAGTTGATATTGATGATACGCTGGCGATAGACCCTAAAGCAGTTGAAGCTGCGATTACTCCCAAAACGAAAGCCGTTATGGTGGTGCAAATGTGTGGGAGTATGGGGAATATGGATGCCATACAAGCCGTTTGTAATACCCATAATTTATTACTGGTTGAGGACGCTTGTCAAGCCATAGGAGGTACATATAAAGGCAAGCCATTAGGAAGTATTGGAGACCTTGGTTGTTTTTCTTTTGATTTTGTAAAAACAATTACATGTGGTGAAGGAGGTGCGGTTATTACAAATAATAAAGCATATTATACAAATGCAGATCATTATAGCGATCATGGTCACGATCATAAGGGTAACGATAGAGGGGCAGAAACACACCCGTTTTTAGGGTATAACTTTAGAATTTCAGAACTGCACTCGGCTGTAGGATTAGCTCAAATAAAGCGATTACCAGAGTTTTTAACTATACAAAAGAAGCACTATACAATTATTAGAGAGGTTTTATCTCAAATTCCTGAAATTACTTTTAGAACAGTTCCAGAAGGAGGAGAAGAAAGTTATGCCTTTTTAAACTTTTACTTACCGGATTTAGAAAAAGCTCGAAAAGTATCAGAAGCTTTTAAACAAAATGGTATCGATGCCTGTTTTCATTATTATGATAATAATTGGCATTATATTAGAAAGTGGGATCATTTAACAAATTTGAAGTCGTTATTTCCAATATCAGCAGAAGTTAAAGAAGGTCTTGAATATCTTAAAACAAAAAACTTTGCAAAATCAGATGATTATATTGCGAGAAATATTTCTTGTTTAATAAAATTATCTTGGACAGAAGAAGAAGTTAAAACAAGAGCCAATAATATGTTTAAAATTATTTCTACAATATAGCCTACAACATTGAAATTACAAACCTAATAATTACCCAATCTTTTAAAATTGTATATGATGAAAAAATACATATTAATTATCCTATGTTTTAGCTTTAACCTTGTTTTATCTCAAAACCAGTATGACACGTTTTGGAATTCATTATTAAATAATGATAGAGCATCTGCAAAAACGACTTTTAAAAATCTGAAAACAGAAGATATTAAAGGGCTTGTAATTAATGAGATTTTAAGAGAAGAAAACGGGCAATTCGTTGCAAATGAATCTTTTATTAATAAGTTTTTAAGTCAAAAAGATTTCGAATATTATTTATATGCATTATGGAATAAGACTTATTTTTTTGATACTTATTTGGCAACAGGGTTAAACGAGAAAAATAAACGAATATTAAAAGAAGTTTCAAAAGCAGATTTGAGTAACAATACTATTAAAGATGCAATTACTTACCTAAACTCTATATTTGTTCGGCATGAAAATGATTGGAAAACTTATTTTGAATTAAATAATTCTATCAAAGTAATAAAAGACTGGCAATTCTGTGGCGTTTTTGAGAATCTTAATAAAAGTGGACTAGATAGAAACTATGAACCCGAAGCATTAGCATACAGCAAGAATGATTTTGATGCAAAAAGTAACGGATTTGTAAATTGGTATAAGGCAAAAAATACAAGAGAAGCTTATCAGTTTTTTTCCAATCATGATGAATTTGGGGCAGGGGTAAATTATGCACAAACATTTATATCGACAGAAAAAGACAGACGGATAACACTACGTATTGGTTGTGGATCTGCATTTAAAGTTTGGTTGAATGATGTTTTACTATATGAAAATCAAGAAGATGTAATCACCGAACTTGATGCCTATAAGTTAAATCTAACTATCCCAAAGGGAGATAATAGACTACTGATTAAGTTAGCAGAAAGTAACTCTTTAAGTTATTTTATTGCCAAAGCAACAGACACTTTAGGTAATGAAATTGAAGGTTTAAAATATTCAGCTGATATAAAAGAGTATAGAAAGAGTACGCACACACAAATAAAACCTGTTTTTTTAACTAATGAGTTTGAAGATTATTTTAAAAACAAAGTGGAAAAATTCCCGAATGATTTCTTTTATACTTACTGCCTGAGTAATACATATTTAAGGAACTCAAAATATAAAGAGGCTAAAGAGGTATTACAGCCATTTGTAGATAAATACCCTAAGAGTTCGCTGGTTAGAAAAATGCTAATGACCATTTATAGCAAAGAAAGTGATAATAACAGCTATAATGAATTGAAGAAAAATTTGGAGTTAGATGACCCAGATTATTATTTACCAATGATCTTAAAAGTGGTTGACTATAAGGGGCTTAGTAGGATGAGCATGAAGGAGCTTGAGGCATTTCTAAATAAATTGAGAAAGACAGTTAATAATGAGATGCTACATTTAGCAGCCGACTTTGTTTATAATGCAAGAAAAGAAGATATGAGTGGTGTTAGGAAAAACTTAGATGATTTAACTAAGTTGAGTAAGCACAATTTGAGTTTGAGATTAAGATATATACCGCTTTATTCAACGTTGTTTAAAGAGGATGATAAAACAATTAGCTTATTAGAAGATATTAATGAGGATTTTTCAGATATGTCAGCAACTTTGATGTTATCAAGGTATTATGATAAGCAGAACAAAAAAAATAAAGTCATAAAATTGTTGTCAAAGGATATTGATTACTTAAATAATGATAATACTTATTTACTAAGTTTAATTAAAAAACTACATGCCTACCAGATGTATAAAGAGTCAATGCCATATATAGAAATGGCATTGCATAATTTCCAATATTCATTCCAAATTCTAGAGTTGAAAGGAGATGCTTTGGTACAACAGAACAAAATAGATGAAGCAATAAAAGCTTATGAGTATTCATTAAAGTTTAATAGTGCTAAAAGCTCCTTAAGAAAAAAGATAAAAGATTTAAAGAATGAACCAAATGTATTGGATGATTTTGTAATAAAGGATGTTTATTCATACATAGAAAAAAACAGAAAAAAAATAGAGTCTAATAATTACGGATATAATATATTATTAGACGATTGTAATATAGAGTTATATAGTGAAGGAGGAGGGAAGTATAGATTTACTTTTGTTTATGAAATAACTTCTGATTCTGGTGTAGAGACTTTTAAAGAATATGATTTAGGATTATCGGGTAGTTATTATATTAGTAAATCTGAAATTGTAAAAAGCGATAAAAGTGTAGTCCCAGCAGAAAAAAGTGGATCTAATCTTGTTTTCAATGGTCTGTCTGTTGGAGATATTGTCCATATAGATTATGAAAGTTCATTCTCTAGTACTGGCCGTTTTTACAAAGATTTCACTGATAATTTTATGTTTAATTCCTTTCATCCAACATTGAAATCTTCTCTAAATTTAATTGTGCCTAAAAAGTACAAACTACATTATAAAGTTGTGAATGGTAACTTAGAGCCTACAATATCTCAAATAGGGAATTTTGATGTGTATAACTGGACCGTAAATAATCTGGATGGGCTTTCTCAAACAGAGAGGTATATGCCAAATGCTTATGATGTAGCTAGATATTTACATATAAGTACAATATCAGATTGGAATGAAATTTCAGAATGGTATTCAGATTTAGTAAGATCGAGTATAGAAGAGACTACTGTTGTTAAAAACGCTTTTAATGAAATCTTTCCAGAAGGTTTTTTGCAACTTACAGAAGATGAAAGAGCTAAAGTTATTTATAACTATATAAAAAATAATTTTACTTATAGTTATGTAAGTTTTAAACAAAGTGGATTTGTTCCTCAAAAGCCAACAAAAACTATAAAAACTAATTTAGGAGACTGCAAAGACTTTTCAACTTTATTTGTAACCCTGGCAAACATGGCAGAATTAAAATCTAATTTGGTTCTAATTTTAACTTCAGATAATGGACAGAATAATTTAGTATTACCAGGGACAGGTTTCAATCATTGCATTGTTAAAGTAAAAATTGATGGCAAAGATCAATTTTTAGAACTTACAGATAAATATTTGCCATATAAATCATTGCCAACTTCATTGCGAGATGCGACAGGATTAGAAATACCTTTTAAATCTGATTCTGATAAAAAATATGATTTATTTAAATTAAATAATATTAATAGGGACAGAGGAAGTCTGTCCAATGATGTGGATGTTATTGTTAAATCTGATAAGATTAAAATGAAGATTAATACTATATTTAAAGGACATCTTAATTCGTATTATGCGGAAATTTTATCTGAGCCAAATTTAGAGGTTGTTAAAAAATCTGTTTTTGATGATTTAAACTCGCAAATTAGTGAAGACTTTGTTTTAGATAAATTGTATAATGCAGAAAGGGTAGATAATGATAAGGTCATTAAATATACCTCAGATATAACTATAAATAAAAAAGCGAATAAAATAGGTCCTATTAATATTTTACAATTGCCTAAAGTTTCAAACCCTTATACAAATGATATAATAAGTCTTGAAAACAGGAAGTACCCTATAGAATATATTCAATATGAAAACCTTGATGAATATTCCAATACTTATAATATATTTATAAATGAAGGTTTAAAATTTATTGAAATACCTAAGAGTAATAAATTTACTTTTAAAAAACACTCTTATGCTATAACTTATTCTTTAATAAAAGATAACCATTTGAGGGTAACTATGCATGCTGAAACGCCTAGTGATAATATTAGCGTAAAAGATTATAATGCATTTAAAAGTTATGTAAAATCTATATTAGAAGCAGAACAAGAGTTTATTGGATATAGGTAAACTAATAGTTAATATTTTATATAGTCTACAATTTCTAAACCATAGCCTATTAAACCAACACGTTTAGTATGTGCTTCGGTATTAGAAATTAATTTTAGTTTATGAATATTTAAATCATGTAGTATTTGAGCACCGATGCCAAAGTCTTTAATATCCATTTCAATACGAGGAGCTTTAGTTAATTTACCAGCCACTTGATTTTCTTTTAAAACATTTAAACGCTTTAAGATATTCCTGCTCTGGATTTGCTGATTAATAAATAAGATAGCCCCTTTGCCTTCATCATTAATAACCTTAAACATATCATCTAATTTCTTGTCGAGGTTATTTGTAAGTGTACCTAAAATATCGTTGTTAACTAATTTAGAATTTATTCTTGTTAGTACATTTTCATCATCTTTCCAACTCCCTTTAGTTAATGCTATATGTACTTGATTATTAGTTGTTTGATTGTAGGCTCTTAATCTAAAACTTCCAAAGCGAGTTTCTATTTGAAAGTCTTCCTTTTTTTCAATTAAAGAGTCGTGTTGCATTCTATAAGCAACTAAATCTTCGATAGAAACGATTTTTAAATCCAGTTTTTTAGCAACGTCCATAAGTTCCGGTAAGCGCGCCATAGTACCATCTTCATTCATGATTTCTACGATAACACCGGCAGGCTTTAAACCTGCTAATCTTGCAAAATCAATGGCAGCTTCGGTATGCCCTGTTCTTCTTAAAACACCACCTTCTTTAGCTACTAAAGGAAAGATGTGTCCTGGTCGTGCTAATTCAAATGGTTTCGTATCTGGATTGATTAAAGCTTTAACCGTTTTGGCTCTGTCGCTTGCAGAAATACCTGTTGTAACACCATCACCTCTTAAATCTACCGAAACTGTAAAAGCAGTTTCCATAGGATCGGTATTATTACGCACCATCATATTAAGCTCTAGCTCTTTACATCTGTTTTCTGTCAACGGTGTACATATAAGACCTCTGCCGTGAGTCGCCATAAAGTTTATCATTTGTGGTGTTACCTTATCGGCAGCAGCGACAAAATCACCCTCATTTTCACGATTTTCATCGTCAACAACAATAATCACTTTGCCATTTCTAATATCGTCAATAGCTTCGTGTATGGTGTTTAATTTAAATTTAGAGGTAGTTTTTTGTGTCATGGTATCTTCTGCAATCATAGTGCAAAGGTATTGTTAAATTTTTGATCTAATTTATTTGATTTAAATCTTCTTTAATTTTTTTTCTTTGAAGAAAGAAATAAACTGCATATAATGGTAGACCAACAAGAATAAAAATAATGGCATTGTTGATCGAGCTTTTATCAATCAGTTTATTAAAATTAGATTGATTGTTGAATGACTTTATTAAAGCAATAAGATAGATGACTGCTATTGTGTTACCTATAACAACTAATGTAATTCCAAGTGTGGGGAAGGTGTTGTTCTTTAAAATAAAACCTGCTAAGTTTAAAATTGCAGCAATGATGTATAGAATAAAAGCTAGTTTAGAATCCTCTTCAAAAGCAGATGTTAAGCGAATAGCTTCTTCATACTTCTGATTTGAAAAATTACCACTAATTTTTAATTCTTGTTTAGTAACGCCTCTACTTTCTAGTATAGATAATGACATGTCTTTATAACTCACATCATAATCATATTGTTTGTAGTTTTTAAGTATATCTATAAGCTTTTCATTGTTATAAGAGGCGAGTAGTTCATAGTCTTTTGAAGATACATCAAAATCGGCAGGTATAATTTTAACCTCCTTAGTTTTAATCCCAAATAGTTTTTTTAGCGGTTTCAAAATACCTTCACTTTCAAATAAACCTCTGTCTGCCGTAGCTCTTTTAGTTAAAAAGATTCCAAGTGGCAGCATGGTCAAGGTGGAAAACCAACTAGCTAATATAGGACTAAGGTTACCACTTTTTGCACTATTTGTTGCAAAAATACCAATAAAATGATAGGTTAAAAATAGTAGTATAGCTATTACCATAGGAAGGCCAATGCCTCCTTTACGTATTAAGGCACCTAATGGAGCTCCAACAAAAAACAGAATAATACAGGCAAACGCTAATGCGAATTTTTCATGTAATGATATAATATGTTTATTAAGCCCGATCTTAGAATTTTTCCTTGTTATTTCTTTTGAAGCAATAATTTGCTTGGCACTGGTAATCGATTTTTTGGCAAGATCGACCAACTCAGATTTTTGTGTGAGGCTAAAAATATCTAAAAGATTTCCAGTATAAATAGAATCATTATCCTTTTTAGTTGAAATCTTTTTAGAAACACCAGAGCGTTTAAATAAATTTGTTGAAAGTATTTGATAATCAGATTCTGCTTTTGCAGTGAGGGAATCTATGGTTTTGTTTAATCCTATAATATCAAGCATGTTGTATTTATCGGTTTGTGATTTTTCATCAAAATCGACATTATTAAGTTTAGATAAATCTATATTGATAATATATTTTTCAAAAGTACTTTTTGCAAACGGTTTTTTATTTCTTGCTTTTATCTTTTTAGGTGTTAAATCTGTATAATAATTACCATCAAATAATATAAGCTTTAAAACATTTGAGTTTTTTTCGCTAGCTAGTTCCCCAGTTTTAGATTTTATAGTAGTAGCATTTTTTTTGCCATCTTTTCCTTTAATATGTATGGTAATATCTGTTAAATATTGATCGTTATCACCATGTTTATCATCAAACTTTATATTATAAGTACCGACTTCGTTAAATTGGCCTTCGGCTAGTAACATAGCGGGTTTAAGTTTAGCAATGTTTCTGCGTAGGTTATAAGAGTTGAGTTCTGCCCAAGGAATAACATTATTTGAAAAGAAAAAGGTGATGATACCTAATGTAACGATAAAAATACTAAGCCCGGACATGGCGCGCTGTAACGAAATGCCTGTTGATTTCATGGCAGCAAATTCATAATTTTCTGCGAACGCCCCAAAAACCATAATTGATGCCAGTAATATAGTGAGCGGCAATACTAAGGGAATTAACTTGGGCATGAAGTAAACTAAAAATTTAACTATGACTATAATGTCCAAATCTTTACCAGCAAGTTCTTTAATATAAAGCCAAATAGTCTGCAAAATAAATATCAGCATGAGTATTATAAACACACTGATAAAAGTTTTAAGATATGTAGTTAAGATGTATCTGTCTAATATTTTCATCTGCTTACACGTATTGTTTTTTTATAGTCAGATGTAACATTTATATAAGAATCCTTTTTAAGGATAAAAATATTTTTAAAATTGATTAGTACCAGTTTCACAAGTATTTAGTTAATCTAATTTATTAATGTAATAATCTTTATACTTGTTGGCATCAAAGGTAAATAAGGTTTCCGATAAAGGCTCATTTGTTTTAAAAGAATTAACAGTGAATGTTGTTTTTGTACCGTTTTTTCCAAGTTGTATTAAATTGTATATATGTTTGGTTTGAGCATCGATACCTAACAGAATATATTTTATTTCAGAGTTTGAGTCAATAGGTGTTAATTTGATATACTGTATTTTTCTGCCTTTTATGTTTTGTTCTATATCCAAATCATACATGTAACCATCTTCATAAAAAGACAACATTTTACTTGGTGTTATAGCGCCTTCTTCCTCATCTTTTTCTGATGAAATAGTTACTTCTTCATCTTCAGGGCTTATAGTATAAAGTGTTTTTCCATCGTAAAGACGTGTAACTCCGAGAATATTTAATTTATATTTATCACCCTTTAGGGTAACATCTCCTCTGGTTTCCTGTTTTATATTTTCGGATGTGTTTTCTAGTGTGTATTTAAAGCCTATTGAAATACTTTCATAGCTTTTTACTTTTTTAGAAACGTTATTTAATAATGTTTTGGCTTTGTTTTGTGCGAAAGCATTAACAGTTAAAAGAATAAATAAGTATGTGGTAATATGTTTCATTTTCAAATTTTAATTATATCTCATTTTCTAAATGTTGATCTAAGGCAATGAGGTCGGTAATCAAAACTTGTCTTGCCTTACTACCCTCAAAAGGACCTACTATGCCCGCCGCTTCTAATTGATCAATTAATCTACCTGCTCTATTGTAGCCCAGTTTCAGTTTTCGCTGCAATAATGAAGCAGATCCCTGTTGTGCTGTTACAATAACGACTGCGGCATCTTTAAATAGTTTATCTCTATCTGATATGTCTATATCAATACCTGTGCCACTTTCTTCACCTACATATTCTGGTAAGAGGTAGGCATCTGGGTAGGCTTTTTGAGACCCTATATAATCGGTTATCTTTTCGACTTCTGGTGTATCTACAAAAGCACATTGTATACGAATAACATCATTACCTTGTGTAAAAAGCATATCACCACGACCAATTAATTGGTCGGCTCCAGAGCCATCTAAAATAGTTCTTGAATCTATTTTTGAAGTTACTCTAAATGCTATACGAGCAGGAAAGTTTGCTTTTATAATACCAGTAATAACATTTACAGATGGTCGTTGTGTTGCTATGATTAAGTGGATTCCTATCGCTCTGGCTAATTGGGCTAAACGCGCTATAGGAGTTTCAACCTCTTTTCCAGCTGTCATAATTAAATCTGCAAACTCATCAACAACTAAAACAATGTATGGTAAAAATTGATGTCCATCATTGGGGTTTAATTTACGAGCCTTAAACTTTGCATTGTACTCCGCAATGTTTCTACACATTGCATTTTTTAAAAGCTCGTAACGGTTATCCATTTCAATACATAAAGAATTTAATGTATTTATAACTTTAGTATTATCAGTTATAATGGCATCTTCACTATCTGGTAGTTTAGCTAAATAATGACGTTCGATTTTATTAAAAAGTGTCAGTTCTACTTTTTTAGGGTCGACTAAAATAAATTTAACTTCTGCCGGGTGTTTTTTATATAGTAGAGACGTTAAAACAGCGTTTAAACCTACCGATTTACCTTGTCCGGTAGCACCAGCCATTAATAAATGGGGCATCTTTGCAAGGTCGACTACAAAGGTTTCATTACTAATCGTTTTTCCTAACGCTATAGGAAGTTGCATTTCTGAAGTTTGAAACTTTTTAGATGCAATAACCGATCGCATAGAAACAATCGTAGCGTTCTTATTTGGTACTTCTATCCCTATAGTACCTTTTCCAGGGATAGGAGCAATAATACGAATACCGAGAGCAGATAGTGATAAAGCAATATCGTCCTCTAAATTTTTAATTTTTGAAATACGAATTCCGGCTTCTGGAACTATTTCATATAAAGTAACAGTAGGGCCTATAGTCGCTTTAATACTGGCAATACCAATTTTATAATTGCTTAAAGTTTCAACAATTTTATTCTTGTTCTCCTCTAATTCCTCTTGATTTATGGTGATGCTTTCAGAATCATATTTTTTTAAGAGATCCAGAGGTGGAAATTGATATTTTGCTAACTCAAGAGTAGGGTCGAATAGTCCAAAATCATCCACTAATTTATTCGCTAAATTATTGGTTTCAGAAACTTCTTCTGCAATTTCTTCGACTTTCATTTCAACTTCTGGTTCTTCTTCCTCTTCTTTTGGAACTACTTTAACTTCCAAAGGAGCTACATCTTTTTCAGGTTTCTCTGTGGCGGTATTTTGCAGCGGAATTTCAAAAGCAGATTTTATAGATTCGGCTTCTTCAGATAAATTATTGTCTAAAGGAATAATCAAATCATTTTTTAAGTCAGAAACTTCATTTTTAATATCCTTTTTAGCAGATTTAAAAATGTTAGCTAAACTTTCAAAAGTGACTCTAAAACGAATGGCTAAATAAGTTATTAACCCTAATAAAAGTAAGAGTAAAACACCTATTTTACCAATATAATCTTGAAGATATGAGTTGACTTCGAAACCTATAGTACCACCAAGGAAATCTGTTTTGTTTCCGAAAAAACCTAAAAGAACAGATAACCAAATAGTAATTAAAATACCCCAAAACCAATGTTTTCTTAATTTAGATTTATTAAGATTCATTAAAACATATATCCCAGATAAAAAGATTAATCCGGAGTATATAAATGAAGCAACACCAAAACCACGTTGAATAAAAAACTCACTAACCCAGGCACCAAATTGACTTACCCAATTTTGAGTCCCCGAAGTTCTGGAAGGAAATGTATTTATAATACTTTGGTCTGCTTCTCCTGTGAAGAAATACGAGACAAAAGCGATACACAACCAAACACCACATATAACGAGTAAACTACCAAAAACCAACTTTTGCTGATTTGAAAGCTTAAAACTTGGCTTTTTAATTTTTTGTTTTGGTGGTTTTTTAGTCTTGGTTCTTTTCTTCGCCATTAATGCGTTGTTAGTTTAAACAAAAATACAAATTACTAACGTTTATCCTAAAGGTATAGTATTTAAAAAATCTTTGGGATATAAATAATAAAACCAATAATGATAGCAAAAAAAGAGGCGATAAAAACAGCACCGGCTGCGATATCTTTTATAAGCCCTATTTTATTGTGATGTTCTGGATGAATAAAATCGGCTATGGCTTCTATCGCAGTATTTACACCTTCTATACTCATTACAACCCCTATGCATAGCAGTTGAATAACCCATTCGGTGGGTGAAATATTATAATAAAACCCTACGAATGTAAGTATTATAGCAATTACAAATTGTATTTTAATACTAGCCTCTGTTCTTAACAGTAGTAAAGCACCTTTAAAAGCATAACCAACACTTTTTAACCGATTTACTATAAAGGATTCTTTTTTTGCCATCTACTAAAGAAGGTTTAATATATTATAAAGCTTCAAGAGCTGCTGCATAGTTTGGTTCATCGACAGTTTCCGGAACTTGCTCAGTATATTTTACAGTACCATTTTCATCTACTATTATAACGCTTCTAGAATGTAGCGCTTCTAATGGGCCTGTGATAAAATTCAATCCGTAGGCTTTTCCAAAACTACCATCTTTGTAATCGGATAAACTAATTACGTTATCTAATCCTTCGGCACCACAAAAGCGAGCATGTGCAAATGGTAAATCGTGAGAGATACATAGTACTTTAGTGTTTTCTAATTGACTAGCTTCTTTGTTAAATTGTCTAACAGATTGCGCACAAGTACCTGTGTCTATGCTGGGAAAAATATTTAAAACTAATTTTTGCCCTTTAAAATCGTTTAAAGTTTTAGTTGATAAATCGGTTGCTGTTAATGTGAAATCTGGAGCTGAACTTCCTACTAGTGGTAAGTTTCCAGATGTTTCTATCGAATTTCCTTTTAAGGTAACTGTTGCCATAATTTATGTATTTAATTAAACTTTAAAAATAAGCATATAAAGTTGTTTTGAAATACTAATTCTTGAAATTATTATAAAACAATTGAAATCATTGTAAAAAACTATTGAAAATAATATATCGATAAATTTTAACTATTATTTTATAACTTATAAATATAAATAAAACACTAATTTTTCTTACTTAAAAATTAAGTTTGTTTAAGCGAATTAAAATAATCAATAAAATAAAATATAAATGGATACAAAAAGTGGTGATATTAGTAAATGCCCATTTATGGGTGGGACTCAAAAAGAAACGGCAGGTAGT
The DNA here is from genome assembly GCF_030540835.1 of Flavivirga aquimarina. GTDB lineage: Bacteria > Bacteroidota > Bacteroidia > Flavobacteriales > Flavobacteriaceae > Flavivirga > Flavivirga aquimarina. Next base: position 64,943 of record NZ_JAUOEK010000140.1, on the reverse strand, counting down.
GGTACAAGAAATAGAGATTGGTGGCCAAATGAACTAAAATTAAATATCCTCCGTCAAAATGGCGTGAAGTCTAATCCGATGGGAGAGGAATTTAATTATACTGATGCATTTAATAGTGTTGATTTTCCAACTTTAAAGCAAGAAGTTATTGATTTAATGACAGACTCGCAAGACTGGTGGCCAGCAGATTATGGACATTATGGCCCTTTTATGATTCGTATGGCATGGCATAGTGCAGGGACTTATCGTGTAGGTGATGGTCGTGGTGGTGGTGCTACAGGAAACCAACGTTTTGCTCCATTAAATAGTTGGCCAGATAATGGAAATTTAGATAAAGCCCGTTTATTGCTTTGGCCAATAAAAAAGAAATATGGTAAGAAAATTTCCTGGGCCGATTTGTTGATTCTTGCAGGTAATTGTGCTTTAGAATCTATGGGCTTTAAAACATTTGGTTTTGCAGGTGGTCGTGAAGATATATGGGAGCCGGAACAAGATGTTTATTGGGGATCGGAAACTGAGTGGTTAGGTAATAAAGAACGGTTTGAAGATGGTGAAGATCTAGAAGGGCATTTAGGAGCGTCACATATGGGGCTAATTTATGTAAATCCAGAAGGGCCAAACGGAGCATCAGATCCGTTAGGTACTGCCAAACTTATAAAAGAAACTTTTGGACGTATGGCTATGAACGATGAAGAAACCGTGGCTCTAACTGCCGGAGGTCATACCTTTGGTAAGGCACATGGTGCCGCAGATCCAGACAAATATGTAGGGGCTGAACCTGCTGGTGCTTCTATTGAAGAGATGAGCACCGGATGGAAAAACACGTATAATACGGGTGTTTTAAATGATGCTATTACAAGTGGTCTTGAAGGGGCTTGGACACCAAACCCTACTCAATGGGATCATGATTTCTTTGATGTGTTATTAAATTACGATTGGGAGTTAATCAAAAGTCCAGCGGGAGCAAACCAATGGACACCTACAAAAGAGTCACAAGCCAGAATGGCACCTACAGCAGGCGATGCTTCTAAGAAGCAAGCTTTAATGATGACCGATGCAGATATGGCCTTAAAAGTTGATCCAACGTATTTAGAAATTTCAAAACGTTTCCATAAAGATCACAAAGCTTTTGAAGATGCATTTGCACGTGCTTGGTATAAATTAACACATCGTGATATGGGGCCAATTTCTCGCTATTTAGGCCCCGAAGTACCTAACGAAGAATTATTATGGCAAGACCCTATTCCTGCGGTTGATTATACTTTGAGTCATAATGATATTTCATCTTTAAAACATGCGATTCTTGCTTCTGGTTTGTCTATATCGCAATTAGTAACCACTGCCTGGGCTTCGGCATCTACGTTTAGAGGTTCGGATATGCGCGGTGGGGCTAATGGAGGTCGTATTCGTTTGGCTCCTCAAAAAAACTGGGAAGTTAATAATCCTTTGGAGTTAGCAAAAGTGCTTGCTGTTTATGATGGTATTCAGAAAGATTTTAGTGGTACTATTTCAATAGCAGATTTAATTGTTTTAGGAGGTTCTGTAGGAGTAGAGCAGGCTGCTAAAAATGCTGGGCATGATGTAACTGTACCTTTTACGGGAGGTAGAGGAGATGCGTCTCAGGAACAAACAGATGTTGAATCTTTTGGACATTTAGAACCACAAGCTGATGGTTTTAGGAATTATATTAAATCGGATTTAAAAGTAGCTGCAGAAAATTTATTAGTGGATCGGGCTAACTTACTAACGCTTTCTATTCCGGAAATGACAGTTTTAATAGGCGGTTTACGTGTGTTAGGTGCTAATTATGATGGATCTAATCATGGCGTATTTACAGATAATGTTGATAGTTTAACTAATGATTTCTTTACGAATATTCTAGATTTCACCTATACATGGAAAGCAACTTCTAATGATGATACATTATTTGAAGGTAGTGACCGTAGAACAGGAGTTGTGAAATTTACTGGAACCCGAGCCGATTTAATTTTCGGATCGAATACTGAGTTAAGAGCTGTTGCAGAAGTTTATGGTGCCGATGATGCTCAAGAGAAATTTGTAAACGATTTTGTTAAAGCCTGGACTAAGGTTATGAACTTGGATCGTTTTGATTTAGATTGATATTTTAAGTGACTAATAATAGTTAAATTGGGGTATGTGTTTAGTTATGCTTATCCCAATTTTTATACAACTAAATTATATATGAACAATACAGATACTTTTTTTGGCGCCATACAGTCAGGTAATAAAGAACAGGTTGAAACGCTGCTCAAATCAAATCCAGATTTGGTAAATGCTAAAGATGCCAGAGGTTTTACACCCTTGATTTTTGCGTCTTATTTTGATAAAGAAGCTATAGTAAAAACGTTAATAGAACATAATGCTCCTATTGATACTACTGATGCTTCGGGGAATACGGCTTTAATTGGTGTATCATTTAAAGGGAATATAGCTTTAGCAGCATATTTAATACGAAGCGGAGCACATGTGAATGTTAAAAACTCCAATGGAACGACACCTTTAATTTTTGCATCTATGTATAATCAACAAGATATGGTTGCATTGCTGTTAGAGCATAAGGCAGATAAGGGCCTTAAGGATAATGAGGGTAAAATCGCTTTGGATTATGCTAAGGAAAAAGGATTTGGAGATATTGTTGGGTTTTTGGAATAGTACAATTTATACAGTTTGGATTTCTGTTCTATTTGCAAGCGTGGATTTACAATCCGTGATTTTTTGTCTTAGCCTTAAAAATATAGGACATAGCAACTTGTGGGTACCAGCTACAAACTGGCACCCAATGTCATTAAATTAAGGCTATTTATGTCTGTTCGAGCGCAGTCGAGAACTCATCATTCTAATAAATAAAGAGGTTTCGACTGCGCTCAACCGGACAATTGAGGTGTTAAAACCCTTAACTTAATGACATTGAACTGGCACCAGTAGGAGTGTTTTTATTTTTTTATTTATAGCCAAAAAGTTTTTTTAATTTGAGGTATGCCTTTTTTTTAAGCTTCTTAACGGTATTAACAGAAATAGATAATTCATTGGCAATCTCATTATTGGTATAATCTTTTATACCCAATTTAATTACTTCTTGAGATGTTTTATCTGGTAAGGCATCTACAACATTATTTATAATAGCAGTTGTTTCAATAACCACAGCTTGAGACATAAAAAAGGATTCCAATTTGTAAATTTCCTTATTTACAAGCAAAAAAGGTTCTGTACCTGTATCTTCTTTGCATGCTATAAAATCCAGGCATTTATTTTTAATAGCATTGTAACAATAGCCCGTAGCATGGTTATGGTTAACAAAAGCGATGTTATCCTTCCATAGATTAAGAAACACGTCCTGTACCAGATCTTTGGCAAGTTCCATATCGTTAACATACCTATAAGCAAGTACGCAAAGTTGTGGATATAAGCTTTTAAAAAGCTCTTGAAAAGGAACGTCTTTCTGGCTATTATTTAACATGGGTAATCTTATTGGATTTTATACATAAAAGTAGCGCATCGAGAATCGTACCTATAGGAATAGAATCTCTAGAGTTGACAAATGAAGCCGGGAAAAAAGAAAAAAAGGCATTAAACTCTTTGGCGGATAAAGGTTTGGATTGTGAGTTACCTTCTGGGTAATCGTAAAAAGTTGCAACAATTTTTAACCCCAATTTGCAATGTTTTATAACAGTTTTAGATAACCCAGACCTATCTAATAACACAAACAATGTAGCAATAATAGCATAATGATTAGGTATGTTTAAACAATCTGGGGATGCAAGGGCTACTGTTTTTTCCATAAATAATTACATTATTTTATAATTAGTAATACTTAAAAAATGTAAGTTGAAAATACCAGAAGGTTAATTCTGCCTAAAAAATGAGGTATATACCTTATAAACCCTTTTATATATGGAAATAAAAAAGGCGTGGAACTCAACTTATCGCATCAGAGGTACTAGTATACCGAGCAACAATAAGCGAGCCCACGCCTAAAGACGTGAGCATCTTACTTATCTTCTCGTTGCTTAAAAATTACTAGTTTTCTGATACGAGATTCAAAGCGATGACTTCAAATATTTTCTATACGAAGAATCGCAAATATAAAAATTACAGTTCAATACTAATAGAACTGATTAAAAAACAAATATAAAAATAATTATCATATTGTCAAATTTGACAATTATTATTTTGAAAAAAACCACAACTTCACAAAGTGAAGAAAACGAACAAAGCATATTACAAGGCGTTTGGAAAGCATCTGAAATTATTACTTGAAAAGTATAATAAAGACGTCATGACAGTTGCTTCAATAGGTAAAATAGAACCTAAGCAAGTATATCGTGTGCTAAAAGGAGAGCATGGAGCTTCTATGAAAACAATCTTGTCTTTAGCTGAAGGCTTAGAAATCCATCCCAAAGAATTATTTGATTTTGAATTATAGAAAGGTAACTTTAAATAGAATAACTTTTTAACTTACTCTTATTTAAGTAATAGCTGCAAACTGGCACCAACAGGGTTTATTCAATGTTATACTCTCTTTTTAATTCTAACCAAATTGCTGATAATTCAAGATTTAGCTTTTCATACAATTTTGAATCAAGCAAAATTGCTCCATATGTCAATGTTGTTTCATAGTCTAACACATTTAATATTATTTCTGGTCTTTTATGTTTAGAATCTTCATGAGATTTTAAATCATTAAACAGTCTCCTATAGTTCTCAAACACTCTATTAATCCTATATACAAATAAAGTATGTTTAATTGATTGTTGTAATAGTAAAATAGGTAAAGTCAACTGAATAAGTAAAGTGAACGCATTATTAAATCCAAATATTGCGGAAACAAGAATTAATAAGGCAAAGATTAAATTTTTTAACCAAATTTTTAATGTCATTCGTTTCCCGATATTATACGTAAATAATGAATTTTCAAAACCATTTACTGCCATCTTGTAAATACCTGTTGCTATATTTCCATTAGTGTAATAATCAACTGACCTACTTTCTGCTATACTTGTATTAAATGAATTGTCTATAAAATCTTCTCGTCTTTGAATACTTGCTTGATAAAAAAACGTTTCACTTAAAAAACTTAGAACTGCATAAGAAATAATAAAGAAACAGTTGATGTTTGTTAATACATCGCTAAAATTAGTCAGTGAACTATTAAAAGTTTTGAGGGCAAAAGCAGTTATTAGAATTCCAGTAGAAATCAATAGGATTGTACTAGCATATTTGCTCATAGATTTTGCTTGCTCAAAAGAGCCTTTGTAAGGTGTATACCCTGTCATAGTTATTCATATTTAGGAAAACTGTCTCCAAATATTGTTCTCCATTTATTAATTGCTTTTTCCTGATTTTCTTCAGTCATTTCAGCTTCATAAGCTTCACATGCTTTATCATATGTGTTTTCTGCTTTTTCTGAGATTTTGACCCTATCTGCATAAGACAAATAGTTTAAATCAGATTGAAACCCTTTCGGGTCATTAACACTTTTGTAGATGGCTGTTTTTAAATGATTCCAAAAATACTTGATGTTATAGTCAATATAGCCCGCAATTTCATCCTTTGAGTCAAAATAGTTTAAAACTATATTTTCTAACAGATAAGAAGGTACTATCGGCATTTTTGCATAATCATTCCAATATTTGATAGTTCTTATTAGTTGTAGAATTTTACCATCATGTTTTTGATTAATTGAGGTAGCTCTATTTTGGTCAATTCTGGGGTCGGTTGCTTTCCACTCTCCATTACCATCAGGAATTAAATAGTAACCTGTATCTGTGTAAAAAGCAGGGACAATATCAAAATTCCATTCATAGGAATTTAATTGAAGGGTTGCAGCTTCTTGTCTACGGTGGGTTTCAGCTGATTTATAATGTTCTATTTGGTCAAGAGATGACACAATTTTATTGACAACTTTTATCGAATTAATAGTACTGTCATCGTTACATAACTTTCTTAAATCTGTTGCTGACTTAGGAGCTATTAAAGAGTAGTTCTGTCCGTATGTATGAGTCCGGTATGTTGAACCAGTTGCTTTAAATGTTAGAATTAAGTCAATATCATCTAATGGGCGTATTTTGGTTTTGCGAGCAAATGAACCAAATTTAATAGACATACCTTCATAGAGTGCAGGAAAGTTATCTACTTTATTTGGCAAACCTTTTAATTGATTAATTAACCAGTCTCTACTCTTAATTGCCTTTTTTGTTCTATCTGGGTCTAGGTTTACTGATTCTTTATTAAATTCTGTAAATGCTCCATTTACTGTTTTTGTCATATTTTTTATTTGTTAGATTCTGCTTTTCAATAAGCAGTTGCATGGTTTAGTACTTAACTTAGCAAGTATATACCAAACTGAAAATCCACGAGGGTTTTCAGAAGTAGGAGAGAACAAGCAATTACTTATAGCATGGTTGTGCAGCATAATTTATTTTAGTTCAAATGTTCCAATTTTAACACCTGATTTTTCCATATTTTTTAAACCATCGGTGTAACGCTCTTTTAACCAGTGATTTCCTAATACTCTTGGATGTTTTTTAAGAAGTTTTTCTCCCATTCCAGCTAATAAATAGTCATTAAATCTCCAAATTTGTCCCTGTCTAGCTCCCCAGACAGCATTATCGACAACTACTTTATCAATATATGGTTTTATACAGTTATCAATTTCAGATAGATTTTTGAATCCCATTTTAATCAGATATTCTGTTTCAGAATTATACGAATAATTACTGATTCTACCATCAGAGCCTAATGTCTTATCTAAATATGCTTTAAATGAGTCAGGTGTAATTTGTACTTCATCAAGTTTTCCTTCTTTTACTGATTTTCTATCAGAAGTTTTTAGTTTTTTATCTTCATCCTGTATTGACTGGAATTCTCTATCTGCGATTTCTAAAACACCTGCAAGAGCTATAAACCTTCTTTTTATATTGGAAGGAATAGTTATTGTAGACTTATATTTAATATCGTGTTCAATTTCAGCCCAAGCATGTTGTAAAATTGTTCGTACCTGAATTTCTGAAACCATATTGTCAAAAGTTTGATATTCAGGTAAATTCAGACGATTCTCTTTAAGTTTCACCAAATAATGTACACTTTGGTAGCCCAATTTTTCTTCTTTTTCTAATATTTCACTTTTGTCACTAACTTCTATAACTTCAAATTGACTCTCTATAACTTTTCCAATTTCCTTGATGGTTTTTGGAAAAAATGCAATAATTCTAACTCCGGATAAATCGGTTATCTCTTTTATCGGAACAGAATATTTAGGTTTGTTTGGATTAGTTTCGCTTGGTTTTGAGGCTTTATTACCAAAACTTTCAATTTCTTTGGCTCTGGCTTCTATAGAATGATAATTGATTCTCTTTTCTTTGAGAGTTTTAGTCAAAATCTCTTTTAATGTATATGCAAATAATTCATAAGTAGGTCTCAATTTTGAATAACTACTTATAGCATCGCTCTTATGTTTTTTATAATCGTATTCCATTCCTTCTTATGTTGTTCAACATAGATATATAGTTATCAGTAACTATATATCTTCTATATGTGTTATAAGATAAAATTCCATTTTAATACTGAAAATAAGTTTAGTATAAGTCAATTTTATAGACTGCTACTTGCCTATCGACAGACAGAAACGAAAACGGTTAGTGATTTTTAAAGCAAAAAAGTATATTAAACTTGCTAATCTTTGTGATAAACGATTCCGTTATATTTAATACAATAATAAGGCAAAAACGGGTGGATAGAATATGGGAAACCTCATTGATATTGATTTTTAAATACCATTTACAAACAAGCAACAACAGACACTTAGTTTCCTATCCCTGCCTTATATCGTTCTAAAGCCCTTACTCTGGCAAAACGATGCTCAATTATGGGTAGGGGGTAGTCCGTCGATCCGAATTCGGGTATCCATTTCTTTATATAAGTTAGATCGGGATCAAACTTTTTCTGTTGTTCTATTGGATTGAAAATTCTAAAATAAGGTGCAGCATCACATCCTGTACCTGCTACCCATTGCCAATTTCCGTTATTTGATGACAATTCGTAATCGAGTAATTTTTTTGCGAAATATGCTTCACCCCATCTCCAGTCAATTAAAAGGTGCTTACATAAAAAACTAGCAGTTACCATTCTTACCCTGTTATGCATATAGCCTGTTTCGTTTAGTTCTCTCATACCTGCATCAACAAGTGGATACCCTGTTTTACCATGGCACCAAAGTTCGAAATCGGTTTTATTATTTAACCACTGGATGCCGTTGTATTTAGAACGAAAATTTTGGTGTACTACTTTTGGAAAATGAAACAAAATTTGCATGAAAAATTCTCGCCAAATCAATTCACTTAAAAATACGTCGTCTTTATTCTGAATTTTAGCTATAATTTGTCGTATGCTAATGGTACCAAAGCGAAGATGTGGACTTAAATAGCTTGTAGCATCCAGATAAGGAAAATTTCGGGTTTTGGCATAATTACCAATCACGTTTAGGTTATATGGTTTCACAATGATTTTGGAGCTTTTCAGTCTCAAATCCTGTAAGCTTGGAAAGGGGTGATTTCCTTTTAAAAAATTATCGAAGTTTACCTTAGGCAACATGTTTTTTGGTTTATAAAATTGGAGCCATTTATTTTTATAAGGTGTAAAGACGGTATAAGGAGTGCGATCATTCTTTAAAATTTCTGACTCTTCATGAATAACCTGATCTTTAAAGCTTATAAGGCTTATACCATTTTCAGATAATAAGTCTTTTATTTTTTGATCCCTTTTTATGGCATAAGGTTCATAATCCTTATTTACATATACCTGTTCTATTGCATAAGTTTCGATAAGGTTTTTGAAAACGTCTTCGGGTTTTCCTTTAAAGATAGCAATCGAAGTATTGTGCTCTTTTAACTGTTGATTCAACTTCTTAAGCGATTCATATATAAAGTTTACGCGGGGATCATCATCTGGTAGTTCGTTTAGAATATTTTCGTCGAAAATAAAAAGAGGTAATACTTTATTGTTACCATTCATGGCTGCATACAATGCCGTATGGTCTTCTAGTCTTAAGTCTCTTCTAAACCAGATTAGATTAATCTTCATGAATCAATAATAAGATAAAATTTAAATAACCAAACTATTTTACGTTGTTAATTTTCTAAGCATCCCTTTAAAAATTAGACCATGAAGCGGTAATACGGCATACCAATAAAGCCTTCCTGATATTCCTAAAGGCCTGAACGTAGCTGTTTGTATCAGTTCATTGTTTATTATATTAAACTCAAGCCAGGCTTCACCGGGTAGTTTCATTTCTGCATATAGTAATAACCGTCCTTCATTTTTATTGGCATATAAAACCCTCCAAAAATCTAAGGCGTCTCCTGCTTTTAATGAATTGTTATTGGTTCGACCTCTTCTAAGACCAACTCCTCCAACTAATTTATCTACAAAACCTCTTATTCTCCATAGCCAATTACAATAATACCAGCCCGATTCTCCACCAATGCTCCATATTTTTTCAATGCAAGTTTCTCTGTTTTTGAAATTTTTTGTTCTTTGATCTTTAAAGCAACCAAAGGTAGGTACCTGAATATTATCCGATATATTTTTATTGTTTCCACTGCTAGCATAAGCATCTTTCCAACTCGAAACGATTTCGTTTGTCTCTATTTTTTTAAAGGCATTGTTAATAGCTTCTTGATAGGTAATTGGAGTTATGTCTAAAATTTGATTGATTGTGTTATTCCTGCAAATAACTTCAACTTTCATACTATTAACAAGGGCTACTGCAAGTTTGTATGAGGTAGAAGTTACAAAGTAAAGCCAATAAGAAGATAGGCGAGGAGTCATTACAGGAACCGTGTAAATTTTTCGCTTTAAACCTCTTACCTTACTAAACTTTAGGAGCATTTCTTTATAAGAGAGTATGTCTGGCCCACCAATGTCAAAATTTTCATTATAGGTTTTCTTGTTTAAGATGCTTTTAGATAAGAAGGAAATAACATCTGTAATAGCTATTGGTTGGCATCTGGTATTTAACCATTTTGGGGTAACCATAATAGGAAGTTTTTCAACCAGATCTCTTAAAATCTCGAAAGAGGCACTGCCAGATCCAATTATAATTCCTGCTCTTAATGTGGTACAGTTGTATTGTCCTTTGCTAAGTTCAAATTCTACAGTTTTTCGTGATGCGAGATGATTGGATAATTCAGATTCATTTACAATGCCGCTTAAATAAATAACATGTTTAACATTGGTTTTATTCAATGCCTTTCTAAAATTAATGGCACATTTCTTCTCAAGTTTCTGGTATTTAGTTGATGAAGACATGGAATGTACCAAATAAAAGGCACCGTCTATGTCATGCGGAATATTATTTAAAGATTGGTAATCTAAAAGATCATTTTCAATAACCTGAACTTTACCTTGAAAAGAATCGGGCACCTTAAACCGATCTGAATCTCGCACACAGCAAACAAGTTCGTATCCTTCCTTAACTAAAACCGGTAAAAGTCTTCTGCCAATATAGCCTGTTGCTCCTGTTAGTAAAATTTTCATTTTAATTAAGTACGATATAAAGATTAAATTCTGTTTTTATTACAGAAATAAGTTCAGCACAAAAACTTTATAGGTTTCTCAACTAAATTAGATAATTTTTCTTACAAATTATGATTAAGACAAAAAAAACACTTCGTTAGAAGTGCTTTTTATTGGTAATTTTTCTTTTCAACTGTCTATAGCACCCATAACACGCTTCATAAAACTATTTAAAGCATCTTTTTGCGGTTTGCCTTCCTTTATCATTTTGTTCACTTCAATGGCCCCATACATATTAGAAATAAGTTCACCAATAACATCTAGTTCTTCATCTTTAAGGGAAGAAACTTCAGTTAAGGCTTCTAATGTTTCAATTGTTTCAACGATATAATCTTCATCGTTGTCTTCAATAAATTGAGTGAGGTGTTTAATTACTGGTAACTTCATTAACTAGATCTTTTAGTACATCAAACTTATTCGTTTGAACTTGATTCACAAAATTACCATCTTTAAAAGTTGCAAACGTTGGTAAATTATCTACAGTTGCCAATTGTCTGGATTCTGGAAACTTTTCTGCATCTGCGATAACAAAAGTTACATGTTCTAACTCTGAAGCTAATTTTTTAACTTTAGGTTTCATTATACGGCAGTTACCACACCATGATGCAGAGTATTGTACTACCACAGTCTTGTTATTGGCAATCAATTCACCTAAATTATCCTGACTTAATTCTTGTACCATAATATTTTTTGAATTTTAAGTAAATCAAGTACCAAATTCCAAAAGAAAAGGCTTGGAATTTGGTATTTTATTTATTGGAACTTTTTATATTAATTCACATGAGCAGATAAATACTCAGCAGTTGCATTTCTGTTGGCACCCATAGCTTCTTTGCCTTCTTCCCAGTTAGCAGGACAAACTTCACCTTTTTCTTGTACATGTGTTAAGGCATCTATGATACGTAAAAACTCATTGACATTTCTTCCTATAGGCATGTTGTTTACCCCTTCGTGTTGTACAATACCATTTTCATCTATTACGTAAGTTGCTCTGTAGGTTACGTTGTCACCTTCTACAATTACAACACCAGTTTCGTTATCGTATTCTTCATTTGTGATATCTAAAATACCTAGAGTAGATGCTAAATTTCTGTTAGAATCTGCTAAAAGCGGATATGTAACACCTTCTATACCACCATTGTCTTTTGCTGTATTTAACCATGCAAAATGGACTTCGGGAGTATCACAAGATGCTCCTATAACTATAGTATTGCGTTTTTCAAATTCTGCTAATGCAGCTTGAAATGCATGTAATTCTGTTGGACAAACAAAAGTGAAATCTTTAGGATACCAAAATAATAATACTTTTTTGTTGTTGTTTTTTGCTTCTTCAAGAACGTTTACTTTGAAAGTATCTCCCATTTCGTTCATTGCATCCACATTTAAATCTGGAAATTGTTTTCCTACTAAAGCCATTTGTATTTAAATTTTATAATTAATAATCTCTATTTAAGAGTGCAAAAATAAGTTATAACTAGAGAAAATGAAATAAAGATAAAATTTTAAATAACTATTGAATTATAGTATTTGTTTATGGTGTCTGAAAATGAGATTGTTATGATTTTATTTTGTTGCCAATTGTTTTATTTTAATTGAAAAAGCAGCGAATAATAATGTAACAAACGGGCTAAGAATACTAAAGAATACATATGGGATATATGCTGTAGCTCCGGCATAGCCAAATAAAACTTTTGAATGGTAAGCACCACAAGTATTCCAGGGAATTAAAACGGAGGTTACGGTACCTGAATCCTCAAGTGTTCTACTTAAATTTTCGGGAGCTAAACCTTTGTCTTTGTAGGCCTGTTTAAACATTTTTCCAGGAACTACGATAGCTAAATATTGATCGGATGCGGTAAGGTTTAAAGCCAAACAGCTAGCTACAGTACTTGCAAACAGGCCAAATGTAGTAGTAGCTAGGTTTAATAAAGATTTGGTGATTCTGGATAATGCTCCAATGGCATCCATAACGCCTCCAAAAACCATGGCGCAAACTATAAGCCAAATGGTACCCAACATACCTTTCATACCACCAGCTGTAAATAAATCGTTTAATTCTGGGCTTGAAGTTTCAACGGCAGTATCTACAGTTAAAGCATTCATAATACCTTGATAAGCGGATTGAAATGTTAATGATTCTGCTCCAGCAATTTTTATTACGATATCCGGTTGCGCTATCAGTGCAGCTACCCCTCCAAGTAAAGCACCTGTTAACAAAGCGATTAAAGGAGGCGTTTTCTTTACTATCATAATAATAACTAAAACAGGAACAATAAATAACCATGGACTTATGTTAAAAGCACTTTTAATTGCAGATAGTTTATCATCTATTTGTGGTGTACCGGTTATATCGAGATTTAATCCTATTATTATAAAAATGATAAGTGTGATTACTATGGTTGGTACTGTTGTTAATGACATGTATTTAATATGGCTAAATAATTCACCACCAGCCATAGCAGGTGCAAGATTGGTAGTATCGCTAAGTGGGGACAATTTATCTCCAAAATAGGCACCAGATAAAACGGCTCCAGCTGTCATTCCAATAGATATGCCTAATGTTTCGCCAATGCCCACAAGGGCAATACCAACAGTGGCAGAAGTCGTCCAGGAACTTCCGGTAGCTATCGAAATAATAGAACATATAACGACACAAGCAGCTAAAAATATGGTTGGGTTTAATATTTGTAAACCATAATAAATCATGGTTGGAATAATACCGCTAATTAACCAGGTTCCTGCCAATGATCCTACCATGAGTAATATAAGTAAAGCGCCAGTGGTAGATTTTATGTTTTCTGCTACTTCTTCAAGCATTCTTTTATAAGACACTTTATTTTTAAAACCAACAATTGCTGCAACGGCAGCTCCCAATAATAACACAAATTGATTACTGCCGCTTAAAGCATCGTCGCCATAAACATATATGTTATATGCCAACATACCAACTAAAGCTATCACAGGAATAAGTGCTTCCCAAATGTTAAGTTCTTTATTTTCTATTATTTTTTGATCTTCTATTTTAATTTCGGAGATATTATTTTCGTCTTGCATTTAGAAAGTTTTAGTCATGTAATGTTACGATAATCCTTATTTTTTAGCAAATTACTGAGCTTCGATTTTATAATACCTAAATATTAAGTAGATAAATGCTTGATTTAATTTCAATAAAAACAGATTGAGCTGAATTTGTAAGTAACTGATTACTGATTTCTATGAACTGCAAAAAATAGATACATAATTACCCATAAAATGGTATAAATGCGTGGCCTTTAAATATTTATTTCATTTAACTTAGTTTAATAATTTGTACAAGTATTTTTTAAATGATTATTTTTTAATAAATACAGTTTTTGCCTTTAATTTCAATAAATGATAAGAATTAAAAAAAATACAATTGACTTTATTCTTCTAGTTTATACATTATTAATGTCGCATACTCAATATTCCAGTTTGAATATAATAAATTAAACCCAATGACTATGGAGCACACTGTTATATCAATTAAAAACACATCTCGTAAAATTACAGATGTTACACTAAAACTAGAAAAGTATAATCGGTATTTATCTAGAAATTTAAAAACACTGGAATATATTAGTATGTTAGAAATGAATTATGGAAAAGAACATAAAATGGCTCATTTTGGTGAGCTTTCAAAATTCAAAAATAATATTCAAAAACATGTAATAAAGACTGTAAAAAAAATAAATTATTATAAGTCTATGCAAAATAAATTAAAACCCTATGGAATATAATAACGTGTTTTTAACTTTTTATAATTGGCAACTAATAACTCTTTTATACCTACATTTATTTTTAATTACTACATAACGACGGTATCCGACTAAAAGAAATTTTAGTTATGTAATATTAAAATAATTCCTTTTTAGTAAATTGCTGAACTTCGATTTTTAATGGATAAGTTAAAAAATGTGTGACTTTTCTTCAAAAGGTGTGTCTTATAACCAGTACATTGTAAATTTTTATTCATAATAAAAGGATGTTATTTATAATTTGGGTTTTACTATAATCCTATTGTTTTTAACACCACTATTTTACAATTAAAACCTTCTCCTCTTAAGTTAGTTGCCATTTAACTTATTAGTAAAACTCTCACCAAGGCTTAAGTTTAATTAATTAGAGTTCATAGCAATGAAGAACACAGTTGTACCAACTAAAAGGATCTCTCTCAATAAAAAAGATGTTAGGATAAAACTTGAAAATTATAATCGGCAATTATCTAGAAATTTAAAAACTCTAGAATATATTTATATGTTAGAAATTAATTACGAGAAAAAATGTGAAACGAAACGTTTTAAAGAACTTTTAAAATTCAAAAATAATATTCAAAAGCATATTATAAAGATTGCCCAAAAAATAAATTATTATAAGTCATTGTAAAATAAATTAAGCAATGATATATTTATGTAATCCAAAATGTCTTTTTATATAGCATTTTACCTTTTTATTTCTCCGTAGCTAATACTATGCATTTCAAAAAAGTCTTTATTTGATAATAAAATGACTATTTTTCACTTCAATCAAAAAAGTTTAAACCACTTCGAATGTGTATTCTGGTTTAAATTGTATTTTTATCAGCATACATGGATTCATTAACTCAAATTGTTTTAGGAGCAGCTTGTGGAGAAGCTGTCTTAGGTAAGAAAATAGGAAATAAAGCTTTGTTATTTGGAGCTATAGGTGGCACAATTCCCGATTTAGATGTTTATATGGGAAGTTTGTTATATCATAATGAAATTGATGCCATGCTATTTCATAGAGGGTTTATGCATTCTATTTTGTTTTCGGTTTTAGCAGCATTTCTTTTCGGATGGCTTTTTTATAAATTATACAATTCGGGTAAACGATTGCATACTACGACTAAAAATGATTGGATTAAACTATTCTTTTGGTCGTTATTTACCCATCCCATTTTAGATTGCTTTACACCATATGGCACCCAATTATTTGCGCCATTTAGCAATTACCGTGTCGCTTTTAACAACATTGCAGTAGTTGACCCCATTTATACATTGCCGTTTCTTATCTGTATGATTGTTTTAATGTTTTTTAATAGGAAATCGAATCGGAGAAAGCTTTGGCTAAAGTTGGGGTTAGGAATAAGTTCTGTTTATATGCTGTTCACATTTGGGAATAAATTATATATGGATTCATTGTTCAAAAAATCGTTAAAAACAAAAGAGATAGATTTTAATAGGTATTACACACAACCAACCATTTTCAATAATATATTGTGGTATGGCATAGCTGAAACGGAGGTTTCATATTATGTGGCATATTATTCGTTGTTAGATAAAAAAAATCAATTTATAGATTTTAAAGAATTACCTAAAGAAAGGGCACTTACAGCTGAAAAGTTTGAACGAATAAAAAAATTAGCTTGGTTTAGTAATCACTTTTATAGTATTTATAAACTTGATGATAATGAATATGAATACAACGATCTGCGTTATCCAATAATTAGCGGTGAGGATTCTAAATCTTCAGTTTTTAGGTTCTTGCTTTATAAGGAAAATAATCAGCTAAACATGAAACCCTTTGGACGTAATGAAGATAATATTTCTGATGCCATTCAAGCATTGTGGGAACGTCTTAAAGGAAAATAAGCGACCTCGAGGAGATATTAAATTTCAAAAAAGGAAAAACGAGAAAGCCCTTTGATTATTAGACTCTTAAAAATTACTAAACTCTTTTTCAATTAAACTAAACGAAATGATTTGCTTAAATTTTTGAAAATTTGTTGTCTCTTTTTGAATCTAAAATATTAAGTGTTTCCATACATGAACGCATCATTTGGTAAGTGCGTTCAATATCTGCATCCAACCCTATGGAAAACCTAATTAGACCATCACTGAGTCCCATTTCTTTTTGTTCTTCTTCTGGAATTTCAGAGGAGGTAGAACTGCCCGGAGCGCTAAAAAGTGTTTTATAAAACCCTAGGCTTACAGCCAAATACCCTAAGTTTTCACCTTGCATCATTTCCATAAGTTCATTGGCTTTATCTAAAGATTCTACATCGATAGTTAGCATACCTCCATAGCCGTATTTTTCATTCATCATACTTTTAAATAGCTTATGCGATGGATGAGATTCTAATCCGGGATAAACGGTTTTTAAACCGTCAGCCTCAAATTTTTTGGCTAAATACATGGCATTATAGCTATGCTGTTGCATTCTAATATGCAATGTTCTTAAATTCTTTAAAACAGATGCTGCTCTTAAACTATCCATTGTAGCACCTAATAGCATAGAGGCTCCATCGTTTACATTGCGTAAATCATTTATAAGTTCTTGAGTACCACAGATAACACCTCCAACGGTATCGCTGGAACCGTTAATGAATTTTGTTAAGCTATGAATAACAACATCGGCTCCTAATATTACTGGAGATATTGATAATGGCGAAAAGGTATTATCTACAACAAGTTTTAGGTTATGCCTTTTTGCTATATCTGCTAACCCTTTAATATCTGCTACTTCTAAAAGCGGGTTGCTTACAGATTCACAATACAACACTTTCGTGTTTTTTGTAATAGCATGTTCGACCATATCCAGATTTGTAATATCTACAAAAGAGGTATCAATATTAAATCGGGGTATGAAATTTTTTAAAAACGCGTACGTACCTCCATAAATAGTTCTACTGGAAATAATATGATCTCCTGTGCCACATAATTGCAGTAATACAGGAGTTATAGCTCCCATTCCCGAAGCAGAAACATTAGCAGTCTCTGTACCTTCCATAGCTGCTAGAGCTTCACCTAAATATAAATTTGAAGGGGAGGAGTGTCTCGAATACAAATAACAACCATCTGCATTGCCTTCAAAAGTGTCGAACATGGTTTTTGCAGACAAAAAAGTATAGGTTGAAGCATCAGAAATAGAAGGGTTTACACCTCCAAATTCACCAAAATATTGTAAGTCTTGTATATTGTTTGCAGGTTTAAAAGCCATTATGTTTAAAGTTTTATTTGTATTACAAAATTCATTATTTTTAGATTAAAAAACAATATATATTTAAAAATTGAGAAAATAAAACTATCCATATTGTTTATTGTAGATTATATATTTATAATATACTGATTTTTGTGTATATTGATGAAAATTTTTCAATTATGATATTTGATGCTATAGACAGAAAATTACTGGATTATTTACAAGCAGATAGTAAACAAACAAATAAAGAGCTTTCTAATAAACTAAACCTTTCTGTAACGGCGGTTTATGAACGTATTAAAAAACTAGAAAGAGAAGGCTATATTAATAAATATGTGGCCTTAGTAAATAAACAACAAGTGGATAGGGCTTTTGTCGCATTTTGTCATATCAAATTGGTGCAGCACAGTCAGGAATATGTCGTAAAGTTTGAAAAAGAGGTTGCTAAAATAAAAGAAGTGCTAGAATGTTATCATATTAGTGGTGATTACGACTACTTATTAAAGGTTTTAGTAAAGGATATGCACTCTTTTCGTGAATTTATGGTTAAAAAGTTAACTACAATCGATCATATTGGTAGTACCCATAGTATGTTTGTAATAAACGAAGTAAAACACACCACAGCAATTAATATATAATATGAATACTGTTAGATATAAAATAGTTGAGTTTTTAATTATTTTCATTCTACTACCCGTTAGTTTTGTTATTGATTATTCTATAAAACTTAAAATGGGTATTGGAGGTATTGGATTTTTATATATTATTTACGTGCTATTGAAAGTTGAAAAGAGAAAAATTAAAATAGGCCCCAATCTAAAATGGCGTATTTTTTGGAGACAAACCTTTTTTAAATTAGTCGTTATTGCCATTATTACGACATTGTTTGTTTGGTTAACCGATAGTAAATCACTTTTTAGTGTACTATTAGAGAAACCCAAATTGTGGGTTTTTATATTATTTATTTATAGTTTTTTTTCGGTATATCCACAAGAAATCATTTATAGAACTTTTTATTTTCAGCGTTATAAGGGGTTATTTAAAAGTGAATTGCTGTTTATTTTTGTTAATGCTATTATATTTTCTTTAGGTCATATTTTTTTTAAGAATAGTTTAGTCCTTGTATTAACTTTTTTTGGAGGGTTACTGTTTGCCTTAACATATAAAAAGACAGAATCTACACTATTAGTCTCTATAGAGCATACCATTTATGGGTGTTGGCTATTCACAGTTGGAATGGGAAGTATGCTTGGATTTCCTGCATAATTCATCGATAAGTTTACAACTTTGTAAAAAAACTACTATTATTAAATCTTTTTCTTATTTTTAGCCTGCTATTTAATTTTAACTAATTTAACTAACAACATTAAAAACATGAAAAAATTAAGCTATATTATTTTGGGCTTTATTATTGGGGCAGTATTAACGTATTATTTTTGTCCAAAAAGCATTGACACAGAAACCATGGAAACAAAAGTGAAAACTGCAGAAGAATTAGTAAGACCAGATGGAGCTATTGAACAGGATTATGCTCAAAAATTAAACAAAAATTGGACTGAGTATAGAGAACCGGCAGTAGATTCTGCAGCTCAAAGACAAGGAAGGGAAAAAGATAACCGTTGGACAGAATGGTCTTTAGAAGAGCTTGAAGAATACTTGGTTTACTCACAAGGCATGGCAGATCTCTTAGGCTATAAAATGAACGGAGTTCGTGTTTATTTAGGTGTTTATGGAGAAGATTCAGGGCCTAAAAAAAAGAATTTAACAACCATGTTTATAGTACCTAGAGGAAAGAAAAAACAAGAAGCGGCTAGTATGATCCCTTTTAGTTTTCAAAACCGTAATAAAAATCTTCCTATTGATCCTCTTAATGATGGAAATGGAGGCTCAGGTGGATATGAGTAAATTATATGGATGAGTTTATAAGGCAAAACTATCGCTTTATAAATAGCAGTATAGAAATACTGGCAGCTGTAACAGGTTTGTTGTTTTATAAAAAATATAAACTTACTGCTGCCAAATATTTTATATATTTTTTGGTTTATCTAACTATTTGTGATTTTATTAGCCTTTATACACGATTTGTAAGACCTGACAGGTTTTTAAGTTTTTTTATAGGGACTGTTTTTGAAAAAAATCATTGGTGGTCTACACTGTATTGGAAAATAGGTGCTATTTTATTTTTCGGCTTTTATTATTATATAATTCTTAAAGTAAAGCGTTTTAGAAATATTATAAAATTAGGTAGCTTTATTTTCCTTGTTTTTTCATTAATATATATAATTTTAAACTGGGACGATTTTTTTGTTCGCTTTTTCCCTATAATTAGTATACTAGGCGCCGTTATTATACTTATGTGCACTGTGTTTTATTTTATTGAAATATTACAAAGCGATAAAATATTAACCTTTTATAGGTCTATAAACTTTTACATCAGTTTGGCTATATTTATTTGGTGGTTGATTATAACGCCAATAGTATTTTTTGATATATATTATGTATATGATATTAAGAACTCTTTTAGCGATTGGGATTTTGTGGCATTAAGAGGACAAATTTATTTATTTGCTAACATGTTTATGTATTTAACATATACCTTTGCTTTAATATGGTGCAAACTGGAGAACGATTAGCGAGTACCGCTTCAGAACGCTATTTACTGGTGTATATGATTACTGTTTTAGTAATTGTAACTTCATTGGTAATTATCTTTTTTGTGGTATTTCAAAAAAGAAAAAACAAACTGTTGTTAGATAAAATAAAACAACAGCAAGCTTTTGAAGAGGAAATAGCACAAGCACAAACAGAAATACAAGAGCAAACGCTTAAAAATGTGGGTTGGGAATTGCATGATAATGTAGGGCAATTATTATCGTTTGCTAATATCCAGTTAAACATTTTAAAAATGCAAGTAGCAGATGATGTAAAAGAGAAGTTTAAAGACACCTCTGATGCTCTTAAAAACAGTTTGTCTGAAGTACGTGCACTTTCTAAAACATTAAATAATGAGGTTGTTTTAAATATTGGTTTTGAAAAGTCTATCACTAATGAATTAAATAGACTTAAAAAAATGAAGTTCGCTTCTACTGAACTAAAAACAATAGGAGAGAAGGTTCATTTTACTAACCAAAAACATGAAATTATTATTTTTAGAATATTACAAGAGTTTATGTCTAATTCGGTAAAATATTCTAAAGCAGAAAACCTGACTATTACAATTGAGTATCAAATAGAAAACTTGAAAATTACTGCAATAGATGATGGTAAAGGATTTGATATTAATGAAATAGAAAAAGGATCTGGATTAATAAACATGAAAAGCCGGGCATCGTTAATTAATGCAAAATTAGATTTGTCATCCAAACCTAATGAAGGAGTACAATTGACGATAAATTATCCTATTCCCTAATATCTAAGAGAAATACTTAAACATTTTTTTTAAAAGTGTTAATTTCCCTTTATAAGGCGCGTATCTTACACTAGGGTCGGTCCAATTTCCTCGTTTGGATATGGACTTATTGTGTGAAAACGTATCGAAACCTGTTTTTCCATGATAAGCCCCCATACCACTGGATCCAATACCTCCAAAAGGTAATCTGTGATTTCCAAAATGAATTAACAGATCGTTTACCGCACCACCACCAAAACTATATTTTTTAATAGTTTGATCAACAAAAGAGCTATTGTTTGAAAATACATAAAGTGCTAATGGTTTTTCGTAATTCCATATAATATCTTCTATATCTTGCTCGGTGTTATAAGTTAGAATAGGTAAAACAGGTCCGAAAATTTCATCACTCATTATTCTACTATCCAGATCTGGAACGTCAATTAATGTAGGAGCGATATAACAATCCTCAACATCTATATCTCCACCAAAAACCACATGAGAGTCTTCTAGCATGTTAGCTATTCTTAACGCATTTTTTTTGTTAATAATTCTAGGTAAGTCGGGAGATTCTTTTGGGTTTACACCATACCTTTTAACGATTTCGTTTTTTAAAGTTTCAATAAAAACCTCTTTGATGTTAGATTTTATAATAATGTAATCGGCAGAAATACATGTTTGTCCGGCGTTTAAAAACTTTCCCCAGGAAATACGTCGTGCAGCCAGTTTTAAATCAACCGTGTCATCAATAATGCATGGTGATTTTCCACCCAGTTCTAAAGTAACAGGAGTTAGGTGTTTTGCAGCTGCTTTAGCCACAATTTTTCCAACGGGAACACTGCCAGTAAAAAATATGTAGTCCCACTTTTGAGCCAGTAACTCTGTGGCAGTTTCAACACCGCCTTCAACAGATATTGCAACAGTTTCTGGGAATGTTTTTTGAACAATGTCTGTGATAATCTGCGATGTATGTTGAGTTAATTCACTGGGTTTTAAAACAATCGTATTTCCAGCAGCAATGGCCATGATTAAAGGCTCTATGGCTAATAAAAACGGATAATTCCAAGGTGCAATTATTAAGACATTACCGTAAGGTTCTTTGTAGATATAATCTTGAGAAGGAAATGTGAGCATCGATGCTTTCACCCGTTTTGGTTTAGCCCATTTTTTAAGGTTTTTAATAACTAAGTCTAACTCAGAAATTACCAATCCGAATTCACTAATAAACGTTTCGAATGCTGGTTTTTTAAAATCATTTTTTAAGGCATCATAGATAGCTTGTTCGTTAGACACTATTTCTTGCTTTAATGCTTTTAAAAGTGATAATCTATAAGGTATGTCTTTCGTTTTTTGAGATTTAAAAAACGTCTTTTGTTTAGAAAGTATTTTAGGTATGGTATCCAAAAAGTCTTTTTTATAAAGATATTCAAAATTATGCTAAACAAGCATCCCAAATAGCATCTTTTGGCAGTGGTGCAGTTATGTTTATGACTTCTTTAGATACAGGATGTATGAATTGTATCTGTCTAGCATGTAAATGGATACCGGCATCTTTATTGCTTCTATCGAAACCGTATTTTAAATCCCCTTTAATAGGGCAACCAATACTTGATAACTGTGTGCGTATTTGGTGGTGCCTGCCAGTTTCAAGAGTTACTTCCAGTAAGTAATAATTATTGAGTTTCTTAATGGTTTTATAATGAAGAACAGCTCTTTTACTGTTGGAGACTTCCTTAGAGTAAGCAAAAGATTTGTTGTTTTTGGGATTCTTTTTTAACCAACTTATTAGTGTATCATGATGTTTAGGAGGTTCATTTTTAACGATTGCCCAATAAGATTTACTAATGTCTTTTGAAACAAATAATTTGTTAAGTCTTGGTAATGCTTTACTAGTCTTTGCAAAAATAACCAGCCCTGTAGTAGGTCTGTCAAGCCTGTGTACAGTTCCTAAAAACACATTACCCGGTTTGTTGTATTTGTCTTTAATATATTCTTTAACGACATCACTTAATGGTTTATCTTCTGTTTTATCACCCTGTACGATGTCTCCAACACGCTTATTAATTATAATAATGTGATTATCTTCATATAATACTTGAAGGTTATTTTTATTGGATAAGATTTTTTCAGCCACTAATACACGAATAATTTTGTTTACTGAGACTAATATTGTTCGTCTGCGCTAGGGAAATCTAAACTCTTAACATCTGCCACATATTGCTGCATCGCTTTGGTCATATCTTCATATAGGTTAAGATACCTACGTAAGAATCTAGGATTAAACTCATGAGTCATCCCCAGCATATCGTGTAAAACTAATACTTGACCATCTACACCATTTCCTGCTCCGATACCAATGATTGGTATTTTTACACTTTCGGCTACTTTTTGTGCAAGCATAGCAGGTATTTTTTCTAAAACAATGGCAAAGCATCCAATACGTTCCAGCATTTTAGCATCTTCAATAAGTCTTTCGGCTTCTTCTTCTTCTTTAGCTCTTACCGTGTACGTTCCAAATTTATAAATAGATTGTGGTGTTAAACCCAAATGCCCCATAACCGGAATACCAGCATTTAAAATACGTTTAATAGATTCTTTAATTTCTTTTCCTCCTTCTAATTTAACAGAATGAGCACCGCTTTCTTTCATAATTCTAATAGCAGATCGTAAGGCTTCTTTGGGGTCGCTTTGGTAGCTACCAAAAGGTAAATCTACAACCACTAAAGCACGATATATAGCACGAATTACAGAAGATGCATGGTATATCATTTGATCTAAAGTAATAGGTAAAGTTGTTTCATGTCCTGCCATGACGTTACTGGCAGAATCTCCGACAAGAATAACATCTACACCAGCACCGTCAACAATTTTTGCCATCGTATAATCGTATGCAGTAAGCATCGATATTTTTTCACCATTGGCTTTCATGTCAACCAATGATTTTACGGTAACGCGTTTATATTCTTTCTTTACTGTAGACATAATTTCTTATTTAATTTTAAAGATAGCACGTAAAAGTAATAAATTAACTGTTAAATTTTTCTTTAAGTAGCATCACTATTATAAATGTTGTATTATTTTAGTTTAGAACTTATAATTATGATACGTTTTATAATCTATTTAGTGCTTTTAATGACTGCTACTGTTTTTGGTCAAGAGGAAGAAAAAATAAAAGTAAAAGCTACTGTTGATACTTTTTTTGAAGGATTTCATAAAGGAGACACGACACTTATGAAATCTGTTATGGCAGATAAAATAATTTTGCAGACTGCTTATAGAAATAAGGAAGGTAAAGATATTTTAGTCACAGACAAGCCAGAACAATTAATACGTGCCATTGCAGATAGAACTTCGGATCAAAAATGGGATGAACGTTTATTAAGTTATAGCATTCAAGTAGATGGTAATATGGCCAATGCCTGGACACCTTATGAGTTTTGGTTTAATGACGCGTTTAGTCATTGTGGCGTTAATTCGTTTCAATTGTTTAAAGATGGAGTCCAATGGAAGATTATTTACTTAATTGATACTCGGAGGAAGTCTACTTGTGATAAATAGGATGTTTTAGTTGATGTATTTACTTTAGCTACAAAATAGGAGCTAGGAATGAGTGAGAACTTGTATATATTCGTTGTGTTCAAGAAAAACTACTAGCCCGATCCTAATGTTATTAAGTTAAGGCTATTTATTTATGTCTGTTCGAGGCGCAGTCGAGAACTCATCATTCTAATAAATAAAGAGGTTTCGACTTTAGCTTGTCTTGAGCGGAGCCGAAAGGCTCAACCGGACAATTGAGCTCTTAAAATCTTTAACTTAATGATTGAGTTCGACCCGACAAGGATACCTCAAAAAAAATAATCTAACAATCTGCCATATTTACTCCAACAGCCAAACCGCCTTCAGAAGTTTCTTTATATTTTGTATGCATGTCTTTTGCGGTTTCCCACATGGTTGAAACGACTTTGTCTAACGGTACTTTTACGTTTTTCGGATCTGTATCTAAAGCCATTTCGGCCGCATTTATAGCTTTAATGGCACCCATGGCATTACGTTCGATACAGGGGATTTGTACCAATCCGCCAATTGGGTCGCAGGTTAAACCTAAATGATGTTCCATAGCGATTTCTGCAGCAACAAGTACTTGGTCTGGTGTACCTCCTAGAAGTTCACAAAGTGCCCCGGAAGCCATAGCTGACGATACTCCAATTTCTGCCTGACAACCTCCCATAGCTGCACTTATTGTTGCTCCTTTTTTAAAGATGCTACCAATTTCGCCAGCAACTAATAAAAAGCGTTTAATATCTTCAAAATTGGCATCATGATTTTCAATCACTAAATAATACATTAATACAGCAGGGATTACTCCGGCACTTCCATTGGTAGGAGCCGTAACAACTCTTCCTAATGAGGCATTAACTTCGTTTACTGCAAGTGCAAAACAGCTAACCCATTTTAGAATTTGTCGAAATTTAACTTCGGTATCTCTTATGGCATAAACCCATTCCACTGGCGTTGCATAAGTCTTTTCTCCTTTTAAACTTTGATGGGTATCAAAAGCACGACGTCTCACATTTAATCCTCCGGGAAGATTGCCTTCTGTATGACAACCTATATACATACATTCAAGCATGGTATCCCAAATGCGTTTTAACTCTAAGTCTATTTCTTTTTCTGAACGAATTGATTTTTCATTTTCTAAAACAACTTCAGAGATTGATTTATTTAAAGTTTCGCAAAATTGTAAAAGTTCTGTTCCCTTATCAATAGGGTAGGGAAAAGAACATTTAATTTCAAAATTTTTCTTAGAGTTTTCGAGTTCTTCTTTAACTACAAAACCTCCACCAATGGAATAAAAAGTTGATGTTGTGCTTTTTCCATTTATAATAGCAGTAAAGACTAATCCGTTTGAATGAAATGGCAAAAACTTCTTATTAAAAACAATATCGGTTTCTATATTAAAAGTTACAGACTTTTCATTATTAAAGCGTAATGTTTTGGTCTTTTTAATTTCTGCAATAATAGAAGCAATAGTCTCTGTAGGTATTGTTTCTGGGTCAGAACCACTTAATCCTAGCATTACAGCAAGATCTGTGGCATGTCCTTTTCCTGTTAATGATAAAGAGCCATACAGATCCACAGTTATTTTTTCAACCTTATCAAAATTATTGGCGTCTTTTAACTCTTTAATCCACCTCTCAGCAGCTCTCCAAGGCCCTAATGTATGCGAACTTGATGGCCCTACACCAATTTTTAACATGTCAAAAACAGAAATACACTCCATGTAACTATATCGTTTTAGTAACGCAAATATAGATTGTTTTACCAGATCTAATAAGATTCTTTAAAATAATGTATCTACAAATGACAGCTTGTCAGTATTTTTCAAATGGCATAGTGATTGACTATTACAAATCGAGTTTAAAAAGAACATTCAACATATTTAAAGTATAAAATATTATGAGCAAAATTATTGGAATCGATTTAGGAACAACTAACTCTTGCGTTTCTGTAATGGAGGGTAATGAGCCTGTTGTAATTCCAAACGCAGAAGGAAAGCGTACTACGCCATCGGTTATCGCATTTGTAGAAGGTGGCGAAATTAAAGTTGGTGACCCGGCTAAACGTCAAGCAGTTACTAACCCAACAAAAACGGTTTATTCTATTAAGCGTTTTATGGGGAATAAATATTCTGAATCTAAGAAAGAAGCAGAGCGTGTACCTTATACAGTTGTAAAAGGCGATAATGATACACCTCGAGTAGATATTGATGGTCGTTTATATACGCCACAAGAATTATCGGCTATGATTCTTCAAAAAATGAAGAAAACGGCTGAAGATTATTTAGGAGCCGATGTAAGCGAGGCAGTTATTACTGTACCTGCTTATTTTAATGATGCACAACGTCAGGCAACTAAAGAAGCTGGAGAGATTGCAGGTTTAAAAGTTCGTAGAATTATAAACGAACCTACAGCAGCAGCTTTGGCTTATGGTATGGACAAAAAAGGGACAGACCAAAAAATAGTTGTTTTTGATTTTGGTGGAGGAACACATGATGTATCTATCCTAGAATTAGGTGATGGTGTATTTGAAGTATTATCTACAGATGGTGATACGCATTTAGGTGGTGATGATGTAGATGAAAAAATCATTAACTGGTTGGCAGATGAGTTTAAAGCAGAGGAGTCTATGGATTTGAGAGAAGATCCTATGTCTTTACAACGTTTAAAGGAAGCTGCGGAAAAAGCTAAGATTGAATTATCATCTTCTGAGCAAACAGAAATCAACTTACCATATATTACGGCTACTGCAAGCGGACCAAAACACTTGGTACGTACATTAACACGTTCTAAATTTGAGCAGTTAATCGACGATTTAGTAAAACGTACTATCGAGCCTTGTCAATCAGCATTAAAAGCTGCTGGTTTATCAAAAAATGATATTGATGAAGTTATCTTGGTAGGTGGTTCTACGCGTATTCCAGCGGTTCAAACGGCTGTTGAAAAATTCTTTGGAAAAACACCAAGTAAAGGAGTAAATCCAGATGAAGTAGTATCGTTAGGAGCAGGAATTCAAGGTGGTGTTTTAACTGGAGATGTTAAAGATGTATTACTTTTAGATGTAACACCTTTATCATTAGGAATTGAAACTATGGGTAATGTTATGACGAAGCTTATTGAGGCTAACACTACGATTCCTACTAAGAAATCGCAAGTATTCTCTACTGCAGCAGATAATCAACCATCAGTTGAAATTCATGTGTTACAGGGAGAAAGAGCCATGGCTGCCGACAATAAAACGATTGGTCGTTTTCACTTAGATGGTATTCCACCAGCAAGACGTGGTACGCCACAAATTGAAGTGACTTTCGATATTGATGCGAATGGAATTATTCATGTAACAGCTACAGATAAAGCAACAAATAAAACACAAGATATTCGTATAGAAGCATCTTCTGGTTTAACAGAGGAGGAAATCGAAAAAATGAAAGCAGATGCAGAAGCAAATGCGGAAGCTGATGCTAAAGCAGCTGAAAGTGCTAAGAAATTAAACGAAGCAGATTCAATGATTTTCCAAACGGAAAAACAATTGGAAGAGTTTGGTGATAAATTATCTGATGATAAAAAGAAACCAATAGAAGAAGCTTTAGAAGAACTTAAAAAAGCTTACGAAACTAAAGATCTTGCTGTTATTGAGCCTGCTTTAGAGAAAATAAACGAAGCTTGGAAAGTTGCTAGTGAAGAAATGTATAAAGCACAGGCAGAAGCTCAAGGAGGAGCTCCAGGACCAGATGCAGGAGCAGGACCTGATGCTAGTCAAAATGGATCAGCTGAAGGAAGTGATGTAGAAGACGTAGACTTCGAGGAAGTAAAGTAAGTAGAGAACCAATTTTGTTAAACAAAATTGAGTGAATCACTTATCCTGAGCGAAGCCGAAGGATCTTAAAAAAGTTAGAATTTAAAAGTAAAAACGCAACTATTTTTAGTTGCGTTTTTACTTTGTTAGTTTTTTAATCGCTTTTAAAACCCATACTTTTGAACGCTAGTAAATCACAATATGTCATTTTTATCTAAAATCAATTCAAATTATAAGCCCAAACGCTTAGCAGTTAAGTTAAATGCCAAAGGCGAGCAGTTTGTAATTAAAGAACATCCATGGGTGTTTTCAAATAATATTGTTAAGATTAATGATGGTGCAAAAACCGGAGATTTAGCAATTGTTTTTAGTAAAAACAAAAACAGAGTTATTGGTTTGGGCTTGTATGATGCGAATTCCCCTATTCGTATTAAAATGTTGCATAGTAGTTTGGAAAAAGCTGAAATTAATGCCGATTTTTTTCACCATAAAATAGAAGAAGCCTATCATAAGCGCTCCGATTTATTAAAAACAAATACAACAAGTTATCGCTTGTTGTTTGGGGAGAACGATGGATTCCCTGGTTTAATAGCAGATGTTTATAACAAAGTTTTAGTTGTAAAAATATATTCCGAGATTTGGTTACCATATTTAGAACCTATTTTAAAAAGTTTACAAGAAGTTTCTAATGCAGACACAGTTGTTATTCGTTTAAGTCGTGGGTTACAACAATCTAAAAACCATCAATTAAAAGATGGTGACGTCGTTTTCGGAATCTTAGAAAATGAAGTAGTACAATTTATAGAGCACGGTGTACAATTTTCAGCAAACGTTATTAAAGGGCATAAAACGGGTTATTTTTTAGATCATAGGTATAATAGAAAGCGTGTTGGAGAACTTAGCAAAAATAAAACTGTTTTAGATGTGTTCTCTTATGCCGGTGGGTTTTCTGTACATGCTTTATTTCATGGAGCAAAATCGGTTACAAGTTTAGATATAAGTAAACAAGCATTAGAAATTGCTTACCAAAATGGTAAACTTAATGCTTATAAAGGAAAACATGTTACTATTGCCGGTGATGCTTTTGTTGAGCTAAAAAAATTAATTAAAAACAAACAAACTTTTGATGTGGTAGTTATTGATCCACCAAGTTTTGCAAAGCAACAATCTGAAATAGATCTTGCAAAAAGAAAATACACACAATTAGCAGAATTAGGTGTTAAATTAACTGCTGGTAAAGGGCTTTTAGTTTTAGCATCTTGTTCCTCTAGAGTCTTAGCACAATCCTTTTTTGATATTAATTTACAGGTATTAAACAATCAGACAAGACCGTTTACTAATACTTTAAATACGTTTCATGATATTGACCATCCAGTTAGTTTTCCTGAAGGCGCTTATTTAAAATGTGGGTATTATCAATTTAAGTAGTAATTGATCCCATCTTACTAGAATTTAATTTATAGGCAAATTTTGGTATGTTCTGTATGTTATTCAGATTGTTTGTTAATGTAATTTAAAAGGTTTCCAAAAAATAATTTAAATAAACATTAATTACTATGCATGCATAATATTTATTATATTTGTTTAAATTATTTTTAAAATGGAAGCAAAGCTTACAGAACTTCTTGGCATTAAGCATCCAATAATTCAAGCCCCCATGTTTTTAGTGTCTAATGTAGCCATGGTTACAGAAGCAATGAAAGGTGGTATTGCTGGTTGTATTCCTGCTCTTAATTATAGAACACTTGAAGAATTACGCTCGGCCATAAAAGAATTAAAAGCAAATAGGGTAGAAGGTGGTTCTTTCGGGTTTAACTTAATTGTTAATAAATCCAATGTTAAATATAAAGGACAGTTAGAAGTAATTTGTGAAGAGGGGTGTGATTTTATTATCACATCTTTAGGAAGTCCGGAAGAAACGATTAATCAAGCACATAAAGTTGGTATTAAAGTGTTTTGTGATGTGGTAGATTTGAAATTTGCAAAAAAAGTAGAACAACTTGGAGCAGATGCCATTATAGCTGTAAACAATCAGGCAGGAGGTCACCGAGGCGATAAATCACCAGAAGACTTAATTAAAGAATTAAGTTCTAGTTGTAATATACCTATAATTTCTGCTGGTGGTGTTGGTAGTAAGGTAGATATTGATAGAATGTTAGGGTATGGAGCCGCAGGAGTATCGGTGGGAAGCCCTTTTATAGCCTCTGTAGAAGCTTATGTTACAGATGAATACAAGCAAGCTTGTGTTGATTATGGCGCTAAAGATATTGTTATGACTGAACGTATTTCTGGAACACCGTGTACTGTTATTAATACACCTTACGTTCAAAAAATAGGTACTAAACAAACTTGGTTAGAGTCCGTATTGAATAAAAATAGAAAACTTAAAAAATGGGTTAAAATGATTCGGTTTTCTATAGGTATGAACGCCACAAAAAATGCGGCTACTAAAGCAACTTATAAAACGGTTTGGGTAGCTGGACCTAGCATTGAGCATACCAAAAAAATTCTCCCAACAAAGAGTATTATTGATCGTTTGGTTAATTGACCAAGGCTACATTTCTTCTTTTTTTCTTGTTTTTGTTTTTGCCAACAAATAAGCTAATAGTAGTACTGGCAGTTAAACCTCCTAAGGAAGTAGCTACTAGTTCGCCGGTATCAAAACGGTTAAGTTCTTTATTACTATCGTAAACCTCTTTAGCTAAACCAGCCAGTGCAGAAGCTCCTAAGCTAAACCAAAAAGCTTTTTTCTTGTCTTTTGTTGTAGTATAAACAACCGTATATGTTGTTGCCGATATTAAGGCACCTGCTCCAAAGTGTAGTTTATCATCAGTTGATATAAATTGTGCATGACATAAACCTGTAAAGGATAATACTAAAGTTATAATAATAGTTTTCATTAAATGTTATGTTTAGTCTTTATGGTATAAGTTTATATAATTTTTACGACCAGACTAACAAAAACTTGTTGAAATACAATTTTATTTGATAGCAGGAGCTTTTTAATGTTATAATAACTATTTTTGATTATCAAATTCTTGATCACAATTAATGCAAATAAAAACAGAAGCTCAACTGCGTGATTTATATGGTTTTCCTAGTGGAAGATCTAAAAATAAAGTACTTACTACCTTAGAAAAACATGCTATTCATTTTATAGAAAAGTCTTCTTTTTTAGTTATGTCTACATGCAATATTGAGAATAAACTAGATGCTTCACCTAGAGGTGGAACCCCTGGGTTTGTTAAAGTATTAAATAAGAATGAAATCGTAATTCCTGATGCTAAAGGAAATAATATTACAGATAGCTTAAGTAATATTTTGGAAACCGGTACAGTTGGTTTATTATTTTTAATACCAGGAATAGACGAAACACTACGTGTTAATGGTCGCGCTTTTATTAGTAAAGATGATCGATATTTAGAATTGTTTGCTTCAGATAAAAATCAGCCTAAAGCATGTGTTGTTGTTACGATTGAAGAATTGTTTTTGCATTGTGCCAAGGCCTTTATGCGTTCTAAATTATGGGATGAAGGGGCGAAGATTGATAGAAAATCGTTTCCAACTATGGGGCAAATGTTAAAGGACCAATTAGGGGCTAGTGAAGTTCCTGAATCCAGAGAAGATATGATTAAGCGGTACGAAAAGGATTTATAATTTTTGATTTTCCTTTTTCTTCCCTAAATACCAAAATATAAATAACCCTATAACTACAAGTACACCAAGTAAAATTAGAAACTTTACTATAACAATTATACCGTCAAAAAAGCCATTGTTATTTGATGAAAAATTAGATACTGAAAAATTTTCAGGAATATAAATTGAATAACCGGTAGTTCGGTCTATTTTTTTTATATCTTGAATATATTGTTTATATTCTTTCTTAGTGATATAGTCTTTTTGAGTTTTTAAATAATAATAAAGATCAACTACTTTTTGTTTTTCGTCATAGTCGACTTTCCATTCATAATAAAAACCCGGTGAGTTTACATATAGTTTCTCATTTTCAATACCCCAATGTGTTGGTAGGTTAATTTTAATTTTATGTTCTCTAATTAATGGATATGCCATAAATAACTCTGTAGTTCTTTTATCTTTCGTTGGCATATATAAAGTATTTAAAAGGCTACTAGGAGTAAAGGATACAGAAATATAATTTTCCTTTTCTAACATTGGTTGCCAAATACTATCTATTTGATATTCTTCAAATACTCTAAAAATATTACTATATAATTCATCTTTAAATTTTGGCTTCTCTACAGATGATACATTATAATAATAGCTAGAATAGAATTTTTCATATTCTTTCTGAATAGAATTCATACTATTATTTTTATAATAATTACGCATATTATCAGCTTCAGAATCATAATAAGTAGTTACTACTTTTAAACGAGCTCCTTTGCCAACTTCTTTAATAGTATATTCTTCTTGTGTTTCTACCTTATTTTCTGAATAAGGAGCGATTTCGTCAAAATCGTCGTTTCCTTCTTTTATTACTAAACCAAACCTATAGTCTGGAAAATAAGTGCTATCATAATCTCCTCCCTGATTAGAAATTGTAGGATCATAGTAAAAGCTACTTTTTTGGTGTATTACTTTTACAACACAATGATCAAAAAATTTAGGAGATGGTAGTAAATCTTTTATGGTTTGCTTTAAAGACGTATTTACAAACATAGGATATGCTTCGATATTCATTTTATTTAGCATAGTAACCATTAATAAGCTCTTATCTTTACAATCTCCAAATCGTTGATTAAAAACTTGATTCGGAGAAAATGGTTTATAACTTCCAATCCCAGATTCTAAACCTAAATATCTTATTTCATTTTGTACAAAGTTTAAAGTAGATTTTATTTTTTCCCCAGTTGTTTTATCGCTGGAATTAATCTCATCAATCTTAGCTTGTAGATCAGAGTCAACATTTTTACTTATTGTGTAAACATCTACACCCCAACTTACTACATCTTTCCATGAATTAATTTCACTAACAAAAACAGATTCATAAATGAGTTTCCAAGAGGGAGTGTTTTCTTCGTAATCTAACTTTTTGGTATTGGTAGTTTCCCAATGATATTTATGTAGGTTATTTATTTTAGAAATTATAGGTTTAATAGATGTATTAAAAGATTTATATTCTAACTTATTTTTTGATAAAAGAGTAACATTTATTTTTCCAGCAGATTCAAAATTATTTAAATAAAAATTGCTTGAGAAGATGTTTTTGTGGATTGGATTAAAACCAACAATTGAGTATGAATAATCTATGATGTCATCTGTTCTAACATCAGAAATGTTCATTACTGCAGATAAGGAGCCATCATACAAATAGTTTTCGGCATTCAGTTCACGCCTCATAACTTGAATATTAGAAACATTTAGTTTGTTTATAACTTTACCGTTTCTAATAATATTTATTTTATGAAATTTTAACTTTTGATAGCTCGGATCATAACTAATATTAATAGTAGAGGCATTTTGAATACCAACATTATCAGTGATTTTAGTTGTTAGTCTGTTAAATAATGTCTGTTTTGGTATATTTATTTGAGTATCAAAAAGTAGAATATACGTTCCAGCAGCTACCTCACTTTTATCTATTTCAGATGTTGAATAACTTATCTCATCTATCCAAGAAGGCTCAATTTCTTTTGTTACTTGAGAATACGTTTTTGAAAAAAAACTAAAACTAACAAATAAGCCAATAAAAATGTGTCTCATAAACTGTGAAATTTTACCTATGTAAATGTAATTGTTTGTTATTTACTCACAAACTTTATATGATAAATATTGCAAAGAATTAAATTCATTAGCTCAAAAAATGGTTTGCCAACAAAGTCTGGTTAAATATATGTTGAGTGTCTTTTAATTCTAAAAAAGCCATATATTTGAGTATTCTTTTAAAGGTTTAGTTAAACACTAAATTACTAAAGGGTTGTGTTAAAATTACAAGCTGCCGCGCAACTGTAAGTAATAGTAATTCATTGCAAGCCAGACACTTTCCTTTAAAGTTGATAATAGTGCTTTTGTGATTCAAGGCAAATCAAGACAAACGTAATGTTCAACTTAAGTTATTTTACTTAGTTGGTGTCTAGCTCCTTTTATCCCTGCACAAAATACAGAAGCAATGAAAAAGAAACCACATCTACTTCGAGGTCCTTTAAAATGTTGGGATATTTTTTCAATGCATTTAGTAGAACAAGCTACTGATTTTATGAAGCATGAAGAAATTGAGGTTTTAAATAGTTTCAAAAACAAATTTGATTGGTCTTTTGATGTTGAAACTATAATAACCAATAAAGAGTTTCAAGCTTTAGTTTTAACCGATTTCAAACAAGAAATTCAGTGGGTAAATAAGGGGTTTACAAAAATGACAGGATATTCTGCTAAATATGCAAAAGGAAAAAAACCTAATTTTTTACAGGGTAAAGATACATCTCCCAAAACTTTAAACAATATACGCGGTTATTTAAAAGAGGATATTCATTTTAAAGAAACCATTGCTAATTATAGAAAAAATGGAGAGATGTATTATTGTAATATTGAAATCTACCCTCTTAAAGATGCTACAAATGCTACAACACACCTTTTAGCTTTAGAAAAAGAAGTTAGACTTTAAAATCATCTCTATTTTATCGGGATATAAAATTCCGTTTTAAGTTTATGAGGCTCTACCCGTTCTGGGTTACTAATGTATTTTTCCCTAACAACTTCATCGCGCAATTCGTAGTCGTTGTTTAATAACCATTCGTTAAAAATATAGTCGTAAACATCTGAAAAACATTCATAATTTCCCTGGTATAAGAACGTTGCAAACTTACCGCCTTTAAGTGTTTTAACTCCAATATCTCCAGTGGCTTTTGCATCTTTACGTATTATTAGGCAAGAATCGTATCTAATTTTATCTTCGTCGGTTACTTTCGGATCGTCGTGTGCTAGCCCTATATGTTCAATCCCAGCTGTAAATAACTTTTGTTCTTTTACCTGCTCCCAAAGTTTTTTCCAAGCCGAAGGATAATCTAAAGATTGATAAGCACCTTGCATACGGATGTACATACATTTTTTGTCTTCTATATCTAAGATTTTGGGTTTTTTAATATTTAAATTTTTATTGTGTTTAGCACTGGATGTCGTTTCCATGGTATTCGTTTTTTTAATTGTAAATAATTTGTTTTTGCGATACGCGGTAGGAGACACCCCAAAATGATTTTTAAACTTTTTAGATAATGACGATGGTGTTTCAAAACCAACATTATAAGCAATGCTTTCAATGTCCAAAGAAGTATAACGAATCATTTTTGCAGCAGTTTCTACACGTGTTCTAGAAATGTATGCCCCTATGGGTTCTCCTAATAACGCTCTACTAATACGATGAAAATGAAACGGCGAAAAATGTGAGATCTCAGCCAACGTCTTAATATCTATTTTGCTGTCTAAATGATTATGTATATACTCTATAATTACATTTAGTTTTTGATTATAAAACGCTTTGTTGTTTTGTTTCAGTGTCATTTTTATCGTATTGATGTGACAAATGTATTCACTAATACTAGTATAAACTTTTCCAAACTTGCTGAATGTGTTCATTCCTTCGCAGACAGGAATCTTTTAAATTGAAACTAAATTATAAATTCCTGCCTTCTTAAGAATACACATATAAGAAACCAAAAATTAATGTTTTAACTTTTTTGATTTGATTTATAGAGGTAGGTCAAGAATGATAAGTAATATTATTAATCAGCTCCACATTAACTTCATGTACACCATCAAATGGTATAATACTTACGTGGTTTCCAAATAATTCAGAAGCTCGTTTAGTTTCAAGCATTATACGTTCTTTATTTATATAGTCATCATCTTTGCCGTAAATCAATGATACTTTAGCTTTTAAGAATTTTAAATCCTCGACAACTAATTCTTTAGGAATACCTCCCGAATGTAATACCAATTGACTGCATTGTAATTTCCTTTTTGCTACATAACGAGTTGCAATGCTCACGCCTTGCGAATATCCAAAAATGATTAGTTTTTTATCTTTAGAAATATTTTCGGATTCTAAAACAGCATCCAGATAACGCATCACGTTTTCGGTCTCCCTTAGTGTATTTTCTTTAGTCAACCAGCTGGCCCCAACATGTTTAAATTTTGAATGCAAATAATATTTGCTACTTGCCTGTGGGGCGATAATATAATTTTCTTCAGCATTAAGTTGCTTAAAATATTTTAAGAAATACCTGCTTAAATACCCCATACCATGGCACACCAACCAAACATACTTTGTTTTATCGGTTAATATATTTAAAGTAGAATAAGTATTTGTAGTTTGGTATGATATTTCTTTTTCACTGGAATTCATTTCTTAAACAGGTTTTGTACTTTTGTTTCGGATATTTAACTTGTTAAAACAAGTTCTTAAAAATAAATTATTCTATGCAATTATCTAAGGAAAAAGTTTTGGCCCAGGCAAATGCCGCTTGTAAAAATACTTTAATGGAAACCTTGAGTATTGAAGTTATAGATTACGGAGATAACTTTTTAATAGCTAAAATGCCTGTAAACTCAAGAGTACACCAACCAGATGGCGTATTACATGGAGGTGCTACTGTAGCTTTGGCTGAAAGTGTTGGCAGTTTTGCATCGCATATTTTTATAGATACCGAAAAATTCTTTGTGAGAGGTATAGAAATTACAGCAAATCATATAAAAAGTATAAAAGAAGGGTTTGTTTATGCCAAAGCAACTTTTTTACATAAAGGCAGAACAACACAATTATTAGATATACGAGTTACAGACGAGGCCGATAATTTAATTTCAATTTGTAAATTATCGACTATTGCTTTACCAAAAAGAGACCGTTAATGACGTTGACATCTTTTTTTAAACGTTTAGAAACGCAATACAATAGTAAATTACCTTTTGTAGCTTATAGAAAACCAAATGAGAACCGGGTAAGTGTGTTGTTACAACAGACAAACGATTTACATACCACAAACGATTTTGTAGAAGAAGGCTTTGTGTTTTCTCCCTTCGATGATACTAAAAAAACAGTTTTAATACCTTTAAGAGACTCTGAGAACATATTTGCCGACGTTACAGATATTGAGAGTCATATCGAACTTACAGATAAAAAAGAAGGAAGTACTACCGAAGATTCAAAAGAAAAGCAGCAACATATCAATTTAATTAAAAAAGGTGTTGATGCTATTGCTAATAATCAATTAAAAAAAGTAGTGCTTTCCAGACAGGAAACCGTTACCATTGCAGACCCTAATCCCATATCTGTTTTTAAAAGTCTGTTGTGCGCTTATACATCGGCATTTGTGTATTGCTGGTATCATCCACAAGTAGGGTTGTGGCTAGGAGCTACGCCAGAAACACTAATAAAAATTGAAGGAAATCGATTTTCAATTATGGCGTTGGCAGGTACGCAAGATTATAAAGGTACTTTAGATGTGGTTTGGGAGGATAAAGAAAAAGAAGAGCAGCAATTTGTTACTGATTTTATTATCGACAATTTAAAGCCTTCGGTCGAGAGTTTTAAAGTATCTGATGTCGAAACAGTCAAGGCTGGTAATTTACTGCATTTAAAAACGATGATTTCTGCCCGTTTAAAACCAGAATCAAACTTAAAAGAGGTTGTTTCTGTATTGCATCCAACACCTGCTGTTTGTGGTTTGCCAAAACATGATGCAAAACAATTTATTTTAAAAAATGAATCTTATAACAGGGCATTTTATACCGGTTTTTTAGGAGAACTTAATATGGCAACCAAATTAGAGTCAAGATCTGCAAAACGCAATATTGAAAACAGAGCGTACACCATCAATAAAAAGAGTACCCGATTGTATGTAAACTTAAGGTGTATGCAACTAAAGAATAAAGAGGCTATTATTTATGTTGGTGGCGGTATTACAAAATATTCTGTTCCGGAAAAAGAATGGCAGGAAACAGTATCTAAATCTTTGATAATTAAAAATGTTTTGTGATTTTGTATTTCAAAAATCCGGAAAATAAAATTGAAACCACACCTGAATTAAAGAAAACCACCCCGGAATATAATGAGGATGAAATCGATATGTTCTTTGTCGGTGGACATAATTATATTTTTTGTTATTAAAACCTATGTCTTTTGGTGTTTTATTGTGTTCTGTGCCAGATGTTATTCTCATAATATTCGTTTTTAATTATTAATAATTTGTTTTTAAGTATGTATGCCTTTAGAAATACTACAAAAATGATTTTTCAAACTTTTCTGTTACTAAAAGCAATGTTTTAAGTATCTAAATGATAAAACAAATGTATCCACCATATAAATTATAGACTTTTCCAATCTTGCTTTATATGTTTTTATATGAATTCTTAATATTGAAACTAGCTTGAATATTCTGGCGAGACTTTACCTTGAGAGACAGTAAAAGGCAAAAACAATAATAATTAAAAACGTTTTGTTGCTAAGTATTTCTGCCTATTTGTTATTTTAGCGCCTAGATTATTACTACATGATTTATCCAAAAATCCCACTAGCCCAAACTGTTATACAGCTATATAAAAAAAAGGGTGTTAAACATATTGTTATTTCTCCGGGTAGTAGAAATGCCCCGTTAACCATAGGCTTTTCTAACGATAATTATTTTAAATGCTATAGTGTTGTAGATGAGCGTTGTGCTGCGTTTTTTGCTTTAGGAATCGCTCAGCAACTCCAAGAACCTACAGCAGTTGTTTGTACTTCTGGTAGTGCATTGTTAAATTACTATCCTGCTGTTGCCGAAGCGTTTTATAGTGATATTCCTTTAATTGTACTTTCGGCAGACAGACCCAAGCATTTAATAGGGGTTGGCGACGGACAAACTATTAACCAAAAAAATGTATTTGAAACCCATATTTTATATTCGGCTAATTTAAAACTAGATTTAAAAGAAGAAAATACCAATGATGTAGTAGAAGAGTTACCCATTTTTAAAAACCTGGAAGATAAGGTTGAAACGCTACTCGGGTTAAAGAAAACCATTCAAGAATATAATGAAGAGGAAATCGGTAAGGCTATAAATATGACCCTTCTTAAAAAGGGGCCTGTTCATATTAATGCGCCA
The DNA here is from genome assembly GCF_030540835.1 of Flavivirga aquimarina. GTDB lineage: Bacteria > Bacteroidota > Bacteroidia > Flavobacteriales > Flavobacteriaceae > Flavivirga > Flavivirga aquimarina. Next base: position 25,556 of record NZ_JAUOEK010000140.1, on the reverse strand, counting down.
TTTGAAGAGCCTTTATATGATATGGTAGATGAATTATCTGTAAGTCCTAAATCAACTACTCCAGAAAATGAACCGTTACAAGTTGATGATGCTGTTTTGACTGCTTGTATAAAAGATTGGAATGCAGTTTCGAAAAAAATGGTCGTTGTTGGTGTTAATTATCCTAATCAAATAGAACAACGCTGGTTAGATATGCTGGCAACGGATAACAGTGTTATTGTATTTACAGAAACGACATCTAATATTTATCATAATGATTTTTTCCCAAGTATAGATAAGTTAATAGCTCCTTTAGACGATGAAGGGTTTAACATGCTTCAACCGGATATTTTACTAACTTTTGGAGGTTTAATAGTTTCTAAAAAAATAAAAGCTTTTTTAAGAAAATATAAACCACAACACCATTGGCATGTCGATTTAAAGAAAGCGAACGACACTTTTTTTAGTTTAAGTAATTTTATAGAAACCACACCGAATCACTTTTTTTCTAAATTTTTACCAGAAACAAAACCAGTTAAAAGTAATTACAGGCTTTACTGGGATGGTATAAAAGCATCGAGACTTATAAAACACGATAATTACTTAAATAATATAGAATTTTGTGATTTAAAAGCCTTCGATGTTATATTAGATTCAATACCAAACAATACTATTTTACAATTAGGAAACAGTTCTACCGTACGCTATGCACAATTATTTGATTTAAATAAAACATTACAGGTGTTTTGTAATCGTGGTACCAGTGGTATTGATGGATGCACATCTACAGCTATTGGCTGCGCAGTTGCAAACAATAAACAAACGACTTTAATTACGGGCGATTTAAGTTTTTTATACGATAGCAATGCCTTATGGAATAATTACATTCCTGATAATTTTAGAATCATTGTTATTAATAACCAAGGAGGAGGGATTTTTAGAATTCTTCCAGGTCATAAAAACACCGAAAATTTTGACACCTATTTTGAAACGAATCACCAGTTAACAGCAGAGCATTTGTGTAACATGTATGGTTTAAAATATGAATCGGCTTCAGATGACATGGCTTTGAAAATGATGTTAAAATCATTTTATTCAGAAGATAACCAACCTAAATTATTAGAGGTTTTTACGCCAAAAGATCTTAATGACGAGATCCTTTTAGAGTACTTTAAATATATAGATTAATATAATTATGTGACTTTCTCTAATTTGTTGTGTCTAAAAAACAGTTATCTTTAAAACAGTTATTAATATAATTATTTTACAAACACACTTAACACATTATTTATTATGAGTAAAAGAGATGAACTTATTGCAAAGTATGCTGCAGATTTAAAAGATAAATGCGGCGTTAATGCAGACATGGATTTATTAACTAAAGTTACTATTGGTTGTGGTCCATCAATTTATAATGCAGATTCCTCAACAGTTTCCGGTTCAGACGAATCTGAACTTGCTACAGTAAAAAATAACTTTTTAATTAAAAAATTAGGATTAAAAGACAGTGCTGATTTAGATAAAGGTATTGCTGCTGTAATGGACAAATATGGACAATCTAATCGTAATAAATACAGAGCAGTTGTATATTATTTACTGACTAAACATTTCAAAAAAGAATCTGTTTATTAGTCAATTTTCATATAGATATTTAATTTAAGCATTACAATTATTGTAGTGCTTTTTTTGTACCATGAATTGAGTTCTGGGTTTCATTTATTAAGTTGTAACCAACGAAATATCTTGTGTCTTTACAATTCTAAAGTAAGAGTATTTCATTTCAAGAAATTCTTTATTTTCAAGCAAAAAAACTCAATCTAATATCATTACCTTTGCCCCATGATACATTTAGGACAGATAAATACATTAGATATATTTCGTGAAACAGATCATGGTGTGTATTTAATTGATGAAGAAGATAATGAAGTGTTATTACCTAATAGGTATGTGCCTGAGTCTTTTAAAATTTGGGACAAACTAGAAGTTTTTGTGTATTTAGATAATGAGGAACGCCCAGTTGCTACCACAGATATGCCATATATTAAACGTGATGATTTTGCATTGTTACGTTGTAATCAAGTTACCGATTATGGTGCCTTTTTAGATTGGGGGTTGGTTAAAGAACTATTTTGTCCGTTTAAAGAACAAGCTTTTAAAATGAAACCAGGAGGCTGGTATTTGGTACATTGTTATTTGGATGAAAAAACCAATAGGTTAGTAGCTTCAAGCAAAACAAATAGGTTTTTAGATAACAAAGAACTCACGGTAAATGAATTTGATGAAGTTGATTTAATTGTATCGCATCCTTCAGACATAGGAATGAATGTTATAGTAAACAAAATACATTCTGGACTCATTTATAAGAATGTTATATTTTCAGACCTAAGCGTAGGCGATAAATTAAAAGGTGTTGTTAAGAAAGTACGTCCCGGAAATAAACTAGATATTGTCTTAGGGAAAATAGGCTATAGAAATATAGAACCTAATGCAGAACGTATTATGAATGAGCTTCATGATAACAGCGGGTATTTAAACCTTACAGATAAATCGAATCCTGAAGTTATAAAAGATATGCTCCAAATGAGCAAGAAAAGTTTTAAAAAAGCAGTTGGTACCTTATACAAACAAAAACTTTTGGAAATAAAACCTGATGGTATTTATTTAGTTTAATGTAGTAATAAGTTTTTGTTTTACTTTGCTATAAACACTGTCCATAGCTTCATATAAAGTGTCATAATCAATTTTATCATCAGATATGCAAAAATCACTTTCAATCTTTGCATTCATTTTACTGGCAAGATTGTGTCCTACAACGCCGTAAGCACATAAGTTTTTTGCTTTATTTCTAAATAAATCTATATCCATCAATTTTACAGAATAAGAGTTTATTCTATTTGTAACAACACCAAATGGTCTTGATTCACCAAAATATGATTTAAATTCATCAAAAAAAACATTAGAATTATTAATATCTATATGTGCTCCTTCATTAAATTCAATAATAGCCATATGATTAAAAAAGAATATCGTACCCAAATCCTTTTTTTTAGTTTTTAAAATATGGTTAGAGATTTCAGACTCAATTGTTTTCATGTTCTTAATTTATAGATGCTTTTTTTTAAATTTTTTATGGTTTAAATTGTTGTGGTACAGTTAGTTTTGTTATTTAATTTTTCAGCCTACAAATATACTATGCTTGCATAATATATTTGTAGTGTTTTTTATTATTATTTAAAATTCAATAATTTATTGGGTTTGTTTTAAAAAGTTTAAATAACTAATGTTTTTTTTAAAAAAAACACGGTTTTATTAATAAATATTGACAATTACTTATTTAAACAAAAACAAAATAGTATGAATTTATTTACTAATCTTACAAGAGAAATGCTTATTGTATAGGATTTTAATATTTGCATGTGTTTAAATACCAGAAGTATAGGAAGGAATTTTTATAAATAAATAAAAATATAGCAGTGCTATTATTTAGCAAATTAAATATTATAAGTGAGTGTTTTATTTAGTGAACTCATCTTGACTTTTTCTATTTCCTAAAAAACGGCTAAAATTCGCCCATATTTCGTTACTTTTTTTATGCTTAGCTATGCTATGCTTTTCAAAAAGTGTCTCATCTGAACAAATTTTATCTCATTTTCGGTTAAAAACAAAAAGTCAAGATGAGTTCAGTGTAAAGAAAGTAAAATGTCTTTTTTTACTTTGCCATAAGTATGAGTCATAGCTTCATGAATACAGTCATAATTAATTTTATTAAAATTACAGAAGCTATTCTCTATTTCTGCATTCATTTTACTGGCCCTATTATGTCCAACCACTGCATAATGGCATAGATTCGAAATCTTTTTTTTAAATAAGTCTGCATCCAATAGATTTATAGAATAAGAGTTTATTCTATTAGCAACTATTCCAAATGGTCTTGAATTACCAAAAAAGTTTATTAGTTCTTCAAAAATTTCATTGGAATTATTAATATCGATATGTACGCCTTCGTTAAATTCTATAACGGCAATGTGGTTAAAAAAGAATATATTACCTAATTCCTTTTGTGTAGATTTCACAATATGATTTGAAAAATCAGATTCAGCAATTTTCATATAATTATACTTCTTTTGTTAGAGATTGAGAGACTGGAAGTTATAATTTTTGTTAATCTAATATAAATAGATCGACAAGTAACAAATATAATATGAACACATTATATATTCAAGATAAAATATCAGTTGGTTATATTATTGCGGATAATTTACTGTAATGTAAAATTGGTTATATTTTTTTTAATTTTTATGTTAAAATATTAAAAAATATTTATTATATATAAGGTTGAACTATTTTATAAAAAATACTTTTTGTAGTTTAAGTTGTAGGAATTAGCGTTTCAAATTTAGTATTTTTGCCAGATGATTAATCAAGAAACCATAGTAGCTTTAGCAACACCATCAGGAGCTGGAGCTATAGCTATTATAAGATTATCTGGAAAAAATGCCATAGATTTTGTAGAAAGTCAATTTAAATCAATTTCAGGAAAAAAGCTAAGTAAACAAGCCACACATACTATTCATTTAGGGCATATTATACATGGAAACAAAACTATAGACGAAGTATTGGTATCGGTTTTTAAAAACCCTAACTCATATACCGGCGAAAATGTGGTTGAGATTTCGTGTCACGGATCAAATTATATTCAGCAAGAAATTATTCAATTATTTTTGCGTCAGGGATGCAGAATGGCAACAGCTGGTGAGTTTACGTTAAGAGCATTTTTAAATGGCAAACTGGATTTAAGCCAGGCAGAAGCTGTAGCAGATTTAATTTCTAGTGATAATGAAGCATCCCATCAAATAGCTATGCAACAAATGCGTGGTGGTTTTTCGTCTGAAATTGCTAAGCTTCGCGAAGAACTTTTAAATTTTGCATCTTTAATAGAATTAGAACTTGATTTTGCCGAAGAAGATGTTGAGTTTGCCGATAGAACCCAGTTTAAAGATTTAATAGAACGTATTACGTTTGTACTTAAACGCCTGATAGATTCATTTGCCGTAGGTAATGTTATTAAAAATGGTATTCCGGTTGCTATAGTGGGAGAACCTAATGTTGGGAAATCGACGCTTTTAAATGCACTTTTAAATGAAGAACGTGCTATAGTAAGTGATGTAGCAGGGACTACCAGAGATACTATTGAAGATGAAATATCTATAGGAGGAATCGGTTTCAGATTTATAGACACGGCCGGAATAAGAGATACCAAAGATGTGGTAGAAAGTATAGGGATTAAAAAGACCTTTGAAAAGATAGAACAAGCGCAAGTTGTTGTTTATCTTTTTGAATCGGATGTCATTTCGAACGCTAGTGAGAAATCTCAAAGTATTAAGATAGAGATAGAAAAGATTAAAAATAAATATCCACAAAAACCCTTAATTGTTATTGCCAATAAAATTGATAAACTTTCAGAAAATGCAGTTGCTGTTTTAAATAAGGAGCTCTCTGTCATTTCGAGCGCTAGCGAGAAATCCCATAGTCTGTTACTATCAGCAAAGCAGGGGGTAGGAGTCGAGGAACTTAAAGAGCACTTATTAAGTTTTGTAAATACAGGCGCTTTAAGGAATAATGATACCATAGTAACTAATTCACGTCATTATGATTCTCTCTTAAAAGCATTTGAAGAAATTGATAAAGTTAAATCTGGATTAGATTCTGGTTTATCAGGCGATTTATTGGCTATAGATATTCGTCAAGCATTATACCATTTTGGTGAAATTACAGGAGAAATTACTAATGATGATTTATTAGGAAATATTTTTGCTAATTTTTGTATCGGTAAATAATTACTTACCAGAAAAATATAATTTAAGCTAATAAAAATCAACTATCTACTCGAAAGTATGTCACTTCGAAGTTCCTGTCATATTCAAACGAAGGCCATTAACATTTTCTAGAAAGGATATTATAAATTGGTTATTGGAAATATAAAATAATCGAATCTAAATAATACCAATCTCCAAAGAAGAAATCGAAGTTGTTTAAACTTTTTTTCAATTGGTTGCAAAATGCTCTTTTTTACTCAATTTTAAAACAAAAATACACCAATGTGTCGCCCAAAGTAACTATCAAAAATTTAATATAATTATTCAAACCTTAAATTTATATCTTTGATTTTGTAACTATTACGATATTATACTTGAAAGCAATTACAAAATATTGGTTTTTAGAAGGCTTTAATCTTTTTAGAAAACTCGGAATGCTCAACATGATGAAAATCTGTGAGATTCTGGAAATGGATAATATTGAAAAAGGCAAATCTATTGAGCTTAATGATAAACATAAGGATAGTGTTTTCTTTCTAAAAAGAGGCAGTGTTAAAATTGTAAACACGACAAATAATACCGTAAAATATGTTGTAAAGCGCGGTAATATCTTTGGAGAACTTTCTCTTTATAACAAAGAAGCTGCAACCGAAGAAGTAGCTTATGCCCTGGAGGACTGTGTAATCTGTTACATAGAATCTGAACAGATGGAAAAACTTATGGAAAAACATAAGTCACTAAAAAATGGCGTACTTAAAATTTATGGTCTACGCATTCAAAAATTAGAAAGAAGACTTCACGATTTATTATATAAAGATAGTACAACAAGAATAAGAGAATTTATTTTAGATTATTTAGAAGAGTTTGGTGAAAAAAATGATGGAGGCATATCAATTGCTAAAAATTTATTGTCCCATAAAGAGATTGCAAACCTTACTAATACGTCAAGACAAACAGTTAGTAATGTATTAAGCAAAATGCGAAAAGAAGGAGTTATAGATTATAACGTTCAATTTATTTCTAACACCAAATAGTTAGATGAAATCCAAACTAGTTAAGCTTTGGAATACATTTAAGACATTACTTAAACAAGGTTTAGCACCAAAACAATTGGCCATGAGTTTAGTGATTTCTACGTTGGTTTCTATTTTTCCAATGTTTGGTGTCAGTACCATAGTATTAACCTGTATAGCTTTGCCGTTTAGACTCAACCTACCAATAATGATTGCATTTAGCTATATTATTGAACCTTTAAAGTTTTTAGTTCTTATTCCATTTATAAACTTAGGAGCCATGGTGTTTGGTACAGAACACACACTACTTACTTTTGAAGCTATTAAAGCAAGCTACGAGCTTAGTTTTTTTAATACAATTAAAACCTTATCCTATGAATTATTATGTGGTTTTGTCGGGTGGACGCTAACCGCAATCCCCTCAGGTATAATATTTTTCTTTTTTCTGAAAGTAATTTTAACATATTTCGACAAACTTAAAACTAACCAATTAACCACAAAATGAAACTAACTAAAATATTAGGGTGTTTAGGCATTGTTGCGTCTATTCTTGTAGGATTAGGCGAATACCTATTACATTATTCTTCAGATATTTTAGAACATTCTAAAGATTATGAGTTTTTCAAATTTGTATCATTAGATAATCTTACTACAGGACATTTTTTAGCAGTTATAGGGTTGCCCTTTTATTTTGCAGGATACATTCATATTTATAGAATGCTAAAATCTGGCAACGAAAACTTGGCAAGAATTGTTCTAGCAATTGGTTTTGTAGCCTTTGCAGTAGGCGGTGTTTGGATTGGTTCCCGAGCTTCAATAGGTAATGTCGTTCATTTAAAAGATACAATGGATGCCTCTACATATCAAAACCTATTAGCACATTACACAAACCATATGGAAGTATTAGTGCAAGCCCTTCGCATAGTAATAGCGACACTATCTGTTGTCTTTGCAATCACCATTTTAAAAGGAGGTACGTATTACAAAAAATGGATGGCTGTTTTCAATCCCATTGTTATACTTATTTTGCTAGTAGTTATTGGCAAACTATTACCATCAATAGGCAAGCATATGCTGCCTATCCTAATGAATGTTACTCATTTTATTCTTTTCACATTATCATTATACCAACTAAGTAAACTAACAAAAAGCCAACAATAATGTTAAGTAAAAACACAAGAAACCTCTTAAGTATATTTAAGAAAACCTTTATCGTAATAGGTTTAATTTTAGTAGCATTAATAGCAGTTGTTCTTTGGTTTTTCTGGAACGACGCTGCTTCAGAGAAATATGATATTACTATAGATGATAATAAAATACCGTTGTTTGAACAAGTAACACTTAATTTTAACCATCAATATAATAGTGAAAAATCATTACCAATTGCACCTGCAGCATTAATAGATATTGACAACGACAATGTGGATGAAGTGTTCTTTGGAGGAGGCATGAATCAAGAAGATGCCATTTTTGCATACCGAAATAATGAATTTGTTGATATATCTTCCGAAGTCAATTTGCCTAAAAAAGGAAATACAACAACAACAGTTGGTATAGTATCAGCCGATTTCGATAACAATGGTTTTTCTGATATTATTTTAGGAAGAGAAGACGGTTTACGTATTTATTATAATACAAACGGAACGTTTACAGAAAAAATTATCGATACACCAATGAATGAGAAATCTAACCCAGCTGGGATTACCGTTGGAGATATAGACAAAGATGGAGACTTAGATATTTTCCTCGCCACTTATCTTAAAAAAGAATTAATGGAAGGGCAAACCATTTTTGAAGATTACACCTATGGTTCTACAAGCGAATTATTACTCAATAATGGAGACGATACATTTAAAAGCATCACTAAATCTGCTGGATTAGATTATGTACACAATACATTTCAAGGTGTGCTAGTTGATATCGATAATGACTCCTGGTTAGATTTAGTAGTGGTTCATGATACAGGTGAAGCTAGAACCTATAAAAATAATGGTGATTTAACATATACAATGAAACCAAACCCATTAACCAAAAAATTTGCCTATCCCATGGGATTAGCTGTTGGTGATTATAATAATGATGGTTTGGTAGATTTTATGTTCTCTAATACAGGAAGTACCCTACCAAGAGCGTTAGCAAAAGGAGATATAAAAGACGCCTCTTTATTCAATGAAAAATGGATTCTCTTTAGAAACGATGGCGACTTTAAATTCACAGATACAGCCGAAGAAACTAAAATAGCAGATTACGAATTTTCTTGGGGTTGCACTTTTGCAGACATGAATAATGATGGATTACAAGATTTAATGGTTGCCGAAAATTATGTGGATTTAGCACCTAATAAATTATTTAGATTAAAAAGTAGATTCTTAGTTCAAAAAGAAGATGGCACTTTTGCGCCAACCGAAGAAAAAAGCGGTGTCGTTAATCCGCATTTTGCGATTACTTCTTTAGTTAGTGACTTTAATCAAGACGGCTACCTTGATATGATTTGGGTAAATATTAATACACCCTCTTTAGCTTATATAAATAAGGGAGGCACCAACAATTATTTGCAAGTAGATTTAGGAGAATCTGTAAACGTACAAGGAGCAAAAGTTACTATTACAACACCTACAAAAACGCTCACCGAATGGATGGTAACAGGAGAAGGTTTAGCAAGCGACCAAACAGCATTGCTTCAATTTGGACTAGGTAAAGAGTCTAGCATTTTGAACCTTAAAGTTCACTTGGCGAATAATAAAGAAATTAGTATTGATAATCCAAAAATCAATAGCATTGTTGATTTAAAAGCAGAAGTTGAAAAACACAGCACAACTTTAGAAACAACTATTGAAGATGTGCAACAAGACTAAAGATTATAATTTATAAAGATGAGGAGGTATAGACCTTCATTTTATGTTATATTTTTAATAAGTAATAGTATAAGAATCGCTTTAGATTGTCGTCTAAAGTAAGTATTGAAAAAATAAAGCTTTCCCCAATTAAGATTAGACAGTAACTTGCCTGTTGGTAATGAAATTACATAGTATTTATATTATGTGATGGGGGAATTATTTCGCCTTTATTTAAAATAAAATATACTGAAAAAACAAAGATTATTTCAGAAACTGATATAGAAACCAAAGAATTAAAAACAACTAAAAGAATGAATTTTATTAAACAATTATTCGGACAGAATAAGCAAGAAGAAATTAAGGAATTATCTAAAGGCTATTGTCCAAATTGTTGGGGACACCAAGAATACGATAACCTAATAAGAGAAAAACATAAAGACGCGCAAATAAGTGTTAACAATCACAGTGCTAATTATGCATTTGTACAGGATTTTATAGTAACACACCTCAAGGGTATTAAACTTAAGAGTACAGTTACAGGAACAGAATGTCCTACTTGCGTCATTGTAAACAAAAAATAATGCTTAAAACATTCACATATTATGTCATTCTTATTATCCTAATTATAGGGTTATTTGGAGCAGGAGGTTTAGTAACCGAAGAATTTAAGACAGGCGAAGGTTGCCCCAAAATAATGCATATACCAATGTGTCTAGTTATTCTAATCTGTTTTCTTATACCATTCATAGCACACCTTTTTAAGAAATGGAATATCTTATATTTTTTATTTACAGGATTAGCAAGCAGTATAGCATTAGTAGCTTCTATTATGCAATTTACTGGACATGCTGAATGCCCAAAAACCACTTCAGGCACACCAATGTGTTACTATTCTTTAATACTGTTTAGTAGCTTAATTCTACTAAAAATATACCACCAAAAACCAACCAAATTATGAATATTTTAAAAAGCTTTAAAAAGAATATTATATGTTTTTTCTTGTTAATGAGTTCCATTGTTTTAGGGCAGAAAATTGATAAAACAATTTATTTAATTGGTAATACAGGTACAACAGATAAAACGGATGTGTTGTTAGAAATTATCAATGATTCTAAAAAAGCTGATAATCCAATATTATTATTGTTAGGTAACTCAGTTAATACAGAAGCTCAAAACAAAGATTTCGAAAAAAGCATAACGCATCAACTTGATAAGCTATCTTCATTTGCTGGTGAGACATTCTTTATGCCAGGAAAAAATGAATGGATAATTAATGGGCATAAAGGCGTTCAATCTATTGAAAAATATATTCAAAAAAATAGTGATTCAAAATTTTATCCAGATGATGGCGAAGCCATAAAACATAAAGACATATCAGAAAACATAGTCCTTATTACTGTAGATACACAATGGTTTTTAGAAGATTGGGATACCGATACTTATATAAATGATGATAGTGATATTAAAAACAGAACCTTATTCTTTTTAGAATTTGAAAATAGAATTAAGAAAGCACATGGTAAAATAATTCTAGTAGCATTACACCATCCAGTTGAAACAAATACGAAACAAGGTTTGTTAAGTAACGTTGGAGGAATTAATCCACAAGATTTTCAAAATAAGAAATATAGAAAACTTAGAAACAGATTAAAAACGATTGGTCAAGCCGCAGATAATATCATTTTTATATCGGGGAAAGATAAAAATTTACAATACATAAATAATGGAGTGCCACAAATTATAAGTGGTGCTGTTGGAGAAACTAGAAATGTTACTAATGTTAGTGAAGTAGATTTTGGGTTGGCAGAAAGAGGGTTTGCAAAGTTAGAAATTAATAATACAGGAGCAGTACATGTAAAATATTATACTGTGAAAAATGGCATATCTAATGAGGTTTTTAAGTCCAATATTCTAAAAGGACAAGAAAATAATAAAGGAACAAACTATACCTTTAAAGATGAATTCCCAAAAACACAATCAGCTTCAGTCTATACAAAAGAAGCCATCAATAAAAGTGGTTTTTACAAAACACTTTGGGGAAAACATTATAGACCGTTTTATGGAACAGATGTAGAAGCCCCAGTAGTTTTATTAGACACATTAATGGGAGGGCTTTCTCCTATAAAAAGAGGAGGTGGTCAACAATCAAAATCACTTAGGTTAGAAGATAAGAACGGAAAGCAATTTGTAATGCGAGCTATAAAAAAGAGTACTACTAAATTTCTTCAAGCAAATGTTTTTCCTCATGCTTATATAGCAAACTCACTTGACGATACAGCTATTGATAAGTTTTTATCCGATTTTTATACAACATCCAACCCTTACGGTCCATTTGCAATTGGTACACTATCAAGCGCAGTAGGAGTTAATCACACGAATCCTGTATTATATTATATTCCTAAGCAAAAAACATTAGGCGTATTTAATGAAGATTTTGGAGACGAATTATATATGATTGAAGAACATGTAGGAAGTACACAGGTTGGTTTAAATAGTTTTGGAAACCCAACAAAAATACTTAGTACCGCAGACGTGTTGCAGGAAATTCATAAAACAGGAAAATCAGTTGTCGATGAACCTTCATATATCAAAGCAAGACTTTTTGATATGCTTTTGGGAGATTGGGACAGACACGAAGACCAATGGCGTTGGGCCTTTTTTGATGATGAAAACGGAACATCATATTGCAAACCTATCCCTAGAGATAGAGACCAGGCATTTTCGAAATATGATGGAGCTCTAATTTCCTTTTTAACACGTGCCGTACCAGCGCTACGTAAAATGCAGTCCTACGATGAAGACATTAGGAGTGTTAAGTGGTTAGCTTCCTCACCATATCATTTAGATTTAATGCTAGTTAATGCCTCTGGTTGGGATGAATGGGAAAAACAAGCGCAATATATCCAAGATAACCTGAAGGATTCAGTTATAGAAAAAGCTTTTGAAGCTTTTCCTCCAGAAATAAGAGGAGAGGTAATTACAGATATAAAAGAAAAGCTCAAAGGAAGACGTGCTAATTTAATAAAAATAGCAAAAGAGTATTATGAATATTTAAATAAATTCGAAGTAGTTGTAGGGACTCAAAAATCTGATAAATTCACTATAACACGTCTTCCCAATGGCGAGACTTCAATAAAAATAGACCGCAAAGATATTGGGCTTTTAAATAGAACATTTTCTCATGATATTACCAAAGAAATATGGGTTTATGGTTTGGATGGAAAAGATACTTTTGTTGTAGACGGTGAAGGAAATGACCTTATTAAAATTAGAATAGTTGGTGGAAAGAAAAACGATACGTACGATTTTAAAAACACTAAAAAAGTAAAACTCTATGATTATAAGAGTAAAGAAAATACAATCGTAAATAAAAAATCTAAAAAGTGGTTGGTAGATGATTATGGCATTAACAATTACGACCATAAAAAGGTAAAACATAGTTTTAGTCAAGTACTGCCTTTATTGGGACTAAACCCCGATGATGGCGTGAAAATTGGAGCCCTAAATAATTTTTCATACTTCGGACTTCAACGAAATGAATTTACATATAAACATAGCATTAGTGCCGCATATTATACGGGTAATTCTGGTTATGACTTGTCTTATGCAGGAGAGTTTTCGAATATTTTTCACCATTGGAATTTTGGAGTAGAAGCTAAATATACCAGTCCGAATTTTGCACAAAATTTCTTTGGTTTTGGTAATGAAACCACCTATAATAAAGACGATGTAGACCTTGATTTTAATAGAGTAAGTATAAGAGAATTGAGTGCTGCCATTTCATTAATATGGAATGGAAGACATGGAGGTTCTTTTTATTTTAAGCCTTTAATAGAATCTTTTGAAGTTGAAAACGCATCAGATAGGTTCATAAATACGTTACCTGCAGATGCAACACTCTTCGATAAGCAAACGTATTTAGGCAGTGAAATAAATTACACTTTTAAAAATAAAAATGATATTGCCTATCCAACAATGGGCTTAGATGCTGGTATTACCGTTGGGTATAAAGCAGCCATAGATGGAGCTAATAAAAACAATGCCTTTGGTTATATAAAACCGCATATAGCTATAAACCATAAATTAAATAAAAGTGCTAGCCTTGTATTTGCTACAAAAATAGGAGGAGAAGCCATTCTTGGAAATGATTTTGAGTTATATCACGCTGCACAATTAGGAGGAGGTAAAAATCTTCGAGGATATAGAAAAGAACGTTTTATTGGTAAATATTCAACATTTCAGAGTACAGATATAAGACTTAAAATAGGTGATTTTAATAGCGGTATTATTCCAACAAAATATGGTATAACTGGAGGTTTTGATTATGGAAGAGTATGGTTAGAAAACGATGCATCAGATAAGTGGCATAATAGTATAGGAGGTTCCTTTTGGATTAGTGGTTTGGAAACATTCACTTTAAATGCAGGATATTATTCAAGTGCAGATGGAGGCATAATCTCCTTTATACTTGGTTTCTCCTTTTAAATATAAAACAAGAAATTGAAATAAATCATGAAAAAACCAACAGTAATTGCGCAAGTAAGTACATTAAAAAACAAACAACCAGAACACGCACTGGTAAATGGATTGGATTTAGTTATCGTAAAATTTGACGATGATATATCTGTGCTGTACGGAAGATGCCTTCACAGAGGTGCATTAATGTCTGATGGACATGTAGATGGTCATAACCTTATTTGTGGCGTACATGGATGGGATTATAGAGTAGATTCCGGAGTTTCAGAATACAACAATAAAGAGGTTTTACATAAATTTTCTACCAAGATAGAAGGCGATAATTTACTGGTTGATGCTTTTGAAATAGACGCATATTTAGAAAACCATCCACAACCATTTAATCGCGATGCGTATTTAGGAGCCTATGCAGATACACATCCAGAAGAGACAGAACCTTATACCGGTTATATAAAAGAATTAGCACAAAATGGACTGAAAAACATAGGACACCATGGGTTTTCAGCATCAATGGGAGTCGATAGAAATACACTTCCAAAATGGAATGATATTCAATTTTTACCAGCGCAATTAGCATCAAGACCTTTATTAGATAACGAAGAAGTGGCTACCAAAGTTGTTATTGGACCAAATGCAAAAAAGCCATTAGAATTAGATATGCCTTTGTTTGTAAGTGATATGAGTTTTGGTGCATTATCGCGTGAAGCAAAAATAGCTTTATCAAAAGGCGCACAATTAGCAGGCACAGGAATTTGTTCAGGCGAAGGGGGCATGCTACCAGAAGAACAAGCTAATAATTCAAAATATTTTTATGAGTTAGCTTCGGCTCAATTTGGTTTCTCTTGGGACAAATTAGATAACGTACAAGCCTTTCATTTTAAAGGAGGTCAAGGCGCAAAAACAGGAACAGGAGGCCACTTACCAGGAAATAAAGTAAGTAAAGAAATAGCAGAAGTAAGAGGATTAAAAGAAGGAGAAACAGCTATTTCACCGGCAGCAAATCCAAATTTTCATACCGTTGAAGACTTTAAAATATTTGCTGATAAAGTAAGAGACCGTACAGGAGGAATTCCAATAGGATTTAAGATAGCAGCAAGTCATATTGAAAAAGATATTCAGTTTGCGTTAGATGTAGGCGTAGATTATATTATTCTAGATGGTCGTGGTGGCGGAACAGGTTCTGCGCCTACCATTTTAAGAGACCATATTAATGTACCAACAATTCCTGCATTAGCCAGAGCTAGAAAATATATGGATAAAGTAGGAGCTACAAATGTAACCCTAGTAATTACAGGAGGTTTACGTGTTGCCGAAGATTTTGCAAAAGCTATGATGTTAGGCGCAGATGCTATTGCAGTTTCTAATTCTGCATTACAAGCTATAGGTTGTTTAGGTATGCGTGCTTGTGGAACCAACAACTGCCCAGTAGGTATAGCAACGCAAAAGGAATCTTTACGAAGTAGAATAATTATAGATACTTCCGCAAAACAATTACAAAATTACTTTGAAGCCACAAACGATTTAATACGAGTTGTAGCACGTTCTTGTGGTTATGACGATGTAACGAAATTTAATCACGACGACCTTTCAACATATAACAGAGATATACATTATCTAACAGGAATTAATTACGCAGGATTAAAATAGATGACCATGAATACAATAGATTTATATGGTGCCGATTGGTGTCCAGATTGTCAAAGAGCTAAAGCATATTTAAAAGAGAACGACATTGATTTCAATTTTATTGATGTCGATTTAGATAAAGATGCAACAGCTCGTGTAGAAAGTATCAATAATGGTAAACGTATCATACCAACCATTATTATTGGTGAAAAACCATTAACTAATCCAGATAATAATGAATTAGCAAACATACTAGGGATTAATGCTCAAGGAAGAGTGATTTTATATGGCGCAGATTGGTGTCCAGATTGTCAGCGCGCAAAAAGCTATCTACAAGATAATCATATTAACTTTCAATATATAGAAGTTGACAAACACTCTTGGGCTGCTCAAAAAGTAGAAGAAATTAATAATGGAAAACGTATTATTCCGACCATTTTTATTGGAGATAAAAGTTATACAAACCCAGATAATGCCATTTTAAAAACTGTTTTAAACATAGGTCAAGAATCCAAAAAAACAGTTTACGATTCCATAGTAGTAGGTGCAGGAGCAGCTGGATTAACAGCATCAATTTATATCCAACGAGACCGGTTTAATTCGCTTATTCTCGAAAAAAAGAACATAGGCGGTAATGCGTTCTTAACAGAAAAGATAGAAAATTACCCTGGTTTTACAACCATATCCGGTCCAGAGCTTACCCAAAGAATGGCAGAACAAGCAAAAACGTATGGAGCAAAAATAGAAACAGGCGTTAGTGTAAAATCACTTAAAAAAGAAGGTGGTATTTTTTCTGTAGATACTAATATGGGAGCATATCAAAGTAAAACGGTGGTTTTAGCTTTAGGTTCTACCTATAGAAAATTAGGAATCCCTAATGAAGAAGCATTAATAGGTGCAGGAATTCATTTTTGCGCTACCTGTGATGGTGCATTTTATAGAGACAGAGAAGTTATTGTAGTTGGTGGAGGAAATAGTGCATTAGAAGAAGGTATTTTTCTGGCTTCCTTTTGTAAAAAAGTAATCATAGTAAACCGTGGAGATGCCTTTAGTGCTTCAGAAACTTATATAGAAAAACTGCCTTCAATTAAAAATATTGAAGTGCATATGAATAAAGAGTCCGTAGCCTTTATAAAAGATGAGAACGATAATTTTAAAGGCTTACAACTAAAAGACAGTATTACAAATGAAGAAACAGAACTATATGCCGATGGGTCATTCATTTTTATAGGTCTTATCCCAAATACAGACAACGTAAAAGGCTTAATAGACCTAAACGAACGAGGTTTTATAACGACAACAGGTTTAGGAGAAACGAACATAAAAGGTGTTTTCGCAGCAGGAGATTGTAGAGAAGGAGCCATAGCACAAGTAGCAGCAGCAACAGGAGAAGGTGTATTAGCAAGCTACGGCGTACGTCAGTTTTTTAAATAATTAAACATAAATATTATGGAATTAACAATGGAGTTTTGGTACTTATTACCAATATCAATAGCAATTGCGACAATAGCTATGTCATCAGGAATAGGTGGCGCTGTATTTTTTTCACCTTTGTTTATGATAGGTTTAGGACTTGACCCTAAAATTGCGATAGGTACAGCATTAGCTACCGAGTTATTTGGCTTTAGCTCTGGTTTAATGGCGTATTGGAAAGCCAAGTTAATTGACTTTAAATTGGGGTTAAACTTGTTACTCATTTCCGTCCCCTTTGCCATTTTAGGAACTGTATATGGAGATCTGGTGCCGCCTTTAATACTCAAAGCCATATTTGGTATTGGAATTATATTTATAGGCTACCAACTCTATGTGTCTTGGCGCGAAGAAGAAAAAGAAAAATTAGAAGCAGCTCATAAAAAGGAGTTTGAAACCACCTATGAAAGCACTTTAACAGACTCAGATGGTAATGTCTATAACTACACCGTATGTAATAAAAATATGGGGAGAATGTTTGCAGCCATTGGTGGTGCTTTTTTAGGTATGATTTCCGTTGGACTTGCAGAATTACAAGAATATCATTTAGTAGCAAAATGCAAAGTACCAACGCGAGTAGCAGTAGCAACATCCATTTTTGTGGTGGTTATTACAGTTTTAGTTGCTTCTGTAGGTCATTTTTATGAGTTTGCTCAAGAAGGCGGCGAAGTCATGAACCAAGTTCTTAATTTAATCATATTTACAATTCCGGGAGTTATTATAGGTGGTCAAGTAGGCCCTAAATTACAAAAAGTGATACCAGCAGATAAGATGAAAGTAGGTATTTCTATCCTATTTATAGTAGTTGGTGCTTTTATGTTATACACATTAATTTAAAAAGATTATGAGCTCAGAAAATAAAAAGTGGTATAAAGTTTTAGATAATAGAAAAACGTTACCAGAAGGACGTGTAAAAACGGTAACCGCTGGTCACCAAGGTATTTGCCTAACACATTATAAAGGAAAATTCTCGGCATTAGATAATGCGTGTCCACATCAAGGTGGGCCACTAGGCGAAGGGTCTATTGAAAATGGCATGCTGCGTTGCCCATGGCACGGTTGGGATTTTGACCCATGCAATGGACAATCACCAGGAGACCACGACGATAGTATCAAAACATTTGAAGTAAAAGAAGAAGGGGATGCGATATATGTTGGACTTACAGAAGAAGCACCTCATGAAGATACCATTTCAGATGTTATGATTGAAACCATGGTAAATTGGGGTGTAAATACTGTTTTTGGAATGGTAGGTCATAGTAATCTTGCTGTTGCAGATGCTATGAGAAGACAAGAAGAAAAAGGAAAACTACAGTTTTTTGGAATTAGACACGAAGGTGCTGCTGCGTTTGCTGCATCGGGCTATGCAAAATTAACAGGTAAACCCGCAGCCTGTTTTGGTATAGCAGGTCCAGGTGCTACTAATATGTATACAGGCATGTGGGATGCCAAGGTAGATAGAGCACCTTTGTTAGCACTTTCAGGACAAGTAAACACCCAAGTTATTGGTACTGGAGCATTCCAAGAAGTAGATTTAGTCAATGCCTTTGATAGCGTTTCAGAATTCAATCATGCGGTGCATTTAAATTCTAATCATAGTGAACTTATGTCACTTGCTGTAAAGACAGCTTTGATAAAAAGAGATGTTGTTCACCTAACATTTCCAGACGAAGTTGCTTTCACAAAAAAGCCTGAAAACTCTAAACCTCAAACACCTGAGAATAGAATTACACCTTTCAATATTTCACCACCAAAAGAGATGACGCAAAAAGCAGTTGATTTGCTTAAAGCTTCAAAAAGACCCGTTATTATTGTAGGTCATGGTGCACGTTTTCAAATGGATGCGATTATCGCTTATGCAGAAACTTTAGATTGCCCGGTAATTACAACCTTTAAAGGAAAAGGATTAATAGCAGATAATCACCCATTAGGCTGTGGTGTACTAGGAAGAAGTGGTACACCAATAGCTTCTTGGTTTATGAATGAATGTGATTTATTGCTAGTATTTGGAGCTTCTTTTTCTAACCATACTGGTATAACACCTAAAAAACCAATTATTCAAGTAGATTTTGACCCCATGGCATTGAGTAAGCATCACAAAGTTGATGTGGCTCTTTGGGGAGAAATATCAGAAACTTTGGTGCTATTAACAGAACAAACAAAAGGAAACACAAATACGACAAGTCAACGAAAAGAAATAGCAGATAGATGGCAATATTGGAAAGAAGAAAAAGAAAGCCGTCTTAAAGATTGTGGAAGTGCTTTGAGTTCAATCGCTGTTTTTGATGCCATGAATAAGGTTACGCCAGAAAATGCAGTAATAGCTGTAGATGTGGGTAATAACACCTATTCTTTTGGAAGGTATTTTGAGCCAAAAAATCAGGCAGTATTGATGTCTGGTTATCTAGGGTCCATTGGTTTTGCTTTACCAGCGGCCATGGGAGCTTGGGCAGCAGAAGGCGATAAAAGACCTATTTGGTCTGTATCTGGAGATGCTGGATTGGGGCAGTATTTGGCCGAAATAAATACGCTAGTTAAATACAATATGAATATTAAACATATTGTCTTAAACAATTCTGAACTCGGAAAAATATCAAAAGAACAACGTGCAGCAGAAGTAGACGTATGGCAAACTTCATTAACAAATCCAAGCTTCGCTAAATATGCAGAAAACTGTGGTGCACTAGGCATTCGTGTAGAAAAGTTGGAAGACTTAATCCCAGCTATGCAAAAACTTAGCGAACATAATGGACCTGCACTTTTAGAGGTCATTACAGATGTAAATTTAATATAACACTTAAAAATAAAACCTAATGAAACAAAATTTAAAAAACGGAATAGCAGCACAAGGATATGATGTTGTATCCTTTTTCAACGGAAGCCCTAAAAAAGGAAACGAAGCGTACACTTCAACATACAATGATGCAAAGTATCTTTTTGCTTCACTAGAAGATAAAGAAGAGTTTGAAAAATCTCCAGAAGCCTATACACCACAATATGGAGGTTTTTGCGCCATAGCGATGTCTGAAGAGAAAGAAGTTAATCCAAATCCTAAAAGTTGGGAAGTTCGTGATGGGAAATTATACTTTTTCACTAGAATGCTTTTCGGAATTATTGATGCTAAAAGGCAATGGGTTAAAAAACCAGAAGAATTAAGAGCTTTAGCAGATACAGCTTGGGCTAAAATGAATGCATAATGGCTCAGCACGATTTTAATAAAGAATCCCTAGAACTTCATAAAAAACATAAAGGAAAAATTGAAGTAGTATCTAAGATAGAGGTACATACTACAGACGATCTTTCTCGTGTATATTCGCCGGGAGTTGCCGCACCTTGCTTAGCAATTGCCGACGACGTTACTCTAGCCTACGACCTTACTATAAAAGGTAATACAATCGCTGTGGTTTCAGATGGAACCGCAGTGTTAGGTCTAGGAAATATTGGCCCAGAGGCAGCTATTCCAGTTATGGAAGGAAAAGCCATGTTATTTAAGAAATTTGCAAATGTTGATGCATTTCCTATTTGTTTAAATACTACAGTTGCTTCAGAAATTATTGAAACGGTAAAACGGATTGCACCAGTATTTGGAGGAGTAAATTTAGAAGATATTTCGGCACCTCGTAGTTTTGAAGTTGAAACTGCTTTGCAAGATATTGGAATCCCTGTATTTCATGACGACCAACACGGAACAGCAATAGTTGCTCTAGCTGGAATTTTAAATAGTTGTAAAGTATTAGGAAAAAATCTTTCAGATTTAAAAGTAGTCATTAACGGTGCTGGTGCAGCAGGAATTGCGATATCGCGTTTATTGCGTTGTATAAGTATAGACCCTAATGTTTGTATTCCTGTAAAGCAAGTATTAGTATGCGATAGCAAAGGTATTATTCATAAAAACAGAACCAATTTAAATCCGGTCAAAATTGAATTGCTTAACTATTCGAATCCAGAAAATGTTGAAGGAACCCTTAAGGATGCTATTAAAGGCGCAGATGTCTTTATCGGTGTAAGCGTTGCTAATATTTTAACGGCAGAAGATATTGAAACGATGGCTGAAAACCCCGTTATTTTTGCATTAGCAAACCCTGACCCTGAAATTATGCCAGAAGAAGCCTTAAAAGGAGGTGCCGCAATTATTGCAACAGGACGTAGCGATTATCCTAATCAAGTAAACAATGTATTAGCTTTTCCTGGTATTTTTAGAGGTGCACTAGATTGCAGAGCGAAACGTATAACACCTAAAATGAAAATTGCAGCGGCTTATGCTATTGCAGATTGTGTGATGCAGCCAGACAGGGAACATATTATACCAAAAAGTTTAAACAAAGAAATTGCTTCAAAGGTTGCAGATGCTGTAAAGCAAGCATATAAGAATTATGATAAATAAAATTAAAAACATAGGGTATTTATTGTTGTTGTGTGTTACTACAGCTTTTAATGCACAAGACATGTCGACTTTATTTAAACAACTTGATCCATCAGTTGTAACCATAGAAGTTATAGAATATAAGGTTAAAGACCAAAAACTAACAACTTCTGGTGGCTTAGGCTCAGGTGTTATCATTAATAAAGAAGGATTTATTCTTACAGCAGCTCACGTTGTCGAATCTGCAAATGAAGTTTCTGTAAAACTTCAAAGTGGAGCAACATTCACAGCAGATGTATTATCAAGTTCTACGGTTGCAGACGTAGCACTTCTTAAATTAAGGACAGTACCAATAAGTTTAAAACCTGCAACAATAGGAAATTCTAGTACTTCAAAAATTGGAGAGCAGATACTTATTATTGGCGCACCTCTGGGACTTGAACACTCATTGTCTGTGGGATATATAAGTCGTAAGATGAAAAAAAATGTTATTTCTAATGGTGAAATGGCAGGTTTTTTACAAACAGATGCTTCTATAAACCAAGGAAATTCTGGAGGACCCATGTTTAATATGCATGGAGAACTTATTGGTATCGTGAGTTTTATTTTATCGAATAGCGGAGGGTTTGAAGGTTTAGGATTTGCAGTAGATATTGATACCACAAAAAAAGTTTTGTTTGACGTAAACAGTTTTTGGACAGGATTTGACGGTGTTTTTTTAAGTGAAGGGTTAGCAGGGGTTTTTAATACACCCCAAAAATCTGGAGTTTTAATACAACGTGTAACTCCTAATTCATTTGCTGATAAAATAGGTATAAAACCTGGAGTTATTCAAGGAGAAATATTAGGTCAAAAAATATGGCTAGGAGGCGATATTATATTAAGCATTCAAGGTTTAAGCTGTAACGCACCTCACGATTTGGGTACTATTAAAAAACAGATAGAAAGTCTCAAAGTTGGTGACAAAGTACTTATTGAAGTTTTAAGAAAAGGGAAGGTAATAGCTCTTGAAGCCAATTTTTCAAAATAAATGGGATTACAATTAATAAGTAATTGGAAAAAAGTTACTAAATATAAGTATTTAATAGCGCTAACGGCTACGTTCAATTTTTTATTGACACCAATTCATATAGCCATAAATAGTTCTAACCCTGCTTATATTATAGTTATAAATTATACTTTGGTTATTTTAAGTAGCGCATTAATTGCTTCTAAAAAAAGAGCAAAACTTATTACATATATCATAGGTTTTCTAACATTATTAGCTATTTGGTTAGAATTTTCTAACACGAATTCTCGATCAATCTTAATTTGCAGATTAGTATTTTCTTTTTTACTGTTTGCTTGTTTTTGTATCATTCTTATTAGGCAGTTATTAAAAATAAAAAAGGTTAACCTCCAGTTTATCCTAGGTCCCTTATTAGGTTTTCTTTACTTGGGAATTATTGGAGGTATTCTATTTGAAGCTATTCATTACTTCGATTCAAATTCATTTCAATTAATAGAAGGTTTCTCTGGTTATAGTTTCTATTATTTCAGTTTTATAAGTATTACAACTGTTGGTTATGGAGATATTACTCCAGTAACAACTTCAGCACAATCCCTTACCCTTGTTATGAATATTATAGGTCAATTTTATCTAGCCATTGTTATTGGTGTATTTGTAGGCAAGTATATTAACGTTAAATCTAAATAAATGTTCGAATCTTTCAGTATCATATTTACCATTGCGGCTCTTTTTAATTATGTCAATTATAAGTGGTTAAAATTACCAACTACCATTGGTTTAATGATTTTAAGTTTA
The DNA here is from genome assembly GCF_030540835.1 of Flavivirga aquimarina. Lineage (GTDB taxonomy): Bacteria > Bacteroidota > Bacteroidia > Flavobacteriales > Flavobacteriaceae > Flavivirga > Flavivirga aquimarina. The sequence continues at coordinate 2,172 of NZ_JAUOEK010000140.1, read as the reverse complement.
ATCTTGATTATTCCTATTACACTAAGTAAGACAGTATTTCCAGAATTTTACACCTTCTTTTGTGATATTATAATTAACGCAGATTTTAAAACACTATTACTAGATGGTATTTTAAGTTTTCTACTTTTTGCAGGAGCATTGCACGTTAATCTGGCAGCACTAGCAAAAGAGAAGAAGTCAATTCTATTATTTGCGACCTTAGGTGTCCTAATATCTACATTCTTGGTTGGTGGGCTAGTCTTTTTTGCAGCACAATTGATTGGTTTAGAATTACCCTTTCTACATGCACTTTTATTTGGTGCTTTAATATCACCAACAGATCCAATTGCTGTTATGGCCATTTTAAAAGAAGCAAATATTTCTAAAAGCTTAGGTATTAAAATTGAAGGTGAATCCTTATTTAACGATGGTATTGGAGTTGTTGTTTTTTCAGGAGTTTTATTAATTGCAACTGCAACAGGAGAACATAGTACCGCAGAGATTGGAGCAGAAATAGGCATGTTATTTTTAGAAGAAGCTATAGGCGGATTACTCTATGGGTTAGCCATTGGATTTCTAGGATTAAAATGTATTCAGTCATTAAAAGAAAACCCACAATTAGCAGTAATGATAAGCCTTGCTGTAGTTATGGGTGGAACAGCAGGCGCATTTATGTTGCATATATCGGCACCATTAGCGATGGTTGTTGCAGGCTTGTTAATTGGAAATAAAGTACACATCAATAAAGATGAAAACCCTGTACAAAAAGCCATCAATTCTTTTTGGGAAATTTTAGATGATATTTTTAACGGCATTTTATTTGTCCTTATAGGACTTGCCATTCACTTATTAAATTTTAATTCAACTTATATTTTGTTAGGTCTACTAGCTATTTTAATTGTGATGCTAGCACGGTTTATTTCTGTGTTTTTACCGTATTCATTATTAAAGCACGAAGAGAAAAAGCCTATTAAGACTGTTGCTATTTTAACTTGGGGAGGATTACGTGGAGGCATTTCCATTGCGCTAGCCTTAAGTTTGAACAAAGCTCTTTCTGGAGAATTAATACTACACATAACATATATCATTGTAATATTTTCAATTATTGTACAAGGTTTAAGTATAGGAACGTTTGTAAAAAAACTCTATAAATAAAAGACCCTAATAGCAGAAATACCAATACCTCGAATAAACTATTTATGATTAAAAAATTAATTTTAGTAACACTATATATAAGTCTCTTTTTAAATCAAACCTACGGTCAGCAAACGAATTTAGATCAAGTTAAATATACATCTACCAATAAAGGAAAGATATTTCTTTATTGGGGAGGGAACCGAGGTTATTTTTCTAAGACAGACATAACATTTAAGGGTAAAGATTATAACTTCACATTAAATAATATGGTTGCCCACGACAAACCTAAAGGGTATCATATAGATTATATTAATCCATTCCGAATGACAATTCCTCAAACTAATTTTAGGTTGGGCTATTTTTTTACGAATCATTATAATGTATCTATTGGAGTTGACCACATGAAATATGTAGTAACCAAAAATCAGAGGGCAAACATTTCAGGTTCAATAAATTTACCAGATACTGAAACAGGAGCAACTTTTAATGGCGTGTACAATGATGTCCCCATCTTTTTAACAGAAAACTTTTTGGAATTTGAACATACCGATGGGCTTAATTACATAAACATTGAAATTGCCAGAATGGATGACCTTTCAAAGATATTTAGAATTCGGAATACAGACATTATACAGATTAATTTAACCGAAGGAATATCTGGGGGCTTACTTTACCCAAAAACAAACGCAACTCTATTAGGGAAAAAGAGACATGATGATTTCCATATTTCAGGTTATGGCTTATCATTAAAAGGAGGTTTGAATTTAACTTTTTTGAAATATTTTTTTGTACAAGCAGAACTTAAAGGAGGTTATATTAATATGAAAGATATAAGAACAACAGAATCTATCGAAGACAGAGCATCTCAGAATTTTCTATTTCTAGAACGCATTATTGCAGTTGGAGGGATTTTTCGAATTTAATCGAAAAGAATTCCTCGAGGCTCTGCCTCGGGGTTTCCGTTGAAATTGTCATTCCCGTGAAAACGGGAATCTAAATACAGAATTTCGGTTTTTGACCTTTTTAGGTCAAAATGAAACCAGCGAAATACCTCTA
>NZ_JAUOEK010000030.1 GCF_030540835.1 Flavivirga aquimarina | reverse complement strand
CCTTTATTACCTGCCCCTGGTCGTTGGTCTTGGTCTTTACGCCATTTTTTGTTTCTACTTTTTATAGCTCGCAGCTCACTTGCTGTAGCACTTATTTCTTGTTGGGCCTTGGGCGCTTTATTATGTCTTGATTTCCTTATATCCCTGCCGGTTCTTTATCCATAGCACTGATATGACGGATTTGATGCAAATGAGCTTCTAGATCTTCTTTTGGAACTTTAAGCTCTAAAGT
>NZ_JAUOEK010000134.1 GCF_030540835.1 Flavivirga aquimarina | reverse complement strand
TGGTTATAGCGATGGGGCTCACCTCTTACCATTCCGAACAGAGAAGTTAAGCCCATTAGCGCCGATGGTACTGCATTTGTGGGAGAGTAGGTCGTTGCCTTTTTTGAATCCCGATTCTTTTTTTAGAATCGGGATTTTTTTTATATGTAAATAGACTTCTTATTTCCAACAAAGACGGCTCGATAAAGACACGTTTTTCCTTAAATCATTTGGTATACATTATGTTTTCAGTTATATCTCATGAGGTATTAGTGAACTATCACATAAAATGATATTTAAAAAATATAACAGTAACAAACACATTTCACCTTTCTTAAAAATTAATCTAAATATTTAAATATTTTAGCTTAAAACTCGTAGTTGATTTCTTATCTTTAATACGTTTTATAATCGACACAATGACAGATAATAAAGAGCTTGATTTAGCTTGGGACTTTGTTAATAATACAGATAGAAACGTATTTTTAACAGGTAAGGCAGGCACAGGGAAAACTACTTTTTTACGTAAGCTAAAAATGAAATCTTTAAAACGTATGGTAGTAGTGGCTCCTACGGGTGTTGCGGCTATTAATGCGAAGGGCGTGACTATACATTCGTTTTTTCAAATGCCTTTTGGCCCGCTTTTACCAGATACAGACTTAAATAATACCTCTGGTTTTAACCGTAAGTTTAGCAAGAATAAAATAAATATTATTAAGTCTCTGGATTTATTGGTAATTGATGAGATTAGTATGGTTCGTGCCGATTTATTAGATGGTATTGATAGGGTTTTAAGGCGCTTTAAAAACAGGAATAAAGTATTTGGAGGGGTTCAATTATTAATGATAGGTGATTTACAACAATTATCTCCTATTATAAAAGAGAATGAATGGGAATTACTAAAACCTTTTTATAAAAATGGATTCTTTTTTAGTAGCCAGGCATATATGAAATGTCAAGCCATTACTATAGAATTAAGCCATATTTATAGGCAAGATAATCCTAAATTTATTAAGATTCTTAATGAAATACGCACCAATACTTTAACACAGGTTTCAGCAGACGAATTAAATAAACGCTATCAACCTGACTTTATACCAGACGAAAAAGAAGGCTATATTTCTTTAACAACTCATAATAATAAGGCAGAACAGACCAATAATAAAGAACTGGATAAACTAAATACCAAAACTTATACGTATAATGCGAGTGTAGAAGGGAAATTTCCAGAATATGCCTATCCTAATAAGGAAGAATTAACTTTAAAGGTTGGCGCACAGGTGATGTTTATTAAAAATGATAGTTCAGCAGAAAAGCGCTATTTTAATGGGAAGATAGGTAAGGTAATTCATTTAGATATAGACGAAGTCATTGTGCATTGTCAAGAAGATGATTTTAATATAGTAACCAAACCGGAGATTTGGGAGAATATTAATTATACAGTTGATGCAGAAACTAAAGCCATTACCGAAAATAAAATTGGGGCTTATACTCAGATGCCATTACGGCTAGCATGGTCTATAACCATACATAAGAGCCAGGGACTAACCTTTGAAAAAGCGATTATTGATGCACAAGGTGCTTTTGCCCATGGACAAACTTATGTGGCATTAAGTAGATGTAAATCATTAGAAGGTTTAGTGCTAAATAGTAAGATAAATTCCAGTCATATAATTAGTGATAGTAATGTACAGTCTTTTAATAAAATGGCTGAAGAAAATCAGCCAGATGAAAATATTTTACAGGCATCGAAATCGGAGTTCCAATTAAATTTAATAACAGAATTGTTCGATTTTTATAAATTTCTGTACCCTACAGGTCGTATACTAGATATTTATTATAAAAACAGAACCAGTATAGAAGGGCAAATTGAAACACCTTTAAATACTATAAAATCTAGTGTAACAGACTTACTAAAAGTGGCTAATGCATTTAAGGCACAGTTAATTACTTTATGTGAAGAAGCTGAAACACCCGAATCGAGTGAAGCCCTTCAAGAACGCTTTATAAAGGCGATTAACTATTTTGATACTCAGACAAAATTGAATATAGAAACCCCTTTTAAATCCTTTGGTTTTACGACAGACAACAAGGCAATAGAAAAGGATATTATTAAACAGGTTGATACCTTAGAAGAATTATTAGCAACCAAACTATTGTATTTTGAGGGGTTACTAACTGGTTTTAATGTGGTAACCTTTTTAGAATTACGTGCTAAATCTGTTTTTCTTGCTAAAGAAAAACCTAAAAAACCTAGAAAAGCTGTTATAGATGGGACTACAAATATTGAGTTATTTGAATTGTTACGTGAGTTGAGAAACAACATAGCAAAACAAGAAGATTTAATCCACTATCAAGTGTTTACACAAAAAGCCTTGTATGACATGTGTGAAACCTTGCCAACTAATAAGCAGGAGTTAAAGGACGTTAATGGTATGGGGAAAGTACGCGTAGAAAAATATGGTACAGCTATTTTAGAAGTTATTAGAGCATATTGTGACGCGCATAATATTGAAACTTCTGCTGCTAGTGAGATAGACTTTTTCGAGGCTCCAAAACCAAAACCTAAGAAAGGAGATACTAAAAAGATTTCTCTAGACTTATTTAAAGCAGGAAAATCTCCCGATGCGATTGCTTTAGAAAGGGATTTGAATGTAAATACCATCATAGGTCATTTGGCAAACTTTATAGCTTCAGGAGAAGTGAAAATAACCGATTTAATTCCCAAAAGTCATTATGAGGAATTAAAAACGATCATTCCTAAAACAAAGTTTGAAAACCTTTCAGATTTGAAACATCAGGTAGATGATAAATATAGTTATGGCGAATTGCGTTTGGTACTTGATAACTTACATAATTAACCTGAGTTCGATATAAGAACGAACCTATTTTAGGTAAGCCAATATTCTAAGGTGTTTGTCTCCTTGAGCGCAGTCGAAAGGTTTTGTAATCGATAATTTTATAAAGGTTTCGACTGCGCTCAACCTGACACAAATAGTAAATTTCTGATTTTTAATAAAATACGATTATATTTATGTTGAACTCAGGTTAATTAGAAAAGAAGGGGATGAGTTTATAAAGAAAAAACTTATTTATACACCTCTATAATAATCCAGAATTTTAACACGGAGTAAATATTCATATTTTGTATTATTAAGATTTAGTTTGGCACTATCCAAATTGTTTTTGCTAGTTAAGTATGCTATAATATTGGAAACACCATTATTAAATCGCACTTCATTAATTCGGAAAGATTCTTCAAGTGCTACTACCTGATCTTGTAAAATATGAAACCTCTCAAAAGCAGATTCCATATTATTATAGGCATCTTCAATAGTCTGCTTAAAAAGTAATTTAGTGTTTTTAAGTTCAACTTTAGTTTCCTCTAAAGCTATTTTTTGTAATGACACAGTGTTTTTTGCCTGAAACCCATTGAATAATGGAATTCTTACGGATACACCCACAACAGAGCTTAAATTGTTATTAAATTGATCTTCATAACTAATTTTATTACTTTCAAAAGTGCTTTCATTTTGTAATACAGGATATTCTTGATTTCCTATATTAACAAAATCCCCTGTTTCGCTGATAACACTTCCAGTATTATTAAAAACCTGAGCTAAACTGGAGTAATTTGTGTTAAGTCTTCCAAAAAGTGATACTTCTGGGAAATAATTGGTCCTAGCTACTTTTATACCAGTGTTGGCTGCATCAATTCTAAGCTGTTTTGATTTAAAAGTAGCTAAATTTTGCAAGGCGTCATTATAAATATCATCTGCTGAAAACAAGTATTTCTCAGAAGCGATTAAACCAAAAATGTTTTCAAAGGTTTTATTAGAATCAGTATCTAAATTTAATAATTGAATCAGACTTAAAATGGCAGATTTATAATTGTTTTCCGCATTGATGATACCAATTTGGTCAGAGGCGTATTGTCCTTGCATATCTGTATAGTCAGCAAGGTTTCCAAATTCTTCTTTATAAAAAACTTCAAGCCTTTTTAACTGTTTTCTGGTTGTTTCGAGTCGTGCTTTAGAAATCACTAATTGGTCACGACTGCTTAATATTTGTATATAGCGCAAAGAAACGTCTAGAATCAAATTTTGCTTTGCCTCTTCAATTTCCATTTCGGAGGCTAGTAGATTAAATCGATCTTGTTTGATCTTATTTAGGATTCTAAACCCATTAAAAATGGTAGCATCCAGACTTAATCCTGCGTTTGAGAAGGTAAGCTCTTGATTACTATAAGCATTTGTAAATGGATCTATGCTACGACCATTATTTATACCCAAGTCATAACTCATATTCAAATTAGGAAGTAGGCCGTTTCTAGATTGTTTATAATTTACATCGGAAGATTTTGCTGATAGTTCAGACCTTTTTAAATCCAGATTGTTTTCAAGTGCTAGTTTAATACAATCGTCTAGTGACAGGCTTTTATAGGAGACGTTTTGAGCATATCCACAGCAATAAAACAGAGCTAAAAGACAAGTTAGATGTATGATCTTTTTATTCATAATAGTATTTTTTACAGATCAATTAGAAACAATTCGGCCATCTAACAAGTTGATGATTCGGGAGCCATAGGCTGCATTCTTTTCAGAATGAGTTACTTGAATAATGGTAACACCTTCATCATTTAATTGTTTAAAGAGCGTCATAATTTCATCACTTTGTTTGGAGTTGAGATTACCTGTGGGTTCATCTGCTAAAATTAATTTTGGGCTGGTAATCAATGCTCTGGCTATTCCTACTAATTGTTGCTGTCCGCCACTTAATTGAGCAGGAAACAAATCTTTCTTCCCCACAATATTAAATCGGTCTAACATATCAGCTACAAGTGCTTTTCGTTCAGACGAACGGTGTTTTTTATATAACAAAGGCGTTTCTATATTTTCATAGACTGTTAATTCATCTATTAAATGATAGGATTGAAACACAAAACCAATATACTCCTTATGAAAAAAAGTATATTCACCTTCGTTAAAACCATCAAGCATACCAATAACATTTAATAAAGTGGTTTTGCCAGAACCAGAAGGGCCCATGATGGAAATAAACTCACCTTCATTTACGGTAAAATCTATATCATTTAAAAGGAAAACCCGATTACCTCCTGAGTTTTCCCATTTAAAAAGATTTTTAATTTGTAGTATCATAGTTTTATTAATTTATTATTCTGTTTTTAAACTTTTAATTGGGTTTGTTATGGCGGCTTTTATAGTTTGAAAACTTATAGTGGTAAGAGCTATAACAACTATTGCTATTCCAGAAAGCGCAAACATCCACCAACGTATATTTATATGATAAGCAAAATCTTGAAGCCAGGTATCCATTACATACCATGCGATTGGTGTCGCGATAAATAATGCCGTTAAAACAAGTTTAAAAAAGTCTTTGGAAAGCATATTTACTAGCCCGAAAATACTTGCTCCCAGAACTTTTCGTATTCCAATTTCTTTAATACGTTGTTCTGCAATAAATGCTGATAATCCATATAGACCAATACAGGAGATAAAAATGGCCAGAATAGCAAACAGATTAAAAACAGTTCCCATTTGTTGCTCCCCACGATATTGATTTTCCAAATCTTTATCAACAAAATTATAGGCAAAAGGAAATGCAGAGTTTAGGTTCCCATAGATCTCTTTTAAAGCTTTTATGGTAGCTTCCGTTTTTCCTGGTTGGGTTCGGACTACAACAATATTATTTTTTTCTCTAAATCTTAATATGAGCGGTTCTATAGCATATTGTAGTGGTTTAAAATTAAAATCTTTCACAACGCCAATAATGGTTCCTTTCTTATCTTGAAACGATATGTTCTTTCCTATGGCTGTTTCTAAATTCATACCCATTACTTTCATGGCCTTTTCATTAATAACATAATTGGACGCATCGGTTCCAAATGCTTTAGAGAAACTGCGGCCACGAAGGGTCTCTATTTGAAAGACACTAGTAAAGTTCTCATCTATATCGATTCTAGGAAATATAATTTTAGAATTAGGGTCTTTTCCTTCCCATTCTACATTAACGGCTCCTGTAATTAGATTAGTAGGCAGATCGGATACCATAGAAAAATCGCTGGTGAGTGGATTTTGTTGTAACACCGTTTTTAAGGCGCTCCTTTTGTTATATATCCCATCTTTTTCAGGGATATATAAAAGGTTTGATTTGTCAAAACCCAAATCTTTGTCTTTTATAAAGTTTAATTGTTTATATACAACAACGGTTCCTACAAGTAGAAAAACAGACACAACAAATTGAGTAATAACCAATCCGTTTCGAAACAACAAATTCTCATGACCTGATCTTAATCTCCCTTTTATTGCTTTAATTGGTTTGAAGCCAGAAAGGAATAATGCGGGATAACTCCCTGAAAATAGGCCTGTAATTAACCCTATAAGAATTAAATTTAACCATATTTTATTATCTAACAATTGAAATACGATCTGTTTTTCAGTCAAATTATTAAATGCAGGGGTTACTAAGTATATAATGCAGATAGCAATGAATAAAGAAATAAATGAGATTAGTATAGACTCGCTTAAAAATTGAAATATCAATTGCTTTCTTTTAGCTCCGATTACTTTTCTAAGTCCTACCTCCTTAGCTCTTCGAAATGATTGAGCTGTGGCTAGATTCATAAAATTGATACAGGCAACTAATAAAATGATAAAAGCAATTATAATAAAAATATTCACATATTGAATATTACCATGACCAGAAACATCTATTTGTAAATTAGAAGAATGTAAATGAATATCTGTGAGGGGTTGTAACTGAAATTTGGGTTGAAATTCGGGACTTTTGGAAGCATAGATTTGATTGATTTCATTCTCAAGATCAGTACGTGCTTCAGATGATAATTTATGACCTCTATTAAATTGGATATAAGAATAAAAACCGAAATTATCCCATGTATTTTTGATTAGGTTTTTGTCTGTTTTTGCTAAATAAGCCATGGGTAAAATAATATCAAATTGTAAGTGGGAATTAGAGGGGGTATCTGCTAATATTCCAGTAATAGTGAACGTATCCTTATTATCTTTCCTTATAATTTTTCCTAAAGCATCTTCGCTTCCAAAATATTTTCTGGCTGTGGTCGCTGTTATTAATATCCCATTGGGATTTTGTAATGCCGTTTTTGGATGTCCTTTTAATAAAGAGAAATTAAACATTTCCAAAAAGTTGGCATCAGCACAAAAAACACGCTGCTCTTCAAATTTAAGGTTATTTGCTTCAAATAAAGCCGTAATTGGTGGGCTCAGACGCATTGTTGATTCTATTCCTGGAATGATATCTTGAAGACCAGATGCCATTCCAGCAGGACTAACGGCTGCTTTAAAATCACCTCCTGCGTCAACTGTAAGTCTATAAATTTGGTTGGCATTGGTGTGAAATTTATCATAACTCGTTTCATCTAGAACCCATAAAAGAATAAGAATACTACAACTCATGCCAATAGACAGACCTCCAATATTAATTACAGAATACCCTTTGTTTTTAATAAGGTTTCGCCACGCGATTTTTAAATAATTTCCAATCATAATTATTCTGTTTTGAGGTTTTTTATAGGATTCGAAACCGCAGCTTTTATAGCTTGGAAACTCACCGTTAATAATGTAATTATAAGTGCGCCAATCCCAGCAATTGCAAATACCCACCAAGAGATATTTGTTTGGTATTCATAATTATTCAACCAATTGCGCATACCGTAATATGCTATGGGTATAGCGATAATACAGGCAAGCATCACGAGTTTTACAAAATCTTTAGAAAGGAGTTTCCATAAATTAAAAATTGAGGCTCCTACAACTTTTCGAATACCAATTTCTTTGGAACGTTGTTCTGCCATAAATGAAGCCAATCCAAAAAGACCTAAACAGCTTATAAAAATGGCAAATAAGGCAAATATGCTTGCCAGAGTTCTTATGCGCTCTTCGGCAACAAACTTCTTAGCAAAAGAATGATCTACAAACTGATATTCAAAAGGGAGATTAGGAGCATGCTTTTTTAAAACCGTTTCTATTAGCGCTAGAGAAGCACTGGTGCTTTTTTCAGGATTTAATTTGAGATTTATCCAGCTTGTATTCTCATATTGTATCATATAAACAGCTTGCTTAACGGGTTTAAAAGGAGATTCTGCGAGTATGTCTTTTACAACGCCAATAATTTTATGGTCTTGGTTATTCCATCGAACAATTTTACCTATAGGGTTTTCGATTCCCATATATTTAATAGCAGCTTCATTGAATATAAAAGCAGTGGAGTCTGTTGGGAATGCTCTGGAAAAATCACGTCCTTTAGTGAGTTCCCAGCCAATTGTTTTTCCGTAATCATGCCCTATGAAAATCATGCCTATATTAGGTATAAAGTCAGGTGATTTACCTGCCCATTTAAAACCACCACCGCTACTCAATATATCTGTTAGGGGACTAGAAGATTCCGACATCTCTATAACAGCTTTACTATTCTTAAGGTCGTTTCTAAGCACATTGTATTTCCCTTTATAATCTTCTGTTACTTTTTCAAGCATAACCAATCCGTTTTTTTCATATCCCATAGGACGATTTTTAGAATGGTCAATTTGCTTTTCCACAACAATAGTTCCAACAACAAGTATTATGGAAACAGTAAATTGTACTACAACTAGGGTTTTACGAAAATAACTTGCTGAGTTTCCTGTTTTAAAAGTACCCTTTAATACGTTTACTGGACGGAAAGATGAGAGGTAAAGGGCAGGATAACTACCAGCTATAAGACTGGTAGCTATTGCAATTCCTGAACTTAACAAACAAAAATATAAATTGTTATAAGGAAAACGTATTTGTTTATTTGCCAATTGATTAAATGCAGGCAGTACTAATACTACTAAGATTAAAGCCAAAATAAGGGCAAATACCACGTTTAAAAACGATTCGCTCAAAAATTGGTTAATTAATTGACGTTTCGAAGATCCAATAGATTTACGAATTCCTACTTCTTTGGCTCTCTTTTCGGATTGTGCTGTACTTAAATTCATAAAATTAATACATGCTAGAAGTAATACAAATAGACCAATAATGCTAAATAGCCATACGTACTGAATAAACCCTCCAGTGTTAACACCATCTTTCCAATTAGACCTTAAATGCCAATCCTTCATAGGAAATAAAAAGAGTTCTGGATGGCTTTTCTTACCATATTCGGGGAGGTGGTCATACACAACATTTTTAATTTTTGAGCTAACCGAGGACATGTTGCTGCCATTTACAATTTGAACATACAGTTGATAGGAGCTATTATCCCACATATTATTATCGCGAGATTCTTTTACCCAAGTATAGGAAGACACATATAAGTCCCAGGGAGCTATAAATTCCAATTTATTAAATGTAGTATTAAAGGGCATGTTTTTATAAACACCTGTTACTTGCACATCTAGTTTATTACTTATAGTCATCAATTCACCAATAGGGTTTTTGTCCCCAAAAAGCACTTTTGCTGTTGCTTGTGAAATTACAATGGAGTTAGGATTTTTTAATCCATCCCAATTGCCGTATATCATATTTAATGAAAGCATTTTAAGTGCATCAGGTTCCATAAAGCCGCCTCTCTTAGAAATATTTTTATCGCCCACAGATAAGATATTATCACCATGAAATGAACTCATGACTACATGCTCAAAATCTTCATTGTATTTTGCTCTTAACTCATTCCCTAAAGGATAGGGCATCGTGTAACGGGTTCTCTTCTTTCCATTAGCTGTTTTATGCACTAAAACCTGAGCAATGTCCTCATAGTTTTTGTGATTCTGATCAAAAGTTATTTCGTCATGAATCCATAATCCAATAAGAATAACAACTGCCATACCTAAAGCAAGACCTCCAATGTTTATAGCAGAATATCCTTTGTTATTAATAAGGTTTCGCCATGCGATTTTAAAATAGTTATGTATCATGATTATTCGTTTTTCTTATACTGAACTTGTTTCAGTATCTATGTTATTCTTCTTTTAATGCTTTAACAGGATTACTTGTGGCAGCTTTAAAACTCTGCCAGCTTATTGTGGTTAATGCAATTAGTATAGACGCGAAGCCTGCAATGCCAAATATCCACCAGTCTATACTTGTTCTGTAGGCAAAGTCTTCTAGCCATGTATTAATAGCGTACCAGGAAATAGGAATTGATATAACAAATGCAACGAGCACCCATTTGATAAAATCTATGTTTAACATAATTATAATCTGTTTTACCGATGCGCCACTTACTTTTCTAATACTTATTTCTTTAAGCCGTTTTTTGATGTTAAACAATGTCAAACCAAGTAATCCTAAACAAGATACTAACAATGCAAGACATGCCGAGTAAGTTAAAATTTGATTGAATTTTTGATCGCTTTCGTACTGAGATGCAAAAGACGCCTCAGAGAAATTATAAATAAATTCCTCTTTAGGATATAAGCGATTCCATATTTGTGTTATTTGAGAGATGGTACCAGTTACATTATCAGAATTAAGCTGAAACGAATAATACCCTACGGAATGATCCCATCTTATATTTTGGGCATATATGGTGGGTTTTATGGCATTGTGAAGCGATGTATGATGATAATCTTCAATAACACCTCTTATTGTACAATCGTGTTTACCTAGAGTCACTCTGTTTCCAATGGCGTTGTTAGCACTTAAAAACCCCATGTCTTTTGCTGCTGTTTGGTTTATTAATATGTCATTAGAGACCCAGTCGTTTTGAAAGCTCAGGTTTTCTCCGGCTATTAATTTGATATTATAAGTTTTAAGATAGGCATCGTCAATACTAACTTCATTAAACGTAGCCGGGAAGGGTCCAGCGGTATGAACTGCTTTTACCTGATTGTTTAATCGCGGTGTAGTTTGACCAGGAATACTGGAACTGGTAGAAAACGAATTTACCCCTTTTAAAGTCAATAATTCATTTCTGAAAGTGGATAACTTAACAGGGATGTCCGGATGCTGATTCATGGTCATGGGAGAAAAACTAAATAAGGTTTGTTTGCCATTAAAACCCAGATCGGTTTGCATCATAAATTGCATTTGTTTGTAAATACCTATGGTGCAAACAATTAATATGATGGTGATTGAAAATTGGGCAGTCACCATTAATTTCTGACCTCTCCAGTTTTGGTTTATTTTTTGACCAACTATTTTTAATCCAGAAGTAAAGCGGTTTTTTACAACTGATAGAAATGGTATGAGCGCAGCGCTAAATGCGATTAATATAAGCACAAATACCACATATAAAAGTATTGATAAATCTATGGTGTGTGCCGGTAATTGTGTTGTAATTAAGGCATACGCTATAGGTAATGAAATAAGAAGTGACAAAGCATTGATTAGAAAGCTTTCTACGAACATTAATTGAAATATTTGTGTATATGTTGCCCCACTAAATAGTCTTATAGCATAGTTTTTTAAAAGCTCTAGATTAGAAATGGTATTCAGGCTTATAAAGTTTATAGCACATACAAACAGGACAACAAAGATGATTATGGAAAGAAAAAGCACTTGTTTTGTATTTCCATTTGCAGATATTTCGTGATCTAGATTAGATTTTAAATGGATATCTTTTATGGGTTGAAAGTTGAATGCCATGTTACTATCCTTTAAGTTTTGAGGTAGTGGTACTTTAGTAAGTAAAGCAGCCACTTTAGATTCAACGGTATTTATGTTTGTTCCTTCTTTTAGTTTTATATAGCAATAAGGGCGATAGGCTACAGGTGTTCTCCACCTTCTTACGGTGTACGGATCTGGTTGTTTGTAAGTAAAATTGGGATTATCTATTAAAATCTGACGCGTATTATCAAAGTTGCGCATATAATAGAAAAGTGATTTATAGGTGGCTACGACATCAATTTTTAGATGGCTATTATCGGGTATGTCTTCAAAAACAGCGTCAACAACAAATTTCCAACCTTCATTTACGGTGATTTCTTTATTGAGCGGGTTTTCGTTTCCAAACAATTTATGGGCAAAGGATTGGGAGATAACGACTCCGTGAATATTTTTTAATACGCCTGTATTTTCAGACTTTATGATTTTACGCTCAAAAACATCAAAAAATGAAGGGTCGCTAAAAACAAAATCTACATCCTGTATTTTTTGTGTAGATCCACTAAATATAGTTACTACATCTTTATTAAAATTACAATGGTTAAGTATTTCGGGGAGTTCCAGATTTAAAAGTTCGGAAGCACCATGAAAGTTTTTTGCAGATTTTACCTGTTCACCATTTTCATACTTTAGGTCTAATGCCACTCTATAGACTGACTCTGAATGGTTCCAAAATTGGTCATAATTGGTTTCATGCTGAATTTTTACAACTAAAAACATAAAAATACTATAGCCTATTATAAGCCCTAAAATTTTGGTTAGGGATAAAAACTTCTTTTTTACTAAATTTCTAATAATGGTATTTATAATATGTGATTTCATATTTTGATACTATTTTATTACTCTGTTCTTAAACTTTTAATAGGGTTTGTTTGAGCCGCTTTAATGCTTCTAAAACTTATAGTTATAAAAGCAATACAAATAGTAATAAAACCAGCTATTAAAAATGTAGGCCATTCAATTTTTGTACGATATGCAAAATCTTGAAGCCAGATATTCATTGAATAATAGCCTAGTGGGAATGCTATAGCAAAAGAAACCATTACCAGTTTTATAAAATATTCAGAGATCATTAAAACGATTTGAGAGACTGTAGAGCCTAATACTTTTCTAACACCAATTTCTTTAAACCGTTGTTCTGTTGTAAATGTAACCAGGCCAAATAAGCCCAAACAGGCAATAAAAATGGTTAGTATCGCAAATATTTTTAAAATAGTTCCCATTCTTTGTTCTGCCATATAAGTCTCATTATAGGAGTCATCAAGTAGGGTGTACGTAAAAGGCTCATTAACTTGATAGTTATTCCATAGTTTTGAAATACTTGTTATTAATCCAGACATATCAGCACCTTTTGCCCGAACAATAAGCCCTGAAGAAGATTTATTTAGCATGATTAAAGGCTCAATTTTTTGATGTAATGAACGGAAATGAAAATCTTTTACAACACCAATAATTTTGAACGTTTTTAAATCGTCATTCACACCTATGATCATTGTTTTTCCAATGGGGTTAGAACCATAGCCTAATTTATTTATAGTTGTTTCGTTGACAATAATATTTAGAGAATCTGCTCCAAAATTATTCGAAAAATTACGTCCTTCTATTAATTTCATTCCCATAGTTGGAATGTACTCATCATCTATATAGAAGATATTTACTCGTCTGTCAAACTTCTGATTCACATATATACCTGTTACACTATTGTTAGTAACACCTGCAGGAACATGTCCCGATGATGTTACACGTTCTACTCTAGGGTCTGTTAAAATTTGATTCTTAAACGACGTTTGATTGGGTCCTAAAAAATAAGATTCTCTTAATACCAACAATTGCTTTTTATTGTAACCAATATCTTTATTTTGAATAAAGGTCATTTGTTTGTCAACAATAAGTGTAGCAAGTATGAGACCAGCTGAAATAACAAATTGAAAAACAACCAAACCACTTCTTACTCCTTTTTTATTTCCTGTACTTAAAAATTTGCTTTTTAAAGCGGCAATGGGTTTAAATGAAGCAATATAAAACGCCGGATAAACTCCAGCTAGAAGACTAATGACTATAAGTAGTGAAACAAGGGTAAAAACTATTTGAGGTTCTAATAAATAAGTCATTTGTAATTCTTTATCAAATAAATTATTAAAAAAAGGAAGCATAATAACTATAAGAATGACCGCTAAAAGCATGGCAGCCGCAGTGGAAAAAAAAGCTTCTGTTAAAAACTGACCAATTAATTGACTCTTTTTAGACCCTAACACCTTTCTAACACCTACTTCTTTCGCTCGTTTTGTTGCTGAAGCCGTGGATAGATTCATAAAGTTAACACAGGCAATCAACAGCATAAATAATGCAATGGAACAGAAAATATATACGGATTTCATATCACCACCTTGTTCGAGGGTACTGGCACTTGAAAAGTCAGAATTTAAATGAATATCGGTTAGAGGTTGCAAAAATAATCCTAGCTGATTATCTTTAGTGAACTCGGCAAACGTCATCCCAGTTTCTTCTTTCATTTGTGGTCCCATATATTTTTCTATAATGGCAGAAAATTTCGATTCTAAACTTTTATAATCGAGACCTTTCTTTAAGACCAAATAGGTATAAAACCCAGAGTTCATCCATGACGTATTTTTTGCTGCTGAGTACCCAACCATTGAAGCTAACATATCAAAATGGAAGTGAGAATTATTGGGCATGTTGTCTATTATGGCGGTAATTTCAAATTGTAAATCATTAACAAGTAATATTTTGCCAATGGGGTCTTCCTTGCCAAAATATTTTATAGCTTCATTTTTAGTGAGTACAATGGTATTGGGTTTATCCAAAGGAGCTACCTTGTTTCCTTTGATAATTGGTAGCGTAAAAACATCGAAAAAATTGGGGTCTACATAAGCGAATTTTCCATTTCTATAGTTGTTTTTTTCATATGAAACTTTTGGAGATGGAATTCTTTTAAAACGTGTTGCGTCTACAACTTCAGGGAATTCTTGTTTTAGCGTTTGGGCAACAGGAGGCATTACTACGGCTTCTTTTATAAGTTCGCCATTTACATTTGCTCTAAAAACAACTCTAAAAACCTCATCCTTTCTTTCATTAAAACGGTCGTAACTCAATTCATCTAATACAAATAGAACAATTAAAAGGCAAGACGCAATACCAATTGCTAACCCAATAATATTTATAGAGGAAATAGCTTTGTTTTTTATCAAGTTTCGCCATGCAATTTTGATATAGTTTCTAATCATGATTATTCTGTTCTTAAACTTTTAATAGGATTTGCCATAGCAGCTCTAATAGAGTGATAACCAACTGTTAAAAATGTGACAAGCAAGGTCACAATAACTGGAATAAAAAACACAGACCATTCGGGTTCAATTCTGTATGCGAAATTCTGTAACCATTTTTTTGTAGCGAAAAAAGCGAATGGTGATGCAATAATGATAGCTATTGTTACTAATACTAAAAAGTTCTTACTTATTAAAAGTATGATATTACTAAGGTTTGCTCCTAAGACTTTTCTAATACCAATTTCTTTAGTGCGTTGTACTATTGAGAAAGCTGCTAGACCAAACAATCCTAAGCAAGCAAGAATAATAGCAAGTCCTGCTGCTACACTAAAAAGAATTGCACTGCGCTTTTCTGTTTGGTAAAGTGCGTCATAATCTTCATCTAAGAAATGGTAATTAAAAGGTCTGCCATTAGTACGTTCATTCCAAAGAGTTTCCAAGTTACCCAAAGTACCTTGAACATCTAAATCAGAAATTCGAACCATATAATTTCTTGAAAAATTACGACCTAAAAACATAAGCAATGGTCCAACTGGCTCATGCAAACTGCTAAAATTAAAATCTTTTACAACACCTAATACGGGGCCTGAGGCTCTATTTTCAATAGTACGCCCAATAGCTTCTTCTGGAGACCAACCAATTTGTTTTGCTAAGGTTTCGTTTATTAAATAAGGTTGTTTGTAGTTAACACTATTATTAGTGGTATCCATTAAAGCAAAATCTGATTGTATAAAATCACGTCCTGCAACCATTTTCATGCCTAAGGTGTTCACAAAATTTAAATCTACAGGCATTGCATTGATATCGATAGTATGCTCTCCGTTTTCGTCTACCACATTTACACCATCTCCCCATTTTACAAACTTAGGAGTTTCATAAGATGCTGTAACTGATTGCACTCCAGAAATTTGTTCTAAACCATATTTAAAGGTTTCGAAATTCTCAAGCATAGTTCTGCTTATAGGTAATACAACCACATGGTCTTTATTATATCCCAAATTTTTGTTTTGAATAAAATCCATTTGCTGAAGGATAACCATCGTGTAAATAATAAGGAATACGGAAATCGAAAATTGACCTACTATTAAGGATTTTTTTAATATTCCATTTCCTCCAGGACTTCTGAATCCTTTTTTAAGAACACTCATAACGTTAGTTCCCGATAAAACAAGTGCAGGATACAAACCCGCAAGGAAACTCACTATTACACTGAATAAAAAAAGTAATAGCATTGATATTGGTTGAAGTAACTCTAATTTGGTAAACGCTTTCCCTGTTATAGAGTTAAAATATGGCAGCACCAGGACACATAATAATAAAGCTAAGACAGCTGCAATAAATGTAATGGTTGTAGATTCACTAATAAATTGTATGAATACTTGACGCTTACTAGCTCCCATTACCTTTCGCATTCCAATCTCGCCACTTCTAGAAGTGGATTGAGCTGTTGCAAGGTTGGTGTAATTGGCACTTGCAATTAATAAAATAAGTAAGGAAATTATAATGAATATGTATATGTATGTCATGTTTCCATTTGGTTCGAAACCAGCCAAATCAGATTTTAAATGGACATCCAATAGTGGTTGCATATGGTAATTTAAATAACTCTCGCCTTCTAAACCTGCTTGGCTTCTAATAGCATCCGTTTGCATATAAGTATTTATTTGCTGTTCAAATTGAGTTATATCATCACCAGTGTTCAACAAAAAATAGGTTATCCAATTAGCTGACCACCATTGCTCTCTTTTTACTTTATTTCCAAGGTTTAAGAATTGGGTTACAAAATCAAACTTAATTTGTGAATTTTTAGGACAGTCTTGGCTAACCCCTGAAACAATCATCTCCTTGCCAATAACTGTTATGGTTTTATTAATAGGGTTTTCATCACCAAAATATTTTTTTGCCATGGATTCTGTAAGCACAATTTTGTTTGGTGCATCTAGAATAGTTTCAGCATTCCCCTGTAAGAGGTTAAAAGAAAATATGTTGAAGAAGGAAGGATCTGCAAAAAGAATTCTATCCTCATTAAAAAGTTTGTTACCGTATTCTACATTACTAGTGCTAATAAATGTTCTAGTGTATTCTTCTATTTTAGGAAAAGTCCTCGCAAACTCTGGGCCTACTTTGGTTCCAGTTGTTGCTGCATAATTAATTTCGTTCGACATTTTATATTCCATTGTAACACGTACAATGCGATTGGCTTTGTCATTAAATTTGTCATAACTCAGTTCTTTAACAATATAAAGACCAATGAGCATGCAAGAAGCTAAACCAATAGCCAAGCCAAAAATATTAATGCTTGCGTATAATTTGTTTTTTCGTAGATTTCTTAATGCTATTTTAAAATAGTTTTTAATCATGATTATTCTGTTCTTAAACTTTTTATAGGATTTGCAATTGCTGCTTTGATGGCTTGGAAACTTACGGTGATAAGTGTGATAATAAGTGCCCCAAAACATGCAATTGCAAACACATCCCAACCTACAGACACTCTATAGCTAAACTTCTGTAACCATTGCCCCATAATATAATAGGCAAAAGGAGAAGCAATCAAGAGAGCAATAACTACAAGCGTGATGAAATCTTTTGAGAGTAATAACCATAATTGACTGATGGATGCTCCTAATACTTTTCTAACACCAATTTCTTTAGTGCGTTGCTCAGCTACAAATGATGCCAATCCAAATAACCCCAAGCAACTAATAAAAATAGCTAATGCAGTAAATACTCTAGCCAAACTTGCAATGCGTTCTTCTGAACTAAATTTTCTTCCGTATTCTTCATCTACAAATTGAAAATCGAAAGGGGTATCTGGGAAATTCTTTTTAAAGACATTTTTAATTATTTCTAAGTTTTTAGCAGTACTTTTTTCTGGATTTAATCTTAGATTATAGAAGCTTGCAGTACCACCATTATCAAAAGCATAAATCGACTGTTTTACAGGGCTGTAAGGAGATTGCATAATAATATCATCTATGACTCCGATAATTTTTAAAGGTGGCTCTCGATTTTCGACGTCAGTATCAGCATCTCTAATATACTTTCCTATCGGATCTTTAATTCCCATGTACTCAACAGCAGTTTTATTTAGAATTACACCTAAGGAATCTGATGGGAAATCACGTGAAAAACCACGTCCTTGAATTATTTTTGCGCCCAAGGTTTTCACAAACTCGTAAGAAACATTAGTGTAAGCTAAATCTTCTTGAAAGCCAACAGGTTTTCCTTCCCAAGTATAACCAGATCTATTTGACCAAACATTTGTTGTAGGACTACTTGTTGTTGCCATTTCTATAGCGCCACCAGAAGCTATAAATTGCGTTCTCATAACCTCGGCTTTACCAATAAATTCATTACTCATTACTGGGATTTGGATTAAGCCTTCTTTATCATATCCAACAGGGCGATCTTTACTAAATTGAATTTGATTCATTACTACTAGTGTAGCAATAATCAAGGCTATAGATACCGTAAACTGCGTAACAACCAGGATTTTTCTAGGTAAAGACGAGTAACGACCAGATTTAAAAGCACCTTTTAGAACTGCTACTGGATTAAAGGATGATAAATATATTGCAGGATAGCTACCTGATAAGAAAGCCGTAACAATTATAAACGCTAACGCTACTAGCCAAAATTGAATATTAGTCCACGGAAATACAATGACTTTACTAGCCAAATTATTAAATCCATTTAAAAAGAGTAATACGATACCTATGGCAAATACAAATGATAAAATAACAATTAAAAAAGACTCGCTTAAAAATTGAAATATTAACTGACCTCGTTGAGAACCAATTGATTTTCTAATACCAACTTCAGTAGCTCGTTTTTCTGAACGTGCTGTACTTAAATTTATAAAATTAATACAAGCTAATAGTAAAATGAATAATCCAATTATACCAAACAACCACACATTTTCTATACGCCCTCCAGATTGAACACCATTTTCGAAATCGTTTCTTAAGTACCAATCTTGCATAGGAAATAAGAATATTTGAGGATTAAACTCTGCTTCATCAACTGATGCGTTTTTCTTAACATCTATAATTTTAGATGTCACTGCTTCCATGGTTGTGTTTTCATTAATTTGAACAAACATTTGAAAGGAATTATTCCCCCAACGGTCTATAGCATTTTCTAACCATGGTTGTTTTGTTACATAATACTTCCACGGTATTAAATAATCCATTTCATTAAATGAATTATTCTCAGGAATATCGTTATAAACAGCAGTAACTATTAAATCATCTAAATTGTTAACCTTTATTATTTTACCCACAGCAGCATCAGATCCAAACAATGTTTTAGCAGAAGTTTCAGAAAGCATTATAGAATTCTTTTCTTTAAGTCCATCTTTAATCCCTTCAATTATTTTGAGGTCTAGCATTTCTGGACCGCTTTCTTGCATCGCATTTCCTTGTGTATAGATATTCGTTTCGCCATATTTTAAATATCTAGGCTGCTCCCAAGAAGACATAACAATATGCTTAAAATTATCGGCGTATTCCTCTCGTAATATAAATTCCAAAGGTCTAGGAATTGCAGGCCCTGTACCAACATCTCCATTCATTGCCTGGCTTTGATATACTTGGGCTATAACATCTTTCTTTTTAAAGTGATCATTATAATTTAATTCATCAGTTATCCATAAACCTATCATTATTGTTGCCGCCATACCAACTGCTAAACCAGATATGTTTATAAATGAATAGACCTTGTTCTTTAAAAGATTTCTCCATGCTATTTTAAAATAATTTCTAAACATGATTTTTATGATTTGCTATTCGTTTTTTGATTGATTGATTTTTCTATTTTATGATCTGAAAAACAGACTTAAATTAAACTATTTTCTATGACCTTTTGACCATCTAGCATACGAATAATACGGTGTGAAAACTTAGCATCATGCTCGCTATGTGTTACCATAATAATGGTGGTGCCTTGTTTATTTAATTCGGTTAATAAATCCATGACTTCATTACCATTAGAACTGTCGAGGTTTCCTGTAGGCTCATCGGCAAGGATTAGTTTGGGGTTGTTTACTACGGCTCTAGCTACTGCGACACGTTGTTGTTGACCTCCAGACAATTGCTGTGGGAAGTGTTTGCGTCTGTGCATGATTTGCATTTTCTCTAATACTTCATGCACTTTCTTTTTTCTTTCAGCTTTTTTTACACCTGTATAAATTAATGGGAGTTCCACATTTTCAAAAACAGTGAGTTGATCTATTAGATTAAAGCTTTGAAATACAAAACCAATATTATGTTTGCGAATGTTTGCTCTTTTTCTTTCGTTATAATGAATAACCTCTTCACCATTAAAAATAAAACTACCACCATCAGAATCGTCTAACATTCCTAAAATATTAAGTAGTGTTGATTTACCACACCCCGAAGGTCCCATAATGGCAACAAATTCACCTTTTTTTACATCAAAAGACAATTTGTTAAGCGCTATGGTTTGTAACTCTTCAGTTTTATAATATTTTTCTAAATCAGTTATTTTAATCATGATTGGTATGTTTTTATTTTAAAATTAATTCTTGCTTATCTCCGAAGTTATCATAGCTTGAAGTTACAACTTTATCATCAGGGTTTAGGCCTTTAAGTACTTCATAGTACTCGGTATTTTGACTTCCTAATTGGATATCAACTTTATACGCTAGTTTGCCATCATCACTCAATTTAAAAACCCAATTGCCACCTGTTTTTTGAAAAAAACCTCCTTTAGGTATTAATATAGCTTGCTTTTCATCGCTTAATGCCAGTCTAATTTGTAATGATTGTCCTCTGCGAATACCTTCTGGAACTTTTTCATCAAAGAGCATATCTACTTGAAATCTACCATCGGTAACCTGTGTGTATACCTTTTTAATTAACAATTTATAATTTTTACCGTTAAAAGGAAAAGTCCCTGTTTGCCCCGAGTAGATTCTTGATATGTAATGCTCGTCTATGTCTACACGTACTTTAAATCCACTTAATACGTCTATTTGTCCTAAGCGGTTTCCTTTGTTTATAGATTGTCCAATTTCGGCGACTAAAGATGTTAATTGACCTTCAACCGGTGCTCGAACCACTAAATCACCTACTTTTTTACGCATGAGCTTTAGAGCGCTTTGGGTTCTTGAGAAAGAACTTTTAGCCTGGTTTGTTTCTTGTTGAACAGAGATGGAATCTTGTTTTAAAATCTGTTGCGCTAATTCCATACGTTGTTTTTGGTAGTTATAATTATTTTCAGATTCTTGAAATTCGTGACGCCCAATGGCTTTTTGATCATATAATGTTTTATTAAGTTGGTATAATCTATTGGCTTCAATGAAAGCGCTTTCAACATCGGTCATTTGGTTTAATTTGTTGATGGTATTTTGACGGGCTGCATTCTGAGAAATTTGCATTTGAGTTAATAAATTATATACCGATGTTTCTTGATTTACCAAACTAAGTTCTAAATCGGTATTAGAAAGACGAAGGATAGGTTCGTTTTGTTTCATAATGGTACCATCTTCAACAAATATTTCTTCAACCCTTCCTCCTTCAAGAGCATCTAAGTAAATCGTTGTAATGGGTAATACGATACCACTTACGGGAATATTTTCTTGGAAAACGCCATTCGTAACCGTGCTTACCATAATACGCTCGGTATCTACATTTAATTTTGATTTTCCACCAGAAGAAACAAAGACAAATATTATAAAGGATATTAGTAAAATTGTTCCAGCAATTATTGCTATTTTCGATTTGGTAAATCGTTTCTTTTCTATAGGTATATCCATAAGGCTGTTTATATTACTTTATTTGTTGTTATAACTGTGCCAAATGTGTAAATTACTGTATTTCAGATGTTTTGTATTTGTAAGAGTTAAGCATGTGTGCGTTTTTGATACACTCGTGTACGGTATTAAAACACTTTTATGTTAACCGTTAATTTCTAGAGTTCTAATTCATAAAAAGGCTAATAAAATTGTAATATTGTAATAATGTTGTTAAAGAACGCAAACATATTAGTTGTAGATGATGATGCAGACGTGTTGACTGCCATACGCCTTTTACTAAAATCTAGAGTAAAACAGGTTGTTGTGGAGAAAAATCCGAATAATATTAGTGATTTAATAAGAAGACATAAGTTTGATATTGTAGTGTTAGATATGAATTTTAACGGCTTGGTAAATACTGGTAATGAAGGGATTTATTGGCTTAATAAAATTAAGGAGATTGATAAAGAAGTAGGGGTGATTTTAATTACTGCTTATGGCGAATTAGACTTGGCCATAAAATCGTTAAAGGAAGGTGCTTTAGACTTTTTAGTAAAACCCTGGAAGAATGAAAAACTGATTCAATCCATAACTGAGATTCTTAGTAAAAAAGTATCTGGTAAAAATAAAACGGAAAATACAGGAATTTTTGGAAGCGAGATATTAGGAGAAAGCAGCGTGATGCAAGAGGTGTTTTTAAAGATTAAAAAGATTGCACCAACAGAGGCTAATATTTTAATTCTTGGAGAAAACGGTACAGGAAAAGATTTGGTAGCGAAAGCCATACATGATAATTCTTTACGGAAGAACAAACCATTTATTAAAGTAGATGTTGGTGCACTAACCGAAACCTTGTTTGAAAGTGAATTATTTGGTTATAAAAAGGGGGCGTTTACCGATGCGAAAGAAGATAGAAAAGGGCGTTTTGAAGCTGCCGAGGGCGGTACTTTGTTTCTAGATGAGATTGGAAATATAAGTTTACAACAACAAGCCCGACTTTTAACAATACTTCAAAACAGGCAGGTAACGCCGCTTGGGTCAAACCAGCCGATTCCTTTAAATATAAGGCTTATTTGTGCTACCAATTTAGATATTGCTCTTTTAGCAAACGAGACTAAGTTTAGAAAAGACCTTATTTATAGAATTAACACTGTGGAAATTATAATGCCACCATTAAGATCTCGAGATAACGATATTTTATTATTAGCAAATCATTTTATTGAAATGTATGCCGAAAAGTATCTAAAATCAGCTTTTAAATTAGAAGATAGTTTTATGAAAAAATTAAAAAGTTATTATTTCCCAGGCAATGTTCGCGAGCTGCAATATGCTTTAGAAAGGGCTATTATTATGGCTGACGAAAATACTTTAACTGATGAGGATTTGGTTTTTTCGCCCATTGAAAAAAAGCAAATTAGAACTGAAGAAAGCGGTCTTAACTTAGAGACTGTTGAGAAGAATACCATCTTAAAAGTCATTGAAAAAAATAATAGCAATATCTCTAAATCTGCAAAAGAATTAGGGATTACAAGAACAGCGCTCTATAGAAGGTTAAACAAATATGGCTTATAGTAAGTATAAATGGGCTCTTTCTATAAGAGTGATGGTTTTGTTTTTTTTACTGCTAGGTTTGGCCTTTACAGTTAGCAAATTAGACTTTAATACAAATCTATCAATTGCTATAATTATTACATTACTTATGGCCATTATTGCTGTTTTTTCTTTTTTGAATTTATATCGTTTCATCATGAAACGGTTTGCAGAAATGGATGATTTTTTTGAATCTGTAAAGTATAGAGATTTTTCTAGATGGTTTAATGAAACTTCTGGCTCACAAGACATAAGAACGCTTCATAAAGGGTTTAACGAAGTAAATAAAACCATTAATGCCATTAATTATGAAAAAGAAGCTCAGCATTTATACCTCCAAAAAATACTAGAATTAGTTGATACAGGCATTATAGCTTATAATATAGAATCCGGTGAGGTTTTGTGGGGTAATGATGCTTTTAAGAACATATTGAATGTGCCGTCTTTAAAGACCATTCATTTTATAAAAGACAGAAAACCTGACCTGTATAAAATTATTTTTGAAAACAATTATGCAAAAGGTGATGATATTACTATTAATATTGACAATGAAAAAGTAAAAATATTAATTTCAAGCTCAGTTTTTTTAATCGAAAATATCAATTATAAATTAATCGTTTTACAAAATATTGAAGATACATTAAACAGGAACGAATCGGAAGCATGGCGAAAATTGTTGAGTGTTATGACACATGAAATCATGAATTCCATTGCGCCAATTTCATCATTAGCAGAGACCTTACAATCTAAAGTAGGGCTGTCTATTCAGGATTCAGATAATTACCCTTTGGACATGAACGATCTAGATATTGGTATTGAGAGCATAAAAAAAAGAAGTGAAGGTTTATTAAAGTTTGCCAAAACCTACCGAAGCTTAAATAAAGTCACCACACTTAACTTAAGTAAAATCTTAGTAGGAGAATTGTTTGATAATATTAAAACATTAATGCTGCCCTCTTTTAAAGAGAAGGATACCGATCTTATATTTGAATCTGAAAATACTACTTTAGAAATTGAAATAGATACGTATTTAATAGAACAGGTACTTATTAATTTAATTTTGAATGCGGTTGAAGCTTGTAAAGGAGTTAAAAATCCGAAGATTATTATACAAGCAAAAAAAACAATTGGAGGACAGACCGTTTTAAAAATAACAGACAATGGAAAAGGTATTCCCGATGAAATTATCGACAATATTTTTGTGCCTTTTTTTACTACTAAAAAAACAGGAAGCGGTATTGGGTTGAGTTTATGTAAACAAATTATGTTGTTGCACAAAGGTAACATTCAAATTAAAAGTATAGAGCATAAAGGAACTTCGGTGAGTTTGATGTTTTAATCGAAAAGGATGTCCTGAGATTAGTTGGTTTTACTTTTTGTGGAGTGTCATCATTTAAAAGCTTACCATTCTTGGCAAATTCGAAGCTTATTGGGTGTGATAGCGAATATGATGTCTTTAGTTTTAAAATTACAATCAAATCTAGACGCACTAGCCATTTCAACATACGAAGGTTTGATTAAAGTTTGAATAAACTTTATGGCACCTCCAACTTTTTTTAAGAAATACACTTTAAATTATACAATCTACAAGTGTTTTTAATTCCACATATAAAATCCGATAAAATATTCCTTTTTTAATCTTAATATTTTACTATTTGCATGTTTGTTAATAATGCTTTTTTTACTAAAGATTAAGGATATTAATACTAATGGGCAAAAATAGTATCGTTTTATGTGAAAATTTAGGTTGAATACATTCAATTAATATTGAAATTTTGCATCTTGAAATATTTTTTTAACAAGTTACGAAAACGTTTTCGTAAAAATAATTTTCTCAATTTATAACCATGAAAACAGAAAAGCAATTCATTCAAAAATTAAATGAAATTGGTATACACGATTTACCTAAAGTAGGAGGTAAGAATGCCTCATTAGGTGAAATGATTCAAAATTTAACGCAGCAAAATATTAAAGTTCCTAATGGGTTTGCTGTAAACGTAGATGCTTTCGATGCTTTTATAGAAGAAAATCGTTTAAAAGATAAGATTAACAAAACATTAGAAGGTTTAGATTCATCAGACATTATTCAACTACGTAAAGCAGGTTCTCAAATTCGGAAATTAATATCAAACGGAAAATTTCCGGTTACTGTAGAAAAGGCTATTTTAAAATCTTACTATGAGTTGTCTGAAGATTATAATCAAGAAGCTACAGATATTGCTGTACGATCTTCGGCAACAGCCGAAGATTTACCGGATGCTTCTTTCGCGGGACAGCAATCAACGTATCTTAATATTCGCGGAGGAGAAATGCTACTTACAGCTATTAGAAGTTGTTTTGCTTCATTATATACAGATAGAGCTATTTCGTACCGCTCATCAAGAGGATTCGATCATTTTACAGTAAAATTATCGGTTTGTGTACAAAAAATGGTGCGTTCAGACATAGGAGCTTCCGGAGTTGCATTTTCTTTAGATACAGAAAGTGGGTTTAAAGATGTCGTACTAATTAATGGTGCCTACGGATTGGGCGAATTGGTTGTTGGTGGAGAAATTTCTCCTGATGAATTTCTAGTATTTAAACCAACGCTAAAGAAAGGATACAACGCTATTATAGATAAGAAGCTGGGTAATAAATCACATAAAATGGTTTATGGAAATAAACCATTTGAAACAGTTAAAACAGTTCCAGTAAGCAAAAAAATGCAAGGAACCTTTTGTTTAAATGACTCCCAAATAAAGCAATTAGCACAATGGGTTCAGAAAATTGAAGATTATTATAGTAAAATTAGAGGTGTTTGGTGTCCTATGGATATAGAATGGGCCATTGATGGTTTATCAAATGAACTATTCATTGTACAAGCAAGACCAGAAACCATCCATTCTCAAGAACAAACTGAAAACATTAAAGAATACCAAATTGAAGACATAAATCAGTTAAAAGACAAATTGATTTTAGAAGGTGTTGCAGTAGGTGATAAGATTGGTAGTGGGAGTGTTCATAAAATATTAACGTTAGATGGTAGAGATGGTAGTGCAGACGAAACAGATTTTAAAGCAGGTGATGTTTTAGTAACGGAAATGACAGATCCGGATTGGGAACCTTTAATGAAAAAAGCATCTGCGATTATTACAGAAAAAGGCGGTAGAACCTGTCATGCAGCTATAGTAGCTAGAGAAATTGGTGTTCCAGCTATAGTAGGAGCTACCAATGCTACAACGCTATTAGAAAACAATCAGGAAATATCGGTGTCTTGTGCAGAAGGAAATATTGGTAAAATATATAAAGGTAAAATAAAGTATAAATTACACGAGACAGCCTATTCAGAATTTCCCAAGACCAAAACGCCTATTATGATGAATATTGGGTCGCCAGAACTGGCTTTTCAATACCGAAAAATTCCAAATGCAGGTGTTGGGTTGGCTAGAGAAGAGTTTATTATTAATAATTATATAAAGGTACACCCTTTAGCTTTGTTGAAACACAAAGAGCTAAACGACCTTGCTTTATCTAATTCTATTGCCGAACTGATAAAAGGCTATGAAACAGAAGAAGCCTTTTTTATTAATAAACTGGCACAAGGAATTGCTAAAATTGCGGCATCTTTTTATCCAAATAGAGTAATTACGAGATTATCCGATTTTAAATCGAACGAGTATTTTAATCTATTGGGGGGTAATCACTTTGAGCCTAAGGAAGAAAACCCTATGATTGGTTGGCGTGGGGCTTCTAGATATTATTCAGAATCCTTTAAAGAAGCTTTTATTTTAGAATGCAAAGCTCTTAAAATGGTAAGAGACGAGTATGGTTTGGAAAATACAACCATTATGATTCCGTTTTGTAGAACTCCAGAAGAGCTCAAAAAAGTATTGGCTATTATGGAAGAAAATGGGTTAAAAAGAGGTGATCGTGGTTTAGAAATATATCTTATGGCAGAGCTTCCTTCCAATGTGCTTCTTGCAGATCAATTTGCTCCATTGGTTGATGGGTTCTCAATAGGATCAAATGATTTAACCCAATTATGCCTTGGTTTAGACAGAGATTCTAGTTTAGTGGCGCATTTGTATGACGAACGAAATGAAGCAGTTAAAAGCATGATTAAAATGTTGATATCGACTGCAAAACGTCACAAAACAAAAGTTGGTATTTGTGGTCAAGGTCCTTCAGACTTTCCGGATTTTTCAGAATTCTTGGTGAATGAAGGTATTGATACGATATCGGTAACGCCAGACTCTATTCTAAAAACATTAAAAGTAATTCACAAAATAGAAAATCAGATATGAGTACTATTGAAGATATTTTATATGAAGCTCATAAGCTGGGAAAAAGAGAATTGTTACTTGAAAATTTATTAGAAACTCAACAACAGAATCCAAATATGAGTCTTATAAATTTGTATCAAATGACTTTCGACCAGTTAAATAAATTATAAGAATGTGATGAGTCCTAAATAATCAATACAGATGATTAACGGATTAGATGAATTTTAAGTAAGAACCTAATTAACTAATATAAAAGTAGTAAACCAAAGCCTTTGATTATCTTTTGATTATCAGGGGTTTTTGGTTTTAAAAAGTGGGACCTCCGGTAGCTTAGTATAATATACTTCTGTGTTGTCCAGCATACCTGAGTGTGTATTTAAAGTTTTAAACTGAAAGTTGTTATACTATTTGGGATTGATGTAACGTTTAAACTACCTCCATGAAGCTTCATAATATGTTTAGAAAGACTAAGCCCAATACCAGTACCTCCTTCTTTTGTTGTGAAAAATGGAATAAATATTTGGTCTTGAGTTTCTAAAGGAATACCAAGTCCGTTATCTATAACACTCACTATAATATTACTGTATTCATCTTTTTCAGCTTTTAACTGAATAACTCCTTGATTGCTAGTTTTATTTATAGACTGAATGGCGTTTTTAACTAAATTAAATAAAACTTGAATAATCTGTTTTTCATCAGCGTAAATTTCTAAATTATTAGGCTTTATAGAGACTTCAAACTTGATCTCTTGAAACCCTTCTTCTTGACTAGACAGAATGCGTATTTTATTAAACAATGTTTCAACAAGGATGATCTCTTTTTCAGGCTTGGGGATTTTAGTAAGCGACCTGTACGACTCCACAAAATTGGTTAAATCTTGACCTTGATCTTTAATAATATCTAGTCCTTTAATGGTTTTTTTAATGTCATTTTCGTTTAATTCCGAAGGCAGTATCACCTTATTATCCTTTTTGTAAATCGTAGATAATGTTTCAGATAATGAGGTTATAGGCGCAATGGAATTCATAATCTCATGTGTTAACACTCTAAAAAGTTTTATCCAAGCATCTGTTTCTTTTTCATTTAATTCACTATTAATATTTTGAATTATTATTAAAATTAAATTGTCGTTATCAACCGTTATAGGTTTAGACCGTATGGTTAGTTGTATGGTTTCGCGCTCGTTAGTTATAGCCGTAAGTTTTTGGTCGAAAGGTTTTAACTGAGATATTAGAGTAAATAGCTTTTCATCCACGCGTTTTAATTGCTCTACATGCGTTAGTTGCTCATAATTCAGCAATGTTTTTGCAGTTTTATTGGCTAATAGAATATGTCCCTTTTCATTTAAAGTGAGTAAACCTACCGCAGCTTGTTCTAAAATTGAGTGATAATATTGTTCCTGTTGTTTGTTTTTTATCTTTATTTTCTGAATTAAAAAGTTAACCCTATTTAAACTTTTATGTAGATCTTTTATCGATTTATCTTTAATATGAGTAGGGAAATGAATCGCAGAATCATCATTCTCCATAGCTTCAAAAAAGAATGCAATTTTACGGTTAGTTTTATTTAAAAATTTAATTAAGCCAACAACTTGAAAACATAAAATAATACCAACATAAATACTATAATCAAGATGTTTATTAATGCTAAAATAGGCTAATGTGAAAGCAGTAAACGTAATAAACAATACTCTAATAATTATTTTATAATATATATGTTTACTTGCCATAATTAAATACCGTATCGTTTTATTTTATTATATAAAGTTTGCCTGGTAATACCTAATTGATGGGCTGCCGCACTAAAATTTTGTTCGTGTTTTATTAATGCATTTTCAATCATGGTTTTTTCCATATCGTCTAATGTGATGTTCATTTCTTGAGTAACAGAAAAAGCCTGTTTTTTAAAAACAAAATCGTTTGAAGTAAGGATATTGTGTTCACTTAATATTACACCTCGTTCTATAGTATGTTGTAGTTCTCTAATATTTCCTGGCCATTGATGATTTTGTAATTTCTTTTTAGCAGAAGCATTAAGCTTTAATCCAGATTTCCCATATTTATTAGCATAACTATTCAAAAAATACTCAGCGAGTAAGAAAATATCATCATCTCGAGATCGTAATGGGGGAACTTCAATTTGTATCGTATTAATTCTATACAACAAATCTTCTCTAAAAAGTCCTTCTTCAACCATTTGTTCTAAATTACAATTAGTAGCGCAAACCAATCTAATGTCTACAGGAATAGGGGTATTAGAACCCACTCTAAAAACGACTCTGTTCTGTAAAACAGCTAATAATTTTGCCTGTAAAGCCAAGCTAAGGTTGCCAATTTCGTCGAGAAAAAGTGTACCACCATTAGCAGTTTCAAACTTTCCTGCTCGGTCACCATGTGCATCTGTAAAAGCACCTTTAGTATGCCCAAAAAGTTCACTTGCAAAAAGGCTTTCTGTAATGGCACCCATGTCTACAGCCACCAAGACTTCGTCTTTTCTTGACGAACCATTATGAATAGCTTGAGCGATAAGCTCTTTTCCTGTGCCATTTTCACCTGTTATTAAAATATTGGCTTTAGTTTTAGCAACTTTTCGGGTGATTTTTAATACCTGATTTATAGCTTTAGAATTTCCAATAATAGGAGTTTTACTTTTATTGATTAGCTGCTTTAAATGTTTGGTTTTTTGTTTTAAATGACTAACTTCTTTTCTAGATTGCTGTAATTGATATGCGGCCCGAACGGTGCTTAAAAGTTTATTGTTTTCCCAAGGTTTTAATATGAAATCTGTTGCTCCTTCTTTTAAGGCACGAACAGCTAATTCTACATCACCATATGCTGTCATCATAATAATAGATGTGTCGGGAGCTAGTTTTTTAATGCGTTTTAACCAAAAAAAGCCTTCGTTTCCTGTATTTACACCAGCCGAGAAATTCATGTCTAATAATATAACGTTATAAGTTTTTAAATCTGAAATTGAAGTAATGCCATTAGGATTTGCTAATGTTGTTAAAGTTTTATATTCAGACTGTAATAACAGCTCTAAGGCACTTAATACACTTTTTTTGTCGTCTATAACAAGTATTTTCCCCTGATTCATTTGTATAAAATTGCAACTCAAAATTAAGCATTAGTAACCTTGATTATTAAAAAGTGTAAAAATATTTTACACTTTTTGTCTATTAATTTTACACTTATATATGATTTTGTCACAGGCAAAATATGTTTAAGTATCTGTTTGTCAATAGTTTTAGGTTTGTGGCATGCCGTTGGTGTATAAAACATGAAAATAATTTAAAGCATGTGTCAAAAAATAATAGGGCTTTTTGTTTTGCTACTAATTCCGTTTAGTGGAATTTCTCAAAGTACATGGACATTAAATGATTGTATAGTGTATGCCTTAGAACATAATCTTGCACAAGAAACACAAAATTATAATGCCAAAATAAGTAAAGAGCGCTGGCGGCAAAGTAAGCGTGATATGCTACCAACAATTGGTGTTTCATACCCTAGTTACAATGTGAGATATGGGCGAACTTTAGATCCTGTTACTAATAGTTTTGTAGATACACGTTTTGTATCTGGTTTAAGTGGCGGATTATCATCTTCGCTAACACTATTTGAGTCTTTTAAAAAATGGCATACCTTATCTTACCAAAGATTGATATATGAATCCAGTCAATTTGATACCCAGCAGGCAGAATACGATTTAGCCTTTAAAATTATGGATTTGTTTAATAGCGTATTATTTCAAGAAGGTGCTTTGGAAATAATCAAAGAACAACAAGCTACTAATTTATTACGCAAAAATGAGATCGCAAAAAAAGTAGCTTTGAGTTTAGTTGCCAAAGCCGATCTATATGAGATAGAGGCCACTACTAGTGCAGATGCTTTAGAGGTATTAAAAGCAGAAAATGCACTTAAAGCAGCTAAATTGGCTCTCACACAAGAAATGAATTTAGAGGAGCAGGACATTACTATTGTACAGGATATAAACATGACAATACCTTTAGATGATATAGAGCCGCTTTATATCGAATCTATGTATAATACAGCGCTGGGGGTCTTGCCCAGCCTTCAAAAAAATAAGATCAATGTAGAAATAGCAAAAAAAGATTTGGCCATAAAAAAAACAGCGTTATTACCTAGTATTTATTTAGGAGCTAGTATAAACACAAGTTATTCGGATAATTTTACAGATGCCTCTGGGAATATTATTCCGTTTAATGAGCAAATAAAAAACAATCAATCCAAATCTGTTGGGTTATCTCTTAGCTATCCCATTTTTGGCAATGGTAGAGCACGAAGTAATATAAAGATTGCCAAAATAGAATTAGAAAAAGCACAAACGGAGTTAAAAATAGAACAGCAAAGTACTTATAAAATTGTTCAGGAATTATTACAAAAAAA
Source organism: Flavivirga aquimarina (assembly GCF_030540835.1). Lineage (GTDB taxonomy): Bacteria > Bacteroidota > Bacteroidia > Flavobacteriales > Flavobacteriaceae > Flavivirga > Flavivirga aquimarina. The sequence continues at coordinate 72,429 of NZ_JAUOEK010000134.1, read as the reverse complement.
TGAAGCTCTTATAGCAGAAGAGCAACTTAATTTAAAAAAAGTAAAGGCTAAAGAAAAAGCTTATGATATTGCCAAAAAAAAATATGAAAATCAGTTGATAAATTTATATGAACTTCAATCGGTAAGTAATACATATTTAGTAACGAAAATTGAACAAGTAAGGCTCATGGCTCAAATAGCTATTCAAAAACGAACATTAGATTTTTACAATGGTAAGTTTTTATTACCTACCCAAACAATATCAAATTAAGAACTATGGATACCAAAATAGAAAAGAAAAAAGGTATTAAACCAAAACATATAGCCATAGTAAGTGCGATATTACTATTTCTTTATTTTATAGGTTATCTTGCTTTTAGCGATTCGGGTGCTACATTAAATGTGGAAAAAGACAAGCTGACTATTTCTACTACAATTAATGATAAGTTTAATGATTATATAAGTATAAGTGGTTTGGTAAAACCAATAAGCACCGTGTATTTAGATGCTTACGAAGGAGGCCGTGTACTAGAAATTTTAATTGAAGAAGGCAGTATGGTGAAAAAGGGAGATATAATTTTAAAACTTGAAAACAGAGAATTATATGGTCAAATTTTAAATAGCGAAACCAATTTAGCCATAAAGCAAAATGATTTAAGACAAACCCAAATTAATTTTGAATCTAAACGTATTGGAGGACAAAAAAGCTTGTTGGAATCTCAATATCAGTTAAAAAAAGCAAAACGAAAGTTTGAGCAATATCAAGCATTATACAAAGACGAATTAATCGCTGGTGAAGAATTTTTACAAGCCGAGGAAGGTTATGAACTGGCTCAAAAAAACCATGAAGTAAATAAGTTTCAGACAAAGCAAGATTCATTATTAAATACTACTAGTATAAAAGAATTGGTAAAAGATTTGGCACGTATGAAACAAACCTTGAGTATGGAATACGAGCGTATTGAGAACTTAAATGTAAAAGCACCTATTGATGGACAATTAGGGCTGTTGGATGCCGAATTAGGAAAACAAATTGGACGTGGGCAAAGCATTGCTCAAATAAACGTATTAACTGATTTTAAAATAGAATCTACGGTCGACGAGCACTATATAGACCGTATAAAAAAAGGATTGACCGGTACTTTTGAACGTGGTGATACTTCCTATGGTGTTACCTTAAAAAAGGTGTATCCAGAAGTTAGGGAAGGTAAATTTAAAATTGATATGGTGTTTTCTGGAGATCAACCTAATAATATTAGAACAGGACAAAACTATTATATAAAATTACAGTTAGGGACACCGACCGAAGCTTTGTTATTAACTCGTGGTGCCTTTTTTCAAAGTACGGGAGGACAATGGGTTTATGTAATTGATGCATCGGGATCGTTTGCTTTAAAACGCTCGGTTAAAATTGGAAAACAAAACCCAAAACATTATGAAGTTTTGGAAGGGTTGGAGACAGGAGAGCAAGTTATAATATCGGGTTATGATGCTTTTGGGGAGAGTGATAAGTTAATTTTAAAATAACCAATTTTAATAGAACAAAATATATATGATTTTTAAAATATTAAAAGAATATATCCGTAGAATTAGTAGAAACTATAAAATCTATATTATTTCTATTTTAGGAATGAGTATTGCTATTATTGCTTCTTTTCATATTTATCATTTTGTTTTTAAGGAATTGAGTGTAGATGGGTTTCACAGCAAGAAGAAAGAAATTTATAGGGTTGTTCAAAAAAGTCTTAATTCTAATTTTCCAGTTGCAGATACCCCTCTTCCTTTTGGGGAATTATTAAAAGAAAAATTTCCGGAAGTAGAGAGTTACACCCGTATTACAACAAGAAATGAAATTATAGTAAAAGCAAACGATAAAAATGATAAAAATGATATTTCATATATAGATGCCTCTTTTTTTGAGCTCTTTGGCTTTAGTTTAAAAAAGGGGAGTGTTGCCCAATTTAAAGAAAATTCGAATGGGGTAATTATATCTGAAAAAGCTGCAAAAATCCTTTTTGGAGAAAAAGAGCCTATAGGTGAAGTTTTAACTTTTTCTGAAGATTATAAAGAAAATAAAGATAAATATGAAGTTATTGGTGTGCTCAATAAAATTCCTGAAAACTCAACAATTCAAGGAGATTATTTTATAAACATAGAAAGCTATCAGAAAGCCGTTTCTATTGATATGAAATGGCTTGGAACAGGTGGGTCGACCCATTTGTATTTATACATGCCAAAAACACAAAACACTAAACTGTTTTCTGAAAAGGCAACCAAACTTATGTTTTCTGAAGTTAAAATTAGAGCTAATAGGGCGTTTGTAAATCAAACAATCAAAGAGCCTTATTTTGAATTATATCTTCAACGATTAGATACTATTTATTTTAATTCAACAGATATAGTTCACCAAAAGCGCAAAGGGGATTTACAGTTCTTGCGTATTATTCTTTTAGTTGGTATGCTAACCTTATTTCTAGCGATAACTAATTATATTATCATGAATTTGGGACTTAATGTGAGTCGCGTCAAAGAGTTTAAAACAAGGCGGTATTTAGGTGCGTCAAAAGTTGGTATTTATACGCAATTGGTTATTGAATCTTTATTAAACACTAGTATTTGTTTTGTGCTAACATTAATAACATACCCTCTAATGGGTAGATTTATTTCAAATATTATCGGGTTTAACTATCATTTATCCATAGCAAGTGATGGTATACTTTTGGTTATATATTTTGGAATCATACTATTGTTAGGCTTAATTATAGGAAGTTTAGAGTTTGTCTTCTCATATAAATCAATAATTATTGAAAAACCGAGAACCAAAAGGCAAAACTCTTGGATTTCTAAAAAATTAATGATTGGCTTTCAATTGTTATTATTTATTGGATTGATCATTTGTATTTTGTTTGTGGGAAAACAAGTTGATTATATACAAAATAAAGATTTGGGGTATAACCCTCAAAATGTTGTAAGCCTATCAACAAGAAATTATACAGATTTAAAAAGTTTTTTAGAAACTAAAAGCTATGTTAAATCAACATCATACTCTCAGTTACTCTTTTCTCCAACATTTAATTTAAACGCTATAACAAATGTAGAAACCAATAAGGATGTTGATGTCATTCTTAAAGAGGGCGACTATAATTTTTTAAAAGTTAATGGGATAAAGTTACTTTATGGCAGAAATTTCCCTGAGAAACAAGTTACTGATAAATCAGATAAGATTAAACAAGAAAGCAAAAGCTTATCTGAAATATTGGTTAATGAAGAGTTTGTACGTAAAGCAAATTTAAAAAAACCTATTGGGAAAGTTTTTAAAATTGAAGGCTATAAAGAATTTGTAATTATAGGCGTTATTAAAAATGTGTATTGTACACCTTTGTATTATCCTATTCAACCATTAATAATTAACAATAAAGATTATACAGGATGGTATTATGGTTCTTTAGTGGTGTCTTTTCAAGATGGATATAGGCAGCAACTATATGAAGATACTAGAGGGTTTTTTATAAAAAAAGGTGTTGAACCTATGTTTATAGAAGACATATTGTTTCAATATGACCTAAACGACATTTACAAAAAAGAGCTCCAACTAAAACACTTATTAGAAGCCTTTACGGTTATTGTTCTCTTTATTTCTTTATTGGGTATGATAGCCATAAGTCTTTTTATTACCGAAAGTAAAACCAAAGAAATAGGTATCCGTAAAGTAAATGGAGCGACTATAAAAGAAATTATGATTATGCTTAATAAGGACTTTATAAAATGGGTGTTTATTGCTTTTGTAATAGCATGCCCAATAGCTTATTACGCTATGAGTAAATGGTTAGAGAATTTTGCATATAAAACAGGTTTAAGTTGGTGGGTGTTTGCCTTAGCTGGAGCTTTTACATTAATAATAGCATTGTTAACTGTAAGTTGGCAAACATATAGAGCAGCAACTAGAAACCCTGTGGAGAGTTTGAGAGATGAATAGAATTAAAAAAATAGTAATCAGTTTATTCTCTTTAAGGTGGGGAAACGCGAATAAATTACTAGAAAACTATGACTTGTTTTAGGAGAAACCAAACGATTCCTTTTAACAACAATAAAAAATGAGAGATTAACAATTAAATATTTTAAAAAATGATAAAAACAGAAAAGCTTTCAAAAATTTTCAGAACAGAAGAGATTGAAACCAAGGCGCTCAATAATATAGGTTTAAATGTGAAGAAAGGCGAGTTTGTAGCTATAATGGGGCCTTCGGGCTGTGGTAAATCAACCTTATTAAATATAATAGGGATGTTAGATAACCCATCAGAAGGAACGTATGCTTTTAACGGTAAAGAAGTAGGTGGCTTAAAAGAAAGTAAGCGTACTCAAGAGCGTAAAGGTAATATTGGGTTTGTGTTTCAGAGTTTTAATTTAATAGATGAACTTACAGTTTACGAAAATGTAGAGTTGCCCTTAATTTACTTGAAAATAAAAGCCAGCGAACGTAAGCGCATGGTTAAAGAAGTACTTGAACGTATGAAAATGGGACATAGAACAAAACATTTTCCTCAGCAGTTATCAGGAGGTCAGCAACAACGTGTTGCCATAGCTCGAGCTGTAGTAGCCAATCCTAAATTGATATTGGCAGATGAACCTACTGGAAATTTAGATTCTAAAAATGGTAGAGAAGTTATGAATTTACTCACCGAACTTAATCAAGAAGGTACCACTATAGTTATGGTAACGCACTCGGATAGGGACGCGAATTACTCACACAGAATTATTAATTTATTTGATGGGAAAATTGTGACTGAAACTAGAAAGGATCCAGCTCTGGTTTAATACTAATTCCTGTTAAGCAACACTTATGAGTGCAATTAACAGATTATAATCTCACTTAAAAAGAGTTCTTCGTAATGATAAACAAATAACAAAACCATGCTAAAACATTATATAAAATTTGCATTTAGAAATTTCAGGTCCAATAAAATCATTTTTGCAGGAAGTCTTGCCACACTTTGTTTCGGGGCTTTGTGTATCTCTCTTTTGTTCTCTTATGTTCATAACGAACTTACTATGGATGATTTTCATGAAAGAGAGCAAGATATTTATATGGTAATGATGAAGCAATCTCCTAAGAGTGATTGGAGCTATCCATATAGATTTACACCCGAAGAATACCCTGAAGTTGAAAGTGCAACATCTTTAATTTTTTATAGAGAAGATGAAACAAAACTAAAATATAAGCAAGATATTTATTTACCTAAAGGTATTGTTGCTGATAGTAGTTTTTTCAAGGTATTTGATTTTAAACTTAAATATGGTGATAAAAACACTATTTTAAAAGATGTAGAATCTGTCATTTTAAGCAAAAACTATAGCAAAAAACTTTTTGGAGATAGTAATCCTATTGGTCAAAGTGTTTATATAGAAACACGAATGTATCAAGGTACACATACGGTTAAGGGGATAATTAAAATACCAACCAATAGCTCTATAAAGTTTGATTATATTATTCCTTATACAAAAAGAACTTATGGTTATGGACGTTCAAGCACTCCCTTTTTTAAAAGTCAAATAGGTTTTAATAGAAATACGTTTTGCGAAAAAATAAAGGAATCTAATAACAAAGTTCCAAATTTTTATCCGCAGTTAACCGAAAGTATAACTTCCATAAAAAGCCTTGATGATTTATATTTTAGTTCTGAATTGAGCGGTTTAAAAAAGCATACTCTATTTAGTTCAGGCAACAAAAAAAACATGGATATATTAATCGTGATTATGTTTGTTATATTATTTGTGTCTATTCTCAATTATTCCAATCTTCAGATAGTTAATATTAATGCTGTACTCAAAAATATGGCTATATCTAAAGTGAATGGGGCTTTTAAGCGACATATAATTAGCCAGAAAATGGTTGAGACTTTAGTTGTAATTATATTGTCTTCATTATTTATTTCGCTGTTTTATAATATTTTACTTCCATGGTTTAATGGTTTTGTAGGGGTTTCATTAAACCCACCAGTATGGAAAATATTCTTAATTAATATTATTATTATTTCTACCATAACAGTAATTGGTTTAATATACCCAATGGTTATTATTAATCGTTTTTCAACTATTAATAATTTAAAGAAGACGACCTCTATTTCTCAAAAAATAAAAGGAAAACAAACTACAGTTGTTCTACAATATGCCATGGCTTTTTTACTATTAATCTCTGCTATAATAGTGAATAATCAATTAAAATTAATGTTAGATAAAGATCTTGGTTTTAATGATGAAGGTATTTTGAAAGTTAAACTTTTTCACGAGCCACCTTTTAACCCTGAAAGTCGAAATTGGCCTAAAGAACGAAGGCTAGAAGAACGAGAAAAAGCAATGCAGATACCTAAATATATAAATGATCAATTAGCTTCATTTTCTAGTATTAAGGAGTTGTCTCAAGGGAACTCTCCTCTTGATGTTTTTCCAATAGATTGGAAGCCTAAAACTGGAGATTTTGAATTTGAAACGCTCAATTCACTAGTTGTTACAACAAATCATCAAAATCTGTTCCATTTTAATTTAGTAGAAGGACGCTTTTTTGAAGCAGGAGTAGATAAACAACGTAGCAAAAAAATAGTAATTAATGAGGCTGCTAAAAAGCATTGGGGTATTGATGACATAGAAAATACAATTATTAACAATAGAAGTTGGGGTGATTATGAAATAATAGGCGTGGTTAAAGATTTTAACTATGAGCATTTATCGGCAAAACCCCAGCCTCTTATGATGGTTTATTTTGAAGATTCTGGAGCCGAATATTTTATTAAGTTTTATGAGAATAAAATGCAAGAGGGGATTCAGTATATTGAAGCATTATTTAAAGAAGTAAACCCAAATCAGATATTTAAATATACTTTTTTAAGTGATGAAATCGCAGAACTATATAAAAAAGAAAAACGTTTAAGTTCTATTTACATTGCCTTTACCATTATTGCGTTGTTAATTTCTGCTATTGGCTTATTTACTATTGCTTTGTACGATACGCAACGACGCATTAAAGAAATAGGGGTTCGAAAAGTAAATGGTGCTACTATATATGAAATCCTGTTTATGCTCAATAAGGATTTTATAAAATGGGTGTTTATAGCTTTTGTTATTGCTTGCCCTATAGCGTATTATACTATGAGTAAATGGTTAGAGAATTTCGCTTATAAAACAACTTTGAGCTGGTGGGTATTTGCTTTGTCAGGTGTGTTTACATTAGTTATTGCATTACTAACTGTAAGTTGGCAAAGTTATAGAGCGGCTACTAGAAATCCGGTAGAGGCGTTGAGAGATGAGTAATTTAGTGAAAAAACAGAGAATGTTTTAAGCTTGTTTAAAAGCTTATAAAACAAACAAACCATGCTAAAACATTATATAAAATTTGCCCTTAGAAACTTTAGAAGTAATAAAGTCATTTTTGCAGGTAGTTTAGTAACTCTTTGTTTGGGAGCGTTGTGCATTTCATTATTGTTCTCTTATGTTCATAATGAACTTACAATGAACAATTTTCATAAAAATAATATATACACAGTTATTATAAGAGACTCTCCTAGTAGTGATTGGTCTGGTATGAACCCATCTTATTTTTTTGATTTTGATTATAGCGACTTTCCAGAAGTTGAAGAAGCTATTTCAGTAAAAAAAATTAATAAAAATGAAGCAACAATTTTTTATAAAAATTCAAACTTCGTTTCAGAAGGTATTATTACAGATGTTAATTTCTTTAAAATATTTGATTTCAAATTAAAAGGAGGAGATGGTGAAAAACTAACTAATGATTCTAATACCGTTTTGCTGTCTGAACAGTTTGTGAAAAATGTATTTGGAGGTCAAAACCCGCTAGGTAAACCTATAAAAATTAGTACTAACAAGGAAGAAAAGATATATACAGTAAAAGGAGTTGTTAACTTACCTGTAAACAGTTCTTTAACTTTTGATTTTATTTTATTCAGATCAAAAAAGATACATGAAAAAGGGGTGTTTCTAGGAACAGATTTTATATCGGTAAAAAAAACTACCGACATCAATATTTTTAAAAGAAAAATTAAAAATATAGGAAAAGGTCAGCCTCTTTTTGAATTCAAAGACATAACAATTGTTGCTTTAGATGATGTTTATCTAGAAAAAGATATTCCTTTTAAGGCTGATGTTTTTCCTCGTTATGGAGATAAAAAAAACATCTATGTTCTTATAGTTATAATGTTTGTTATTCTAATAATCTCTGCACTTAACTTTTCAAACTTACAAATTGTTAATATGCATTCAAGTGTTAAGAAAAATGCCATTTATATGGTAAATGGTGCCCAAAAACGGCATGTTTTTTTTAAGAAAAATATTGAATTATTATTGTTACTTCTCTTGTCTATTTCTGTAATAACATTGGGTTATCAATATTTGATACCTGCCTTTAATAATTTTACTAATGTTGAACTTGCCCCTCCTTTGTGGAAAGTAGTTCTTATAAACGGAGTTGTTTTATTTTTAATACTATTCTTAGCATTAATTTATCCATTAATAATAATTATACGAACTTCTATAATTAAAAGTTTAAAAAAAGTATCCTTTATAGAAAATCGATTAATAGGGCAAAAACTAATCATCATTTTTCAATTTACATTAACAATGCTTCTCTTAGTATCTTCTTTAGTAGTAACAAACCAGTTGCGTTTAATGCTAAACAAAGATTTAGGTTTTACAAGTGAAAATATTATTAGATCTAAAATGTATTTTGAATCTTTCCATAATCCTGATGAGCATAGAAATAATAAAACTAAAATAGAACAGGAAAAGAAAACTAAGTATCAATATATTAAAAATGAATTATCCTCTAACCCCAAGATTATTAAATTTTCTCAAGGATCCCCGTTATTAAATCCGAATGCAATTGAATTCAAAATTAAGGAGACCGAAAATGATTTTACAACACTAAACTTCTACACCGTGACACCCGGCTTTGAAAAAATTTATGATATAGAAGTCGTTGAGGGACGGTTTTTTGATATTGAAAAAGATAACCCTATGGTTAAGAACAAAAAAGTGGTTATCAATGAAGCCGCCAAACGATTTTGGAATTTAAGGGATATCTCTAAGCATAGAGTATTGACTTATGGTTTATTAAAAAATGGCTACGAAATTATAGGGGTCGTTAAAGATTTTAATTATGAAAGATTGTCTGTTAAGCCTAAGCCTCTTATCATGTTTTATAATGAATTTATGGAAAATGATTTTCATATACAGTTTCAAAAAGATAAAGAGAAAGAAGGCTTGCAATTTGTTGAAGATGTATTTAAAAAAGTTAACCCAAGAGAGACTTTTCAGTACTCTTTCTTAAGTGATGAAATTGAGTTACTTTATAAAAAAGAAAAACGTTTAAGTATCATATACATAATATTTACTGCTATTGCCTTACTGATATCTGGAATAGGCTTGTTTACCGTTGCGCTCTACGACACACAACGCCGTATTAAAGAAGTAGGTGTACGAAAAGTAAATGGAGCAACAATAAATGAAATTATGTTTATGCTTAATAAAGACTTTATAAAATGGGTAGTCGTAGCTTTTGTTATAGCATGCCCCATAGCTTATTACGCCATGAGTAAATGGCTTGAGAATTTTGCTTATAAAACAGAATTAAGCTGGTGGGTGTTTGCTTTGGCAGGAGTGTTTACATTAGTTATTGCATTACTAACCGTAAGTTGGCAAACCTATAAAGCGGCAACTAGAAATCCGGTGGAGAGTTTGCGAGATGAATAATAATTGAGATACACCCTTCGGCATTCTAAAAAACAAAAAATCCCGTAAACAAATGTTTCGGGATTTTTTTGTGGTACCTCCAGTAGCTTGTACTTTTACACTTGTATGAATACCAGTATATTTACGTATATAATTGATGAGATTCTTTAATTCTAAAATGAATCTGTATGCATTTGTGTACTAGTGAGTATTCAAGAGCATATTTGAGATTGTAGAATTATTTTTGATTGATCTTTGACTATTCCGAGTAGATTCTGACTTAGTCAAATCCGTCATAATTGCAGTTTGATAAAATTCATTAAATAGCTTTACAGTAGTGTATAGTAAAGTTATATATTGTTGAACTTAGTTTTTTCTTTAGCTAATTCCAAAATACATTCATAGACCGCTTCTTCATAATAAGAACTAGGATGGACTGATTTAGAATTTTTATGTAATTTTAGATACGTTAGAGATTCATTACCAATCAAATCATAGGAATAATTATTAAAGTATTCATCTTGGTATTCCTTATACCAAAAAGCATCATTGTGAAGCGTAATAACTATAAGGCATTTAGGGGTTTTTTGTCTTATAAGGGCTGTTAAATTTCTTATTTTTTTGAACTGACGTCCCTCAAATGTATGAAGATGAGTGATAAAAATGTCAGGGTGAAAATCAAATAAAAATTCTTCAATAATCTCTATATCAACTGAAGACTTGACTTCATTACTTAACCTCTCAAACCATTTTGTATGTACAATAACATTTATTTTATTTCTTGCATAAATAAGAATTTTCATGAATAGTTGTTGTTCTCAATTGACTTTAGCATTTCATCAATTTCTTTATCCATTTGCTTCCTTAACGATTTTTGATCTGATGATATTTTATCAAGAAGCTCCTTGACTTCGATGGATTCCGAATTAGATCGCTTTAATAATTCAATTATTGACAAAACGTTATTTTTTATTTGATGAGCGATATCGGGCTCTGATTTTTTAAAAAACACTATGTCTTTTGAATATTGATTAATTATTTTTTCTTGAATATTATTCAAAAGTGTATTCTTTTCCTTATCAAACATATTTGAATTTATTAAAAATCGTATCTCATCTTTTATTTTTTGGGTTAATGTGAGAAAATCTTTTAAACTAACATAATATTGACTTAATTTATCTGTTTCATACTGAAAAAGAAATTTGATTTTTTCCTTTTCACTTTCTAATTTTAATCTCAATTTCTCAATTTCTTTATTTTTTATCCAAGAAAAATATGAAGTGAAAACAGATGTTAATAAAGCTAGTATCGATGCTGTTATTGTAATTGTGGTTTTTATATCCATATTTTTATCAAATTAAGTAGAACGCTGAGCTATGTGCAGTTGACTGTTTTTTTTGTTAAGATAAAGAAAAATCGTGTCAATATTTGGTAATATATACCTTGTAACAGATTAAGTGAAAAGTAATTCGGATATTCATAAGTTTTTTTAGTTTAAAAATAAAGGCAATCTCTGGGAAGTATTAAAGCGGCAACTAGAAATCCGGTGGAGAGTTTGCGAGATGAATAATAATTGAGATACACCCTTCGGCATTCTAAAAAAACAAAAAATCCCGTAAACAAATGTTTCGGGATTTTTTTGTGGTACCTCCAGGAATCGAACCAGGGACACAAGGATTTTCAGTCCTTTGCTCTACCAACTGAGCTAAGGTACCTCAGCAATTGACGATTTTGACTTTGCTCTACCTCCCGATAGCTATCGGGATGAGCTAAGGTAGCTTGCCAAAGCGGATGCAAATATATATTCATTTTTATTATTACCCAAAAGAAATTTGTAAAAAATCGATCAGTTTTATTTATTTCAAACCAAAATAGCTATAACTAGTTTGTTATTAATATTATACCCAGAAATGGAATAATTATTGATACCCATTTTGTAAATTTAGACTTTTTTAAAAGTATGAATTTAATAATAGATGTAGGCAATTCTTTTGTTAAGCTGGCTATTTTTAAGAATAGTATGCTTATGCATAAAGAAGTAGTGGCGTTAAAACTTGTTTTAAAAAGTATAAATATTTTAAAAGAGACGCATGGCCCTAAAAAAAAAGCAATTATTTCTTCAGTTGGAAAACTTAATAAGTCAGATGTAGAGGCTATAGGTAAATCTTTTGATGTCATGATTTTAGATTCCAATGTAAAATTGCCGTTTAAGAATCTTTATGCTACGCCAAATACTTTAGGTGTAGATAGAATAGCATTGGTCTGTGCTTCAGTCGATCAGTTTCCAAATAGCAATGTACTTATTATTGATTCAGGAACCTGTGTTACTTACGATTTTGTAACAGCAAAGAACGAATATATAGGAGGGGCTATTTCTCCAGGGCTTCGCATGCGTTATAAATCATTAAATAATTTAACTGCCAATTTACCGTTATTAGAATCAGAAACCCCGAAAAGTATTATAGGAAACTCAACGAATGCGTCAATTCATTCCGGAGTAGTAAACGGTCTTTTAAAAGAAATTGATGGTATTATTGAAGAATATAATCGAAAATATTCAGATTTAACAGTAATTTTAACAGGAGGTGATGCTAATTTCTTGTCAAAACAATTAAAAAGTAGCATATTTGCCAATTCTAATTTTCTTTTAGAAGGATTAAATTATATTTTACAATTTAACTTAAACGAATGATAAAAAAACTTGTATTAGTTTTTATTGCAGTTTTTGCAATTCACAGTTACGGCCAAGAAGGGACGGCTTCGCCTTATTCTTTTTATGGTATTGGAAGTCTTAAATTTAAAGGTACCGTAGAAAATAGAAGTATGGGAGGTTTAAGTATATATAATGATAGTATTCATGTTAATTTGCGTAACCCTGCTTCATATGCAGGAAAAAACCTGGAAAGTTTCAATAACGAAAGCAGACCTGTAAAGTTTACAGTAGGAGCAAGCTATTCCAGTATAAATTTAAAAAGTGATACCGGATCAGATAATACAGCTTCAACAACGTTCGATTATCTGGCTTTATCTATACCAATGGGTAAGTTTGGTTTTGGTTTTGGGCTAATGCCGTATACATCAGTTGGATATAAATTGGAATCCTTAAACGATAATGAAGATATTGAAAATAAGTTTAGAGGAGAAGGTGGGCTTAATAGAGCATTTCTAGGGTTAGGGTATCAAATAACAGATGAGTTAAGTGTTGGTATTGATGCTCAATATAATTTTGGTAATATTCAAAATAGTACAGTTGAATATTTGTATGATAGTGATGGCGTACCGCTTCAAAATCAGTCACGTGAGAATAATAGATCCGATTTAAGTGGTTTAAGCTTTAATATAGGGCTGTCTTTTAAAAAGTTGTTAACAGAAAATTTAGAACTTTCTTCTGGAATAACGTACACGCCAGAGAGTAATTTAGTGTCTAAAAACACAAGATCATTTTCTACTATAACAACAAACACTAGCGGAAGTGAATTTGAAATTAATACCATAGATGTTGATTTGGAAGCTCTTGGATTGTTAGAAACCGATTTAACACTACCTGCAAAGTTTTCAATAGGAGCGGGGATTGGTAAACCAAGAAACTGGTTTGTTGGTGCCGAATATACCGCACAAAAAACAAGTGATTTTTCAAATGATTTATATACTAGTAATACTACTGTTATAATGTATGAAGATGCTACAACATTTTCTTTAGGAGGCTTCTATATTCCAAAGTATAATTCTTTTAACAGTTATAGTTATATAAAACGTATTGTTTATAGAGCAGGAGCACGTTACGAAAAAACAGGATTAAATATAAATAGTGAATCAATAAATGAGTTTGGCATATCTTTTGGGGTAGGATTACCGATGGGGAGTTTTTTATCTAATGCAAATTTAGGTTTTGAAATTGGTAAAAGAGGAACTACCAACAGTAGCTTGATTCAAGAGAACTTTGTTAATTTTCAAATAAGTTTATCTTTGAATGATAGATGGTTTAGGAAAAGAAAATATGACTAATAGCATAAAATTATTATTATGAAAACAAAAATTACATTTTTATTTACATTATTATTTATTGGCTTACATGCTGGTTTTGCACAACAAGATGAAGAGTGCATGACTAAGTTGTCTATTTTTCATGAGTATGTAAAAGCTAAAAATTATGATGCAGCTCATGAACCTTGGATGATAGTAAGAAATAAATGTCCAAAATTTAATATTGCTATTTATATAGATGGTGATAAAATTTTGGCTCATAAAATTAAACAAGCAACATCAGATACAGATAAAGTAAATTATATTAATGATTTATTGAAGTTGTGGAAAGAAAGAGCAGTACATTTTGCAAGTAAAACCAAAAAAGGAGAATATGCAGCAAAAGCGTGCCAATTAATGTACGATAACAGAAAGGTATTAAATAAGACAAAAGAAGAGCTTTACGAATGTTTTGATGCCGCTTATAAATTAGATAAGGCTACCTTTACTAACCCTAAAAGTTTGTACACGTATTTTTCTTTAATGGTAGATTTATATGATGCAAAAAAGAAACCAGCTAAAGATTTATTTAATAAGTATGATGATGTTGTAGAGAAGGTAGAAGAAGAAGTTAAAAACTATTCAGAAAAACTCAATAAGCTTATTGCGAAAGAAGATGCCGGTACTGAAATAACTAAAAAAGAAGGACGGTATAAAAATTCTTATGAGAGTTATTTAAGAGCATACGATCAAATTTCAGGAAGTATCGATCAAAAATTAGGAGATAGAGCGAATTGTGAAAACTTAATTCCTTTATACAGAAAAGATTTTGAAGAGAATAAAAACAATGTAGTTTGGTTAAAACGTGCCGTAAGTAAAATGTATTATAAGGAATGTACTAATGATCCTTTATATGAGAAATTAGTAAAGTCTTATGATCAGACTGCACCTTCTGCAGATACAAAATACTTCGTTGGAACTATTTTATTTAAAAATCACAAAGAAAATGAAGCTATAAAGTATTTTCAACAGTCTTTTGATTTAGAAACAGATAAATTTAAAAAAGCAAAATTAGCTAACAGAATTGGACTTATTCTTAAAAAGAAAAAACGATACGGTAAAGCTAGAAATTATTTCAGACAAGCACTAAAGTTAAACCCATCTAATGGTAGCCCTTATATATCGATAGCTGCTATGTATGCTGCTAGTGCAAATAATTGCGGGGCTACTAATTTTGATAAAAGAGCTGTGTATTGGTTAGCTGCAGATGAAGCCAGAAAAGCGGCTCGCGTAGATCCTACCCAAAAGAAAAACTCTTCTAAATCTGTTAATAATTATTTAGCTAAAGCACCACAAAAAGCTGAGATTTTTAGTTCAGGAAGATCTGGACAAGTCATTAAAATTGCTTGCTGGATTGGAGCTTCGGTTACAGTACCAAAGATTTAATGAATAAAAAACACACATACAATATATTAAACATAGTCACAGTAATTTTTATTGTGACTTTGTTTTTTTCGTGTAATGACAGTTTTAATCAGGTTCAAAAAATAGGTATTTCAGAAAATGAGCCTATTGGTATTGCGGAAAAGTTTAACCTAAAGTATACCGATTCAGGTAGGCTCGAGGCTGACCTTGTTGGTGCTAAAATGTTCGATTATACCAATCGAGACTTTCCTTTTAAAGAATTTACAGATGGTATTGTATTGTACGTATTTGATGAAGAAAACAGGAAAAGCACCATAATTTCAGATTATGCTATTGTATACGATAATACTAATCTAATTGATTTACAAGGGCACGTGGTTATTACAACGCACGATGGTAATGTATTAAAAACAGAGCAGTTATATTACGACCAAAAAAAGGCATGGGTTTTTACAAATGTCCCTGTTACGTTTACTACAAAACAAGACATTATTAACGGCAATGGATTCGACTCTAATCGTGAATTTACCAACGCCGAGGTACTTGAGGTGACGGGAATTATTTCACTTGACGATTAATCTTTTTCCACCAGAATTTCTTTTTCGATTTTACTATCTTTGTTTTAATTAACGATTCATAGTCTATGAAATATTCTAAGATTTTTCAATATGCCTATTTGGTTTTTGCCGCCTTGTTCATATACGATGCTATTGCAAAGTATGTAAATGTAGGCGAAATCGCTTACCCTTCCATATTGCTTGGCTCTTTAGCGATTTTTATGTTTTTCTTTAGAAGGCGGTTTAGCAATAAACTTCAAAATAAAGGAAAATCAAACTAAATGAGCATTTATGCCATTATTATAATTGCATCATTAATTCTTTCAGCCTTTTTTTCGGGTATGGAGATCGCTTACGTGTCTTCAAATAAAATTCATATAGAGATTGAAAAAAAACAAGAAGGCATATTTGCAAAAGTTTTAAAAAAGCTTACTGCTAAGCCTTCAAAGTTTATAGCTACCATGCTTATAGGTAATAATATAGCATTAGTTATTTATGGTCTTTTTATGGGTGATTTATTGGTGAATTGGTTTCAAACCATACTCCCAACAACATATCCTTTTATTAACTACATGTTAACCGATTTGAGTTTATTGTCTCAAACCTTAATATCGACATGTATTATTTTAATAACGGCAGAATTTTTACCTAAAGTATTTTTTCAAATTTATTCGAACACCTTAATTAAGGCCTTGGCGATTCCGGCTTATGTGTTCTATGTTTTATTTACTTTTATATCAGATTTTGTTATTTGGATATCGGATTTTGTACTTAAACATTTTTTTAAAACAGAAGGCGATCAAATACAATTAGCATTTACAAAAGTAGAGCTAGGTAACTATATAAGTGAACAAATGGAATCTGTAGAAGCACATGAAGAGGTGGATACAGAAATTCAGATTTTTCAGAATGCTCTCGAATTTTCCGAAGTAAAAGCAAGAGAAGTTATGGTGCCTCGCACCGAAATTATAGCTATAGAAATTAGCGATTCTATTAAATCATTAAGTACGTTATTTACAGAAACCGGATGTACCAAAATACTCGTTTATAGAGAAACCATAGACGATATTTTAGGATATGTACATTCTTTCGAGTTATTTAAAAAGCCCAAGAGTATTAAGTCCATGATGCTGCCTATTGAGTTTGTCCCAGAAACAGTGCTTATAAAAGATGTGTTGGGAGTGCTTACAAAAAAGCGAAGAAGTATTGCTGTAGTTTTAGATGAATACGGAGGGACATCTGGTATTATGACTGTAGAGGACATTATTGAAGAATTGTTTGGGGAAATTGAAGATGAACATGATACGGTAGATTTAATTGAAGAAGTTGTAGATGATATGATGTATAAATTTTCTGCGCGTTTAGAGGTTGATTATATTAACGAAAATTATAAAATAAATCTGCCGGAAAGTGAAAATTACGAGACATTAGGAGGTCTTATCGTTAATCATACAGAAGAAATTCCGGCTCAAGGTGATATTGTGAAAATTGACACATTTCAATTTACAATTTTAGAAGTATCGAACACTAAAATTGATATGATAGAACTTAAATGTTTAGAAGAAGATTGATTTGAAAAAAATGACATGACGTTTTTTGATAAAAGCTTCATACAACAACATATTCTTATCAAAGAAGAAATCTATATGCGTAATGTAATTAAAGCGCCTTTCTGCTTTTATTATTAAATAGAAAATGGTATTTTCGCGCACGATATTTTGTCAATTATTATTAAATTGACAACCAACTTAATAAGCTATAAATCCCGACTAAGGGTTTTAAAAAATTAAATTACAAATGGCAGTTTTAAATAAGATTAGACAACGTTCACTATTTTTAATATTAATAATAGCAATGGCGTTATTTTCTTTTGTATTAGCAGATTTATTTAAAAACAGTGATGCACTTACTTCAAAATCACAAAATATTGTTGCTACTATAAATGGTAAAGACATTACACGTGAAGACTTCATGCAAAAAGTAGAAGCAGCACAAAGACAAGCAGGTCCAAATGCTACTAATACTCAGGTAATGAATAGAGTGTGGGAGCAAGAAGTTAGACGCATCGTAATGCAAACGCAATATGATGAACTGGGTATTTCTGTTGAAAAAGATCAGATGAGAGACTTGTTAAAAACATCTTTGGCTACAAGCCCGGAATTTTTAAACGAAGCAGGACTTTTTGACGAGAATAAATTAAACGAGTACATTGCCAATTTAAAAGAAACGTCTCAACAAGCTTATGTCAGTTGGGTTAATTACGAAAAATCTGTTGCAGCAAATGGGTTACAACAAAATTATTTCAACTTAGTAAAAGCAGGTTTAACAGGAACTTTAGCAGAAGGAGAATTAGAGCATAAGTTAGAAGGAAATAAAGTAGATATTAAGTTTGTTCAAGTATCCTATGCATCTATTAAAGATAGTTTAGTTAAAGTTTCTAAATCTGATATTTCAGATTATATCAATAAAAATAAAGAAACATATAAAGTAGAAGCTTCCAGAGATATTAAATTTGTACAGTTTGATGAGGTAGCATCTGTTGAAGATGAAAATGCAATTAAGGCAGACCTTGACATTTATTTAAAAGGTAGATTTGTTGATGAAACCGGAAGAAAAGATACTATAGTAGCCTTTTCGCAAGTTAAAAATGACGAAGATTATATTAACTCGTATTCAGATATAAAATTCGATAGTCGTTTTGTGTTTAAGTCAAGTTTACCAACTGCTGTAGCAGATAGTATTTACAAACTTGAAGCAGGTGGTGTTTACGGACCTTATAAAGATAATGGGTACTTTAAAGTTTCTAAAGTAGTTGCTGTTAAACAAATTCCAGATTCAGTAAAAGTAAGACACATATTAATCCCTTTTAAAGGATCTAGAAGTGCTGCTCCAGAAGTAACACAAACAGAGGCAGAAGCTAAAACGACTGCAGATAGCTTATTGGGGGTTATTAAATCTAATCGTTCAAAATTCCCAGAATTAGTAAAAGAATTTTCATCAGATCAAGGAAGTGTTGAAAAAGAGGGGCGTTACGATTGGCACCCTTATAATACCATGGTATCGGAATTTAATGATTTTGAGTTTGAAGGTAAAACAGGAGATTTAGGTGTTGTTAAAACAATTTTTGGATTCCATATAATCGAAATTGAAGGTCAGAAAGATAAAAGCAAAGCCATACAAGTAGGAACCATTGCCAGAGAAATAGAACCATCTGAAACAACCACAGCTAAGATATTTAGAGATGCTTCTAATTTTGAGATTAATGCAGGGAAAGGCGATTTTGAAGCACTGGCAAAAGAAGCTAATTATACTGTGCGCCCTGTAAACGGTATTAAAGTTTTAGATGAAAACATACCAGGAGTTGGAAGTCAAAGACCAATAGTACGTTGGGCTTTTGAAGAAGATGCAGAAGTTGGAGATGTAAAGCGTTTTAATGTTCCTAATGGCTATGTAGTAGCGCAGTTAGTAGCTCAACATGAAGAAGGACTAATGTCCGTTGATGATGCTACAGTTAAAGTATTGCCTCTTATTAGAAAAGAAAAGAAAGCAGAAATAATTAGAGATAGAGTAACAGCTAAAACACTTGAAGATTTAGCTGCTGCCGAAAATACAACTGTAAGATCTGCATCTGCAATAAATATGAAAAGCCCAACTATTTCTGGAGCAGGAAGAGAACCTTTAGTTGTTGGTGCTGCTTTTGGATTAAATGAAGGAGAAACCTCAAAATTAATTGATGGGGAAAATGGTGTTTATATGATTCAGGTTACTAAAGTAACACCTGCTGTTGCTCTTGATAGCTATCAGGCAGCTGCAAATAGAGTAGAGCAACAAAAAATGAATGCTGTTAACTCCAAAGTATATAATGCTTTAAAAGAAGTAGCAGAAATAGAAGATAACAGAGTTGAAACTCAAGTTCAATAGGACAGTATTAAGATAAAGTATAATAAGCCTCGTTTTGCGGGGCTTTAGTATTTTTTATAAAACCATATCGGCGTAACGGATAACAGTTTTAAAACCTTTTTTATTGAAATATGGGGTTGGATTCTCTTTAGAGCTTACTAAGATAAAGTCACCACCCCAAGCTCCAAGACTTTTAATACTACCGTTAAAATCACTAAACATAAGGGCTTTAATAGCCTTTTGCTTAGTTAATTTAGATATGATGGCTTCGTGTTGCATTATTAAGGCTTCAAAACCTTCCAAAGAATCAGAGGTTATTATTTGAGAAGTAATATCATTAATATCCCTAATAACATTTAAATCTCCTTTGTTGGCATTATAATGCTTAATGCCTTCTCTGCTGTTTTGCTTTTTATTTAAATAAACAAAATATAAATGATCTTTAAAAGAAGGGTTAAAGACTACGGGCTTAGCTATAGGGGTATTATTTTCTAATTGATAAGTAATAGGTGAGCTATGTTGCGCACAAGCAATATCATACCCGCTACCACCAAAAGTTGTTTCTAACAATCTATAAGCATCAATATCTGCCCATTGTGCTATGTTATTTATTAAAGTAGATGAGGTCCCCAATCCCCAATGCCTAGGAAAGTCTAATTTAGTAGTGACTTTAAAACCGTTATTAGTATTTAAAAAATTAGTATTAAGCTGTTTTGCAGCATTTAAAATTTGAATAAGCCTATCAGAAACATTAAGATCATTTTGGATAGAATTGTCATTGCGAACAGGGTGAGAAACCTTATTATTAATTTCAAAAGTAGATTCAAACCAAATAACTTCATTTTCATCCAAACTCTTCCAAACGAGTTTAGGTTCAGTAATAGTTTCAACCTCTAAAGACTGCCCATATTTTGTAGGAATAGCTAAAGATATAGCACCGTCAAGAACGACATATTCCCCTGTAAGCAAAAGTTTTCCGTGGCTTCGACTACGCTCAGTCACCAGTTGATTAAGTTCTTTTTTATTATCGTTTCCGGTGGCTGAGCGTAGTCGAAGCCACTCTTTATAATGACTATCATTCATGCATTCAGCATATTTTTTTAACTCATCAAAATGACCTTCAATTAGAGATAGCTTTTTTTTCCTACTCCACCCCTGAATCTGTTTTTCCCTATAAAAAGCATCATCTATTCTTAGAAATTCCTGAACATATACCAACTTTACCGGAAGTCTTTTTTTTGTATGATTTGCACCGTTACCATTTTGATGTTCATGTAACCTTTTATCCAAATCTATTGTACTACCCGTGTAAAAAGTACCATCAGAACATTCCAATATGTATACAAAACCATTAGGCATAATATTTGTTTATTAATGTGACTTCGACTACGCTCAGTCACCGATGAGGCGACATAATCATCTTACTATATTTGGTGATTGAGCGTAGTCGAAGTCATAATCTTCAATTCTTTACTCTCAATTTGTGTATAGCTTCAACCACCGCACTATGAGTCACAGTATTCGTTTTAAAATATTCAGTTATGGTATGCTTCTCTTCATTATTAGCTTCAAACTGATTAAGAATATTCATTAAATGCATTTTCATATGCCCTTGTTGAATACCGGTTGTTGTAAGTGAACGTAGTGCTGCGAAATTTTGAGCTAAACCTGCAACAGCTACAATTTGCATAAGTTCTTTGGCAGATGGTTTATGCAATAACTCTAACGATAATTTAACCAAAGGGTGTAAACCGGTAAGTCCGCCAACAGTTCCCAAAGCCAATGGAATTTCCATCCAAAAAGTAAAGATGCCATTTTCAATTTTAGCATGCGTTAAACTACTATATGCACCATGTCTTGCTGCGTATGCATGCACACCGGCTTCAACAGCTCTAAAATCGTTACCGGTAGCCAGAACGACAGCATCTATACCATTCATAACACCTTTGTTGTGTGTCACAGCACGATAAGGTTCTACTTCAGCAATATTAACAGCTTGTATAAATTTATTAGCAAAAGCATCTCCAGAAACCGTATCGTTTTCACTTAAATCTTCAACCTTACAACTTACTTCTGCACGTACTAAACAATTAGGAACATAATTAGATAAAATGCTCATAACAATATCTATTTGTTTTTCTTCTTCAGAAAAAGCATCAAACAGTAAAGCTTCATTTTTTAAAGTTTTGGCAAATTGTTCCAAACAGGAATTTATAAAATTAGCACCCATGGCATCGAGCGTTTCGAAAGACACATGGAGCTGATAATAATTGTTGATGGCATCAGTTTTGTCACGTAACTCAATATCAATAATACCACCACCACGTTTTTCCATGTTTGCAGTAATAGCTTTAGAGTCTTGTATGAGTTTAGATTTTGTTTTATTAAAAAACTGTTTTAATATCGAAAAATTACCTTTGTAAATAAAGTGAACCTGGCCAATTTTAGTTGTAGAAATAACACTTGTTTTAAATCCGCCTCGCTCTAACCAAAACTTGGCCGATTTACTAGCTGCTGCTACCACCGAGCTTTCTTCTATAGCCATAGGAATTGTGTAGAGCTTATCGTTTATTAAAAAATTAGGAGCCACACCAAGTGGTAAATAATAATTAGTTATGGTGTTTTCAATAAACTCGTCATGAAGTTGTTGTAATTTTTCATCGGTATTCCAATATTGTTTTAAAACACGTTTAGCATCTTCTGTATTAGAAAAATAAGTTTCGACAATCCAATCGATTTTTTTAGATTTAGATAGCTTAGAAAAACCAGCAATAGATCTACTCATAAAATGTTAATTTACTATACAAAGATACTACTCTTGGTATGAATATTGAATATCTTGATTTATTCGAGGTTATTTAAGTGTTAATAATGGCGGTTTTTTGCGTAATTTTTAGTAAACTTGACATCATTTTATGAAATAAATAGTTTTTTTAATGAAATACCTAAAATTATCTTTTTGTGTTTGTTTTTTTATCACATTTTTTTTATCAGCTCAAACAGAAGATATTACTCTTGAATCCATTTGGAATGGTACATTTAGAATAGAAAGAATGGATGCTTTGCATTCTATGGCAAATGGGCAACAATACTCTATCTTAAACTTTAACAGACAGTCGCGAACGACATCCATAGATATTTACGATTATAAAACTTTAAAAAAGGTTAAAACGTTAGTGAGTTCAGGTTCACTTAATGCATTAAAGTATTTTACAGATTACACCTTTAGTAAAGACGAAAGTAAAGTAATATTGGCAACTAATGAGACATCTATTTATCGGCGTTCTACCTTAGGAAATTATTATGTGTACCATGTAGATAATGCCTCTTTGACTTTAATTGACGATGATAAAATTCAAGAACCAACATTCTCGCCAGACGGGAATAAAGTAGCTTTTGCAAAAGACAATAATTTATATGTCAAAGATTTACAATCTGGTGAAACGACTCAAATAACTCAGGATGGAAAAAAGAATGCAATTATTAATGGTATTACAGATTGGGTTTATGAGGAAGAGTTTTCGTTTGTTCGCGCTTTTGAGTGGAATACTGCAAGTAATAAAATAGCATTTATACGATTTGATGAGACTAAAGTCCCCGAATTCTCTATGGATGTTTATGGAGAAGCACTTTACCAAACACAGCAAGTTTTTAAATACCCAAAAGCAGGAGAAGCGAATTCTATCGTTTCGTTGCACATTCATAATATAGATACAAAAGAAACTGAAGAAGTAAAAGTAGGCAAAACTTATAGCGATTTTTATATTCCACGTATAAAATGGACCAACCATTCAGATATTTTAAGTGCGCATTATATGAACAGGCACCAAAACGAATTGGACTTGTGGATGATAAACGCTAAAACGAACACATCAAATTTAGTTTTGGCAGAAAAAGATGCGGCCTATATAGATGTTACCGATAACCTAACTTTTTTAAAAGACAATAGCTTTATCTGGACAAGTGAAACAGATGGATTTAACCATATTTATCACTATGATAAAGATGGTGAGCTTATTAACCAAATAACCATGGGGAACTGGGAAGTCACCGATTATTATGGTTATGATGAAAAGACGAACAGAATTTTCTATCAATCGGTTGAAAACAGTTCTATCAATCGAGACGTATATTCCATTAAATTGAATGGACGTAATAAAACAAGATTGACAAAAAGTGAAGGTACCAACGAAGCCTCTTTTAGTGCTGATTTTTCTTACTTCATTAATACTTTTTCTAGTGCTTCTACACCACCGGAATATACTTTGAACAGTGCCACGTCTGGAAATTTAATAAAAAGTATAAAAGATAATGATGTATTGTCACAAAATCTTTCAGACTATAAAACATCAAAAAAAGAATTTAGCACTATTCATATAAATGGAAATGATCTCAATATGTGGATGATTAAACCGGCAGATTTTGATGACTCAAAGCAGTACCCCTTATTTATAACGCAATATTCAGGACCAGGTTCACAGTCTGTTTCAAATAAATGGAATAGTGCTAATGATTATTGGTTTCAACACCTAGCACAAGAAGGTTATATTGTGGTATGTGTAGATGGGCGTGGAACAGGATTTAAAGGTGCTGCATTTAAAAAAGTAACTCAAAACGAGCTAGGAAAGTATGAAGTAGAAGACCAAATAGCAGCTGCAAAACAATTAGGTGAATTACCATATATTGACGCTTCTAGAATAGGAATCTGGGGATGGAGCTACGGAGGTTTTATGAGTAGTAATTGTCTCTTTAAAGGAAACGATGTATTTAAAATGGCCATTGCGGTAGCCCCGGTAAGTAGTTGGCGTTTTTACGATACTATTTATACAGAGCGTTATATGACAACACCTCAGGAAAATGCCAGTGGTTATGATGATAATTCACCAATAAATCATGTAGATAAGTTAAAAGGGGATTTTTTATTGGTACACGGATCTGGCGATGATAATGTACACTTACAAAATACCATGCGTTTAGCAGAGGCTTTAATTCAAGCCGATAAACAATTTGATTGGGCCATTTACCCGGATAAGAACCATGGCATTTATGGAGGGAATACGAGACTTCATCTATATAAAAAAATGACACATTTTATCAATAGAACATTAGGTGATAAAATAGAAAAGCAAAAAGAAAGTAAAGTAAAAGAAATAGAGATTAAAGGATAATAACTAAATAGAAATTTATGTCAAATACAAACACAATAAAGCAAAAAGAATTATTTGGGCATCCGGTAGGGTTGTATGTACTATTTTTTACAGAAATGTGGGAGCGCTTTTCATATTATGGGATGCGGGCCATATTAGTATTATATTTAGTAGCAAAAACTCAAACAGAAAATGCTGGATTAGGATGGACAAATGGAGACGCACTATCGCTTTATGGAACCTACACCATGTTAGTTTATGTTATGTCCATACCTGGAGGGTGGATTGCTGATAAATTTTTAGGTCAAAAAAAATCTGTGCTTTATGGAGGCTTGCTTCTCGTTGCCGGTCATAGTATATTGGCAGTAGAAGAAATGTGGGCATTTTATACTGGCTTAGGTTTAATTATTGCTGGGGTAGGTATGTTAAAACCAAATATTTCAACGATGGTTGGAGGTTTGTATAAGCAAGGAGATATAAGAAGAGACAAAGGGTTTATTATTTTTTATATAGGTATAAATATAGGGGCATTTTTATCAAGTTTAATAGTTGGTTATGTAGGTGAAGTACATGGGTGGCATTATGGTTTTGGACTAGCAGGAATAGGTATGGCTTTAGGATTGATACAATATATCGTTGGACAAAAACATTTAAAACATGTAGGTAACTTTTTAGGAGCTTCAGAAAATGTTAAAGAAAAAGAAGCTATGAAAAAACCTTTAACCAAAATAGAAAAAGATAGAGTCGTGGTATTGTTCGTATCTTTTTTATTAGTTATTGTATTTTGGGGAGCTTTTGAACAAGCCGGAGGTTTAATGAATATATATGCTAAGGAAAATACCAATAGAATGTTAATGGGCTGGGAAGTACCAGCTTCTTGGTTTCAGTCCTTAAATGCTATGTTTATTATATTTTTAGGAACATCTGTGGCACTATATTGGGCAAATAGAAAATTGAAAGGAAAATTGTCAACATCATTATTTAAAATGATAATTGGGTTAATCATAATGGGAACAGGGTTTTTCTTTATGTCAGCTGCCGCCGCAGAATTTAACAGTACAGGAGCTTCTGCTATGTATTGGTTGGTTTTGGCATATTTGTTTCATACAGTTGGAGAGCTGTGTATTTCGCCGGTGGCATTGTCATATATCACAAAACTTGCACCAATTAAATATGCATCATTAATGATGGGGGTTTATTTTGCTATGACAGGCTTTGGTAATAAGTTGGCTGGGCTCTTAGGTGAATCGGCTGAAGGTTTAGGAGAGTTTACAGTATTTACAGGAATTGCTGTTTTTTGTGTTTTATTTGGAGGCTTAGTATTGATATTGCGTAAAAAATTAGAAACACTTACGCATGGTGCAGAAGACAATGAACGTGTAATTTATGATGAAGCAGAAGGCTTTGAATTAGCGGATAATTAATAAATATATGAGAACCCTCTTTTTGAGGGTTTTCTTCTATAACCAACTAAATTTTTTTTATGAATACTGATATTGAAAATCTGTTTAAGGACAAAGTTATTGGACATCCTGCAGGGTTATTTGTACTATTTTTTACAGAAATGTGGGAACGCTTTTCATTTTATGGAATGCGTATACTTCTGGTGTTATTTTTAACAGCTCCTATTTTGAGTGATAATCCGGGATGGGAATGGCCAAGGGAGCATGCTTTAGCTTTAATAGGTACCTATGCATCACTATTATATTTAACTCCAATTATAGGAGGATGGATTGCTGATAAGATTACAGGTTACCGTATTGCTGTGGTTATAGGCTGTATAATTATGACTTTGGGACATGCAGCTATGGCTTTGGAAACAACTATGACTTTTTATATAGGCTTAGCTTTATTAGTCATTGGAACAGGTTTTTTTAAACCAAACATTACCTCTATTATTTCTGAGATGTATAAGGGGAAAGAATCTAAAAAAGATGGGGCTTATACTATTTTTTATATGGGAGTTAATGCTGGTGCTTTCTTTGGTATGATGTTATGTGGTTATTTAGCAGAAAATTATGGATGGTCTTGGGGTTTTGGTTTAGCTGGGATCTTTATGTTTTTAGGGATGCTTCAATTTTGGTTGGCAGGGAGTCTATTTGGTAGTATTGGAGCAAAACCTTCGAAAGTTTATGAAGTTGAGTTGCCTCAAAATATAAATGAAAAAAGTCCTTCAGAAGAACAAAAAACGACTGTAGACGATAAATTAAACCCTTTTACAATGTTAGATAAGGTATTAATCGTTTTATCATCTATAGGTGGGTTATTATATTTATTCAATGACCCTTTGGAGAAAATAGGAGGAAAGAGTTTAGCGCCTTTTGAAATAGGAGGTATGAATGGTTCTAATATTATTGTATTAGTAGCATTGGTCTTGTTTCTAATATTACTTGTAACTCGGATATCTAGATATATTCCGATAGTTAGAGATAGAATTATTGCAGTTTCTATTTTTGGAGTATTTACAGTGTTTTTCTTTGCTTTTTTTGAACAATCACTAGGTTCTATGACCTTGTTTGCTAGAGATTATACTAATAGAGTACTTGTTGGGAATTCAGCTATGGTTTTTAAGATTGTTGATGCTTTATTAACTACAATTCCACTTATTATTATTACTTGGGTCCTTTTTTTATTGTCTAAAAAAACATTTTCAAGAATAGGGTTGTCTAATATTGTTCTTGCTATAGCATTTGTTGGTATTTGGTTTTTGGTAGTTTTTAGATTGGTAAATAAGTTTTCTGAGCCAGGAAATGAGATTGAGGCCACTTGGTTTGGAATTCTAAATTCGTTCTTTATTATTACACTAGCACCATTGTTCTCAAGGTGGTGGGAAAGTAAATATAATCCAAGTGCAGCTATGAAATACGGAATTGGTTTAATCCTATTAGGTATAGGTTTTGCAGTGTTGTCTTATGGTGCTTCAGATATTCCTTCGGGAGCTAAAACAGCTTCTGTAAGTATAATATTCTTAATTTTGGCGTATTTGTTTCATACTATGGGAGAGTTATGTTTATCACCTGTAGGTTTGTCATATTTGAGTAAATTAGTGCCACCTAGAATGATTGGTTTTATGTTTGGAGTTTGGTATTTAGCTATAGCCGTTGGGCAAAAAGCAGCTGGAACGATGGGAGGCATGATTGACAAAATTTCTGGGCAATACTCATTAGGTACATTCTTTTTAATATTTACATTAATACCAGTAGGTGTTGGTTTGATATCTATAATACTTAATCCTGTATTAAAAAAACTAATGCACGGTGTCCGTTAATCGAAAAACTGCGTTAAATAATATTCAAAATGCTCCTAATTTGGGGCATTTTTTGTAAGTTCGGTATAAGTTTTGCAACAAACATGGGTATGAAGAAAGCAATTTATATATTTTTAATAAGTATGTTAACAACAGTATCTGTTAGTGCTCAAGAATTAACTTGGCATACAGATATGGGGCAAGCATCAGAATTTGCCATAAAAGAAAAAAAACCATTGCTAATGTTCTTTACAGGATCCGATTGGTGTGGTTGGTGCATCCGTTTACAAAATGAAGTTTTTAAAACCGACGAATTTAGAAAATGGGCTAACGAAAATGTCGTACTTGTAGAATTAGATTTTCCAAGAAGGACGCCCCAAGAAGATAAGATTAAAGCCCAAAATTACCAGTTACAAAGTATGTTTCAGGTAAGAGGTTATCCTACAATTTGGTTTGTTAATCCAGAAATGAATTCTGAAAAAAAAATAAGTTTAAAAAAACTGGGAAGTACAGGATATGTGGCTGGAGGTCCAACTAAATGGATAGGAGCAGTAGCATCAATACTGTAGTTGAAAATAAAATTTAAACAGATGAAAAAGATACTGTTATTATTAGCTGTTTTTGTAACAGTTTTAACAAATGCACAAGAGATTAAATGGGTCACTTTAGAAGAAGCAGTAACACTTCAAAAGAAAGCACCTAAAAAAATAATGATAGATGTTTATACTAATTGGTGTGGGCCATGTAAAGCACTAGATAAAAATACATTCCACAATGAAGATGTCGTTAACTATGTCAATGAACATTACTATGCTGTTAAGTTTAATGCAGAAGGTAATGACAAAATTGATTATAAAGGAAAGACATTTACGAATCCCAATTATAATCCAGCAAACGCTAATAGACGTAATTCTGCGCATGAGTTATCTAGGTATTTTCAGATACAAGCATATCCAACCATTGTGTTTTTAGATGAAAAAGGTGATGTGATTGCTCCAATTAGAGATTATAAAAAGCCGCAAGAATTAGAATTGTATCTAAAAATGTTTAAAAAAGACGAACATATAGAAATAGATACACAGGAAAAATTTAATGTGTATTATAAAGCCTTTAAACCCGAATTTAAGGGTTGAAAAATGACTCTTTGAAATAAGATTTTCAAGGTTTCTAATAAAATTGAGATTCCAAGGCGATTGGAGTCCTAAAAAAGAAATCTAATATTCTATAACAAAAGCGCCTTTTTTACCAGTTTGATGAAAAGGGAGTTTCCTTTTTTTACAAATAATTTCCCATGCTTTTATATAAGACCTATAATTACTACCATCTGCAATGATGTATTTTGGTTTTATAGAATCAATCACCCTGTTCAAGTTTATTTTGGGAGATTGTCTTAGTAACAGGTAATCTGGTTTAAAGGATTTTATAGTATAAATTCCTAAACTATCAATTACTAAAAGTTTTTTCTTTTTTAAAAGATAAATAGGCAGTAATGAATCTTTTTGAATCGTATTAATATGGTTAGCAATAGTATAATTCCTAATAGTGTTGTTTGTTGTCTTCGATAAACTATCAAAATCGTGTGCCACTGTTATTTTATTATATGTCGTGTTTCCAATAAGACTATGTCTGTTTTTATGAAAAATGATAAATTCATTTTCACGCTTATTATAGTTGGTATAAATAACAGCACTCTGAAACATTATAATAGCAATTAATAGATGTTTCAAATTGGAATATTGCCACTTTTTTAGAAGTTTTATGAGATAAAGAATCACCAGATAAGAAACCAAAACGTATAAAAAATTGAAGGCAATATCTTTTAATAAAAAGGATTCTTGTCTTGAAATCCAATTAACAAAATCATTCATCAAACCAATAATATGTCCATAGATATTAGTTATAAACTGTGGAAGTAAATTTAAAACAGCCAAAACAATAATAAGTATTCCGAAGCCCAGAATAAATCCTAAAAAAGGAATAATAACTAGATTAGATATAAAAAACAAACTAGGAAATTGATGAAAATAATATAAGCTTATTGGAATAATCCCTAATTGAGCAGAAAACGTAACAGTGAATGTATGCCAATAAAAATCAATGATTTTAGATTTTGGTTTCCACCATTTATATATAAGAGGGTCTACAGTAACAATATAAAAAACGGCTAAGTAACTTAATTGAAAACCGACATCGAACAAAAACAAGGGTTTAAAAAGCAATATTATAAACATAGATATAGCTAAAGTATTATATATGTTAGTGGGTCTTTTTAAGTTTATAGCAATAGCCATAATACTAAACATAGTAACAGCCCTAGTAACAGAAGCTGATAACCCGGCAATAAGAGCAAAGCACCATAAAATAGCTACAAGCAAGATGGTTTTTATAAGTTTTCCATGTTTAAATTTTTCAATAGGTTTAAATACAAAACTTAAAATAATTAGAATAATACCTACATGCAACCCGGATACAGCTAGAATATGTATAGCGCCAGCATTTACATAACTTGAATAAATGGTTTCGCTAATGTTTTGTCGTTGCCCTAATAATAAGGCATTAATTATGGCAAGTTCATCCGATTTAAAGTTATATCGTTTTAATTTTGAATTGATAAAGTTGCGTATGTTATTAGCAAATCCGTATAAAGTATGTGTGTTCGAACTTATTTTTAAAAGAGAAAGATTAGAAATATATAATTGGTGGTAAATATATTTTTTCTCTAAATAGTTTTTATTATCAAATTGATAAGGGTTTAATGGAGGCGTTACATTTTTTAAGGTTGTTTTGCCTACACATATATCGTCCACCTGTAAAGTCGTTTGCAACGAATCTTTTTGAATGTTTAAAAGAGATTTTCCAGTTACTTTGTTGCTATCAATTTCTAAAAGGTCTATAACATACTTATCATGAAATTTACCTGATTTTAAAACATCTCTAACTCTAAAAGTTATTGCTTTTAAAGAATCATTTTTTATCGAAGTTGATTTTGTATAATGAGTAGAAGCGTTTTTTTCATTATGAAGATTCACGGTTAAAATGCCAATACAAATCATCACAAAAAAGGAGAAAACACCAAACCAGCAGGTTTTAGTAAATTGCTTTTTAGCAATGAAATAAAACAGTAATAAGATAACAAAAAGAGGAGCTGTTACATATAAAGAGATATTTAAAGGAACACTAAACAAATGCCCAGCGACAATACCTATAATAAGACAAACTGTTAATTTAATTATTGTAAAATTCAGTAATTGCATGTCACTGCAATATATGAAATACCTTACAAAATTTTACGTGCTTCAACAAATGCCGATTTCCAATAACTTTCAGAAAGTTTTGAAACAATAACCCCTTTGCTGGTAGTCGCATGTATAAAAGTAATATCTCCAGCTTTAGATTTTATAATCAAACCAACATGATTAATACGGTGCCTTCTGTTTTTACTGGTTCTAAAGAAAAGTAAATCACCTTCCTGTGCTTTTTTTAATGAAATTTTATCACCCTTTTTTGCCATATCTCTAGATATTCTGGGTAATGTAATATCATGAGCTCTAAAAGACTCAAAAACTAAACCAGAACAGTCCATACCCGATTTTGTAGTACCTCCCCATTTGTAGCGAACACCTTTAAATTGTTTTGCGTAGTTTATTATTTGATCTGATTTAGAAGTCTTTTTGTTTTTTTTAGCGATACCTTTTTTAGTGGTGATTTCAGTAGAGGGCTCTTTTTTGCTTTTAGCCCGCTTAGAAGATTTACAGCCGGCCAAGCTTATAATAACTAAAAGAATAATAATTGTTCTTTGCATGTATTTAAATAAAGTAGGTTAAGGTTACTAGATGTAAATTTATAACAAAAAAAGATACAAATGTTCTTTATTTTTGATAGCATACCTTACCAACTTTAGTTTTGTTCTTATTTGTAGTTGATTTACTGGGGAATAAATAGTCAATTCGTTTTTTATCTATAATCCTGTTTGTCGAATAGTTTGAACCAAGTCTGGTTTCTAAAAAAGAAGCGGTCTTAAGCCTTTAACTTAAACCATTATAAATCAGTTTAGCCGTTTTTTCACTGGCTCCCTTTCCACCTAAAGCCTGTTCCAGTTCATAATATTCAATAAATAGTTTATGGCGGGCATCAGGGTCTAAAATCTTGTCTAGTTCCCGTTTAAGTCTTTTTTTATTAAAATCATTTTGAATAAGTTCGGTAACTACTTCTTTATCCATGACCAAATTAACTAACGAAATAAATTTTAAGGTGATAATTCTTTTCGCAATTTGATAAGAAAGGTTGCTTCCTTTATAGCAAACCACTTGAGGTACTTTAAACAAAGCGGTTTCTAAAGTCGCTGTCCCAGATGTTACCAGTGCAGCATTTGAAACACTAAGTAGATCATACGTTTTATTAGAAATGAATTTAACATCATGAGATTTTATAAAAGTTTCATAAAAACAATAATCCTGACTTGGTGCTCCGGCAATTACAAACTGATAATCTGGATAGTCACCAACCAGACTCAGCATAACAGAAAGCATCTTAGTTATTTCTTGCTTTCTACTTCCTGGTAGTAATGCAATAATTGGTTTGTTGCTCAGGTTGTGTGTTTCTCTAAATTTAAATTCGTCAACCTGTTCACGGTTTGTAATGGCATCAATTAAAGGGTGACCAACAAACGTAACATTATAGTCATATTTTTTATAAAAAGGTTTTACAAAAGGAAGAATAACATACATGGCATCAATATCCCGTTTTATAGCTTTTACTCTACTGGATCTTGATGCCCAAACTTGGGGAGAGATATAATAATTAGTTCTAAAATGGTGCTGTTTGGCCCATTTAGCAATGCGTAAATTAAAACCTGAGTTATCAATAAAAACAACAACATCTGGATTGAAAGCTTTAATATCACTTTTACAAAAAGAAATAAGTTTGAAAATTTTAGCAAGATTCATGATAATTTCGGTGAATCCCATAAATGCACGTTCTTTGTAGTGCTTTACTAAAGTACCTCCAGCTGCCTGCATAAGGTCACCACCCCAAAACCTAATGTCTGCATTAATGTCTTCTTTAAGTAATGCTTTCATGAGGTTAGAACCATGTAAATCGCCTGATGCTTCTCCCGCTAATATGTAATATTTCATTTTCTAATAGGTAAGGTCGAACTAAGTCGATACCTTTTCTTAAGGTTTATAAGTGCTTCCCACATAATGTGATTAAGTGAAGATAAATTGTTTTGTTTACATATTGAGCACATCGAAATGCCATTAAGAACAAAGGTTTAAATGTCTTCGACTGCGCTCAGATTGACATTTTAGTTATCAAACTTAATGACATTGAGCTACATTTTTCTCTTAAACAAAAATATAGTTTCATTTTTGATAAAACCCAAGGAGATACAGAATATTATTAAAAAAGTTTAAAAACAAATGTAAAAACGGCAATAAAAACAGTGATCAATAAAACACCTCTAGCTCTATAATCCTGCTTTTTTCTTATAAAAATAAAGAAGGCAATTAAATTTAAAATAGCACCCAAGCTTATTAATTTCCCTAAAAAACCTTCATTTGCAGCGGCTTTGATAACCATTACGAAATCATCACCCCGTCCTAAAAAGGTGGCTGAAAAAAATAGACCAATAGCATTAGCTATTAAGCCGACAAATATTCCAATAAAAATATCTTTTTTAATCATTTAAATTCCATGTATTTAAGTTTTTAATGAATTGATGGGCTGTTAAATCAAATTGAATAGGTACTACAGAAACATAGCCTTGTTCCAGAGCCCATTCGTCTGTGTCTTTACCATCATCTAAATTAACAAATTTTCCAGAAAGCCAATAATAATCTTTGCCTTGTGGGGTTTTACGTTTATCAAATTCTTCTACCCAATTCGCTTTAGCTTGTCTGCAAATTTTAACGCCTTTCACATGTTCTTCAGAAATATTGGGGATATTAACGTTTAAAACAATACCATTTGGTAAACTATTTTTTAAAACCTGTTTGGTAATAGTTTTTACATATTTTTTAGAAGCGTCAAAATGAGCATGCCACTTATAATCAAGTAAAGAGAAACCAATAGCAGGAATACCCTCAATACCAGCTTCAATAGCAGCACTCATAGTACCGGAATAAATAACATTTATAGATGAATTTGAGCCATGATTAATCCCAGAAACGCAAAGATCTGGTTTTCGGTCTAACAACTCTCTAATAGCTAATTTTACACAATCGGCAGGTGTACCGGAACAACTGTATTCAATTTGAGGACCATCATCCATATAAACACGTTCGGCGTAAAGTGTAGAATCTAGAGTTATGGCATGCCCCATACCACTTTGTGGACTGTCTGGAGCAACGACTACAACCTCACCAATAGAATTCATAACAGAAATTAATGTTCTTAGACCAGGTGCGCTAATGCCGTCATCATTTGTTACTAATATAAGCGGTTTTTCTGTCATTTAATCTTTAAAACGATATCGCTAAAATACATAATTTCGTCAGTAAACGGTTAATTTCTTTGGTTTAACAAAAAATTAGGGGCAATTGTCTATTTTGGCACAATTTTTTATTTATTTTAGTGAAATATATTTGGCTTTAAATAAGTAATAAAATATTAATAGATGAGACATATTATGAAAAGGAATTATAAAATTTTATCGCTTTTGTTGCTATTGGCGTTTGGTTCATGCAGTTTTACAACAAAAAAATTTAGCAATCCAGATAAAGATAAATTACTGGTGCAAATTATAACATTTGTTTTAGAACAAGGTCATTTTGACCCTATAGCTATGAACGATGCTTTTTCTGCCGAATTGTTTTCAGACTATATTGAAGTTCTGGACCCTGTGAAGCGTTATTTTTATGAGTCAGATTATAAAGATTTTGAGAAATATAAATTTTTTCTTGATAATCAACTAAAAGCTACAGAGGTGACATTCTTTAATGTCGTGCACGAGCGTATGCTAAAACGCATAGAGGAAGCGAAGAAAATTTATAAAGAAGTTTTATCCGAGCCTTTTGATTATTCAATAGATGAGGTGTTTGATACAAATTACGAAAACAGTGAGTTTGCCAAAAACAAAAGAGAAATGAAAGAGCGTTGGAGAATACAACTTAAATTCTCAACCTTATCTAATTATGATGATTTAAAAGAACAAGAAAAGTTGGTAAAAGAAAAAGATGCATCATATGTAATGAAGACAGATGAGGAAATCGAAAAAGAAGCTAGAGAAGCAACTTTAAAATCTATTGATGTTTATTTTAATGATAATATTGACGATTTACAACGTGAAGATTGGTTCGCTATTTATGTTAATACCATAGTAGAAGAGTTCGATCCACATACTTATTATCTAGCACCTAGAGGCAAAGAGGACTTCGATCAGCGTATGTCTGGTAAATTAGAAGGTATAGGGGCTAAGTTGCAAAAAAGAATGGACTATATAAAAATAGTAGAGCTTATTTCTGGTGGTCCAGCTTGGAGAGGAAAAGAACTTGAAGTAGAAGATGTTATATTAAAAGTAAAACAAGAAGATGAAGAATACCCTGTAAATATAGTAGGCATGCGTATAAACGATGCTATTAAATATATAAAAGGGCCAAAGGGAACTAAAGTGACATTAACTATAAAAAAAGTAGATGGTACTATTAAAGATGTTGAAATTGTAAGAGATATTGTAGAGCTAGTTGAGACCTATGCAAAATCTTCAATAGTAGAAAAGGGCAATAGGAAATTCGGAGTGATTAACTTACCTGCTTTTTATGTAGATTTTAAAGATTATAAAAATGTAAATGCTGCTAAAGATGTAAAAAAAGAAATCGAACGCTTGAAATCTGAAGGAATGGAAGGCTTGGTTTTAGATTTACGAAATAACGGAGGTGGTTCATTACCAGCAGTTGTAGATATGGCCGGTTTATTTATAAAGGAAGGTCCTGTAGTACAAGTCCGTTCTACTGGTGAAAATAAAGAAGTTTTAAAAGATGTAGATAAATCTATTTCTTGGGATGGACCTTTAGTTGTTTTGGTTAACGAAATATCCGCGTCTGCTTCCGAAATTATGGCAGCAGCTATGCAAGATTATAAACGAGCTATAATAATAGGTAGTAAGCAAACCTATGGAAAAGGAACCGTTCAAAATGTTATTAATTTAAATAGCATGTTAAAAAGTAATACAAGTGGTGATTTAGGTGCTTTAGCATTAACGACTCAAAAGTATTATAGAATTAATGGAGGATCGGTACAATTAGAAGGTGTTAAAAGTGATGTAAAAGTGCCTGGACGCTTTAGTTTTATTGATGTTGGTGAAAAAGATAAGGAAAATCCATTACCATGGGATGAAATTGATGCTGCAGAATATACGCCTTGGGAATATTATTTTGATTACAATGAAACAGTAAGAAAGAGTAAAGAACGTATGGCTAATAATGAGCAACTAAAGCTTATTGAAGAGAATGCTAAATGGGTAAAGACTAAAATAGACGAGACAGTTTTTTCATTAAATTATGATACATATAAAGCACGGTTAGATTTAAATGAAGAAGAATCTAAGCAATTTGATGCTATAAATAATTATCAAACAAACCTAGCGTTTCAATCGCATAGTTACGAGAAATCACTTTTCAGTAAAGATACTACAGACTTAAAAGAGAAAAGAGAACGTTGGCACAAGAGTTTAAGTCAGGATGTTTATATTGAAGAAGCTCTTAATGTATTAGAAGATTTAAAAATGTCGTATCCTATAAAAAAAGCGGTAGCAAAAGTTAGAAAATAAGTTTATGTATGAGTCATAAATCAAACTCACTAAAACAATTAGCGCTCCAAAAGTTTAAAAAGAACTTTTGGGGCGTTTTTAGTTTTTACTTTATTGTTTTAGTTGGTCTGGTTTCTGTGTTTGCTTATGCTTTTGCACCCGATAACTCACAGTTTGCTAACCAAATGCATTTGTCAATACATTCAAAAAAGCCCGGATTTAAAGTTGAAATATTAACGATTCCGTCACAATTAAAGACAAATCAAAGTTGGATGCATAAAGTTTTCTTTGGAAAGAAAAATGCAGATACCGAAATTCCTATTTCAGAATATAACATAGAAGATGGTAAGTTAACTTATAAAGAATTTACGTCTGATGATTTAGAAGGTGTAGAAAAGACCATTTTGGTAAGTGCTTTTCCAAATAATAAAGTAGATAATTATATAAAAGAAAAGACCTTTCTTTTTGGTACCGATAAGTACGGAAGAGATTTATTAAGCCGCATATTGGTAGGAGCTAGAATATCCTTTTTTATAGGATTTGTGGCCGTTTTTATTTCGTTGCTCATAGGTGTTTTTATGGGTAGCGTCGCTGGATATTTTGGAGGAAAGGTAGATGCTGTTATTATGTGGATTATTAATGTAACGTGGTCCATTCCAACCTTATTACTTGTTATTGCTATTACCTTAGCTTTGGGGAAAGGCTTTTGGCAAGTTTTTATAGCAGTAGGACTTACCATGTGGGTTGAAGTGGCTAGAGTGGTTCGTGGGCAAATAATTAGTGCCAAAGAAATGCAATATGTAACCGCAGCCAGAGCTTTAGGGTTTAATGACTTTAGGATTATAACCAAACATATTTTACCTAATATAATGGCACCGGTTATAGTGATTTCGGCAGCTAATTTTGCAGGAGCTATTTTAATAGAAAGTGGGCTTAGCTTTTTAGGTATTGGGGCGCAACCTCCTATGGCAAGTTGGGGTGCTATGATAAAAGACCATTATAATTATATTATACTAGGTAAGCCATATTTAGCAGTTATACCAGGACTTTGTATTATGAGCTTGGTTATGGCGTTTATGCTTATTGGGAATGCGCTTAGGGATGCTTTGGATGTGAAGAGTTAGAGTTATTTAAAACCAGTTATAATGAACTACTAGAGTTTCTGCTAAAATATATCGTCACTATTAATTGTGT
Organism: Flavivirga aquimarina; assembly: GCF_030540835.1. Classification (GTDB taxonomy): domain Bacteria; phylum Bacteroidota; class Bacteroidia; order Flavobacteriales; family Flavobacteriaceae; genus Flavivirga; species Flavivirga aquimarina. The sequence goes on along the minus strand of NZ_JAUOEK010000134.1, from coordinate 34,533 downwards.
ATTGTATTTACAGTGCTTTTACTTTTCTGTTTATTTCATTAAGATGAGGTTTTATGGCTTTTTCTAAATTCACCATGCCTGTTGTGATTTTTTCGATAGTAAGTTCCCAGGTATCTGGTTCGAAAATATTGAAGTTAGTATCTTCGTATTTTATTCGACATGCCCTTTTATTGTTTAACCTCTCCCATTCTAATTTTTCTCCAAATTTAGATTCGATGGTTTCTTTTTTACTTAATAACGAGTCAAATACAAATTCGTTTTCTGTTTTGTCTCCTCGGTCAATATATAATTCCGCTCTTCCATAATTCTTAGAAGCTGTAAAGTTGTATCCTACACCTCTAACCCCAGATCCTGCACCAATCCAGTTGTATCTACTAGGGCTTATGTTTTGGTATAAGTCAGACTTACTGTTCATTCGATTAATAACTTGATTCCAGAATTTTTTTCTGACAATGTGGCGATTTTTTATTTCTTTTTGAGACGCTATATCTTCTTGAGTTTTTTCAGCCATGCTTATTGAGAACTCTTCAGCTTCTTTCATTGGGATGATTTGTTCTACATTTAAAAAAAGCTGTTCTTCTAAAGCATAAGGTGTTGCTTGAAAACATTGCAGTCTTATGCCATAATTAAGTAGCCAAATTACGGTTGAAGTAACTTCTTTTCTAAATGAGCCTGAAACTAACATAAGTCTTTGAGTAAGACCTGAATTCAGTGTGATTTCTTCTATTTCTAATCCGTCTAAAAAATCACTAATTGATTCTTCAGCTTTTAAAGCAGAATCAGATTTGTTAAGAAACTCTTGGTAAATCTTTATGATTTGGGATTTTTTTAGACTTGAACAATAAGATGCATACTTTAAGCATTGCCAAGTAACATTTTTTCCGCTATCGTCTAGTTTGTTTTCGATAATAACTAAATTTCCTTGTTTGTCTAAAGCAAGTAAATCCAGTCTTTCATTTGTATCGCTAAATCCACTGAACTCTTTCTGTATAATCAATAATTCCTCACCTAATGCTGTGGGGTTGTCTGCGAGCCATTCTTGAAGATTTTCTCTTTCTTTAAAGCCTAATTCTGTAAAAGTTTTTTCAGATATTTTTTCTATTCGGTTATTGTTTTTGTTTATTAGAAACATTGAATTGGGTTGTTTTTTGTATTATTTACAATGAATAGTAAAATAAGATTGTGTTTTGGTAAATTATATTCAAAATCAAACGAAAGTAGTTGAAAATTTCTACAAAACCAAAGTAGTGTATTGAAAGCTAATTAATTAGACCTCAAATCCATATTACTATTCAAAGTATCTATATACTCCAAAACATCCTCTTTCCCAATATCCTTAGAAGACGAGGTAATAAAGTAATTCGGTATCTCTTCCCAGGTTTCCAAAAGAATAGCTTTATAAGCTTCTACATAATTTTCAATAGCCTTGGGTTTTAGCTTATCAGCTTTAGTAAAAATAATAGAAAATGGAATACCATGTTCTCCCAGCCATTGCATAAACTCTAAATCTATAGGTTGAGGCGTATGCCTAATATCCACTAAAACAAAAGCAGTAACAAGTTGCTCGCGTAATCCAAAATATTGTGTTATAAATTTTTGAAATACTTTTTTAGAACTTTTAGAAACGCGCGCATAACCATAGCCAGGTAAGTCAACCAAATGCCAGTTTTTATTAATTAAAAAATGGTTTATAAGTTGTGTTTTTCCTGGTCTGCCAGACGTTTTTGCTAAACTTTTTCGACTGGTTAGCATATTAATGAGCGACGATTTACCAACATTACTTCTGCCAATAAAAGCATATTCGGGTAGCATGCTTTTTGGGCATTTAGCAACATCGGAATTACTCATTACAAATTCAGCAGACTTAATCTTCATAGTTTATTATTCCCGAGACGTCGAGAATTTCATTAATTGAACTTAGTTTGTATTTAGGGTTCTGTTTTACCTTTCCTTTGGAGAGGTCGAAACTGATTTTTCCAGTTTCGGGTGAGGCTTTAAAAATCTCTTTTGTTCAACCACTTATCAAGAATTTTATTAAATTCTTCAGGGTGCTCCATCATAGCAGCATGACCACATTTGTCTATCCAAAATAAATCAGAATCCGGTAAGAGTTCGTTAAATTCTTCGGCAACTTCAGGAGGAGTAACCGTATCATTCTTACCCCAAATAATGCAAGTAGGTGTTTTTATATTAGGCAAATCTTTGGCCATATTATGCCTTATGGCACTTTTGGCAATGGCCAGTGTTTTTACAAGTTTATTACGATCATTTACAGTTTCGTAAACTTCATCAACAATCTCTTTAGTTGCAACTTCCGGGTCGTAAAAAACATCTTGGGCTTTCTTTTTAATGACTTCGTAATCGCTACGTTTTGTATAACCACCACCCATAGCGTTTTCGTAAAGCCCTGAACTACCTGTTATAATAAGTGCTTTTACTTTTTCTGGATATAATTTGGTGTGATATAGACCGATGTGTCCACCAAGTGAGTTGCCTAATAATATAACTTCTTTAAGACCTTTAAATTCAATGAAATCATGTAAATACTTAGCAAAGCTTTTTACATTGGTTTTTAACAAAGACATGGTGTATATAGGTAACTCAGGGATAATGATTTGATACCCCTTTATGCTAAAAAAATCCGATACGGCATTAAAATTACTTAGCCCGCCCATAAGTCCATGTAATACCACAATTGGTGTGCCTTCTCCGGCTTCTAAGTAACTATATTCTTTTTCCTTTTTTAAACGATACATCTTAATCATTTGGTCATTGCATTGAAAACAAATATAGTTAATTCATTCATATTTTAACTATTTAAATTATTTGCCAAAAATAAAGCTTTCCGTACGAAATGTTAATAAAATCTATGTTATTAATTTTTTCTCTTTAACATGTTGATAGTAACCTCTAAGCTCTTTTTTTTAAGATAAAAATCACGTTTAACTTCCATTTAACTGAAAAATTATCAACAAAGTGGTATAAAGTGGTAAAAAGTGGTATATTTTTCAATATATTTGAAACTTAAACGTTAAAATTTCAATAAACCGTTTTGGACTTACTAACAGGGACATACGATTGCAAAGTAGATGCTAAGGGTAGGTTAATGATGCCGGCTGCTTTAAAAAAGCAGTTGTCCTCTGTTTTGTCTGATGGTTTTGTGTTGCGTCGTTCTGTATTTCAAAAGTGTTTGGAATTATACCCTATGAGTGAGTGGCAGGTTGTAATGCAAAAAATGAATAAGCTCAATAAGTTTAAAAAGAAAAACAACGATTTTATTCGCAGGTTTACTGCGGGTGCAAAAATGGTTGATGTAGATGTTAATGGGCGTTTGTTAGTTCCGAAAGACTTAACAGTATTTGCCGGTATTTCGAAAAATATAGTTGTGGCTTCGGCTATCAATATTATTGAGATTTGGGATAAAGATTTATATGAACAAGCTATTGACGATGCGGCTATAGATTTTGCAGATTTAGCTGAAGAAGTAATGGGACAAGATGAAGACGACAATGGTATATCATAATCCGGTATTGTTAAAAGAAACCGTTGATGGTTTAGATGTTAAAGCAGATGGTGTTTATGTAGATGTCACATTTGGAGGAGGAGGCCATAGTAAAGAAATATTAAGTAGGCTTGGTGAAAAAGGAAGGTTGTTTGCTTTCGATCAAGATGAAGACGCTCTTAAAAATAAAATTAATGATCCTCGATTGACATTGATTCACGAAAACTTCAGGTATATAAAGCGGTTTTTGCGATTTCATGGCGTGAAGCAAGTTGATGGTGTTTTGGCAGATTTTGGCGTTTCTTCACATCAATTTGATGTTGCAGAACGTGGGTTTTCAACACGTTTTGAGGCAGATCTGGATATGCGGATGAATCAGCAAAATGAACTATCGGCATTTCATGTGATAAATAATTATGAGGAACATCAATTAAAGCAAGTGTTTTTAGAATATGGTGAATTACGCGCAGCACCAGCTATGGCACGACTCATAGTTGAGTATAGGAAAACAGAACCTATAATAACAGGCGTGCAGTTGAAAAGTGTATTGAGAAAGTTTTTACCACCACGGCATGAAAATAAAGTGCTGGCTCAAATTTATCAAGCGATTCGAATAGAAGTGAACCAGGAAATTGAGGTTTTAAAGGAATTTTTAGAACAAACACCTGAACTTTTGTTTAAAGGAGGGCGGTTAAGCTTTATATCATATCACTCACTAGAAGATAGGTTGGTAAAGCGTTTTATTAGAAATGGCATGTTTGAAGGAGAGCCGGAGCGAGATATGTTTGGGAATTTTGAAGTGCCATTAAAAAAAGTGAATGGTTTGATTGTCCCTTCGAAAGAAGAAATAAAAGCTAATAATAGAGCTAGAAGTGCTAAGCTGCGAATTGCAGAGAAGCTCTAAAAATTATAAATAAGAATAATATAAGGCCTCTCCTTTGGAGAGGTGTCTCAAAGAGACAGATAGGAATGGAAAAAAACATTTACAACATATTAAAAGGGACTTTTTTAGTTAGCGACGACTCTTTTAAGAATTGGAGATTCATCATTTTTATTTCTGTTTTGGCAATTATAATGATAGCGAGTTCGCATAGTGCAGATAAAAAAGTATATGAAATTGCCCGATTAAAAAATGAAGTTAAAGAAATGCGCTCGGCTTTTGTAGATGGTCGTTCCCGACTCATGAGGCTTAAAATGGAGTCGACAGTTATAGGGAAAATGAAAGAAAAAGGCTTGTCGCCTTCGGTGATTCCGCCTAAAAAAATAAAAGTTAAATCCCAAAAATAAACAAAGCCCTTGGCAGTAAACGAAAAAGGCATATTAAACCGATTGTATTTTATAGCAGGATGTATGTTCGTCTTTGGGCTTGCAGTTTTGTTAAAGCTGTTTAGTATTCAATATATTCAAGGAGATGAGTACAGGGCATTGGCTGAAAAACGAAGCGTTAAATATGTAACTATTCCGGCCAATAGAGGAAATGTGTATGCAGATGATGGTAGTTTGTTGGCAACCTCAATACCTAAATATAATATAGCTATAGATGCAGTAACATCTAAACGTAAGACTTTCGAAGAATATATAAAGCCCTTATGTGACTCGCTTTCGGGGTATTTAAGTAAATCTTCGAGTTATTATGAAAAAGAAATAAGGAAAGCACGGTTAAATAAGAATCAATATTACTTATTGGTTAAAAATATTACTTACACGGATTATATCCGATTTAGAAATTTTCCTCTTTTAAAACTTGGCGCAATTTCAGGAGGGCTAATTGTAGAGCAAACCACAAAACGAGAGTTTCCTATGGGGAGTATTGCAAGAAGAACGATTGGTTACGAGCATATTGATAAAAAAGGAAATGTAACAAGGCCAGGTATAGATGGAGCTTTTGGAGTAAAATACTTAAGAGGGACCGACGGATTAAGAAAAAAACAGAAAATAGGGAATAATAAGTGGAAGCCACTAACCGATTTTAATCAAGTAGAGCCAAAAGATGGATTCGATGTATATACAACTATAGATGTAAACATACAAGATATTGCGCATCATGCACTTTGGGAGCAGTTAGATAAATATAAAGCAGATCATGGTTGTGTGGTGGTTATGGAAACTAAAACGGGGGAAGTGAAAGCTATTTCTAATTTGGGAAGAAATAGTAAAGGCTTGTATTATGAGCGATTAAATTATGCAGTAGGAGAAAGTCATGAGCCGGGTTCTACTTTTAAGTTAATGGCTTTAGCTGCTGCTTTAGAAGATAAAGTAATTGATACTAGTGATGTCGTTGATACTGAAAAGGGAAGGTTAACCTTTTACGGAAAACATGTAGAAGATTCTAATCATAGAGGTTATGGGAAAATATCTGTTTCAGAAGCTTTTGAGTTATCATCAAATACAGGTATTGTTAAAGCGATACATCAAGCTTATAAGAAAAAGCCAAGCAAGTTTGTTGATAGACTATATGATATGAATTTAGATGACAGTTTAGATCTGTCTATTATAGGAGAGCCAAATCCGATAATTCCAGACCCCAGAATTAAAAATGGACGTTGGAGTGGTATTGCATTGCCGTGGATGGCATTTGGTTATGGTGTATCATTTACGCCACTACAAACATTAACATTCTATAATGCGGTTGCTAATGGTGGTGAAATGGTGAAGCCTAAATTTTTAAAAGAAGTTAAGGAGTTTGATAAAGTGATTAAGCCTTATGAAAAGGAAGTAATTAATAAGCAAATATGTTCTAAAGAAACCATTGCTAAGTTGCGTCAATTGTTGAGGAATGTAGTAGATAAAAAACACGGAACGGGACATAAATTATATTCTAAAAATTTCTCAATGGCTGGTAAAACAGGTACTTGTCAAAAAGATTATAGAGATAAAGAAAAGCTAAATTATATTTCGTCATTCGCTGGTTATTTTCCGGCAGATAATCCTAAGTACTCATGCATTGTGGTTATTCATGAACCTGATAGAGAAATTGGGTATTATGGAGCCGATGTGTCAGGGCCGGTTTTTAAAAAAATTGCTCAAAAAATATTTATAGACACACCACTAATAGACGAGATTAATTCACTTGATGTCAAGGTTCCGGCAATAGAAGAAGAATACGAGACCTTTTATAAAACAGCAAGAACATATAAAACCATTATGCCAAATGTTATAGGGCTACCAGCTATGGATGCTTTGGCGCTTTTGGAAAATATGGATGTGGAAGTAAAAGTAAAACTTAATGGAAACGGTGTTATAACAGCACAATCTGTTAATAAAAATGAGAAATTAAAAAATAATCAAACAGTTGTTTTAAACGCTTCATGATTGTATTAAAGGACATATTATATAAAGTAACTATTAATGCTGTAGTGGGCAGTACGAATATAGATATAGGTGCTATTGATTTTGATTCTCGAAACATTATCAAAGGAGATTTGTTTGTTGCTATTAGTGGACATGTTGCCAATGGACATCATTTTATTGATGCAGCTATAAAGAATGGTGCTATAGGAGTAATATGCGAAGTGTTGCCGAAAAATTTAGTTGAAGGGGTTACTTATGTAGAGGTTGATAATTCCAGTAGAGCTTTAGCAGTTATGGGGTCTAATTATTACGGCACACCATCTGAAAATTTAAAACTGGTAGGCGTAACAGGAACCAACGGAAAAACTACGGTTGCAAGTTTGTTATATCAGTTATTTAAAAAAGCAGGTTACAAAGTAGGTTTATTGTCAACAGTTAAAATAATGGTTGATAATACAGAATATAAAGCGACACATACCACTCCGGATTCATTAACCATAAATAAATATTTAAAGGAAATGAATAGTGTGGGTGTTGAATTTTGCTTTATGGAGGTGAGTTCACATGGTATTCATCAATATAGAACAGAAGGCTTGCATTTTGAGGGAGGCATATTTACCAATTTATCTCACGACCATCTGGATTATCATAAAACGTTTGCAGAATATAGGGATGTTAAGAAAGTGTTTTTTGATGGACTTTCAGAGAAAGCTTTCGCATTAGTAAATGTAGACGATAAAAATGGTCTCGTAATGTTGCAAAATACCAGAGCCCGAAAGTTTACTTATGCTTTAAAGGGCTATGCCGATTATAAAGCTCAAATTTTAGAAAACCAATTTGGGGGATTACTACTTAAAGTAAATGATAGCGAAGTTTGGACACGACTCATTGGGAGTTTTAATGCATATAATGTATTGGCAATTTATGCTACGGCAGAGTTGTTAGGTTTAGAAAAAGTAGAAATATTACGTTTAGTTAGCGAATTAGATAATGTAAGCGGACGATTCCAATATGTTATTTCTGATGAAAAAATCACTGCAATAATAGATTATGCACATACACCAGATGCATTAAAAAATGTATTAGAAACTGTTAACAGTATTAGAACTAAAAATGAAGAGTTAATAACAGTAGTAGGTTGTGGTGGCGATAGAGATAAAACCAAACGTCCAAAAATGGGACATATAGCTTCGGCTTTAAGTACCAAGGTCATTTTTACAAGTGATAACCCTCGAAGTGAAGTTCCAGAAGAGATTCTAAAAGATATTGAAGAAGGCGTAGAGCCTCAAAATTATAAAAAAACATTAACCATTGTTGATAGAAAACAAGCTATAAAAACAGCTTGTCAGTTAGCGCAACCTAATGATATTATTCTAATAGCAGGAAAAGGTCATGAAGCCTATCAGGAAGTTAAAGGAAAGCGCTTTGATTTTGATGATTATAAAATAGTACAGGAATTTTTAAAGCAAATGCAAAAATAGCAATATGTTGTATTACTTATTTGATTATTTAGAAAAACAATTTCAATTTCCAGGAGCATCTCTATTTGGGTTTATAACCTTTAGAGCTGCATCGGCGATGATTCTGTCTTTGCTTATTTCAACCATATATGGGAAGCGAATTATACGCTTTTTGCAAAGACAACAAGTCGGTGAAACGATTAGAGATTTAGGGTTAGCGGGGCAGAGTGAAAAAGCAGGAACACCAACTATGGGCGGAATTATTATTATTCTGGCAACATTAATTCCTGTGCTGTTATTGTCTGAGCTAGAAAATATTTACATCATTTTATTAATAGTAACCACCCTTTGGATGGGAGCCATTGGTTTTATTGATGATTACATTAAAAAATTCAAAAATGACAAAGAAGGTTTAAAAGGACGATTTAAAATTCTTGGGCAAGTAGGGCTTGGTATTATAGTAGGAGTGACTTTATATTTTCATAAAGATGTGACTATAAAAGAAAAATTGCCTTTAGTTGAACAACAAGTTTTGTTGGCTGAAAACCCAAATATTGAGGAAATCGAACTATTCAAAATTGAAAATAAATCAACAAAAACAACCATTCCTTTTGTGAAATCAAATGAGTTTGATTACGCAAATTTAATTACTTGGATTAATCCAGAATGGGCAAAATATGCGTGGATAATATTTGTGCTCGCGGTTATTATTATTATTACAGCAGTTTCAAACGGAGCTAATCTTACAGATGGGATAGATGGTTTAGCAGCAGGAACGTCAGCTATAATAGTGCTCACGTTAGGGATTTTTGCATTTATTTCTGGGCGTTTCGATTTTTCAGATTATCTCAACATTATGTATATCCCTAGAGTGGGTGAAATCACTATTTATATTTCAGCTTTCGTTGGAGCTTTAATAGGGTTTCTATGGTATAACACTTATCCCGCACAAGTTTTTATGGGAGATACAGGAAGTTTGACTATTGGGGGTGTTATTGCGGTTATAGCTATAGCTGTTCGTAAGGAGTGGCTAATTCCGGTGCTGTGTGGTGTCTTTGTTGCAGAAAATTTATCGGTAATTATGCAAGTGAGTTGGTTTAAATATACCAAGAAAAAATTTGGGGAAGGACGTCGCATTTTTAAAATGTCGCCGTTGCATCATCACTATCAAATGAAAGGATATCATGAGAGTAAAATTGTAACCCGATTTTGGATTATAGGCATTCTGTTGGCTATCCTTTCAATTGTAACATTGAAAATAAGATAGTGCGTCATTCCGGAGTGTTTATACTGCTGAGTATAGTAGAAGTAAAGACAGGAACCTCATAATCGTGAAAAAGAGACATAGCGTTAATAAAAGTGATAAAAGGAATTTATATAAAAACAATTGATAAAAGCAGAGTGGTAAGTCCTTACCCTTTGGGGAAGGATTTAGGATGGGGCGTTTAGTCATATTAGGAGGTGGAGAAAGCGGCATAGGTACGGCGCTTCTAGGAAAAGAAAAAGGATATGATGTTTTTGTTTCCGATAAAGGAGCCATTAAAGAAAAATATAAACAAGTTCTTATACATAATGAGATTGAATGGGAAGATGAAAAACATTCTGAAGAGAAAATTCTGAATGCAGATATCGTCATGAAAAGTCCTGGTATTCCTGATAAAGTGCCTTTAGTAAAGCAAATTCGAGATAAGGACATATTAATAATATCTGAAATTGAATTTGCATCAATGTTTACTCAAGCGACCATAGTTGGAATTACAGGAAGCAATGGTAAAACGACTACGGCCTCTTTAACGCATCATATTTTAAAACAAGAATTAAATGTGGGCTTAGCGGGTAACATAGGCGATAGCTTTGCTAAACAGGTTTTAGAAGAGGGTTTTGAAAATTACGTATTAGAAATTAGTAGTTTTCAATTAGACGATATCGCTAGTTTTAAACCGCATATCGCAGTTATTACAAATATAACACCCGATCATTTAGATAGATATAACTATCAATTTGAAAAGTATATCGCTTCAAAATTCAGAATAGCATTAAATCAAACTAAAGAGGATTATTTGATTTATGACGCAGATGATGAGGTTATAGTAAATCATCTAAAAAATAATCCAGTTCAATCTACATTACTACCATTTTCATTAACAAAAAGGATTGAAAAAGGTGCGTATTTAGACGATAATAATATAATAATAACAATCAACAACAACCAAATAATTATGCCAACAACAAATTTAACGTTAGAAGGGAAACACAATATAAAAAATGCTATGGCTGCCTCGACAGTCTCTCATTTATTGAAGATTAGGAAGCAAACTATAAGAGAAAGTTTAGAGAATTTTCAGGGTGTTGAGCATCGTTTAGAACATGTTTTAAAAATTAATAAAGTTCAATACATAAACGATTCTAAAGCAACTAATGTAAATGCTACCTATTATGCTTTAGAGAGTTTAGATACACCTACGGTCTGGATTGTTGGAGGAGAAGACAAAGGGAACAACTATGAAGAATTATTTTCTTTTGTAAACGAAAAAGTGAAAGCTATTATTTGTTTGGGAGTTGATAACGAAAAGCTGATGAAAACGTTTAGTGGTATGGTTGATATTATTGTTGAAACACAATTTATGAGCGAAGCAGTAAAAATTGCTTATAAAATTACTGAAGCGGGAGATAGTGTGCTATTATCGCCGGCATGTGCAAGTTTTGACTTGTTTGAAAACTATGAAGATAGAGGGCGTCAATTTAAAAATGCCGTTAGAAATTTATAATTATTGTCATTCCTGTGTGTCACATTGAGCGGAGTCAAAGTGAAAGCAGGAATCCACAACAAAATATAGAAGTATAATTAAATAACAATTTCTTCCCTTTGGGAAGATGTCCGAAAGGACAGATGGGATGCAAACAGTATTTAAAAACATAAAAGGAGACAGGTTAATTTGGGCTATAGTAGCGTTGTTGGCTATAGCATCATTTTTGCCGGTTTACAGTGCAGCCAGTGATTTAGCATACGATAAGTATAATGGGAATACGTTTATCTCGTTTGTAAAGCATTTTATGCATTTGTTTTTAGGGTTTGTTATTATGTATGGAGTGCATAAAATTCCGTACAGATACTTTAGAGGTTTGTCTTTAGTAACTATTCCAATAGTTTTAGTATTGTTAGTTGTTACCATGTTACAAGGAACCGTTGTTGGAGGAGCTAGTGCCAGTAGATGGATTAAAATACCAATTGTAGGGATGTCTTTTCAAACATCAGCTTTGGCTTCTGTTGTACTTATGGTGTATGTGGCGCGATATATGTCAAAAATGAAAGACACCAATATTACATTAAAAAAGTCTATCCTGCCACTTTGGTTGCCTGTTTTTTTAGTACTGGCCTTAATACTGCCGTCAAACTTTTCAACGACTGCCATTATCTTTTCAATGGTGATATTCTTGGTTTTTTTAGGAGGATATCCTGTACGCTATTTGGTAGTTATATTAGGATCGGGCTTGTTGGCTTTAGTGTTTTTTGTAATGTTTGCGAAATTAACAACAGGACCATTACATGTTAAAGTAACGACTTGGGAAAATAGAATTAAAAATTATTCAAATAGTAAAGATACAGAAGCAGATTACCAGATAGAAAAAGCAAAAGTAGCTATAGCATCAGGTAGAGTATTTGGTGTTGGTCCAGGTAAGAGTATTCAAAAACATGCTTTACCGCAATCGTCTTCAGATTTCATTTTTGCTATTATCATAGAAGAATATGGCTTAATAGGAGGTTTTATAATCCTGACACTTTACATGTGGTTGTTATTTAGGATTGTTATTGTATCTCAAAAATCCGACACCATATTCGGGAAGCTTTTAGTACTAGGTGTAGGTGTACCAATAGTATTTCAAGCACTTATTAATATGGCTGTGGCTGTAGAGTTATTTCCGGTAACGGGGCAAACATTACCATTAATAAGTAGTGGAGGAACCTCTATATGGATGACATGTTTAGCCATAGGAATTATTCTAAGTGTAAGTGCAAAACGAGAAGAAATAAAAGAACAAGAAATAAAAGAAGATAACCCGTTAGAAATTTTAAGTGAAACCATTTAAAAAGTTGAAAAATAAAGAAAAGACAAAGCAGGTTTAAGGATGTAATTTGAAATTTAATTTATGGGATTTTTTAATAAATATTAGTGAATTAGTGGCAAAAAAAGAAACATATAAAATCATACTATCTGGAGGAGGAACAGGAGGGCATATTTATCCAGCCATTGCTATTGCAAATGAGCTAAAATCTCGTTTTCCAGATGCTAAGTTTTTATTTGTAGGAGCGAAAGACAGAATGGAGATGGAAAAAGTGCCGCAAGCAGGATATGCTATTGAAGGGCTTTGTATTTCGGGAATTCAGCGAAAGCTAACCTTAAAAAATCTAGCATTTCCTTTTAAGCTAATAAGCAGTCTTTGGAAAGCACGAAGCATAATAAATGCATTTAAGCCAGACGTTGCTATAGGAACAGGAGGTTTTGCCAGTGGGCCATTATTATATGTTGCAGCATCAAAAAAAATTCCGAGTTTAATACAAGAGCAAAATTCGTATCCTGGTATTACTAATAAGTTGTTATCAAAAAAAGCGAAAAAAATATGTGTGGCTTATGATGGTTTAGAACAGTTTTTTCCTAAAGAAAAAATTATAAAAACAGGAAACCCGGTACGTCAAGATTTATTAGAAATTGATAGTAAAGCAGTAGAAGCAAAAAACTTCTTTAATCTGAAACATGGAAAGTATACGCTTTTGGTGTTAGGAGGGAGCTTAGGAGCTAAAAGAATAAACGAGTTGATTGAGGATGAGTTGGATTTTTTAGACACGTTAAACGTTCAAATTATATGGCAATGTGGAAAGTTGTATTATCAGCAATACAAAATTTATAATAATACAAAGAATGTACAGGTCCATGAGTTTTTAAATGATATGGATTTTGCTTATGCAGCAGCAGATATTATAATATCCAGAGCAGGAGCAAGTTCTGTTTCGGAGTTATGTATAGTAGGTAAGCCGGTAATTTTTATTCCGTCTCCAAATGTGGCAGAAGATCATCAAACAAAAAATGCGATGGCAATTGTGAATAATAATGCGGCTATGATAATTAAAGAGGCTGATTTAGATGTGGATTTTGAAAACAAATTTTCACAGCTAATAGCGTCTCCGGAAAAACAGAAGGAGTTGGGAGTAAATATGAAGAAAATGGCATTGGAAAATGCTACCAAAGAAATAGTAGATGAAGTAGAAAAACTTCTGAAATAGAAATATAAATTAAATCTGTTTGTCATTCCTGATGGTCACTGAGCGTAGTCGAAGTGAAGGCAGGAATCCACAAAAGAGAAATAATAAAGATTATATACCTGCTTGCGCAGGAATGACAAAAATGAATTTAAACAATATACATAATATATATTTTGTAGGTATAGGAGGCATTGGTATGAGTGCTTTGGCGCGCTATTTTCACGAAAACAATAAATGTGTTGCTGGGTATGACAAAACGCAAACAGAAATAACAGACAGTTTAGAGACTATGGGCATTGCGGTTCATTTCGAGGATTTGGTAGATAATATTCCATCACCCTTTTTAAATAAAGAAAAGACTCTGGTGGTTTACACACCGGCAATACCTAAGGATCATTTAGAACTAACGTATTTTAATACGAATGAATATCAGGTTTTAAAACGTTCTCAAATTTTAGGCTTAATAACCGAAAACACGTTTTGCTTGGCAGTTGCAGGTACGCATGGAAAAACAACCACAACAAGTATTTTAGGGCATTTAATGAATAAATGCGATGTGCCTTTAACAGCATTTCTTGGGGGAATCAGTGAAAATTATAATTCTAATTTAATATTAAACGGCACAGAAGTTTCGGTAGTTGAAGCAGATGAGTTTGATCGTTCTTTTTTAGCATTGTCTCCAGATATGGCCTGTGTCACATCCATGGATGCAGATCATTTAGATATTTATGGAGAAGTTTCAGAATTAAAGAAATCATTTGAAGGTTTTTCAAAAAGGCTCAAACCTAATGGGAAATTATTTGTTAAAAATGGATTGCCATTACAGGGTATTACTTATGGTATAGAAGATGATTCAGATTATTCAATCCAAAATATAAGAATAGAAAATGGTACGTATGTTTTTGATGTAAAAACCCCTAAAACAGTACTTGAAAGTTTGCAGTTTAATTTACCTGGTAGGCATAATTTGTTGAATGCACTAATTGCCTTGGCAATGGCCATCGAATATGGTTGTTCTTACGAGCAGCTTACTAAAGCTTTGGTATCCTATAAAGGTGTTAAGCGTAGATTTACCTACCATATAAAAACGGATAATCTGGTTTTTATTGATGACTATGCACATCATCCGGAAGAAATTAATGCCGTACACCAAGCCGTTAGAGAAATGTATCCTAACGAAACAGTATTGGCTATTTTTCAACCTCATTTATATAGTAGAACCCGCGATTTTATAGATGATTTTGCTAAAAGTTTATCGCAGTTTGATGAGTTGATACTATTAGATATATACCCTGCCAGAGAATTGCCTATAGAAGGAGTAACATCAACATGGTTATTAAATAAAATAAAGAATAAAAATAAACAGTTGGTAAGTAAAAAAGAGTTATTGCCAACGATACACCGTAGTCATGCAAAAATTATATTGACTATTGGTGCAGGTGATATTGGAGAACAAGTAGAACATATAAAAAAAGAATTAAGCATTGCGAGTTAATTGGAATTACATAAAGATGTTTGTTTTAGTGACACTGGTGGCTTTCTTATTCGTTTTTGCATCAAAGAAAAATGCTGTTAGAAAGGTTTCAGATCCTCATGTGAAATTTATTGGAGATAATAACCTTTTTGTTACAAATGAGACTGTTAGTAAATTGTTAATACAAAAATATGATGGTGTTAAAAATGTACCCAAAGAAACTTTAGATTTGAATAGCCTAGAAAATACCTTAAAATCTAATTCAATGATAAAAGCGGCAGAAGTGTATGTTGCTGTAAATGGTACACTTAATGCTGAAATAGAACAAAAAACACCTATAGCGCGAGTGAGTACAAATGCGTCTTATTATATTGATGACGAAGGTTCTTATATGCCATTGTCTACCAATTATTCGGCTAGGGTACCATTGGTTACAGGATTGGTTGAAAAGAATAATTTAAAAAGTATTTATACGATTGCAAATAAAATTACCAACGATGAATTCTTAAAAAAGAATGTTATAGAGATTCATCAAAGTAGGAATAAAAATATTTATTTAAAATTGAGACAGTGCCATTTTACAGTACAATTAGGCGATGTGAATTTTTTAGATAAAAAGATTAATAATTTAAAAGCGTTTTATCAAAAAAACCTAAAAGAAAAAACACTTAATAATTATAGTAAAGTCAATTTACAGTTTGACAACCAAGTTATATGTACCAAAATATAAGTCATGGAGCATAATTTAGCAGTAGGATTAGATATAGGAACCACAAAGATTGTGGCAATGATTGGTCGTAAAAATGAATACGATAAAGTTGAAATTTTAGGAATAGGTAAATCTAAAAGTTTAGGGGTGCACCGTGGTGTTGTAAATAATATTACGCAAACGATTCAATCTATACAGCAAGCAGTTCAAGAAGCGGAAGTTTCTGCCGAAATGAAAATTGAAGGCGTTACTGTTGGTATTGCCGGACAACACATAAGAAGCTTACAACATAGTGATTATATAACAAGACCCAATTCAGAGCATGTTATAGACGAAGAGGATATAGATAGATTAATAAATCAAGTACATAAATTGGTAATGCTTCCCGGGGAAGAAATTATTCATGTATTACCTCAAGAATATAAAGTAGACGGGCAAGCAGAAATTAAGGAACCAATAGGTATGTATGGTGGCCGTTTAGAAGCTAATTTTCATGTAGTTGTGGGTCAGGTGTCTTCTATTAGAAATATTGGGCGTTGCGTGCAAAGTGCCGGTTTAAATTTAGAAGGTATCACATTAGAGCCATTAGCTTCTGCAAATGCGGTTTTAAGTCAAGAAGAAAAAGAAGCAGGTGTTGCACTTATCGATATAGGAGGTGGTACTACTGATTTAGCCATTTTTAGAGATGGTATTATTCGCCATACAGCAGTTATTCCTTTTGGAGGCAATGTGATTACTGAAGATATTAAAGAAGGTTGTTCCATTATTGAAAAGCAAGCCGAATTACTAAAAATAAAATTTGGTTCTGCGTGGCCAGGAGAAAATAAAGACAACGAAATAGTATCTATACCAGGTTTACGAGGTAGAGAGCCAAAAGAGATTACATTAAAAAATCTTTCAAAAATAATTCATGCCCGTGTTGTTGAAATTATTGAACAAGTTTATGTAGAAATTAAAAATTACGGACACGAAGAGCAAAAGAAAAAATTAATTGCAGGTATTGTATTAACAGGAGGAGGTAGTCAGTTAAAACATTTAAAGCAGTTAGTAGAATATATAACAGGTATGGATACTAGAATAGGGTATCCAAATGAACATTTGGCAGGAGATAGTGATGGAGATATAACTAGCCCTTTGTATGCAACAGCAGTAGGATTGGTTTTAGATGGACTAATGCGTCAAGAAAGAAAGAAGTTAGAGCAAAAAGAGGCTTTTAATATTGAAAATGAAGAAGAAACACCTAGTGAAGAAGTTGCAGAAAAACCGATAAAAGAACGACGTTCTTTTTTAGATAAATTAACCGAACGCGTTAAAGATTTTTTAGATAACGCAGAGTAGAAATAAACGTAATAAAATTGTTCAGATAACAATTTTAACGAAGCTATCAGATGATGGTATAAGGAAAAAAATATCCATTGAATAAAAAAATAAAATATAGAACCTCAGTAAAATAGAATCTATGAGCAGCAAAGAAGAATTCGAAAGCATTGCATTTGATTTACCAAAGAATCAGTCAAATGTTATTAAAGTTATTGGTGTTGGAGGAGGAGGTAGTAATGCCATTAATCACATGTTCCAACAAGGTATTAAAGGTGTTGATTTTTACATATGTAATACCGATGCCCAAGCACTTCAGAATAGTGGTGTTCCAAACAAAATCCAATTAGGCGTTAATTTAACCGAAGGGTTGGGTGCGGGTGCAAATCCAGATATTGGTGAGCAATCTGCCGTTGAAAGTTTTGATGATATTTCACAAATGTTAGATTCCAATACCAAAATGGTGTTCATTACAGCAGGAATGGGCGGTGGTACGGGAACCGGAGCTGCTCCTATTATTGCTAAAATGGCTAGAGAGCTAGATATTTTAACAGTAGGTATTGTAACCATGCCGTTTCAGTTTGAAGGTAGAATGCGTATTGAGCAATCTCAAAAAGGGATTGAAAAGTTAAGAGACGTTGTAGATTCTTTAATTGTAATAAATAATAATAAACTTCGTGAGGTTTATGGTAATCTTGGTTTTAAAGCAGGGTTCTCTAAAGCAGACGAAGTGCTATCAACTGCTGCTCGTGGTATAGCTGAAGTTATTACACACCACTACACACAAAATATTGATTTACGTGATGCTAAAACGGTACTGAGTAATAGCGGAACTGCAATTATGGGATCTGCTTTAGCATCAGGACAAAATCGCGCTCAAGATGCTATTCGAAAAGCTTTAGATTCACCATTATTAAACGATAATAAAATTACTGGGGCCAAGAATGTCTTATTATTAATCGTTTCAGGTTCTCAAGAAATTACTATTGATGAAATAGGAGAAATTAACGATCACATTCAAACAGAAGCAGGGTATGGTGCAAATATTATTATGGGTGTTGGTGAAGATGAATCGCTAGAAGAATCTATAGCAGTAACCATTATTGCCACAGGTTTTAATCTTGAACAACAGGACGAAATTTCTAATACGGAAACTAAAAAAGTAGTGCATTCACTTAGTGAAGATCAAGATTTAAACCCTAAAGAAAAAGAACCTGTAATTATAGCTCCAACAATTGAACTAGAAGAAAAAAAGGAGACACCTATAGTTCGCCATACTTTAGATTTAGAAACCGATGAAGATACTCTTAGCAATTTAGAAAAGAGTTTCATTAATAAGCAAAATCTGGTTAAACCAAAAACAGAAGAAAATATAGATTTAATACCAACATCTGAAATTATTAAAAACATTAACGTAGTATATGATGAGGTAAAAGCAGATATAGAAGAAGAGGAAGAAGATTTTATCATTAAGCCAGTTACAAGAATGTCTGACGATGTTGAAGAAATTACAGATGTAGAAATTATTTCAGATTATATTGAAGAAGAACAGCAAATAACTTTAACCTTCGATTTGCCTCTTTCAGATAATAATGAAGAGCCTGAAAAAGAAGTAGCAGAAGCAGTTACTTCTTATGAATTAACAGATGATGAAGTTAAAGATATACCGGTAAATGACTATGTAGAGCTCATACCAGTTACAGAAACAAATGAAGATGGCGATATTCGTTATGCTTTAGATGATTATGTTGAGGTTGAATCTTCAATGAATAAAAAGCAACCGGCACCTAATGAGGTTTTAGAAGAAGTAGATAATGATATTGTATTTGAAAAGAAAACCAAGCCAGAAGAGTCTGATTTAAAAGAAGAAGAGGTACAGGAAGTCGACCCAATGAATAGCCCAATATCTGAGTTGCTTAAAGAGAGAGCAGAAGAGCGCAGGCGTAAAATGAAAGATTTTAATTATAAATTCAACAATGCAAAAATCGATGACATAGAAAAGGTTCCTGCATATAAACGTCAAGGCGTTAATTTAGATGAAGCTAAACATTCGTCCGAAACAGATATGTCTAGAACCAGTATTGGGTTTGATGATAATGATGATATACAATTGCGAAGTAATAACTCGTTTTTACATGATAATGTAGATTAAAAAGCACACTGACCTTATTTGTGTTATGAACCCGAAAAGTATCCCTCAACTTTTCGGGTTTTTTATTTAATTGAAATTTTGTTATTCCCTCGAAGGAGGGAATCATTTTTTCTTCGTACTTCACACTTCATGCTTCCAACTTTTTTATATCTTCGCGTTTAAATAAAAATGTTATAATGAGTTTACAACAAGATGTTATGTCTGCTTTAAAAGAAGCTATGAAAGCTAAAAATCAAACAGCTTTAACAGCTTTACGTGCCATAAAATCTGCTATTTTATTAGCGCAGACAGAAAGTGGTGCAAAGGAAGATTTAACAGAAGAACAAGAGCTTAAAATCCTTCAAAAGCAAGTAAAACAACGAAGAGACAGTGCTGCTATTTATATAGAGCAAGGACGTGAAGATTTAGCTGCTCCAGAATTAGCAGAAGCAGATGTTATTGCACAATTTTTACCAGAAGCATTAAGTGATGAAGAAATTGAGAAAGTAGTTGTTATGACTATAGATAGCATAGGAGCAGAGGGTATGAAAGATATGGGTAAAGTAATGGGCATTGTTAGTAAAGAGTTAGCTGGACAAGCAGACGGAAAAACGATTTCTAATATTGTAAGGTCTAAATTGTCTTAGTATGAATCTTGGTATTTATTAGTTTTTTAATAAAGTAAAAATTAATTTTGAATACTGAATACTGAATACTGAATACTGAATACTGAATACTGAATACTGAATACTGAATACTGAATACTGAATACTGAATACTGAAAAAGGCTGCGTAGTTCAACTGGATAGAATATCAGATTTCGGCTCTGAGGGTTGGGGGTTCGAATCCCTTCGCGGTCACAAAATAAAATCGTAATAAGCTAATTTTTAGATTATTGCGATTTTTTATTTTGTTGCTGTGTCACTTTTTGTGTCACTGTATCTGGTTTATTTCTTATATTTTCTAAATGCTTGAATTGTTTGGTATATTCCAAATGCGACTAATGCTCTACCGATAAAATCCCATAGATAAAACCAGTTATTAGGTTTGAGCTCATCCATATAGTTGGTTTTATGAGTAGGAATAATAAAATTAAAAAAATACTTCACACTATTTTGTGTTGATGTCCAAAATTTTTCAATACCAAATGAGTATTCTTCAGTAGTCATTAAAGCGAAATAGAAGAATAGCCACCATATTAACATTGTAAATGCAATTCCTCTAAAATAAGATTTACCATGATTATTAGAAACATAATTTAATCCTAGAATAATGAAAAATCAAAAGATAACAAAAAAAGAAAATCGCCTAAAAATTATTTTTTAGACGACCTCTTTTTTTGTTGGCAATCGATTATTTATTTAATAGTCGAATCATAGCTCCTAATTTTTATGATACCATTATTTGAAAGACTTAGACTCAACTCATTTAGTTATCACTCCAGTTTAAACCAATAAAAGTTATTCCAACCTTCAACTAATCTGGTAGGATCAGTATTCTTGCTTCTGTCTTGTTCATCCATTAAAACAATTTTGTTGTTAGCTACAGAAAAATTGTAAACCCTAGGTTTGGCTTCAATATCTACTTTCACCTCTATTTTATAAGCACCATCAGTAAGGCTGGATAGTTTAATAACTTGCTTACCGTCTGAAGACTTCATTGCTGTATTCATTTCAGTCCATTTAGCACGATTAACTTTACCCTTAACTGGTTTGCTTAAGCCATTGTAGTTGGTAGCAAAAGGCTTACCGTCTTTGGTCATGTTAAGTGTCCATTTTACGTCTTTTAACGTTTTATTTGGATCAGATGGATTCGGTTGAAATTCTTCATGTTGCATGTAGAACCCAAATACCATGTTGCCAGATTTTTGGTGTTCCATATAAGCGTATTTATTCCATGCACCACGGCTTAAATACATCTCATTAAGTTCAGCATATGGATCGTCATTTGTTACTTTATATACTTCAAAATCAAAGTTGTAGAACAATTTGTTTCCTGCATAAAACTCTAGGCGATACATTCCTTCTCCCCATTTTTTAAGGTCAACATTTGTTCCATCAGCCCATTCTCCATTTTTTTGGTATCGGCTAGATGGAGCATTAAGTTTTCTTAGTTTTTTATTGTCAAAAGTTTGATCACCATCATACTCAAAATAGTCGATGAATTCGGTACCTTTAAAAACTTTTATTATTAAGTATTGCGATTGATCATTGAGATTGCTTACACTCGACCCATCTTTCTTTTTATAAGGAACAAAAGAGGCCGTATAGTTTTGAAGACGTGTTGATCCTTTTTCGGAAATTTCTGTTGCATACAGCAAAGAGCTCATAGTAATGGCTGGAGTAAATTTAAAAGTAGTATAGTCCAATTCCAATGCTTTTTTATCCTTACCCTCCGATGTTGTTTTTTCTTTTCTTTCCTTTTTCTTGGTCAGGTTTTTTAACCTTCCTAATTGAGCGTTTGCTGTAGTGCCTACTAGAACAAGCGTTGTGATTCCTAAAATCATTGTTAATTTTTTCATGTTGTTTTGGGTTTTTTATTATTTAATGTTTGTCAATATTCTAAATAAAGGGTTGTTTCTTGTCATTTCTTATTCTGTATAACTGATGGTAGTGTTCACAGTTGACTTATTCCATGTATTTTCATTAGTAAACCTAATATCTAATAGATTACTAATTTGCTTAAAATCATTTGACGATTTGTATATGATTTTTTGCGTGAAAATCTACCAGAGTTTTCAGATTTTGGGGTGAATATAGCAAAAAGAACTAGGGTTTTCCGAAAGAAAAATTAGAAGCAATGCACACAAAGTTTTGTTGGGTATTTTACTTGTTGCTAATCAGTATAATAGTCGATTTATTTTTTTTTCGCCTTTCGTCGAATTTTTTTCTGGTTTCAATTTTTTTGATAAAAAAAGGTATTATAAGACTAATATCCCTGTCTGCTATTGAGAGAAAGTTACAAAATGGTACAAGCTACACATAGACTTAAAGTAGGTCAACAAAGTCATTCACTTCATGTCGCAAAAGTATTACAAACTCATGTTTTGTGTAAAAACCTTAAAAACAATATGTTATGGGGGTTTGTGTGACAGGTTTATATTAAGCTATAAAAAATGTTAGCATTTTGGTAACATTAAAAAGGTTAGGGTTTAAAAAAAACAGAACGTTTTACGGGTATATGTACATATTTAAAAGATTAAGTAAAGTTTAACCCGAATAAACATTAAAAATTATGAAAACAAAACAAAACATTACAAAAGCAACACATTACGTTTTAGTTTTATTGTTAATAAACTTCACATTATCTACAAAAGCTCAAACCTATATACCTAATTAACTCGAGTTTCCAATTTTAAATTATCTGTTTGATTTGAAAAGCCATCACAACCAGCATTAGTTTTATAATAAAACCATTAGTAGTTACAGCATTAATGTGTCTGGGCATTAAGCTGCAAATTTGACTAATGGAAGTTTCAATAATTTTCCTCATGGCTTCTTTTATGTAAGCTACATAAGGCTTGTCCTTTCTTTTAGAATTGGTTTTTCTTGCTATTTGTAAGCGAACTTGCTCTGTTTCTTTAAATAAATCTTCCAATTCTAAAATACTAAAACTTATTATGCTCCTATTTTTTTAGGAAACTCGGGTTAATTAATAAACGCATTATCAAAAAATAATAATTAATTATGAAGTGATTTAAACTTTTTTGATTGAAGCAAGAAATAGCTCTTTTACTCAATTGAAAAAAATTTAAACCATTTCTATATTATTAAAGCAGGTGGAAGATTAATTCACCTGCTTTTTTATGTGTTTATTTCAAATAAAGGCTCTGTTCTATGCTGTTGTTATTTATTTTTTAAAATCCTTTATATTTAGATTATTATTAAATACAATATTAGACCAAGTCACCTCTATCCAAGGGGCATCACTTACATCTGCATGCCATGTTGATTTTTTGTACAGACGTTTTGTAGGAATCATTAAATTCTCTATTTTTTCATATTGAAGTTTCATTAAAAAAGGTGTTTCCATGACTCCAAAATCTGCCACAGTAAAAAGAAACTGATCTACTAATAATGTATTCTTATTTAAATAAAGTTGATAAATGTCTGTAGGTTTTTCTTCGTTTGAATTAAAGGTGATTTTAACTACGTCATATTTTATATTATTTAACGTTTTTTCTCCGATATATTCGTAATTCACTCCAGGATCTAATAATTTTTGAAACATTGTGAACCAATAAAAATTTGTAGGCCTATTAAATGCAACTCTTTTCAATCGTTTTGTATCATCTAGGGTCTCCCCATTGTGTTTGAGCCAATATTCACTGCCGTCATAACCTTGCTCGATTTGCCCTTCTAAATCAGGAAAAGTGCGTTGGTGTTGGTCGTATAATCCATATGATAATTCTCCATTAAATATGTATTTTTCTGTAGAAATATCAGCCTTGCCATCAGGAGTGCGATAGGTATAAGTATAGATGACGTCCTTATTTTTACTAAGGGAATTATAATCACCTACTTTTTGCGACATTTTATAAATTAATTCATGCCCTTTGTTTTTAAAAACTTGGATTGTTTGCTCTTGTTTTTGTTCTTGTTTAGGTTCTGTTTTACTTTTATTATTGCAAGCAAAAAGAAGTGTACTTAAAATAATGATTGATGTTATACTAAATTTCATATTGTTTTATTTTTTATGTTATATTCTATAAGTTTTTTTAGTCTATTGAATTTATTATTATAATTGTTGTCAATAACTAAACAATCGGTTAGTTATAGAGTAAAAAAATATTAAATATTATTAAATGTCATGTCAATATAGTCTTGTATTTCTTTTTGGTTATTAACCCTAGTAGCTGTAGCTAAACCATGTTTTGCTAATAATAAAAAATTAGCCTGTTTTTGTATGGTCTCATCATCTTTGGTGCCATCCATCTTTAATTTTTTAATAAATATACTTTTAAGGGTTTCCATAAATTCCTCCATTTGATCTTTTACTAATTTATCTTCGCTCTCTGAAAATTCATTATAAGTACTGGTTACTAAACAGCCTTTTTGATTTCCTTTTTGATAGCAAAAATTAACAGATTCATAGAAAAACTCTTTAATACCTTCAACACCATTAGTAGCTTTTTCGAGTTTTTTAAACATTGCATTTGTCTTTTCTTTGTAGCATTTTAAACTTTCAATAAAAATGCCATGTTTACTTCCAAAACTAGAATATATTGAGAATTTATTGATATTCATTTCTCTTTCAAGCATTTTTATAGACGTATTTTTATAACCATTTCTCCAAAACAATTGCATTGCTTTGTCTATAACTTCTTCTTCTATATATTGCTTCTTTCTGGCCATGAATTTTTAAATTCGATACAAAACTAAACAATTGGTTAGCAATAAAAAAACTTTAACTTTTTTTTAATTTTAGCGTTCTAGTTGTTGAATGGATGACAAATAAGAAGTGGAGTAAGTTATATAATGTTTTAGCATTTCAAGACCGTTATCATGATTGATAAAATAATATAAAATTTAGAGAACCGGATTGGGCTTTTTATAGTACCGGGTTACTAGGCTCTGAATCAATATTTTATTAGCAATTTGAGATTTTTATATCTATTTGTTTCACCAGTGGCATGAATAGATGTGATAATCAAATTTATTATTTAGATGGACAATTTTTTTACAAAAGGATCAAGAGGAAAACATTAATTTTTTGAATAAAAACTATCTTCTAGAGTTTTTTTGCAGGAGAAGGAGAGAAGCCCTGTTTTATGTATAAGTAATTTCATTTTATCAGTTAATTTGAGTTTTAAACGTATTTTGTTTCATATCTATGCATTTAATTAATTATTATGTTCAAAATAATTAATTAAAATATATTATATTTTAATACGTTAAGCTAACTATGTTTCTAATCCTTGTTATAGAAAAGTACACTTTGGGCAGTAAAATAATTCTAGGAATTCTCTTTGTTGTTCTAGCATGTATACTTTTAAACTATGCTATAAGAATGATAGAAATGGGGTATGTGCTTAAAAATAAACGACCATTATATAATCATTTTTACTTTTATCTAAGGCGGTTAAATAAAAATCAAAAATCTATTTTAACACACCAATTTTCTTTTTATAAAAAACTTACGACTAAAGAGAAAAAATATTTTGAGCATCGTGTAGCATCCTTTATAAAAGATAAGGATTTTATAGGTAGAGATATTGTAGTAAGCGACGAAATGAAAGTTTTAATAGCTTCAACAGCAGCAATGTTAACTTTTGGTTTTCGTGATTTTTATATTGGTATTATTTCTAAGATAGTAATATATCCTAGTAAATATTATTCTAATATTAACAAAACATATCATAAAGGAGAGTTTAACCCTAAATTGAAAGCTTTAGTGTTGTCTTGGGAAGATTTTGTACAAGGCTTTGATGATGAAAACGATAATTTAAATTTGGGCATACATGAACTTACACATGCCATCCATATTAATAGCATGAAAGAGCGCGATGTAAGTTCTATCATTTTTAACGATTCCTTTAAAGAGTTATCTACATTATTCTCAGAAAATGAAGGACTACGTGAGGAATTAAAAGCTTCTAATTACTTTAGAAAATATGCCTACACAAATCAGTTTGAATTTTTAGCGGTTACTATTGAGAATTTTATTGAAACACCACAGGAGTTTAGATCTCAGTTTCCAGAAATTTATAATAAAATTAGGCAAATGCTTAATTTTAAAGTTAGCGGTTATTAGATTTTTATGAGTGTAATTTTACACTTAGGTAGCCCTAGAGAATACTAGCATAATCTAGGATATGTTCTTTTGTTTTGTATTTATGATATGACTTTTATCATACTTTATTTCCATTTTGATGCCTAATTTTAGTTATAGAATTTAAAACCCATTAAGATGAGAAGAAGAACTCCAGTTTCAGAAATAATGAGCAAGGATATTATAGCTTTAAGGAGATCGGATGATTTGGAGAGAGCTGAGTTGCTTTTTAAAAGATATAATATTAGACATATTCCCGTAGTTTGTGGTGAAGCTATAATTGGTATGTTAAGCTATACGGATTTGCTAAGAATTAGTTTCGCTGATGCGACTGAAGATGAGCACAGTGTCGATGCGATTGTTTACAATATGTTTACTATTGAGCAGGTTATGACAAAAAACTTGATAAGCGTTTCAAGTGACACAACAATTAAAGAAGTAGCTGAAATTTTAGCAAAAAATGAGTTTCACGCATTACCAATTGTTGACGACTCGGTTCTTGTAGGTATAGTAACAACTACAGATTTAATAAACTATTTACTAAAGCAATATTAAGAATTGGCCAATCCTTTTAAGTCTTTAATAGTCTTAACCTGGTCGTTGCTTTTAAACACATAGCTTCCTGCTACTAGTACATCTGCCCCAGCATCAACAAGCGCTTTTGCATTTTTATTAGTAACACCACCATCAATTTCTATAATTGTAGAAGCACCTTTACGTGTAATTAATTCTTTTAATTGCGATACTTTATTATACGTGTTTTCAATAAAACTTTGTCCACCAAACCCAGGGTTTACACTCATAATACACACTAAATCAATGTCATTAATGGTGTCTTCTAAAAGACTAATATTTGTGTGTGGATTTAATGCTACACCAGCTTTCATACCTTCATTTTTAATAGCCTGAAGTGTACGATGCAAATGTGTACAAGCTTCATAATGAACAGTAAGAACATCACTACCTAATTCGGCAAAAGTTTTAATATATCTATCTGGGTCAACAATCATTAAATGCACGTCAATGGTTTTTTTTGCATGTTTAGCAATGGCTTGTAAAACAGGCATTCCAAAAGAGATATTTGGAACAAACACACCATCCATAATATCAATGTGAAACCAATCGGCATCACTTTTATTAACCATTTCTATATCACGTTGAAGGTTTGCAAAATCTGCTGCCAGAATTGATGGTGCAATTAGTTTAGAACTCATTGTAATGCTTTTGTAAAGTTTTTTGCAAATATAGAAAAGTCTTTATGAAGAGTCTTCACTTTAATAAGAGATTTAATAATGGAGGTGTATATAAAAGTGAACCCTCGGTAATCAGCCGAGGGTTCTTTCATCAATCAAAAAACGAACAGTTATGTGTAACTGTTTGTTACTGTTATTTAGTCGTAAAAAAATTACTATCCTAAATATGTTTTTAATATTTTACTTCTAGAAGTATGTTTTAGTCTTCTAATTGCCTTTTCTTTTATTTGTCTTACACGCTCACGTGTTAAATCAAATGTTTCTCCAATTTCCTCTAAAGTCATTGGATGTTGATTTCCTAAACCAAAGTATAAGCGAATTACATCGGCTTCACGAGGTGTTAAAGTTTCTAATGCACGCTCAATTTCAGTACGTAACGATTCGTGCAATAATTCTTTATCAGGATTTGGTGATTCACCACTGTTAAGAACATCGTACAAGTTGGAATCTTCACCTTCAACTAAAGGAGCATCCATACTTACGTGACGACCAGAATTTTTCATAGACTCTTTAACATCGTTAATAGTCATGTCTAATTCCTTAGCGATTTCTTCAGCACTTGGCGGACGTTCGTGACTTTGTTCAAGAAAAGCAAATGTTTTATTAATCTTATTAATAGATCCAATTTTGTTTAATGGTAAACGTACAATACGAGATTGTTCAGCTAATGCTTGAAGAATCGATTGACGAATCCACCAAACAGCATAGGATATAAATTTAAAACCACGAGTTTCATCAAAACGTTGTGCCGCTTTAATTAAACCTAAATTACCTTCATTAATTAAGTCGGGTAGGGTTAAACCTTGGTTTTGGTATTGCTTTGCTACAGATACAACAAAACGTAAATTAGCTTTTGTTAACTTTTCTAAAGCTATCTGATCACCAGCTTTAATACGTTGAGCTAATTCCACTTCTTCATCAGCAGTAATTAAATCAACCTTACCTATTTCCTGTAAATATTTATCTAACGAAGCAGTTTCTCTATTGGTAACCTGCTTAGTAATTTTAAGTTGTCTCATCTAAAGTTCTCTTGTAATTTAATTGAATATTAGGGCATTCAGTAGTTATACGTATATATGTCGTATAATGTTACAAAAAGTTTCAAATTATTTTTCGTTTTCCCTTATTAGACCCAAAAACCTTAGAAAAGTCACATTATTTGTCAAATTCTTGCTTTTGTTCATAGATTTACTCAAAACCTAAAACTTGAGTAGCTTCTATTAAACTATGTAAAGCATCAATTTTAGAATACAGTTTATTAAAAAAACTGTTTCGTTCTTTTTCGCCAGCACTATTTAATAATTTTGAGTTTTGTAATTGTTTGTTTAAAAATAATTCAGCTTCATTACATGTGTATTTATCGCTCGTTTTATAATATGATAATAAGGTAAAGGGAACATAAAGCAACTGTGAATTTTGAGTGCTGACTAACACATTATTATTCATTAAGTGCAATTCGTTATAATACAAATTAAATGTATTATTATTGGATACTAGTTTTAATGAAATGCTTTTAATTAATGTTTTTAATAATTCGCATAATAATAGAGCTGTTTCTGTGTTAATTTGTCCTGCGTTGTAGTAAAAATGAATTTGTTTAAGAGTACTGTTTATAGAGGTAATATCCCAAATTTCAGATGTATTCAAATTGTTATATAGTCCACCTAAGCGTTTTCCTGATTCAATTAACGAAATCTTTGGAGCAAAAGATTCAAAGCTTTTAGTAGCGTATTGTGGATTTAAAAGTTTTAACCATACATAATATTTAAATCGACTTAACGTATCTCCATTTAAATTATAGAAGATCGGAATATCTTTTGCAGAATAAAAAAGCCTGCTTTTCTTTTGCTTTATAAGCGGATAAAGAGATTGATAAGAATCTTCAAAATAGGTTTGTAATTCATCTTCGTTTTCTATACGTTTCGTTTTTTCAACGCTTAAAAATTCACTTGTGGCTATCCCAAAAAGTTTATCTAAAGATAAATTATAATACTTCGCTAAAGTTATACTTTCATCTAATGAAAATTTGCTTTTTAAACTAACCCGTCTGTGTGCAGCATCATAACTTATTTGTAAAGCAGTAGCGACTGCTTCAATAGTTGAAGTGTTCTCTGGGAGTTCATCTTTTATGGAACTAAGAAATGTAGCTTGGAACATGATTAAAATTACTTATTATTTGTGATTATCACAAAAATTAATTCAATAATATGTGATTTTGTTGTTTTAAAATGTGATTATAACAATAATTTTGATTTGAATTTAAAAATTGAATATATGAAATATTACATTTTGATTATCACATTATTGTTTAGTTTTCAAACATTTGCTCAAACTGAACAAGTAGAAGAAAGGAAGTTTCGTTTTCCTGTTTGGACTACACATAGTAAAAATACTGATATTGTAGGTTTATCTTTAGGGGCTTTTCCAACTGATTATAATAATGACCTACATATAACTAGAACGTTTGGGGTTCGTTTAGAAGTCTTCCCTTTGTCTCCATTTTATTTTATGGCACCGCGATCACCTTTGTCAAATAGTGAAGATGCTTATAATTTGACTATGAAAAAATCAGCAACACAACAAATTTATGGTCTGAATTTATCTACGGGAACATTTGAAACTATAGATGCTTATGGAATTTCGATAACAGGATTTATGCATTATAGTAGGAAGAATAATGGTTTGTCCCTATCTGGATTAACTAATTCTATTGAACGTGCAAATGGATTAATTGTAGCTTGTGGGGGTAACGCTATATTTAAAGGTAATGGTATTATGATTTCAACTGTTTGGGGTAATGGAGCGAATTATTTTAATGGAATTCAAATTTCTGCTGAAAACTATATTTTAAAGAAGGGAAGTGGTATACAAATAGGCGTTTTTAATAAAGCTGAAAATTTTAGAGGTATTCAATTTGGTATTTGGAATAAAAATGGTAAACGTTCATTTCCAATTATTAATTGGCAGTTTAAAGCCTGAACAAAAAACCTGCTAGATATCATGTATCTAGCAGGTTTAATAATTTATTAGAGTTTTTAAAGAAATTAATCTTCCTTCTTCTCTTCCCTAGGTTTTCTATCGTCACGACGGTTATCGCGCCCACGATTATCTCTACCTCTGTTATCTCTTCCACGGTTATCACGACCATTACTTTCTCTTGGTGGTCTTGCTACATAACCTTCTGGCTTTGGCAAAATAGCTTTACGAGATACTTTTTCTTTGCGAGTTCTTGAATCTATACCAAAATACTTCACATCAAAAACATCTCCCATGTTTACAACGTCAGATACATTTTCTGTACGTTCCCAAGCCAATTCGCTTACATGTAATAATACTTCATTACCAGGTGCATCCATATATTCTACAACAGCACCAAAGTCAAGCATTTTAATAACTTTTACTTCGTAAACGCTGCCAACTTCTGGTTTAAACATTAAAGAATCTATTTTTGCTAGAACAGCATCGATACCTTCTTGTCCTGTTCCTAAAATTTCAACGATACCTTCTTCTGTAACTGGGTCTTCGTTAATAACAATAGTTGTATTGGTCTCTTTTTGTAGTTCCTGAATCACTTTTCCTCCAGGGCCAATTAAAGCGCCAATAAATTCATTAGGAATGGTACGAGTAACCATTTTAGGTGCATGAGATTTCACATCATCATTAGGTGCAGCAATCGTATCTGTTAACTTAGTTAAGATATGCAAACGACCTTCACGAGCTTGTTGTAAAGCATTTACAAGAATTTCATACGATAATCCTTTTACTTTAATATCCATTTGGCAGGCTGTGATACCATCGGCAGTACCAGTAACTTTAAAGTCCATATCACCTAAGTGATCTTCATCACCTAAGATGTCAGATAGTACAGCATATTTTCCAGAATCTGCATCAGAGATTAATCCCATAGCGATACCAGAAACAGGTTTTTTAAGTTGTACACCAGCATCCATCATTGCCATAGTACCAGAACAAACAGTTGCCATAGAAGAAGAACCGTTAGATTCTAAAACTTCACTTACAACACGAACAGTATAAGGACAATCCTCAGGAACCATACCTTTTAAAGCTCTTTGCGCTAAATTACCATGTCCTACTTCACGACGCGAAGTACCTCTAATAGGTCTTGCTTCTCCAGTTGAGAAAGGCGGGAAGTTATAGTGTAAATAGAAACGTTCTTCACCTTCGTATGATGGCATGTCTATTTGGTTGGCCTCTCTACTTGTACCTAAAGTAACTGTTGCTAATGCTTGAGTTTCTCCACGAGTAAAGATCGCAGAACCGTGTGTTGATGGTAAATAATCTACCTCACACCAAATAGGTCTAATATCAGTCGTTTTACGTCCATCTAAACGTAAACCTTCATTTAAAGTAAGGTCGCGAACTGCAGATTTTTCGGCTTTGCTGTAATATTTTGATATTAATCCATCATAATCTTCAACTTCTTCTTCAGAAAATGATGCAATAATTTCTTCTTTAATTTCTGAGAAAGCAGCACTTCTTTCATGTTTAGAAGATCCTGCTTTTGCTACAGCATATACTTTATCATAAGCCATATCGTGAATTTTCTGAGCTAATGCTTCATCTTCACGTTCTGGCTCGTACTCGCGAGTTTCTTTTTTACCAAATGCTTCGGCTAATTTTAATTGAGCAGCACATTGTACTTTAATAGCTTCGTGCGCAAACTTAATAGCTTCGGTCATTTCTTCTTCAGAAATCTCATCCATTTCTCCTTCAACCATCATTACAGAGTCTGCAGAAGCACCAATCATCATATCGATGTCAGATTCTTCTAATTGAGCTCTTGTTGGGTTGATAACGAATTCACCATTTACACGACCAACTCTAGCTTCAGAAATAGCACATTCAAAAGGAAAGTCAGATAACATGATTGCAGCCGAAGCAGCTAATCCTGCCATAGCATCTGGCATAACTTCATCATCGTGAGACATTAACTGAATCATCACTTGTGTTTCACTATGATAATCTTTTGGGAATAACGGACGTAAAACACGGTCTACTAAGCGCATGGTTAAAACTTCACCGTCACTTGGTCTTGCTTCTCTTTTAAAGAAACCTCCTGGATAACGTCCAGCCGCAGCAAATTTTTCTCTATAGTCGACTGTTAATGGTAAAAAATCAACATCTGCTTGTTTGTAATTGGAAACAACTGTACACAAAAGCATACATTTTCCAGACTGCACAACAACGCTACCATGTGCTTGTTTTGCTAATTTTCCGGTTTCGATAGAAATTTCTCTACCGTCACCTAGGTCTATGACCTCTTTAAAAACTTGTGGAATCATAAATTTTTTTAATTCTAATTAAACAATGGTCGTTGTGTTGTTGTGTGTAGTTGTTGTGTGACCAATGAAAAACCTTTTGTCCCGAATTCATTTCAGGATCTAGCTTCTTCTAGTACGTAGTTTAAACTCTTACGCTAGAGTTCTATTTTATATAGGGCGTTACCTAAAGGTCGGGCTTTTCGCTATATCTTTTTATTTGACAACTTTTCGACTGCGCTCAAAGAGACAAATAAAAAGGATGCCGCTGCAATCCCTAACGCAAAAACAAAAAAGAGGCAAGTAAGCCTCTTTTTCTTATTTTCTTAATCCTAATTCTTTTACTATAGCACGATATCTTAAGATATCTTTCTTAGTTAAGTAATCTAGTAAAGCACGACGCTTTCCTACTAGTTTCACTAAAGAACGCTCTGTGTTAAAATCTTTACGATTATTTTTTAAATGTTCTGTTAAGTGGTTGATTCTGTAAGTGAATAATGCAATTTGCCCTTCTGCAGAACCTGTGTTTTTTGCATCTTTACCGTGTTTTTTAAAGATGGCTTCTTTTTCTTTTTGATCTAAATACATGCTAATATTATTGTAAATAATTGTTATGTAAACGAAAGTTTCTCTTTCGAGCGGCAAATATAGTGATTTTTAATGGATACTAACAATATTTTGTATTCTAGTAAGATATTGTTTATACTTAGACTTATTATAGGATAAAAAAGGCCTGACAGGTTTTAAAAATCTATCAGGCTTAAACTGTTATAGTCTTAATATGTTTATACTCTTAAAGGCTGATTTGTTATTAAATCGAGATATTTATTTACCTTATTTTTTAATTCATTTCTTACGGTAATAAAATCTAAGAAACCGTGTTCTAATAAAAACTCGGCAGTTTGAAAACCTTCAGGTAATTCTTTTCCTGTAGTATCTCTTACTATCCGCGGTCCCGCAAATCCAATTAAAGCTCCTGGCTCACTAATATTGATGTCGCCTAACATAGCAAATGATGCGGTTGTACCTCCTGTAGTTGGATCTGTACATAAAGAGATATATGGAATTTGAGCGTCTGCCAATTGCGCTAATTTTACAGATGTTTTAGCTAATTGCATTAAAGATAATGCTGCTTCCATCATTCTAGCGCCACCAGATTTAGATATTACCATTAAAGGAATTTTATTCTCTAATGAATAATCTGCAGCACGTGCAATTTTTTCGCCTACAACACTTCCCATAGAACCACCTATAAATGCAAAATCCATACAGGCAACTACTAAATCTTTTCCTTTAGACTTTCCAACTGCTGTACGAACGGCATCTTTTAAGTTAGTTTTATCTTGTGCTGTTTTTAAACGTTCCGGATATTTTTTAGTATCAACAAACTTTAAAGGATCTTTAGATTCTAAATTAGTATCTAATTCTTTAAATTTATTGTCATCAAAAAGGATTTCGAAATATTCTTTACTACCAATTCTTACATGATAACCGTCCTCTGGACTTACATAGAAATTTTTCTCTAATTCTTCTGCATCTACAACTTTACCAGTGGGAGATTTATACCAAAGACCTTTAGGGGTGTCTTTTTTCTCTTGAGTTGTTGTGGTGATTCCTTTTGTTTTTCTTTTAAACCAAGACATACTGATTTGCTATTTTATGTTCCCTTGTAAAAGGTCGTCTTTTAAATTTAGTTAGTTAACACTTTGGGATTCTTGCCTTACTGAAACAAGTTCAGCTTATGTTACAGGAATAACATTCGTGTTATGTACATAGGTATTTGTTAAGACTAGTTCAATTTTATTGAAAAGCGATTAACAAAATCCAGATCACAAAATTAAACCTTTTTTTAATTTTGCGGTAGCTTCATAATGATTTTATTAATTTAATGCTTGAAATTAATTGTTCTTGCAGGTATATAAATTAAAAAAAGCCCCGCTTTATACGAGGCCACTGAAAAAGGTAGTTCTTTTTCAAATGTAATTTTAAAAGCGATTAAGAAAAAGGTAATATTTCTTAATCGCTTTTATGTTTTGTGTAATTTTTTGATATGGGCTTATATATGAAGTTAAAAAATGCTTCAAAA
>NZ_JAUOEK010000119.1 GCF_030540835.1 Flavivirga aquimarina | reverse complement strand
CTAGATTAATAATTTCTGGATCGTTTCCTAAGTTACCAATCAACTGTACTTTGTTTCTAAGCGTGTTCATAATTTTAAATTTTAATGTTAAACAGTTAATACAATTGAACCTTCTATGATTCAACACTGCAAATATGAAACAGCTTCCAAATGTTATTCGGTATTTACTTATTTAAAATCGTTTGTAAATGTTTGTAGTCGTTTGTAAACGAATAATATTCCCACATAAAGACATCTATATACCAGTTTACACCAAAAGATAAAAGTTTAATTCCGCACTTAGAAATAGTGCTTTTTTAAAGTATAAAGTTGTCCAATCCGCGTCTCCCAATCCCACTGATTCAGGAAATCGAACGTAAGTATCTTGCCGACCTTAATAGGTTAAATCGGTTCTTACCTTTTAATGGGCGTATCAAACAAATATTAATTCTTCTAACACCAATATTTGTTTGTAGTTTTGTTATAATGGTATACCTTAAGAACATCTATATAAGGGCATTGTTAAGCTTAATCTTTGGGTGGATGTTCTGGTTTTCCGCTTTAGGGTGTTCAATTATATTTATAATTCTCACCTTAATTTCAAGTAGAGATAAGAACTAATCTTTACTGCCTTTTTTCTTTTTAAGGCTCTTTAGGCTCAA
This sequence comes from Flavivirga aquimarina, assembly GCF_030540835.1. Classification (GTDB taxonomy): domain Bacteria; phylum Bacteroidota; class Bacteroidia; order Flavobacteriales; family Flavobacteriaceae; genus Flavivirga; species Flavivirga aquimarina. Next base: position 132,729 of record NZ_JAUOEK010000119.1, on the reverse strand, counting down.
AGCCGAAACAGGCCTTTCTTCTTTGGGATTAAAGCTTAAACCTTGTTTTAGTTTTTGATTAAAGTCTGACAAGGGTTCTTCTATTTCAATTTTTTTCTCTTTTGGTAAATTTCCCTGTTTAACCCCTTCTATCATTTTATCAAAATCAGACTTATATTCTTTGTCTTGTATAACTCTAAACTTCTCATATTCTTTTTCAGCAAAATTCTTTGCCACATCAGCCCTCATTTTTCCCGCGTCTTTTAGTATATCATATTCATTAAATAACAAAAATGCATCTAGTTTTTCTACCCAATCTTTCATATTCATTAATCTTGCTTTACTCGCCTGGTTTTCTGCATAATCTAAATACATCGTTACGATTCTATTTAGTTCCGATATTTCTTCATGATTTAGATAGTTTTTAGCAATTCCAACATCGGACTTTAATATTTTTCCACCCTTCTTTTCATTTTTCCAATTTGTAAGCCCCATATTAGGTTTTTCAGAACTTGCTCTTAACTTTATTATTTCAGAGGCTGTATGCTGTGTAATGGCATACTCCAATTTATTTTGAACTGTTGCAAAAAATGTTTGTGTAATTTCTGCTTTAGAGTCATAATCTACAGAGGTGGCATATATATCAGTAATTTTTTGGTAAAAACGTCTTTCTGAAGCACGTATTTCTCTAATACGTTCTACTAATTCATCAAAGTAATCTTTGTCAAACAATGTTTTACCTTGCTTCAACCTATCATCATCTAAAGCAAAGCCTTTAATCAAATATTCCTTTAAAATACTTGTAGACCAAATTCTAAATCTTGTGGCTCTTAAAGAATTTACTCTATATCCAACCGAAATAATCATATCTAGGTTGTAAAAATCCAGTTCTCTATTTACATTACGAGTACCCTCTTTTTGAACTACTCGAATTTTTCGAGTAGTTGAGCTCTTTGTTAACTCTCCGTCAGAATAAACGTTACTTATATGATAAGTAATAGTGTTTTCCTCAACTCCAAATATTTCACTCATTGACCTCCGAGTAGCCCACACTGTATCCTCATCAATAATGACTTGAATATTAGTAGTTCCATCGTCAGCAGTATAAAACAAAAAGTTAACTTTATCTTCTAAGCCACTCATGCAGTTAATTCTTTATTGGTTATTCTATTCTCTATATCACACAAAAGTAAGTTAAATCTTTCATTTTTAGAACTGTTACGAGTATTATATCTGGAAACAAATTCATCCCTATTATACTATAAATTAGTCGTTATTGTCTAAATCAAAACCGTTTCTTATTCTTTGAAACATAAACCATGCGCTTTTTTGCGTTATGCCTAAATCTCGCTCAAGCTGTAAACTTGAAATATCTTGCTTATGAGAAGTAACAATCCAAATAGCCATAAACCACTTTTGTAACTCCATTTTAGTGTTATCAAAAATAGTGTTTGTCTTTACATTAAAATACTTACCAGAATTTTTGCACTTGTAACGGTTATTCTTACATTTATAAACTTTAGAAGTAGCATCAAAAGGACTTACCACGTTACCATTCCAACGTAATAACTCTAAATGATTAATACAATCTTGCTCTGTTGGAAAGGCTTGTTTTAGGTCTAAAACTGATTTTACTTCTTTGTTAAACATTACTATATCTGTTTTGCTTAAACAAATATGGATCTTATTTACACCAAAAACAAACATTTAGTGTAATTAAATACTAATTTAATGAGATATAACAGAAAAAGGCATAAAACTTTAGAAATACTAGCCCCAAAATTTATTCAAACAAGGACAGGCAGGGAATTAGGAGGTGACTTTCATATTGGAACTGATTTTTCTGTACTAAGAGAAAAACTCAAATGTAGTCAGGAAGAGTGTGAAATTATTTTCGCATCGCTTTTTACTAACGAGGAAGTACAATTCACTGACTATAAAGTTGATGGATTGGCTCTAACTAAAATAGGGTTTAGTGCCTTTTCTGACTTTAAATACATAAAGTAAAATGAAAATTTGATAAAAGAATGGGCAAGAACATCTATTCCAATACTAGCTCTTGTGATAGCTGTTTTAACCCTTTTACTTAAAATAAATAATCAGAAAGCACCAGCAACCAAAGAAACACAAGCAATAGAGAATAAACTATTATTAATCCAAGGAAGAATAAATAAGTTAGAGCGGAATACCAAAAATCTTCAAACTGAAATTTTACTTCTTTCCAAAACTAAGAAAGACTCTTTACCATAAACTAGACTATTTTTTCATAGCCTAATTTTTTTGATGTGTAATGTGGTATATAGTTCCCTAAAAGACTATACGCAAAAATAGGTGCCTAAAAAGACACCTATTACTAAACTTTATAAGGTTCTGTTTATTCTCCAACATCCCAAATAGGTCTAAATAGAAGAATATTACATGGGTTTTGAGGCAGGCCTGCAGGAAAGTTTCGATTTGGTACATCAAATAATTGTCTTGCTTGACCACCTAAAAAAACAGTACAGAGAACACCTGTGTTTATTCGAGTACAGTTTTGAGTAACAGGCATACAATTAAATTGATTAGGCCTTTGAATCCAATAAACGGCAAATACATCTTCCTCCATACTGTTATTCTTATCAACAGGTGTAAAGGCCAGTGACGCTGTGATAGCCATTATTAAAGCCATAACTGGTAAGACAAGTTTAAAAAATTTTGTTTTCATAATATAGATATTTAAAATGGTAACCTACTCTTTTTACAGGTTTTCGGTCTTAGCCCTGACTGCAGTTACTATAAAGTATAAGGCATAAAATTTATTTTTAAAGGATAAAAACGTGTCTTAGAAGGATAAGTAACTTTCTCTATATTCGGAATAATCTTTTTTTTTTGATAAAACTAAATTTAAATGAACGTACGTATTTCAAAAGATGAAAATACACGCATAGAAGATTCTTATGATATTGCACGTATTATGCGTAAAATCCTCCTGAGGCAAAATAAACTACACAGGAAAAAGGAATACTTCTGGACGATCGGACTTAATATTAAGAACGATATTGAATATATAGAGCTTCTTACTATTGGGGTCTTAAATCAAAATAGCTTAGACCTAGTAGAGGTTTTTAATTTTGCTATAGCTAAGAAATGTAAAAGAATAATTCTTTGTCATAACCACCCTTCAGGAGATACAACACCTAGTATAGAAGATAAAAATATTACCAAAAAAATAAAGAAAGGTGCAGACGTTCTAAATATAGAATTATTAGATCATCTTATTATTTGTGATAGCAAAGAGTTTTATAGTTTTGTGGCTTTGGAGATGCTTTAATAATATTTATGAACTTGGTTTTATCTATGAATTCTATTAATTTTAGTATTTTACTTAAATTATTTTTTATGACCAGGATTTTTATCTTTTCTTTCTACTTCATTCTTGCCAAAAGATTACAACAAAACAAACCCCTACAACTATGTAAGCATTTATTTATATTTGTACGTATGCGTAATTGGAATATGTTAACTGGTTTAAACACCTCTGTGATTAATAAATCAGAACTTATAACTATAATTTAGAAAACATGAACAAACGTGACATTATTATTACTATAATTGGATTTATTGTTTCACTTACGACAGTAATTATTACTACACTTAACTCTGATTTTGATAGTTTAATTAAAGCCTCATTATTAACATTAGCTCTTTTAAGTTCAATAATATGGCTTGTAAATAATATAGGGCTCTCAATTGATTCAGAAAGAATAAAAAAAACATTAAGAATAATTGCATACTCATCTACGACCTCGTTTTTTGTAGTTAATGAAACAATGAGCAAAATTGGAGGATATGGAAGTAAAGTTTATGGTTCTAAATCAACCACCCAAAAAATTCATTCAAGGGGGCAAAAATTATTAGTTTCCTTTTTTGACGCTAATGAAAAAACAATTGGTCATTTGTGTTTGAATGAAGAAGAATCTATTTTGTTATCAATTAATTTTAATCGCAATAAAAAGAAAATATTTCTACTCAATAGAATAGATTCATGGAATAGCAGGGTAGAGAGGATTGATTTAATTACAAGTTTTTTTTATTCAAATTTTGAAGGATATAATGACTCCCATAATAAAACGAAAACAATTATACCTTTAAATGATAACTCACAACAAATTGGAAAGGAAATTATATTTAACGAAATTGATTTTGACAATATTTTTGATAAGCCCCCACTATTACGAGACAGTTTAATTGTTGAAAAATTAACATCTGGAATTCGTTGACAATATCTACTGTTTATTTGTTAGATTTATAATTAATTCCCTGTATTAGATTCTTGTCCTATATTGTAATAAATACCGCCTTTTAATCATTAGACAACTGAAACACACTTAATCATTTCAACCCCCTCAAAACCAAAACAGGAATAGAACTTGAAAAGTCTTTTTTCAAAATGACATTTTTTTCCCATTTTTTAGTAAAAAATCCTCTTCTGCGTCTAACCACACAAAGCATGTCTGGGTTATAAGATTGTAAATGTTGTAATACCCCTTGAAAAGTCGTTGCATTCTCTGTTTCTGTTATACTATTTACAGTTTCAGATAGTTTATTGTCGACCACAAAATCGTCCTCTTTATAATAAGGCGTTTTAACCAATAGTAAGTTTACTAAAGCAGTAAAATTATTTTTAATACTTATTAAAGGGTTTAATGCATCACTCTTTTTTATTATGGCAGATTTAACAGCTAATAAAATATTGCTAACCGGTTTAAACTTGTATCCTTCGGGTACAATTAATGCAGGTATCTGGGTTTGTTTTATAATTTTTCCTGAAGTTTTCCCTAAAAACACCTCTTCCTTAATAGAATTGGTTCTAGGCTCCACTAAAATTAAATCAATATTGGCTGCTTTACTAGCCAATTCGAGTGTATCGATTAACTTTCCTTTTAAGGTTTTTATAACAACATCGACACTTTTAGTATCAATCTTAGAAACCAAATCCTTTAAAAAAGCTTTGCTTTCCCGTTCAATGATATGATCGACTTTAATCATGGTTCCTGCTTTTGTATAAACATTATATACTTGCACAATAAAAAGTTTTGCATCAAAAGCTTCTGCAAAATCTACAGCATATTGCAAGTGACTTAACGCATTTTTGGATGACCCCACAGGAACTAGAATATTCTTCATAATAAATATAGTTTATCGACTAAATTTTTAACGATATTTATGCAAAAATATAACATTTAAATGATTCGAAAAGGAATACGTTCCGATGTAAAGAATATTATAGAGATTACGAAATCTTGTGCCAAAAACATGATAGTGCAAAATATCTATCAATGGAATGCATATTACCCCAATAAAGAAGCCTTTTTAAAAGATATTTCACGTGACGAATTATACGTTTTAGAAATAGAAAACACCCTTGTTGGTTGCATCACCATTTCTACTTTAATGGATAAAGAATATATTCCAATATCGTGGCTAACAGAAAATGTAAACAATATTTATATCCATCGATTAGCCATACATCCAACACATCAAGGAAAAGGATATGCACAAGAACTTATGTCCTTTGCTGAAACGCTTGCAAGAAATAACAAGTCTATTTCTATAAGACTCGATACATTTTCTCAAAACAAAAGAAATCAAAAATTTTATGAACAACGTGGGTATAAACGCTTAGGAAACATTTATTTCCCAAAGCAAAGTGAACACTCTTTTTATTGTTACGAATTAGTATTGTGAATACAGACATTAGTTTAAAACATATAAACAAATTAGCTATCCCGGCATTAATTTCTGGAATATCGGAACCCATTTTATCATTAACAGATGCTGCAATAGTTGGTAACATAGCCTTAAACGCCACAGAATCTTTGGCCGCAGTAGGTATCGTTACTACCTTTTTATCAATGCTTATTTGGGTGTTAGGCCAAACGCGAAGTGCTATATCGTCGATAGTATCACAATATGTAGGAGCCAACCAACTTGATAAAGTAAAGAACCTACCAGCACAAGCTATTTTTATTATTACATCTTTAAGTGTTTTAATAATAATAAGTACGTATCCTTTTGCACAAAGTATTTTTAAATTATATAATGCCACCGATCTTATTTTAGAATATAGCGTCGATTATTATAAAATCCGTGTCTTCGGGTTCCCATTTACCCTATTTACCATTGCTGTTTTTGGTGCTTTTCGGGGGTTACAAAACACCTATTACCCCATGATAATTGCTATTATAGGAGCCATAGCTAATATTATATTAGACATTATTCTGGTTTATGGTATTACAGATGTTATTCCGGCTATGAATATAAAAGGCGCAGCCTATGCCAGTGTCATAGCACAGTTAATAATGGCTGTTCTTTCAACATATTATCTGCTTAAAAAAACACCAATCCCTTTAAAAATAAGCTTTCCATTTAACAAAGAGATTAAACGCTTTGCTTTTATGATTCTTAATCTTTTTGTTAGAACCATTGCTCTAAACGTCACCCTGTATTATGCCAGTGCTTTTGCTACAAGCTATGGCGCAACATATATAGCGGCCTATACCATTGCCATTAACCTTTGGTTTCTCGGTGCCTTTATAGTTGATGGTTATTCTAGTGCAGGAAATATACTTTCTGGTAAACTGTTAGGCGCAAAACAATACAAAACACTTGTGCGTCTTAGCAATACATTAATAAAACATGGGATTGTTATCGGAATTATAATCGCCATAATAGGAGGTCTACTCTACTATCCATTAGGAAACATATTTACGAATGATACCGAAGTACTCAAAGAATTTTATAATATTTTCTGGATCGTTTTAGCCATGCAGCCCCTATGTGCCTTAGCGTTTATTTTTGATGGCATCTTTAAAGGCTTAGGTAGAATGGGCGTTTTAAGAAACATTTTATTAATAGCCACATTCTTAGTTTTTATACCTATCCTGTTTTGGTTAGATTATCTCGATTATAAACTTTATGCCATTTTTATAGCCTTAACTTTTTGGATTCTTGCCAGAGGTTTTCCGCTCATTATAAAATTCAGAAAAATATTTATTCCACTGTCTCAAAACCATTAACTTTGCCAGACGATATATAACAAATATGCTTTTGCTAACTCCCCTTCTTCAACAAATTAATATAGAAGAAAAAATACAAAACGCCCCAGGTAAAGGTTACGAAATCGGTGTCTTTATTGGAACCATGTTACCTTTTGTTGTCCTTGTATTAATTGCGTATTCGATTTATAGATATAACAAAAAGAAGAATCAATAAAGAGTCATTATGGATATCATGTCATTTTTAAGCGGAAACGGATTATTTCTGCTATTAGCCTTAGTTTTAATAATTGTTTATCTTGTTAATAAGAGAAAAAGAAGATAATGAGCAACATTCGTATTACAAAACAATTTTCTTTCGAAACTGGTCATGCCCTTTACGGATATGATGGTAAGTGTAAAAATGTACACGGTCATAGTTACAAACTATCTGTAACAGTTATAGGAAAGCCCATTACCGACAATACCAATGTAAAATTTGGAATGGTTATCGATTTTGGGGATCTAAAAAAAATCGTGAAAGAAGAAATCGTTAACGTATTCGACCATGCCACCGTATTTAATCAAAATACGCCACATGTAGAACTAGCCAAAGAACTGGAAAACAGGGGACATAATGTCCTATTGGTAGATTACCAACCCACCAGCGAAATGATGGTTATCGATTTCTCAAAAAAAATAAAAAAACGCCTTCCAAAGCATATCGAATTGCACTCCTTAAAACTTCAGGAAACCGATTCATCATTTGCTGAGTGGTTTGCCAACGATAATAAGTAGATCTGCCAGTAGTAGGTTTCTCTTTGACACTCTGAGTTCAGTGTTCAGTGTTCAGTGTTCAGTGTTCAGTGTTCAAACTTCGTGCTAATTTGTGAAATTCGTGTCAAAAAAGCTTCAAATAAACTAACTAGATTCAATTGAAATTTAAAACTTATCAATAATGAGATTCTTGCCGGAGTTTATCTTGAGCTAGACGAAAGGCAGGAATTTATATTATATTTACAGCATGCAAATTCAAATTCCAAAAGAAAAAAAAATATACTTTTCCTCCGATAATCACTTAGGAGCACCAACCAGAGAAGCATCACTTCCTCGCGAAAAAAAATTTGTAGCTTGGTTAGACGAAGTAAAACAAGATGCTGCTGCCATTTTTCTTTTAGGTGATTTATTCGACTTTTGGATGGACTATAAAAAAGTAGTCCCAAAAGGTTTTACAAGAACACTTGGTAAACTGGCCGAAATCTCAGATTCTGGTATCCCCATTTATTATTTTGTTGGTAATCACGATTTATGGATGAACGGTTATTTTGAAGAAGAGCTTAACATTCCCGTTTATCACAAACCACAAGAATTTACCTTTAACAATAAAACGTTCTTTATTGGTCATGGTGATGGGCTAGGCCCAGGAGATAAAGGTTATAAACGCATGAAAAAAGTATTTACAAATTCGTTTTGTAAATGGTTATTTAGGTGGTTGCATCCAGACTTAGGTGTAAAAATGGCGCAATACTTATCGGTAAAAAACAAACTCATTTCCGGTGAAGAAGATGCTGAATTTTTAGGAGAAGACAACGAGTGGCTGGTGCAATATTGCAAACGAAAATTAGAAGACCAACATCGCGATTATTTTGTGTTCGGACATCGCCATTTACCATTAAATATCGATCTAAACAACAACTCCAAATACATCAATTTGGGCGATTGGATTAAATATTACACTTATGGTGTTTTTGATGGGGAAACTTTTGAGTTAAAGGAATTTTAATTTTAGTCATGAAATCCCTCTTTTGCACAATATTCTTCATTTTATTATTTGGATGTATCGAAAAACAAAAAAATCATAAAGAAGAATCTTATAATAATTGTGACCAAGAAAATATTTTAACTATTGAAAGTTTAATAATTAATGACCTGAAAGAGACATTAGAAAACGAAAAATATCAATCTCTTATCAAACAAATTGAAAATAAATGGTTATCAACTGGCATTTTAACTTCCGATAATTCAAATGGATATATACAACTCCTCAATCTCATAATAGACAATGATGGATTGTCAGATTCAATAGTTCATCCAATAAATCATATAATCTACAATAAACAAAGTAAAATTAACTTGTACGGAATAGTTAAAACTTTTTCTAAAATTAAAGGGTGGACCAAAGACCTATCCCCTAAATGTAGTGTAAAAAAATTTGCAACATTCGTTAATTACATGCAAACCTCTAAGAATATATACTCTACAAAAGTATCCGAAAACTTATTAGAAATGATTAAACAAGAAGATCTCAATAAACAGTTTTATCAAGATTTAGTAATTCTAAGCTTTATCTCGATTTTATAAAATATGCCATTAGTCCTCTTTCTCATGCGCCTCAATATCTTTAGTTAAATCCAATCTTCTAAACGACGGAGATACTAATCCTGTTGTTACAACTGTAATTAATGTCATCGTTCCTCCAAAAACAACAGCTGCAACCGTTCCCATATATTTGGCCGTGATACCGCTTTCAAAAGCACCCAACTCATTAGAAGACCCAACAAACATAGAATTTACAGACGATACACGTCCACGCATATTATCCGGAGTTTTAATTTGTAAAATGGTTTGTCTAATTACCATAGAAACTCCATCTGTCATCCCACTAAAGAATAATGCCAGTAACGAAACCCAGAAAATAGACGACAACCCAAAGACGATAATACAGACTCCAAAACCAAAAATAGCAGCCAGTAATTTCATCCCGGCATTTTTACTTATTGGTATATATGCTGTTACTAACATCGTTATAAAAGCACCAACAGCAGGAGCTGCACGAAGCACTCCAAACCCTTCACTTCCTACTTCTAAAATGTCCTGAGCAAAAATAGGTAGTAGAGCAATAGCACCGCCAAATAAAACAGCCACCATATCTAAAGTCATAGCTCCTAAAATAGCCTTTGTTTTAAATACAAATTCAACCCCTTCTTTTAGACTCTGTGCTACAGACTCTCCAATTTTAGGGTTTAAGATAGGTTTCCGTTTTATCTGTAATAAAATAATAAAAGACAGTAATACTAACCCAAAAATAATACACAACGACCAATGTACTCCTATCCACCCAATAGAAAGCCCTCCAAAAGCAGGTCCTAAAACACCTGCCATTTGCCATGTAGAACTATTCCATGTAGCAGCATTAGGATATATTTTTTTAGGAACAATTAAAGCCACTAACGAAAAAATGGTTGGTCCGAAAAAAGAGCGCAAAAAACCTCCAAAAAATACCAGTCCATAAATAGAGTAGAGTATCGTTCTGGTTGCCCAACCTTCAACAATGGTATCCCAGGTTAATAAAAACAGCCCTAAACTAATCAACGAAAACGCGGCAATGCATAAGGCTAAAAGGTTTCGCTTTTCTTTTTGATCTACAATATGTCCCGCAAATAAAGCCATGGTAAATGCCGGAATTATTTCCATTAAACCAATAATTCCAAGAGAAAGAGGATCCTTAGTTAGGCTATAAACCTGCCATTCAATCACAATAAATTGCATAGACCATCCGAATACCAATACAAAACGGACTAATAAAAAAATATTAAACTCTTTAATTCGTAAAGCTGCATACGGGTCTTTTTTCGCCATAAACTATGCCTTAATATCTTTTAGCTTAAGTTGTAATGATACGTTTCCCTGCCACTCATTTTCATCTACAGAATAAACAGCTCTAAATGGTTTTTTGTCTGAAATCAAATCAAACTTATCCCCCATACTAAAACCAATACAGACCATATTATTTGCTTCTGGTTGAGCAACCGTTATTCTTAAATGTGTTTTATCTGCACCTACACACTTACCATAACCTGTATCGGTTAGGTTTTCGGTTAAAAAAACAGGTGCCATATTATTGGGGCCGAAAGGTGCAAACTGTTTTAAAACGCGATAAAATTTTGATGTAATCTGGTTCAAATCAATTTGAATGTCTGCTTTTATTTCTGGAATTAACAAGTTCTTATCAATGGTTTTGGTAACAACATCTTCAAAAGCTTGTTTAAAAGCCTCGTAGTTTTCTTCTTTTAAAGTTAAACCTGCAGCGTATTTATGTCCACCAAATTGTTCAATATGTTCACTACACGCTCCCAAAGCATTATAAACATCAAACCCTTTAACCGAGCGAGCCGAAGCTGCTAATTTATCACCACTTTTAGTAAATACTAAAGTCGGTCTATAATAGGTTTCTGTTAATCTAGAAGCCACAATACCAATAACACCTTTATGCCAATTTTCATTGTAAACAACAGTAGTAAAGCGTTTCTGTTCTTTTTGTTCTTCAATTTGTTTAAGAGCTTCTTCTGTAACTTGTTTATCTGTTTCACGTCTGTCAAGGTTATAATCATTAATTTCAGAAGCATACTTTGCAGCTAGATCTTCTTCTTTTTCAGTTAATAAAGTCACCGCATAATTACCATGCTTCATCCTTCCAGCGGCATTTATTCTAGGTGCAACAATAAAAACTACATCGGTAATTGTTAATTCTGTTTTTTCTACCTGATTTAAAATAGCTTTAATACCTGGTCGTGGTTTGGTATTAATTACTAAAAGTCCAAAATAAGCAAGAACCCTATTTTCCCCAGTTATAGGTACAATATCGGCACCAATAGCGGTTGCTACTAAATCTAAATATTCAGTTAAATCGTCTACTGTTTTTTCTTCTTTTAATGCTAATGCCTGTATAAGTTTAAAGCCTACACCACAACCACATAACTCTTTATATGGGTATTCACAATCTTCTCGTTTAGGGTCTAAAACTGCTGCTGCTTTAGGAATATCTTTTCCCGGTCTGTGGTGATCGCAAATAATAAAATCGATACCTTTCTCTTTAGCAAATGCTACTTTTTCGACAGATTTAATTCCACAATCTAAGGTTATAATGAGTGTAAAGTCATTTTCTAAAGCAAAGTTAATACCTTTATACGATACCCCATAACCTTCATCGTATCTATTCGGAATATAAGTATGTATTTGACTATATCGTGTTTTTAAATATGTAGACATTAAAGCAACCGAAGTGGTACCGTCTACATCATAATCACCATAAATTAAAATGTTTTCGTTATTAGCTATTGCTTTTTCTATACGAGCAACAGCTCTATCCATATCTTTCATTAGGTACGGATCGTGTAAATCGTCTAAACTTGGTCGGAAAAAAGCTTTAGCTTGGTCGTATGTCTCAATTCCACGCTGCAATAGCAATGTTGCCAATACCGGATCTATTTGAAGGGCTTTTTGTAGCGCTTTTATTTTAGTATCTTCTGGTTTAGGTCTTAATGTCCAACGCATGGATCGATCGAAATTTTATAATTTAAAAACAGAGTTTTTTTAACTTTCATTTTTATGAAAATGAGTTTCTATGATTAATTCTGAAAATTGTCTAAACATTTCCATAACACCACAATATTTTTCTATAGATAGATCAACAGCTCTTTGAAGTTTTTTTTCGCTTAAATTTGGACCATAAAAATGAAAATGCATGGCTACTTTATTATAATATTTTGGGTGTTCATCAGTAAGATCAGCATCAATATCTATCTTAAAATCATCTACTTCTAATTTCATTTTCTTAATTAAAGAAGCCACATCTAAACCTGAACAACCAGCTAAAGCAGATAACATTAAAGCTTTAGGACGATAGCCCTCACTCTTACCACCATTTTCTTCACCAGCATCAATAAACAGATTATGTCCTGACGGGTTAGTACTCTCAAACTTCATGTCTCCCAACCAAGTAGTTGTAATATGATTTGTCATTTTTATTAAATTATTTTTTGTTACTTGTGACTTCAAAAATACTACTAAAAAATAAAAAAATATGCCTTTAGTAACACCTTTATCTCCCCATTATGACATTGAAACCAAAGAACTTGCCGATTTTTTTAATGAAACTCTAGGTTTTTGTCCAAACTCTGTACTTACTATGCAACACCGCCCTGCAATAAGTAAAGCATTTATTAACCTAAACAAAGCCGTTATGGCTAACGACGGACGTGTAACCTCAGCTTTAAAAAGAATGATTGCTTGGGTAAGTAGCAATGCCACAGGTTGTAGATATTGTCAAGCACATGCTATTCGTGCTGCCGAACGGTACGGTGCAGAGCAAGAGCAATTAGATCATATCTGGGAATATCGTACACATCCTGCTTTTAGCGAAGCAGAACGTGCTGCCTTAGACTTCTCTTTACTAGCTTCTCAAGTACCTAATGGTGTCGATGAAACCATTAAAAAACGTTTGTATGAACATTGGAATGAAGGTGAAATTGTAGAAATGCTAGGTGTTATTTCTCTATTCGGATATTTAAATAGGTGGAACGATTCTATGGGAACTTCTATCGAAGATGGCGCTGTTGAAAGCGGTATAAAATACCTTGGAAAGCATGGTTGGGATAAAGGGAAACATAAATGATTTTAAATTAAACACTTGTTCATTAAGTAATTATTACTTATGTTAGCTTAACTATTATAACCCAAAAAATAATGAATTTACCTACAAAAACTACCCTAGTGTTGCTATTTTGTGTGCACTTAAGTCTTTTTAATTGCAATAACAATGCAAATAAAAATAGCGATGGTCCTACGTTTATTCCAAGAAATTCTTACTTTGTAGACTCTTACGAAGGTGTAAAAATTTATAGAGATAACATTTACAGACAACCTCTGGATGGCCATTTTATCGTTGGAGATAAAACGACACAATGGGAAGAATTTCATATCAAAAAAGGTCTTTTATATGGCGATTATGTTTTCTATCACCAAAACGGAGAAAAATTTATGCATTCCACTTATGATAACGGAAAGCTTAATGGTGAAGAAAAAACATTTTTCCCTTCTGGAAAATTGAAAAAAATTAGCCATTATAAAAATGGTATGCTTCATGGAAAAGTTATTTCTTATTTTGAAAATGGGAAAGTGCTTTCTGAATCTGAACTTAAAGAAAACCAACCTATAACTTCTATAACATATAATGATGTAGGGGACATTGAATCTAAAATGTTTATCGAAGACGGGAAAAGTATAACTCAATCCATTAAAAACGGTAGGGTATTTAAAGAGCAAATATCTTCTAACTATGATAATTTTGAAGGCGTAAAGTTTTACAATGAAGATAACACTATGAAAGTTTATTTACAGATGGTAGATGAAGGTACAGATACTTTTCTAGTTGAACTAAACGAAGAAGGTAAAGAAATAAAACGTATTAATTTCGCTACTAACCCTAGAGAAATCTCAAAATACAGACAATATATAAGTAGTCTTTAAGAAAGATTACCTTTTATATCATTTGAAACTTAAGCCCTGCCATTTGGTGGGGTTTTTTATTTTAACCATTTCACTCACTCAAAAGCACCATTCACTCATTCGTAGTTTTTTTCATACACATTATTAATATACATTTGATGTATCTAATAATAAGAATTATGAATTATAAACTAACCACCAAACTATTAACAATTCTTACCTTTCTTATCTCAATTAATGCCTTTTCTCAAGAGGGTATTGTGTCCGGTACATTAAACGATAATAGAGGGTATCCAATACCCGGAGTAACTGTTATCGTAAAGGGAACTAACAGAGGAGTAGCAACAGACTTAGATGGGCAGTACAGTATTAAATGTCGTGTAGGAGACATTCTTGTTTTCTCTACATTAGGCATGCAATCAAAAGAAGTTATTATAAACAACGCTATGTTTGGAAAAGATTTTAGCACTTTAATTCTTGAAAAAATAGCTGTCGAACCCATAACCAGTGTCGCTTATAAAAATGCTATAAAAAGTATAAATAATACAGGGTTAACAATTCCTAATATAGAAAATTCAGGAAGAACCTATAATAAAAGATCTCATTTTGAATACAACAGAATTAAAGACATAGAAGTAGGACAAGACCATGTTAAACTCACATATTTTAATCCTGATATTTTTTATGAAATAGGCTATAAAACTATTAATAGTTTTCAATTTGTAAAAAACAACAATCTACCAGAACTACAAACGGTTTTTAGTCAAGGAGCTTCCTCAAATGGCGAACTTTCGTTTCAAGGAGCAGAAACCGGTAATATATTCTCTTATGGCCCAGCAATAAATACATTAGAATTTAATGGGTCTAATTATGAATATGACACCAATGGGCAATTAGTTAGCATTGGAAATGGTACTGGTAATAAATCGAAAATATATGATAATGCTCTTTTTAATACCAGCTTAAAAACCCTTAACAATCTGTTTTTTAACATTACAACAGATCATTATTTCTTAGGATTTGATTTCACAAACAAAACCCAGAAAGATCTTTATGGAAAAGAGACAAGCCATTCAAACGACTTCATCCTTAAATATAAAGATTATACAACCTCACAAGGAAAACTAAATTGGGACACTTTTGTAAAATATAGTAGTCTGATAAATAATCAACCTAATATTAATGGTTTTCATAATAATTTGCTATTAAACCAATGGATAACTCCTATAAGCTTTAGCAACAAACAGGGAACTGTGTTATCAAATAATTCACAAAGAAGCTTCGGACCTAATCTCTTTAATAACCCTGAATGGTTATTAAACAATAATAGGAATTCAGAAAAAAATGATCTTTTCGTTGCTAGTGTTCAAAATAAGCTAAAGGTTACAAAGACAATAAAAATGGAGAGTAAAATAAATTATACCTCTCAAAAAAATATTCAAAATTTCGGTTTAGTTAAAAATACCGTTGGTTTTAATGATGGTTATTTAAGCAATCGAACTGTTGAGAAAAACAACCTAAATACCGTCTTAAATTTTAATTATGACAAAGCTACTAGTTTTTCGAAAATTGATATTACCTCAATAGCAAATTATACTTACGAAGACTTAAAATACAACCTACACCAAGCCTCCGGATTCGAAGATTTTTCTTTTAACAATGCACAAAATAGTACAACAAACAATAGGTCTTTACACAGAAACACGTTGCGCTTACTAAATAAATTCCGCTATAATTTTAGAGAAACTGATATCGGTATCTCTAGTGCCCTTATCAATAATTCTTATATATCATCCGCTCAAAACAACAAATGGTTTTTGCCTACACTACAATTTAAAATAAACTTTGAAGACATATTTAATATTTATCGTATTTCCAATGTTTCAATATCAGCAAACACTTCCTGGAATATCAATGATATGTCATTATTATACACTAATCAAAGTCATAACAGCTTAAACTTAACGCCTTCTGAAAGCTTAGAATATACAGCCTTTAATGATTTGTTTTTAAACAACAGTCTTCAACTTGAAGAAAAAGAAAGCTACGATCTAAATGCAGGTTTAAATTTCTACTTATTCGAATCGTATTTTTATTTCGGTTTTACTTATTTCAATACAAAAACAAAAGGAGCGGTTTTCCCAATAATAGAAGACAATGCGTTTCAACTTAAAAATATTGCGAATGTAAAAAACAAAGGTTTTGAAATATCCTTAAGCACCCGTATTGGACATTCTTATGGAAATATATATTATCGCCCTTCCATTGTGTTTTCCAATTACAGAACAAAGGTTACTAAACTCTTAGATGGTAGCGACAGAATTCCTATTGCAGGGTTTTCAACCACTTCAAAAAACCTTATTGTTGGCAAACCGGCAGGCGTTATTGTAGGTTCGGCATATGCAAGAGACAGCAACAATAACATAATAATTGGCACTAACGGGTTTCCTTTAATTGATACCGAGTCTAGAATTATAGGAGACCCAACACCACGTTATAATTTAGGATTTGATAATTTATTTAAATGGGGCGATTTTAAACTAAGTTTTATTATTGATTTTCAAAAAGGAGGCGATGTTTGGAATGGTACACAAAATACATTGAATTATTTCGGCACTTCACAGCAATCTGCAAACGAAAGAAGCATTACCAATTTTGTGTTTAACGGTGTTACCCAACAGGGAAACACAAATACGGTTCCTATAGATTTTTACAATCCAACAAATGATATTTCAGAAAACAAGTTTGTCCGCTATGGTTTTGGGGGCGTTGCAGAAGATGCCATCGTAGATGGAAGCTATATCAATTTAAAATCTATCGATCTTTTATATTCTATAAAAAATAATACCGAAAATACATTTATCCGAAATTTAGATATAGGCATCTATGGAAACAACCTTTTAACATGGTCTAAATTTAAAGGAGCCTCACCATATAGCAGTCTATATAATACAGCCTCCGGTCAAGGGTTAAACTTTTTTAATACGCCTGTTATAAGTGAAATAGGTTTAAAAATTAACGTAAAAATATAAAGATGAAAACATATAAGCACCGTACCCCATTTATCTTAATCACGTTTCTAATATTAACAGTGTCATTAACCGCTTTTAAGTCTATTTATATAGAAAAAGCACCATTAGAAAAGATATACACACAAACCGACAGATCTTTTTACTTTCCGGGAGAAACCATTTGGTTCAAATCTTACATTGTTAGTGAAGCTAATACCATTTCGTCCATAAGCGATATCATGAATGCCGAATTAATTTCACCAAAAGGGACTTCTGTTAGAAAAATAAAACTATCTATTGAAAATGGTTATGCTTATGGTGATTTTGACATTAACAATAGTTGGGTTGGGGGTATTTACACATTAAAAATGTACACTAATTGGATGCGTAATTTTGGAGAGGATGCCTTTTTTACCAAAAAAATAACGATTCAAAAAATTGTAAAACCCAACCTATTATTAAACTTAAAATTTGAAAAAGAAGGCTACGGAAAAGCATCAACAGTCATTGCAAATTTTGAAGTAAAGGATTTAAAAAATAAGCCACTTAAAAACAAAGAAATAACATTTGAAACCTCAATCAAAGGTAAAAAAATAACATCCAAAACAATCACTACCAACAATAAAGGAAAAGCAAATCCTACCTTTGTTTTACCTGATAATTTACAAACAACCGATGTGGTATTAAACATACTTGTACCATACAACGGAACAACTGAATCTATTTCAAGAAGTGTTCCTGTTGTTTTAGACAATATAGATCTACAATTTTTTCCTGAAAGCGGAAAAACAATCTCCGGAACGACTAATAAAATAGCTTTTAAAGCAATTAACGAATTTGGCAAACCTGTTGATGTTTCTGGTGAAATAGTTGACAAAAACAATGTTATTATAAGTACATTTAACAGTTTTCATGATGGTATGGGAGCATTCTCTTTATCACCAAAAAAAGGAGAAACTTATTATGCCAAAATAAAAAAGCCTTTTATTTCCAGTAGAAACATAGAATTGCCTAAAGTTTATGAAAACGGAACACGGTTTTCGATAACTACAGACAGTTTAAAAACAACACTCAACATATTTTCTACAGAAAATAAACCGCTTTATCTAGAAATTTCGAATGCGTCACAAAAACTATTGGGCAAAACCATTACTTCAACCAAAAAAGAAATAAGTATAAATACTAAAAGTTTTCCTATTGGAATTACTAAGTTTAGCCTCCTTAATACCAATAAAGATATTGTTGCCGAACGTCTTGTTTTTATAAATGAAAACAAAAAACTCCATGTAAACATTCAATTAGATAAAACGATTTACGAAACGAGAGAGAAGGTAAATGTTTCAATTTCTACAACAGACCATAACAATAATCCTATTCCTTCCAATCTATCTGTTTCTATTGCAGATAATAAATTACTATCATTTGCAGACGATAAGCAAGACCATATTTTATCTTATCTATTAATATCTTCCGAACTTAAAGGCAAAATTCACAAACCTTCTTTTTATTTCAACCCAAAGGAATCCAAAAGTCATTTAGCCTTAGATTATATTATGCTAACACATGGATGGAGAAATTACTTAAACATACAGAACGTTACTCTGGAAAACGCCAGTTTTAAACCCGAACAAAAATCGATTCAATCGGGAACTATTGTAGATGAAAAAGGAAACCCTGTAAAAGCAAACCTTTTATTATTTGATCAATACGGCAATAAGGTTTTGGTATTTGAAAGTAATGAACATGGAAAATTCTCATTTAAATCAAAAGAAGGTAGCACATCAACACTTATTGTATATACAGAAAACAGCAAAAAATTAAAAATTCTTGAAGACAAATACAAAGAGGGTTATTACTCTGACATTAAAAATGCTTTTAACAAAGAAAACTCCGAAAAGACGAAAGTATTCTCAAAAAACGAGAGCCCTTTACAAGAAATCATAGAGCAAAAAGCTGTAGCAAATATAGCTTTAACCGAAGATATATCTTCACTAGACGAAGTAACTATAAATGCAGGGTATTATAAAACTTCACAGAGAGAACAAACTGGCTCCATAGCATATATCGTAGCTGCGGAAATCACACCTAACCCAAACACGGTACTCTCGGCAATGCAAGGCAGAATATCTGGTGTTAATATCATTGAAGATTCAGGTATTGGAAACACTTTTAAAATAATGATACGAGGAAACAGGTCTATTTCTGGTAATAACGATCCGCTTTTTATTATTGATGGAGTGCCTCATAATCAAAATGAATTTGGAAACATCGATGCCAATCAAGTTAGTTCTGTAACAGTATTAAAAGATGATGATGCCTCTGCTATTTATGGACCAAGAGCTGCCAATGGTGTTGTTTTAGTTACCACCAAAAACAATAAATACCTTAACAATAGGGGAAAGAAAAAACTTAATAACGCAAAATACAACAATTATACTGTTGCAACTTTTTATAACAAGAACCTTTCTAAAACCTATACGCCACAACAATTTTATATCCCTAAATACGGAGGCAAAATATTGCCAGAAGAACGTACAGATTTTAGACAAACTATTTACTGGAACCCGATAGTACAAACCGACGAAAATGGAAAAGCAGAATTCGAGTTTTATAATTCGGATGCTATTACTTCCTTTAAAATAACGGCAGAGGGCATAGGATTTAACGGTCTTTTGGGTAGACAAGAAAAAATGTATGCTACCAATAAGATTCTTAATATAGATTTTAAATCACCTAATTACATGACACTAAATGACACTATTAGTTTACCCCTTACCATTACGAATGAAACTAAAAATAGTATCACAACAAATCTGGAAATCACGCTACCTGAGCATGTAAAACTTATAGAGCCTTTTGATCCACAAATAACTGTTACAGCTAACAAATCGGTTATAAAAAACATCCAGGTAGTACCCATAAAAACAGGTAAAGATATTCTAATGGAATGTCGATTAAAATCCGAAAACTTTTCAGATATCGTAAAAAGAAAAACAACCATTTTAAGTCCTTACTTCCCAACTCAAATATCCATTTCCGACTCAAAATCCCAAAATTTTCAGTTTGATATAAATCATGTTGTCGATAATAGTATTAAAGCAGAATTTAATATTTACACAGACGTAGTTGGCGATGTAATGAACGGTATTGAAGGGCTTATTCGCAAACCTTATGGGTGTTTCGAACAAACCTCTTCTTCAACCTACCCTAATATTATGGTTTTAAAATATTTAAAAGAATCTGGGAAAAGCAATCCTGAAATCGAAAATAAAGCCATGAATTTTATTAAAGAAGGCTACGAACGATTAATAAGTTTTGAAACCAAAGAAGGAGGTTTTGAATGGTTTGGCAAAACACCCCCACATGAAACATTAACGGCATACGGCATTTTAGAATTTACAGAAATGAAAGAGGTTTACGATAATGTTGACCAAAAAATGATAGACCGCACCGTTAAATGGCTATTAAACAGAAAAGATGGAAAAGGAGGTTTCAAGAAAAGTAAAAAAGGTTATGATAGTTTTGCCAGCTCGCCTTTAGATGTTTCCAATGCGTATATTGTTTATGCGCTTAGTCAAGCAAAAATAAACGCAGATATTAGTCTTGAACACATCACCGCCTACAATGAAGCCTTAAAAAGTAAAGACACTTATAAAATGGCCCTATTAGCTTTATCAAGCTATAATTTAAACCAAAAGGAAAAAGCTACCGTACTTATAAATAAGATAAAGGAAAATATTGATGCTTTCGGATTTAAAAAGCTACCTGTTAACAACACTATTACACGTTCTTACGGTAATGCAAAAAACATTGAAACTACTGCTTTTACATTATTAGCTTTAATGAAAGAAGATACTCCCAATGAGTTTTTAATTTCCAATGGCATCGAATATCTAGTGAGCCAAAGAAAGCATAATACATTTGGTTCTACACAATCTACAGCTATGGCCTTAAAAGCTCTAATTGAATACACGAAAAGTCAAAAAAGAAAAATCATAAACCAAAATGACACTATAGAATTGATAATAAATGGACAAACGTTAACTAAAAAATTAGAAATAAGTAACAACGGAAAAATAACCATAAATCAGATAAAGAATCTTTTAAAAGAGGGTAAGCAGAATGTAGAAGTTAGATTCGTCAACCCTAAAGTGAGTTTTCCTTATTCATTAAATGTTACCTGGGATAGCTACTTACCAGATTCATCAACAAACTGTCCGATTAATTTAGAAACAATAATTACAGACAATCCATACAAAGTTGGAGACAACGTTAGCATGTCTATCAATGTTACTAATAAAAAGAATGAAAAATTAGGAATGGCTCTAGCTATTGTTGGTATTCCATCCGGTACAACTGCGCAACCTTGGCAATTAAAAGAATTGCTTGAGCAAAATAAAATAGCTTATTACGAGGTTTTTGATAATTATTTAGTATTCTATTGGAGACAGTTTAATGTTTCTGAAACCAAAACTATTCGTTTAGACCTAAAAGCAGATATTGCTGGAATCTATCAAGCACCTGCTAGTACTGCCTATTTATATTATGGAGATGAGTATAGCACTTGGATTTCTGGAAATAAGCTTGAAATTAGAAATTAGGGCTTTCTTTTTTTATGCTTTAAACCCCGCCTTTGGTGGGGTTTTTATAAAAATAAGATCCTTCTCTTCGTTCTGAATGAACTTTTAAATCCTTTTTTCTTTTCTACTAAAGTAATCGTCTCACTCTTTCCTGCAACTCAGGCAAAACCTCAACATCAAACCAAGGGTTTTTAGTTAGCCAAAATCTATTTCTAGGTGATGGATGTGGTAAGGGCAAATATTTTTTTGGCAAGTAATCTTTATAATTCGCTACTGTTTCGGTTAAGGTTTTCTTTGCTTCTTTTTTTAAATAATACTTCTGGGAATACATCCCAATTAAAATAGTCAGCTCTATATTTGGTAACTTATTTAATAATGGTTCATGCCACTCTGGAGCACATTCAGGTCGTGGCGGTAAATCGCCCGTTTTTCCTTTTCCAGGATAACAAAAACCCATGGGAATTAAAGCTATTTTCGTCTCATCATAAAATTGCTCGTCTGTAACACCTAACCATTTTCGTAATTGCCTGCCACTAGGGTCATCCCAAGGAACTCCTGTTTTATGAACACTGGTCCCAGGTGCTTGACCAATAATAACAATTTTAGCTTCTGGATGAGCTGTTACAATAGGGCGAGGTCCCAATGGTAAATGCTCCGAACATATAGAGCATTGTCTTATATTGTAAAGTAAGTCATCCATTACATAAAAAGTTATTTTTTGTTTAGCGGTTCTCCATTAAAAGAAAGACCGTTAAAACCTGTTTTCATAAAATTTCTAATGTTTTGATGACCTGTTCCGTCAGGGTCTTTCAATACCTCATCAAAATAGAATTGACCAAAACACGCCAAAGTTTCTTCTTTTGTTAAATCTTGTGCTTTTGCAAAAGCAAACAATTTACAAGAACCTGAATTCTCCCCACTTTTATTTTGTAAATCTCCATTTGTAAATGCGACTGGAGAGAAATTATAGTTAGCTTCTATTACTCCCATTGTTTCAGAAAACACAATGGTTTCTGGTGTATTTTTAAGCTTATTCTTAAATGCTTCTAGTGTCATTAACTCTTGTTTTTTCCACCAACAACGATCACAATTTCTCCTTTCGGTGGTTTATTGGTATAATATTCTAAAACGTCTTTTGCTGTTCCTCTAATGGTTTCTTCGTAAAGTTTTGTAAGTTCTCTAGATACAGATACTTGTCTTTCTTCTCCGAAATACTCACAAAAATGACCAAGTGTTTTTACCAGTTTATGCGGACTTTCGTAAAAAATAATGGTTCTGGTTTCTTCTGCCAATAATAATAATCGTGTTTGTCGTCCTTTTTTAACAGGTAAAAAACCTTCAAACACAAACTTATCATTTGGTAGTCCAGAATTCACCAAGGCTGGTACAAAAGCTGTTGCTCCAGGAAGGCAATCCACTTCAATATTATTTTCTATACAGGCACGTGTTAGTAAAAATCCCGGATCGGAAATTGCAGGTGTCCCGGCATCGCTAATCAATGCTATCGTAATTCCGCTTTTTAATTTCTGAATGACACCTTCAACAGTCTTATGCTCATTATGCATATGGTGTGATTGCATAGGTGTGGTTATTTCGAAATGCTTTAAAAGTTTCCCCGAGGTTCGAGTATCTTCGGCAAGAATTAAATCGGCTTCTTTTAAAACATCAACAGCTCTAAAAGTCATGTCTTTTAAATTTCCTATTGGTGTTGGTACGATGTAAAGTTTACTCATTAATTTCTTATTTGTTTTCCTAAAAAATAAGACGGGAAAATTAGTAGTAATCCATAAAACGAAAAACCTACAATACCATGTCCCGCATAATGATGTGCCGCCGTTGCTAATACCATATCAAAGAAAAAACCGGCATAAGCCCATTCTGTTAACCAAGTACTTTTTCTCCATAAAATCATTGCGATACCCAAAACTTTTAATATCGCTAAAGGAATCACAATATAAGTTGGATAATTTAGGTTTTCAAAAAAACCTTTAACCATATCTGTGTTCGTAAAATACATGGAGGCAGAGTAAGCCATTAACAAACACAAAAGCACTGTGCTTGTCCAATACAAGATTTTGTTTATTTTCATTAAGTTATTGTCGAGAAATTTTATTCGAACTTACTTTCAATAATTTGTATAAATCGCGTTTCAAACTCTTCTTTATCAACCCAATTATTATAATCTGGTTTTATAATATCTTCTACCAAACGCTTTGCTTCACTAAAAGTAACAGATGTATTTAGTTGAGATATTACACGATCGTAATCTTCTGTTTTACCATCAAACAAATGTTTTATAAAAGCAATCTTATCATTAAGTCCAATGTTAAACCCTCCTGTTTTTAGTTTATCATTTAATGATTTTTTTTCATCCGATTTTCCATTCTCCTGCACTTTAGAAACAGGTTCAAAAACGGGCGTTTCTTTAAATCCTGCAGTAATATCATCTAAATCGGTTTTATGATAGTGTTGTTTAGGGATGGCTTCTTCAAAAATAGCATCGACTTCTTGAGTTTCATGAGGCATTTGTGCCACCATGTCTTTAATCGTTTCTATAGCAGGCTCCATAATATCGTCATCTTCAACATCATCAAGATTAATATAAATTTTATCTTCAATTTCAATGTTATCACTAACCTTATTATTAAATGCTTTATCTAACATACCAAAAAAGGACGAGTCGCTCCCAATTGTTGGTATACCATCTTCAAAATTCTCATGCGCAAACTTTAATACCGACAGTTTTTCATAAAGAGCTGACACTTCCGTATGCATTTTAATAACATCTTCCTTCCCCTTCAATTTAAGAATTCTATGTGCTATACTAATGAGTTCCGACTCTAGCTTCTTCTTCATTATTTATAATTTTTTAAATTATTGCTATTTTGGTTTTTGATTTTTAATAAATTTACGCCACCTTTATACAAACGAAAAATTCCTTCGTTTTAGTGCTAAAATTACGAAATGTTTCTTGAAAATACAGTAAATCATAAAGAACAATTTGGATGGATTGAAGTTATCTGTGGCTCCATGTTTTCCGGAAAAACCGAAGAATTAATCCGAAGGCTTAAGCGTGCGCAATTTGCAAGGCAGAAAGTAGAGATTTTTAAACCTACTGTTGATGTGCGTTATAATGAAGAAATGGTTGTCTCTCATGATGATAATGAAATTCGCTCAACACCTGTCCCTGCAGCCGCTAACATACCTATTTTAGCCGATGGTTGTGATGTTATCGGTATTGATGAAGCTCAGTTTTTTGATGATGAAATTGTTCGGGTTTGTAACGATTTAGCAAATAAAGGAATTCGGGTTATTGTTGCCGGACTTGATATGGACTTTAAAGGAAACCCTTTTGGACCCATGCCCTTTTTAATGGCAACAGCAGATTATGTTACAAAAGTACATGCTGTTTGTACCAGAACAGGTAATTTAGCACAGTACAGTTATCGTAAGGCTAAAAATGACAATTTAGTACTTCTTGGTGAAGTTGATGAATACGAACCTTTAAGCAGGGCCGCTTATTACAAAGCTATGATGCGAGATAAAGTTAGAAATATGAAAGTAAACGATGCCGAAGAAGTGACTCCAAAACAGAATAATACTCGAGATGCCTAAAGCGCAAGAAACTTTACTTGAAATTGATTTAAAAGCACTTAAACATAATTTTGAGCATCTAAAATCGAAAATTAAAAACAATACCAAATTTTTAGCTGTTGTTAAAGCCTTTGGCTATGGAAGTGATGCTTGTGAAATTGCCAGCTACTTACAAGTATTAGGAGCCGATTATTTTGCAGTAGCTTATATAAGTGAAGGTGTGGCATTGCGTGAAGCCGGTATTACAAAACCTATTTTAGTATTACATCCTCAAGTTGTAAATTTAAAAACCTTAATAAAGCATTCCTTAGAGCCTAGTTTATATAATATGAAGGTTTTAAAGGAATTTGTTAAAATAGCCACTGCAGAAAAACAAAACGATTATCCTGTACATATAAAGTTTAACACAGGCTTAAATCGACTTGGTTTTGGGGAAGATGACATCGATAATATTATATCTGAAATAAAACAAACAACCGCTGTTAAAATAACATCTGTCTTTTCTCATTTAGCTGCTAGTGAAGATTTAAATGAAAAAGAATTTACTCTAAATCAAATTGCAAGTTTTAATATTATTTCTAAAAAAATAATTGATAAACTAGCATATAAGCCCATGTTACACATGTGTAACACTTCGGGCATCTTAAATTATCCTGAAGCACATTTTGATATGGTTAGAGGGGGTATTGGACTTTATGGGTTTGGAAATTCTGATAAGGAAAATAAAAACTTAATCCCCATTGCTACCTTAAAAACGGTTATTTCTCAAATTCATGTTATTGAAAAAGGAGAATCTGTTGGGTATAATAGAGCTTTTAAGTCTAATTCATTTTTAAAGACAGCGACACTTCCTATTGGCCATGCTGATGGTATTGGCAGACAGTATGGAAATGGAAATGGCTTTGTTACTATTAAAGGACAACAAGCTCCCATTGTTGGTAATGTTTGTATGGATATGATTATGGTTAACATTACAGATATTAACTGTGAAGAAGGAGACGAAGTTATTGTATTTGGGCAAGACTCTACCGCAGAACGATTAGCAGAAACCACAAATACCATTTCCTACGAACTAATAACCTCTATATCTCAGAGAGTTAAGCGCCTTTTAATAAAATAAAAGACGTTTTATAAATGCTAATTTTTTAATTATTTTAACTATTTTAGTATTTGACTAACTAAAAATTTCAAAAATTATGCTTAAAGAGTTTAAAGAATTTGCAATGAAGGGCAACCTTGTTGACATTGCTGTCGGTTTTGTAATGGGTGCTGCTTTTAATAAAGTAGTTGCCTCTTTTACAGGAGGTATTGTATCTCCATTAATTGGGTTAATTTTCAATGCTGATTTCAAAGATTTAAAATACGTCATTAAAGAAGGAGTAGCTAATGCAGAAGGCGTTATAGAAGGTGAAGTATCTGTACTTTGGGGAGCTTTCTTAACTAATGTAATCGACTTTATCATCGTGGCGTTTGTTATGTTCATGATTGTTAAAGGTGTTAACAAAATGAAGAAGAAAGAAGAACCTGCTCCAGAAGCTCCGGCTGGACCTTCACAAGAAGATTTATTAGCAGAAATTAGAGATTTATTGAAAAAATAACAATTTGTTAAATATACAACAACGTGTTATTTGTTGTTAAAAAGACCTCGTTTTGAAAAAATGAGGTCTTTTTTTAGATTCTAAAATAGAATTAATACTTAATTTTGTGCCCTAAGAAATTTATTAAAACAAACAAAATGAAAGTAGCTGTTGTTGGAGCCACTGGTATGGTAGGCGAAGTCATGCTAAAAGTATTAGAAGAACGTAATTTTCCTATTACAGAATTATTACTTGTAGCATCTGAGCGTTCGGTTGGAAAAAAATTAACTTATAAAAATAACGAGTATACAGTTATTGGTTTAGCTGATGCTGTAGCAGCAAAACCTCAGATAGCTATTTTTTCTGCAGGAGGAGATACTTCTGTAGAATGGGCTCCTAAGTTTGCTGAAGCTGGTACAACGGTAGTCGATAACTCTTCTGCTTGGAGAATGGATCCTACAAAAAAACTGGTAGTTCCAGAAATAAATGCCAATACATTAACTAAAGAAGATAAAATTATTGCAAATCCTAACTGCTCGACCATACAAATGGTTATGGCATTAGCGCCATTGCATAAAAAATATAAAATGAAACGTGTTATCGTTTCTACCTATCAATCTGTTTCTGGTACAGGTGTAAAAGCTGTGAAACAATTAGAAAATGAAATAGCTGGTATTGATGGTGAAATGGCTTACCCTTATCCAATTGGAAGAAATGCATTACCACATTGCGATGTATTTTTAGAAAATGGGTACACAAAGGAAGAAATGAAATTAGCCAGAGAGCCTCAAAAAATATTTAACGACAAAACATTTTCTGTAACTGCTACAGCAGTTCGTATTCCTACAGCAGGTGGACATTCGGAATCTGTAAATGTAGAGTTTGAAAGTGACTTTGACTTAGCAGATGTTCGCAAAATGCTTCATGAAACATCTGGTGTTGTTGTACAGGATAATACAGATACCAACACCTATCCGATGCCTATTTATGCGCATGATAAAGATGAGGTTTTTGTAGGTAGAATTCGTAGAGATGAAACACAACCAAATACATTAAATATGTGGATTGTTGCCGATAATTTACGTAAAGGTGCAGCAACTAATACTATTCAAATAGCAGAATATTTAGTTGAAAATAATTTGGTGTAAAATAAATTCTCTTTATTCTTTATAAAAAAACTTCTGTGATAAAAACACAGAAGTTTTTTGCTATATACTATTCTCCAAAAGTTTCTAAATAGGCTCCAGGTGTTCCATATATTGAAAGCCCTTGTATATCAATTTGAATTTGTGAAGCGAAATCTGAATTAAAAAAAGTTACCATAGCATTCCCATTTTCATCTGTATTAACTACTGGATTCCAATACAAGGTGGCACGATAATCAGGAATTTTCCTGTCATTTACGTCTATATCATATTTAGGAGTATAATATTCTTTAGCTCCTGCATGTCCAAAAACTGTAATATTAGAAGAGCTGATATCCACAAACGAATCTTCTCCTCTTTTACTATAAATAAGAATAACGCCATTAGCGCCCCTTGACCCAAAAACCGCTCCTGAAGGCCCTTTAAGAACTTCTATTCTTTCAATATTAAAAACATTAAGATTAATTACTGGAAACGGTACTGGACTTGGTCTAGGATCTTTAAGATATTCAAGTGTCTTATTTTTCACACTATCTGATGCTTCTTCTACATCACCATAGACCACCATTCCATCAACTACCCACAGCGGGGGACCACCACCTCTTATACTTACTTTCATATCTTGATTAGCCCCTTCAACCTGAACACCGACAACTCTTCTTAATAACTGAGAAAGGCTTGTTGTTGTTCCATCTGTATATTCTGTAGCATCAGGAATTATACCATAAATTGAAGGATCTGCACTTGTCCTTCTATTCTTTTTTACATTTATAGTTACTTCTTCAAGTTCAATAAGTTTATTTGAATTAAAAATTGAATCATACATTTTGCGTTTAAGTCCATTTTTTAAATATCCTTCTTCTTGATTAGAATAAGCTTTATTATAACTACTGTATTTATAATTTGAAATAGGCAATATATTTTCTCTCTTGTCAAGAATTACTTTGCTTTTTATCAAGTTTTGCTTTTTATTATATGTGTTAAAAACAAGGTGGGTAGAATCAGTAAAGTTAAAGTTGTCAATTAAAAATCTTCCATCAGCTTTAGTTTTAGTTGGGTAGATAGCTAATTCATCTTTTCCTTTAGCAATAACTTTTAATGTTGTATTAGATAATACTTTATTGTTTAAATTTTTGACAATTCCTGAAATTGTAAGCCCTTTAGAAAAATCGAATTTTGCTGAATAGTTAGTTAGAGGGTTCCATATTTCATCCCAGTTAAACCGCCTCCAACCATGAGTTAACATAACTAAATCCAATTTAAGTAGACTTGATTTTTTCTGATCTTTAAAAAAAGATGCAGGGTTTTCTATATGCCCCTTAACATCAGATTGTAGAAGTAATTGGGTTAAAATATTTCCTGAATTTGGTGATTTCATCACTTGATTAACATCTGTTAAAGCAACTGATAAACTTGAAGGAACTGGTCTGCCATCAGTATCTGTTACATGAATTCCTAAAGTAATTTTATCTCTTTTATTAAATTTGTCTACACTAAGAACTGTATTTATAACTAATTCTTCTTGATTATTAATAAATACTAAACGCTCACACCATGCTTTTTTATTTTCATCAAAAAGACTAAGTGTCATTACTCCGCTAGGTAATTTTGTTTTTGGAATTTCAAATTCAACTAAATCTTTACCTCCGAAGTCGAATTTTCCTTGAAAGTATTTTTTATTATGTATATGTCCAACTACATAAAATTTATTGCCTTTTAAACTATTACTTGCCTGAACCTTAACTTTTATGCTCCTTCTACTGCTATTATTAACAGTCATAACATAACCTAGGTGTTCTGCTTTAGGTAATGCATACTTAAAACCATTGTCAAATATAGCTGTATACTGCTCTCCCTCTTTTGGTTTTAAAAAGAAAAAACCCGCACCTCTATCTAATGTTGTAACAGAGGCAATCTGTTGATTTTTAGAATCCACAATACGTCCTTTAATAGACTTACTAAAACCATCTTTTCCTATAGCTTTGAAAGCAATAATTCCCATTAAATTATTTACAGCATAGCCTCCTTCAGGAAAAAATTGCACATCTAGATTATCATTTGTTGATGGTGAAATTTTAGTGGTCTCACTATTAATAATTTTAAGTTGTTTAGTAAAAAAGAATGCATCATCATAATTACGCATCCAATTAGTATAGGAACGCAAATAATAATTACCTGAAGGTAGGTTTTTAGGGATATCTATTGACCCCTTACACCTTCCTCCTATAAGTTTTTGTGTTTGAGAAATGACAATATTATTATTAGAGTCTATTAAATCTACATGAATTACTTTGCTCGCTAAAGAATATTCATGATAGGGTCCTAAAACAGTATAGCCACTATACCAAAGGGTTTCTTCTGGTAAAAATATATCTTTATCAGTGTGCAAATATACTTTCTCATTTGGGTTTTTACTATTGTATCTATTTACCTGTTTTTCTAATGTTTTAATAAACGGGTCTCCAGATATATTAGATTGCATTAAAGCAACTTGTTCACGACTATTTAAGAAAATAGAACCAAATGCATTATCTTTTTCAAAAGCAGCAATGACCTCTTCTTCAACTGGAGTTCTTCTTACTATAGGGTTATCTTCCCAGAATTTTTTATTATATCCTATCTCATTAAGCTTATCCCAGTCGCTTTTATTTTTTTTAAATTGCCTTCCTAATCTTTTTTTAGAAGTTGGTGTGTAATATTCAAATAATGTAAGGTTGGACTTTGAAGATACATGAAACTTAAGGACATCATCTTTATAATAATCGAACTCTTGGTTTGTATTAATATAATCCAATTGTATATTATCTATACTGTCTTGCTTATATGCAAGCTCAAATGAAAGTTTATAGTCCTTCCAACTCGCACCTTTAGATCGAAGCTTCATTAATTTTATATCGTCTCTAGAAATGTTTGCTGTAATTTTTAAAACATTATTGGTTTTTGTATCAATATAAACTTCTGCTTCAAATGTTGGGACATTATTTTTTTCATTAGGTTTAAACCACAAAATGGCTATTTCATTTTTATCAGATTTTATTTTATCAATAAGCCTTACATCATAATAAATTTCTAATTCTGAGTGTATAGGAAACATAATATCATCCGTATCAGGCTGTAAGACTCTTATTAAACGAGATAATAGTGTGTAGTTTTTATTATGTACGCCATTCTCATCATTAATGGCATAGCGTCCTTCTAGTATTTCCCAATCATCTATCCCATCTTCATTATAGCGTATATCATAAATAATTTCTGCTAACTCCACATAACGGTCTCCGTTTTTGGATTTTTGCCTGTATAATGCTTTTCCGTACTTAACTTTTTTATTCTTATTTATTTTCTGAAACGCTTTTTTTGCTAACTCAATAGCGTACTCATCTCTACCTGAAGACAATAAAACAACTTCTTGGAGCTCCTTAACCAAAGGTTTTAGTTCGACCGATATATCTTCAGCTTTAGAAACTGTTACCGTAGTTTTTTCATAATTAATATGAGAAAAAATGATTTTAGAAGGAAATGAGTCTACAATTATAGAAAACTCTCCCATTTCATTAGTTGCTGTTCCATTATATGTGTTTGCTAATACGATATTACAAAAAGGTATTGTTTTTCCTGTTTCTTTATCTATAACTATACCTGTTACTTCATTTTTTTGAGAGTTATATTTTGAAGATTCATATCTCCCTCTTCTTGTTATTATTATTAATTCTTCAAATAATTCAAATGTGTTTTTATCGTCCTCAAAAAGCGTTTTTAAAACACTGGTTAATGGTTTGTTTTCTATTTTAATAGTAACTCTTTTGGTAAGATCAATTTCTTTGTCTTTATAAAAAAACTTATAACCTGTTTTATTCTCTATCTCTTCAAAAGCCTCAAAGAGTGTAACCTGATTTAAATTTAAACTAATTTTAGGGTCATTAAAAGAACTACAATAAGCCTTATTTTGCACAAAAAACAAAACTAAAATTAGTAGTACTTTAAACAAGCCGTTAACCGGTTTTAATTGACTTAATTTTCTCATGGTCTATTTTATTTACTTAAAAGGCGATATAATTATCTTATTTTTGCCATATTTCTGATATTTAAACCGAGTAATTTTTTGAAAAGTATTTAATATATCTTCTATCGTTTTCTCTTCAAAAATACCTGTATATATTATACTATTTATTGCTTCATCATTACTTTCAATATTAATATTATAATGTCTCTCTAATTTTTTTATAATTTCATCAAAACGGTCACTACTAAAATGTAATACCCCATTAACCCATGCAATGTGTTTTTCAATATTTGTTTCTCTTACTTTTATTCCTTGTTTATCTATAATGGCTTCCTGATTTGGTTTAATTATAATACTGTTTTTATTAAACGCTTCTCTGGACTTATATACTCCTACACTTCCTTCTTTTAAAACCACTGACCTTTCGTAATCATTTTTGTAACTAGAAACATTAAATTCTGTTCCTAATACGCGTATGTTCATTTTATCAGTATGAACTATAAATGGGCGTTCTTTGTTTTGTTTTACATTAAATAAAGCCTCCCCTTCTAAATAAACCTCTCTTAGGTTTACATCTGTAAATGTTCTGGGGTATCTTAATTTGGTGCCAGCATTTAGAAATACTAATGTGCCATCAGAGAGCTCAACTGAAAATTGCTTACCGTATGGCACTATTAATTGGTTAAAATGCAATTTACCTCTTAAAGAATCTGTTTTAATATATTGAAATCTATTTTGCTTTTGATTTATTATGGCTTGTCCTTTTTTATCAGTGATAACCGTACTTCTTTCATCATTAATAACCTTTTTTGTACCATCACCTAGTATCAAAGTAACCTGATTTGTAGATACATTTTCTCTAAAAATTAAATAATATACACTTATAGATAATCCTAAAAACAAAATGCTTATTGCAGCATATTTAAAAAATGTATGGTATAATTTTCGTAATTTACTATTCGATTTAGATGTTGACCCTTCAAGAATTTTTTGATACGCGAAATCTGTGTCAATTTTTTGATATGTAAAATCCAATTTATGGTTAATGCCTAACATTTTTTTAAAAATTTCTTGATTGTCGGCATCTTTTAACCAGTCTTGAAGCAGAATTAATTCTGCTTCAGAAATCGCATTGTTTAAATATTTAATGATTATTGTTTTCAAAAGTCTTTATTTTGATGACGTAAAAAACCAAATATACCCTGTAAAAAAAAATTTATTTTTAATTTATATATTGCAAATTCAAGCTAAAAACCGTAATTAATGGACGATAGGCTATTATGGGAAAAAATACAAAATAATGATCAGTTAGCTTTTAAAAGCCTTTTTGATTCGTATTACAAACCCCTGTTTTCTAGCATTCTACAATACACATATAGTATACCAGAAGCAGAAGATATTGTTCAGGATGTTTTTATAAAACTTTGGATTAAACGTGAAACGGTAATTATTAAAACTTCTTTAAAATCGTATTTGTTTCGTTCTGCTTATAATACATATATCGATAAATACAGAAAGCAGAAAATAAAAAATAACCTTGTTGAGTCCCTTAAATATGATACTCTATTAACTTTATTAGAAGAAGATGACTCAGAATTTAAATTAAAAGCAGAAAGAATAAAAAAAATAGTTGAAACATTACCAAAACGTTGTAAAGAAATTCTATTACTTAGTAAACAAGAAGGTTATAAAAATAAAGAAATCTCAAAAATTTTAAAGATTTCTATTAAAACCGTAGAGTCTCAACTAAGTATAGCTTACAAAAAAATTAGAAAAGGTTTTTTTTAGACACCTAATAACTCTTCGGTTTTTACTTTCTAGATGTATATGCCTAGTATTAAAAAAATGCTAAAAACAATTTAGCGTAGAAAATAACGCTTAGATTATAAATCCCTTATGACAATAACATCGGTGATTTTTTATTTACTTTTGAAAAAAATTAAAATTATGAGAAAATCAATACTCTTGTTTAGCTTTTTAATTTTCATTAGTTGTAAAAAAGAATCTCCCAAAAAAACATATTTGTTGTGAATTACCCTGAAACCAAAACCGTAGATACTACAGATACATATTTTGGTATTGAAAGAAAAGACCCATATCGTTGGTTAGAAGATGATAGAAGTGAAGACACTGAAGCATGGGTAAAAAATCAAAACAAATCGACCTACAATTATTTAGACAAGATTCCATTTAGAAAGGAACTTAAAGAACGCCTCTCAAGCCTATGGAATTATGAGAAAATAGGCGCCCCTTTTATTGAAGGTGATTATACTTATTTTTATAAAAATGATGGGTTACAAAATCAATATGTTATATATAGAAAAAAGGGGGATGGAACCCCTGAAGTCTTTTTAAACCCCAATACTTTTTCTAAGGACGGTACCATATCTTTAGGCAGTACAAGTTTCTCCAAAGACGGGAGTATCCTAGCTTATTCTATTTCTGAAGGTGGAAGTGACTGGAGAAAAATTCTCATCATGGATACTGAAACCAAAGAAATAATAGAAGACACTTTAATAGATGTGAAATTCACCCAAATATCATGGTATAAAAACGAAGGGTTCTATTATTCCAGTTACGATAAACCAGAAGGTAGTGAGCTATCTGCAAAAACAGATCAACACAAAGTTTACTATCATAAAATTGGAACCTCTCAAAAAGAGGATGCTTTAATTTTTGGAGGAACCCAAGAAGAAAAACACCGCTATATCTATGCTAAAGTTACCGAAGATGATAACTATTTGGTTATTACGCCTCGTGTTTCTACTTCTGGAAATAAATTATATATAAAAGACCTTTCCAAACCTAATAGTAAATTAATTCCGGTTTTAAATCACACAGATAGCGATACTTATGTTATCGAAAATGAAGGAAGCAAACTGTTTCTGGTTACAAATCTAAATGCACCAAATAAAAAAATAGTTACAGTTGATGTGACTAACCCAACTCCAGAAAATTGGGTAGACTTAATTCCAGAAACTGAGCATGTTTTAAATCCATCAACAGGTGGCGGGTATTTTTTTACTGAATATATGGTTGATGCTATTTCTAAAGTGATGCAATATGACTATAATGGTAAATTAATCAGAGATATTAAATTGCCTGGTGTTGGAAATGTAAATGGTTTTGGTTGTAAGAAAGAAGAGAAAACAGATTATTATTCATTTACAAGCTACAATACACCATCTAGTATTTATAAGCTGAATATTGAAACAGGAGAATCTGAACTATATTGGAAACCATCCATAGAATTTAATAGTGATGACTATGAAAGCAATCAGGTTTTCTACACCTCAAAAGACGGGACTAAAATCCCTATGATTATTACTCATAAAAAAGGAATCGAGTTAAATGAAAAAAATCCAACCATACTCTATGGTTATGGTGGATTTAATATTAGTTTAAACCCTTCATTTAGTATTGCTAATGCTGTTTGGATGGAACAAGGTGGTATTTTAGCAGTTCCGAATCTTCGTGGTGGTGGCGAATATGGTAAAGCATGGCATGATGCAGGAACTCAGTTAAAAAAACAAAATGTATTTGACGATTTTATTGCAGCAGCCGAATACCTCATTGACAACAAGTACACAACTTCAAAATATTTAGCTATAAGAGGAGGTTCTAATGGGGGATTATTAGTTGGAGCAACGATGACGCAACGTCCAGATTTAGCCAAAGTAGCTTTACCAGCAGTTGGTGTCCTTGATATGTTACGATACCACACCTTTACCGCAGGAGCCGGTTGGGCTTATGATTATGGAACGGCTGAACAAAGCAAAGAAATGTTCGAATACTTAAAAGGGTATTCACCGGTACATAATGTAAAAGAGGGGGTGCAATATCCTGCTACTTTAATAACTACAAGCGACCATGACGATCGTGTCGTACCGGCACATAGTTTTAAGTTTGCCGCCGAGCTACAAAGCAAGCAAGCAGGTAATAACCCAACTTTAATACGTATTGAAACCGATGCTGGTCATGGAGCAGGAACCCCTGTTAGTAAAACCATTGAGCAATATGCTGATATTTTCGGTTTTACATTATTCAATATGGGTTTTGAAGTGCTACCAACTAAAACAAAAGAGAAAATAAAAAGTTGATAAATCAACTTAAATTCGACAAGACCTACCAGGTTTTAAAAACCTGGCAGGTCTAATTATAGAATATGTTAAAAGTAAAAAACATATCATTCCGCTATAAAAAACAAGCTATTTTAAATAACATTAATTTTAATGTTAAAGCTGGTGAACACGTATCTATTATAGGCGAAAGTGGTTCTGGAAAAAGCACCCTTTTAAAGTTGCTTTACGGTACTTACGATCTAGATAAAGGGTATATTTTTTGGAAAGACACTGAAATTTTAGGACCAAAACACAACCTCATTATTGGTCCAGAATTCATGAAGTATGTCGCCCAAGAATTCGATTTAATGCCTTTTATTACGGTTGCAGAAAACATTGGTGCTTTCCTATCTAATTTTTATCCAGAAGAAAAACAAGCTCGCATTAACGAATTATTAGATGTGGTTGAACTGAGACCTTTTGCCAAAATGAAAGTCAAAGAATTAAGTGGCGGACAAAAACAACGTGTTGCTTTAGCTAGAGCCATTGCTAAACAACCTGAAATTATTTTACTAGATGAACCTTTTAGTCATATTGATAATTTTAAAAAACAATCGTTACGTAGAAGTCTATTCAAATATTTAAAGGAAAAGAATATTACCTGTATTGTTGCAACACACGACAAAGATGATGTCTTGTCATTTTCTGATACTATGATTGTTTTACACGACAACAAGGTTTTTGCCAATAATACACCCCAACATTTATATAATAATCCAGAACATAAGTTAATTGCTTCTTTTTTTGGGGAATTTAATCAGATTGATTCTCATGGCATAGTATATGCGCATCAGCTTAAACTCGTTGACAAATCTGATTTAAAAGCCATAGTAAAACGTTCTTACTACAAAGGAAACTATTACCTGATTGAAGCAGAATTAAATAGAGAGGTTGTGTTTTTTGAGAATGATACTGCACTCGAAAAAAACTTAAAAATATACTTATCTGTTTTAAAATAATCCTTTATCAAGATCAAAAAATCTTTTGGATAACAAATTCTTGATTTCTAAAACTGTTAGAGTCACCAGCCCTTTTCCCAATCAACAACTTTCCAATAGGGGTATTGGGAGAAATAGCATAAAAGGTAATGCCATCAATAACTAATTCGCCTACACTAATAGCTATAAAATAATTAGCTTGTGAAGTATAAACAACACTCCCTAAGCCAACTATTTTTAACGTTTTAGAAACATCTATTTTAGATAGGGTTTCTTTAATTTTTTGAATTTCTGCTAACTGATTTCCTGCCTTTTCTCTTTCCAATTGTAACATAGCGCGGCCAGTCTCATGCTTATCGCCTGCACTACTTTTCGTTTCTGAAGTTAATGAAACTTGAATTTCGTTTATGGTATTCTGTATGGTTTGAAACCTCCCATTTACCAAATCTAAACACTGCGAATAAAGAGCTTCTTTAATTTTCAAAGGGTTTTCCATCATGCTTAGTATAATCTAATGGTCCAAAATAACTCATTTGTTTTACAATCCAAACCTTTCTTGTCTGAATATAATGTGATGCTGGGTTAGCCTTATAAGTTCTTGGGTTTGGTAAAATGGCAGCAATCGCTGCTGCTTCTAATTGCCACAATTTACTTGCTGGTTTCTTAAACCAATATTGCGATGCTGCTTCTGCTCCGTATATTCCATGACCCATTTCTATACTATTTAAATAGACCTCGATAATACGCTCTTTAGACCATACTTTTTCGATTAAAAAAGTAAAATAGACTTCTAGTCCTTTACGCAACCAACTCCGTTGCGGCCATAAAAAAACATTTTTTGCTGTTTGCTGACTTATAGTGCTTGCTCCTTTTAATTTTTTACCTTTTTTATTATGTTTATATGCTTTTTCAATAGCCTTAATATCAAATCCGTTATGGGTTAAAAAGTTTTGATCTTCACTACAAATAACTGCTAATTGTAAATTCTTAGAAATAGCATCAATCGAAACCCAATCATGTTTCCAAAGTGTTTCCTTTTTAATATCCGATTTTTCAAAATGTCTTAGTATCATAAGAGGGGTTATAGGAACGGAAACCCATTTATAAAGAAAAACAAGGCCTATAGATAATATAACAAACCAGAGTACAATTTTAAATATGAATTTGAAAAAACGCTTTATCAATTTGAATAGTTTACTTTTTTAAGACTCTTTTTTACTCAGAAATTAAATCTGCTAATTCCTTACCAACTAGACTCCCAATAGCAATACCCATACCTCCTAAACGAACGCCGCAAAACACATGATTTGATAGTTGCTTTACAACAGCTTTTTTTTGTCCCGATAGCTTCCGATAATTATCGATACGGGAACCTACTCCCATAATACCACTCCATCTAAAATCAATTTCGTAATTCATTTCTGGTAGAATAATTGTTTTTAAAAGTGTTTCTAATTTATTTTGGATTAGAGCTGTTTGATTAAATTCTGTGGTTTCTTCTCCTTTAAAATCAAGATGTCGACCACCACCAAGTAATATTCTATTATCAATATTTCTAAAATAATAATACCCCTTATCTAAATGAAACGTACCTTTTATATGAAGGTTTTTAATAGGTCTCGTAATTAACACCTGAGCACGAGCTGGCTTCACATCTTCTTCTAATAATTCTGAAGCAAAACCATTAGTGGCAATTAATAGTTTAGATGTTGAAAATTCAAATGTATTGGTTTTTATCTTTACCGTATTAGTGTCTTCTGAAAAACCTCTAACAGTTATATTATTAAGAATTCTTATCTCTTTTTTTAATGCCAATTGAGTTAATGCCGCCATCATCTTCCCTGTATCAATTTGCCCTTCAAATTGGTTGAAAATATATTGATTCTTTACATTTTGAAATTTAAAATCGTTAGGTTTTGTACTAAAAACATCATTTTCAAATATAGGTTTAAGCAACTTATTAATGTATGTTTTCTTTGAAAGGCATTGTTCTAATAGGTCATTCTCTTCTATAAATAATTCATAACCTCCAAGCTCTTGATAATTGATTGTTTTATCTCCTAAAGTTTGACGTAATAACTGTAAACCTGCTACTCGTTTTTTTACAAGCTCTAAGACTTCGGCTTCTGTATGCGATTTTAAATCTTCAAGAACTTCACTAAGACTCCCAAAACAAGCAAACCCGGCATTTTTAGTACTCGCCCCTTGAGGTAACATCCCTTTTTCTAAGACCAGAATATTAGCTTTAGGAAAGTGTTCCTTTAAATTTAAAGCACAGCTTAAACCAACTATACCACTACCAACAATGGTAAAGTCTATATTAGTTAACCAGCTTTTTATTTCCCAATATGATAAGTCCATTATACGAAGTTACAGCTTTCATGTTAAGGATAAAAGCTCTTCTGCCTTACTTAAGAAATAACTTGTTTATTCTGATTTCACAAAAGGAGTCCTATAAAAAAACTCCGAAATTGCTTTCGGAGTTTTTTAATTCTTTATTCTTCTAAATCTATTTCTTTTTCTATTACAAAGTCTTCCATAAACTTAGTGGTGTAATTACCGGCTAAATAATCCGGATGATCCATAAGCTGTCTATGGAATGGAATCGTAGTTTTAATACCTTCTATTACAAACTCGTTTAACGCACGCTTCATTTTGTTAATAGCTTCTTCTCTGGTTTGAGCTGTTGTAATTAGCTTTGCGATCATAGAATCATAATTTGGAGGTATTGCATAACCAGCATATACATGTGTATCTAGACGCACTCCATGTCCTCCAGGAGCGTGTAATGTAGTGATTACACCTGGTGAAGGTCGAAACCCATTAAATGGATCTTCTGCATTTATACGACATTCTATAGAGTGTAATTTAGGAGTATAGTTTTTTCCCGAAATTGGCACACCTGCCGCTACTAAAATTTGCTCGCGTATTAAGTCAAAATCTATCACCTGTTCCGTAATAGGATGCTCTACTTGAATACGGGTATTCATTTCCATAAAATAGAAATTGCGATGCTTGTCTACCAGAAACTCTATAGTTCCAGCACCTTCGTATTTAATATATTCTGCAGCTCTAACTGCCGCCGCTCCCATTTCATTACGAAGTTTAGTCGTCATAAAAGGAGATGGTGTTTCTTCTGTTAGTTTTTGGTGACGACGTTGAACTGAGCAGTCTCTTTCTGACAAGTGACATGCTTTACCACGAGAATCTCCAACTATTTGAATTTCGATATGTCTTGGCTCTTCAATAAGTTTTTCCATATACATATCGTCGTTACCAAATGCTGCTTTACTTTCTTGTCGTGCTGAATCCCAGGCATCTTTTAAGTCTTCTGGTTTCCATACAGCACGCATACCTTTACCTCCGCCTCCAGCAGATGCTTTTAACATAACCGGATAGCCTGTTTCCTCTGCAACCTTTTCACATTCTTCAAATGTTTCTATAACACCTTCACTTCCCGGAACACATGGTACTCCTGCAGCTTTCATGGTTGCTTTAGCATTCGCTTTATCACCCATTCTATCGATCATCTCTGGCGAAGCACCTATAAATTTTATGCCGTGTTCATCGCAAATTTTTGAAAATTTAGCGTTTTCAGATAAAAAACCATATCCAGGATGAATAGCATCTGCATTCGTTATTTCTGCTGCTGCTATGATGTTAGACATTTTTAAATAAGACTCACTACTTGACGGCGGCCCTATACAAACAGCTTCATCTGCAAATTTAACATGTAAACTTTCTTCATCTGCAGTTGAGTAAACAGCTACCGTTTTAATGCCCATCTCTTTACAGGTTCTAATAACACGTAGTGCTATTTCTCCTCTATTGGCAATCAATATTTTTTTGAACATAACTTGTTGAATTAAAAATTACAAATTCCAATCGCCAAATTCCAAATACTGGATTTTGAGTCCCGATAGTTATCGGGATGTGATTGAATTTTTAATAGGTTATGATGGGTCTACTAAAAATAATGGTTGGTCAAATTCTACAGGCGAAGAATCGTCAACCAATATTTTAACTATTTTTCCTGAAACTTCAGATTCTATTTCGTTGAAAAGTTTCATCGCTTCAATAATACAAAGAACATCACCTTCAGCAATAGTTTGTCCTACCTCAACAAATAAAGGTTTATCTGGAGATGGCTTTCTATAAAAAGTCCCAATAATTGGGGATTTAATAGTAATATATTTTGAGTCTTCTGTTGCAGCAGGTTCCTTTACCTGAGTTGTAACCTCTGTTACTACAGGTGGTGCAGCAACCGGAGTTGCTTGTGGTATAGGAGTCGCAGGAACTTGATGCACAATTGTCGTGTCTGATTCTGATCC
The DNA here is from genome assembly GCF_030540835.1 of Flavivirga aquimarina. Classification (GTDB taxonomy): domain Bacteria; phylum Bacteroidota; class Bacteroidia; order Flavobacteriales; family Flavobacteriaceae; genus Flavivirga; species Flavivirga aquimarina. The sequence goes on along the minus strand of NZ_JAUOEK010000119.1, from coordinate 91,150 downwards.
TGTCTTAATGGTGATTTTAATATCATCCATCTCTAATTTAACCTCGCTTGCTCCAGACTTGGCAACAAACTTGATTAAGTTTTGAATCTCTTTAATATCCATAATTTTGCTAATTATATTAATGGTTAGTTTACTGAATTATATGCCCATTTTAAATAAATAGACCCCCAATTAAATCCGCCTCCAAAAGCGGCAAATATTATATTATCTCCTTTTTTAAGTTTCGATTCGTAATCGTTTAAAAGTAATGGTAGTGTTGCAGATGTTGTATTACCATATTTTTCAATATTCATCATGACCTTTTCTTCTTCTAATTCTATACGTTGTGCTGTAGCATCAATAATTCGCTTATTCGCTTGATGTGCTGCCAACCAAGAGACATTCTCTTTAGTTAAATTATTACGTTCTAATATTTTAACAGTAGCATCTGCCATATTGAATACAGCGTTTTTAAACACTGTTCTTCCTTCTTGAAAAGCATATTGCCCTCCTTGTTCCATAGATTCTGATGTTAACGGAAATGAAGATCCGCCATAAGTGGCTTGTAGAAACTCTCTACCCGAACCATCACTTCGTAAATATTCATCTTGAAGTCCTAAGTTTTCTTCATTAGGCTCAAACAAAACAGCACCAGCACCGTCTCCAAAAATAATGCAGGTAGCTCTGTCTTTATAATTAATAATAGAAGACATTTTATCTGCCCCAATTAATAATACATTTTTATACCTACCTGATTCTATGTAACCCGCTGCTACCGACATACCGAATAAGAAACTAGAACACGCTGCATCCATATCAAATGAAAAGGCATTAACAGCTCCAATATTCGTAGCAGTGAAAGCTGCAGTCGAAGCCGCTTTCATATCTGGTGTTGCCGTAGCTACAATAACTAGTTCTATATCTTTGGGGTTAATTCCTTTTTTACTAATAAGGTCTTGGGCAGCTTTAATAGCTAAATAAGAAGTGCCTTTTCCCTCGTCTTTAAGAATTCGACGTTCTTTAATTCCTGTACGAGAGGTAATCCACTCATCGTTTGTATCAACCATAGTCTCAAGAATTTTATTGGTTAATACATATTCCGGCACATAAGCACCTACAGCTGTAATCGCTGCTGAAATTTTACTCATAACTTTATAGTTAATTCGACCAAAAAATCATTAAAATTGGACAAAAACGTTCAAATTTGGGTGAAAACTACTAAATTTTCGTTTAATAACACACAAATTAATTGTTTTTGTCTCAGAAAAAATACTTCATAAAAAAAAACGCTCACATGTGAGCGTTTCATTATATGCATGCATAGTATTTATGCTATATTTTCTACTTCTGAATTGTCAATTAACACTTGACCTCTGTAATATAATTTTCCTTCAAACCAATGAGCTCTATGGTATAAATGAGCTTCACCAGTTGTTGGGCATGTAGCAATCTGTGGCGCAGTTGCTTTGTAATGAGTTCTTCTCTTATCTCTTCTTGTTTTAGAGATTTTTCTTTTAGGATGTGCCATTTTCTATATTATTTATCCGTTAATAGTTTCTTTAATGTATTCCAACGAGGATCTATATCCTCTTTTTCTTTATCTTCTTTAAGCTTTGGGCTTAATTCTTCTAATTTTTTAAGTATGTCTGAATTTAAGGTTCCATCTTCAACTCCCGGGTGCACTCTTTTGGTTGGTACTGCTAGCACAACCAATTCGTAAATGTATTGCTGTATATTAATTTCATATGTTCCGTGAGGAATTATAAGAATATCAATATGTTCATCGTTATACTCATCTCCAAAATTCACCACCAAATCAAACTCATTTTCTATAGTTTGATTGTATGGTTCGTTTGTTAAATCGCAATTAACATTAACCCATCCCGAAACTTTAAAATGTAATTCTAGTAATGTTGTCTTTTTTTCAAGCTCAACATTTACATTAATGTTTACATTATTAAACTCTCCATACTCAAAATATTCAAAGAACGCTTGTTCAATTTTGTACTCAAAATGATGTTTAGCTATTTTTAACCCTACAAATGGAATTGTAAACTCTTTCAATGGCTTCATTCTCTCATCTATTTTGAGCCTGCAAATATATGAATTTTTATTTATGCAACATACTTATAAACATTTTTTTGTTTATATCTATTTGTTTTGTTTTTTTAACGGATTCGAGGTAAGTATCTCGTAATCAAACCTGTTCTTATATATTTGTATGGCAGTAAAAATAGCTTCTTTAAACGAACTCGAATCGGCTTCTCCTTTTCCTGCTATTTCGTAAGCAGTACCATGATCTGGGGACGTTCTTATTTTATTTAATCCTGCTGTAAAGTTAACTCCTTGACCAAAGGATAATGTTTTAAAAGGAATTAAACCCTGATCGTGATATGTTGCAATGATTGCATCGAAATTTTTATAATTACCTGATCCAAAAAAACTATCTGCAGCATAAGGGCCAAAGACTAATTTCCCCTCTCCTCTAATTTTTTCAAGCGTAGGCCTTAAAACATTATCATCTTCACTACCAATTACGCCATTATCTCCGGTATGCGGATTAATCCCCAACACTGCAATTTTAGGTTTACTTACTTTAAAGTCTTTTTTAAGAGACTTATAAACCGTGTTTATTTTTTTCTCAATTAAATCCTCAGAAATATGCTCTATTATATCTTTAACGGGCACATGGTCTGTTAATAATCCAACTCTTAACGATTCGGCTACCATAAACATTAAACTCTCTCCTTCTAGCTGTTGTGCTAAATAATCGGTATGTCCAGGAAATTTAAAGTCTTCAGATTGAATATTATGTTTGTTTATGGGTGCTGTGACTAAAACATGAATGTTATTATTTTTTAATGCATTAGTTGCTGCTTCTAAAGATTTTATGGCATACCTACCTATTTTAACGTCCTCTTTCCCAAATTCAATCTTAACGGGCTCATTCCAACAATTAAACACGTTAACCTTTCCTTTAGCCAGTTGATTTATGTTATTGATATTATGGAAATTGATATGACTTTTAAAATGGGTTTTTAAAAAATTCATGGTTTTTGCTGAAGCAAAAATTACTGGTGTACAGAAATCTAAAGTTCTTGCATCCTCAAATGTTTTTAAAACTATTTCTCCTCCAATACCGTTTAAATCTCCAATAGAGATTCCTACTATTATATTTTCTGCTTTCATTCTTAAAATAACAACTTTTGTTTGTAATTTTGATCTTATACCAAATAGACATCTAAATAACCTATTTATTTGTTTCTTTTTTGTTCAGATAAAAATAATTCAAAATAATAATGCTTATTTTGAATTTCATTTGGTATGGCAAATTTAACCAAATAAACAGAGAATAATATGTTTACCGGAATTATTGAAGATATTGGTGTTGTTTCTAATCTAATGGAAGAGTTGGATAATCTTCACATATCTATTAAAAGCAATATTACTGCTGAATTAAAAATTGATCAAAGTGTTGCTCATAATGGCGTTTGCTTAACGGTTGTAAATATTAGTGGTGACGAATATACAGTTACAGCTATAAAAGAAACCTTAGATAAAACAAGTCTTAACACTTTAAAAATTAATGATAAAGTGAATTTAGAGCGCGCTATGAAACTAGGAGATAGGCTTGATGGGCATATTGTGCAAGGTCATGTAGACCAAACTGCAACTTGTATTAATATAGAGGAAGCTAATGGTAGTTGGATATTTACCTTTTCTTATGATGCTTCTCTTAATAATATTACTATAGAGAAAGGTTCTATAACTATTAATGGTACAAGTTTAACGGTTGTAAATTCGAAAAAAGATACTTTTAGTGTTGCTATTATACCATATACGTATAAACACACGAATTTTAATACTTTTGAAATAGGTACTATTGTGAATTTAGAATTTGATGTTTTAGGAAAGTACGTCTCTAAACTAGTAGCGTTAAATAAGTAAAAAAATTAATAATTTTTATTTTTTTTACTCCATAACTTTTTTACTCCATAAAATAATGCGAAAATCATACCAAATAACACACCTCCATCAATAGGAAGACCTACAGGTGGAGTACTTGGTGGAGGAGGCTCTTGTGCAACGCATACAAAACTTATTAATAAAAATAAGATTGAGGCAAGTAATTTTTTATTTTGTTCTGTCATGGGGTCACAAATGTATTAAAAAAAGCAAGTCTACAAAAAAAATATTCTTTTATTTAAAAAAAAACACCCACAAAAGGTCTTAAATCATCGTTGAAATGCATTTTTTTATCTGTTAATAGATTATATTCATTAATTACTTTTTATCAAAAAAAGTATTGTGTATAAAATATTTCTTCGTTTTTATTTTACGAGACAAATATATATAATGTTAATGAGAAAATAAATTATAGGTATTTTAAAATGAAACACTTACAAATTATACCATATTAATTTGCGTTAATTAGCTTAAGTTTCATTGGTTAATACAAATGAAAAAAGGGAAGTAAATAAAATACTTCCCCTTTATTTAATCTTTGTTACGTCCTAAAAAAGTCCTTAATATTATATTCCTAGACCTTGTCCCCCTGTAACTTGAATCGTTTCAGCTGTTAAGAAAGAAGCGTCTTCACTTGCTAAAAACGAAACAACTGATGCTACTTGTTGTGGCTGCCCTAATTTCCCCAATAAGATATTATTCTTCCATGAAGCAAATACTTCTGGTTTGGTAGACTTAATTTGTGAATGGAAAGGTGTATCGATAGTACCAGGAGATACTGCATTTACTCTAATTCCGTATTCAGCAAGATCTTTTGCCAATGCTCTTGTAATTGCATGAACCGCAGCTTTAGATGTTCCGTAAATACCTGCTCCAGGCCCTCCAGCATTCCAACCAGCAATTGACGTATAATTAATAATTGAAGCATTTTCACCTTTTTTAAGAAATGGGATGGCTGCTCTTGATGCAAAAAATGTTGAATCAAGATTTAATGCCATTACAAATCTGTAAAATTCTGTGGTCATTCCTTCAAACCTTGATCTGCCCCCTAAACCTCCTGCATTGTTTACAAGAAGGTCAATTTTACCATATTTTTCCCCAATTTTATTGATGTTTAAATTTACAGCTTCTTCATTTGTAACATCGAAACCATAATATTCTGCGGTGATACCTTCTTTAGTAAGTTCTTCAACTTTCTTAGCACCTTCTTCATCTTCTATACCGTTTAAGACTACAGTGTACCCATCTTCTCCTAGCCTTTTTGCTACTTGAAAACCAATACCTCCTGTAGCTCCGGTAATTACTGCTACTCTACCTTTTAAATTACTCATAATCTATTAAATTTATTTTTTAATTTTTGGTTATTTTTTATTCTATTATTTTTCTTACTGGTCCTATATTCTTAATAAATATAAAGATTGATAAAACCCCTAATACCACCGAAACACATATTGCTATAAATGCAGGAGTATAAGAACTTGCTGTAATTTGACCTACAAACCAATTCATTATCATTGGTGATACTGCAGCTACAGTGCCTGCCAACCCTGCTAACGTACCTACAGACGGCCCTCTAAATAAATCGCTTGAAATGGTTTGAATATTACCAATTGCAAACTGGAATCCAAACAATGCCAATCCAGCCAGATATATAAAGGTCATAAAATTGTTCTCCTTCACATAAGTGATTATACATACAAACGCTATTAATATTAGGAGCCCTCCTAATGCTATGGTTGCTTTTCTAGAAATATCTACAGAATACTTTTTCATTAGCTCTCCAGAAAACATGCCCCCAATAATACTACCTGCTGCTGCCATTAGATAAGATATCCACATAGTATTAGCTATCTCTTCAATACTTAAATCAAATTTATCGTTCAAATAAATAGGCATCCACCCTGCAAAAAACCACCAAATTGGTTCTATAAAAAAACGACATGTTAATACACCCCAAGGCTGCTTATAACTCAATATCTTACCTACACTTAAACTTTTAACTTTGTTATTTGCTGTATCTTCTACTTTATCTATTCTACTAGAAAGAATTAAATTTCTTTCTTTTTCGGTTACCCAAGGATGCTTTTCTGGGGTTGATTTATTTAAAAATAACCATGGAATTACCCATAGCATTCCAACTAAACCTAAAATGATATACGTTGTTTTCCATCCAAATTGGGTATACAAGAAAACGATAACAAAAGGTGCTATAACATTTCCTATGGATGCACCTGCATTAAATATACCTTGAGCTGTAGCTCTTTCTTTAATAGGAAACCATTCTCCATTACTTTTAACTGCACCCGGCCAGTTACCTGCTTCTCCAATACCTAGAAGTCCTCTAAAAATCGAGAGAGTAACTATGCCTCTTGCAAAGGCATGAAATGCTGATGCTACAGACCAGACTATAATTGAAACTGTAAATCCTAAACGTGTACCGATAGTGTCATACAATTTACCAGAAGCAAATTTTCCTACCGCATAACATGCCATAAATACATTTAACATAATGGCATAATCTGCTTTGTCCATACCAAGGTCTTCACCCATTTGTGGCCATAGTAATGCAAAAGCTGTTCTATCAATATAATTTATAACGGTAGCTATAAAAATTAATGTAATAATCCACCAACGTAAGCCCTTAATTTTCATTTTTTTATAATTTATTTATTAATAATTATATAACAGGGAAGTACTCCTAAAACTAGCTCGCCGGTGTTTTAAGATAGGCATAAGTGCCTTTGAATGTATCTTGTCTATGTGTAAACTATATTGAATAGTATACTCCCCTCCTAAATATTTTTTGTTTTGAAAAACAAAAGCGTGCAATTTTGCCTTTCAAATAGTCTTTATTTTTTATTCTGTACTATAACAATATTGGTACAATACATTAAAATGTTTTTTCATTTTTTCTTTTGCCAATTTCGGGTCTTGAGCTTTAATTGCTTCATATATTTCTGTATGCTCATCAATTCCTAAAACTGATAATCTTTTATCGCAAACATGATACTTCTCGAAATTCATAATTATTTGCGGTGTAATAGAAAGCATAAACGTATTCATGGTACTATTTCCACTCGCATTTGCTATAGCTAAATGAAATAATAAATCTTCCTGAACTGCATCTTCGCCAGATAATGCCTTTTTTTCATAAGCGTCTAAAGCTTCTTTAATATTTTTTAAATCATTTTCGGAACGTCTTAATGAAGCCAATCGAACTGTTTTTAATTCTAGTAATATTCTTGTTTCTACTAGCGATTTAAAATCTGGTGTTTTTAACCTCAAAATATCTTCAATCATACCATTCATAGCAATAACACCAATATTTGCAACAAATGTCCCACTTTGTGGAATAGATTTTAACAAACCATAAAATTCTAACTTTTGAATAGCTTCTCTAACATTGCTTCTGCTAACCTTAAACTTTTCGGATAACATTCTCTCTGAAGGAAGTTTATCACCTGGTTCCAGATTTTTATAATTTATTAAATCCCTAATCTTACTAATTATTGAATTTTGTGTTTTCTGACTTTCATTTAATGTTAGTACCTCTAATTTCATATGCTATAATTTAATGCTCGGAATAATTACTTATTGTAACATTTATACTATAATTCCTCTAATAATCTTCCTACTGTTTTTTAATATTTAGTCTCATGACTAACTCTTTCATTAATTGGTTAACCAAATAATGTGGCTAAATTTAAAAAAAACAGTTGGTTCAATCCTTTTTTTTCAATCAAATTTCACCCATGTTGTAAATGATTTTGCAATATTTAGCATAACATTCTAAATTATCTATCATTCTTAATTTTTATTAATCATTTTTACAAACTTAATAAAGCATTTTTCAATGTTTTACTTCTAACTCATAAAACCTCACTTTTGAAAACGCCCCTTTATCTCTTGATTGAAAGTAGTTTCCTGCTTTAAAATAGTTTTCAAAAATACCCCATTTTCTTATATGTATATTTTCATAAACTTTATATTCATTATTATTTAATACAATAACCATCTTACCTTTTGACACTCTAACTTCCAATGTGAATTTTCTAAACCCTACTTCTTGTTCAAAATTAAAGCCCTCATCGTTTCCCCAAGCATCTTCGTGCAAAATTTCTGTATCTGAAGCCTTTAAATTTTTTAACTCCTTAGTTTTTACACGTATTTTTCCATTATCCCAATAAATTTTTAAAATTGGCGGTGCATTATTATCATCTTCCCCTATTAAGTCGCGCTGTTCATTAGTTAAACGACCATGAATTTGCATAATAATTGTTCTATGATATTTGCCCTCTGAATCTTTTGTTGTTTCTACCATAGCAATCTTCCCTTTCATGTATGCTCCATCAGCAAAAGTCCAGTTTGTATTATTATTTCCTGGCTCCATTTGCTCTCTAAGCTCAGATCTTGTGTATTTAGTATTTCTTGTTTTTGATGCTGTTGGCATCGCATGAAATACAATTGCGCCTCTTGTAGAGTCTATATACATATATGGTTTTGCTACTTCATTAGTTGCAAAATCGAAAATTTCTGGTGGTTCTATTTCATAGGGTTTACCTTTTTCGTTTAAAACAGGTAATGTAACTTTCCAGTGACTTAAATCAATATCAGGTAACTTAACTTTTTTCTTTTTTTTCTTTTTCTTAGCCGCTACTTTTACATCTGTTTTTGATATTGCTTCTTGTTCTGATTGGCAATTAGCAATATTAACAACTGTAAAAAATGCTATTAAACTAAGTAAACCTATTTTTAAATATTTCATTTTTATTTTGTTTTTATCATTAATTGGATAATAGATTATTTATTATCCAATTAATGATAGTCAACAGTTATACCAAACTATTATATATTTAAAAGGATTATTTAATTAATCGAACCCTTTTGTTTTAATACTCACGTCATCTAAATTAACTTCTGCTGCTGTAGTTAAATCTGGAACAAAATATATAATTACCCATTCTTGATTTACACTTGTTAAAATATCATCATCTTGATTATCTACAGCATCTTGATCGAATGAAAAGGTAGATGTTGTAGTAAATTCGAATGTGGTTTCATCCCAAACGCCTGTTGCCGATGCATTGACTTCCTGAGCTATAATATTATTGGTTACAATTATAGTTTCATTTTCTGGAATGTATGGTAAAATATAGAATGTACCTACTAAATCTCCCGCACCAGCACTTTTATTTTTAACATATGCAGTAATGGTATAATCTACATCACTTTCTATATTGATAGGCTGGTACGCCCTCTTACTTGCTCTATCAAGTTTTAATGAATTGGGTGTAAGATTTGAAGTTCCCGAGGTTGAGCCTTTATCTGTTCCACCATCTAATGCTTGGACAACTGTTTCTAAAGTGATATTATCCCAAAAATCATAATCACTACTATTATCTGGATTAACTGCCCATGGATTTTGAATATTACCCCATATACTAGTATCAAAATCTCCTGCAATTATTTGAGCTTCAAAAGTACCTGCTCCAGGTTGTGCTACTACTACTTCTGTATTAATTATAGTTTCTTCGTTGCCAAAACTATCTTTTACTGTTAAGGTAACAGAGTATGTGCCAAAATCTGGATATTCGTAAGTAGGGTTTTCTTCAGTTGATGTACCAACACCATCGCCAAAATCCCACAGATAGCTTACAGCTGCTAAAGAATTATTTTCAAAGCTAACTGTTTTTTCGGTTACACCTGCTATTGTAAAATCTGCTTTTACAAACATTAAGTCTAATGAGAATTGGTTCGTAAGACTTGATCCAATATTTCTGGCACTTAACGTAATGGTAGTAGACGCTACATCATCACTAAAAGTAAATGAGGGATTTGTCTCAGTAGATTCTATAGCATTGTCATCATCAAAATTCCAGCTATACTCATCTGCATTTGTAGAATTATTATTAAAAGTAACTACCCTGCCATCGATTGTAAAATCGAAGTTAGCCTCAGGAACTGTTAAAGAATTAATGTATGCTTCATTAAAATCATTAAACCTATTTTCTTCTTCACAAGAAATTAAAACACCAAAAAGAATGATACTTAGTGGGATTAAAATCTGATTTTTAAATTTTATTTTTTTCATAGTACAATGCGTTTAATATTTATAATACTTCTATTGAAATGTCATCTACCTGAACTTCAACTGTACCTTTAGAGTCCATATAAATAGCTACGGTTTCTAAATCACCAGGGTTAAAAATTAATCGAACTTCTGCAAAATCATCTCCTGGATCTGCAGTAGTAGCCCCTAAAATAGCTCCTTCAAAAGTTGCTAAATCATACGTATCAAAAGTTTGGTTTAGTACTGCCAATCTAAATTCATCTCCGTTACCTAATGTACCTGTGCTTCCTAATTTAACCCAAGCAGTGAGTCTGTAATTTACATTTGGAGTTACTGCTATCTCTTGATATGCTTGTCTTAGGTTAGTGCTACCATCTTCAAACTTAGCAGAATATGTGCCTGTTCGCACTCTACTTCCTGTACTTCTACCAAAAACACTCAACCCGGAAACCCTCTTATAATTTGCATTGGCTGAACTGTTTCTACCCCAAAAATTTCTGCCGTCTTCACCATCTTCATCTTCGAAACCTGCACCAAGTATTACTGGAGTTGGAATAATAGGCTCTGTAGGCTCTACAACGTCAATAACTTGTACTAATTCTTCTGAAGATGTAGGTCTATCGTCTGTAGCAATTAAACCAACTGAAAATTGACCTTCATCTGAAAATTTCACTTCTATATTTTCATCTGTCAACGTTGCAGAGTCGTCTACCAAAACAGCATCGTCTGGTATAGACCAAATTTGCCCTGTTGCACTTATAGACTCATTCACTAATAAAAAAACCGTAAAATCTACTATATCTTGTTCGTATGAGAATGCAGCTTCTGGTGGTGTTAAATCTTCTATACCTCCAACTCCTGGATAGTTATCTGGATCTAAATTATCTTGAACACATGCACTTAAAAATATACTTAAAAAGAATATGTTTAACAGTGTTATTCTATGTTTAATGTATTTCATTTTAATTTTTTTAAGATTTATTAATTGTAAAAACCATCAGAGTTATCCACTTCTCTCTGTGGAATATCTATGTAAATATCACTTGGACTAAAAAACAAACCAACTTCATCTGAATGGGCTTGAAGCACATTTATGGCCACTCCAAATCTAATTAAATCGTAAAATCTTTGATTTTCAAATACAAATTCCATTCTTCTCTCTGCAAGTAATGCGTCTCGAGATAAAGATTCTGTTGTAGGGTCTAAAGTATCTAAGCCTGCTCTTGCTCTAACTTTATTGTAAGCCACAATCGCATTTTCACTATCTGTTGACTGGGTATCTCCTATTACTGCCTCACAATAAAGCAGTAATACATCTGCATATCGTAATACTACCCAATCATTACCCGAACCTTCTCCATTATCAGGTACCCATTTGTTGTTAAACGTTCGATCATCAAAAAATGTATCTTCTATAATCGTCGTTGGAAATCTAACGGGTTCTAGCGCAGAAGTCATTAGTGTTTCTAAATCTGCAGTAGCTAAATTAGCCCCATTAGACTGTCCGTTTTCTGTCATATCAAAACTCCATCTTTCTGCTTCAGATTGAACTTGGTCCTCTGTTTCACTATCACTTGTTACAGGATTTCCACTGGATTGTGTATAAGCAACTTTAAGAATAATTTCTTCATTATTTTCATCTCCATCATCGCCTCTAGCAAAAATATCATCAAAATTTTGTGTTAAAGTGAAACCAAACTCATTTGTATCTTCTATTAGAGGTAGTAACAATGATTGTGCTCTAACATAATCTGGACTAGGTTGGCTTAAAATAGATTTTGCTAAAAAAATTGTTGCTGTTCCTTCATTAGCTCTAGTATTAGAAATTTCTGCACCTTCTAAGAAACTTATTGCAGATTCAAAATCTGCGTTAATCTTCTGATACGTTTCCGCTTCATCTAACTGTGGAAATTCTTCAAAATTATCAACAGTTATTACTTGATCTATATAAGGTATATCCCTAAAAACTCTTACCAAATTAAAATGAGCTAAAGCTCTTAAAAAATAAGCTTCACCTAAAACCGTCTCGTCTGCTCCAGATAAAGCAAGAAAGGTATCTTGGTTATCTAACACTAAATTGGTTTGATAAACTACTTTGTAGTTGTTAGACCAATAATTAAAAACCTCAACATCATTGACAACTATATTAAAATTATCGTACGTCGCAAGACTACCAAATTGAGCACCAACCGTTGCATTGTCTGACCTAACTTCGGTCAACAAATATTCATTTGTTGGTATCTTTTGATAGGCATCATAAGCACCAGTTAAAAGTTGCTTAAAACCTGTAGTTGTTGTTAATAAGCCTTCTACAGTAACATCGTTTGGACTATCTAATGAAAGACTTTCTTCTGAACATGAGAAAAAGCTCATTGTAATAATCCCTATTAAAACTATATATTTTTTCATGGTATTCATTTTTTTAAAAATCTAGATTTAAACCAACAGATATTGTTCTTGATATAGGACCGTCACCTCTTTGATAACCATAAGTAATTGGCGTATTTGCACCATTACTAGTAGTTGCGGCAGACTCTGGGTTAAACCCTTCATAATCTTCTGCGAAAAAGTATAATAAATGTTCTCCTGTACAATAAATTCTAAATCTATTTAAACCCAGTCTATCTGTAACATCTTTTGGAAAAGTGTACCCTAAGCTAATATTTCTTAAAGCTACAAACGAAGCATCTTGTACATGAGCCGATGTTAAGTTTCTGGGTGCGGTAAGATTTTCATCTGTAAAACTACCATTTACTAAACCTGGTGAAAAATCAGAATTTCTAATGGTTCCTATATCACCTATTCTTCTTTCAGCACCATGAGAACCATTCAAGGCAAAACTAAAATCAAAGTCATGGATATTAAGGTTACTTGCTAAACCCCATTCAAAATCTGGATATGGACTACCTAACACAGTTCTATCATCTTCATCGATAATACCATCGCCATTAATATCTACCACAAATACAAACTGGGATTCTAAATCATATCTATCAAAAGCACCATTACCTGATTCTGTAAACTCATATGCTGGTATTTCTTGGCTTGTATCTTGAACATAACCGTAAAAGGCAGATATTGGTCCTCCTATTTCGGTAATCCATTGTACTGGTCTGTTTGCATCTGAAAGCGATGTAACTATTGACTGTGCACCACCTAAATCTAAAACTTCATTTTTGTTTGCTGATACTTGACCCGAAAGTGTCCAAGATATTTTTGGTTTGCTAATTATTCTTGAATTTAATTGAATTTCCATACCAGAATTTCTCACTTGACCTATATTCTGTAATTGGTTATTAGAACCAACTACAGAAGGTACTTGTAAATCTAAGATTAAGTCTTCACTTGTTCTGTTATAGTAATCTACTGAACCACTAATAGTACTATTAAAGAAACCAAAGTCTATACCGAGGTTAGTTTCAATTAATTGCTCCCAACCTAAAGAAGGATCTCCAAGATTAGTAACTTTTCTACCTATATTTCCATCATAAGTTACTGTACTTGCTAATGCTTGAGATCTGTATAAAGAGTTAAAAATGTTACTATCAATATCATTACTACCAGATACACCGTAACTTGCTCTAATTTTTAAGTTAGAGATAACATCACTTTCTATTAAAAAATTCTCTTCAGAAATATTCCACCCTACAGAAGCAGTTGGGAAGAAACCATATCTGTTTTCTACACCAAAACGTGAACTACCATCTGTTCTTGCAGAAAACGTGAATAAATATTTATCATTATAATCGTAAATAATTCTACCAAAATAAGATACTAATTTTTCTTGTCCTAGAAATGTAAATGTTTCTGGAGAATTAGAGGCATCTGCCAAAGAAATATTTGAAGTAAAATCATCAGCAAAAACGCCTTGTACATCTAAGCTAATTAGAGAATAATTAAAATTGTCGTAAGTAAAACCTGCTAAGACATCAAAATTATGCTTACCAAAACTCTTTTTATAAGTAAGCAACGACTCAACATTTAATTGTTCTCTAGTAGTAATACTTTCCGATCTTCTAGATTCAATTATCTGATCCTCATCTGAAAAAGTACTAATGTATAAGTTGTTTCTAGTAGTTCTATAATTCCCTGATATTGTTTGTTTAAATTTTAAGCCTTTAGCTAATTTAAATTCTATATATGAAGAACCAAAACCTGTGAATTGTCTTTTTGTTCTTGATCTTAAATCTAAAAAAGATCTAGGTCCATTATTATTGGTTGAACTAATGGTTAATCCCTGATAAGTTGGATGAGGTACAGGCACACCATTTGCGTCAACTATAATACCACCATTACCATCTGCTTGAAAGTATCTATTAAAGGCACTTTCTAAAGCAATACTACCAACTGTTAAATCCCTTACATCAATGTTTGTACTATTTATTACAGTGTCATCAGCATTCAAATCAGTTCCATTTGCATTAGGATAGGGGTTTACATATGCTAATGTTCCTTCATTTAAATATTGTGGTAACCATGAGGTTTGTCTAATAGGGTCTATAAAAGAAACAGGTAATCTATCTTGATCTACAAATCTAACATTAACAGTTCCTCCATATTTTATTTTCTTATTCTTTGTTTGAGAAGAGGCTTTAATTCTTGCATTATAGCGCTCAAACTGGTCATTAAGGTAGATACCTTCATCTTTTATATAAGACAAAGAAGCATCAAATTTCGTTAATTCTGAACCTCCTCTAGCTGAAAACGAATGACTTGTTACGTAACCCCCGTTAAAAACTACATCTTGCCAATCGGTTTCTCCACCATTTGCAGCGGCAATAAATTTTTGTGCTGTTAATTCAGATTTAGCAGTTAAATAATCACTGTTGAAGTCTGCTATCTGTGCTGCTGTAGCACCAGATAAATCTGTGTTTACAAACAAATTATCTATTCTGACTTCTTCTTCACTAATAGATAAATTAAAATTATCATTTTTCTTAGCAAATCTGTAACCTGTATAGGTATTATAGCTAAACCTAGTATTGCCAACAACACCTGATTTTAAAGTTACAATAATTACACCGTTTGCTCCTCTAGAACCGTAAATAGCGGTTGAAGAAGCATCTTTAAGGACTTCTATTGATTCTATATTGTTTGGGTCTATACTACTTAGCAAATCTGCGTCTGTGCCAATAGGAATACCATCTACAACTATCAAAGGTGCAGATGTACCACTTATTGATCCTGTTCCACGAATTGTTATACGGGTATCACCACCAACTTCTGTATTTGCGGTAGTAATATTTACCCCTGCAATTCGTCCTCTGAGCGCATCATCTACTCTTGGTGTAATTGCTTTTTCTATAACCTCACCTCCAACTTTAGATATTGCATTTGTAAGATTTTTTTGTTTTTGGTCTCCATAACCAATAACAACAACCTCATCCAATTTAGCTACATCTTCTTCCATGGAAATATTAATTGTAGATTGACTATCTACAATCACTATTTTTGTAACAAATCCAATATAAGAAAACACTAAAACCTCTCCTGTATTGGCTTTGATTTCATACTTACCATCAAAGTCCGTAGTCACACCTCTTGTGGTATTCTGGACAATAACATTTACACCTGGAATTGGTATACCATCTGTTGCAGATACAACACCCTTAATTTTTTCATTCTGAGCAAATAATGCAATATTAAAAAACAATATTGCAATAAAAGTTAGTTTAATTTTTAAATTCATAGATTAGCTTTTTATTT
Source organism: Flavivirga aquimarina (assembly GCF_030540835.1). GTDB lineage: Bacteria > Bacteroidota > Bacteroidia > Flavobacteriales > Flavobacteriaceae > Flavivirga > Flavivirga aquimarina. The sequence goes on along the minus strand of NZ_JAUOEK010000119.1, from coordinate 75,429 downwards.
GAATTTTTCAACTTTTAGTCCCTTAAATACTATAACTAATACGTTTTTGTTTTAATAATTATCAAAATAATACACCATAAACACTTACATCTTTTTCATAAACTCAGATAAGAATTGTATTTAGCAAAGTATTATATGAAATTTTACTTCAATTTTTTATGAGAAGTCATTTCTATAAAGAATAGGCAATCATATTCTAGAATATTTTTTTATCATAAAGTTTTACTTTTAGTCAATTACACATAAACTTTTTAATCTTAACACATATAACCAACTCTAATTGAGCTAATTAAAAATTTATTAATGCATACATTGTACATTTAATTCATGCAATGTTAGCAGAGAGAGCCTATAAATTAGGTAGTTAGCCTGTCTTTGTATTTATTCATAAAACAAACACAAAGACAGCAACTACTAATTAAACCTAAAAAACCTTTATAATACCGGTTTCATGTTCTTGAATTAATTACCAAGATTAGGGTTACTACTTATTTCATCTGCTGGTATAGGTGTATCATAATCTTCGGAAGCATTCCAATTTGGCTTTTCTCCTTCATAACCAGAAGCACTAAACACTACATCTCCTAATTGTCTTCTTTTAATATCATACCATCTTTTACATTCAAAAGCAAGCTCTATTCTACGCTCTTCCAATACATCGTCTACTGTTATAGATCCAAGATCTGCAGGAACAGCACTTGCAGGTATAGTTACATCTACATAACCACCAGATGTTGATTGACCTCCGTTTCTAGCTCTTCCTCTTACTTCATTAAGATATCCTAACGCTAAAGGGCTTCCTATTTCAACCCCAGCTTCTGCAGCAATTAACAATATTTCAGCATAGCGAATCATAGAATAGTTATGACTTGTTGCTCTTTTATCTCCTCTAGCATAATCTCCCGGGTAACGAGAATACTTTGCTATATATGGTCTATTATCAGCGTGCGCATGGACAGTTACTGTTGGTATAAATTCAGTATAATCCACTTCTGTATCTCCCGATGGTGCTTTTGTTTGAAAACTTACATTTTTTCTATAATCACCATCTTCAAAAGAATCATATACAGCCATGGTAGGCACACCAACAGACCAACCTTCATCACCTCTTAAACCTAACATTGGAGAGATTTGATCATATAAATCATTAGCTGCTTCAACATTATTATAATCTAAAGCAAATATTGGTTCTATAGACGCATCTATTTTATCGGCATTAAATAAAGTTTGAAAATCTGGATCTAAATCTAGATTATAAATTGCTTTATTATCTATAACTTCTTTGGCTTCATCAAATGCTTTTTGAAACATTGCATTATCACTTGTTCCTGCCATAGTTAAATATACTAAAGCTAAATAAGAACTTGCTGCAGCCTTAGAAGGTATAGCTCTTGATGCTTGTGTATTTGGCAACCATGTTTTAGCAAATTCTAAATCGGCAATAATTTTCTCATATACTTGCGCTTCTGGCGTTAAGCCAATTGAAGAAGCTGCATCAATATCATCGAGATTTGCAATAGGAGCATCAATATAAGGAATATCTCCTAACAATCTTACCAAATGAAAATAATAGAAAGCTCTTATGAAGTAAGCTTCCGCAGTAACGGGGTTTTTAATTCCCTCATCTACATCAACATCTTCTGCTCCTGCAATAGCATTGTTAGCAGCTGCTATACCTTGATACAATCTTTTCCATGGGTCATATACCATTTCATTATCACCTGTAATAGTATGCATATCCATCTCTACCCTATGAGGTTGGGTAGATTGAAGCTTTACCATATCTGAGCGTAACATTAATGAGATAGATAATTTTCTTCCCCAAATCTCTTCATCAATGGCTGCTGTTAAAGCACCATTAATAGCTATTTGTATATCTTCAGTAGATTGAAAAAACCCATCCGGTGACAAAAGTCCAACTGGCTCTTCTTCTAGATCTGAACATCCTATTATTGATAATCCCATTATCAACAATAATATATAATTAATTTTTTTCATTTTATATGTTTTTAAAATGTTGATTAAAATGTTAAATTAAGACTAAAACTTACAGATCTTACCGTTGGATAACTCCCAAAATCAAATCCACGAGTTGTATTAGTAGCTGTATTATTACCATCTTCTCCACCTTCGTCTCCAAAGTAACTTACCTCTGGGTCTAGTCCAGAATAATTTGTAATAGTTAATAAATTCTGAGCACTAAGCGATAATCTTAATTTTTCAATACCTATATTTTCCAGAACACTTGATGGTAAATTATAACCTATTGCAATATTTTTTAATCTTATATAACTACCATCTTCAACGAATCGAGAAGAAATTTCTCTAAAACTATTATTTCCTACTCTAGGTTGGTTCGTATTTGTATTTGTAGCTGTCCAAGCATTATTAAAATAACCCGAAGTAGTATTAGCATCACCATTATTCAACTGTACATTGGTCATGTTAAAAATTTCTCCACCTTGAGACCCCTGAAAAAAGATATTAAAATCAAAGTTCTTGTATGTAAGATTATTTGTAATACCCCAAGTAAAATCTGCATTAGGATTTCCAATGATTGTTCTATCGTCATTAGTAATATCTCCACTCTCATCTAAATCTGTAAACAATGGATCTCCTGCTACAGCACCAGGTATAGTAGCCGTACCTGCAGGTAAAGCTCCTCCTTGATATACCCCTGCATAATCATACCCATAAAACAAACCTACTTCTTCTCCTTCTCTTAAAATATAGGTATTACTTACACTAAAATAACTTGGAGCTCCATTACCAAACCAATCATCTCCATTTATTAAAGATGTTACTGTGTTTTTATTCTTAGAGAACACAAAATCTGTAGTCCAACTAAAATCATCATTAGTAATATTCTTAGTACTTAAGAATATTTCAATTCCTTTATTTTTAACCTCTCCAGCATTTACTAATATTTCATCATTAACAAAACCTATATAATCAGCTAGACCATTGTTAACCATAATTAAATCTTTAGTATCAATATTATAATAATCAACAGAAAGTGTGATTTTATTATTTAGTAAACCTAAATCTATACCAAAATTTGACTGATAAGACGATTCCCATTTTAAATCTGGGTTAGCCGGTTGATCTGGAGTAACAGCCTGAACTGTAGACATGTTTCTTGAAGCATATAACGTTGATGCTTTGGCTAAAGAATTGTAAGGATCAATTGATGGATTTCCTGTTACACCATAACTTGCTCTTAATTTTAAGTTAGAGATAGTTTCACTATCACTTAAAAAATCTTCGTTAGAAACTTTCCAACCTAATGCACCTGATGGAAAAATAGCATATTTTTCATTTGCAGCAAAATTTGAAGCACCGTCTCGTCTTACTGTTGCCGTAATTAAATATTTATCATCATAATCAAAATTAATCCTTCCAAATTGAGACTGAATTTCCTTTTCTCTTAGGTAAACATCACCATCTTCAGGTTGAATTAAACTCGTAGCAGTATACAATCCATAGTAAGAAAAACCATCCGAAATGGTTCCTGTTCCTTCGTTATAAAACCCTTTATTAGTATTTTTTTGATAAGACAATCCTGCAAGTAATGTTAAATTTCCTTTCCCTACCTCTTTATTATAGGTTAAGTAATTCTCCGTTAATACACTCTTACTTTTATCTTCCTCAATAATTGCTCTACCATCAAGACCTCGTCCTGCCGTAATAGCTAAGGTACGAGGCATATAAACTCCTCTAAATGTATTTTTAGTACTTATACCAAATGTTGTTTTAAAAGTTAAACCTTCTATAATTTGATAATCCGCAAAAAAATTAGCTCTAAAATTCTCTATTTCTGTATCATCATCTCTTTGCGTTGCCACAGCCCATGGGTTATCTACAGGATCACCAACTTGATCATTTATTGAAAAGGTGCCATCACTGTTGTAAATACCTTTATCTGGAGCAAAACGCATGGCTAAAGAAACCACATCGTCTCCACCCACAGTAACAGAACCGTCTGACTGTGTTGAAACTCCACTTTTAGTACTTAAACCACCTGTTAAATTAAGCCCAACTTTTAACCTATCAGTTACTTGTGCATTAAGGTTTGATAAAAATGATGCTCTTTCGTAATCTGAGTTTACAAGAATACCATTTTGAGAAAAATAAGTTCCCGATGCATAATAATTAACTTTATCTGACCCACCTGAAACAGATAATTGATGATTTTGCGTATTACCTGTTCTGTAAATTAAGTCTTGCCAATCTGTATCGCTATCTCCTTGAACGTAAGGTGACGCTGTACTTCCTGATGTAATCGCTTGATTTGCGATAACTTGAGTTTGATAATCAGCAAATTCATCTGCGTTTAATAAATCTAATCGATTCGAAGTAGTTTGTACTGAATACGTAGAATTGAAGTCGATATTTAATTTACCGCTTTTACCTTTTTTAGTAGTAATTAAAACAACACCATTAGCACCTTGAGAACCATATATAGCAGTTGCTGATGCATCTTTTAAAATTTGCATAGACTCTATATCTCCGGCCTGAGGCATATTTGCTCCTACAAATCCATCTACTACAATTAGCGGATTACTACTTGCATTAATAGATGTATTACCTCTAATTTTAATACTAATTGGCGCACCAGGTTCACCACCATTATTTGATTGTACATCTACACCAGCTGCACGACCTTGTAGCGCTTGTGCAGCATCTAAAACAGGAAAAGCTGTTAACTCATCAGTTTTTACTGAAGACACAGAACCTGTTACATCACTTTTTCTACGTGAACCATAACCTACTACTACTACTTCTTCTAGTTGGGCCAAATCTTCTTCTAACGACACATCTATAGTCGTTTGATCTCCTATGGTAATTGTTTGGCTTAGATACCCAATATAAGAGACTTGTAATACCTCTCCTTTACTAGTAGTAATTTGGTATTTTCCGTCAAAATCTGTAGTTGTTCCTTTTGATGTATTTAATATTATAACATTCGCACCAGGAATGGGAACACCATCTTTAGCAGACACTACTGTTCCTTTTATAACAGCCTCCTGTGCAATTAATACAATATTGAAAAGCAATACTGTGATTAAAGTTAACTTAGTTTTTAAATTCATAATTAGTTTTTTTACGTTTAATTTGTAGAGTTTAGTAAGTTTTTTCGCTATTCTAACTTGTGAATTAAGTTGTCCAGCTTAATTATTGTAACCCCACAAAAAACATAATCTTCTCCTAATTTTTTATACCTTTGAAGATTCTATGTTTTTCTGTAGAATTACATATGATCATTTTACTTCCCTCCTAAAAGAAGTAAACAATTCTAAAAGGGTAGGCGTGCACCTATCCTTTTTTTTTGTATTATTTTTTCATAATATTTTTAAAAGTTTTGAAGAGTTATACATTTAGTTTAGTTTTTGTTTATTGGAAAACCAAATTGGTTTACCAGTTTGGTTTTCCAAATATATATTAATTTTTTGTTAAAACAAATTAATTCGAAATTTTAACAGCCCCTATTCCATGAAATCTTCACGAATTGGACTAAAAACATCAATTAAAACTCCTGCTTTTGTACATACTGCCCCATGCATAACGTGAGGTGGTATATAAAAAGAATCGCCTCCTTTTACAGTTTTAGTCTCATCTCCAATAGTCAACTCATATTCGCCACTTTCAACATATGTTACTTGAGAATGATAATGTTCATGTAACTCGCCTACTGCTCCCACCTGAAAATCTACTTTTACAAGCATGATTTTGTCATCATAGCCCATAATTTTACGCTTTAGACCTTCTCCTACAACTTCCCACTCAATATCATCACCAAATAAAAATTCTTTACTTGCTCCAAATGTTTTCATATTTATTCACTTTTTAATTTATAATTATATGGACCTGTCCATTTATATTCTTTATCTTCTATTTTTAATATATGTTCACTCAACTTTGATGCATCCTTATTGGCTAAAAGCAATACTTTTACTTTTTTGCTTACATCTTCTATTTGAATTGCTGTATAATTTTCATCGTTATAAATAACTTTCAAATTTGAAATACTGCTATAAGTATTCACAGCAAATTCCGATACCGGATTATAATTTCCATGTGATTCAATTACAGATGCAAACACCGTATTTTGAGCATGTCTTCTAATTATAAGTGATGGTTCTCTCCTTAAATTAAAATCTGGGTCTTTTGCTCCTGTTCTTGCCATGATTAAATCATCTTGAGCATCTGATATGGTCGTTATAGTATAAAAATTACCTTTATTTAGCCACGAAAACTTTGAGTTATGAGAAGATGGTTTTCCTGTTGCTTCTTTCCATAAATGCTGATATCCATTTGAATTTCCTAAAGGTTTTAATTCTGGTAGTACAGTATATTGAAAATTAGCTTTCATAATTTGTCCTAAGTAATAATATGGTAAATCGTATTGATTTTCATTGTCCGAATTTACCTGCAATATATCTAAAATGAAAGGTTTTTCAAAATCTTTATCATGAATAATAGCAAAAGTTCGAAGCATTTGAGTTCCTGGGTACGCATTCGTTTCTTTTGCACTAACTATTTGAACTTGAGAATTAATATCATCATAAAAATGTAATTCGGAATGGTGTTTACTCCCTACTTCATATTTTCCTTCAAAATGACTCGTTTCATTTTGTATTACGGTATTATGTGCTATGGTTTGTTTTGCCCATGTTTTATTTTCTTTTAAATAATTACCGCCTCCTTTTTGTTCTATATTTACAAATCGTACTAAACCGTAATCTTGTATCACTTCTTCTCCATCTTCATATAATGAGAAGGACAACTTATCGTAATGCCCATGACTTAAGCCTTGCCCTGCATATTTAAACACAAGTTCTAAATCTTCACTTCTTAAAACACCAACACCACCTTGATCTCCATTAGGCCCATCGGAAAGATTGATTGACTTTTTCTCAAATGGTTTGTCTTTTCCTTCTTTAATACCCAGAGCTACTGCTAATCCTGCATCATCTAATAAAACACGGTCCTGTTTTTTTGCGATACTTAATAATTCTGGATTGTTTCCTCCGAAATGATATGCAATGTCTACAGCTGTAACCAACTCCCTTGAGTAATAGGACATTCCCTTTTGTCCATCATTTAATGGGAAAAATTCACCATCTGCATCTGATAAGTTTATTAATGCATTTACAGATTTTAGCAAAACACCTTCTTTATATTCAAAGATTTTTAATTCTGGTTTTACATGGTGTAAGGCTTCTGCAAATATTAAAAACGGATACATAGCATAGCGTTGATAGTAGGGGCCTTCGGTATAATATCCATCAGGAGAAAACGGTTCGTCTACATTCGCCAAAAACCCCACTTTTTGACCTTCTACTTTTATAAAACCACCGTCGTTATCTTTCATACCTGCTTTCAGGTTGTCTGTTTTTAATCCGTTTAGTGCTTTTTCCAGTAACTCATCATGATCCATGACCAAGGCAATCATACCAACTGCAACATTACCCCAAGTACTGTGATTGTGTACACGATTAAAAAACTGCGGATTTTCTTCTGAAATAAAATTTGCAAATGGTATGAACAATTCATTTTCTAAAACGTGACGTTCTTCTTCACTAAGCCACTCATAAATGCAGTCATATGCCTGTGCTGTATAAACTAACCAGTTGGAATCGTTTAAACATTGCCAGAAAATTTTTCCACGTGCATACGAACGTGTTTGGGGATGTACAGGTAAGGTAGGATATAATTTTGCATAAGCCATAAGCATATCACGAACATAAACGGCATACTTTTCTTCCTCTAAAATTTGAAATAATGCGCCAGCTTTTTGAAGTATTAAAAAATTTCTTTTATGGCGTGCGTGTGTATATCCTCCCGAAAAATCTTTAGGTATTGGTACATCTATCCCTAAAGCTATTTCTGCATCAATGTCTTCCTTAGTCGTTTGTAATGTTTTATCGAATATGGGAATGCTTCCCAATTGGGATTTAATTTTTTCGACACCTGCTTTGGTTAAAATTAAATTGGGGTGGCCTTGATTTGATACTTGGTCATTATTGTTTTTCGTTGTTTCGTCTTTACAAGACAAGACAATAAAACCAATTACTATAAATACTATTTTAATTTTAGTAGTCATTTTTAATTATTAGAAATTAATTCTAAATTCACTTGGTTTGTTCCTGTTTTTTATGGCTAGTAACCACTATATTTTCTTATTAGACACGGGAATTAAAAAGCTTTGCTCAATTAATTAACTAACCCAAACTCAGATTTCACAAAGCTCTTTGAAATTCCTGTGTCAATATTTTTACTTTTTATATTATTTTTTATCTGTAATCTCACTTATATCTTTATAAACTGTAAACAATTTATCTTTTGTTTCGTTATAGAATATGTTTTCTAAAATTTCTGAATTAACAGGTAGTGAACTGCATTATTAAACTCTGAAACTGTGTATACCAACTAATAGATTATTTTGTTTATTCGTACAAAATAGTAATGGTATAAAAAGTAAAAAGAATCTTAATTTCATAAAAACATATAACTGGTTTACCAGTTTGGTTTACCAAATATATAGTTAAATTATTACTAAACAAAAAAATCTTTACACATTTAACACAAAGCTATGTTATTTTTATAAGAAATTATATACAAATTATTAAAAATACCCCATTAATGCTAATATGTTGTTGTAAGAAATCCCCAAAGGAAAGATATGATGAGACATACATATCTATGTAAATAATGTGAGTCTTGCTTAAGAGTTCAAGACGTTACTTCGTGAAATTCTGAAATTGGCTATTTATTTAATTGTAAACTCTTTTTTAATGCCGGGTTCCATTTCAATATTTCCACTGTCAACAACTCCTTTAATCGACATTTGAATGTTTTTGTCTGATAAAGATTGAATCGCTAATTTATTATTACCAAGTTTTATAAATACATCTATAGCATTAGAAAACTTAATATCTATATCTTTTAATTGTAATTGTTTAACTGAAAAAAACAGGGATGCCTCATTTTTTGAAAAAGATATAGATTCCTCTCCTTCCTTTTTCCACTTCGAAGCATTTAATTTCCAACCCTTTAAACCTGGACTTTCTTTGTCTTCATCAATTCTATTTGAATAGCCCTTGTAAGGGTATAATATTGTTATAAAACTGAAATTGGTTTGGTCTTTTTTTGATACTACAGACCATTGTTTCCCTCGTTGTCCAGAGGTTGTAACGGTATCTGCTTTATTTATTTGATAAATATCTAAGCCTGAGGCATTATCAAAAGTAGACCTTATTAAATTTGGTGATGCTTCTAAACTATAATGCCCTTGCCAAACTTGTTTGTAGGTATGTTTTTTATGAGATTTGAAGTTATCTTTTACAATCCAAAAATCGTCTTTAATGTAAATAACTTGTCTACTATAATCGACCCCTACATTTTTAAACCCATCATGACTTCCAACAAATACATCTAAGTCCTTACTGGTTTCCCAGGCTATGGTTTTTGGGTTTGGTAACTCTCTAAATTTTCCGAAACCACTACCTCCTTTATTAGAAGTGTATTGTTTTCCTTGTAACTCATCATCAACTAAGGCTACATTTTTCACCATAGAATTTTTAAACAACTCTAAGTCTTTAAGTGAGTAACGAACTTGATAATTTGGTAAAACAACTTTACCATTTGCCATGGCTTGTACTCCTAACATATCACCGTGTTGATGATCTGGTTTTTCATCGTCCAATCCAGCAGAAACTATCATCATTTTATCATTAGCTTTCCAGCCTTCTCGCATAATATAATACCCTGTTGTTGGAAACGCCACCGATTTTATTGTTGGTGGTTTTGACTCAATATTTTTAAGCATGTTTAATTGTGAGTCTGTTACATACCAAAACATCTGGGGTTTTACATAGTTGTTGGCAAAATAGCCCATTTTAGGTGAATCGAATAGTAAATATCCTAGGGTTATAGCGCCCGAAATATCGTTGCTTTCTCCCCAGGGATTGTTTGTATCATCAGAAAGTACGGGAGCAGATTTATCGGGATACGCAATTTTTGTTAATGTTATAAACAGCGATTTTAATTTGTCTTTCCAAAAGTCATTGATTTTTAGCTCACTTAATTTTGCCAATTGATACACATAATAATAGTTACCTATATCACTCATGTGGTAATGCACGGTGCGCTCAAACTGAAAGCCATCGTCATTAATTTCTTTTGATAAGTGCTCTTCTAGCAAATCCATAGAACGCTGGTACCATTTGTCTGTCCCTTCAAAATCCCTCAATAAAATAGACAACATGGCTAAAGCCGACAAACCTCTTGTTTGATGGTTTCCGGGATGAAATTCAGCATTGTGCTCGTATAAATGTGCTCCGTGTTGTAACAGGGTGGCTATGGTTGTTAACTGGTCTGTATCTGTATAACTTTCTTCACCCAAAAACATATTATGAATCTTCAGCCAATTTAAAATGCGATACCCCGACCTAAACGCTTCGTAAACACCATTACCATCTTCAATCTTCTCGTATTTATTTGCATGTAATGCATCATTTAAAGATTTTAATTGATTCTTAAAATAGTTTAAATACGTTGTGTTTTTATTTTGGTAATTATAGTAATATGCTATATCTACCATTTTGTGTTGTCTGGCAAGATGACGTAAAGCATAAGCATTTACTGGGTCTCCAAATTGATAATTAAAAGGTAGTTTCCAATGTGTAGAATCGGCATATTTCGCTAAATGGTCTAAAGCGCGTTCTGTATGTCCTTTTTCTGCATTAGGGTAGGTCGTGTTATACGTTTTAAATCTTTCTTCAAAATTTTGCCAATTATAAAAGTAGCGCTCAGAAAATTTCTCTCTAAAATATTGAGCTAATTCTGAAATTGAAACCTCTCCGTCTTTATTTAATTCTGCTTTAACATCGTCCCTTAAATAATTGGAAAGACTGCTTACAGCAATCACTTTTTTTGATGGGATATTTTGTGCTATAAGCTGACTAGCAAAACATAAACTTATAATTATAAATCTAACGCTAACCAACTGTTTAATATTTGTCATATTTTAAATTAATACATCAATTTTAATTTTAGGTTTTGCTCCGTTTTTATTTCTCCAGAATTAAGTAATGTATTGTTAGAATGTATATTGTTTTTTGCTCCCCAAAGTAGAGACACCAAATTAACTGCGTTATTTTTAAATGTATTCCCTACAAGATTTACATTAATAATGCCTCGGTGATTCAATAAAATTTTATTAGACTCTTTAGCTCCACAATCGGTAAATGTGCTGTTAGTTACTAAAAGGTTACCCCCTATGGTAGATTCGTCATAACCACCTCTATAGTAGTCTATAACATTGGCTTTAACATTGGTAAAGTTACAATTATCTACGGTTAAATATTCGGTGTTATAATCACCTTTGTCATTTGTTTCTTCTGAAAGCTCTAAGCCATTAGCACAGTTTGATATTGACGTATTTTTAAAAGTAATACGTTCTGCAAACGATTCTTTATATGCTTTTAACACATAATTAAAATCACTTATGTCGCATTCTAAAACTGACAATCCGAAATGGTCTGACATGTTTTCTTTTAAGCTTGCAAAAGCATTGTTAGTGTTATTCCCTTTTAGAGCTAAACCTTTTACAATTAATTTTCCGCCAGGGTTTAATTCAAATAAAGGCGTGTTACTTTCACCTAAAAAATTGATGTGGGCTTTTCCATCTCCTTGAGATTGAATGGTAATGGTTTTATTGATTACTAGGGGGGTATTTACTTTATAAATACCTGCTAACAAAGCAATAATATCACCCGACCTAGCTTCATTAATTGTTATTTGTATATCACTTACCTTAGCCACAATATGTGTTTCAGGCTCTTTTGCTTCTATAACATTAGAAAACCAATCTGGACCGTATTTAGACTTATCAAGAATATTAGGATTTACTACATTATCGGTTTTTGAAACTGCTCCAACAACTTTACTATTCGTTCTTGAATTCCCGAAAAGATCTTTTGAAATTGTTTCAAATTCAAAACCTATAAAAGGTTCAGTGTCAACAGATATTTCAGAAGGCACAAAAATATCATCGCTCACTTTTGTTAGTTGAAAATCGCTTACTAACAGGTTTTTATCGTTTACAAAATCGACCCCTTGATTATTAATGATGTTATTTTTAAATAAAACTCCATCTGCTTTATCGTGTTCTATTATTATGTTATTAGCACCTTTTTCATTATAGATAAGATTGTTTGCTACTGTAGACCTTACTGGTCTTGCAGATCGGATTTCTGACGCCGGAAGCACATCTTTTTGATCTATATTCACTCCCACACCAAACTGCCAAGGTGATGTACAGTTTATATAAGTATTATACGCCACCACTATATCGGTAACCTGAAGATATCTATTTAGAGGAGATTTTGGTATACCATTCATTACGGCTAACGGACTCCTAAAACTTTTACCTTTTAAGTTATAAAAGTAATTATTTGTAACCCAATGCCCAGTATTTATTAATCGTATACCTCCTATGTTTTCATTATTAGCATCACCAATAAAATAATTACCATCTATTTTACAATATGAACCATGTCTTGTTACCAAAGAACCTTCACATTTGTAAAATACGTTACTTTTAAATTCATTAAAATTAGATTTACTGGAAATCACCTCAACTTCGCCATTACATGCTTCAAATAAATTATTAGCAACTAATGTGTAACTAGGAGACATCGATGTGCCACTATCTCCTAATTGAATGGTTTCTGCACTTGGTCCTCCTTTTGGGGCTCGAGGCCCAAAGTGATTATTGATTATTTTGTGATAATTATATACACTTTCATTCCCTTTAAGATCAATTCTTACTGTTGGGCCTCTATTGGTTTTTCCTGCTAAATAACAGTTGTCTAATTGGTTATGTCTTCCCCAGAATTGCACCCAAAGATCTCCTCTGTCTCGTTTTGGTTGATTAAACCCTTCTATAACACAATTGGTTACTCTGCAGTTACTAGCAATATTTTTACTATCTACCCTAAATTCTATAACGGCATTTGTTGGTGTATATCCATTTTTAAAATATAAACCATCTACAACTAAATGTTCTCCTCCAAATTTTAAATTTGATATGCCTTCTATAAAAACTTGTCCTTTTGTTTCTGCTTTTAAAATAATAGGAGATTCTTTTGTTCCTGTTCCAGAAAACTGAATTTGTATATCTTTCCAAACACCATTAGCCAGTATAATTTCATCTCCTGGTATAGCGTTGGCTATAGCTTCATTAAGTTCTTCTTGAGTATTTACTTTAAGACTATTAACTGTTGGTGTGTTTTGACATGCACTGCATAAAAGTAAAAGGCTTAAAAATAATAAGGCACTATGTTTAGAGTTGAATTTAATTAAAAGATTAAAGATGTAATTCATTATGACTATTGGTTTTTATTTTTTGTTTTTTAATATATGTTTTTCAAAATAAAGAATTTAGATTCCCGTTTTCATTTCCACTAAGCATTTCGCCATAGTTCTTGTAAAGCACTTAGGTCTCTTCTCATGGCATCAAACACCACTTTTTTATCTACTGATATGTTACTAAGCCCTTTTTCTGCACCTCCTAAATTATATTCTAAATGAAGGGATACTGGCGGTCTTAATCCGTATAATTTTAACAACTTAAAATAGGCATCAAAATTCACCATACCTTCTCCTATTGGTACATTAATGGCTTTCCATTTCCCATTTATTTTACCCCATTTAAAATCTTTTAATACGATGCCTTTTATATAGGGTCGTAAAAGTTTTAATCCATTTACCCATGAGTGTCCTCCTTCTGCAACAGCGTGACGAATATCATATTGGGTTCCAAAATAATTAAAATCTGCTGTTTCAAGTAAGGCCTTAACCTCCCAAAAAGAGGCTCCAATATTTGTTCCTGCATGATTTTGGTAATAGCCTATAATGTTATTTTCTTTGTTAAGATAACTTAAATTTTTAATCTCTTGTTTATATACATTAATTGATTCGGACATTGTTTTCCCTTCCAAATATTTAAACCAATGTGTCCGGTAGTATTTAATCCCATGTTTTGCTGCTGTTTTAATAATATCGACATCTAACGGATTATTTACACTTTCTATACTTGTGGTAATCATTTTACAGTTAGAGCCTCCTTCCTTGATCTCTCTTACTGCTTTAGGCAAATCTGTTTTTACTAATTCTGGTAATACATGCCCTTTAGGTCTAACCGTTAAGTCGACTCCAGAAAAACCCATTTCCGCAGCCATTTCTCCTGTAGTTTTATAGTCTAAAAACTGTAAATGTTTAGAAAAAATACTTATATCTAAGTCCTCTTCAATACGCCTCCTTTTAAATGCTTGATAAGGAAATGCCGAAAATGGCAACAGGCTTGCTGCACATGCCGTTTTTATAATAAAGTCTCTTCTTGTAATCATCTGTTATTAAAATTTACACTTATATAAACTGTTCAACTGGTTAATTAACTGTAATATTTTAAAAAAGCCTTTTAATAATTAAAAGGCTTTTCGATTTGATAAAAACTAACTACAATCATTCTATGATTATTTTTTTGGTAATGCTTTTTGCTTCAGCATTTATCTTTAAAAGATACATTCCTCTAGATAAGCTCTCAACGTTTACTTTATTATCATTTAATTGAGAAACTGACTTCACTTTACTACCTAAAAGGTTATAAATATCTACAGAAGACACTTTTATATTTTTTGATTCTATATTAACAAATTTATTTGCAGGATTTGGAGAGATTTTAAAATTTGAAGCTGAAATATCAGTTGTTGATAATGTTGTATTCTGCGAAGGGTTAGCTGAACCTATATGATTTAATTCTGAGCCTTCAAAAGAAGTTGGATATGCTCTGTTCGAAGTTGTACTAATAGTCCAGTTCGGTAAATTACCCGATGGCAAGTCCCCTCCAACCCAATCTGAAGTTGTTTCATCATTTGTTAAAGCAGAACCTGTTGAATTTCCAATTCTAGCAACATAATCGAATTGTGCACCAGTAGTAACTATTATATTTGCACCTGCAGGTGCAAATAATGTTGGGTTAGCTTGTGAAGTATCGTCTTCTAAAAAACCTATATTTGAATATGCATACGCTTCTCCAGAACCATCATTATCTTTAAGTAATGAGATGCTATCAAAAATTGTCCAATCAGTATATGGTGTTCCATCTGGAGTACCATCACCAATATCTCCAGCTCCGCCAACAGTATCAATATCATCACTTGTACTTGGTGGTGTAGTTGTCTGAACTAAAAAAAAAGTATGAGACTGACTTTCTAATTCTCCATCAGTCAAATCTAAAGCAATATTTGCTCCAGAATCAACCGTATATGGGTGACCCGTAGTAAGCAAAACTAAATAACCATTAGATCCAATAGTTTGAGATGTTAAGTCTATAACTTCATTAACATCTCCAGGATCATTACCATCTCCTTCAACTACTACTATATACATATTTGTTAATGCTGTATTAGCAGTCCCACGTATTTCAATATATTCATTTGGGTTATCATCCCCTGGAGGGTCAACCATAATTTCGTTAAGATAAAATTGAGCATTACCCATAAAGCTAGCAAGTAATAAAATAAAAAGTAATTTTGTTTTCATAATTTAAAGTTTTAATTGTTATACACTTCCCCTCAATTATTAATGTTAAAATTTATTTTCTGGTTCTCCAATCTGGTTAACCAAATTGGTTTTCCAAATATATAGATATTTTCGTACTATCCAAATAATTTTAACATAAAAAACAGTTAATGAGAAAATTAAATGAAGATTGACCTTATTTTAGGATGGTTTTTTAACATAAAACTTAACTTTTTAAAAGTTTTTAGGTTAAACTGGTTTATATCAATACTGAAGATGTTATTACTGTTTTTGAATGCGTTAGCAATTAATTTGCTAAATGAGTATAAATAATAAAAAGATTAATTATAGCGAATTCGTTTACCCCAAAGCACTACTTAACTTAAACATTGGTATACAATAACATAAACCAATAATTAAATAGCTGGATTTAAAATAATAATGTATGATAGTTGTACACTAATAAGATTTATACGCTGTTCTTTCTTGCAATAAGGTTTCTATTTCCTCGCCAATTCTTACGGAATAATACTCATAACCTGTAAACTGGGTTTTAGGACGAGACACAAACAATTTTCATATCAATCCTCGACAACACCTTTCAAGCGTTTTCCAAAATCGAACAAGGCTTTAATTTCTTTAATGCTTGCCAGACGTTCTTTTCCGAAGATTAACAAAGACTCACCATTTGACTCAATATGGTAATACGGATTGCTTTCAAAGAAATGAACTAAATCATCATCGAAAAAAGCAGTTATGGCCTCTTCATTATCTCCAAGTAAATAAAAACGATTGGAAAAATCGGAATGATTTTGAATGGGAATATCTTTAAAACCGGCAAAGGTATATACCTTTTCTAAAAAGCCTTCCCTATCTAAAGTAAACTCAGGTATAGTCCGATTTAATTGTATATGAAGCATGGTAGACCTCACCACTTCTTTAGCTATAAATTCTCCTTCGGAAAACTCGAGATCAAATAGGTTTAGATCATTGTTATTATCTGATAATTGATTGTAAATATGATTGATGTTTTTAGTATTAAAAAATAAGAAATGATTTAAAAAACCAACCTCTTTTTGTTTTTCAGAGGTATAGTTTAAATCATAATCTTCTGCCAGAGCTTCCATACTCGTTTGGCGTCTGGTAAGGTTGTTTTTAATAATATTGGGCACTGGGAGTAAACGACGCAAAGCAAAAGGATGCTCAGAGTCTGTATCGTGCATATCTAAACCAATAACATCAAAATGACCGCCACGTTTTTTAAACAACTCTTGGTAATTATGCATGTTTTCCATAACCGTATGGTCTACAAAACTACATAGCGAAAAATCGACTATAACGTCTTTGTCTTCTGTTACAGCATCTAATTTTTCTTTTAACTTGTAATAGTTTAAAAAGCTGCAAAAGTGTTTTACACTAATGTAAAAATTGTTATTGCCTTGTTCCTGGTACATTAAAACGTTTGGCTTCATTACATTTCTAACAAACAACGATAATGTTTTGTTAATGACCACATGAATAATTAACGTGGTAATAACACCCGCTAATATACCTGTTATAAGTCCAACTTTTAAAGTCACCAATAAGGTGACAAAAAATATGATAAGCTGCTCTTTACCTATAGAAAATATCTTTTTTATTACGTTTGGCGAAGCTAATTTATAGCCTGTATATACTAAAATAGCCATTAAAGCAGGTAATGGTATTCTGGTAAGTTGTGTGCTGAATAATACAATAAAAAGCACTAAAAAAGTAGCATGAAAAAAGTTGGACGATTTGTTACTGGCTCCATTATTTACATTAACAGAACTACGAGCTATAACAGTTACAACATTTAGCCCACCCAAAAACCCGCTGCCAATAGTGGCTAAACCAAGTGCTTTTAAATCTTTGTTTACATTAGACCGCCGCTTTTCGGGATCTAATTTATCTACCGCTTTTATACTTAATAAAGATTCTATACTGGCAATTAATGTAATAGCAAGGACACTTAACCAAAAAGAAAAACTACCAATACTGGTAAAATTTGGTAACTGCATATCTGAAATGATGGTTTGAATACTAGGTATGCCAGATATCATGTATTCTTTAGCTATAGGGTTTGTTTCATGAACCACCAACTCAAAATAATAACTAAACCCTATAGATAGTAGGACAATCCACATAGGGGCAGGTATTAATTGCAAGTATTTATTTCTTATTTTAGAATAAAACATCATAATAGTCAAGCTTATTATGCCTGCCAAAGAAGCAAAAATTAACCCTTTATTTTCGTAGTGTATGGCATCGTTTATGGTAAATGGAATTTCAAATAAGTAATCTAAAGTACCTTCACGTTTTATTTTATGAGCAAGCATAATATGAAACTGTTTGCCTAAAATAATAAGCCCAATAGCAGCTAGCATGCCTTGAATAGCAGAAGAAGGAAAAAAATCTGCTAATTTTCCCATTCTAAAAAAACCAAGCAGGAGAATTAATATACCGGAGCATATAATGGCAGCAAAAGCACTTTCTAAACCTAATGTCGATATGGCAACAAGAAGGACTCCAACCAAACCATTACCCGGGCCTGCAATGGTAACATGACTCCCGCCAAAAATAGAGACTACAATACCGCCAACAACAGCTGCTATAATGCCAGCAATAGGAGGCGCTTCACTAGCCATGGCTAATCCTAAACCAAGTGGTAGTGCTATAAGGCTAACTACAAAACCAGAAAATATATTTTTAGGTAATGCGCTAAGAAAATCTTTTATTTTATTTTTTTTCGGACTCATTGAAGAATTAGGACATCGGTTGGTAGTTCGGTTAAAATATGTTCAATATCATGGGGAAATAAACGGTCCCAAAAGGTCATTTTACTAGGGGCATTCATAACCAATAAATCGGCTCTGGAAATTTGCGCATAATGCCCTATAGAATAGCCTTGTTTGCCAAAAATGGGCTGTAGTTTTGTGACAACATTTTTGGTGTATTTTTCGGGGATGTGTGCTATAATATCTTTAATTCTTGAGTTTTCCCTAAGCCTTATACGTTCTTTTATAATATTGGCTTTACGCAAAGATTTATCATCGTCGACCTTTACAGAAACTTGTTCCTGTTTAATTTCCTCAACAATGGTAACTTTTTCGGCTTCAAGTTGTTTGGCAACATAAAAAGCGGCTTTAATAGTCTGTTCGGTTTTAGGGTCTTCTAATCCATTTACAACAATATGCTCGCATGCAACACGTTCTACCGAAGGCTTAATTAATAATAATACAGAACACTTTGCTTTACGAGTAATTTTTCTGGCAATAGACCCTACGTAATATTTTAAAAAACGTTCCCGTTGTACGGCTCCAAGAATTAAGAGATCAATATTTTTTTCTTCAGTAGTAGACAGAATAACATCTACTGGGTTTCCAGATTTGTATACGACTTCGTAATCCAGATTATCTTTTTCAAAAGGCTTTAAAAAGATTTTTAGCATTTTAACCTTATCATCAGAAACTTCACCAACATGGATTAAAAATAACTTTGATTTAAAAAATAGAGAAAGTCTAACTGCTTCATGTAGGTTTGCTTTTAAATTAGGTGAGAATGCGGCACCAATTCCAATACTTTTAAATGGTTGTAAAGACACTTTTATTATTTAGATTACAAGAGTAGAAAGATAATATTTTTTTAAATAAAGACAGAATAAACCAAACATTAAGTTATGCAGGAGGTAAACTCTTAAAAATCAAATCAAATAAAGAATGCGAAATCATCTGTTTTATTTAAATTAGTATCTTAATAGATTTTAAAAAGATGTTAGAACTAGCAGGAATCATTATTTTAGGTATATTGGCACAGTGGGTTGCCTGGAAATTTAAAATCCCAGCCATATTACCATTAATTCTTATAGGGCTATTGGTTGGCCCCATTGCAGCGGAGTTTTTAAGCGATGATGGTTCCAAATGGATTGAACCTATCTGGAATGGCAAACAAGGTTTGTTTCCGGGAGAAGGCTTGTTTTATTTTGTTTCTCTGGCTATTAGTATCATTCTTTTTGAAGGGGGATTAACATTAAAGCGTTCCGAAATAAAGAATGTAGGCCCGGTTATTACCAAATTGATAACATTGGGTTCTACCATTACTTTTTTTGGAGCCGGTATTGCTGCTTACTTTATTTTTGGTTTTAGTTTCGAAATATCTTTTCTCTTTTCCGGGCTAATTATTGTTACCGGGCCTACCGTAATAACACCGATCCTTAGGAATATACCGCTTAAAAAAGATGTATCTACTGTTTTAAAATGGGAAGGTATTTTAATAGACCCCATAGGCGCTTTGGTAGCGGTACTGGTCTTTGAGTTTATAAGTGTTGAAGGTGATAGCGGTTTTACAAAAACCGCCCTAGTCGAGTTTGGTAAAATCATTCTTTTTGGAACAACATTCGGGTTTACGTTTGCTCATGCTTTGGCTTTTGCAATAAACAAAAAGTTAATTCCCGACTATTTATTAAATGTCGTGTCCCTTTCGGTTGTTTTATTGGTTTTTGTAGAATCTGAAATTTTTGCACATGAATCAGGTCTTCTTGCTGTAGTGGTTATGGGGATGGTACTAGGAAATGGAAAATTAGAGAGCATTAAAGAGTTGCTGCATTTTAAAGAATCGTTAAGTGTTTTATTGATTTCAATTCTGTTTATCTTGTTGGCAGCAAATATTAATATTGAAGATTTAATGTTGATATACAATTGGAAAACAGTATGGTTATTTTTAGTGGTAGTCTTTGTAATTAGGCCACTAGGCGTATTATTATGCACCTCAGGATCTAAATTAAAAATCAATGAAAAAATATTTATTAGTTGGGTAGGGCCCCGAGGTATAGTTGCTGCGGGAATTGCTTCGCTTTTTGGAAGTAAATTAATAAAACAAGGTGTTGAAGGTGCCGAGTATATTACCCCTTTAGTATTTATGATTGTTCTTGGAACGGTTTTGCTTAATGCGACTACTGCAAGGGTGTTTGCTAAGGTTGTTGGTGTTTTTCTAAAAAGATCGGAAGGTATTTTAATATTAGGAGCCTCACAGGTGTCTAGATTAATAGGGCAATATTTAGTGGACAATCAACGGAATGTTGTTTTAATTGACAGCAACCAAACGAATATTCAAATAGCCCAAGAATCAGGGCTTGAAGCTATAAATACAGATATATATTCTGAAAGTTTAGGCGATAATATAGAGCTTAACGATGTGGGGTTTTTAATGGCTTTAACCGGTAATGCAGATATTAATAAGTATGCCATTGATAAGTTTGGAAAACAATTTGGTGAGAACGGATCGTTTAGACTGATAACGGTTGATGAAATGAATGACCCTAACAATAACCCAAAGGAAGGCTTATTTTCTCATACAGACGATTTTAACTTGCTAACTGAGGTAGCTCGTAAAAATCCAGAAATTCATGAAATTGAAATTCAAGACAGGGCAGATTACGAAGATTTAATAGAATTAATAAACAAGGATAACGATATCATTCCCTTATTTGTTAAAGATAAAAAAGGTGTTTTAGAAATTATATCTTCATATAATAAAGCTATCGATAAAGTTGAAAAAGGCTATAAGCTCGTGTACTTAGGAAAACTTTTAAAGTAACTTATTAAATAAAACAGTTTGTTTTTGCGAAAAGCTAAGAGAGGTTGTTGACGTCATGATTAAAAATAGTATTAAATTTTTCATGGTTCTTTAAAGGTATTTGATTGAACTGATATAAACCCAAACAATAAATAAGATTTGAAGCGGTACTCTAAACCATAAATAGGTTAAACCGTTTCCATTATAAGTTGCTTTTTGGTAATTTATATTTTCGAGCGAAGCCCTAATATTTGCGGGAAAAACAAGAATGAAAAAGATAATTAATAACCAAGCTGTTACTAGTCGTAGTTTGGGAATATGAAGACCTATTGCGGCTGCAATTTCGATAACTCCAGTAAAATAAACGATTTGTTTTTTAAAAGGAACAATACTAGGTACCATTAGGGCCATGCCTTCGGAAAATATAAAATGACCTAAAGCCGTAAATAATAGCATTATGGACATTCCTATCCTCGCTGAAAAAATTAAATCTGGTTTCCCGGTGATAATTTTTAATGCGAATAGCAGTATTAAGGAGGCAGAAATAAGTACAATTAAAGGTTTCATCTTTTTTGTACAAATGTCCCAATACATTATTGATGAAACAATGAACCTGAGTTAAGAAATTCGTTTTCTAATTCTGCTAAGAGCTTGAGGTGTGATGCCAATATAAGATGCAAGATATTTTAAAGGTATTTCTTTTATGAGCTGAGGTTGTTCTGTAAATAAGCTTAAATACCTTTCTTGTGGGGTTTGGTTAAGTAATGATTGTTCTCGTTTTACTTTAGCAAGAAACAGGTTTTCTGCAGCAATTCTGCCAATGGCATGACCCACTTCAGTTTGTTTATAAATATCTTGTAAATCATCAAAAGTTAGTCTCCAAATGGTAGTTTCGGTAAGCGTTTCTATATGATAGGTACTTGACGTTTGGGTTAAAAAAGAATCGTAAGCACTCATAAACCGGCCACTAAAACAAAATCCAAAAGTTAAGTCATAATCTTCTTTAGGAATATATAGCCTTACCGAGCCTTTTTCAATAAAGTAAAGGTATTTTTCAATGTTCCCTGACTCTAAAAGTATTGTTCGTTTTTTGAATTCTTTTTTTTCGAGCTTTGAAGAAAATAGCTCCCAATCCACATCATTCATTTTGACTAATGTATCAAAATAAGCTCTAACATTATTCATATTATATTTATTAAACTTGAATTTTAAGAATTTGTTTAATAGTTGTTTATGTTTTAGTGTGCCGTTCTATAAAATATTATTGTCTTGAGATCGTTAAGACTCTTTTTTCATTCTTAATTTATGCGGGCTTGTTTTTGGTATTCGCTCGATAATTCCTCTTGCTTCCAAATCTAATTTAACGGTCACAATATACCATACTACTTTACCGTCGAAAGATTTGGTTAATTTTTCTACCGCCAAATCATTCATACTTTCATATGAAATTTCCCCATGCTGTTCAATGGTATCAATTATGAATTCTTTAATGACATCATATCTTCTTTTTAATATATTTACTCCCTTTTTACCTTGAGGGTGTAATGTTAATATTTTATTATTATCAAGCATTTTCTAGCTTTAAAAAGTAAAAGTGTTTAGGCGAAGTTGTTGTTTTTTCTTACAAAGTCATCTTATTAAACACAAAAACCCACTTAAAAGCGGGTTTTATTTATAATTTAAGATAGATTTATTAACCTATTATATGAAGCTCGGTAAATTCCTTATTAAGAACTAATGTATTATCACCATTAAGTTTTATATCCTTGAAAAGAATCTCTTCGTTATCCACCTGAACTTTAGAAATTTTAAAAGGCAAGCCATGCAAGCTTAATTTAAACGTTTTATATGTTGTTATAAACTTACCTGATTTATGTTGCTGAATAATCAATTCGTTTTTCTTGCCAAGCAATTTAAAATCTCTTAGACTATAACGTCCTTTAATGTAATCATAGCCATCGGTAGCATCTTCATAAACCATGGAGTTTTCTTTACCTAGTTTGTAATATACATCGAGTAATAACTCATCAATAACCTTTTCACCTACAT
The DNA here is from genome assembly GCF_030540835.1 of Flavivirga aquimarina. Classification (GTDB taxonomy): domain Bacteria; phylum Bacteroidota; class Bacteroidia; order Flavobacteriales; family Flavobacteriaceae; genus Flavivirga; species Flavivirga aquimarina. The sequence continues at coordinate 52,197 of NZ_JAUOEK010000119.1, read as the reverse complement.
ATTGTTGAACGGGGTATTTAGGAACAATAGCGCCTTCTTTTACAAATATGGGCATGCTATCCAGATCGGCGTCTACCCATAATTCCTGGCCGCCACTAACAATTTCATCTGTCCAGAAGTTATACCACTTCCCTCTAGGTATATACATGCGTCTTCCTTTCTGGTTAGGACCGGTTACAGGACACGCTAATATTTTTTCTCCAAATATAAACTCATCGTTTCTATAATGTGTTTGAGAATCTTCTTGATCGTATAACACTAGTGATTTCAAAATAGGAATACCTTCTTCGGCATATCTCCAGAATGCCGTATATAAGTAAGGCAGTAATTGATATCTTAATTCAATAAATTTCCTTACTACATTAGTTATTGTATCTCCAAAAGCCCAGGGTTCTTGGTCGCCATGATCTCCGGAAGAGTGTGTTCTGCAAAACGGGTGGAAAATACCTAGTTGAATCCAGCGTGCGTATAACTCACCATTAGGTTGTTCTGCAAATCCGCCAATATCAGATCCTACAAAGGAGAATCCAGACATACACATACGTTGTGCTTGCAGATTGGCGATATTTAAATGATCCCATGTGGCTATATTATCACCTGTCCAACTAGAAGTATAACGTTGTGTACCAGAATAAGCAGCTCTTGTAATTACAAAAGGCCTTTTTGGGTAAGCGAATTTTTTTAAGCCTTGATAAGTAGCTCTAGCCATTTGCATCCCATAAATATTATGTGCTTTTTTATGGCTGCAAGGGTTGCCGTCGTAATCATGACGCACATCTGGAGGAAATGTTTTTCCGGGAACGTCCATGACTGCGGGTTCGTTCATATCGTTCCAAACACCTTTAACCCCTATGTCTTCAATGAGCTCCTTGAATAACCCGGCCCACCATTCTCTTACCTCTGGTCTTGTAAAATCCGGGAAATAACATTCTCCCGGCCATACTTTTCCTTTCATATAAGGACCGTCTGCTCGTTTACAGAAATAATCTTTTTCGAGACCTTCTTGGAACACAGAATAATCCATATCGATTTTAATACCCGGATCTATAATAACAATGGTTTTAAACCCGTCATCTGCCAATTCCTTAACCATTCTTTTTGGATCTGGAAAATGCTCTTTACTCCATGTAAAACAGCGGAAGCCTTCCATATAATCAATATCCAAGTAAATGGCATCACATGGAATTTTTAATTCTCTAAACTTAGCTGTAATTTCTTTTACGTTAGATTCTGGATAGTAACTCCATTTACATTGATGATAGCCTAATGTCCAAAGCGCTGGCATTTCATGCGGCTTACCAGTTAAGTCGGTATAATTCACAACGACATCAGACATGTTAGGACCATAAATGAAATAGTAATTCATTTCACCTCCCTGAGCCCAAAAACTGGTTATGTTACGACGTTCATGACTAAAATCAAAAAACGAACGAAACGTATTATCAAAAAATATTCCATATGATTTTTTATTATTCAAACCAGTATAAAATGGAATTGTTTTATAAATGGGATCGGTATCTCTACCATAGGCATAAGAATCTGTTACCCAGTTTTCGAAACGTTTTCCTTTAAGGTTATTATCTACAGGTTTATCTCCTAAACCATAATAACTTTCTCCAGGTTGTGAGATTTTTGACATTTTAACAATATCGCCACCATGTTCGTAACTTTCTTCCCAATGGAATCCAAGTTCGTCTTCACAAATCAATGTATTATCAGTAGCATCAAAAATAGAAGTACGCAAGTCTAATTTTGAAATATGGCAAATAAGTTTTGCTGTGGTTATAATGTAATTATCTTGACTCTCTGTGACTTCAAGATGATTATATCCTCTACTCGCATATTTAGTTATGGCATAAGAGAAGTCATTTTCGAAAATACCTGTTGTAGTAAATCTGAACCGTAGAATACTATCACGACGTACGGTAACCTCTAATATAACACCGTTCTCTGTGGTAAAAGAGAGCACGTTTAGGTTTTTTTCGTATGAAACTATTTTAGAAGGAAACAAATTTCCTTTATATTCTAATTCGGTATTTAAAATCATATGGGGTTGCGCAATTTATTAATCGCCTAAATTACTAAATTTAACAGGTATTAGTGGTCAGTTTTTATTAAAAAAACATTATGATTATTTGATAAACCACAAATAATCAGCGAGATAATTACATAAATCTCAAATAGAAAATTATTTAAGTTGAAAATATAACTATACCTAAAGGAGGGAGTGTTATTTCTACCGAAAAGTCTTTACCATTCCAAGGGTCATTCTTTGTTGAAATTGGTTTTGTATTTCCGATGCCGCTTCCCCCGAATTCTTTAGCATCACTATTAAAAATTTCTTTAATTTTTGTTTTTACAGGAACTCCTATTTTATAATTTTCTCTAACAGTTGGAGTAAAATTGCATACTGCAATAACATCATTTTTAGAGTCATAACTTTTTCTTATATAAGACATGACAGAGTTTTCATGGTCATCAAAACTAATCCATTCAAACCCTTCACCGCTAAACCCTTTTTCGTATAAGGCAGGTGTTGTTTTATAAAGTTTGTTTAACTCTTTATAATAGTTTTGAAGGTTTTTATGTGGTTCAAACTCTAATAAATTCCAATCCAGACTTTCTTGGAAATTCCATTCATTATATTGTCCAAATTCACCACCCATAAACAATAATTTGGTTCCCGGATGTGTAAACATATATCCGTACAACAGGCGAAGGTTTGCAAAACGCTGCCATTCGTCACCGGGCATTCTACCTAAAATAGAATTTTTTCCATAAACCACTTCGTCGTGCGATAGTGGCAACATAAAATTTTCGGTAAAGGCATATGCTAAACTAAACGTTATATCGTTTTGATGGTGTTTTCTGTAAATAGAGTCTTTAGCGAAATACTCTAAAGTATCATGCATCCATCCCATCATCCATTTCATTCCAAAGCCCAATCCACCTGAAAAAACAGGTTTAGAAACCATAGGAAATGCTGTAGATTCTTCTGCAATGGTTTGAACATCTGGAAACGATCTGTAAACTTCTTTGTTTAGCTCTTTTAAAAAATTTATAGCAGCTAGGTTTTCTCTACCACCATAAATATTCGGTTCCCACTCACCATCTTCACGAGAGTAATCTAAAAATAACATAGATGCGACAGCATCTACACGTAATCCGTCTGCGTGATATTGTTCCATCCAAAATATGGCATTACTTATTAGAAAGGATATAACCTCATTACGTTCGTAATTGAAAATTAAACTTTTCCAATCTTGGTGATAGCCCTTTCTTTTGTCCGGATGTTCATATAAATGTGAGCCATCAAAAAACCCAAGACCATGTGCGTCTTCGGGGAAATGAGATGGTACCCAATCTAAAATAATACCAATATCGTTTTGGTGAAACATATCAACCAAATACTTAAATTCTTCAGGATATCCAAAACGGGAAGTGGGTGCAAAATACCCTGTTAACTGGTACCCCCAAGAAGGATCATAAGGGTATTCCATAATAGGCATGAGTTCTACATGTGTAAAATTCATGTCCTTTACATAGTTTACTAAATGATCGGCCAATTCAAAATATGATAAAAACCGACCTTCTTCTAAATGTTTTTTCCAAGACCCTAAATGTACTTCATAAACAGAAAAAGGTGCATCTATGGCGTTATGCTGTTTACGCTTCTCCATCCAATTGTTATCTTTCCATACATAGGAATCGTCCCAGATTATCGATGCTGTTTTTGGCGGATGCTCGCAACGTCTTGCATAAGGATCTGCTTTTTCTGTTGTTATATTGTCATTATGACTTTCAATTTTGTACTTATAAATAGTGCCTTTTCCTATTAGAGGAATAAAACCTTCCCAAATACCACTTGAATCCCAGCGTACATTTAATTGATGTTCGCCTCCTTTCCAATAGTTAAAATCGCCAATTACAGATACGGATTTAGCACTGGGCGCCCATACAGCAAAATAGGTGCCTTCAATACCTTTATTTGTTGTTATATGTGATCCAAACTTTTCATATAGACGATAATGTTTTCCTTTTTTGAAAAGATCGATATCATAATCTGTAAATAAACTATAAGGTTTTACGTGCGCCATATATTATATAACAAAACCATTAGGAATAATGGCTCCTTTTTTAATTACTACTATACCATCTTTAATGGCGTATGAGTCTGTTTCAACCGGTTCTAAATGTGTACCTCCATTAATTCTTACATCATTACCTATACAACAATTTTTGTCCAAAATGGCATTTTTTATAAAACAGCGAGCTCCAATTCCTATAGAATTTATATTGGGATTCGTAACATCACCTAAAGTTTGATAATGGTCGCTCCCCATCATATAGGTGTTTATTACTGTTGATTCGTCTCCTATTCTGGAACGAATGCCTATTACCGATTTTTCAATTTTGGCCGCACTAATTATACAACCTTCTGCTATAACTGTTTTGTTTAGTGTTGTGCCAGATACTTTTGTTGTAGGAAGCATTCTGGCTCTAGTATATATCCGTTTAGACTTATCGTATAAATCGAAATCCGGAATGTCTGCTGTTAGACCGATATTAGCCTCGAAGAATGAGTCTATATTTCCTATATCTGTCCAATACCCTTCATATTGGTAACTTAATGTTTTGTGCTTATCTATGCTTTGAGGAATAATTTCTTTACCAAAGTCTATGGTGCTTGGGTCGTTCATTAAGTCTATTAACAAATCCCTGTTAAAAATATAAATACCCATAGAAGCCAGATAATTTCGGCCTTGTCCTTTCATTTCATCACTTACTTCAGAAACCCAATCTGGTAATAAACCGGCATCTGGTTTTTCAATAAATGAAGTGATTACATTTTTATCATTGGCTTTTAATATCCCAAAAGAAGTCGCATCTTTTGCATTAACAGGTATGGTAGCAATAGATATTTTGGCTTTGCTTTTTATATGTTGATCGATCATTAATTCATAATCCATTTGGTATAATTGGTCGCCAGAAAGGATTAATGCATAGTCGAAGTCATGTCTTATAAAGTGATGCATACTTTGGCGAACGGCATCTGCAGTTCCTTGAAACCACCCTTTGTTTCCGGGGGTTTGTTCTGCTGCTAATACATCAACAAAAGCAGAGCTGAAAAAACTAAAATGATACGTGTTTTTAATATGGCGGTTTAAAGAAGCCGAATTAAATTGTGTTAAGACAAACATGCGTTTTATGTTTGAATTAATACAATTCGAAATAGGAATATCTACTAATCTATATTTTCCAGCAATGGGAACTGCTGGTTTAGATCTTGTTTCTGTCAATGGATGTAATCTGGAACCTTGGCCTCCTCCTAGTATAATGGATAAAACTTTATCATTAATCATCTTTATTAGTTTATGGATTTATATAATTTTATGTATGCTTTCGCAGATGTATCCCAGGAATGATTTATCTCCATGATCTGCTTGGTTAATTTTTTATAGGTGCTATTGTTTTCATAAAGGGAAACACCTCTTTCGATAGCATTTGTTATGTTAGACACAGTAACATCTGCATGGCAAATACCAAATCCGTTCTTTTCCGAGATATCTATAACGGTGTCTTTAAGACCTCCAATGCTTCTTACAATTGGTATAGTACCATATCGTAATGCATACATTTGGTTGAGTCCGCAAGGCTCTACTCTGGATGGCATGAGTAAGAAATCGGCACCAGCATAAATAATATGGGACAAGGCTTCATCATAACCTATAAAGGCATTATAAGTGCCTTTGTATTCCTTTTTGAGGGCTTCTAGTTGAACTTCTACTTCTTCGTGTCCGGAGCCTAATAATAAGATGGAAGCATCTCCTTTATCGAGTACTTTTTTAAATGTTTCGGGAAACAAATCAGATCCTTTTTCTCCAACTAATCTACCAATAAAAGCGAAAAGAGGTTTGTTAAAATCTAAATTAAAGGTATCGCACAAATGCTTTTTATTGGCTTTTTTTCCGGAAATGACTGTTTCTATGTTATAATTAGAAATAAGATAGTTGTCGGTTTCCGGATTCCATACATTCCAATCGATACCGTTTAGAATGCCGGAACATTTGGCACTTTCATGATTTAACAAGTCTTCTAATCCGTTGGCAGATACTTTTAATTCTTCCATATAGGTGGGTGATACGGTGGTAACCCTCCAGGCGCATTTTATGGCTGCTGCTAATGGGTTTACGCTACCATCCCAATCTAAAAGCCCTGCATTTTCAAAATTAAAGGCAGGAATTAAGTGTACTTTATTATGAGAAAACCAGCCTTGGTATTGTGCATTATGTATGGTTAAAACATTAGGTGTTTTTCTAAAGCGTTCATACTTAAAACTTTCTTGTAACATAAAAGGGATAAGTCCTGTATGATGATCGTGACAGTGTATATAATTGGGATATGTATCCCAATTTAACATCCAATCTAAAGCGGCAATTTGGAATGCCAAGAAGCGCTCGGTATCGTCATTAGAATAAACATATTCTTTGAACAAAAGTTCGGGAACATCAACGAAAAATATGTCGAAATCTAAAGGGCTTTTTTTTAAGGTTAATATTTTAAAAGGGTACGATATATCTCCTAAGTTTAATTGCGAGTTATAAACAGTATTAAATGTATGTGCTTTGGTAAATGTGTTATTATAAAAAGGCATAATAACTTGAGATGACATTGTCGCACTGTTTTGATATTTAGGTAATGCTCCAACGACATCTGCTAATCCTCCTACCTTGGCTATCGGGTAGCATTCTGCACTAATGTGTACAATATTCATATATGGTTTTACGTATCTCATAAACTTACAAAATTATTGTCTAAAAATTTTGTAAGATTTTATTTTTAAGAAAAATAACCTATATATAAGATTAATCGAAGTTTTTATTAATAAAAATTAAAAAAATGTAGAAATACTTTTCAATTTTTCAATAATACATAATGAAACCTTAGGGTATTATATTTTTTTCTTAATAAAAAAATCAATTAATTGAATATAAGAATAAAGTCTATATTTGTTTTTTACTTTTTATAAGAGCCCTCATTATATATGTTTAAGTACATTTTTGCACTAATACCCTTTCTATTTTTTTGTTTAAACATAAATGCACAAGACCAAACCTTTAAAAAGCAACTGGATTATATACAAAAGTTAAGACGCTTATCTAAAAACAACGAATTAGATATAGAGACTAGAATATTACATGCTAAAAAAGCTTGCGAGTTGTCTTATAAAATGGCGGTGGATTCAGTTATTTTTTCATCAGATATAAATAGTCTGGATTTTTTATCAAATACTAAGGATTTTCAGGCACTAAAAAAGACGTTTCATAAACACCTTAAACTAGCTAGAAAACTAAAAGATTCTGTAGAGATTGCTTTTTATTGTGGTTTATTAGGAGAACATTATTCCATTTTTCAAAAAATAAGACCAGATAGCTCATATTACTATTACAATATTTCCCAGAAAACTTATAAGGCACTAAAGAATAGCTTCAGTAGCGCACTGATATTATCCAGAATAGCCTTTTTGCAAAAAGATGAGAAAGAATTTGTTGGTAGTGAAATTAACTCTATAGAAGCTCTTTTGTTGTTAGAAACATTGAAAGAGTGTAATATAATCAAAAAACGAAGAGCTTATATTTATAACAATTTAGGCATGGTGTTTAACCAGTTGAAACAATATGAAAAATCTATTGAATATTATAATTTATCACTTAAAATAAAAAGAGAGCTTGAAGGTGATAATCAAAAAACTATATATATATGTTATAATAATTTAGGAAATACTTTTAAGTATTCGGGTCAATACGATAAAGCTATTAAAACATATACAAAAGTTTTAAATGATAAAGTTTTTATTAATAAAGAGATGAGTTTGCATGCTGTTGTATTAGATAATTATGCGCATGCATTATATTTATCTAAAGAGCATGAACAACTTCCAGAATTATATCTAAAAGCCTTAAGAATATGCGATAGTGTTAATGCCGATTATAGAACCATAATTATCCATCAACATTTAGCAGAGTATTACTATAGTTATAATAAAAAAGATTCTGCTTTATATCATGGCTATAAAGCTAAAAAGGTTTCAGAACAATTTTATAAGGACGATGTATTAAAATCACTTTTAGTGCTATCAAGAATAGAAGAAGATAGTATAGCTGTAAGACATTATGAGTCCTATATAGCTTTAAACGATAGTATTCAGAGAGCAGAGCGTTTAAAAAGGAATAAGTATGCCAGAATACAATTTGAAACAGACCAATATATAAAAGAAACCAAGCGATTAAGTACCCAAAACATTTTAATCTCAGTAATAGGTGGTATCCTATTATTGGTATTAGGGCTCTTGTATTTTATAAAAGTACAACGCTCTAAAAATAAGGCATTAGCTTTTGCGAGTGAGCAAGAAAAAGCCAATCAGGAAATTTATAAGTTAATGTTACAACAGCAAACTAGGCAGGAAGAGGGACGTTTACAAGAAAGACATAGAATTGCAGAAGATTTACATGATGGCGTATTAAGTAGATTGTTTGCTACACGAATGGGTATGGGGCTTTTAAATATAAAGGAAGAACAAGAAGCTTTAAAGAAACACAAAGGGTTTATAGAAGAGTTACAAGATATAGAAAGAGAAGTACGAGATATATCTCATACGTTAAAAAAAGAAAGCAAATTATCAAAAACTAATTTCGAGTCTATTATTGAGAGCTATCTAAAGAGACAAAGCGTTATAGGTAGATATAAATATGAGTTTAAAAAAGGAATCGATGTAAAATTTGAAATGTTTAACGAAAGTATAAGAGTAGAAATTTACCGTATTATACAAGAAGCCATACAAAATATAACAAAACATGCACAAGCTCATATGGTTACTATCTCTTTTTCATTAAAAAAGTTAGTTTTAGAAATTAAAATACACGATGATGGCATAGGCTTTGAGGTCAATAGGAATTATAGAGGCATTGGTTTAAAAAATATAGTCTCTAGAGTATTAAAACTTGAAGGTGATTATAACATAATCTCAAGCCCAAACAAAGGAACTGAACTAAATATAAATATCCCAGTCTAACAAGAGTTTTAAAACATGAATGTATTAATTGTAGAAGACCACCCATTAATTAGTAATGCATATAAAAATACTCTAGAGCACGTAAGTACTAACAATACAGATTTAAAGTTTAATATTGATATTGTTACAAATTGCGATGATGCTTATTTTAAGATTAAGAGTGCTCAAAAAACAAATACTATTGATATTGTTTTTCTGGATATTAAATTACCACCATCTAAGGACAGGAAGATAGTTTCGGGAGAAGATTTAGGCATTAAAATAAGAACACTTTTACCAAATGCTAAAATAGTTATAGCGACCACATATAATGATAACTACCGAATAGGTAGTATTTTTAAAACTATAAATCCAGATGGTTTTTTAATAAAAAATGATTTAAACCCTAAAGAACTTGTTTTCGCTATCGAAAAAATAATAGAAAACACTCCATATTACAGTAAATCTGTCGTTGCGTTAATGCGAAAAAAAACGTCTAATAGCATAATGATAGACGATATTGACAGAAAGCTATTGTACGAACTGTCCCTCGGAACAAAAATGAGTGAATTACCAGAAATAATGCCTCTTTCTTTAACTGCTTTAGAAAGAAGGAAGCGCACATTAAAAGACCTTTTTAATGTAAAAAGTGATAGAGACTTACTTATAGTCGCAGAACAAAAAGGATTTATTTAGTCATTCAGCTTTAAAACAGCCATAAAAGCTTCCTGCGGAATTTCTACATTACCAACTTGACGCATTCGTTTTTTTCCTTTTTTCTGTTTTTCAAGGAGTTTACGTTTACGAGAAATATCACCTCCGTAACATTTTGCGGTAACATCTTTACGTAATGCTTTAGTTGTTTCTCTGGAAATAATTTTGGCTCCAATTGCTGCTTGAATTGGTATATCGAATTGCTGACGTGGAATAAGCTCTTTTAATTTCTCACACATCTTTTTACCAATATTTGCGGCATTATCTGCATGAATTAATGCGGAAAGTGCATCAACTGGTTGCGCGTTTAATAAAATATCTACACGAACTAATTTTGACTGTTTCATGCCTATTGGATGATAATCGAAAGAAGCATAACCTTTTGAAACGGTCTTTAAACGGTCATAAAAATCGAATACAATTTCGGCTAATGGCATATCGAATGTTAATTCAACACGCTCGGTCGTTAAATATGTTTGATTGGTAATCTGACCTCTTTTTTCAATACAAAGCGACATCACATTACCAACAAAATCGGCTTTTGTAATAATGGTTGCTTTAATATAAGGCTCTTCAACACGGTCTAAACCAGAAGGTTCCGGTAAATCGGTTGGGTTATTAACAATTATAACTTGATCTGGGTGTTTTCTTGTAAAAGCATGATAAGAAACGTTGGGAACCGTTGTAATCACAGTCATGTCAAACTCCCGCTCTAATCGTTCCTGGATAATTTCCATATGCAGCATACCCAAAAAACCACAACGGAAACCAAAGCCTAAAGCGGCAGAGCTTTCCGGTGCAAAAACCAATGAGGCATCATTTAATTGAAGCTTTTCCATGGACGCTCTAAGCTCTTCGTAGTCTTCGGTATCTACAGGATAAATACCGGCAAAAACCATAGGTTTTACATCTTCAAATCCGGCAATGGCATTGGTTGTTGGATTTTTAGCATCGGTAATAGTATCACCCACTTTGACTTCTTTCGCTTCTTTAATACCGGTTATAACGTAACCAACATCACCTGCTTTTATTTCTTGCCTTGGAAACTGTTTGAGTTTTAAAGTACCAACTTCATCGGCGAAATAATTCTTGTCGGTGGCAATAAATTTAATGTTTTGCCCTTTTTTAATAGAGCCGTTTATCACTCTAAAATAAGTCTCTACACCACGAAATGGATTGTAAACCGAGTCAAATATTAAAGCTTGTAGAGGCTCATCTATTTCACCTTCTGGAGCAGGAACACGTTCAATAATAGCTTCTAAAATATTATCGACTCCAAAACCTGTTTTTCCACTGGCATGAATTACTTCTTCTGCTTCACAACCTAAAAGATCAACAATATCATCGGTTACTTCTTCAGGATTGGCACTAGGTAAATCTACTTTATTAAGTACCGGAATAATTTCCAAATCGTTTTCTAAAGCTAAATATAAATTAGAAATGGTTTGCGCTTGTATGCTTTGGGCGGCATCTACAATAAGTAAAGCGCCTTCGCAAGCAGCTATAGATCGGGACACCTCATAAGAGAAATCAACGTGACCAGGAGTATCAATTAAATTTAAAATATACTGTTCGCCTTTGTACTCATACTCCATTTGTATGGCGTGCGATTTTATAGTAATACCACGCTCACGTTCTAAATCCATGCTATCCAAAAGCTGATCTTGCTTTTCTCTAGCGGTCACAGCGCCGGTATAATCTAACAAACGGTCTGCGAGCGTACTCTTACCGTGATCTATATGTGCAATTATGCAAAAATTTCTAATGTGCTTCATAGTCAAAAAATCTCTCTAAAAAAGATTCTGCAAATATAGATGATTTAGCCGAGGTTTGTTAATATTTTAATTTAATGAAAATAAGTTAAAGCTAGGTCATCATACTCCCGCAAAGCCCTAAGCTTACAATAACATAAATTGTAGCCAGAATAAATAATACTTTGGCTGCTTTTTTATTTTTTTCACGAATAACAAATCCGATAATAGCTAATAAAATGGCAGGTCCAAACATGATAGCCAGAATTAAATATATCAAGCCATCTAAATTCATATTGCCTTCTAAAAAGTATAACATAATTAAATTTTTATAGCATCATACTTCCACATACACCAAGGCTTATTAAAAGATAAACCACGGATAGTATTATGAGTATTTTCGATGTTTTTCGGTTTTTTGTTCGAATAGCCAATCCAATAATTAGTAAAATCAATGAGGGTAAAAACATAATGGCTAAAACCAGTAAAAAGACCCCCATATAATTTCCCCCTTCTGTTATTAAAATAGTCATAATATATTATTTCTAAGTTCCTCTAAATATGCTTTTTTATCATCTCTATAAAACAAATTCATTGTTTCAAAAGGGATAATCTTATTGTCTTTATCTACAATATGTACGCAGGATTTTTTAATAGCACGTACATCAAAATTATAAGCATCGATAAATTGCATGATAATGACACGAAATAAATTATCGTAACCTAAATTTGGCGCATCAATGTTTGGTAAGCAACACATAATAGATTTTAAATTTTCTTCGGCCACTTCCACTGAATTTCCGGTGCTAAAAAGTTCTATCATTTTTCCATGAAGATTTTCATCTTGTTCATAAATTATCGTGTTCTTACTATTATCTAATAAATCATTGGGATTTATATAACGCGTCAAGGGAAACACCTCGTTCCCCAATTTAAGGGCATACCCCATGACTAATGCGTCTGGGTTACAAGGTACAGGGAGCAAATCATCTGGATTAAAAATAGTGGTTTGCTCCATAATTTTCCGACGTACTTCTGTGAGCGTCATTCTATCGGTTTCTGGATTAAAATGTTCTAACCTTCCCGCAATTTGCGTTGGCTGAAGTGTAACTCCCCGTACACATTTTTGTTTTAAAGCGTAGTCTATTATTTTACCTATTTCATGATCGTTTAATCCTTTTTGAAGGGTTACCACTAAAGTGGTCGATAAGTTCAGGTTATTTAAATTTTCAATAGCCTGTTTTCTTATGTCGTTTAAATCGGCACCGCGAAGTTCTTGTAACACGTTGTTTTCAAAAGAATCAAATTGAAGATAAATTTCGAAATCTGGCGCATAGGTTTTTAGCTTTTCAGCGAAAGCGACATCTTTTGCAATTTTGATACCATTGGTGTTTAACATTAAATGCCGAATGGGTAATGACTTTGCATAATCTAAAATTTCGAAAAACTGTGGATGAATAGTAGGTTCACCACCACTAATTTGCACGACATCGGGTTCTTTTTCGTTAGCGACAATGGTATCTAACATGGTTTTGACTTCTTCGAGAGTACGGTGCCTGCCGTAAGTAGGCGAAGACCCGGCATAACAGGTAGGGCAGGTTAAATTACAGCGGTCTGTAACTTCGATAACAGTTAAACAGGAATGTTGTTCGTGGTCTGGACATAAACCGCAATCGTAAGGGCAACCATAATCTGTTTTAGTATTAAATTTATAAGGTGTTTCAGAGGGTTTATTATAGTTTCGTATGTTTTTATAATATTCTATATCATCTGCAATTAATACTTTAGAGTTACCGTGTTCATTACAACGCTTTAACATATAAACATGGTCGTTTTCGAATACAATTTTGGCATCAACACGTTTTAAACATTCTGGACAAAGGCTTAGCGTAAAATCGTAGTAGGTGTATTTTCTAACGGGCATTTTTAAAAATGTTTAAAATGGTTTTGTGGTAATAAAGCAAACAAATTAGACATAATATTTGGATTGTGCTTAAACTTAAGAAGTAAAACACATTCGGTTTTAAAAATTCTATGAAGAACCTAAATGTAAAATAGGAAATCATAAACAATTTAAAGAGGTCGCCGTTTTTTAAGTGTGGTTTATATCTATTATGTTTTAAACCGAAAAATAAAATGATTAGAAACAGCAATTCATATAGAGCTATGGGATGACGTAATAATCCATCGCCTAAATTCATACCAAAAATAGAAGTCGTTTCTACTCCATAAGTAAACTCGTTTATGCCAGATAAAAAGCATCCTATTCTTCCAATAAAAATGCCTAGAATAATGGGAAGAACAAATAAATCGCCAGATGATTCTGTTTCTCCTATGAGCTTTTTGGCAATTTCTACGCCAAGCAAACCGCCAAATAGCCCACCCATAATGGTTTTTGTATTGAGTAATTGGATGATATTTTCTTGTGATAAACTAACTAAAGGGTTTTCTAAAAAGCCAACGAGTCTGGAGCCTATTAAAGCACCAAGTGCAGCTCCTAAAATGATAGATAATCTATTATTTGAAGAAATAATATCGTTACTTTTTCTTCTTAAAAACACATAATACCTAAATGCAATAAAAAAGGCAAGATATTCTAAAATTAGGTGAATGTTTATGTTGTAACCGAAAACAATAGGTTCGTAGGGAATATTCAAAAAGCTTAAAATTTAGTTTTAAAAATACAACAATATTAAAGCGAATAATCAATTTGATTAAAAAAGAGTAATTTTGTCCAAAATTTGCAACGTGGTAAAAATAGACAACATAGAACTGCCAGATTTTCCATTGCTTTTAGCGCCTATGGAAGATGTTAGCGATCCGCCATTTCGTAAGCTGTGCAAGGAGCAGGGAGCCGATGTTGTATATACCGAATTCGTGTCTAGTGAAGGCTTAATTCGTAATGCAGCAAAGAGCGTTATGAAGTTGGATATTTATGAGAAAGAGCGCCCTGTCGGGATTCAAATTTTTGGAGCTAATTTAGATAGTATGTTGCAGACTATTGATATTGTTTCGGATTCTAAACCGGACATTATTGATATCAATTTTGGTTGCCCTGTGAAAAAAGTAGTTAGTAAAGGGGCGGGCGCAGGTATTTTAAAAGATATCTGTTTAATGGAGCAACTTACTGCCGAAATGGTGAAACGTACCAATATACCTATTACTGTAAAAACGCGTTTAGGTTGGGATCATGATTCTATAAAAATAGTTGAGGTTGCCGAAAGGTTACAAGATGTAGGTTGTAAAGCCATTGCTATACATGGCCGTACCCGAGCTCAGATGTATAAAGGCGATGCCGATTGGAAACCTATTGCCGAGGTGAAAAACAATCCACGTATGCACATTCCCGTATTTGGAAATGGTGATGTTGTTAGCCCAGAAAAAGCTATGGAAATGCGTGATAGTTACGGGCTTGATGGTGCTATGATTGGTCGTGCCAGTATTGGGAATCCGTGGTTTTTTAAACAAGTAAAGCATTACTTTAAAACAGGTGAACATTTAGCACCAATTTCTTTAGCTGAACGTGTTGAAGCTGCTCGCAGACACTTACAAATGGCTATTGATTGGAAAGGTGAAATTTTAGGTGTTTTTGAAACGCGAAGACATTACACTAATTATTTTAAAGGCATTCCGCACTTTAAAGAGTACCGCATGAAAATGGTTACCAGTGACCATTCTGCAGATGTATTTGCTGCTTTTGATGAGGTATTAGAAAAATTCTCTGAGTATCAGTTTACGGAGTAAAAACCCTTCCGTCTTTCAATTCTATGGAATTGAAATCCCTTAATAAGGGAAGGAATTGCTTGGTGATCATGTTTGGAGTAATGATTTATACTAGATATATAACTCCAAATTGTAATTCGAAGATTTAATACCATTTAGATGTTGTAATGTGCGTGATAAAAAGCCATTTTTATAGTAAGATTTTAAACTATAAGAGATATAACACTCTCCTCCTTTTTTTAAGGAGGAGTGGATTTAGTTTTGGTTAAAAACTAAAGACGAGGAGGTTTTTTGCAAGAAGAATTGGGGTGTTGTTTGAACTTTTTTCGTTTTAAAAAAGGAACTACCTAAAAACTGTTTGTCATTATTTATAAAAACTCACCCAAATTAATTAGTTTGCACTAACGATTTTGAAATTCTTACGGATGCAATTTTAGAAGCAATAATACCTAAAACGGAAATGGTTATAAATACGATAAAAAAGTTTTCAACCCTTATGGCCATTGGGTAAGGCAATGACGGTGTTATCATAACCAAATTAAATGCTTTTTGAAGTGCTGTGATGATTAATGCGACTCCTAAGCCTATAAAACCGCCTATAATACTCATTAAGCTCCCTTGTAAAAGGAAAATTTTACGAATATCCTGTATAGTGGCTCCCATGTTAAAGAGCGTACTTAAACTTTTCTTTTTGTCCAGCATCATCATGATTAATGAACCTATAACATTAAAAAAGGCAATAATTAATACTAAGGTGAATATTAAATATACTGCAAGATTTTCGGTATTTAACATTTTATAAAGTGCATCGTTTAGTTGCGCTCTGTTTTTTAAAACAACTTTATCTCCTAAAATAGCTTGAATTTTTTGTTTAACAAGTGCTTCGTCTACAACACTATTAAGTTTAAACTCTATAGCAGATACCTGATTAGGATCATAATTTAGAAGATTTTTAGCTAAATCTAAAGAGGCATATACATAGGTGTCGTTTAATGTTTCATTTATATAAAACACACCAACATTAACCGCTTTTACTGTGTTGAATGCTTTTTTATTAGAAGTTATTTGCCCCTTTCCCGGTTTTGGAACATATATACTTAGAGCTTTTGAAAAATCTAAAACGCCAAGTGATAAGTTTTTTGAAACACCCCAGCCTACTACAATTTGATTAGATTTTTGATCTAACCAATTGCCATTATCTATTTTAGATTCAATATTAACTACGTTTTGAAAGTGCTCATCAACTCCTTTAATTGTTGCTAAATAGTTTTTATCATCGACAGCAATAGCAACGCGCTCTTCAATAATTTTAGAGAATAACGCGATGTCTTCTAAGTCATTTAGCTTAGAAATATCAGATTCCGTTAAAATAAAAGATTTACCAACCGAAGATTCCGCCTTTAAGTCGGGATCGACAATACTGGAAAACTGAAGCGTAAAATCTTTTAAACCTGCAAAACCGGATAGCACAATAAATAATGATGCAGCGCCTAAAATAACACCAATAATAGCAATTATAGTTATAAAGTTAATAGCATTGTTAGTGCTTTTTGAGCGTAAATAACGTTTTGCTATATATAATGGAAATTGCATGTTTACTAAGTAAAGAAAATAAGTTTAAACTTGGAGGGTTTTTTTGAATTGATTAAGATTTTTTCCTTTTATCTAAAATATTAGGGTCTTTAATAGGGTTTTTTTCTCCTTTTAGGGATTTTTCTATTTGATCGATATATTCCAAAGAATCGTCTACAAAAAACTCTAAATTTGGCATACGCCTTAATTGATGCTTGGTGCGTTGTGCTAACTCATGTCTAATTAAAGGCGTGTTAGATTTTATACCTTCAAGAAGCTCTTTAGCTTTATCGTTCGGAAAAATACTTAAATAAACTTTAGCTACCGATAAATCTACCGTCACTTTAACCTTGGATACAGATATTAAGATACCATGCATTCCTCCTTGTGTGGCAGCACCCTGTAATACTTCAACTAAATCGCGTTGTAAAACAGATCCTATTTTTTTTTGTCTTTGACTTTCCTCCATGTTGCAAAAATAATGGATATTTTTGTATCTTAACTACAAATGCCGATTCTCTTCATTACTTTGGTTATGCAATAGACCAAGGGATGACAAAAATAACATTATAAATGAATAAAATTGAACATATAGGAATTGCTGTAAAAAGCTTAAAGGATTCTAATGAATTGTTTTCCAGATTATTTGGAGAGCCTCATTATAAAATAGAAGAGGTGGAGAGAGAAGGTGTTAACACGTCTTTTTTTAAGGTTGGCGATAATAAGATTGAACTGTTGGAGGCTACCAATGAAGACAGTCCGATTGCAAAATTTATAAATAAAAAAGGAGAAGGTATTCACCATATTGCTTTTGATGTTATCGATATTGAAGCAGAAATTAAACGTCTTAAAATAGAAGGCTTTAAAGTTTTAAATGAAACTCCAAAAAAAGGAGCAGACAATAAGTTGGTGGCTTTTTTGCATCCAAAATCTTCTAATGGAGTTTTAATTGAGCTGTGTCAAGAGATAAAGGAATAATTTTTCTTGCTAAGAAATAAAATAAGTAGTAATATTGCACTCCAATTTCGGTCCCATAGCTCAGCTGGTTAGAGCACCTGACTCATAATCAGGGGGTCCTTGGTTCGAGCCCAAGTGGGACCACTAGTAAAACAAGGCAGTTACAGAAAATGTAGCTGCTTTTTTATTTCCCTATAGCGTGCTTTCAGCGTGCTTTTTTGTTAATAACTTTTTGAAACGCATACTATAGAACACATGTTCCCTCTTTGTTCTTGACACACTTACCTCAGGGGCATAAAACCACTCAAACATTAAGGTTAATAGGAATTAACTCCTAATTATATTTTTTTAAGCAGGTATAAAAGAAAGGACAACTGTTATGCCCAACAATCTATATTATGGTGAAATCGCTGCGTATATCTCCGGTAAACTTGTAGAAAATCCAGATCATAAAACACGTATCAATCATGTTATTGCTATGCAACCGGAGAAGGAAACTATTCCAATAATCTCTGCGGAAGCAGCGAGGGTTTTTGATAGGCTTGAGGATTTATCAAGTGATTATTTTATTGATTGGCACAAGGCCGTAAGTGTTTATTCCGAGCAAATACTTGATTGTCTTCTCTCTGGAAAAATGCCAACTCTGATCGACATGGTTTCCATGACCGCCAGCAGCATCCAAAACAGCCAATAGAAAAATAAAATATGAGCTTCCCCTTCCGGGGAAGCGTTTTATTACACTTCAAAACTTTAGGGCGTTCCCCCTCGCGCACGCCAATTTGAAAGCCAAAACAATTTTGAAAAATGCGGGTGCTAAAACCGTCCTATTTTTAAAAATTCTTTCGCCCAAGCTTAGCTAAAGCACGTTTCCGCATTGACGTTTGCTCACCCCCTGTTCGCCACATGGAAGGAGTTATGTCAGACGCACTTATGCGTTTAACAAACTCCTTTTCCAAAGGACTTTTAACCAACCGACAGAAAGGAAATATTATGTCGAAAAAAACTGAAACCCAAAACGAAACCAACCAAGAAACAAAGCTGTTTGCAGATACAAATGTTTCTATGAAATCCGGCAGGCTCGTTAAAGATGCCGAGCTGGTTGGCAAGGGTAAATTTGTCAGATTGAGAATTGCAACCAACAAGCAATATCTGGATGCCAATAAAGAAGTTCAGACCAATACAAATTATTTCAATGCACTTGTTTCAAGCAATCTTAAGAATGCTTTTGAAGCTGCCCAAGACCTTAAAAAATGTGATTGGGTGTATCTGAAAGGTGAAGACGCAAAGCAAAGCTTCGACACGCTCGAAGGCTACCGAAAGGCTGAAACTATAATTTATGCCTACAAGGTTGGTCTGAAGAACGAAAGCAGCAGCAACCAAACTCAAGAAGCTTAAACAACCAAACAAGGGGAGAGCCTAAAGCTTTCCCCTTTTCGATTCTGAAAGGAAAAATCAATGACCAACAAAACCGATATTCACCAAGAAGTCACAAACCAGATTATTGACCTTTTGGACAAAGTAAATCTTGAAGAATATGAGCCGCCTTTTGCCGGACTTGCAGCGCAAGGTTTACCAATCAACCCGACCACCGACCACCGATATCAAGGCATTAATATTTTATCGCTTTGGTTTAACCAACAATCAAAAAACTTCACCTCTAACCAATGGGCGACTTTCAAGCAATGGAAGGATAACAGCGCACAAGTTCGTAAAGGGGAAAAAGGCAGCCGGATAATCTTTTATAAAACACTCCTTAAATCCGAAGAAAACGCAAAAGGAGAAGAGGAAGAAATAAAAATCCAGATGCTCAAAACTTACACCGTATTCAACGTCAATCAGGTTGATGGGTATGAGCATCAAGAAGGTGAATTACTTCCCGAAAATGACAAGGTAGAGCGCATAAAGCTTGTCGATGAGTTTTGCAAAAACACAGGCGCAGAAATCAAACATGGTGAAAACAGAGCTTATTACAGATCGGATTCTGATTTTATCAATATGCCTCATACATCGGCTTTTTTGGACACAGCACAGGCCGATGCAACTGAAAATTACTATGCAACGTTATTACACGAATTAACTCATTGAACCGGGGCAAAATATCGGCTGGATAGAGATAAAGGCCAAGAACAAGAAAAATACGCTTTTGAGGAGCTTGTAGCTGAGTTGGGCGCAGCCTTTTTATGTGCCCAGCATGGCATTACCCAGACCCAACCAGACCACCATGCAATGTATATCAAAAGTTGGTTAAAGGCTTTGAAAGAGGACAAGAGCAAGACCTACATTTTTAAAGCCGCAGCACAGGCCGCTAAAGCATCTGAATTTTTGAATGACCTTCAAACACAACCGAAGGAGCTAATCAATGACCAAATATGAAGAAGTCCAGCTTGTTTACCGCAATAAAACCAAAGCCAGTGACCGACCAAATGTAAAAAGTCCTGATGCTGCTTATAAAATACTCCTTGAAAACTGGAATATGGATCAAATCAATTTATTGGAAGAGTGTAAAATTCTTCTTTTAGATAACCGATTAAAGCTTATGTCGGTTGTTCACCTTTCAAAAGGTGGCTTATCAAGCATAGTCGTTGATCTAAGAATAGTTTTTTCAATTGCCTTAAAACGAAGGTCGAACAGAATAATTTTGGCTCACAATCACCCCTCGGGAAGTCTCAGGCCAAGTAAAGAAGATATCGAAATAACGCAAGAAGGTTACTGCTCATTAATGGCAGATTACGAAGATGAATTGTCGAACGAGATTTAATCAACAGCCTACTTTAAAATTGATTTTTCAATAACCCTTTTACCAATGAATTAAGGGTTTTCTTTTTAACAAAAATTGAACCGATAACAAGATAATGGATAGGAATTTATTCTAACCTATTTTTCTATCAGACATCATGTCTAAGACAATCAACCTCTTAGAACCTATCGGTTCACTGACCCGAAATTGCGTTGCCCAGCAGAAACTTAACTATTAACAAACTTAGATATTTATTATAGAGAATACCCTAGTAATTTCATCGTAAGAAACCTATAATTGCCTTACATAACCTATTACGTTTGATCCAAGCATTGGTGTCCCGTTTGGGTTGTAAAGAAATTGACCAAAACCATTTCTCAGATGGACAGGCTCCCAAATTCTACCATCTGGTGTTACCCCAACTCGATAATTAGAAAACAAAGCAAAATCCCATGTAAAGTTCATATTAAAGGGAGCAGCGGCATATCCTATATGTATGCGAGACCCATTTCGAATATGCACCGCAATTATTTTTCGTGTATTTGTAATTAAATAATAATAAGGGTACGGGTTTCGCGCAAAATGACATTGAGCCATAAACCATTCCGTAGGGTGACCAGACCTATATGTTTCAAGGCTTTGTGAATAAGTAGGTGAACTATATCCTCCTGCAAAGCCTCCAGAAGTTTCATTTCCATTATTGCAAGGCCTTCCTGCTATAGCCGAACCTTGTTGATTAGCTTCTTTCTCAATAGGATATTTGTTGAGCCATTTCCAAGCAAATCTCTCTATACCCCATTTGCGGTACTGTTCCACATGCATCATTTCATGAATCCAAAAACATGGGTCTTCAAAAAATGATTTAGGTGTTCTATAAAAGACTATGATGTCATCAACAGTTACTGCATGATTCGAGTTGTTACTTATAACAATATTATTTACAAAGTTTGGTAATGTGATTTCAACTTTACCAACAGCATATTTTGCCCGATTAATAGTTGCATCTGGCAGCTTTCCCTTCAAAAAAATTTTTAGTTCTTGCGGTATTGGAATAGCCTTGTCTTTAAATCTGTCCCTTGCAGAACGAACCGCTGCCGCAAGAGGAAGTGCTGTAACCTGAAATGGATCTTTTCCTTGTAAAATGTTAGCAGTTGCATGAGCGCCAGACACAGCTAGATCGCTACTATAGCGTTGAACAAAAGTAGAAATATCAAAAACAAATTCTGCTTCATCACCAACTTGAGAGGCAAATTTATTGGCCTGTTGATAAAGATAACGTTGAGGTTCAGATATTACATTCGTCATTCCTCCTATTGCTGCACCAGCTTGTTTACTAGCATCTGTATAAGGTTTATAGATTTGCTTGATGTTGCCACCTCCAGTAATAACCTTTGCAGTATTGGCAATGGACTCATAAGGAGCGGTAGTAATTTTTGTAGCTGTTTTGACAGTACCTTTAACAGCCTTTTCTAGGTCTTTTAAAAATTGTGCGGATAGAGATAAATGAAAAAAAAGGGTTAGGATTAATGTTAATCCTATCTTTTCTTTAATAAAAATTTTCATATTATTTTAGTTTTTAAATTACTTACGAAAACTTCATAGGGAGAATGAATTTCAAAAGTAATCAAAATATTACAAATAGAATAATTGTTTTCTGAATATCAAAACATTAACAAAGAACAAAAAGAGAACGAACTATTGACAAAATCAATAAAATAGGAATATAGTCCTGCAATAAACTTTCAAACAAAAAGAGTCCTGAATGAACCAAAAATGGGACGCGGAAAGAGTATTAGAAAAATGGGTTGAAAGAAATAGCTATTCGCCCCTTAAAAATACTCTGTCAACCAATTTAGCACCTATTTATTATTACAAAGAAACCGAAGATATACCAATTTTCGAATTAGAATCTGCTGTGATCAAAGCGGCTAAAATCGTTAATCAACTTGGATCAGATTATCTTGATATTTTCAGAAGAGCTGAAAAAGAACTTGAAAACGCCAGACAGAATATGAGTGATCTAGAAAGAGTTAAGCAGCTTGCTCTATCAGATATACAATCTCATTTATACCTTAAAAGCGATCTTGTCCATCCGAAATCTTTTTTGCTCAAGGCTTGGGCCATCGCCGTATCTAGGCAGGACATACTTATGCCCCATTAAAGCAGCCTGTACCTTGTCAGGCGCCTCTACTGCTGTTAATCGATCTTCAAAGCTATGCCGCAGCGAATATAAACTATGGTGCTTAGCCTATAAACTAGTTTTGATATCAAAGGTCAATTCTTAGCTCATTAAATTTGTGGGATTTATTTTTTTCAAAATCCAATTGATGTAAAATTTCCATTGGCATTCCACAGGTCAAATCATGAATTTGACTTTCTGTCATATCTAAGAGAACATTGTTCAACAAAGCCATTTGTTCGTCTTTTTTATTCCAACCATCTGGCCACGTATTCCAGAGTATTTTATTCAGGACTTCCTTAGCCCCAGCTTTCATCAAAATCTCATATCGTGAATCATTATCAAGTTCTAATAGGATATGGGCGAATAGAGAACCTGAAAACCAAGCGAAACCTTTTGGGTATTCTTTATCCAGTATTATTTTGGCGATATCGTCCCTAGCCTTTTGAGACTTTCTAATAAAGCTAGGACCTAAAAACGAGACAACTTTGTATAAATACCCTTGTTTAATTTGTGTTAAATCAATTTCAGTCTTAACTCTTATATTTATGTCATTAAATGGACTATTGAAGAGCGTCTTTGTCTCAGAATCTAAATTTTTAAAAGCTCCGAACGAAAAAGCATTATATGTCAATATCTTGTTTATTGTATTTCCATTTTGAATAAGTGCTAAAATTGCAGATCTAGAACTTTTTTCTTTTGAATGCGAAAGATTATTTACGGCTTTCGAAAGTAATTCAATATCGTTTGAAAATAATTTAGCTAAGGCATTAGCATCAAATAAAAAAGTCAATTCACCATTTTTAATGAGTTCAGAAGACATTTTAATAAAAATATCGTCATTTGTATTCGTCATTAGAAGCCCTTTCTTTCATAAGAAACAAAAAAGTAGTATTTTTAACATGCCTTTCAAAATTAAATCTACCACTTAACATATTATAAAACCTTTTGTCAAATAACTAATAAATGACGCAAAAAGAATTCAACAAGAAGTCTAACGAAAGTATTATTTTGTTAGCTCAAGCTTTAGCGATTAATTACTTCGATTCAACTTCAATCGATTTATTGCGAGACCAGAGAAACCCAGAAACTGATGATTACCAGAATTTTCCCAAAAAAAGAAAAACGGTATTTCAGGATTATATATGGGATATAAAGGGGCCAAAGGGCAATCCTGAGTATAATCCTGAATCCAATGAAGCCCATCGTAATATACTTGTAATAGGTGCTGGAGCAACGAAAAATGCTTTTCATGATATACCATTGGGAAATGAAGCTGTTACTAAGATACAAGAACAATTGTCCGTTGGCACATTCAATATTCCCGAAGGCCTTAAACTTAGCAAAGAACTTCAGAAAAAGGTTACTAATGGTCCTAATGGTCCAGAAATTGAAATAAGTTTTAACCAATTTTTGAAGTACGATGATGAGAATGAAAAAGATGATTTATTTCCAATATTATCGCCAATTTTGAAATCAGAAAAACCACATATACTTCGAGAAATCAGACAAAAATACAAAAATGAATACGACAGGTTAAAGTTATATTCTTCCGAAAAAGAGGAACATAAAAATGGCGAGCTTGAATTTGAGACTGCATTGAACTTACTTTCAAGAATATTCAATCTGTCTACTATTAGAAAATTAGTACAAGATATCTACAAATTTGAAAGTGGGATTACATTATTTTACCAAATAGTAGCTCATCTTTTTAAAAACAGATTTATAGATGTCATTATAAACTTCAACTTCGATGAGTTATTAGATGAAGCCATTGATGATGAAATAGGGGCGAATGGATATGATAGAATAATTTCAGATGGTGATGTCAATGATTTTAAAACATTAGCAAAAGAAGGCAAACTCAGAAGACCACTATATATTAAGCCTCATGGTACAGCTAGTTATCGAAGTAGTATGAGATTTACTAAAGATCATTATTATGAAATACCTATTGATATCAAAACTTTGCTTTCCAAAGTATTTCAAAATGTTCACGAGAAGCCTTCTAAGATAGTGAATCTTATTATTGTTGGTTTCAATATGGATAGCTTTGAATTTAATGAAATACTCAAAACTAGATTACCAAAATACTCAAAACTATTTTACTTCCAACACTTTCATGACAACGATTCCTTAAAACAAAAAGAAGAGAAAACTTTAAAGTTAAAGGAAAAATTCAATAGAAAGATTTTTAAAGATTTACAAAATAGGCCTGAATATCATTTCATTTTTCATCAACTTTACAGAGATAGTTATGATCATATTTATGAGGAGTACGTAAACCCAAAATTTCAAATAAGCCGTTGGCTTGAAAAATCATGTAAAAGCTTGGACAATACTTTTCATTTATTATGTTTGATTATCCAAGACCTTTTTCGACCAGAATTTAAACCTAGAAGATTAGAGAAACATTTAATTATTTCCAAATTATTGGGAAATGAACGCTTTTGGAAGGAGGCAAACAAATTAAATAAAAATACATTAAAAGATAAAGATAAAAAGAAGGTTATCCTTTATCCAAAACAATATTTTGAAAGCCCGAAATACTATCGGGATAGGGTCATTGTAGAATTAATGTTTGAATTATCGATAAATAAAGACATGATAGACCCGTCAACATTAATGAATGGTTTAGCAGGGAAATATTATTCTAAATATTTTGACTGTTTTCAAAACAAGGATGATACTCAAAAATTATCAGAAATTTTTAGGTTGATTGATCCTAATTACATATTGACTCCCCTTGATTGTAAAAGCTTTGAAAAATTCAAGCCAGATACTGTTTTAAACTCAAAGATATTTTCTAATGAATTGAATCAATACTTAGAAAATCTAACCCCGACAGATAAAAAAGAATTAGCGGATAGGTTTTCCAAATTAAGATTTATTGAGAATCGAAAAATACAATCAAACCTTAGAAGTTCGGTACACCATATTTTTGAGAATTACGAAATAACCGATTTAGTGGATAATGATTTATCACATGATCTTTATTTTTCAAATGGTCTAGAAAAAAAGGTTACGGACTTATGTATTATCGGAGATATGGGCATTCAATTGCTTAAATTTTTACCGAGTATAATAGAAACTAAAATACAATATATTTTCATAATACTTGATGATAGATATGTAGATGATTTTCACGGAAATCTAAAAAAAATTCTACAATCATACAAAAAAGAGGTAAGAGAACGGGTTACAAAAATGATTAATACGATATCCTTGAAACCCCTAAGACACAATCATCACATGACTTTCTTTATGGATTATGATCCTAGCACGACTTTTGAGAATCAAAGTTCAAAAGTTCGTAATGCAATCTACTTTTATAAAAAGGGGCTTTCTCGAAAAATAAATCCGATAAGGTTGAATGAAGAAAGCAACAAAGAATATCTTTTGAAAAAGTTTAAGCAATATTCGGATTATGCAAAATGCCCAGACAATTGGATTACGAAAAGAAATCTATTAAAACAATAAGATTGAAATATTCAATCGTAAATAAATACAAACCGGGAAAATAACACATTGCGTTGAATAACGTTGATGGTGTTGATCGATTCCGCTGTATTCCATAGTGAGAGATTGAAGTATGAGATAAGAGTCTTCATCTTTAATCAAAGCTGCAAAAATTGTAAAATAACTTAAACAGGTTAAGGTATAGAATAGAGATTGTAGATCGAATACATCTCATAGCTATTGAGGAGAAATCTTTACATCTTGAAAGCTATCTTATCAAGCCATGATTTTTTCTGTACTAAGCTTGATCCACTGCCATATCTTTCACGAAGGTATTTATGCCCCATTAACACGGCTTGAACCTTCTCAGGCGGCTCTACTGCTGTTAATCGATCTTCAAAGCTATGCCGCAGCGAATATAAACTATGGTGCTTGGAAGGAAATAAATTATTTTCCCTGTAAAACTTATTGATCGTGCTGGAAATTAAATCAGGCTTTCCAAAATAACACTTGAACGATCCATCAAGAGTCTTAAACGCATATAGTGAAGCTCCCACTAGAGGTAAGTCTCTTTCACTTTGTACTGTTTTAAGTACTCTGGTTTGGTTTGGTCTGATTTTAATATGAGGAATAGTTGCATCCAAAAATATATCTTCTTCTTCAAGACCAGTTAACTCCCCAATTCGAGCGCCTGTATCAGTCATAGCAAAAATCAATAATTGTGCTTCTTCATTCAGACCATACTCCTTGGTTCTGAGCAAAACATCTTTAATGAACGTATTTGAAAATGGATGGCGGGTTGTTTTTTCAACTTTTTTAAGGGCTATTCCTTTGAATATGGTATCAATTGGAATGCTTAAAGAATGATTGTCTATCGCTGTACCTATAATTTTTTTGACAAAACCAAATTCTTTGTTGGCAGAATTGGCTGCCAGTCCTTTTTTTTCAATTCTGCTTATCCACCAGCTCCTAAAATCCAATACATCTTTCCGCGTAATCTCTGTTACAGGCTTATCACCAATTACTTTAATGAAATTTTTGACAGCTCTTTTTCTGGGGTTTCTCCATTTTCTAATTTGATTTTCCGAAAGAGCTTTTAAATTACCTTCTTCATACTGAAAATATTCCTTCCTAGCCTTTGAAAGAGTTATACTTGAAACTTCAACACCGCCCAATATAGCTTCCTTTATATGCTTATCTGCAACAGCATCGGCACTGTTTAATCTATTAACGAATTCAGGGAGTGGCGCTTCCTGTATTAGTTCTTTTTTAGGTAGATACTGAAATCCACACATTTTAGCTCTCACAACAACATCGTGAAATTTTTGGTCAATAACATCCTCGCTAAAATCAATTAATCCCTTCCAGAAATCCTCAAGGATTAGGTTAAAGTTGCTGGCACGTTGCAATGCCACCACTTCGCTATCAGTTCCCAAAGGAATTTGTATGACATCTTTAGAAAATAACTTTTGAAAATCCTTTGGTACTCGTTTTTGAAAATGAAATTTCCTGCCTCGTTTCTTCAAATAAGAAGCCATTTATACCCCCTAAAATCATCCAATGTAGTACAAATTGTAGTACATTTTGTGGTACAAAATCAAGCTTAAATGAATTCTACCTGACCTCACCCCTCGATCAGAAAAGAATTTTTTTGTTTAAAAACAATTGCTTGAGATGAACAAGAATAAATTAACAGGAGAGATGAAATGGCGCGCTCGGGAGGATTCGAACAAACACATAAACAATTACTAACTAATTGATTTAAAATAAAAAAATTGTATCGTCAAATTTTAAAAGTTTAAAATGTAGTACATTTTTGTTTTGTGATTTTGAGAAGTGAAATCAAAAATATTTTGACTAACTTTACTTATTAGTCGCAACCAAATTCTGACATGGGTAAATCTAATTATGAAGACATTGACGACTATACGTTGTCAATTGTTAGAGAGCCAGCATCCGACTATAATAAGATAGGCAAAAACAAAGAAGATGAAGCGGTAAGTCTTCAAGAGTTAAACTTCAAATATCGGCTTATTAAAGGACGCATTGCAGAAAACCTGATACAAGAGCTATTTTTAAGTGAAGGTTATCAAGTTTATAAAAATGGGATTGAGAACACTCATCCGTTTTTATTATAACAGATTAAGAGCATTGAAACTCAACAAGCCCTATTCTTACGCGTAGCACCTGATTTGATTATCTTTGAACCAGCACCCGAGCCTGAAAATGGAAAGATATATTACGCCGAAGTGAAATTCTGTGCGAGCGGTCAATTTAGGTTTAGCTCTAAAATTGATTTTGAACAATATAAAAGGAACTACCCTAATACAATTTTCTTTATCGTTTCGTTAAAAGGTATTTATGAAGTAAGTCTGGATACTTTTGATAAATCGGGGAGAATTAACCTCAATGATAAAGATGATCTTTTGATCGAAAAGAATTCTGTTTTCAATTTGCGTACTGGTTCAATTTTACATTTTAAAAAGCTTTTGGATGCTTTCGTTTCTGACTTGCCTAAAAGGATAAAGCTATAAAAATTTGTGTGCGTATTTTCCCCTAAATTTGTTTTTTTAACAATTTTAATTGTTAAATTTACATCGCTTAATCCTAGCTATTTATGAACGTAATCTGCCTTGAAGAAGAAGCCTTTTACGAACTTGTTGAGCAAGTTGTCGAAAGGTTGAGCCAAAAACACCAAGCGCCTGTTCACCGCTGGATTGATGGTGAGGAAGCCATGAGAAGGCTTCGTATAAAATCCACGACACTTCAAAAATTACGTGACGAAGGGAAGATAGCTTACTCCCAACCCAGTAAAAAAATCATTCTCTATGACTCGCATTCCATTGATGAATATATCGAGCAAAATGTGAAATCAAAATTCTAAGCAATGGAAAACCAAAAAGTCTCGGAAGACTACAAAAAAGCTTACAACCAAGCAGACATGATCTGCACTTACATGCCCCATTTATTAAAGGGTATGAACTTGCCTAAAGATGAACCGAGTGAATACACCAAAGGATTTCAGGATCGCGTAAAGCAGTATGAAAAAGAGCAAGAGGCCATCAAAAATTTCTCAGTCGAAAGGCTTGCGGATAAATACAAGGACGATATTGATGCTCCCTATAAAGATAAAGGCACATCAAAAGATATAGGCAGGGATTAATCTTTAAAAACTAACAATACGTGGGGCTATTCAATAAAAAACAATCCAAATTAAACAGCACCGAAGACAAATACGAAGCCTTACTAGACCAAACACTCTATAAAGTTCCTGGCACTAACACCCCGGTCACATGGGCGGATGCCGTAGAAGGCACATTTATTACGGGAAAAACCGGAAGCGGTAAAAGTTCCGGCCCTGCCCGCCATATAGCCCTTTCCATGCTTCGCAGTGGGTTCGGTATGTGCGTATTTTGCGTAAAGCCCGATGAAGCCGAGCGTTGGAAGAAATATATCGAAGAAGAAGTGCCCGAACGAAAGGGAGATTATATTCCATTCGATAAAAAAAGCGGCCTTAATTTTAACTTCCTTGAATATGAAATGACCCGTCAGGGCGAAGGTGCAGGCGATGTCATAAACATCATTAATATTTTGATGAACTTAAAAGAGCAAAGCTCGATTTTTCAAACAGGCGGCACAGGTAAAAGTGAAGATCGGTTTTGGGATGATGCCCTGCGGCGATTAATCAGCCGTTGTGTTTCTCTGCTTCGTTTGGCTGGTGAAGAAATCAACATAACCAATATGCGTAAAA
Organism: Flavivirga aquimarina; assembly: GCF_030540835.1. Lineage (GTDB taxonomy): Bacteria > Bacteroidota > Bacteroidia > Flavobacteriales > Flavobacteriaceae > Flavivirga > Flavivirga aquimarina. The sequence goes on along the minus strand of NZ_JAUOEK010000119.1, from coordinate 22,302 downwards.
TTGTTTCAGGTCATCTTAGGGGAGAAAGCCGGGCAAAATATAACTACCGGAAAGAGATTATTGAGACTAAGGATGAAATTGATGGAGATATACGGAAGCAAGTAAGAGAAGAATTAGATATATGGATAAAAGCCAGCTATTTCCTAACAGTAATTAACAGAGTTGAACGTAAAAATTTTGAAGCATCCGACGATCTGGAAGAAAAAGAACTTGCTTTATCTTACTGGACAAAAGAATTCCCAGAGCTTTCCGATAAATCAGCGAGCATCGTCACTGAAAGCTTTATGGGGATTGTTGAGTTATTTCTTAATCGTGGAATTTTAAAAGAGCAATTCTCCAAAGGTTTAAGCGATCAATTACGCCCTGAAAATATTATCACTCAAAATAAAATCGTGGTGGTTGATTTTTCCATTAAGGAATATGGCCTTGCCGGAGTTTATGCATCGACGATCTATAAAACAGCATTTCAGGCGGCAATGGAAAGGCGTAAAATCAAGGAAGAGAATGATCCCAAACCATGTGCGCTCTATATTGACGAATATCATAGCCTGTGTTCACCGATAAATGACAGTATCTTTCAAAGTACAGCCCGCAGTTCATGGGCTGCGTCTGTTTTTATAACGCAGTCGTTACAAAACCTCTATTTTGTTATGGGAGAACATATGCCCCAAGCTAGAGCGAAAAGCCTTGTCGAAAACTTAAACCTTAAATATCTGTGCAATAATTCGGAAGCCGAGACAAACAAATGGTCCTCTGAGATGGTCGGAAAACATTATATTTATGTTGAAAGTGTTCAAATCAACAAAGACAAGGAACTTTCCACGACTAAAAATAAACGATTGGAATACCGGATCACCACAGATCATTTCACAACCTTAAAAACAGGCCGGAAAAATAATAACTTCATCGTCGAGGCCGTTGTTTTTAAAGCTGGTAAAACATGGGGTAAAAACAATGACATTTTCGACGTTGCCCAGTTTGACCAGAGAGGCTGATTTTTTCTTGACATAAAGCTATGCGGGCCTGTATATCTCCGTTCCCCAGTTCTATTTATGGAGAAGCTTAATGAAAACCAGCCCAGATCTACTTAAAAAACATTTCTTATTATTAAAAGAAACGTTTTTGGAAGTCACCAGAATTAGAAATGAGTCATATATTCATCATGAATGTTTTGAGGGTGGTGATCCTTCAAAACCTGAGCTTTGTGATGGTGATTTTTTATTTAGCGTACAATATGATGGATGGAAAGATGAATTTTTTGATATTGGACTGGGTTGGACTGAGTGCCTACTGAACAAAGTGAATTGGGATAGAAAAGAACTTTTTAAAATCGCTGCTAATGTCAATTTGGAATTAAGCAATGGAGAAGAAAGAATTATTGATGAATACTCAAACCCAATATATCCAAGACCACTAGATCAAAAGAAAATTGATGAACTTGCACAACAAGGTCTTCAGAATATTGAGAAATTTGAAAAAGAACTTTAAAAACTTAACTTAGTCAAGTTTCCATGTTCTTTTTTTAAAATCATACCATTTCGTAAGGTATTTCACCTTGTTAAGCCAAGATGTAGAATCAGAACTTAGGGCTTCTTTATTTTTAAATTTGATAATATCATTCTCGAATATCGCATGTATATCTTCTCTGGTTAATTTATGAACCACATCATTTTCATACATCTTAATTATAAAATCGTGATAAATATCTGCCATGTTTCGAGTGCTTTTATCTGTTTCTCGTATTTTCTCAACTTCTAATGTATCCAACCTACAAACCTTCTGTCTGTTAAATCTATAATTCTCTGTTAAATAATATCCCCCTCTTTAGTTACCGCAAAGTGATACATTCTTGGAGTAAAATCAAAAAGGTAAAATCCCAAAGGGTATTTTCTTCTACCATCCTCTTTCTCGTAAATTGGGTAGTTCACCTTTTCCCATTGGTAGGGCAAGAAGCCTAGCATATTTTATTTGAGGGATACCATTATTAGTAGAATTCTTTAATATTTTTTCAATTTTCTCAAATATTTTTTCATGTCTTTCGACATAATCTTCTTTATCATGTTCATCTATTCGATAAAAACGGTCTAAATATTCGTAGACAAACAAACTTCCTTTCACATTATTTAAAAGCAAATTACAATTGTTAAAATAGCTATCTCCAATATTAGTCTGTATGGAAGATTTATGCATTTCGACAAGGTTAGATTCTTTTTCATCTTTTGAGCTATCTTGTTTATTTACACTAAAACTTTTGAGGGCTTTAAACAAATCTTCATTACCGTAAAAATTAAAATATTCTAGAGGCACACCTCCTAAAATATGGAGTTCTAGAATGTGCTGATAGTAGTGTAGGTTCTTTTGATTTAAATGCCCTAAATTTTCATGAAATTCTGCATTTGTAAGCGTATTGGTTAATGAGTACTTTTTGTACTTCATCGCCTGTTCAATACCTCTTAGGATATTTGATATTTCTCTAGGCTTTTTATTGGCTTTAATACGATATTCCTCAAGGCTGATATGTAGCCCTTTAATCTCTCTCGTTTTTCTTGACATTGTGGGATTTTAGCTTTTTCGTTGAATGCTTTCAAAAAATGGATAATCAACAATAAATATATAAAAGTCTTCCTTTTTCATGAAATAGCAGAGAAAATATGGACTAAATTCTTAGAATTCTAACAATTTTAGAACCACGCCAAGTGCTTTTGTGGAAGTTTCAAGAAAACTTTCAAGCTCAATTTACCTAAACAAAAAGAACTTAAATCACTCATTTACAGTCGCATTGTCACGTTGATGCTTTTTGTCATAGGAAGTTTAATCTAAATCATTTATACGCATGAAAAAATTCTAAAGCAAAGTAAGAATTATCCATCAAAAACAAAAATTAATTAACCAAAAAAATACTCAATAATGAAAAACGTATTTAGCAAATTAAAAACATTTTTCAGCTCTCTTATAGAAGCTGTTTTTGGAAACGGACTTTCCGAAATTGACAAACTAACCGCGCCATTAAACGAATATGTTGAACAGGCAAAAGAAGACGCTGAGACAGCGGGACTAAAGGGTGAGGAAAACATAGACGGAATAATAAACCCTGTTGTAGAAAAGATTGATGCCGCAAAAGATGAAGCTCTCGGAGCTATAGATGCAGATGGAACCAAGATTAAAGAAAAACAATCTAGGGTAGAGAAAGAGTTAAACGTACCGGATGATAAGCGTGTAGAGAGGGAAAAAAATAAGCTCCAGCCTGACGTTAACCGCAAATGTACCAAAGAATATGCCACCTATACGGAGGCACATAGAGGAAAGGATGAAGCGGTTATAAGTTTGCAGAGTGTCAAAGTATCGCTTAGCAAGTATAGCGGTATTTATAAGAAAGCTTTTTTTCAAACTTTAGCCGTTACACTTGTAATCGCTTCGATGATTATGGGATTGGAAGTTGGGTATTTTACGCCCATTTTGGAGGCGCACGGCTTTAACTATGGTCAGGCGTTATTAGGCGCTACTGGCTTCTCATGCCTGTTAATTTTCTTTGCAGAGATGACAGGGTACTATTACCGTAGTGGAAGCAAAAAAGGCTTTCTGGTTTTTTGCTTTTTTGGTCTTGGTTTTTTGACATTTATTATTGGTCTGCGTATTTCGGTTAACAGTGAGCATTGGCAATTTACAGCCCCCGCCATTGCCCTGCTCTATTCGACTTCTACTTTGGCAGCAACAGCACGTTATAAATCTAAAGCATGGTTTGATCAGCTTGCACTTAAAGCCTCTCTCATCAAACAAATCAACAAGTTTAATAAAACCATGCTTGATGCAACTGCTAATGCAAATATCATTGTTGCTCAGTGGCATCAAAAGGCTGAGGCTAACGCTGCCGCCGAGAAGAACAGGTTAATTAATGAAGCGATCAGTTTAGAGGCCGCTTTAACCACCAATGAGCAAAAGAAGCCTACCACGGTCAATGGATTTGAACATTATAAGAAACAAGCGGTAGGAGAGATCAAAAAAAGTCATCAGGAAGGACGTAGCAGGCATTATTCTGGTGACGATACACAAGCCCCGCCACCTTTCCCAGAATGGAAAAACCCGGTTTTTGTTATCCTTCTTATGTTGTCACTGTCTTTTTTTACAGCTTGTGAAAATGCCAATATCCAGCAGGACAACCTTTACGGGATCATTCTGGCGGATGGCTCAGGAAGCTATGGCGGAAATCAGTTCGTTTCGCAGAACGTATGTGAAGCGTTGATAACTCAATTAGGCACAGATAATCCGGGTACAAATGGATTTAAAGGACGCATCGAATATAGTGTATTTGGAGATTCTATAATGCCTAAAATCGGGGTTATTCCAATCCCCGAAGTGCCTCACCTGCTTAACCGCAACAGAGAAAAAACAAAGCGTGATCTAAAGCAGTTCGACGATGACCTTAAGTTTAAGTTAGAGGCGTTTTTTGGTTCAATAAAAGGAGAAGGAAGTACCCAACTTTATCATAACCTAAGCTACACATTAGGAAGGATGGCTCGCTCGTCAGCCAATAGGACAATCCTTTTTTTGTTAACGGACGGCGTAGAGGAATCACATATTTTGAGTATGGTTGATCTACACAATAAAGACCCGAAAGCTCTAACAAAAGATTATGACTTAATCAAAGAGATGTTTCTGGATGTTGCCAAAATACCCGATTTAAGCGGTATTGAGATCAAAATTATCGGAACGGATGATGGAACTTCGGATTTACCATTTCAGTGCCGGAATTTCTGGAAACGTTTTTTAGAGGAGTTTTCAGCGGACGTAGAGATATTACCCAATTTATAAGTTTTACAGGGCTAGTGTTACCAACATAAAACACTAGCCCTTTTAATCCCTTAAACCTAAATAATAATGAAAACAGAACCAGCAAATAATGATTTTAACATTCCAAAAGGCCGTCAATGGGGTGACGAAAGAATTATAGAAGGTGCTTATTCTACACCTTTTTGGAAAAACCTGATCTTCAAACCGAATGAGGCATTTTACCAGCTAGGAAAAGACTTTTTAAAATTTATCTCGGCTATAATTAGCACAGGGGTTAATGTCTTTTTTTATCATAAATTTTCAACCTCGAATTTTGGTGTAATCCTAACGGTATTCTCACTCTGTTTTATTCTGTGCTTCAATTCTGCTTATTTATATTCGGTGTTCGCTCTAATAATGGCTATCATAGCCCCCTTTCTTTTATTTTTTGCCGATGGAGGGCAGCTATATGAATGGGTTTTTACAAGCATAAAATCAAAGGCTCTACTCACATACACCATTTTGTTTTTTATCCTCTCTATGGTGCGTTTGGTACTGATCTGGACGTGGAAAGACAGCAAATACAAAAAGAGCAATAAAAGCTGGATATATGTCCTGCTTTGTAAAGCCTTCGAGGAAAAAATAAACCTGTATTTCATCACCGTCATAGTGCAACCGTTTGTTATTTCCGCTGTTGCCTTTTGTGCATGGAAGTTTGGCGATGATTTAACCTTTGCAAGCTATTTGTGGCTATGTGCAGGAAATGTGTTGCGCGAGGAACTGGTTCAATATTCCAAATATAAACGTGAGCGGGCTATACTTGATATATGAATTATAGGAATTTAATCCTTGATCTGAGTTGTAGAATCAGTCATTAATACAAAGATTGAAAGGTGGGCGGCCACACATAGCCAAGCCCGCCTTCAATCTTCAAATCCAAAAATCTCAAAAAAAAGAAAAACCATGCTGAGAATAACCATATCTCACAGCAGTGAAGCTGCAACTTTATATTTTAATGAAGGGTTGAGCAAAGAAGGCAATTACTATTTAGACGAAAAAATTAGTACTTGTTGGGAAGGTAAGGCGAGCGCGTTTTTAGGCTTAAAGGGTAAAGAGGTTAATAAAAAAGGTTTTTCCAATCTAGCTAAGAACATTCGCCCTGAAAGTAATAATGAGCGCCTAACGGTTCGAAATGCAGAGCAGAGACGTGCAGGTTATGACTTTACAATTAATGTTCCAAAATCCGTGTCTGTGACGGAATTTTTTACAAAAGACGAAAGAATTAAGGAAGCGATTTTATCGGCCAATCAGGAAATGATGAAAGCTATTGAAGCCTCAGCGCAGACACAAGCCAATATCGGAAATGAACGACACTATGAACATACAGGAAATCTAATCTATTCACCGTTCTTGCATTTTAAATCTCGCCCGACACCAATTGAAAAAAACGGCAAAACGATTTATGCGAGCGATCCAATGATCCACATTCACAATTTTGTGATGAACGTTACGCACAATAAATCAAAAGACCGTTTTCAAGCTTTGGAAATAGGAAACATCTGGCGTGATGCTGAATATTACCAAGAAGTCTTTCATTCAAATTTAAGCCACAAACTTAATAAGCTCGGCTATCAAATAGAACGCACACATGACCGATATGAAATTAAAGGAATAAGCCATCTAAATGACAGGTTTTCTAACCGCATAAAACACATCAACAAAATTGCCAAAGAAAAAAAGATTACCGACCCCAAAAAACTATCCGAACTTGGTGCGAAAACAAGACTTTCTAAATCAAAAACTTTAAATGAAAAAGAACTTCATCAAAATTGGCAAGAGCGTTTAACCAAAACAGAAATTAAAAATGTTCAAAACATCAAAGGAAAACATAAAAATGCGCCCCGCCCAATTTCTGCAAAGGAAGCGATAGATCGTAGTCTTGAACATTTTTTCGAACGGAATTCTACCGCACCGGAAAAGCGCGTATTAGCTCATGCCTTGACATTAGGGTACGGTCATTTGTTACCACAGGATGTTCAAAAGGAACTGGATAGAAGGAGCAACATTTTACGTTCGGAAGATAAAAATACTATCAGCCATATCACAACAAAGGAGATGATACGGGCGGAGAACCGCATGATCGAGCTTGCCACATCGGGTAAAGGCAAGTTCCCTGCCCTTAATCCGAATTACAAACCCAAAGCAGATTTTTTAAATGACCAGCAGCGTAAAGCTATCAAGGATATACTCATCTCGAATGACCAAGTGAGCATCCTTAAAGGGGCGGCAGAATCGGGAAAAACGACTTTGTTAAAAGAAGTTGCTTCCGGCGTAAGGGAAGCAAAAAAATCACTTTTTGCAGCCGCGCCCTCAACGCAGGCGGTTAATGTTTTAAAACAAAAAGGCTTTAAAGCAGGTACCATAGCCGCCCTGCTCCATAACCCGAAACTTCAGGAAAATTTAAAAAATGCCGTTCTCATTGTAGATGAAGCGGGCATGGTCGGCGTTAAAGCAAAATCCGAAATTCTGTCTTTAGCCCAAAAACACAAAACCCGTATCATTTTAAGCGGGGACACCTATCAACATGGACCGCCCGGACAATATGGTGATGCGCTCCGCATTTTGCAAGATAAAGCCAAGTTAAAAACAGTCACCGTCAACAAGGTTATAAGGCAAAAACCAGAAGGCTATCGTAAAGCTGTCGAGCAATTAGCGAAGGGAAAAACACTTGAAGGCTATAAAGCTTTGGACAAGCTAGGGGCTATCAAAGAGATTACAGACTATGAAAAGCGTATGGATGCTATTGCCGATGATTATGTGGCATCCGTAACCAAAAAAAGAAGTGCGCTTATAATTAGCCCTACCAATGCGGAAGGTGAAATACTCTCCGATATTGTGCGGGAGAGGCTTAAATCAAAGGGGTGTATTCAAGGTAAAGACCGGAGCTTTGAAACGCTTAAAAACCTGTCTTTTACCGAAGCACAAAGGAAAGATACAGCCAACTACCAAGAAGGTCAGGTTATCCGTTTCACCAAAAACCAGAGAGGCGGTTTTAAAGCAGGCGGACATTATGAGGTATTAAAACGCAATAATCAGGACGGAGTCACAGTCCTAAACCTTGTAACAAAACAGATACATAAATTGCCGCATGAGCAGCCGGAATATTTCCAAATCTACTGGAGGCATGAAACCCCTTTAGCCAAAGGCGATCTTATTAAGCTCACCAATAATTCAAAGACATTGGAAAATTCAAAGATTGCCAATGGAACCCGTTTTAATATCACCGGCTTTACCAAAACGGGTGATATTAAACTCAGCAACGGTAAAACCCTGTCTAAAGATATTCACCACATTAAACATGCTTATGTTGAAACCAGTCATGCTACGCAGGGTAAGGATGCAATGGATGTGATTATTTCTCAATCGGAAGCCTTGAGCCCAGCCGATAACCGCGAACAATTCTACGTTTCTGTAAGTCGTGGAACGCACGCGGTGAAGGTCTACACCCCTGATAAATTTCAACTGAAACAAAATATTTCCCGCAGCGGCGAGCACATGACTGCCCGCGAGGTTGCAGACAATGATAGACGCAGATTATTGCAACAGCAGCGGCGCACCCATCACAGAACCTTAAATGAAAAACTAAAAGAACATGGAAGAAACAGGCAAAGAGAACAATCTCCTGCGCGAAGAGTTTTAAAATCACAGGGCTTCAACCGCGACAGGTAACGAAAACGATTTTAATTCCGAGCCTATGCAATATTACGCGGTAGGATCGGAAGATGTAACAAAACGTTTCGATTTAATTCTACGTTCGGGCAATGAGTATAGTATCCCCTATTCGCTCCTGCCTATTTACAAGCTGTCAGGCGGTAAAAAACTCGACATCATTGCTTATGATCTCGTTATCACGATAAGCGGACGAAACCTCGCCCCTGTAAAAAAATATCTGGCAAAAGAAAGCCTGATATGGATGAAAGAAAGCCCATCGGGGAAAGATGACGGGCAATCCGAAACCTTTATCTCGAACATTGAAATCAAAGGAGAAGCCGTAAACAAATAATAACCCTTAAACCCTTAAAAAAAATGGGAACAGACAAAGACAACAATTCAAAAGAGGATCATTTATCACCAACAGAAATTAACAAACCCAACCATCCTGAAAAGGATAATCACCCAAACGCAGATTTATCACATGAGGAATTGCAGGAGCGTATTGATCTCTACGAAAAAATGAACAAGGAGGAAAAACAATCCTTTAACCTGCAAAAGATAAAAAACAAATATCTAAAGGAAATGGAAGAAAGGGAAATTAACCGTAACAAAGGGGCGTTACATTACGGTATGGGTGTTCGTTCAGATCTACCGCATAAGGATTATGAAGACATCAAAGACATGCATAACGATCAAGATCGGAAGCTCAGAAATGACACCCTTAAAGAAGCAAAAGAACCTTATCGAGCCGAAAACAGCCTCGAAAAATCCTTTAAAGAAAAACACCCACTATTCAGGGAGGGAATAGAACCAAGCTTTAATAAAGCTAAGGATATGGATAGATAATACATTTATAGGATAGGCTTTAAAATATTACTACTATGTAAAAGAGTTGATTAACAAGATTGTTTTGCGTTAAATCGATTAAAAAGGGTTTTTAGCGATTAATTTAAAACCGTTTTTTTTCCTTAGTTAAATTCGAAGCATGTACAACTTTTCTTTAAATGTCATAGTTCTAACAATTACACTAACTGTAGGAATTGTATCTATAGTTTTTCTTTTAAAAGACAATATTAAAAGGAAGTTTACTATAGGAGTCTTTTTAATTGTCTGCATAATGATGGCTTTAGCCCTTAAAAATAAAACTGTTGAGCCTCCCATCCCTGAGCCAGTGCCTGTCTTTAGCCCTGAAGATATTATTGAGGTTAAAGGAATATATAAAGGCCATGTTATCAATTCCATGGGAGAGAAAGAATTTATGTCTCTTTTGATTCAAAAGCATAGACATGAGGATAGTATTAAAATGATATTTGTAAGGAAGAAAAGGATGTCTAGTTATAATGCTAAATATTATTTTCAAGATAGACTAATAGTTACAGAGAATAGTGATAGTGCTTATGTTACTAAAAATAAGACTTTTATAAATATTAGATCAAAAAACAAAATAAACAATTCATGGGAATTCGAAAGAGTTTTATAATATGTTTTCCATTATTACTATGTTGTATTCTCAGTTGTAATAGTGAAACTCAAATTGATAAAGAAAATGGGCAATCAAAAGAGTTAGATGAGTTAAAAACTGAGAATGAGAAATTAAAAGAACATCTAAAATTTCAGGAAAAAAACTTCAACAGTTGGTTAAATACTTTTTCGGAAATTCAAAAAGAATTTTTGTCAATAGAAACGGAAGAGTTTTTATATTCTACGGAAGAGTTTGATGACGAAGGCTTGCTTTATGAAGAAGATTATATATCTGAATTTAAGAATAAAATATCTAATATTAAATTACTATTAGATAAGAAAGATAAAGAGTTATCAGAGTATGTAACTAAATATGAAGGACTAAAAGAAGTGCTTTATGGATACAGAAGACAATTAAATAATGCAAAGAGAAAGATAGATGATCTAGAGAATGAAAATGACAAATTAGAATTCAATAATAGAAATTTATCTAGTGAAAATGAAGAGCTGTATAAAGACCTAGACAATAAAAAAGAAGATATTGAAACTCTAGAGAATGATATAGAAGATTTGAGTTTAAAGCTTAATGAACGATATTTGATAGAAATTGCAAAAATAGACTCAAAAATTTCAAAAATATACGGATCAAAAATTGATTTTTATTACAATTTAGATAAATATGAGGTACTTACTTTTCATCCAAAAAACAGTTATGCGTTTTATAATGTAGGAAATCAAGCCTCTCTTTCAATTTTAAATGCAAAAGATTTCTGGAGCCTTTCAAAGTTCTTAGTAATAAGAACTAAAAAGAGAAAGCTGAATTAGATAATAATCACAAATAACGACGTAAGTAATCATCGGAGTAGTCGATTTCCAACTCCATCCATATAGGTAAATGATCCGACATTTCATGCGTTGTCCAAGTTGAATAACTTTTTGCCCAATCTTTATAGGGCTTTTTGTCATGCTTCTTTCTCACTTGCTCAACTATCTTTTCATAGTGATTCAGAATCTCATCCTTAGTTAGACGCTTTTTACCTTTTTTATTATCAGCTTCCGTCAATTTAGGAGCTTTTTCTTGTGGATTTGGATGAGGGCCGAAAACGGCATGACGCCAATCAAACTTACCGTGACGAAGCAGACGTGTTTTTCTACCAGCTTTACCTTTCTCTGTAAATGCTATTTGGTCAAACCATCTATCGCCACCCATGTTAGTAAACCCAAACTCGGGAACAGTTAGCTTTGATTCTTTCAGTGCCTGCATGACCACATCATCTTTTTCCTCGATATTCATATCTCCCAAGAAAATATGTACCTGATCCTCTGACTTTGCCCTTTTTACCAGTACGTCAGCAACGGCTTTTATTTCCGCAGCCCGTTTACTTAGATCATTACCAAACACTATATGTGCAGAACAAAGGGAAAACCTAAACCATCCTGCCTGAAACGAAGCAAAAAATGGGGAGCGGGCTACTTGTTCACCATCAATCAAATTTTCTTTGGGTAAGACTATTTCTCCAATCAAGTTTCGAAAAAATACTCGATTGGTATTATAGACAAATGCCATGCGCTCACTGTTGCCACCCTTATGGGTGGAAACATCCGACACAAAGAAGTCCCAATTAGGCCCTAAAAGCTTGACCAAGCGACGCAGAGGTTTAAGACTGCTTTTAATTTCTTGTATGGCACAAATGTCGAAATGGTCTATGATTTCTGCTATGTAATGATAACTTTCATCCAGCCTTGGCATACCTCCATCGAAGGCGCGAATATTCCAAGAGCCTATTATCAATGATTTAGGTTCGCGGTCTTTTTCAATGGTTTCGTACAAGTCATGACGCAATGTCAATAATCTGGAAGAAATCCACTCTTGCTTATTTGGATAATCGGAGTCGTTTTTGTAATTCTTTAGATGATGATAAAAAGCCATAATAATCTCCAGTAATTAAATAATTCTATTAATATCACTTGCTAATCTATACCCTGCCAGAGTTGCTTTCTTTTCAGCTAATCCCTTCATTTTCTGGCCATAATTTGCAGGTGGGGCAACAGCATTATTTTTTGTTGTTCCAGCTTTAAGTTTGCCATTCAAATGGGCTTCTTTCTTAGCTTGTTCGAAACTTTCAAGACTCCATTTTCTTGGAGATTTTTCATTTACATCTACATTTGGAAAAATGTTAGCTGACGTTGAGTTAATTATTCGAAATGCCTGATCTGACGCTGTTTTTACGTTATTACTCCCCCCTAATGATCCATCCCAAAAACTATGAAGTTTTACACCAGCGGTACTTGGTTTTATAAAAAACTTATTCCCACCTCTATCTCCCTTTGGAAAGTCACTGCTAAATAGTGACCCGCAATGCAAAGGTTGATGAATGTCTCCAACAAGGTGAATCAGCCACGCCAAATACATCGCCTTTTCGTTATCTGGGGTATGAGTATCTGTAATTACATCCCTAGCCCAATTAATTGCAAAAACAACATTGCCTTTTCGTTGCACATCTTTAGGTATTTTGCTGTCATGTCCACCACTAAAATTAATCTTATAATTAATATAGTGCCATTCACCACGATGAAATTCATGTTCTGGGTGATTAAAGCTCCGAATGGCATCTGACCAAATAGAAGCTTTCATCATCAAAAATTTCCCTAAAGGGATCTTGGTGTTTTTTACCTTTCTGAATTCCTTTTTCCAACTATGTTCATAAGCTGGGTGCTTTTTTAAAATTTCTGTCACTGAAGCTTTTGAGTTAGCATCTAATTTTTCCCACGATATGGCAGCAATAATCATATGCCCCTTGCATTCCAAGCATCGGCAATAGTGGTCATTAAAAAAAATAAAGAACAAAGAATTAATTTTTTCATAATTGATATTTTAAGTTAAAAATCAAATAAACTTCACGCCTGATCAACATGAATACTTATAAAAAACTAATTCTTAGGAAGATGTCATAAATATAATCAAATATACTGACTGAACAAATTCATTTCGAAGCAAAAAATTAACTGCTCCTTTGTAACTACTTTTTTGGTTACCTTCTCACCAAGAATAGCAAATGACTGACAGGCTTTTTACACTCAAATCCTAAGAAATTCTTAACATTTGCATGACATAATATTCAATATGTATAAGGTAGGGGGAGTTCATGCTTAAAGCTTATTTCAACGAAAAAGCATTTCACCAAAAGCAAACGGATCATAATTACAGTTTGCGCGGTGATATTGAGGAAAGTATAGGGCGCATCCCCACAACCTCATTGCAGACACATAATTCGCACTACGCAATCAACAAAAAAGAAAAAGACCGTCGTTATTTAGACCGTGTTTTGCATTTACTCCAAGAAGCTCGCAGAGCAATACTTGCCGATATTGCACAAATGCAAATCGAGCTTGAACAGCTTATCAAAGATAGAGATGAAATTATTGATAAGAGAAACGCTATTTCCAAAGTTCTTGATGACCTAAGAGAAGACGGAAGAATTGAGGTTGGTAAAGACGGTTATCCCATAAACGAAAAAGCCAGAGCCGCCATTAAAGAATGGGAACAGAAAACGGGTAAGAAGTTTGATGCCGGTTCTCTTGAAGCCTCCGAAATGCTCCACTACATTATTCTGGATTTAAGTGAGCAAGAGTCAAAACTTGATCGTGACATTGAAAACAAAAACAAGGAAATACAAAAAGCAAACGAAATCCTCGAAGACCTTGATGCAGGCATAGAAGCCAGAAACGATGGAAGTAAAATTCCTCAGAAAACCATTAATTCGGCAAGGGAATATATTGCTGAAAAAGAAAAAGTATCAGGCTTAGAGAAGACCAATATGTCTGATAAGTTAAACAACATTGATTTAGAAAATGATTCTGTGGATGTTACCACAAGCCTGAAATTCTAATTGTTAAGCGGTTCTATCTCTTTCTCGTATAAAGACTTCACACTAAAAAACAATTTAGTTCCGGTATCTTTAAGTTTTTCCCCATCACCTTCAAAGTAATATACATCACCCGTTTCACCATTGGCATAAAGAGCGACCATGCTGGATTCTATTCCTTCGCCTTTGGCTCCCCCAGCATGGACAATCATTAAGCGTCTACGGCCTGCTGCGATATTATCGTTCATGACATCTTTGACGAGCTTAAAAAATTCAGGCACGTCAGATACAACAGTGGCAATAAGAATACCGCCTTTTCTTTGTGAACTAATGTGAGAAGACCTAAAGGCTTTTCCAATGCCCTGCCCCGTCATATCGAACACATGAACCTTGTCGTGTGGATTTTTTGTGTTTTGCGCCAATGTGGTATTAACGTACATGGTCATTAAAATGACCGCACAGATTATTTTAAGTTTTTCCCTCATAATTTTGTGATTTTAGCTACTTTATTGCCCTTAAGGCACTTTTCTATATTTCCGAATATCATATCGGTGGGCAGCAATTCCCGATTATTAAAATAAACAGCCGGAAAAGCTTTAAAAAACCTGTCAAACTCTTTTCCTGACATAAGGTTTGCTTTCGCCTTGCCTTCAGGGCTATCTATGATAAACCCGACAATATTTAGCCCTGTTTTACAATGTTCTTTAACCTCATTTTTAAGGTTGGGGTTAAACATCAACACCATCACAGTGGCTATAAAGGCGTGGTGTTCCACGATATAACTGTCTGGCGATATTTTGCCTTCTGTATATCCCATATTTGCTTTAATGATTGATTTTTTTTGCTTTTAAACGGATTTAAAGACTGTGGTTAAACCACATTTTTTACATGCTTATCAATTATTTGTCCGAAAATTAGATATACTCTGCCACCACACAGGGGTATGCATGTGCTTTTTCACTAAAAACACCTATGTTTTTGTGCAGAAATGGGCGTTTTTCAGTCAAAACCGAAAAAAATATCTCTTTTTATTTGATTATTTGTTCGAATATATCTAATAATCAGACAGTTATATTTGTCGTTACGAGCAAAAGATATGTATAAAAACACCATATCCCTGCATAACCATAAGGGGCAGCGTAAATACCTAAACCATGCCGAGCGGTTAAGGTTTCTGGAATGCACAAAAAATCACCCCGTAGATATAAGGCTGTTTTGCCAACTGATCTATTACACTGGTGCGCGTATTGCCGAGATACATAACCTTTCCGTTAGCGGCATTGATTTTTCCAACAAATCTGTGGTGCTGGAAACGCTCAAAAAACGAAAGCGAGGCATTTACAGGGAAATTCCCTTGCCGGATATTCTATTGGAAAATTTGGAATTTTATATGAACAGTTTGGAGCGTGAAGGTGAAGAACCGCTAAGGCTTTGGCGCTTTTCCTTGCGCAGTGCATCCAGATATATAAAGACCGTTATGTGTAAGGCCGATATTACGGGCATTCAAAGTTCTGCTAGAGGGCTGCGTCATGGTTTTGCCGTACATGCCGTCACAAAAGCTCCTATCACTTTGGTTAAAAAATGGCTTGGTCATGGTGATTTAAAGACGACTGCTATTTATCTCGATGTTGTTGGCGAAGAAGAAAGAGCAATCGCCGAAAAGGTCTGGTTTCAATAAAAAAAGGACAATGCAAATGCCGCAGATACAGAAACAATTACATGAGATGGAAGAAGACCTGATACAGATAAGCGGGTTAATGCAAGCCCTACAACAAGTCCTGCCCGACGGGTGCACTCATAGCTGTGTTGCCAATGCTCTTGAAGAAAGATTACAGCACTTTCAGCAACATTTTTACAAGCATTGGGAAATCGTATCTGGTAAGCGGTAGGGTGTTGAGATTTCTAAATCACTCTTGTTCTTCTTTTAGTTTCTTCCCAAATTCCGTGAGACGGTATTTTTGTAATCGACTATTTGGTTTATCGGGTATGGTCATTTCTATGATATCCCCTTCAAGTGCGGGTTTTTGGTAATTCCGTATATAGTTTTTCTTATCAGACAGTCCTAATTTTTTCTGAATTTCTCCTCTACTCATCTCACCTGAAATTACCTGCAAAAGTTTTTCCACTTGGGGGGTGATATGGATGACTTGGGGGGCATGTGGAGGGGCATCTTGGGGGATGAGTTGGGTAACTTGTTCGGTTGCCGGAAAAGACATACGTAAGAAGTTATTTGAGAAGGTAAAGCATTCTTTGGGATATGCTTCCAGAATACGAGGCATACCAGACCCTAAACGCTCTACCATATCCAAATCTTTATAGATACGCATAAGTTCTTTATTTACTGGAATGGAGTAACCTTTAAAAAATTCATCTTCATCCAAACCATTTGACAAACCACCTACTGAAGTAATTTCTAACCGATCCGAGAAAATTTCAAATTTTGGAGAAGCTTCTCTTGAATAATCATTATGCACAATAGCATTGATGACAGCCTCCCGAATGGCAATAGCATTCCAAAGCCTTGTATTTTCACGTTCCTTCGGGGTTATCTTGGTACGGGTTCTATTCTCTAAATCTAGCTTATCCAATACGCTCTTGGTCGCTTTAATCAAGGATTCGTAACCATATTCATTGTTTTCAATTAAGTTTACACGGTTAGTTCCAGAATATTTGGCAACTTGAATAGACATACCATTCTCGTCTGCCATTAAATAGGCGACATAATTGAACTCGCCATTTTCGGTTAAAAGTTCCAGATTGGTTGCGAACTGGTCAGTTAGTCTATAACCGGATGCTTCGTAATAGATTTTCAGCTGCTCGAAGGTTAAATTCTGACGCGGTGATTTTATTTTGCCTATAGAATTACGAGTTCTTTTGGAGAATAAATCCTCTATCATTTTCTGCGGCATAGGCTCGGATGCTGATCCTACACGGATATAGGCTCCCTTTTCAGTCATTCCATATTTTTTCCAGTAATAAGGGTTTTCCGTACCACTGGCTAATGTAACCTTAACGACATCCTTATCATCCATGGCCTCATGCTCAATATCAAACAAGCCCATACATGACGGTTCTATGTTTGTTTTAAGACGATCTTTAACCTTAAGCTGCACATCATCAGAATTATCAAGGCCAACCACACGTCCGTCATCATCTACACCTAAATAAATAACGCCGCCCTTATCATTCAGAAAGGCGATAGCTTCCTTTTCCAGCTTATCATTAAGCTCTCGTTTATATTCTATCCGGTTTGATTCAGTCATTTTTCAAATTTTATTTATGAAGCTTCTACAATTCACTATAGCTTCAAGTTTGATTTCCGCAATGTCTACCAAAGATAAAAAGAATGACTATAATTTTCGCCTTTATGTGGCTTGTTGAAATAGAATAACTCTCCTGTCGTCGAGTTATTTCCAGTTCAACAAGCATTACATCATCATCATTTTTTCCTTATGAATTAAAATATTAAGCTTCTTAGATAAAACCTTACTTTTTTCATAGTAATTGGGATCATATAAACCTTTCTCTAAATCCCAAAGATTTTTCACTATTAATCTAATTTTTTCTCTTATTAAATTTATTTCTTCCATGATTTTTTTTATTTTAAGTGAATTTAATAAATCAAAATTAAAGCGAGACTTCTCTTATGGCTATAATTATTGATCATGACAAAAACAGCCTGCAAAAATGACAACGATAGTAGAAAACAAAATTTAGGAGTGTCCTGTTATTTTGGCGTTGATCTCATCAAGAATTTTTTCGGATATGCTTTGGCTGTAATGTTTCTCGGTTACTTGTACACTGGAATGACCAAGGCCGGATGAAATTTTACGAATATCAATGCCCATATCCAGACCGATATTTGTCCATGTGTCTCTCATGGTATAGGTCGTGATTTTTTTGGTAACACCAGCCAGTTTTGCAATTTGCGCTGCATATTTATTGAAGCTTTTAACTCTTGCTTTGTTGACCAAATGAAGGCGTTCAGGCGTTGTGCCATTGGGAATAATCGGAAACAAATAATCGTCCGGCTTTTGCCCGTTCAGATAATGGTTAATGATCTCCAACGCTTCATCATTTTGATTAATGTTAAAATAATCACCTTCATAGTGCGTTTTTTTGCGGAAATATTTAATCCGGTTGTCTTCAAACTGGAAACGTTTGATAAGCCCAATATCAAAAAAATTCATACCCATATTATTGAACATGAATAACATGTAATTATGATTATGCCATATCGGTGTATCAGGCTTTAATCTCAAATTCCGTATCCTATCTATATCGTCAAGATCAAGTGGGGACGGCGCATTAGCATGGCTCTTTTTTTTGATCTTGGATAGTGGCTTATGGTTGCTTAAATCTTCAAATGTATTTCCCGCATCATTCATAATGGCTTGCAGGCTTCTTAAGTATATATTCGGCGTATTTTTGGATTCATAACGATTACTCATATAAGCCTTAAAGTCACGTACAAACCCGTAATCCATTGCCTTGATTTCCATGTCCCAATCTTTGAACTCGTCAAGACACTGCATTTTACCGTCTTTGATTTCATAGAGGGTTTTTATCTTTTCAGTATCATCCTGTCCCTTTAGGCTTTTTTTGAACTTTACGAGCAGCTTTAATGCATCTTCATAAGAGTCTGCTGTAGAAAATCTTTTTTCCAAGCGAAGGCGGTTAAGATATACAGCCCCGTAACTCAGGATCGTTCTGGATGGTGCTATATTAAAAAAGCGTTGTTCTATCTCCCGTTTTAAACGCGCTATGTCCCAATTTTTGATTTCCCCTTCATGTTCATCGACCCATAAATCGACATTAGAGTATATTTTCAGCGTGCGTTTTGTGTGCTTGACGGCATTTAATATGCCTGTAATTTTTTTTGTCTCGAAATTATATTGATCTTCTCTTAGATGAATATTGAAAGGAATATCTCTGGTTTTCCTTTTGTGGCTAAGGCGTAAGACTAATGGGTATTTATTATCTTTGGTCGTATTAGATGAGCGTTTATCGAAGGCTATTTTGATTTTTGACATTTTTGAGAGGGTATTTTAGTAGCGTGCTTTCAGCGTGCTTTTTTCGGTTTGAAACGGTTTAATCCGGTTTCAAATTTACGAAAAACCCTTGTAAACCCTCGTATTTAGGCAAAAAGAAATAAACAAAACCGTATGTGAACTGACTCATAATCAGGGGGTTCTTGGTTCGAGCCCAAGTGGAACCACTCTAGTAAAGACAAAGCTTTCGAGAAATCGGGAGCTTTTGCTTTTGAAGACGGGTACAATATAGGTACAACAATCTCTTTTCTTTATACTCAAAACAGGTCTCGTTGTATTCCAGCTTTGTGAAGTAGCCCTATTTCAGCAGTGCCTAAAAACCTAAAAACAAATGCTTAAGTATCATGCAGTGAAGTTGTAGTAAATAATCTGGATTTTATTGGTGATATGGAAGCCTTATTAAGACAGGAAATTAAATATGATCAAGAAGCAGCATTTCAATGGCTAAAAAATGAAATTATTGAAAAGCTATAACAAAACAAATGTACCATATTCACTTAAAGTGAAAAATTGAATGGCTAAAGAAAACAAAATAGAACAACACTTCATTAAACAACCGGTAGCACAAAAATATACGAACCGTTCTGGTATAGTTGATGGAAAAACGCTAGAAAGTAATTCCACAATAAAGTTAGTTAGTGTAATCGTATGGTTTTGCGTCCCAAATAATTACTATTTTCGGGACAATTATTTCTATATTTAATTATATTTGTCCCATTTATTTGCTATTTTTGGGACAATGTTGAATTTAAAGAACATAGAAAAGAAGTTTAGTAAAGGTGATATATTCTTTATATCAGACTTTACCGAACTAGGTAATTATGAATCTGTACGCAAGGCTTTGCAACGCCTAACTAAAGACGACAGCATTAAACGTATTGCAAAAGGAATATACTTTTTACCTAAAAAAAATGAGCGATTAGGTATCATCTACCCTCATGCTGAACAGATTGCCAAAGCTATTGCTAAACGAGATAAAGCAAGAATAATAGCGGCAGGATCAACAGCCTTAAATTTATTGGGCTTATCAACACAAATTCCATTAAAGGTCGTGTTCTTAACAGATGGCTCAGCTAGAAACATAAAAGTGGGAAACCAAACGATTCAGTTTAAAAAGACAAATCCTAAAAACTTAAGTATTGAGCATAGATTAACCAACCTTATAATTCAAGCATTGAAAGAAATTGGAGAAAAAAATGTGCAACAAGAACAGACTGATAAAATACAGCTGATAATTGATGAAAGTGGTGAGCGAAAACTCATCTATCAAAATTTAAAAAATGCCCCCGTTTGGATACAAAAAATAATATTAAGTAAATGAACAACTGGCTAACATTATCGAAAGAAGAACAAGTTGAATTATTTACCCAAATTGGTGTAAGAACAAACTTGCCGCCACAAGCTGTTGAAAAAGATGCTTGGGTAACACTCATGTTACGCATGATATTCACTTCCGATTTAGCGAATCACCTAATATTCAAAGGTCGGACTTCATTAAGCAAAGCTTTTAATTTGATTCAACGATTTTCGGAAGATATTGATTTAGGAATTGACAGGAAATATCTAGGTTTTGAAGGCGATTTATCAAAAGGACAAATTCGCAAATTAAGAAAAGCTTGCCATTCATTTGTTTCTACCGATTTAGCTGAATTGTTACAAAAACAATTGGTAGAATATGGAGTTGATGAAAGTCTCTTTGAACTTATTGTAGAAAACACGCAAGTATCTGATCAAGACCCAGAAACAATTAGAGTAAACTATCAATCACTATTTGAAGATGTGTACTATTTACCTAAAAGAGTTTTAATTGAAGTTAGTGCAAGGTCATTAATAGACCCCAATCAAGAAGTTGCTATAAATTCAATGATTGATGAACAATATCCTGAAGCGGGTTTTACAGAACCAGGATTTATTGTAAATGCGACAAATCCTCAAAAAACATTTTTAGAGAAGTTAATTCTATTACATGAAGAATTTCAAAAACCTCAAGAAAAAATAAGGCATCTACGTATGTCAAGACATTTCCATGATATAGGACAAATACTAAATTCTGAATATGGGCAGGGTGCTTTGAAAAACACAGTTCTTTTTGAAAGTATTATTGCACATAGAAGTGTACTAACACCTTTAAAAACTACGGATTATAAAGATTTGACTTTACAAAGTCTCAACATTATACCGCCTAACGAATTCTTAGATAGCTACAAATCTGATTATAAAGAAATGCAGAATAGTATGATATATGGTGAATCACTTGATTTTGAAATACTCCTCGAAAAAATAATGAAAGAATTGAAATAAAAATATATCAGAAAAACAAAAAGAATTTTAGACCTAGTCTAAAAAATAAAAAAATTGTGAATCATAGTTAGAGCTACATCTCACTAGCTTCATCAATAACACCACTTTCCAACTCTTCTAAGTAGATTGGGTTACAGTCAAATTTTTATGTCCCATAGATTCACTTATTATGTCTGTGGCTACACCTTTTTTGTTTAAGGCAATTGACAAAACTATGACGAGCGACAAAGCTACTCATGGGCTTGTTAATTTGACAAAGGGCAGCTATTTTTTTTAAATCTTGGTTCGAGCCCAAGTGGGACCACTTAGAAATTGTAAAGCCTTACAGAGATGTGAGGCTTTTTTTTGCAAACACTCCAAAATTTAACATTTTTTAATAGAAATGAAAAGCCTCCTTTTTTTCGGAGGCTTGATATTTGACTAGTTTCCCTCAATAAAATTGAATAGTCAATTTTGATTGCTCACAATCGAAAAGATATTTTAACAGGTTTTTTCTATGATAACAACTACAGAAGAAAACCTTCAATTTAAAAAAATACGGTTTTTTAAAAGATGTTTGGTTTTTAAATAATTGAGGCATTCATCTTTTACAACTTTATAAAAATAGTTTGTTCTATGCTTTTCGTTTTGAAAAACAGTTTGATCTTCCCAAACCTTTACAAAAACCTCTTGAACTAAGCCTTTTGAGGTATCCAAATCATTGATGTATTTGTCTGCAAACACACAAAGTTGCGGATACAAACTTTCAAAAAGCTGTTTATAACGCTTAAGCGTGATTTCCTTTTTGCCCCCTCTCATCATTTTAAATCAAGATATTTTCGACTTTATTTTCTGGAGTGTTTACAATGGCATTAGCTTTAATACAAGACTCTATATGTTTCGCTACGGTATAAACACAAATCCATTTTCTGTTGTCTCTTTTTTCGTTATAGTATTTGGCAGGAAAACGGGCAAAGAATAGGTCAAATTCTTTCTCCATTAACAAATGAGTACCCGTATTGTAATTTAACGTGAATCTCGTTTAAGCTGCCCATAAACAAAGTTGGTTAGTTTCAATAGGAGTAATATTCAAGGAAGGCTTTTTAGGAAAGAAACAATAAGCAGTTAGTCCAGAAATAAGATTGACCAAAAAGCCTTTAACG